>JWIT01000057.1 GCA_000949895.1 Agrobacterium arsenijevicii | reverse complement strand
GCCCGCAATACTGCACGAGCGAGCCCACGACATGATCGCCGACCGCGAATTCTCGCACATCCGGTCCGATTTCCTTCACGATTCCGGCAAGTTCGTGCCCGAAGACTGCCGGCAAAGGCGAGCCAAAATCGTTCTCCGCCATATGGAGGTCTGAATGGCAGAGACCCGAGGCCTTCACCTCCACCAGCACTTCTCGACCCCTGGGGCCGTCGATTTCGACGTCCTCGATCGCAAATTTCCCGTTAAGGGCATTAAGTACAGCGGCCTTCATGATATTCCTCCACAAGTGACAGTCATATGCAGTTTAATTATTAGGCTCGCGCGAACTCGACACGTACCAGACAGGATAGAGCGCCTCGATTGCCGCGATGAGTTGCTCGGGGTCGCGTGGCTTTGGGAGCCTTAACCAGGCATCGACTGCGCCCGCAGCACCGTGTGCCATGTAGGCAGAATAAAGGGCTATGGCAGCCTCGCTGCGATCGGGCGGCACGGCGAAGCCTTCGTCCAGCATGAGCCGCACGGTGTGCTCGATGTGTTCTGCGAGAACCACGCGAAGCGCGAAGACGGATGAAGAGTGCCCCACATCGTAGACCCCTTCAAAACGAAGCACGTGGGCGACAATCTCCCGTAGGCTGCGACGGCTGCGAGCGCGCAAAGCCGAGCGGTCCCGTGCCAGTTCTGCAATCGTTTCGCGGCGTAGTTCATCCAGGTCCGAGGAAAGCACCTTGGTGAGCAGCTCGACCGGCGAATTGGCATGCGCGTAAAAGGTCGCCCGGTTGATACCGGCGCGACGGGTCAATTCGGACACGGAGGCGCTTGTGATGTCGCGCTCGCTCGCGAGCGCTATGACGGCCTGGGCCAGTTGGGCTTGCGTGCGCTCGATGCGGGCATCTTCCTTCGCAACTTCTCGCTTTTTCTTTGCCTGCTGACCCGATTGGCTCACGCTTCCTCCTCGTTGTTGCCAGATAAGCAACACCTGTTGTTTATTTATTGCTAGTCCAATCCTTCTGTGTCGTCAAGCCTATCGGGGTCTGACCGTTTAAACTGCAGCAACCTCGGAACGCTCAACCAAGGACAAACATCGTCTTGACGAGGCCAACGACGTTAGTCATCCGAACGACAGGTGAATGTTTGATTTGTTCCAAGCTGCGTCCGGGGTGCGGAAGCCATACAGGGAACATGCCGAGAGCCAGCTGATTCCTGAAAGAGCATCAGTTCAGGGACGGTTCCACGCGCAGAGTGGTCATCGCCTTGTTGTTCTGGGAGGAGAGGCTCAGACCTCGAAATTGTTTGTCGCCCTTCAACTCGGCTGACGGGGAGGACGCATGGCGGCTTGGGCGGCGACAAGAGAACTCATTCCGCGGCCTTAAGATGCTTTCACGTTTCAGATGAGGTGCTTCCACTGGCTTGGACTCGGCAAGACGATTGCCAGTCTCCCTGCTGGAGGGCAAATGCGTCGCTGAGATCGAACTTTGCGTGGAACGCGCACTGGCCTGCTCAATGCGAGGTCAATCGAGGACATCGTTGTGAAAGCGGATAGGTCCCATTCCATACGAGTCGGGGCGATCCACCAAAGCTCTTGCGCCCATATATTCTGCCCACGACGTATCTTGCGTCGCCAAATTGTTGATTTAGTTGTGTCCGTGCTGCCACCCCCGCCAAGAAGGCGACAGCCATAGCCTCAAACCGACAAACATATGTACTTGAGCTCCAGAAACTCTTCCATTCCATATCGTGAACCTTCGCGACCAAGGCCAGATGACTTTACGCCGCCAAAGGGCGCTTCGGCCGTAGAGATAAGGCCCGTGTTCACACCAACCATGCCGTACTCAAGCGCTTCGGCCACACGAAAGACGCGTGAAAGATCACGTGCATAGAAGTAAGAAGCCAAACCAAATTCCGTGTCGTTCGCCTGGCGAATAACATCGTGTTCGTCAGTAAAGCGGAAAAGCGGCGCAACTGGTCCGAACGTCTCTTCCTTTGCGAGCAGCATTTCACTGGTTACGTCCGCGAGCACGGTCGGTTGGAAGAAGTTTCCGCCACTCTCGTGCCGGCCGCCGCCCAGCATAACTCGGGCGCCCTTCGACCGGGCGTCCTTGATATGTTCTTCGACCTTCTCAACAGCAATGTTATCGATCAGCGGGCCAAGCGTGACCTCAGGCTCCATACCATTACCGACCCGCAACTTCGATATCGCCGTGCAAAGCCGTTCCGCGTAGGCCTCAAAAACTCCGTCCTGCACATAAATGCGGTTAGCGCAAACGCATGTCTGGCCATTGTTGCGGAATTTGGAGATAATCGTGCCCTCGACTGCTGCATCCAAGTCAGCGTCATCGAAAACGATGAAGGGCGCATTGCCTCCAAGCTCCAGCCCCATCTTTTTGATCGTCGAGGCGCTTTGGCGCATCAGTTCAGCACCAATGTCCGTCGAGCCGGTAAAGGTCACCTTGCGAACGATTGGATTCGACGTCAGTTCGGCCCCAATCTCCCGTGGCGCGCCAGTCACAACACTGAAAAGTTCGGGCGGAATACCGGCACGCTGGGCGAGGACGGCGAGCGCAATCGCGGAGAATGGCGTCTGCGATGCAGGTTTCAAAACAACTCCGCATCCTGCGCCCAAGGCCGGCCCGGCCTTTCTAGTGATCATCGCGTTTGGGAAATTCCATGGTGTAATGGCCGCTACAACACCGATCGGCTGCTTCATCACCAAGATACGCTTATCAGGCTGATGCCCAGGGATGATGTCGCCATATACACGGCGCGTCTCTTCCGCAAACCATTCCACGAAACTTGCGCCATAGACGATCTCGCCCTTTGCTTCGCTCAAAGGCTTGCCCTGTTCAAGCGTTAGAATTTCGGCGAGATCGTCCTTATTTTCAATGATGAGTTCGAACCAACGCCTCAAGAGGGCGGAGCGTTCCTTGGCTGTGCGGGCTGCCCATGCCGGCATCGCCAAATGCGCGGCTTCAATCGCTTTGCGGGCTTCGGCCGCCCCTAGCTTCGGAACGCGGCCGAGAACGCAGCCGTCCGCCGGATTGACCACGACTACTGATGGGCCATCACCGACGTCGATCCATCGTCCCGCGACCGGGGCGGCTTGTCTGAACAGTGTCGTATCTTTGAGAGCCATGGCATCTATCCTTTGTGGAAGGGTCTTTGCGGCTAACGCGCAATTTCAAGAAGAATTTCGTTTGTGATATGACGGGTGCCGTAGCTGGAGCTCGGCAATCCTGCACCAACTCCACGTGCACAAGCGCGGCCGACGGCATCGGATATTCTGCTCGCGAGTTTCGTCTGCCCCAAGTGCTCGAACATCATTGCTGCCGACCATATCGCAGCAATGGGGTTTGCAGCGTCCTTACCTGCAATGTCCGGCGCTGAACCGTGGACCGGCTCGAACATGGACGGCGAGCGACCGGTCGGGTCGATGTTTGCAGAAGCCGCAAATCCGAGTCCTCCCTGAATCGCCGCGCCGATATCGGACAAAATGTCCCCGAACAAATTGGAAGCAACAACTACATCCAATGTTTCCGGCAACATGATCATGCGGGCGGCGATTGCATCAACGTGATAACTGCGTACCTCGACATCCGGATATTCCGCGGAAAGCTGCCTTGTTACGTCGTCCCAAAACACCATCGAGTAGCGCTGCGCGTTGGACTTTGTTACGGAAGCAAGCTGCCTCCTCCTCTTTCGCGCCATTTCGAAGCCGTATCGGAGAATCCTCTCCACCCCGTGACGCGTGAAAACGCTGGTCTCGACCGCGACCTCGTCTGCGGTACCGCGGTGCACTCTGCCGCCTGCGCCGGAATACTCTCCTTCCGTATTTTCACGGATGCAAAGAATATCGATATTCTCCGCGCGAAGGGGACCAGTCACACCAGACAGCAGCTTGTGCGGACGGACATTCGCATAGAGATCGAACTCTTTCCTAATGCGAAGCAGCAACCCATGCAGGGAAACGTCGTCGGGAACATTTGCGGGCCATCCGATCGCGCCAAGCAAGATTGCGTCATAGTTCCGAAGCGTTTCGACACCATCGAGCGGCATCATGGCACCGGTTTTTATGTAGTGATCGCACGACCACGGGAATTTGGTTGCTGAAAGCTTGACGCCGCAAATTTCTGCGGCCGCAAGCGAAACCTCCCAGGCAGCTGCGGTGACCTCGACGCCGATCCCGTCTCCGGGAATGATTGCAATGTTAAAGTCCACCATACTGTTAGTCCGCGCTTTCGGAGTTTCGAATGACCCGTGCAGCCCCGCTGCACGCACTTGCGGTTCGTTGTGGGTGTCATGCAACGGTTCGAGTCCAAGAGAATGTTCCGGGAGTTTCCAACTGACGCGCAGGCACGATCGAAATTGGGGGGTGAAACCGAGCACAACTTAAATTTGCTGATGATGTATTGGTCTTCCCATTGCTCAATCTCCAATCCCTGGGTAGGGCCCCGGTGATCCATCTCAACTCAAACGCCGAAGACGCCAGCCTGAGCACAAGGATTTCCCAGTTAGCTGTCGCTTCGATCTGACTCCATTTAAGTCGCGAGGCCTCGGCTGACAAAAAATAAGGATTCTCAAGCGAAGCTCAGTTGTAGGGGATGGGTGGCAATGAGTGTAGAATCGAATTCGGCACCGGTAGAAGTATCTTTTGCCGTTGCTGAGATATCGGTTATGCCGATACGTTGTTCCAGCCGCTAGTGGCACACGCCGTGTTGGAAGCGCTGAGAGCGAGTGGGAACAATCATGTATTTTACATTCAGACAGGTGCAATACTTTGTATTGACCGCCGAACTTGGGACCATCTCTGGCGCGGCGACAGCCGCGCGAATCTCGCAATCCGCGATTACCGAAAGTATCCGGCAGCTCGAAGAGCAAGTCGGAAGCTCACTTTTTTCCCGCCACGCCCGGGGAATTGCGCTAACGTATGAGGGGCACCGGTTCTTGCGGCACGCCAAGCTCATTATTTCCACGGTCAAAGATGCCGAAGACGCCTTCACCGCTAAGTTCGATAACGTGTCGGGAAGTCTTCGCTTAGGTGTAACTAATCTGGTCGCGGGCTATTTTCTTTCCGATATCCTGGCTCGGTTTCGGCGTGTGTTTCCCGAAGTGTCGGTGGAAGTAGTCGAGGATCACCGAAGATATATTGAGCATCTCCTCATTAGCGGAGAGCTACAACTCGCCCTTATGGTCATATCCAACATCGAAGAGCAGTTCGCCCTTTCGGTCGATCCACTGATGCGATCGAGGTTCAGAGTCTGGGTATCCCCAAAGAATGGCCTCTCCGACAAAAGCCGTGTCAAATCTGCCGATCTACGCGATCAAAAGCTTATCTTGCTGGCAAATGACGATTTGCTGGAATCAATCTCCGGTTGGTTGCAAGGGGAGGAACTGACGGACCGCGTTTTTCTGAGAACAACTTCGGTGGAAGCTGTCAGAAGCCTGGTCGGCACCGATACAGGCGTCGCAATCATGCCTGACCTGGCCTTCCGCCCATACACCCTCGAAGGCGATCGCCTGGAAGCCCGCCCAGTCGAGGGGCTCTCTATTACTTTGGATGTTGGTCTCGTGTGGCGGCAAGGATCGCCGGATACCGACCAAGCCGAGATTTTCAAGACCGTCGCCCGCGACTACCATGCGAAGCGATAGCCGAGTGAGATATCAATAAAACCGATATGTCATCGCAAGCATTTCGGAATTTCCCTTCCGCTACTTCCGCGACACACTGCTGAAGATTGGATTGCGGCACCAAGGCTTGGTGTCTGCGGATCGCCTATCGGTCAGGGAGACATTTAATGGATATGGTTACCACTCCGGCGTTTTCAACGAAGCTGCTTATCAACGGCGAGCTCGTCGAGGGAACCGGCGGCGAAGAGAAGATCTTGAATCCGGCCACAGGCTCCACCCTCGTTGCCGTCAAGGAGGCGAGCCGGGAGCAGGTCAACGCCGCAGTTGCATCTGCGCAGGCCGCCTTCAAGACTTGGTCGCTCACGACGCCACGGCGACGCTCGGAGCTTCTGTTGGAGGTCGTCGAACACCTCAAGAAGAACATCGAGACCTACGCGCGTCTCGAGTCCCTCAATTGCGGCAAGCCGTATCTGGGCATGCTTAATGGCGAAATGCCAGCCATCATCGATGCCATCCGTTTCTTCGCCGGTGCTTGCCGCGTCCTGAATGGCAGTGCCGCCGGCGAATATGTCGAAAATCATACCTCCATCATTCGCCGCGACCCAGTTGGCGTGGTGGGGTCGGTTGCTCCTTGGAACTTCCCGCTGATGATGGCCGCCTGGAAGGTTTTCGCGCCAATTTCGGTTGGCAACACAGTTGTCGTAAAGCCGTCCGAGCAGACCCCCCTCACCCTTCTTCGTCTCTGCGAATTCCTAGCCGCCCTTCTGCCAAAGGGCGTCGTCAACGTCGTCACCGGCCGTGGAGAGTCTGTAGGCTCTACGCTTGTCTCACACCCGGGCGTTGCGATGGTCTCCCTGACAGGCGACGTCACGACCGGTCAGAAGGTGCTGCAATCTGCCGTCACGACACTGAAGCGCACACATCTTGAGCTCGGTGGGAAAGCGCCGGTCATCGTGTTCAACGACGCCGATCTGGACGCCGTTGTCGAAACAGTTCGCATGGCAGGTTTCGAAAATGCCGGCCAGGATTGCTGCGCAGCTTGCCTCGTCTACGCCCAATCGGGTGTCTACGAAAAGGTCGTGGAGAAGCTCAACGCCGCAATCAAAAGTATTCGCAGCGGTGCGCCTGAGAACGAACAGACAGAACTCGGCCCGCTCATCAGCCAGCGTCAGCGAGACCGCGTCGAGAGCTTCGTTCAGCGCGCGCGTACCACGAAGCATATCGAGGTTCTGACCGGTGGTAAGCCGACCTCCGGAGACGGCTTCTACTACGAACCCACCCTCGTCGTCGGCGCAAATGTTCAGGACGAAATCGTTCGTCGCGAGGTCTTCGGTCCGGTCGTTGCGGTATCCCGCTTCGAAACGGCAGAGGAAGTTATCGATTGGTCGAACGAGAGCCACTACGGTCTGGCGTCTTCGGTGTGGTCGTTGAACACAGCTACTGCGCTTAAGGCCGCGGCTCGTCTCCGCTATGGCACGGTCTGGGTAAACCAGCACTTCACGCTCTTGAGTGAAATGCCCCACGGCGGGCTGAGACATTCCGGCTACGGCAAAGACCAGTCCATCTATTGCCTCGAGGACTACACATCGATCCGCCATGTGATGTTCAACTTTTCGTAACGAAGCAAGGGGTTCACGGCGATGGATTGCATAGGTCTTATTCCAGTCGAGTGGCAAGCGACGGTGACGATCACTCAGCCCGGCAAGGCTGGCTGGAACATGGAGACCGTCTCCGATGCCCGCTTCAGGTCGCCGTGGTCCGGGCCACAAACAAGCGCCCAGGCAATTGTCGGGTTGGGGTGGATGGCCTTCGGTCACAAACCACTCCAGCCCCGCAGCAAGAACGTAAAGGCGGGTCATCATGTCTAAAGAAGACCTCCTCGCGAGGTTTGACGGAGGTGGAGATGGTGCCCGCTCTCAGGTGGAGGCGAATGAAGTCGCGCGGATACTCGAGCAATATTGGGGAGTGCGCGGAAGCGTCAGAAGCCTGGTAGCAGAGCGCGACGAGATCCTGGAAGTTTCCACTAGTGACAACCGCCGTTACGTATTGAAGATCTACAGTGCATCGGAATCGCCATCCTTGGCCGATTTGCGCGCTCGGGCTTGCGTCCACATCGCAGAAAATGACTCAACTCTGCCGGTACCGGAAATCATTCGCACCAACGGCGCTCTGCAGGCGGTTACAACGATGGGAGGCGGCGAGGATCGTGTGGTCCAGCTGATGACATTTCTTGACGGCATATCACAAGTTAGTTCCCCCAAAAGCAGTCGGCAGGCATTTGAGATCGGGAGGGCACTCGGAAGAACGGCAAGCGCGCTCGCCCATTTCGAACATCCTGCCGATCGCCGAAACCTCGTCTGGGATCTCGCAAATGCAGCGAGCGTCCGAAAGCTTCTGCCCGAGATCAGCTCCGGCCGTTGGCAAATGCCCCACCGGATCTTGGAGCGTTTTGAGGATACCACCCTCGGGATGCTGGGCGATCTTCCCTCGCAAGTGATCCACAACGACTTCAATGGGCACAATCTCCTGATGGAGCCGCACGATGCCACGACAATCGCAGGGATCATCGACTTCGGGGATGTGACGAGAAGCCAGCGGATCAACGATGTCGCTATCGCTGCCTGTTATCAATTGCGTTTTGATGAGCCCGGCCTTTCCGGTGCACTCGACGTGGCGCGAGGCTACAATTCTGTTTCCACTCTAGATCCGCGCGAAATCGCAATACTTCCTGACCTTATATTTACCAGGCTCGCGATTGCGGTCGCCATTACGGAATTCCGTGCGAGCCGTATTCCAGAGCGTGCAAGCCAGATCCTGAAGAACACCGGTTACGCATGGCGCGCCCTATCGCATTTGACGGGCATCGACAGAAACTGGGCAGCCGATCGGTTTTTCGCTGCCTGCGACAAGGAGACATCCTCATGACTAAGCCGTTGATGATCAATGCGTTCGACCCCGAGGCGGTCGGCGAACTGGACGCTGAGACCATCCAGCTGATTGAGCGGCGCAAGAGGGTTCTCGGGCCTTCCTATAAGCTCTTTTACGAAACACCCGTCCATGCCGTTTCGGCCGCGGGTGTATGGATCACCGACGGCCGCGGACAACGCTACCTCGACGTCTATAACAATGTACCCTCAGTCGGGCACTGTCACCCAAGAGTGGTCGAGGCCGTCTCTCGACAGATTGCGGTACTCAATACCCATACCCGCTATCTGAATGATGTCGTCTTGAGCTACGCGGAGAAACTGCTTGGACATTTCCCGCCTGAACTTTCGAATGTCATGTTTACCTGCACCGGCAGTGAATCTTCCGATCTTGCCCTGCGCATTGCCAAAAGCCATACCGGTGGTGTGGGGATTGTCGTGACCGAAAACGCCTATCACGGCATCACCGAGCAAATTGCGCGAATGTCTCCTTCGTTGGGTATCGGCGTTCCTCTCTGGCCCAATGTCAGGACCGTGCCGGCGCCGGACGCCTACCGGTTAGGGCATGAGAACGTTGCCGAAGTCTTTGCCACATCCATCAAGGCAGGTTTCGAAGATTTGTCTCGCCACGGGTTCAAGCCGGCAGCGTTTGTCGCGGATATGATCTTCTCCTCCGACGGAATATTCGCGGATCCGGCGGGCTTCTTGAAACCTGCTCTCGACGTTGTACACGCCGCAGGTGCTCTCTTCATCGCAGACGAAGTTCAGCCGGGATTTGGACGGACCGGTCCGATGTGGGGATTTGCGCGCCATGGCATTGTGCCTGATCTGGTCCTTATGGGTAAGCCGATGGGCAACGGACTGCCGATCGGAGGCGTGGTGGCGCGTCCCGAAGTTCTTGGCGAGTTCGCAACAACCGCCCGCTACTTCAATACGTTTGGAGGAAATCCCGTCTGTTGCGCCGCCGCTCACGCCACGCTTTGCGTGATCGAGGACGAAGGACTTGCTGAAAATTCCGTGAAGGTCGGCAACTACCTGCAGAGGGGGCTTCGCGATCTGACAGCGGGCCTTGCGGCCGCCGGAGATGTCCGCGGCGCAGGCCTCTTCGTGGGGCTGGACTTTGTCAAAGATCCGCAAACCAAAGAGCCTGACGGCGATCTCGGCTTGTTCGTTGTAAACGCGCTGCGTGACAGAAATATCCTGATCAGCGCAAGTGGGGTTGAAGGCAATGTTTTAAAGATCCGCCCACCCCTTCCGTTCTCGACCGAACATGCCGACATCTTTCTGGATGCATTCCGGGAGATCATTCGCACCACTGAATTCCAGCGGAAAGCAGCGGTCTAAAAAGCCGATCGCCTTGTGGGAGGCGACCATCGTTCAACATATATTTGAGGGCATGGCATGAGTTTCGTTCAAATCAGCAA
>JWIT01000056.1 GCA_000949895.1 Agrobacterium arsenijevicii | reverse complement strand
TATAATGAGCTGGCGGGCGCCCTGCCGGTCGGCAGGCGCAACCCCGACGAAGGTGCCACCCTGCCACTGGCCGAGAAGCCAGAGGTGTTTCAACCGGTTCTCCTTGAGCTTGACCTTGCCGATGATCGTCTCAAATTCGCCGGTACGCAGTTCGTCGGCAACTGCATCACGATCAAGACCGCGACGGCCGATCGCCTGTTCCAACATCTGCAAGCTTGTATAAATCAGGGAACTTGCCCAGTAGTCAGGCTTGCTGCCGAGAATACTCTTATGGCGCTCGACATAGGCCTTCATTTCAGGACGGGACGCGTCAATGCCACCCAGGCTCATCACGCCCTCGATCTTGCCTTCGTTGATGTCGGAGAAGATCGAAAAACTCGTGCCGACACCTGTGTAGAAAACCTTCGGGTTGTAGCTGATCAGTCGCGCCTGTTTGGTCATGGCAAACGTGTCCGGCGGATAGGAGAGCGCCACGAAGATGTCAGCGCCCGACGAGGTCGCCTCGTTGAGGAGCGTGGCGAAATCCTGCGTTCCGATCGGATAGGACTTGTCCATCGCAATCTCGAGCCCTGCTTCTGCGAACCTCTTGCGGGCGACGCCGACGAGCTCGATCCCGAAACCGTCCGCCACCGAGACCATTGCAACTTTCTTGTTGGTCGCGTCCCCGGCATTGGAAAGTGCTGCGGCGAGCGCCTCAGCGTATTCGTCCGCGGCCCCCAGGAACCAGAAACTGTTTTTCCATCTCCCAACGACGTCGATTTCACTCGGGATGAGGGATGTTCCGACGAGCTGGGGGTAGCCGAACCTGTCCATGAGAGGAGCGACGGCAAGATTGAAGCCCGTTCCCCACGGCGGCAGGATGAAATCAACCTTATCCTGGCGCGCCAGCCGTTCGATGCCGCGGACTACCTCCTCGGTCTGAGAACGGTCGTCATAGGCAATTATCTCCAAAGGAAGTCGTTTGCCGTCTGGCAGAGCGATACCGCCGGCATCGCCTACGTCCTTTGCCCAGAGTTCGTAGTTGGGAATGGTAGTCGTGGTTGCGCCCGGTGCGTTTACGCCGCTTTTGGAGGCGATGTAGCCAATACGCACGGACGTCCGGTCGTCAGCCAAAACCGGAAGGCTTACGGCGGCGGTCAGTGCGACGGAGCCGAGACCCGAAACAAGTGTTCTCCTGGAGATGTCGATCATGTTGTCCTCCCCTTTTCAGCATGCGGTAGCGTTCCGGTCTCGCAGATGCGCGAACCCGGTCTCCCAAACGACTTTTGGTGCGGACTGCCTAGTTCTTTGCGCCCAACAGGACGAAGGCCAGCGTTGCCGGTTTGTCGCTGCGATTGCGCCAGCCGTGCCGGGTTCCGTTCTGGACGATCACGTCGCCTTGAGTGAGATGAACGACAACGCCGTCATCAAGCTCCATCCATATTTCACCGTCGACCACGCATCCATAGTCCACGGTCGGCGTCGTATGCATGCCAGGAGCATCCATCTCGAACGTCTCGGCGATGCCGGGGGTTGCGCTCACGTGTTCAGGGCCGGCGAGGTCGGGACGGAAGTCTGGCGACATCATCACCTGGTCCGGCGGCACCCTAATCACGATGAAGGTGGAACCTCCCGGCGGCGGCAGAAGCGTGCCGGCTTCCGCCATCGGGTCTTTGCCGTCGGTGGGCAAAGACGGAGCCTTGGCGGTCACCCAGATCGGGCTCACGACGAATCCGGGTGTGTGTTGCAATGCCACCTCCCGGGGGGACACCCCGTCATGCACGACGATAGATTTTCCGGCCGCACTCTTGCCGGTGACGATGCGTCTGATTGTCATGAAAACCTCCCATTTGGATCGATGTGGACGGTCCGCCTGGGTGTTGGCGGACCGTCGTAACTCAGGGGCAGATCACGTAATTGGAGAAGCCACCGTGCCTTTGAGCGATACCGGAAATCGCGGTGTTAACCTCGCTCAACGGAAAGCTTTGCGTTTCCAGAATGGAGAGATCGACGACGCCGGAAGCCACCATGTCGGCCATCTCCTGACCCTCCGCCGTGGTAAACCATGCGGAGCCATAGAGACGCTGGTTGTGATCCATCAACCAATGGACATCAATCTGCACGGGACCGGCGATGGCCCCGATATCGACGGCTATGCCGCCGCGGCGCAGGCTGCGAAGCCCCTGTAGGAAGGTTTCATGCTGTCCGCCGGGACCGAGACAATCGATAAAGGCATCCGCGCCTTCGCCATCGGTCTGCTGCAGTACGAAGTCCGTAACGCTTCCATCATCGATCGAGAACACCTCGATGCGCGAGGGCGCGAGTGCCTTGATTTCGGCGAGCAGGGCCTTGTCTCTTCCAGTGCCAAGGATCTTGTTGACACCGCGGGCTAGCCCGAAGATGGCCGCCCCGATGCCGAGCGTACCGCTGATACCATTTACCAGAATCGTATCGCCTGGTCCGGAATTGACTTTCTTGAGAGCCGAATAGGCCGTTCCGAGATAGCCAAGGCGCGCAGCCTGATCGAACGTCATGTTGTCAGGAATTTTCACGATAGCCGATGCCGGCGCGACCATGTACTCGCTCATTCCGCCAATGGGATAATCGCCAAATGTCTGCAAGGCGTGTTCACTGAAGCCGAAATAGCCTTGAAACCCATAGTGCTTGCAGGCGATGGAATCGCCTCTGCGGCAATGTCGGCAACTGCCGCAGCTCCGGCCCGGATTGACATAGACCCTGTCGCCGACCTTCAGCCCATGGACCTGGCGGCCGACGGAGGCGATCTCGCCCGCCGGATCAAGGCCGAATACAGCTGGCAGCGGCGGCAGGGGGTTCTGCGGGAACCAAGTCGTCCAGTTGGCTAGGATGTTGCCGAGATTGGGAACGATTCCGCATGCCTTGACGCGAACCAGGACGTCCATGTCGCCAGGCTGGGGCGTGGGAAGAGCTTCGATCTTCAGCTCGCCGCCCACGGTATGCATGCGTGCAGCGGTCATTGTGGTCGCAATTGTCATGAATTCCTCCTCGAATTCGTCGTGTCGCCATCCCTATGGGTCGGCATTCCTCGCCTCGAGTGAATTCGTATTCCAATAATTTCGAAAATTCAAGCTATTTCGTAATAATTACGGTTTGTCAGACGTGGAGCCGATGCCCATTCGTCTTCACGCGCAGAAAGCAAAAAAAGCCATAGGCTTAGACGAAAGTTGTCGCGCAAGCCCATGGTGGGTTTGTGTTCGAGAGCCGCAAGCCGTTCACTTAGTTGGCGACCGCTGCGACTGCGGTCTTCTTCCCGCTTTCACGGACCGGGGGGCTTTCGAAGAGATGTCCGGCGTGTTCAATGACGTTCTCGCTTGTCTCCCGGATGTGCCGCTCGATCAGGCGCAGCGCGCGCTCCTCCTCCCGCGCAAGCGTCGCATCAACGATCATCTTATGCTCGACATCCTTCTCCCGCCATTGCGGACGGAACTGCGACGACATGCGGCGGTACCTGTGGGCGCGCTCAAACAACTTCTTGCGAATTTCGATAAGGTTGGGAGAGTTGCAGGCAAAGACGAGCGACAGATGAAACTCGCCGTGCACGGTGCTCCATTCTTCCGACAGGTAGTACTCTCGTCCAAGCCTTTGCTGCAGCTTGTCCATACGATGAAAGGTCGACAGGATGTCCGCCTCCCACCGGTCGTCTCCTTTTTGCATCGCTAGCCGCAGCGCTTCCCTTTCGACGAGCACCCGCACATCTGTAAGGTCGTTCAAGTCCGCAATTGAGACGGGAGCGACCACGAAACCACGCTGGCCTTCGGCAACCACCAAGTTTTCGGCGGCCAGGCGTGAGAGCGCTTCTCGCAACGTCGAGAAACTGACGGAATACATCGCCCGCAATGTCTCGAACCGAAGCTTTTCGCCCGGCTTCAGGACGCAGCTGATGATATCTTGGCGCATCTTGTGCAACACGTCCCCTGCACGTGTCTCACCGCCGGTGGGAAATTTTTCCTGCATTTCTTCCTCGAGTTCTTTGTGGCGAAGCACACTGCCCGCACTCAAACGCTTGGGCAAAGCAGTGCCCAGAATTTCGAAATAAATCAACGTCGGCATACGGTTGTATTTTTTGCTGCGTCCGGACCTTGCCATGGGGTCGCGATCAATTACGATAATATAGATAATTTGCGAAAATATGGAAGGTGAGGCAGTGCGTTATTTGAGCTTCAGCGAAGGGAATCGCCATAGCTACGGGTACGTTGTCAACGACGGCGTTGTCGACTTGGGAAAACGAACTGGTTTGGCCGATCTCAAGACACATATTGCGGCAAGAGCGGATGTCTTCGGACAAGAGCCCGAAGCTGGTCCCGATTGCGCGCTTTCCGATATCCGGTTCCTGCCGACGATCCCCAATCCCTCCAAGATACTGTGCGTGGCGATCAACTATCGGGAAGATGGCGACGAACTAGGCAGCCGACCAGAATATCCGCTGCTCTTTACCCGGTTCGCGTCCTCGCAGACGGGGCACAACGAGCTCTTGCCGAAACCAAGCCATTCCGAAATGTTCGACTACGAAGGTGAACTTGCAGTCATCATCGGCCGACCAGGGCATAGGATCGCAGAGGCAGACGCGCTTGGCCACGTTGCCGGCTATGCTTGTTTCAACGACGGGAGCGTCCGAGACTGGCAGAAGCACTCCAGTCAGTTCACACCCGGCAAGAATTTTGCTCGCACTGCCGGCTTCGGCCCCTGGATGGTGTCGGCAAACGAGTGCGTTGACCCTCACAGCCTTAATCTCGAAACACGAGTCAATGGTGAGGTCCGGCAAAGGACCAGCACAAGCCGGATGATTTTTTCCATTTCGTGGCTCATTTCTTACATCAGCCAGTTTGCACCACTCGTGCCCGGCGACGTGATCGTAACGGGAACACCAAAGGGCTTCGGCTCGAGCCTCAATCCGCCGGTATTCCTGAAGGTCGGGGATCTCATAGAGGTTGAAATTACGGGACTTGGAATCCTGAGCAATGTCGTCGGAAACGACGAATAGGTACCTTTATTTTCGTAATTCCACGAAATTTCGAAAATACCTTGCTCGCCTTGAGTATTTGCAGTATCAGAAAAACCTGATTTCGCTGTTGCGGTTTGTTTGGGAGGAAAAGTATGAGCCACATCGTGCATGCCGTCGGGCATATGAAGATCAACGTAAGTGACCCGGACGCAGTCATTCGAGATGCGACGGAAATCCTTGGCCTACATGTGACGCATTGCACCAAGGCGCAGACTTGGCTTAGTTCGAACGGTCGGGCGGCAGAACTTGTTCTCGTGCATTCCAATGAAAATTCCGCCCACACGATTGGGCTTGAGGCGTTGACACCGGAACTGGTCGCTGAGGCAGCCTCTCGCATCGAGGCCACCGGATGCCGGATCCTATCTCAAGAGCCGAGCCTCGATTGCATCGCCAAAGGCGTGACCTTTGCGACGCCGGAGGGACTGCGATTTGAAATACACACCCCCATCGGTAACAAGACCTATGGCCGGCGCTATTCGACAACAGGCGTCGGTCCGAACCGGATCGATCACATCAACCTGATCACGCCGAACCCGGCTGCCACCCGGGCTCAGTTGGAGGTGATCGGCGGCATGAAACTATCAGAGCGGATGGTCAATGACGCCTTGAGTTGGATGTATGGCGGCAATCGCCAGCACCACGTACTGGGATTGGTCAAGGGTGCCGCAGCCGGGTTGCATCACGTGTCCTTCGAGTTCCTGGAATTCAACCAGTATCTGCGCCTCGGCGACATCCTCGACCAGTTTGACCGTCAACTGATATGGGGTCCCGGCCGCCATCGCCCCGGCGACAACACCTATGCCTATTACACCGATGCCAGCGGAATGATGATCGAATGCTCTGGCGTCATGGCGCATATCGCCGACGACGCCGATTTCACCGCGAATGTCATCACCAATCTCGAGCGGCCCGGCAATGTGCGGGACATGAATGTCTGGGGCACACCCGCGCCGGTCGAATGGCGCGAATACTTCCATCCCTTCGCCAAGATCGCCTGATCCAAACCGAGGTTAAGACCATGCAAGAAAAACTGACCTTTACGTCCGACGGCTTGAAAATTTCGGCCGTTCTTCATGTTCCCGACGGACGCAAGCCCGGGCAAAAGCTGCCGGCTTTCATCGTCTGCCATGGCTTCGTCGGCTCGAAGGACGAAAGCCACGCGCAGATTCAAGCGGAAATGATGGAAGCGTTCGGCTATGTCGCGCTGCGGTTCGATTTCCGCTCCTGCGGCGAAAGCGAGGGCGAACGCGCCCAGGTTCGCTGCTTCGACCAGGTGGCCGATGCCAAGAATGCGCTGACCTTCCTCGCCGATCGGGAGGAAGTCGATCCCAAGCGCATCGGCATCACGGGCCACAGCTTCGGCGCCGCCGTGTCGGTCTATGCCGCCGGTGTGGACGAGCGTTTTGCCTGCTGCCTTTCCTCTTGCGGCTGGGGCAACGGAGAGCGCAAGTTTCGCGGCCAGCACCCCACCCCCGAATCCTGGGACAAATTCATCGGCATTCTCGAGAACGGCCGCAGGCACAAGCAGGAAACCGGTGAAAGCCAGTGGATGTCGCGCTTCGACGCCGTGCCGATCCCCGAACATCTGCGCAAGAACCTCTCGCCCAAGGCGATCATGGAAATTCCGGTCGAGACAGCCTGGAGTATGTACAATTTCCGCGCTGACGATGTAGTCGGCAACATCGCGCCGCGGCCACTCCTGTTGTTCCACACGGCCAACGACATCATCACGCCGACCAGCGAATCCATGCGATTGTTCGAGAAGGCGGGTCAGCCGACCGAACTCATGCTCGTCGATACGACCGCCCATTTCCCGCTTTCCGAAAAAGACGCTCCGCGCACCAAGGCGATGATCAAGGGTTGGCTCGACAAGTTCTTCCCCGCAACGCCCGGAGCGCCAATATGAACAGCGTGGCGCGAGAGATGAAGCGGATCGACAAAGAGAGCCTCGAAATCTTCTCGGCCGCTTTGTTGGTTGCCGGCGGCTTTCGGCCGGAAGATGCCCACAAGACGGCCGAACTCCTGGTGTGGGCCAATCTGCGCGGGGTCGAGTCCCACGGCGTGCTGCGCATTCCGCGCTATATCGAAATGGTCGGACAGGGTATTATCAACACGACCGCAGAACCTGTATTTGCGCGTTCCTTGGGGGCCATCGCGACTTTGGATGCCGACGGCGCGCCCGGTGCTGTCGGCATGGAGTTGGCCGTCGAGAAGGCTCTCGAACTGGCCGGGGCGTACGGCATAGGCCTCTGCTCGGCCGTTCGTATCACACACGCGGGCGCAATTGGCTTCTTCGCGGAGAAGATCGCCGAACGCGGCATGATCGGCATTGTGATGACGGCGTCGAAGCCGCTGATGGTCTATCACGGCGCGCGTGCGGAAGGCGTCTCGACCAATCCGCTCGCCATAGCCGCCCCGACACGGGGTCGCCCCTTGATCCTCGACATGTCAACGGCAGCGGTGGCGCTTGGTAAGATCATGGCTGCCAAGGATGCAGGGGCATCCATTCCGGCTGGCTGGGCCGTCGATGCTGCCGGCAAGGAGACCACCGATCCAGCGAAAGTCAGTGCCGTTTTACCCATGGCGGGACCAAAGGGGTCGGGATTGTCCCTGATGATCGAGGTGCTCGCAAGTGTGCTCGGCGGCAATCCGCTGATATCAGCAGCGCTCGGCGAAAAGCGAGATGCAGGCTTCAATGGGCTCGTGATCGCGATCAATCCAGGCCTGATCGGCGACCAGGAACACTTCATTGACGAAGTGGAGCGGTTGGCAGATGCGATCAAAGCACTTCCTCCGGCCGAAGGTGTCGATGACGTTCTGCTTCCTGGAGAGCGTGGGTTTGCCATCGCAGACGCACGGATTGAGACCGGAATTCCTTTGGCCGCCGGCACGGCCAACCGACTGTTGGCCGAGGCGAAGAAATATCACATTGAGGGGCCGACCGCGCTGACGTGAACGGCTGTCCGCTATCGGCTGAATTAAAGCTCGGCAAACCGCGCGACGTGTGCTTCGGATTTCGGCGATCCTTATGAAATCGCAGTCGCTTGATGATGTACATTTGCAGTTTCTCGTACAATGACGGGACAAGCACTAAGGCCTTAGGATTTCGCGAGACCCTCGCCCTTCTTTACAGCGAAAATACAGTCTCG
Organism: Agrobacterium arsenijevicii; assembly: GCA_000949895.1. Classification (GTDB taxonomy): domain Bacteria; phylum Pseudomonadota; class Alphaproteobacteria; order Rhizobiales; family Rhizobiaceae; genus Agrobacterium; species Agrobacterium arsenijevicii. The sequence goes on along the minus strand of JWIT01000056.1, from coordinate 2,387 downwards.
CGGGTTTAGTCGAGCAGTTCTTCGATCCGGAGGCCGCCGCGATGCCAGTCCGATGGTCGCACCTGAGCACTGCGGAGTATGCGGCCAAGGACGCGACGATTATCGATCGTCCCTCGTCGGGGTCAGGACAAGGTGCGCCGGTAAAAACCGGCAAGGAGTAGATGGTGAAAGTCCATTGCAATGAAGGAGTAGCGATCCACATTGACCCCGAGTCATGCGCGGTCAGCCGTGAGGCTGGGCGTGAAGCGTTGACAGGGGAGCGTGTAGGCCAGCCATTGAACCGCGAAATTGACGCTTCTCGGGTGCCGACGTTCGTCTTGTGTGCGGAAGGCAATATGAATCGGTGCGACAGCGCGAGTGTCGATTCAACCCGGCGTGGTCTGAGACCCTGGCATGCATGGACGCTCCTTGCGCGGGAACCGGGAGACCTCGGGATTGGCCAGAGTGGGATGCCACTGCTGGTCCGCATCGGGAAGGCGAGGAGCCGAATCCGGTGAAGAACGATCTCGAGGAGTCAGATCCTGCCATAGTAGCAACGAACCTTGCGAACAACGTCGGAGTATCGGTGGCGGAGCAAGGGGAGCCAAGGGCAGGAACCAAGGGAAATGCGGACCAGCAAAGCACGCGCCGGACACAGGACCGGGAAAGTGTGTCCCATGCGCTGGACCGCATACGGAATGCTGCAAGGCAAAGGAAGAAGGAGAAGTTCACCGCTCTCTTCCATCACATCAATCCAGAGATGCTGAGGACGGCGTTCTACGCACTCAAGCGTAGCGCAGCCCCCGGCGTGGACGGACAAACGTGGCGAACCTACGAAGCAGACCTCGATCAAAGGATAGTGGAGCTGCATAGTCGGGTTCAAAGGGGAGTGTATCGTGCCCTTCCGTCTCGGCGGACGTATATACCGAAGCCAGACGGACGGCAGCGACCGATCGCAATTGCCGCCCTTGAAGACAAGATTGTCCAGAGGGCGACGGCGACGGTGCTGAACCAAATCTACGAGGAAGACTTCCTCGGGTTCAGCTATGGGTTCCGACCAGAGCGCGGCCAGCATGATGCGCTGGACGCTCTGTTTGTCGGAATCGAAACGCGGAAGGTGAGCTACATTCTGGACGCCGACGTTGCGGGCTTTTTCGACGGCGTCAGCCAGGATTGGCTGGTCCGTTTCGTGGAGCACCGCGTCGGTGACAGGCGCATCATCCACCTGATCCGCAAATGGCTCAGGGCGGGTGTTCTGGAAGACGGGATCGTTACTGTAAGTGAAAGGGGAACGGGACAAGGATCGGTGATTTCGCCGCTACTTTCCAATATCTACCTGCACTACGTCTTTGATCTTTGGGCCGATCGTTGGCGACGACGTGAGGCCACCGGCGACGTGATTATCGTGCGCTACGCGGACGATATCGTGGTTGGCTTCGAACACGAAGCCGATGCCCGGCGTTTCTGGGACATGATGCGGCAACGGCTGCAGGAGTTTGCGTTGCAACTCCATCCGGAAAAGACCCGACTGATCGAGTTTGGCCGCTATGCGGCTCAGGCTCGCCGCAGGAAAGGGCTTGGCAAACCGGAGACGTTCAACTTCCTCGGTTTTACGCACATCTGTGGCAAGACCCGACATGGCCGGTTCCAGATCCTCCGGAAAAGCCGGAGGGACCGCAGAATGGCGAAGCTGACGGAGGTCAAGAACGAGTTGCGACGGCGCATGCATTGGCCCATCCCAGAGCAGGGACGATGGCTGAAGCAGGTGCTTGCTGGCTACTATGCCTATCACGCTGTACCGACCAATTTTCGGTCGCTCGGCGCCTTTCGCGACCGCATCATCAGGCTCTGGGCTCAGACGCTTCGGCGGCGGAGCCAGAGACATCGATTGATCTGGGAGAGAATGATACGGCTTGCCAATGACTGGCTCCCGCGCCCCCGGATCCTTCATCCTTGGCCGCGTATACGCTTCGCCGTCAAACACCCAAGGTAGGAGCCGGATGCGGGAATTCCGCTCGTCCGGATCTGTGCGGGGGGTGCCCAGTAATGGGCATCCCTACCGCGATATTAGTACAAAATCGTACGTTTAGCCGGGGAAGTGATGCTCGAGATCGATATTCGTTCCCAAAACTGGGCCCTAAAAGCATTTCACCCTAAAACTTCATATTCAGTACAGGCGACAAACTACGGAAAATATGGACAAATTTGATTAGACCAGATGAGCGATTTTTGGCGGCAAAGCCGCTAGGTTTTCCTTGCTGAGCCAATATTGGTTTCGAAGGGAATAGCCATGGAGAAAATAGTTTATGTAGGCCTCGACGTTCATGCTGACACGATAGCTGTCGCCATTGCTGACGACGGTCGGAATCGAGAGATCCGATTTCACGGTGTGATTGAAAATACTGCAG
>JWIT01000055.1 GCA_000949895.1 Agrobacterium arsenijevicii | reverse complement strand
TTGCTTCGGTATCCCCTTCATAACAGCATAGAGCGGAAGCACGAAGAACGGCAAAAGCACATGCGTCATCACGATCAGCGTCCCGGAGAGATTGTAAATAAGTTCCAGGCGTCCACGGTCACTGACGATGTTCATCGCCACGAGGATCTCGTTGATCACGCCCCGCCGTTGCAACAGCACGATCCAGGCCGTGGTCCGCACCAAAAGCGACGTCCAGAACGGCAGCATGACGACAAAGAACAGCAGCTTTTGCAAGGGCGCCTGCGCAGACGCCAGGGCATAGGCAAACGGATAGCCGAGAACGACGCAGACGGCCGTCACCACGGAAGCGACGAGAATGGTGCGTCCGAAAAGATAGAGATAGATGCGACGGCCTTCCTCCTGTCGGCTGATCGACCCCTGCGGTGTTTGTTGAAGGTCGAGCGCACCGAGAAAATACCGCGTCGTAAAGGGCTGGGTCATCTGCTTTAACAAGACCCACGTCGCCGGATCACGCCAGCGGGGATCGATCTCCGCCAACGGACGATCGCCTTCTGCGATCGCCTCGCCCGTCACCTCGATCAGTTGGCGCATTCCCGGCCGCTCGCGGTTCAGCCGCAGCGCCAGTTGGCTGATCCGGCTATCCGCCGTCAGGTCGCGCAAATCCACGCTCAGAGCGTCGAAGCTTTGCGGCTCCGGCAGTTCCGCGGGCGTCTGCCACGTGGCAAGTGCCTTGCGGGTTTGCGGCAGCAAGCCGGCCACCTCCGGATCGTAGACACTTTTCCACAGCATGAACGCGATAGGAGCGAGGAACGTCACGAGTGTGAAGGCGAGGAGGGGCAGGACGAGCGTCCACCCTGTTCGACGGAGACGACGCTGTTTCATTGTGCGAGCCAGGAGGCGTAACGCTCGGAAATCGCCTCGCCGTGATCGGTCCACCATTTCGAATCAAACGCCAGCGCATTCTTGAAATTTGCCTTGGCCGTGGGAAGGTTGGCCGCCTTGGCAGGATCAATCAAGGCTTCAGAGGAGCGGCGCACCGGTCCGTAGGCGATGAAACCGGCCTGGGCGGCGAGCGGTGCCGTACCCGTGGCGTATCGAACGAAGGCGTCGGCGTCCTTTTTCGCAGCAGTACCTTTGACCACGGCATAGTAGTCCGCATTCCAGATCTGCCGATCCCACAGAATGCGCAGCGGCTTTCCTTCATCCGAGATCGCCCCTTGCACGCGCCCGTTATAGGCGGTCGACATAGCCACCTCGCCATCGACCAGCAGCTGGATCATCTGGGCGCCGGTCTCCCAGAATACCGCCTGATCCTTGATCGTATCGAGCTTGTGAAACGCACGGTCGACCCCGTCCTCGGACGACAGCGTGGTGTAGACGTCGGCCGGCGCGACACCGTCGGCCATCAGCGCCCATTCGAGAAGCGCATTGGGGCGTTTCGGCAAGCCCCGTTTTCCCGGAAAGCGCGTTACGTCGAAGAAATCCTCAATTGTTTGCGGCTTTGCTTCGCGGAACGCCGGATCGTTCACCGCAATGACGTTTGACCAGACCACGGAACCGACCCCGCAGGTTTGAAGCGCTCCCGGCAAAAAATCATCTTTTGCGGCACGATTGTCTGCGCCCGCCGGAAGCGCATCGATGTCGACTTTTTCAAAAAGCCCGTCAGCGCAACCGCGGTCGAGATCCTGCATTTCGACATCGACAACGTCCCAGCTCACAGTCCCGGAGCGCACCTGTGCGACAAGCTCTGCCAGACCGCCATTATAATCAACCGACTTGATGTCGATGCCAGTCTCTTTACTGAAAGGCTCATAATGTGCCTGGCGCTGACTTGCAGTATATTGGCCACCGAAGGATGCGATCGTGAGAGCCTCGGCAGCAAAGCTCGAATGAATACCAAGACCGAGTAAGCTAAGGCCGGTCACACAGGCAAGACGGGATATGCTCATGGTTGGATCCTTTGTTATCTATCGTGTGGTTGAAGTTACTCCTCCCGCGAAAGCGCGGGCATCTTCGGTGCTCCAGCCGAGCAGGATGGTCTCACCGATATCGGGGATGCTCTGTGTCCCGTCATTTGGGATGCGGGATATCACCTCGACGCCTGTACCAAGTCCGGCGCGCAGCCGGTAACTATCGCCGTGGTAGCTGATCTCGATAACGACCGCGTCGATGGCATTGGGCAGCGCGGTACGCTCAGCGATCCGCCGCAGTCGCTCCGGCCGGACCATGAGGCAGGCATCCGTTTCCGTGGGACCGATGTCGATGTTGATTGCGCTGACGATGGCGCGCTCCGACACCGCAAGTCTCGTCGGCGGCCCGTGGCTTATGACACGCGCCGGAATACGATTGTTCTCGCCGATAAAGCCGGCGACGAAGTCGTTGCGCGGCGCATTGTAAAGCTCGGTTGGCGGATCGATCTGTGAAATCTTTCCGCCCTCGAAAACCGCGACGCGATCCGACAGGGATATGGCTTCGCCCTGATCATGGGTTACGTAGATGATCGTTGGTCGCAATTCGTGGTGCAGACGAGCGATTTCGTCCTGCATCTGCTGGCGCAACTGCTTGTCGAGCGCGCCGAGCGGCTCGTCCATCAGCACCAGCTGCGGCTCAAAGATCAGAGCCCGTGCGACCGCTATCCGCTGTTGCTGCCCGCCGGAAAGTTGCGCCGGGCGTCGCGCGCCCAGCCCGTCGAGTTTCACCAGGTTCAGCGCCCATCCGACGCGATCATTGATCTCGCGGCGTCCCAATCGGCGCATCTCAAGAGGAAAGGCAAGGTTCTGCGCTACTGTCAGATGCGGAAACAGGGCGTATTGCTGGAATACCATGCCGATGTTGCGCTGATGCGCTGGCTGGCGCGAGACGTCGCGGCCGCCGATGATAATGGCGCCAGCGCTTGGCTGCTCGAAACCGGCAAGCATCATCAGTAAACTCGTCTTGCCGGAGCCTGACGGTCCAAGGATCGTTAGGAACTCGCCGGCATGTACGGCAAGGTCCACGCCTTTGACGACCTGCGTGGTGCCGTCGTAACTCTTTACGACATTTTGCAGCACGACCGCATGGTCGGGCAGTGTGACGCGAAGCGTGGCACTACTGACCGCGGGTTTCAGCATGCGCCCACCTCCTGTGGATGGATCGAACCCGCCATCAGGAACGACATGATGCGCGAAAGGGTGCGAACGATGTGATTGCGGCGGACGAGGCCGACGGCACGTACGTCGTGTGCCTCGAGGGAGATGATGATCTCGCTGATCTCTTCGACTTGCGCTGTGCACTCCATCGTCCAGTCCAGATCGGGCAGGATGGTGTAGTAGGCGCGGATTGTCTTGAAGTAGAGCGCCTCGGTAACGAGCCGATATTCCGAATTCCCGGAAAGACCGAGCAGCGCGTTTTGCAACTGGTGGCTGACAAGGCAAAGTGCGCCAACATCCGGTTTCGTAAGCAGTGAGCGGCATCCGGACCCGAGACCGATCAATGTTTCGACAACCGGGTTCACCTCACTGATCGGGCTCATGTCGCCCAAAAGCTCTGAAAGCTTGACGCGCAACGCAAATGCATCGCGCAACGCCTTGAGATCGACCGCCGTCACGATCGAGCCGACATTTGGCTTTGTCTCGACCAGCCCTTCCACTTCCAGCATCTGAAGCACACGGCGAATGGGCGTTCGGCTTATGCCGAACTCTCGTGTCAGTTCCGCTTCGCTGATGGCGGTACCAGGCGGGTAACGCAAAAGGCATATGCGGTCGCGTAAGATGCGATGAAGGTTCGAGAAGCGTGCCCTCGGCGTGTCTTCGTCAATCTGGCCTGGCGTTGTTGTCCGCATCGTATTCCCATCCTGAAAGCAAGGCACAAATACATACTATAATATGTATTGTCAACGACGATGTACCGGGTCGCAAAACCGGTATACAGCAACGGTAGATGCTATCTAAACGTGTATTCCAGCTGTGCACGAGCGAATGTATTTTGCGAAAGACCCGGTAATAAAGCACAATTGCTACCTTAGGCGGTGGGGCCGAGACGCTGCGGTTACAACCGCGGCGAAGCGGCTCCGAACGCCGGGCAAGCGCAAGGGGGTTACGATGTCGCAAGAGGTTCGACATGATCTAAATGGCTCGAAGCATGATTTCACGCCGACCTATAACAACCGGTGGCCGGATCGCTATCTGAGGGCCCATCGCCAGCTCGACTATATAATTCCACAGCAGGCCAAGGCTGTTTACGAACCCCTTATCGAGCGCTGCATGCAAGCCAAGCGCAAGACGCGGCTGAAGATCATCGACGTCGGATGTTCCTACGGTATCAATGCTTCGTTGCTGAGCCGCCGGATCTCGCTTGACGAGCTTTACGTCGAAGCGGCACCGCGCACCGGCATTCTGTCCACCCGTGACATCGAAAAGCACAGAACTTACTTCACCCAGAGACCGCGCCGTGGCGACCTCTCGATCATCGGGCTCGATCCTTCAAAGCGCGCAGTGCAGTATGCCATGCGGACTGGCTTGATCGATGCGGCCGTGACCTCAAATCTGGAGCATCAGGACATGAGCGATGCCGAGGCGAACCTCATCCGTGATGCCGATCTGATTATCAGCACCGGCTGCATCGGTTACGTGACTCACCGGACATTTCGCCGCCTTTACGCGGCGACCGCAGCGTCACGGCCCTGGGTCGCATGCTTCGTCATGCACCCTTTCTCGTATGATGGTATCGCCGAGACCCTTTCGGCATTCGGACTAGCCACGCAGGAAATGCCGGAGCTGCGGCAGCGACAGCGCCGCTTTTCAACGCAAAAGGAAAAGCGCACAATTCTCAAATCGATGAAGCTGTCAAAGATGGACGATCGCTATGAGCGGTCGACGAGTTATATCTACGCCTCGTTTCATCTCTCCCTCCCAACAGCGGCGCCGGTTGAATGACCTCTAACGGGTGGCGCATAGACCCTAACGCCTGAGCCCTGCCTCGTCATCGGGCTCAAGAAGTTCGGCTGGCTGAACGCCCAGCACCTGCGCCAATTCAAACAACGTCACGACCGTCGGATTTCTCTTGCCGCGTTCCAGATCGCTCAGATATTGCTGACTGAATCCGGAACTCGTCTCCACCTCTTCCTGGGTGAGACCTTTCTCGCGCCTTATACGGGCGAAGTTTCTTCCGACAAGTTTGCGCATATCCATGAACGATTGGATGGCATGTTCATCTGCCTCGTGTTATCAACTATAGTATGTATTCTCGCGACCAAAGATGGTTGCGCCACCGGCCCGCTCAATGCGTTTCGTCGAAGCCATGAGAAATACTATCTATGCCCGGACCCATTTCGGACTTCGTCGATCCATCTCCGCTTTAGCCTAAAACCGCAGACGCCGTCATCGTTGGCGGCGGCAACCGGGAAGCTGCATAAGCGGTCACTCGTCCGCGACGACTTGAAACGTGGGCCGGCGATGCACATCTAACGGTCATCACCCGTTTTGATGGTTTCCTGCTGTGGCGAGCGCCGCGCGTTCGAAGCTGTCCGGGGTCTCGAAGGGCGCTCGCCGAAAGGGTCGAGCGCCCTTTCTTTTTTAACGTCCGCGCTATTCGCAAAGCTTGTAGATCGCCGCATTATCCTGGACGTCCCGAAGTCCTTTATATGAGGCATGCCGCAGTTTGCCATCGTCCGTCCAGGCGCGGTATTCGACTTCGGCAATCAAGGTCGGCTGGGAAAACACAACCCCTTTTTTATCCACCGCAACGGGCTGCCGCTTCGTCTTCAATCTGTCCAGCATCTGGCGAAGTTCGACGGCGTCCCTTTCCTTGAAGCCCGTCCCGACCGAGCCGACATACACCAATCCATCATTGCGATAGGCTGCCAGCAACAGGCTGCCGATCCCACCGCGCGCTGAGGCCGACAGCTCGTACCCGACAATGACGAAATTGTCACTCTGTACGCATTTGATCTTCAGCCAGTCGCCGAGTCGGCCTGACCGATAGACGCTGTCGCGGTGCTTGGCGATAATGCCCTCCAGCCTATGCTCGCAGGCCGCGGCCAGCAGGGCCTCTCCATCGGCTTCGACTTCCTGCGACAGCCGAATCGACCCTTCACTTTCGCCGACCAGATCTTCCAGCAGGTGCCGCCGCCCAGAGAGTTCCATCCCGGTCAGGTCGTGACCGTCGAAGTACAGGAGGTCGAAGGCATAAAGGATCGCTTCGCCGGCGGCTTGTCTGCCGCCCCGCCCTCCAAGCGAGCGCTGCAGGGCGCCGAAATCGGAACGGCCCTGTGCATCCAGAACCACGGCTTCTCCATCAAGGATGGCCGTGGCGACGCCGATCTTACGGGCCGCAGCCGCGATCGTCGGAAACCGATCGGTCCAGTCGTGTCCGCCGCGGGTGATGATCCGGACATCGTTCGGCCTGATATGGACCGCCACCCGGTAGCCGTCCCATTTGACCTCGAACAGCCAGTCCGGCCCGCGGGGTGGCTTCGCCTTCAAGAGTGCCAGGCAAGGCTCCACCCGGTCGGGCATCGGATCGAACGGAAGGTGCGGCTGTGCCGGATCGCGCGGTTTACGCGGTCGCGACCGGATCGGCGCTTCGGTTTCCCGCAGAAGAGGCTGGGATGGCTTGCGTGGCGGCTTCGTCATGACAGGAGTTCAGCAGCAATTGCTTAAAATGAGGTGACCGGGCCTCGTGGATGAAGGGATGGCAGGCCGGCAAATGAAGGGGAGCAAGAGAAAGAGGAGGAGAGGGGAGGGCAGCGCGAAACGAGGAAGTGAATCAGCGGTCGCAGGACCGGCCAGCGGCTGCCGGTGCCCTCAATCGCCCCGGTCGCCAGACCGGGCCTGCTCGTCGCGCAAGGCAAGTGTGCCTCGCTTGCTCGCAAGCCAGGTCCGCTCTGGCGCAGTTGCAGCCGCAGGCCGGTCCTGCGGTCCGGGGGATGTCTTCGAGAAGAAGACGAGAGGGCAAGGACAAACCGTCCGCCCGTAACCGACAAAGGACCTCTCCCATGGAACTGATGACAGTCGATCCTCGCAGCCTGACAGACAATCCTGACAGGGCGCGCCAGTCGAAATCCTCTCCGCAGTCCGATGCGCTGCTTTGCGCCTCGATCAAGGCAATCGGCGTGGTGCAGCCACCGGTCGTCAAGCTCGATCCGGAAGGCGGAAACAGCTACGTCATCGTCTTCGGCCATCGTCGCGCTGCCCAGGCAGTGGTCGCCGAGCTTGCCGAAATCCCGGTCCTGGTTGCCGATCCGGGCGACGATCTCGGCGCTATGCAGTCCTTCGCGGAAAACATCGCCCGCGAACCGCTGAACCCCGTCGATCAATGGCGCGCGATCGAACGCCTTGTTGCTCTCGGCTGGACAGAGGAGTCGATCGCGCTCGCCTTGGCCCTGCCGGCCCGGCAGATCCGCAAGCTGCGGCTGCTCGCCAATATCCTGCCCGCCATGCTCGACCAGATGGCGCGCGGCGATATGCCGAACGAACAGCAGCTGCGCACCATCGCTGCCGCCGGCCAGGACGAACAGGCCGAGGTCTGGAAGAAGTACAAGCCGAAGAAGCAGGACCCCCAGGTTTCCTGGTGGGAGCTCGCCCGGGCGCTCACCAGGACGAGGATGCTTGCCAAACACGCGAGCTTCGGCGACGAGCTTGCGCAAGCCTACGGGATCACCTGGGTCGAGGACCTGTTTGCCCCGGCCGACGAAGACAGCCGTCATACGACCGATGTCGAGGCCTTCCTCGGCGCCCAGCAGGAATGGCTGTCGAACAATCTGCCCAAGCGCGGTGCAATCATCGAGGCCAACGAGTACGGCCAGGCCAAGCTACCGGCCAAGGCGCAACAGATCTACGGCAAGCCCGGCAAGGGCGATCTCACTGGCTGGTACATCAATGCCCGCGATGGGTCGGTGCAATCCGTCGCCTATCGCCTGCCGGAGGTCAAGAAGCCGAAGGTGGTCAATGCCGACGGCGTCGAGACGGTCGTCGATGAGCTCGAGGCGCCCAAGGCCCGCCCCGATGTCTCCCAGAAGGGTCTCGACATGATCGGCGATCTCAGAACCGATGCCCTGCACGAGGCGCTCGCGCGAGCTCCTATCGAGGACGATATGCTGACGGCGCTGCTGGTTTTCGCGCTGACCGGCCAGAACGTCACGATCGCCAGCGGCGCATCCGACAATCCCTACGGCCATGCCAAATGCGCCCCGCATGCGATCCGGCTGATCGATGAGGATGGCAAGCTCTCCTTTGATCGCGAAACTCTTGGCCAGGTCGCACGCTCGGTCCTGATCGAGGTGCTGTCGCTTCGCCGCAACCGGTCCGATAGCGGACTGGTTGGCCGCATCGCCGGCGACGCTATCGGCGCTGACCAGTTCCTGCCCAGCATGGCGAGCGAGGAGTTCCTCTCATGCCTGTCGCGCAACGCGCTGGAAGCTGTCGCGGAAACGGCCGGTGTTCCAGGCCGCATCAAGGTCAAGGACACCCGCGCCGCCGTGGTTGAACATTTCGTTAATAACCGCCTTGTTCTGCCGGCCGCAGTGATCGCGCCAGACGCGGCCGAGGTCAAAGCCTGGGCGAGCCGTTTCTCTTCCGCGACATCCGACCTTGAGGAGGATGACGAGCCCCCCCCGGTGACGGAGGACGGGGATCCGGCTTCTGACCTCAGCGGGGCTGACGACGCCGACGATTTCCGCGAGGCGGCTGAATAGCATCTGCCACCGAGTTTCCCTCCTCCGCCGCCGGCTTGCCGGCGGCGTTTTCATTTCCAGACATGGACAGGAGCAGACAATGTCCGCAACATCTCCCCTTTACGGAAAAACCCGCGACGGTCTTGTCGCGGCTCTCGTCGGTGATCAGGCCTTCGCTATGATCCCGTCGGAGGCCGGCTATCACCTCGTCAAGGCCTGGGGTCTTGCACGACCGATCGAGGATTGGACGATCGCCGATTTTCACGATCGGCGAACCGATCCGGTCGACGAGGCCGGCTTCCGGCGCACAGTCGAGGAATGGGCCACCCATGTCGCCCAACTGGCCGATCTCCGACGCCGGACAGTCTCCGTTCGGACTTCGACCCCCTGGGGCCAATCGCAGCACGCCGTCCTTTACGCCGTCGGCATCGTTGCCCATAGCACTGCAAGCCACGGCGGCTTTGCGCTTTCGCCAGACCGCAACGGACTCATTCCATCGAGTTTACGGGTCCTGGACGGATTCTACGAGGAGGATTGCGCCTGGGTAGCGGTGGCGGCTGCCTATCCCGATTTGTTCACCGATTTCGAGAAACGCCGCGCCGACGACATCCTGCGCAATGTCTACCCGGATGCTTGGGAGGCGGTGCACGCTCAGGTTCTCCAACCCGGCCAGTCCCGGGGCAAGGACCGCAGCCGCTTCGACCGCGACAACGCCGACCGGTGGGTTGTGGTCTCGGCCATCCAGTCCAGGCAACATCCAGGCTTCGTCGAATGCATCGCCATGCTCGGTGGCAGGAGAGAGACCGGTGGCCGCGCACCGGCGGAAGACCAACGGCGCTACCTGGTCGATGAGGCGGTCTACGACATCGGCGCGTTCGGGTTCGTCATCGACGAGGCCCGTGACCGGCGGTACGCCGGACCGTCGAGCTTCGTCGGCTGGACCGAGGCGTGAGATGCCGAGGCGAACCGCAAAGGGCGCTCGGCACGCGAGGACCGGCCAACGCCTGAGGCCGGCGCAGAGGCGAGCCGATGATCGTCGTAACCGTCGGCTGAAGACGATGGTGGTGCAGGGCCGGTTTGTCTTTCGCAGATCTTCATGCGTTGCGGCGGCGATTGCCTGGACCATCGAGCGCCTTGTGCACGACGAGCCGGCCGAAACGCAGTGAGATCTCGCCCTGTGTGTCGAGAAACCACCGGCGGACCGATCGTCTGCCGACTGTTTGCCGGGGCGGTCGCGCGCCGTGGCGGCCATGAGCGATGCCATCCGGCGTTTGGCAAAGATGTCGAGCAGCTTCCGGCTCAGTCCTCGGGTTTGCTGCGGTCTAAACCGGTCGCAACCTGGTCAAAGGCCGCGTTCCGCGCCGCGTGGCGGCAGGAGCGACGCGCGCTGCGCAAGGCGTGGCCGCGTTTGCTGCAGACCGCGATGCGGCCCGCATCCTCCGCAACCCCACCCCGCTCGATCGCATCGTCCTGACCTTGGGCCAGGCCGCTTGCCCGGTTCGTGTCGACCGCACCCGAGGGACAGTGCCGAAAAACGGCAGCCCCGGGCTTCGCTCAACCCCACACAAGGACATCGATCATGACGTCGCCCAACCGCTCTTCCAAGGCCCGCCCCGCCGCACAACGCGCCACCTCCCTCGAAATGGTTCGCCATGCGTGCCCCGACGCGCCGCAGGCGAGCCGCATCTGCGAAAGCTTCGGCCTTGCCATCGTCGACAGCGACGGCATCCGTGAGCTTCATCGCAGCCAACTCATCGACAGCGCCGACGCGCTAAAAGAGGGCCTCGCCGAAAAGGCCATGCAGATCCACATGCAGCGCGTCGTCGGCTCCTTCATCGGCTCCGCCTATGGCGCCGGGCAATTCTACAGCCGCGCGGTCACCGAGGCGCGGGACCTCACCACCAAGCTCTCCAATGACGACCGCAACGAAGATCTCGATGGCCCGGTTGGCTTCGACAGTCGGGCGCAGCGCAAGCGCGAATTTGCCGCCGACATGGGCTTGCAGGCGCACGTGCTCCGCATGGCGGCCGAAGGTGCCGTCTCGGCCTACGAAGACATCACCGGCGAAACCTGGAAGCCCTATGAGCGCGCCGGTTCCACGGTCACGGCGCCGTCGATCGACCAGAAGGCCGCGTCGCTGCAAATGTCGGCCTTCGATTGAACCGAAGGGCGCAATCCCTTCCTTCGTTCGAGAAGAGCCGGCGCGTTTCTTACCCGCCGGCTCTTCTCGTTTTGAAAGCCAGTCGCGCCGATCACGGTTCGTCCCGGTGAGCGGTCTAGCGTCGCCGGAGATCAACGGTCGCAACGGCCAAGCCGTCCTCCACTTCGTTTCGGCCCCTCCGCCAAGGTTCCAACAGTCAATCTTGTCTCTCGGCGGGTGCGCCGCCTCCGCCTGCCGCTTCAGCGACCGCCG
>JWIT01000054.1 GCA_000949895.1 Agrobacterium arsenijevicii | reverse complement strand
AGCCCGCGGGAATCACCGCACCGGGCGAAGCATCTGCGCAACCCGGTTCGGGCAACACATCTCGCCCTGGTCGAGAAGGTCGTCGTGCAGCTTGCGATAACCGTAGACCTTGCCGCTCTCTTCCCAGACCTTTAGGAGCAGATCTATCTGTCGCTTGTCCTCGGCAGGTCGGAGGGTGCTATTTTAGTAATGCCGTAGGAGTTTTTGCATTGTTTCAGGTGAAACTGTTCTCCCTGCGACTTTTTCCGATGTGAAGTCTATGTTTATCGTCACGCAATCTGTTTTTCGAGAACATTATTACTTCTTTGAAGGAATTATTTTATGCATTACGATTATTACGTAGGTGGTTTCTCATGTTTTGAGCCGGAAGGCCATTCCGGTCCAGCGGCACCCAGTCCTGCCGTCGTCTCCGCATTTGACGAGCGAAGCCTGTCAGAGGTGATTGCCCCTCTCTCAATGTCGCAACAAATGTTGCTGCTCTGCTTCATCTCCGGGCAGATTGAGCATTCGGATTGGATAGGGCATATGGAGGAGGATCCACTTTTGGCTGCCCACTTCTCTCTGATGTGGTCGGGAAGAACATGACTTCATGCGTCCGTTCCTTGCCGGAAAGCCTTATCTGACCTGCCGAAATGGCGACAATGGTCATCATGATCGCACCCGGGATCATGATGACCAGCTCGACAGGCGGAATTTTTTGCGTGGACAAGAATATTCGGCGTACTGACCGCCGGCAATCAGACGGTTTCGATATCGGTCTTTATGAAATCTTCGCCTTTGAACAGCAGGGGTAACCTATATTCCTTCGCGCAGGCATAGACGAAGCAATCCCCCATATTCAAACGGGCCGGATGCGCGACAAATTTTCCGAAGTTACGCGCTGCGTCGATAGCTCCGCGATGCGTCTTTCCTCCTATTGGCATTTCGCGAGCGGCGATCAACGTCAAAAAGCTCTCAATTTTTTGCTGAGCGGTTTCGATAAATTCCGGAGGGATTGGGGCTTGCTGTCCGACCTTTGCATTTGCCATCTGGCGAGACAAGCTCAGAACCGCTTCGAAAACCGTCGTCGACGAATAGAAGATCGGTTTTTTGGCTCCCTCCAGTTTGGCAAGGAGGGAACCCGCGTCGCTCTCGTTGGTGAGGATCGCTATGATCGCGGATGCGTCGATGTACATTTATTCTTCCCACAATTCGTCTGTGAACTTCTTCATATCGAATGGCTGGGGAGTTGGCCCGAGTAAGATCCCGATTTCGTCCTGCAGCTTCTTGACACGCTCTCTCAAGGGGATGGCGTTCTCAGCACGAGCGAGCTCGTTTTCAAGAGCGCGTCTCACAGCCTCGGTTTTGTTCGCTGCCTTGGTCGCAATCTGAACTTTTTTTGCAAGTTCATCGACGGTATTATCACGGATATAGAGAGACATAGTAAAATCCTTTACGCGTATATGCGCTACTAGATATACGAATATCTTATGCGGGATATACATTTTTGACAAACTTAAAAAAGCTCAACTGGCCCCGTTTGTCGGACGCGAACGCGGTAGGCGAGGAAGCACCATAATCCCTTGCGGTTGACATGTCCCAGCGGCGAATTCCGCGTTCTCTTTTGCTGGTACTGTGGCGCGACGGTTGGCTTTACCTCACTCGGCCTCTGTATGCTCTGGCGGCACGCCAAATGTCCGGAGCTATCAATTGCTTCGTAAAGCTGCGAATCTCGAACCTATGTTTTGAGCGGGGTACGCAATTTCGTGGTACAAAAATTGCAACCTCGATCAATCGAGAGGAATTGAACCGCACGGGATTCTGGAGCTAATCGGCAATATACCCCCAGCTGAAGCCGAGAAGCAATATTTTACCTCCCTGGACGCACTAGCCGTGGCCGCTGCGATCAGTTGTGCAGACCTAGAAGCTCCGCTTTGCGAGGTCGATCGCAAGAATGTACTGCTTCATCTGCCTCTCCTCCGTGAGCGCCACCATGGCACTGAGCAGGCATTATACGCCGATGCCGACCGGAGGGGCGTCCGCCCCATCAGTTCATTGTGCTTTTGAGTGGCGTCGCTGAAGGCGAAAGATGTGTGGGATGCATGCCGCCTGAACTCCGAAACCACTGGTTCCCAACAGGACCAGAGACACAGGCTTCCACAGCGGTGTCCTCGCTGGACAAGCCCAGCATTACTTCTCGTCAGAACCGGCACAGATTCTCACGCTGCCACCTAAAATAAATAGTACCAAGACTGGTGGACGACATGGCGTTAGGCGACTTCTTTCGTATTCCAGCTGCAATACGACACGCCTCGATCTTTAACTCAACATGATCCGCCCGACACAATCGCTGGACTGATGCCGCATCAATTCAATTTCAAAACTTGTGCTGTACGGCAGGATACATACGGATGTAAACACCCTAACCCTAACCCTAACCCTAACATTGGCTTTGGTTATTCGCTGAAAGGCTAGTCTATAATCTTCGAGAAATCGGTTTAAACAAAAGATCACCGGCAGAGTTTTTCATCAAGAATTGTTTTGAGGGGGCCAGCCCATTTTTTTTGATTTTTTTGTGCCTAGGCCTTTCGAAAGCCAGCGATACTACGAAAAGCAAATACGCCTAAACTACCCCAAACTCCGAACCGGATACTATCTCAATTCCTCCAACGCCCACCGTTGCCAACCATCGCGTCAACCCGTAGTTCTCATCCATCTGCCATTCACTTTCGAATCCAATGACGTCATTCGCTTCGCTGAGCTTCCGCGTCTTCCCTGTTAGCGAGGCGCCGAGCACGCTTCTGGAGCTGCTCCTTGCCCATCTCGTAAACCTTCTCGGAGAGTTGGCTGACAGTAACATAGCTCACAAAAAACGTTCCGAACTGAGCAGCGCCCACAAATGACCGGTTGTAGGGCTGGAGCGTCTGGAACAGATAGTACCAGTGTCTCTGGGTCCACTCATGGGCGTAGAGGGCGCCGAATGTGACCAGGCGAACCTTCACCCAGTGCTCGAAAGACGCGAAGTCCCTGATGGCCTTCTTGAGGGATTGCCAGAAGGCGATGCGTGCTGGGTCGGTGACACGGCGAACTTCGTACTTTTGCTTGAAGACGCGGATGTCGAGGAGGAGCTTGGCTGCAGTCACCGAAAGGATCCCGGGGATCACGGCAAGGAATTCCCATGCCAGGCGACCACCAAGTTCGGAGCTGTGGGGGACGCTGTTGATGAACTTGGCCAAGAAGCCAATAAGCGGCCCTCCCAATAGAGCGTGACCTTGCTCTTGCGCAAAGCGAACAGGATAGGGCAGCGGCCCCGTTGCCGCGGAAAATCCGCCAAGTTTCATTGCCGTGTACTGCACCATCGTATCCCAAGCGGGTTGAGCAAGCGTGTAAGACGCAACGGCGATAGCGTTTTGCCCGGGCGAGACGGTGACGCCTCCGTCCTTTGAGAAGGCATATCGAATGACGAGCCAGAAAAACTGAAGAGCAAAAGCCACCGTCAACGCCGATGCAAGAACGGTGAGCGCGTGCGCCTTGATCTCTGTAGCGCGAGTGGGATTCTGGTCGATCATGATGCCGATAAGCTCGAATGCGGCCAGTCTCTCCGCTTCCTCATGGTCCTCTTCTTCCCCCTGGCTGTCATCGCCTAGTCGAAGGTTTGAAATGGATACCTCAAGTTGTTGATCGTCCGTGGCTGGAGCGCGGCCTTTCCTGGCATGGCGGCGTTCAAGGTAGACATCGAGTTTTTGCTGTAGGGAGGCTACCGCAGTACTCTTGTGAATGTGAGGTCTGAGGCCGATGTGGAAGTCAGCAAGCCTCCGCAGCTGTTCCAGGCCCTCGCTCCACTTATCAGACGCCTGGTTGCGAGCGAGGAAGGCTGTGTCCCGCGTAAGATCTTCGAAGCTCATTTCGTCGATGAAAGTGCGCGGATCAGAGCCCCTCATTTTTTCCATGAATGCGTCAACGGTCGGGTCGGACCCGAAGAGTGTAGCCCACTTGCTCTTGTTATTCTTGAATTCCTCAACGAACTGCTCCGTACGACCGATTGCTTCTTTGACATCTCCCAACCCGAAAGGTTCGATACCCGACAGATGGTCAGCTTTCTCTTCGAGAATGGATACCGCGGCGTCAGCGGCAGCTTGATAGAGGCCCCGGGGTGTGGGCTTCAGAGGAACGGCGAGGGCGTTGTTGAACCAATTGTTCCAGCTGGGAAAGGCGGAGCTAAGCTGCAAGTTGAGGTGTTCGTCGTCGAAAATCGATTTAACGTGGTCGAAGACAATCTTGCGGTTCTTTGTCACATCCTCGAACGCCTCGGCTCGCTCGTTGTCGTCGATGAAGTGATAAACACGGGCGCCTTTGATCTTAGCCTTGTAGAGGCTATTTGCCTCTTTGGCCAGAAACCGGGTCAGCTCCTTAAGTGGCACAAAGGCGGGGTCGATGTCCGCAAAGCGTTGTGGGAACAGTGTCTTGAGGACTATCGTGTCATACGTTTCGCAGGAGGCAAACCCGTAGTGATTGCCGAACGTAAGAGTTTCCCCGCGCGCGTGAGACAGCCGCTGAAGTTGTTCCATTTGCAGGAAAATGCCAGCATCCTCGGGGGAACCCTCGAAGGAAAAGACAAGCTCCGTGGGATGTGTGATGAACCGGAGATCCTGAAAAGGCTTGATCGGTGCTTCAGGCACCTTGTTGAGAGGGGTAAACTCGGCGAGTGCGGCAGCCATGTCAGAGCGTCGTAAGACGAGCAACATGTTCTCCGGGCCCAGGGCCTGGTGACCTTCGGGAGAGCTCCAAGCACGCGATAAATCGCCGTCGACATCCACGGGACCAAGTCGCTCAACTCCGAGGACCTTCCTGATAACCTCTTGATGAACCTCCTTGGGAGGGACCAGAACAGTCGAAAGCATGATAGGCTCTCCGTCTTTCTCGGAGTGAAATTGGACAACGAGCTCAGTGTGAAATCCTGCACATTCTCCATTCGGGCGACGGCTTGGCTGGCAAAGGATCGAGATGGTACAATCACCGTGAGCGCGGGTGTCCTCCTTGGCTTGCAGAATGTCCTTGTAGGTGAGGACGCTGGAGCTAGACAGGACCGAAAGAAGCGGATCGGTGATAAGCATGCTAGGGAGACGGTTCAATCCGAGCTGAACGCCGGTTTTGTCTCTCCCCTTGTCGCAGGTGAGGATGGTCTTGACGGCATCGCGAGCTCGCTCATACAGAAAGCCTTCTCGATGGAAGTCCTCCAAAAGTCCAAGAGTTGCTGCGCCTCTGAGCTTTTGAGCAAAGAACGCAAGCTTCTCCTCAGGAGTAGCAAGTTTGGCAAGCTCAATAGCCAGATCGACGTAGTCGACGTCTTGGTGGATCATTTCCGCAACCGACTGAGAGGGCTGCATGGTTGCCGGAGTGCGCGAGGAACTCATGGTGGATGGTTTGAATAATGTTGCTGTGAGTGCTTGATTGAAAAGATGTTTGAATGAAGTGCTTGTTGTTTTGTCCTCAGAACATTGGGGCTGTAGGCAACCTATTTATCTTTTCAGTTCCACGCGGTGCCGAAGAGACCCGAAGTCATCGGCGATGAGCATGGTGAAATGCTCCAACCAGAGAAGGCGAGGCCACGTCAGCTTGATTTGAAATCAGGAAAACTTGCTCACGCGCCCCACCTCGCTTGCAATACGAGGCTTGGCAAATGACACATGGCACAAAAGTATTCCTCGTCTATGCACGGGATCGGCGATGACCGACGCTCATAGGTTAATCCCTAGAGTAAGACCACGTCAGCTTGATTTGAAATCAGGAAAACTTGCTCACGTGCCCCACCTCGCTTGCGATACGAGGCTTGGCAATAACAGGTGGCGCACAAGCTTCCTTCTACGCAGAAGATCAGCGAGTGAAGTGCTGCCTTGGGATCAGAGGATGTTCATTGGGCGCTTCCAAGTTTGGAATTAGCTCGACAATGTTCGGCATATTTTCGATCCGCTCACGTGAGCAATCTTGGCGCCAAGTGACTAAATATTTTTGCGCGCGCGGGATATATGGCTGTGTAAACTTTGTTTGTACGTTTGTATGTTGCTGCAAATGTATGTGCGTTTCTTCGTTAGTTTTTGCATGTGCGAGTCTTGGCGTGGCAACACTAGGCCCGCTGCCTGGACACGAAAATCCAAACAGCGGGCCACGCCGGGAGGCAACTCTTATCTTGTAACGCGCATTTTATCCCTTCACGCTTCCAGCCGCTATGCCGCGTACAACTGTGCCTTGGACCAAGAGCCCGAGGATGAGCATTGGAAGCATGATAAGGGTGGCTGCCGCCGTGAGCGCTCCCCACTCGATGCCCTGAAACGTCAAGAACGACGTGATTGTAACAGGAAGTGTCTGCGTGTCGCGGCCGCTCAGCACAAGCGCAATGAAAAACTCATTCCATGTGAACAGTACGCATAGGATCAGTGTGGCGACTAGACCGCCACGCACCACGGGAAGAACGATGTGCCAAAAGACGCGCAGCTCACTTGCACCATCCATAAGCCCCGCCTCGCGCATTTCCTTCGGAACCTCCTCGAAAAAGGTAACGAGCAGGGAAAT
The DNA here is from genome assembly GCA_000949895.1 of Agrobacterium arsenijevicii. Lineage (GTDB taxonomy): Bacteria > Pseudomonadota > Alphaproteobacteria > Rhizobiales > Rhizobiaceae > Agrobacterium > Agrobacterium arsenijevicii. Next base: position 5,966 of record JWIT01000054.1, on the reverse strand, counting down.
TGCGAAAGGAATGTTGATAAAGGCGTATACCGCGATAAGCAGACCATGGGAGTTGAGAAACCCCATACGCATAGAAAGGTAGTAGGTCGGGATAACGAAGAGGATCGCCGGGGCGATACGAAGTGAAAGGATGAAACCTTCGAGTGATCGACGCCGTTCTGTGCCTTGCTGAACGATACCATAAGCTGCGAAAGCCGCTATGGCGATAGCCAAGACGCTCGCCGTGATCGATATGATCATGCTATTGGCGAAGCCTTTTATGAAAGCTGGATTGTTTAGAACCTTTCCATAATTTTCCAGGGTTGGCGAGAAGAGCCATACTGGAGGCATGGCAAACGCATCACGCAGCGTCTTCATTGATGTCGACACCACCCAGTACAACGGGAACAGTGTCACAAAAAGTATCAATGCGAGGATGCCATAGAAGATGACTTTCTTCAGCATTAGCGCACTCCTTTAGGCATCGCGAAGCGATTGAGCACAAGCAACGCCATGTTCGTGACGATCGTCAGGAACAGGGCAATCGTCATGGCATACGATATGTCGAAATTCGTGAATGCGACTGTGTAGCCATAAAGGTTCTGCGTTTCAGTAGAAAGCGCTGGGCCGCCTTTCGTCATGATATAGAAAAGGTCAAATGCTTTGACGCTATCGATTGCGCGGATAAGCGCAGCGATGGCAAGTGTGCGCCTAAGCATTGGAAGGATCACGTGCCAGACAACGCGTAGCTCGCTGGCGCCGTCCATACGTGCAGCCTCGACCATATCTTTCGGGATGTTTTCAAGCGTCGCCATTGCGAGAAGCACGACGAAAGGTGTCCACTGCCATATGTCTGCGACAAGAACCGTGTATAGTGCTACATTCGGGTTGCCGAGCCAGTCAATTGGCGCGATTCCTACAGTCGAAAGCCAGTAGTTGATCATGCCGGATTGTGCGTTGAAAAGGAAACGCCACGTCAAGCCTGCGATGACTGGTGTCATGATCATCGGCACAAGGATGACTGCCCGCACAAACTTCTTACCTCGAAATTCCTGGTCGAGGAAAAGCGCAATGGCGATGCCCAGACCAATTTCAATGGTTGTGGCAAGAACCACAAAGAGGATCGTTCGACCGAGAGCTTGCAAACCGCGCCAGTCCGTCGCCAGGCGCTGGAAGTTGTTCAGGCCAACGAATTGCATTGGTTTCGCGTTCATCAACGAGATATTGTGCAGGCATAACCAGATCGCATAAAGGATCAGCGCAAGGCCAGCGAAAGCTAGAAAGCCAATGATTGGCTGATAGAACATGCGTGTGGGATTTCGAAGGAAGCGATTCATATCATACCTTATTGTGATTGGGAGCTTCCGCCGCGCCTCTGGAGGTGACGCGGCGGGCGCGCCTTATCGGGCCAAGGCCTCGTTGTTAAGCTCGTTAGCTTCCTTAAGGGCGTCAACAGCCGAGGTAGTTCCTGCGAGCACTTTAGACACGGCGATGCCGGCGTTATTCACAAGCTCGTTGGCTTGAGGAACAGTTGGAATATACTGCGGGTTGCTTTTCTCAAGAGAGGCCAGCATCGCTTCCTTAAACGCGCCGTACCGCTTCTCGAACGCGGGACTGTTCATTGCCGCGAGTGAAGTCACGCCAGAGTTGGGATCGGTTTCCAAAGAGTGAATTTGTTGCTTTTTTGAGGTTGCCCAGGAGACAAAGAGCCACGCCGCCTCTTGCTGTTGCGAGGCAGAGGCGACATACAGGCCAAACGCGGCCAATGACGAAGAGCCACCTTTCGGATTGGTTGTCTGTACGGGAACCGCGGCGTAGCCGACCTTGCCAACAACCGTCGAAACCGCAGGATCTTCGTTGAAGGCACCATTGACCGTTGCATCAATGGTCATTGCCGCTTTTCCCTGTTGGAAGAGCAAGCGATTTTCCTCCCATCCCATGTTGGCGACGCCAACCGGCCCGTATTGACGAAGTACATTCGCGAACTTATCCAAGGCCGCTGCCGCTTCTGGTAAGTCGAGAGCCGACTTACCGTCGTCAGTCAAGAATGACCCGCCCATGCCCCAAAGGTAAGAGGCCCAGATGTACACTCCTTGAATGCCTTGCTGGCCGCGCATGGTGATGCCGACGATTTTACCGTCAGACTTTTCCTTGACGGTCTTTGCGGCAGTTTCGATCTCATCGAATGTCTCTGGAACTTTGATGCCGTACTGCTCAAAGAGATCCTTGCGATACATCAAGAAGGAACTCTCGCCAAACAGCGGCAGGCCGTACAATTTCTCGTCGACAATATTAGGCTTGAGATAACTTGGTACGAAGTCGGCTCTATCGAAGAACTGACTATATTTTGTCGCAAGCTCGTCTAGAGGGACGACATATCCGGCGCCAGTAAAGCCTTTCAAATGAATAGAGCTTGCCTCCACCACGTCATATCGTCCAGATCCGGCCGAGAATTCCAGCATCATTTTGGGGACGGAGTCCGCCTCTGGAACAACCTCCAAATCGACTTCAACACCTGTGGCAGCCGTAAATTCCGGCAGTGCTTTTCTAACGGCATCTGTAGTTGGGTGACCAACCATAAGGACAGAAAGTCTTTGACCCGAGAACGGTTTCTCTTGTCCAACCGCGATATCAGTCCAGCTGACTGCCGTAGCAAATGCCACAGCCACGCAAACGCTTCTTGCAATCAAAGCTCTATTTAACATTGGAGTTCCTCCTCCCATTAATCCATCGTGGCTGAGCAGTGGGCTCGAGAGCTCACATGCCGCCTTCAATCAACTTCCCGCAAACGCTTTTTTTTGTCAATAAGTAAGTCACTCTGAATTAATATGTCGCTCGCAAAAGGGCGCTAGATTTGATGCGCTGGTGCTATTCCTCGGGATAATACCGATCAAGCAGAGGTAAACTCGCTGCACCCATGGCAATGGACTTCCGCCCCATGGAACCCTCTCTGGCCGCAATGTCGGTGGCTCCTGGGATGCTCAACCGCGCGATTGCCGAGCGCAGCTTGGCCATAAGCGTTCGCAGGGTATGCGCAGACAAGGGGCCGTCAACTATAACGGTCCGGCAGGGCATCAACGCGGCGCAGTTCGTGATGGCGAATGCGATACCTTCTGCAAGCTGGGCAATTGAATTCGAGTTCACATCATTGCTGACCGCGAGGTTTCGAAGTGGTATCGGCTGGGCCTTGCCATGCGGTATCATAAGTTTCCCCAGGTTCGGGCCTGAATCGTCTCTAGAAAAATGGATCCGCCGATCTCGGACGAGCCCGCCGCTCACCGTGTCGTCTAAAAAAACATAAAGGAAATCCGCAACCGTAGGACCAAGGCCATAGATTAGTTCAGCGCTGCAGGCAGCCATGGCGTCATTCGAAATCGACACCGGCAGGTCTAGCGCGCGGCCAAGCTGTAATAGGGACTCTTCAATAGAGTCCCACGGCATCCCAGGGCCGCGAATGCTGCCACCTGCGAAGGCAATACCGATCGCCTGGAAGCGAGCACGTTGACTGGGTTCGAATTCGTCGCGAATTTGCCTCACGCGCTCCTCCACATGTCTAATTAATCGATCGAGATCGAAGTCAGCGACAGGCAAGACCGTCTCAGAGATCACTTCGCCTACGAAGTTGACATGTGCTGTACAGATTTCACGTGTGTCGACGTGTACGCCAAGAAAAGAGGCGCCTGCCGGGTTGAGACTAAGGGGGACATATGGCTGGCCAACATTGCCACGCACAGGCAAGCCCGTAAGAAGCAAGCCGGCGTCGACCAAGCTCCGAGATATCACTGACGCCGTCTGAGCGGTGAGACCGGATAACTCGGCGAGTTGCGCTTTTGATAATGAACCATGGGTGCGAATGAGAGAGAGTACGAGGCGCTCGTTGACGGCACGAAGGGCCACATGATTAGTCCCCGGTCGGTTCCCTTCCATCGGAGCCATACCGCGAAGCACTGTAGTTCCAGGGATATGGCCAGTCATTTTCAACCTCGCAGCAAGAGCATATTTAATTCAGAGTGTTTTATTTATTGACGTCTGATGTGGTCAAGCTTACGCATACGGCCATTCGGGATTTTTTGGGAGAGGAAAAGTTGTGAACACCCGCTGGATCGCATCATGGAGCGCTGCACCTATGAATGTCTGGGGACCGGACGCTCCGTTATCGGGGTTTTACGGACAAACCATTCGTGAGGTAGCGCGCTTGAGCATAGGGGGATCAGGCCTCATCGTTCGGCTCACAAATGAATACGGCAAGACCCCCATTCAGCTTGATATGGCTTGCGTCGCATACGCAACCGAAAACGGGGGCATCGACCCTTTAACGAACTTGTCTTTGACTTTCGGCGGCAGCCGTTCTGTCGTCATCTACCCGGGTGCTTCGGTCGTCAGTGACCCGCTGGACGTTGAACTACGAGCTTTCAGTCGGCTCGCTGTAAGTTACTTCAGCGGCGACTTCATCCCCGTTGAGACGCATCATCTTGAAGCACAGCAGACCGCATTCATCTCCGCTCCCGGTGATTTCACATCAGCCGGGAGGATGATCGTGCAGCAAACCACAACCAGTCATTATCTGCTGTCGTCGATATATGTACGAACAAACCAGAGCTCCAAAGCCGTCGTGTGCTTTGGAGATTCTATAACTGATGGCTACGGTTCTTCCATCGACGCTGACCGACGCTGGCCCGACGTCCTTGCCGAGCGCATTCCGGCAGGCGAAGGAGTTACTGATATTGCTGTCATCAACCAAGGGATTGGCGGGAATCGACTTCTGCATAGTTGCAGGGGTATTCGGGCGGTGGCTCGCTTCGAACGTGATGTACTGCGCACTCCCGGTGTAAGCCATGTGGTTATACTGATCGGTATCAATGATATTGTGTGGCCCAATACCGTCCTTGCAAGTTCGCAGGAAGCCGTTAGCGCCGCCGACATGATTGCCGCCTATCAACAGTTACTGGGCCAGGCGCGGTTGATGGGGTTAAAGACGATGCTTTGCACGCTTTTACCCTTTGAAGGGACAAACCCTGAATACCCGAAAGGAGGCTATTACACGAGTAGTAAGGAGCGCATCCGTCAAACGGTGAACCAATATATTCGCACAAGTGCGAATGCCGACGCCGTCATGGATTTCGACGCTGTTATGCGCGACCCAGCCCGCCCTACGCGTCTCATACCCGAATATGATTGTGGTGATCATATCCATCCGAACGACATCGGTTACCGTATCATGGCGGAAGCGATCAATCTCTCTTTCTTGGAGTAGCGAGGGCCAACAATTAAGTGCGTTTGCAGGCTGGAGAAGGAGTGGGACCCCATTGCTATTCTCCAGTTCCAAGCTTTTGTCCATGGGAGCCAATGGCGCGCAGCGTGGGTGTTAGATTGGGCTGACATCAGGCTCGCACGTCTTTTGTCCTACGGCGAGCTCTTAGCTGTCGACCAACGACGGCGCCGCTCAGGGCCGGATAGGACTTCTATCTTAGGTATGTGACTAGTCACAATGGGCACATCACTCCTCCCACTTAACAAGAGGAAGGAGTGTCCGTGGATAGAGACCACTATTGCACGGCAGGATACATACGGATGTAGTTATCTCCAGCGTTTTCGGCTTTGCCGAATGAACCTCCGCTTCGGGCGGCGGCTGCGCCGAAAAGGCTCTCGATAACTACATCCGTGTGTATCGATGACTAAATATCTGAAATTAAAGAGTGATATCTGACCCCGGTGTTTCATCCGTGAAATTCGGGGCTATTCAGGGACGAGCGGCTTTAGACATGGTCGCCGGACTTGAAGAAGGAGCAGTCGCAAAGGACGCCCTTGCATGAATTGGTCCCAAACAGGATTAACTTGTGCAAAATCAGGGTCAAATTATCAATGAGCTATTCTTATAGATAGCTGTTTTGCCATCTTCAGTCACTATCCTCCTCCTCCTCCTCCTCCTCTTCCTCTTCACTATCAACGTCATCCGCTGGAGCATCATGCCCGTTGCGCTCCAGGTC
>JWIT01000053.1 GCA_000949895.1 Agrobacterium arsenijevicii | reverse complement strand
ACTCTGAAGGGCGCGCGCAGGACGACGGACGCTGCACCCGCCGCTCCGGTGGACGCCATCGACGACATGGCGGAGCTTCTGCGGCTCGAAGACGAAAACCGCAGCCTGCGCAAACAGCTTTCCGAAAAACTGCGGGCCGAGAATGCAGCTCTGCGAAAGCGGCTCGACCTCGCTTGACGGGCGAAGGCGGGCCCGGCCAGTCGCGACCGTCGGGTCGCCGAGGTCAGTGACAATGGCATCTTTATGGAATTTCGTTGCCCGTTTGGCGTCTAGACGGCGCAAGGAGCCGCAACGGCGCCTGCCGACACCTGTCGCCGAGCAACAAGTTGCCGCAACACTGCCGGCTGCCGACGCGATCGCCGGGGAGCCGGACAAAGCGCTAGCTGCTGTCGACGTTGCGGCTCGACCTGCGACGGCACGAGCGATGGATGCTTTTGCCCATGCCGTGTCCGATCACGGCAGCAATGTCGCGGCAGAGCTTGAAATCCCGGCGTCCTTGCCAGCCCCGCGGCTCCTTGCGCCGAGGCGACCGAGGAACATTGGAGGGGAAGCAATCGCCGGACGCCAGCTTGCGAACGCTCCCACCGGTACCGCTCAGGCCATCAGCCTCGATGACGAGATAAAGCTCTTGCGCAGCGAGCTTATTGACAAACTTCGGCTGCAGAACGCTCAACTCAAGACCATGCTGGAACGGTTCGAGCGTTAGGTCGCGGTCCAAGGGCCTGCCTGCGATGAGCTGGCGGCGGGAAAGACGGCTCGCCGGATCGCGAATGCGATCCGAGAGTTCGTTGCTCTCCCACGATTGCCAGATGAGATCCCACACCAGGTACGGCATAGGCGCGGCTCCCATCGCAGGCGGCTGATGGCTTCTGCGTTGCAAGGTGACCCCGTCCATTGCCACGATCAGCAACCAAACCCGGAGCGAGGCTCGTGCCGGCCGCGTCCGGCGATCACAGGTGCCGGAGGTCTTTTGGCCTTGGCGCCGCGGTTTACCGACCGGATCCAGGGAATTGAAGAAGGGAGAAAGAGAGAAGGACGGTGCTGCCGCATGCGCGGTCGTCGCATCAAGGGTGAAGCTTCGCCCGCCAGACGGCGGCCCTTGACCCGCTGCCCGCGAGGCGCCCGCTGAGGAGGGTGATCAAAGGACTGAAGGAGAGGTCGACGAGGCTTCGCTTTAGCCGCAACCCTCAAAAGGAGCCGCAGATGTTTAATTTTCCCGCCATCCGGAAGGTATTCGAAGGCGTCGCTAGCCGCCACGAAATGTACGCCCTGTTCAATCGCCACAATCAGTCGCCGTTCGACGATGACAGGATGAATGGCACGCGCTACGTCGGCGAATGGTTCGAGATTTCCGAAGCCGACCACGACCGCATGTTCGAGATACTGCCGCCACTGTTTTATCGCGGCGACATGTTCGCCATGCGCGAGTTTCTGGCGGCAAGCGTCACGAGTGTCTTTTTTGCGCTGAGGATCGATGATCGGTCTCGCCGGTTTCACGGCTATTGCGACCTTTCCGATCGCCCGTCGCTTGAGCGGATGCGCGCTGAAATCATCGCGCGTGAGTCCCGGCCTGTACGGGCGATGAGTGATCAAGAAAAACGTGACCATATCTGGAGCACGACCGGTCCCAATTTCCGAGGCTACGCCGACGCTCGCTTTCCGGCCGATCTGCGCAATCGCCAGATCGTACTCGTCTATTCCTCGGCACAAGGCAAGATCTGGAAACTGCTCGACGACCTGACCGCCGAGGAGATCGCATCCAAGCTGCCAGTCCAGTTCCGCCAACTGGTGGACACCGCCGCAGCCTGACGCGGCAAATCAACCCCGATTCCTATCCTCTCGCCTGCGGCACCACCTCGTGACTTTGCGCCGGGTGTGGCTTCGGCGCGCCTTCGCACAGGAGTTTCCCATGGCACATGACGATCCCTTCACCATTGACCTGTTTGGCAACACAACCTCCGCATCCGGCTTCGATCCCGGTGTACTCGGTTTCGCAGCAGACTTCGGGACCGATAGCGGTATCTCCCCGCAGCCGTCGACGCCGTCGCCAGCCGCTGCGGTTCGCAAAGAACCCGGGGCAAAACCGCAGGCGCTGACGAAGGTCGATTTCCGGCTACAGGGTTCTCGCTGTCTCGCCAACACATGGCGCGAGCGTGCGCGCGACAACATCGCCGCTATCCTGCTGGCCAACGAGATCGAGCGTAAGGGCCTTCCGGCCCGACCTGACCAGCAGGCGAGGTTGATCAAGTTTACCGGCTTTGGCGCGTCGGATCTGGCCAACGGTATTTTCCGCCGGCCGGGCGAAGACGCCTTTCGCACAGGCTGGGAAGAACTCGGCGGCAATCTCGAAAGCGCCGTAGCACCAGGTGACTACGCCTCGCTGGCGCGCTGCACCCAGTATGCCCACTTCACGCCCGAGTTTATCGTTCGTGCCATCTGGTCGGGGTTGATCCGCATGGGTTTGAAGGGCGGACGGATCCTGGAGCCGGGCATTGGCACGGGCATGTTTCCGGCGCTGATGCCGGAAGCGCTCTCGAAGGTCAGCCACGTCACCGGCGTCGAGCTCGACCCGGTCACCGCTCGTATCGTCAGGCTGCTGCAGCCACGGGCCAGGATCATGGCAGGCGATTTCGCGCGAACCGATCTGCCTGATCATTTCGATCTGGCGATCGGCAACCCGCCGTTCTCGGATCGGACAGTGAAGAGCGATCAGGCTTTTCGCTCCCTCGGTTTCCGACTGCATGACTATTTCATTGCCAAGGCCATCGACCGGCTGAAGCCGGGCGGAATTGCCGCCTTCGTCACCTCGTCCGGCACAATGGACAAGGCCGACGCGCGAGCCCGCGCATACATCGCCGCTATGGCCGATCTCATGGGGGCAATTCGCCTGCCCGAGGGCAGCTTTCGCGCCGCCGCCGGCACCGATATCGTCGTCGATATCTTGTTCTTCCGCAAGCGCCGCACGCAAGAGCAGGCAGGAGACAGCAGTTGGCTCGACCTCGCAGATGTCCAGGCCGCAGGCGAGGGCGGTAGTCTCCGCATCAACAAGTGGTTTGCCGATCATCCAGGCATGGTGTTAGGGCACCACGCGCTCACGTCAGGTCCCTTCGGCGAGACCTATACCTGCCAGCCGACAGGTGATGATCTTCAAACGATCCTGAACGCTGCCATCGAAGTCCTTCCTTCGGGCATCTATGACGGCGAGCCGCCCACAATCGATTTCGCACTCGAGGATGAGGTTGTGGACCCGATGGCAGAGCGGCCCGACGGTCCAAAGGTGCGTGAAGGTAGTTATTTCATTGGCAAGGCGACGGCCTTGATGCAGGTGGTGGACGGTGTCACTGCCCCGGTCGCGGTCAGGAAAGGACGGAGTACGGATGGCATCTTTGCAAAACATGCGTTGATCATCCGCAAGCTCATCCCGATCCGCGATGCGGTCCGGCTCATTCTCACGCTTCAGGAGCGCGACCAGCCCTGGCAGAAGGCGCAGGTTGCTTTGCGCATCGCCTGGTCGAGCTTCGTGCGCGAGTTCGGTCCGATCAACTTCACGAGGGTCTCGACGTCGGAGGATCCTGAGACGGGTGAGATCAGGGAAGTCCATCGCCGGCCGAACCTTGCGCCTTTCCTCGACGACCCCGATTGCTGGCTGGTGGCCTCGATCGAGGACTACGATCTTGAGACCAACACCGCCAAACCCGGGCCGATCTTCACCGAACGGGTGATCGCGCCGCCGCCGGCACCCGTCATCACCTCGGCATTGGACGCGCTCGCCGTCGTTTTGAACGAACGGGGACATGTCGATCCCGATCATATCGCCGAGCTGCTGCATCGTGACGTTGAGGATGTTGTCGGCGAACTGGGGGAGGCGATCTTCCGTGATCCCGCTGGTGGTTCCTGGCACATGGCTGACGCCTATCTGTCCGGCGCTGTCCGCTCGAAGCTCAATGTTGCCCGCGCTGCCGCCGACCTCGATCCCGCATTCGCGCGCAATGTCGCAGCGCTTGAGCGTGTGCAGCCCGCCGATCTCAGGCCGTCCGACATCACCGCGCGCCTCGGTGCGCCGTGGATCCCGGCCAATGATGTTGTCGCCTTTGTGAAACAGACCATGGACGCCGATATCTCCATCCACCATCTGCCGGAACTGGCGACCTGGACCGTCAATGCCCGGCAGCTGGAGTGGTCGGCATCAGGCACAACGGAATGGGGCACCCATCGCCGCCATGCCGGTCAGCTTCTCTCCGACGCCCTCAACTCCTCGGTGCCGCAGATCTTCGATACGGTTCGGGATGGCGAGATTGAGCGGCGGGTGTTGAACACCGTCGAAACGGAGGCCGCCAAGGAAAAGCTCGCCAAGATCAAGACGGCCTTCCAGTCATGGATCTGGTCGGATCCGGATCGCACCGATCGGCTGGCGCGCGTCTACAACGACACGTTCAACAACATCGCGGCGCGCGCCTTCAACGGCGATCATCTCCAGCTTCCCGGCGCCTCTGGCGCCTTTTCTTTGTATGGCCATCAGAAGCGAGGCATCTGGAGGATCATTTCGGCGGGCGCTACCTATCTCGCCCATGCCGTCGGTGCCGGCAAGACGCTGACCATGGCCGCCGCCATCATGGAACAGCGAAGGCTCGGCCTGATTGCCAAGGCAATGCTGGTCGTGCCCGGCCATTGCCTGGCGCAGGCCGCCCGCGAATTCCTGGCGCTCTATCCGAACGCCCGCATCGTGGTCGCCGACGAGACCAATTTCGTCAAGGACAAGCGCCACCGCTTCCTTTCACGGGCAGCGACCGCAAACTGGGATGCCATCATCATCACCCACTCGGCGTTCCGCTTCATCGCGGTGCCCTCGGCCTTCGAGGCGCAGATGATCCAGGACGAATTAGAGCTTTACGAGGAGCTGCTGACCAAGGTCGAGCGCGACGACCGGCTGTCGCGCAAGCGGATCGAGCGCATGAAGGAGGGTCACAAGGAACGGCTCGAAGCCCTCTCCACCCGCAAGGACGACCTCTTGACCATCTCCGAGCTCGGGATCGACCAGATCATCGTCGACGAGGCGCAGGAGTTCCGCAAGCTGTCCTTTGCCACCAATATGTCGACGCTGCGCGGCGTCGATCCAAACGGCTCGCAGCGCGCCTGGGACCTGTTCGTCAAATCCCGCTTTATCGAAACGAAGAACCCGGGCAGAGCGCTGGTTCTGGCGTCGGGCACGCCGATCACCAACACGCTCGGCGAGATGTTCTCGGTGCAGCGGATTATGGATCCGGCAGCATTGTCGGAACGCGGTCTGCACGAGTTCGACGCCTGGGCCTCGACCTTTGGCGATACCTCGACGGAACTCGAATTACAGCCATCCGGGAAATACAAGCCGGTCACGCGGTTCAGCCAGTTCGTCAACGTGCCGGAGCTGATTGCCATGTTCCGGTCGTTCGCCGATGTTGTCCTGCCGGTGGATCTCAGGAGCTACGTAAAGGTGCCCGAGATTTCGGGTGGCAAGCGCCAGATCGTTACCGCCGAGCCGACGCCGGCTTTCAAATCATACCAGAAACAGCTCGACGCGCGGATCAAGGCGATAGAGATGCGCGATGGCCCGGCAAAACCCGGTGACGACATTCTGCTCTCGGTCATCACCGACGGCCGGCACGCCGCGATCGATCTGCGGCTTGTCGACCAAGCCATGGGCAATGAGACGGCCAACAAGCTGAATGCGCTCGTCGCTAACACTCACCGGATTTGGCAGGAAACGGAAGAGGCCGAGTATCGCCGCAAGGACGGCAAGCCGTTCGACCGGCCGGGTGCCGGCCAGTTGATCTTCTCCGATCTCGGCACGATCAATGTCGAGGCATCCCGCGGTTTTTCCGCATACAGATGGATCCGCGATGAGCTTGTCCGCCTTGGCATACCTGCTTCCGAAATCGCCTTCATGCAGGATTACAAGAAGTCGGACGTCAAGCAGCGGCTGTTCAATGACTTCAATGCCGGCAAGGTTCGCGTGCTGATTGGATCGTCTGAAACCATGGGCACCGGCGTCAATGTCCAGACACGGCTCAGAGCCCTGCATCACCTTGACGTGCCGTGGTTGCCATCGCAGATCGAACAGCGTGAAGGCCGTATTATCCGTCAGGGTAACCAGCATGACGAGGTCGATGTCTTCGCCTATGCGACGCTCGGCAGTCTCGATGCCACCATGTGGCAGAACAACGAGCGCAAGGCGCGCTTCATCGCTGCGGCTCTCTCCGGCGACACCAGTGTGCGGCGGCTTGAGGATATGGGCGAGGGGCAGGCAAACCAGTTTGCCATGGCCAAGGCCATCGCCTCTGGGGACGAGCGGCTGATGCAGAAGGCCGGTCTCGAAGCCGAGATCGCCCGCCTCGACCGGTTGCGTGCTGCTCATATAGACGATCAGCACGCGATCCGACGGCAGATCCGTGATGCCGAACGGGATATCGAATTTTCCAGCCAGCGGATCGAGGATGTGGGCAAGGACATCGCCCGTCTGCTCCCCACCACGGGTGACGCGTTCACAATGAAGATCGGAGACGAGATATTCGACGAACGCAAGCTCGCCGGCCGCACGCTGATGAAGGAGATCCTGACGCTTGTTCAGCTTCAGCAGGAGGGTGAAGCCATCATTGCCATGATCGGCGGTTTCGATCTCGCATATCATGGCGAACGGTTCGGAAAGAATGACTACCGTTACGAGACCCTGCTCCAGCGCACAGGTGGCGACTACGAGATCGATCTGGCCGTCACCACAACACCGATTGGCGCCATCTCCAGGATCGAGCACGCCCTTTCCGGCTTCGAGCAGGAACAGGAGAACCATCGCAGCCGACTTGCCGACGCCAAGCGGCGTCTTGCATCCTACACCCCGCGTCTGGGAGAACGCTTTTCGCTCGGAGCCGAGCTAGAGCTCAAGCTTGCAGAGCTCGTTGAAATCGAAAAGGATCTCGCGGCAACCGCCGATGGGAACGACGACGATAACCGGGAAACCGCGTGACCGCGCCACATTCCATTGCCTGGCTTGGCGGGCCTTAGAGCCTCCCCAACCAACGCGGGATCGCATGGTCTTCAAATTTGGGACGGATGCCGCTTGGAGAGTTCGACGATCCGGCGCATGCCGTATGAGATGTGGTTGCGCTGGATATAGCCGACCGCCCGAACGTCCCCATGGTTGAGAGCCCTGCCGATATCGATCACTTCGACGATGAAATCGGAACTCTGCGCATCGAACAGATCGTCGATGACGCTGTACCAGATCCGGCATGCCTGCAGATAATAACGCTCATGGGTATCGCGCAGGGCGTGGTTGGCGATAAGCTTGCTTGTGGCCTTTTGCAGCTGGTGGTTCAGTCGCCAGAAATCGGTCTTGTTGTTTTCTGCCTTTGCCTGCTTTGCGGGTTCAAGGAGGCCTTCGACCGTGGCCAGAGCGGCTGGCACTTCATCGTAAGCAGGAAAATCGCCGATGAGTTCACTCAACCGAAGGCGTAGCGCGAAGATGTCGTCGAAGGCCGCGCGATCGACCTGTCTGACCGTCGTTCCAACTCCGTTTCGAATCTCTGTCAGTCCATCATATTCCAGCCGTTGCAGCGCCTGCCGGACTGGTGTGCGGCTCACGGAGAATTCCTCCGCAAGCTCATTTTCCGCAAGCTTGTAGCCCGGCGGATAGCGAAGAAGACAGATGCGATCCCGCAGGGTTCTGTAGATGTCGTTCGGCTGACCTCGATGCAACTGATCTGGCTCACTCGCGCCGATTTCCTGGTGCGTCATATAATTCTCCAACACGAACAATGAACATAGTGTGTTCATATTCCGAGTAGCAACGAAAATAGCCGAAAAGACGGCCATCGTCCAGAGCTGTACACAGCATCAATTTTTTTGGACATCCTGTATTTCACGAATCTGCGTTGACTCCCTTGTCATCAAGGAATTATCCTTTCCCCATATCCAATGTTGCATACAGGTTTGCCATGAACGATCGCTATTCTTCCCGTACCAGGCTGCTTCAACAATCTCTGGATGAACACAATATATCCGTTGCGGTGATCGCCGATCCAGACTCCGTCTCTTATTTTGGTGGCTATTGGAACTACCTCGGAGTGGAGTTCGGCAGGCCGACCCTGCTCGTCATTCCTCGGGATCGCGAGCCAATCCTCCTCACGCCGCTGATGGAGTCGGAAATGTGCGCTCGGATGACGTGGATCGGTGACATCAGGCCCTGGAGCGATGGGGGTGACGAGTGGCGGCTGCCATTGGCGGAGCTTTTGGCGCAATGGCCGTCATCTTCCGTCGGCATAGAGACCAGGACAATGCCAAGCCTTGTCGCCGGCTATGTGAAGACACTGGTTCAGGCCAGCGACTTGGTTGATATCGCTCCACTCATCAGCGCTCAACGGATGATCAAATCTTCCGACGAGATCGAAATCATGCGCCAAGCCGGCACTGTGGCCGTGGCCATGATGGAGGCCGCGCGCCAGACAATCGCCGTCGGCGTTCCCGAGTTCGAAGTCACCCTGGCGGCAATGGCTGCAGGAACGCGCAAGGCAGCGGACTACCTTCGCGAGCCGGACGACCGCTTCATTTCGCCAATCATCCAGAACATCCAAATCCTCCAGTCAGGCACCGACACCTGCATGGTGCATCGGCGGGCGTCCACACGACGCTTCGAAAGAGGAGACCCGGTCTATCTGTGTTTCTGCGGCATGGTCTCCTTCCGCGGCTATAAGCTTGGCTTTGACCGGGAGTTTTATGTCGAAGAAGCTCAAGAGCATCAGATCGCGGTTCATCAGATTGCTATTGCCGCGCAACGGGCAGCACTGGCTGCCATTCGTCCCGGTATGCGATGCGAAGAGATCAACGCCGCCGCGGAAGCGGTCTATCTCGATGCTGGATACTCACCGGGATATCGCACAGGCCGCTCGATCGGCCTTTCGCTGCTGGAGGCACCCGAGATCAAGCGCGGCGAGCGCATGGAACTTCGCGCAGGCATGACATTTGCCATCGATGGAGGCCTGACACTTCCTGGCCAGTTTGGAGGGCGCATTGGAGATTCGATCGTCGTGACCGAGGACGGGTTCGACTATTTGACACAGTATCCGGCCGAAATCGCGATCTTGAAATCAACGTAAGGTAGAGACGCCAAAGATCGAGATCCATCGGTGATGAACCCAATCGAACCATTCTCGCGCAAAGGCGGACTGTCTCAATCACGGCGCGACGTGGTCTACGGAAAACTGAAAGACGATCTCATCCACTACCGGTTTCGCCCTGGAGACCACCTGTCCATTTCCAAACTCTGCACCTCATTGCGCGTGAGCAACACACCAGTCAGAGAGGCGTTGGTCCGTCTGCATGCGGAGCGGCTGGTACGGGTCGAGCCGACGCGTGGTTTTTATGCGCGCCATCTGCACCTGGAGGAGATGCAGGAGCTGTACGATCTTACGCATACGCTTCTGTTGCGATGCCTGGTCGGCGGTACACGGCCGTTCGTAGCAGATCAGGTCTTGCGGCCCGCAGCGCTTGGATTCCAGTCCACTGCCCGTGCGACACGGGTGCTGCAAGCCAAGTCCGACGACACCGCGGCTTTCATCGAGAGCCTCCTTCGGGCCATCGCGCGTATGTCCGGTAGCGGTGTGATGATAGAAATCATCGGCAATATCTGTGATCGAACCCATTTCGTTCGAACCTTTGAGGTACGGGAAAGCACAAGGGAATATTCGCTGTCCCAGCAGTTTCTGGCGCTCCTGGATTGCCTGGATCGCGGCGACGGGAACGGTGCGGCCGCCATCATCAGCCGCTGTTTTCACAGACAGAAAGAAAGCCTGCCACATGCTGTCGGGAAGGCGATTGCTTCGATCTTCATGCACGATTCCAACGAACGATAGGCCAGCCGCACAGCGATCTCGGCATTAAGCGCCGGTGTCGTTCTACGCTTTTGGAGAAACGAAAACAGTAGGCGATTGGTCGCAAATGTTCTTCAAGCCTACTCAGCAGCGGCAGGGTCCACGAGAAGGTGCAGAAGATCCAACAGGATAGAACGCAGTTGCGGCCAGGGGAATTCAGCATTGTCGGGGCCCGGCTGGCCATCTGTAATGACGACATGAAGTTTGGCGGCGAGACCGGCGACAGAGTTGGCTGGCAGGTCCAAGAGTTGGTCCGACAGTTGGCCGCTGCGATCGGCGGCCGCTTCCTCCGCTCTTTTTGCCCTGGTAAATCCTATCCGGACGTCGGCGGCATCCCATGCCGCGCGTCTTGCCGCCAATTCAATCTTGGCGGTCAGCCGCGCTTGTTCATAGTCGGGACCCTTCATCCATTGGTGAATTTCCTCGTTAGTCTCCGCAAAGACCGGCGCGGGGCGTTCGGCAACCTCCAACATGACGTGAGCGGGGAGAACCTCCCGGGCCATTACCTTTTCGAGCCGCGATTGCGCATCATTCAATTGCGTAAACCGTTCCTGTGCGACCGCCCATTCCTGCCAGCAAAGCAGGGCGGCATCCAGTCCGACGGTCCCTTGAATGCCATCTGCTAGTGGCTCCGCCTTATATGTGCGCAGAAACTCCGCTGCGGTGGAAAGCAGATTTCGGTGGGTGATTGGCGGCAAAGTTCTGCTAGTCTCAGAATCAGCCATGATCCAAGCTCCATACAGCTAGATTGTGGTCAGGCTGGGCGATGTGCTCGAACGCAGCGCCTAGCCGTTTTAAGTCGAAAGGGTACCGGATTGCGACATCATGCACAATAAAAATCACAACGGTGTTGTGATATGAATGCTATTCAGTGCAAGTTGGCACGTGTAGCGTTGGGTTGGGGCGTCCGCGATTTGGCGAATACAGCAGGGGTCTCCACGCAAACGATCAGTCGGTTGGAGAGAGGTGAAACTCTTCGGGCGAAGACGGTAGAGGACATCAAAACCAAACTCGAAGAGGCGGGCATCGAATTTATCCCGGAAAACGGTGGCGGGGTCGGTGTTCGGTTCAAGAAGCCTATGCCATGACATGGCGCTCATCCTGATGCCGCTCCGCTGGCTGGTTCGATCCAGCCAAGCGCGCCGGCCGCCTCAAGCACATGCCCAATGCTCAGGACGTCGATGTCCTCGTATGGTTTGCCGATAATCTGCAATCCCATTGGCAGGCCAGACGAATGCCGGCCGCATGGGATTGTCAGTGCAGGGTGACCGGTCAAGTTGAACACGCAGGTATAGCGGGTCAACGCATTGCCGACCAACTCGTCTTCTGTGCCAGCTTTCACAAATTTGGTCGAGAGATCCGGCGCAATGACCGGTGTCGTTGGTGTGATCATGATATCGACGGACTTGAAGCAGGCCGCAAATTCACGGCGCTTAAGCTCCATCAGCCGCAAAGACTGAACATAATGCTCGGCCAGGATGAACTGCCCCTGCACAAGTCCATTGCGGACATCGTCTCCGTATAGATGCGCATTCTCATCCATCCGTGGCCCATGCCATGAAAGCGCCTCGACAAGCTGTATCGCGAGAGACGCTGGCCGCACATGGGTCATATCCGGGGTCAGGACCTCGACCAATTCCGCCCCATGATCCCGACAAAACAACAGCGTTTTCTCGACACCGGATCGAATCTCATCGTCCAGATTCTCGAAGAAATAGCGCCGCGGGATGCCGATGCGCTTTCCTTTGAGAAAATCGGTAGACAGCTCTAGAAGACGACGCTCCAGACGTGCCTCTCCCCGGCCTCTCTTCGCATCGCTCCAACCTGCCAAAACCTGAAGAACCGATGCGGTATCGAGGCAACTGCGTGCAACGATTCCTGCGTGATCAAGCGTCCAGCAAAATGGGATCATGCCCTTGGTGCTGATCAGTCCGTAGGTCGGCTTCAGACCGACAAGACCGCAAAGTGCCGCGGGAACCCGGACGGATCCACCGGTATCAGACCCGAGCGCAAAAACGGCCGAACCCGTGGCAACGCTGATCGCCGATCCGCTGCTGGACCCACCGGCAAGTCTCGATCTGTCGTGCGGATTGACCGGCGTGCCGTAAACAGGGTTCTTGCCGGTGATGCCATAACAAAACTCGTGCATGTTTGTCTTGCCGATCAGCACGGCTCCCGCATGCTCAAGCCGTTCGACCGCCCTTGCATCGGTCTTTGGTTGATAGTCTGCAAGGACCCGCGACCCTGCTGTCGTGATCATCGACTTTGTCCGAAAAACGTCCTTGCAGGCATAGGGCACGCCTGCAAGCAGCCCGGCCATCGGGAGTGGTTCCTCGGCTTTTTGTTGCAGAGGGCCGGAGATGGAGATGTAGGCATGGTTTGCCGGGTTCATCGCCGTGGCACGTTGACGAAAACGTTCGACATCGCTGGTCGCGTTCCGCCCATCGATCAACGCCCTCCAGCGTAAGTCACTAATCGAGCCATAGGGAAAATTAGTCATCCAGTTCGTCCGGGTTACAGAAACGCTGGGGAACCGCCATGTCGCCCAGTGTTTGTTGTGACATGAGTCTCAGCGCGTTGAAGTGTTCCTGGGCGCCGCTCACCACCCCGCTTTCTTCATCAGTCAGCAAGGCGGCGAGATAGCGTGTCGTCCACTCCCGCGCCGCAAGGGTGGCGACAATACGCTGCAATAGGTCCGCCGTGATCGGGTCAGCCATTCACCCACCTCTGCGCCTGAGCGTCTGGATGACATTGGCGGCGACCATAATGGTCGCAACCAACAGCACCAGCAGGCTTGCCACGACCAACACGGCCGGACTGAGCTGATCGCGTACGCCCGACCACATTTGAAGGGGAATGGTGCGCTGATCGTAGCTTGCCAGAAAAAGCGTGACGACAGCCTCGTCGAAGGATGTCACGAAAGCGAAAAGGGCGCCTGAGATTATACCCGGCGCAATGAGCGGTAGGGTAACCCTTGCAAACGCCCTGAGCGGCGATGCGCCAAGCGTTGCGGCTGCGCGAGATAGTTGCGCGTCAAACGTGGTCAGCGTGCTGCTGACGGTGATGACCACGAATGGCGCGGCCAAGACCACATGAACAATCACGATCCCTGTCAGTGATTGCGTCAGGCCCAGAGGCGCGAAGAACAGGTAGGTGCCGGTCGCAACGATGATGACTGGGATGACGAGCGGCGCGCCGAGCATCGCTGCGGCCAGCGTACGCGCCGAACCGTCGAGATGACGCAACCCAAGTGCCGCTGCCGTGCCAAGAGCGGTCGCAACGGGTGTGACGATGATGGCGATCGTAACACTGTTCCTCAACGCAAGGCGCCATTGCGCGCTCTCAGCAACCTCCCGATACCAGCGCAGCGACCAGCCTTCCGGCCGCAGTAGCAGCATGTTTCTGGAGAACGAGAAGTAGGGCTCGGGATTGAAGGAGAGCGGTATGACAACCAGTATCGGCAAAACAAGAAACACGCCGACCGCACCGACGGCAAGGCCAAGCGAAAGTTTGAGCCAGGCACTCATCGCTGCGGCACTCCCCGCTGAGTGACGCGCGAAAGCAGCAGCGTCAAGGCGACGACAACGGCAAGAAGTATACTGCCAAGGGCGGCCGCCAGTCCCCAGTTCAAGCTTGTCTGAACGTGGAAGGCGATCTGGTTGCTGATCAACTGGCCGGTACGGCCGCCGACCAAAGCGGGAGTGACGTAGTAGCCGAGCGAAAGGATGAAGACGAGCGCAGCTCCCGCCAGCACCCCCGGCAACGTCATTGGCAGATAGATGCGCAGGAAAACCCGGAGCGGGTTGGCCCCCAGGCTTTCGCCCGCGCGAACATATTGCTTCGGTATCCCCTTCATAACAGCATAGAGCGGAAG
>JWIT01000052.1 GCA_000949895.1 Agrobacterium arsenijevicii | reverse complement strand
CTGCCACGGTTTTGGTGCTGCCGACGGAAGAAGGCAAGCTAGCAGCTGAAAAGGTGGCCGATTTCTTCAACGGCAAAACCTTAGAAAAGGCTTATTTACTTCCTCCGCAGCGCATCACAAAATCCGATCTTCAAAATGTCGCGCAGCCTTGTTCATACTGATGGCTTCGATGACGATGACACCAGCCACGAAATCTCCCATCGACTCGTCCCATGCACTCGGGCTGCGCGATGTGTCAAAACGGTTCGGCACGTTTGCAGCGTTGACGGACATTTCATTGGATTTTATCGCGGGCGAAATTCACGCTGTTTGCGGCGAGAATGGTGCCGGGAAGAGCACCTTAGTCAAGATCCTGAGTGGGCTCTTCACGCCAAGCCAAGGCAGCGTCACGATTGGGGGACAGGCGGTCCATATCGAGGGGCCGCGCCATGCGCAGGAGCTTGGCATTGCGGTCGTGGCGCAGGAGCTTAGCCTCTGCAGCGAGCTTTCAGTCTTCGATAACATATGGCTTGGCTCGATACGGGTGCCATTGTTTCATCGGAGAGCAGAGCTAAGAAAAAGAGCCGAGGAAGTCATGGCGCTTCTCGGGCTGTCACACATCGATCTCGCATCGACTACCAGCAGGCTGAGGCTGGGGGAACGGCAACTCATCGAAATCGCACGTGCTCTCGTACGCGATGCCAGGGTCCTGATCCTAGACGAACCGACAGCCACACTTTCAGATGGAGAGATTGAGCGCTTATTTGCGGCGCTAGCAACGCTCAAGGCAGCCAATCGCTCCATCATTTACATTAGCCACCGACTTGGCGAGATTTTTGCTATTTGCGATACTGTTACCGTCCTTCGCAACGGCAAGCTGGTATCTTCCGGACCCATCGGCGCAATTACCCGCGAATCGCTGGTCGAACGCATGCTTGGGCGATCCCTTGGAGAGATGTTCGAGCCCTACACATTACGGCCGGGCGGCAAGGACATCGCAATTCGAAATCTCGGCGTTCCCGGTCGTGTTGAAGGTTTCAGCGCGGATCTTAAAGGCGGCAGCATTCTCTGCATCGCTGGCCAAATCGGCTCAGGAGCAACGGATGTGATCGACGCCATCGCGGGTCTTGTCTACGACGCATCGGGAGTTGTGGAGATCGATGGGAAACCGCTTCCCCTTGGCTCCGTGGCGCCTTCGTTTCGAAACGGTCTAATGTTGGTTTCAGGCGATCGTGCGCGCGAAGGCATCTTTCTCGATTTGACAGTTGAGGACAATTTATCGGCCACGGCACTCGCCCGGTTCTCGCGATGGGGCATGCTGAGGAAGGGTAGACTTCGGCGCTTTACCGCTGATGTCGCTGACGCATTGCAGGTTGGCCGGCACCGTTTGCGGACACCCGCCCGTACGCTTAGTGGCGGCAACCAGCAGAAGCTCGCTTTTGGACGCTACTCCGGTCAAGAGGCTTTTGGCGTCATTCTCATGAGCGAGCCAACCCGCGGCGTCGACATCGGCGCGCGCGCCGAAATCTATAAGCTGATGCGGGCGTTTTGCGATCAGGGCTATGCGCTAGTTTTGACATCTACAGATTTGGAGGAAATAACCGGAATGGGGGACCAAATTGTCACCATGTATCGCGGCCGCGTGGTCGGCAAATACGATCGTAACGAAACAACGATAAGCGGCATCGTCACCGACATTACCCATCCTCGCCTCACCTCTCCGGAGAGAACTTCATGAGTCTGACCAGTGACAAGATCGCTCTTTCACGTCCTTGGAAAGCATTGAGCCATGGACACGCTTTGGATGCCATTCGCTTAGCAGCCCTTCTGGTCTTGATCGGCTGCGGAATCCTCACACCAGGCTTCATGTCGCGTCTCAACCTGCTGTCACTGGCGACTGCATCTTCATTCGTGGGATGCGTGGCGATCGGTATGACTTTTATCACCCTCGGGGGCAGCGTCATGTCCTTCAGTCTCGGCATAACTCTGTCATCGACCACAGTCGTTTTCATCAACCTTCTCCCAGCGGGGGTCGTTGCCGCCGCCGCTGCCGCCCTGGTTTTCAGCGCGCTGATAATGGCGTTCCAGGGATGGGTGATCGGTACTTTTAGGGCCAACCCCATCATCATCTCGCTCGCCGCACTTTCGCTAATTTCAGGCGCGGCGACATGGGCAACAGGAGGGCTCGGCGTCTATCCCGAAGCAGGGGAAGCCGATGCGCTGCACGGCATGATAGGCCCCATCCCCTTGCCGCTCATCGCTTTCATTGCATCGACGCTAATCGGTCAGCTGATTATCTCGCGGACACGGTTTGGCCGGAACCTGATCATGGTCGGCAGCAATCCACGCGCCGCGCGAGTTGCCGGCGTCAACGTGTGGCAGACGATCACGGGATCGTATCTGATCGCTGGTCTGTTCACCGGCCTTACCGCAATTCTCATGGCGGCCCGCTACAGTTCCGGGGATCTCGAGCTTGGCACGGGCTATGACTACACTGCCATCAGCGCCGTTCTGGTTGGAGGGACCTCGATAGCTGGCGGAAAAGGCTCGCCTTTGCGGACGCTTTTTGGAGCCCTCGGCATTGCAACTATCCAGGCCCTGCTCATTCTCTGGGGGTTTAGCACGCAGATGCAATACCTCGCCATCGGCCTAGTTGTCCTTTTAGTCATTATGCTTCAGGCAGTGGAGGGGGGCCGCCCATGATAGCCGTCCTACGTCTTGCACGGGCCAGATCCGTGCGCCCATTTGTTGTCAGCCTCATCATCATCGTCGTCATTGCCCTGATCGATGGCGGTCAAGGACGCTTTCTCAGTTTCGGTACCGTGTCGAGCGTATTGCAGCAATTTGCCACGGTCGGGCCAGTTGCGTTGGCCATCGGCCTGACGATGATTGCCAGTGAGTTCGATCTTTCGGTCGGCGGCATGGCGGGGTTGGCCGGATGCGTTGCGGTGCTGACGGGTGCGTCTGACCCGATGGTCGGCATTGCTGCTGCCACCACTGTTGGCTTGGCGGCAGGCCTTGTCCAGGGCGTGATCATGGTCCGGCTGGGATTGAGTTCGGTCGCAGTCACGTTGGGCGGGTTGCTGACGCTAACAGGCATCGCTTACGTCGTCACCGACAACACCACTGTTGGGTATCCGCGACTTGACGTTGCCATGCTGGTCAACGAGCCTGTGGTTGGAATCATCTCGATCCGTTGCGCTCTCGCGCTTGGTGCCTTCATTATTGCCGCGTTTGTAATGTATTTTACCCGTATCGGTCGGGACGTCGTTGCCGTTGGGAGCGACCGCCGATCAGCCATGACAGCAGGCGTCAGTGTGTCGGCCATCACGATTGGCGTTTTTGCGGTATCTGGCCTTTTGACATCCTTAAGCGGCGCACTTTTAAGCTATAGCTTGGCAGCGGCATCTCCTGCGGCGTTGGCAAGTACCCTCGTCCCCGCAGTCGCCGCCGCCATCATCGGCGGTGTCTCCCTGGCGGGCGGAAAAGGGTCGCCGCTGGGCATCGCCGGCGGCGTTCTGGTCCTTTGCATTCTCCGGTCCAGCATGTCCTCGATAGGCTTGGCTCCCTATGTCCAGGACATCGCGACCGGCGGCGTACTCCTCATCGTCGCGCTAATGGATGCGGACGATCTCACTCGTCAACTTTATCCGCTAGTCAAAAAATTGCGCCGTGGCGTGCCGTCGTGAAAGGACAAGTATCATGCAAGTAGGCCTTATTGGATTGGGGCGAATGGGTATCGCAATTGCCCACCGCCTTCGCGGGTCGGGCTTCTCAATCTTAGGCTGGGACATTGATCCGGTCCGTAGGAAGGCGGCCGCGCAAGGGGGATGCCCCATTGCCGAAACGCCGAAAGAAGTCGCGCGTCAGGCGGAAATCATCCTCTCTGTCGTGACGGACGACGCCGCGGTCAACTGGCTTTTTACGAGTACGGACGGTTTCCTTGAGATCGACCTGAATGGCAAGACTTTTGTAGAGATGAGCACGGTACGCCCCGCTACCGTACGCAAGCTCTCATTCACCCTGGAACCTCGCGGTGCAGCATTGATCGGCGCACCCGTGCTTGGCAGTATTCCCGCCGTCCTGGCTGGACAACTACTTATCCTTGCCGGCGGCCGGGCCGAAGATATTCAGCGTGTCGGTCCAGTCTTGGCGGCTCTCGCGCACTCGGTCGTCCACATGGGGCCGATTGGTGCCGGCAACGCGATGAAGCTTGTTGTCAATCTCAGTCTTGGCGCCTATTTGGCGTCGCTGACGGAAGGTCTTGCGCTTGGCAGCGCGCAGGGTCTGGACCTGGAGAAAATGTTGGGCGTACTTTCGGAATCGCCCACGGCAAATAGTTGGCTAACAGCAAAAATTCCTGCTTTGCGGGGTCAGGAGGGAGAAACCTCCCTGGATATCTTGGCATTGAGAAAGGATTTAATGTCTGCCGTTGCAACCGGCACATCAAGTGGCGTTCCAATGCCATTGGCGGCGGGAGTTCTTAGCACATTGACTGCAGCGGTGGCCGCTGGCAATGGCTATGCCGATTTGGCCCAGCTTCCCCGATTGTTTCGCGAACAGATGCTGCAAGAATCCGCAGCGACGTTGTCATGAAATCGAGGTAGCACGAAGGCAATTTCGCTATTTAGCTGGGTTATTGGCCCAAGCATGATCAGATCGATCGGCGAGAAATCAAGACCTCCTGCGGATGGCGCTGATTTCGCTAGTCGAGCCGGAAGACGTCGGCATTGTCCTGGCGTTCTCGCAAGTCTTTGTAGGACGGATGGCGGAGTTTCCCGTCTGTCGACCAGGCGCGAAACTCGATCTCGGCGATCAGGCCTCAGCCTTCTGCAGCCTGTTGGGTGGAAGAGTGGCCGACGGGTGGTGTCAGCCTTCATCGTCACGGCACGCCGAAGTTCCAAAGAGTGCCGTTTCGGCAGTGAAGCTGGCTGAGTAAGTGAAAGATTTGCTTTAGAGGACAATGCTTTGGCAAGCTTTCTCATAAGATTGGCTGTTGCACGCTCCAAAATAGGTTCTTTGTTGCTTTTTAGCTTCGACCCGCGCCTTAAAAACCCCAGAGCTATCTGGCTTCGAAGGCGTTTGGCTCATTCAGAAAAGCAACACTTCCCAAATGACCGTCCAGTTCCATAAATATGGATATCGCTTTTCAGAGCCTTAAGTAATTGTTATTTTTGAAAAATCCAACGATATTTTACTGCCGCTTAGAAGGCCGCGGGTTCTATACCCTTCAAGGCGGCCGACATTGGACAGATCGCATTAGGTCTCAACGGGAACGCCGAAAGCATGGGAATGCCAAATCGCGTCACATGCTGAGCCGTTTGGATTTACTGGTCCTCGGTTCCAATCCATTCAAGACCTACAGCTCGAGATTCTATCGTCTGGCCGATTTACGCGCAGATTTGTGACGTTTATCCCGCTGATCAATTAGCCGCCGGCGCCTTGGTATTTGCTGTTGGCATACCGCCAGTAGGCCACGGCCAGCACGACCCAGATCGGGCCAGCGAGGAGAGCCACAAGCCCACCCCAGTCTCCGAGGATCGGGATCGGTTTGTGCAGCAGGGCGGCGACCGGGACCGAGCTTGTGAGCGCGAGCGGAACTGCGGTGATGAGGATGGTCTGGATGCCGCCGGGAAAAATGTTGAGTGGGTAACGCGTTAATTCCCAAAACCCGAAGAAAATCGAGAACAGGTGGTTGGAGCGCACCCATATTAGCGCCGTGGCGCCGATGATGGTGATGAGTGCAGCCGTCAGCAGCGTCGCGCTGAGGAGCGCTGCAACAAGGAACGACGCGGACCAAACCGACCAGGCGAGGTCGACGGACAGAACGGCCCAACCCATCAACGCCACCGCGAGGATGACGTGACCGGCGTAGCCGATGTTGAGGCCGGAAAAGACTAGATAGGCCCAAGGGCTGAAGGGCTTGACCAGCAAGGTGTCGTAGGTGCCGAGCCGCACCAGTTCTTCAAGGTCGCGCAACTGCACGAAGCTCATCGCGGCCCCGAGCGAATAAGCGAGCAGTTGGAAGCTGAACAATAGCGCCAGCTCCGGCCAGGTCCAGCCGCCGAGCGTGTTGAAGCGGGCAAGCAGGATTCCAATTGTGGCGAAGACGCTGGCATAGGAGAGGATCTGCGCAAAACGGTCGAGCCAGAAGGCGCCGCGATACTCCATCTTTGATCGGATATACATCCGGACCAGCAGCGGAAGGATGCGCAGGTGATGACACAGCACGATCAACCTCCCTGCACGGTGATGCGGCCGGAGGCAAGGTGCCAAAGCCAAAGAACGCCAAGAAGAAACAAGACGGTCCAGCCGAGGCCCAGGCCGAGATTGAGCCAGACCTCGCCGGCGGAAAGCCTGCCGAGATAGACGGCGTTGGGATAATAGACCACCCAGGCGAAGGGCAGGTGGCGGGCAACGGTGGCTAGCGGCTCGGGAAAGAACCAGAACGGCACCAGCAGACCTGAGAATAATTGCAGCAGGGCGCCCAGGATCCAATCAAGCGAGAAGCTCGTCATCAGCCAGAAGGCGACGAGGCCGAAGAGCGCCGACATGAGGAATAGCAGGGTAAAGGACAGCGCCCAA
This sequence comes from Agrobacterium arsenijevicii, assembly GCA_000949895.1. GTDB lineage: Bacteria > Pseudomonadota > Alphaproteobacteria > Rhizobiales > Rhizobiaceae > Agrobacterium > Agrobacterium arsenijevicii. The sequence continues at coordinate 7,901 of JWIT01000052.1, read as the reverse complement.
AAGGCGATGAACATCAGGGCGTGAAACAAGCTCGCCGGCGGCAGCATGCCATAAAACAACGCGGTGAAGGCGACGGTTGGAATGACCTGGGTCATTAGGCGATAGCCAAAGCTTCCGCATTCATTGGCGAACAGATAGAGCGGATAGGACAGGGGCTTGAGCAGCCAGACCACCACGTCGCCGGTCTTCAGCGACCGGCCGATCTCGCCGATAATTCTTTCAGGGCGTGTCGCGCCCATTACTGCGCCGCCCAGTAAAGCATAGGTCACCATTTGTTGCAGGGAGACCCCGTCGACCATGATTGCGCTCACGCCGGCATAAGCTGCCTGCCAGATGGCGACACGCGCGAAGACCTGGACGAGTTTGCCGAAGATGTTGGCCCATACTTCGTTACGGTAGGCGAGTTGCGAGTGGAATGCGCTGCGGGCGAAGGCGAAATAGGCGCTCATGATGCCAGGACCTCGGCGTTGCGGCGCTGATAGAAGGTGCGGATGACCTCTTCGATGTCTGGCTCATGCAGCGCCACGTCCTTAAGACCGCGTCCGCTGCCTACCTCCGACAGCACCGCGACCAGCGATACGTCTTCCCGCTCGACGAGATAGTTCTTGCGCAAGCCCTCGTCGCTGACGAGTGCAGCGGTGCGCAACGGTAGCGGTCCGGGATCGCTGATAAATTCGAGGGTTAGTCGCCTGGCCGAGCCCAACGCTGCGCGCAGGCTCTTTAACTCGCCGTCGAAAATGAGCCTGCTGTGATCGACCATAATTAGCCGCGGGCAGATGGTCTCGATGTCCTGCAGGTCATGAGTGGTGAGAATGATCGTGACGCCGCGCTCTCGGTTAATCTCGGCGAGAAAGCGCCGCACGGCATCTTTGGCGACCACGTCCAATCCGATGGTCGGCTCATCCAAAAAGAGGATCTTTGGGTCGTGCAACAGTGACATCACGATTTCGGCGCGCATGCGCTGGCCAAGGCTGAGCTGGCGCACCGCACGGTCGAGGAAGGGCGTCAAATCCAGCAACTCGCTGAAGCGCTTCAGATTATCCGCATAGCGAGCAGCGGAGATATCGTAGATGCGCTGATGCAGGGTAAAACTGTCGATCAGCGGCAGGTCCCACCACAACTGGCTGCGCTGGCCAAAAACGACTCCGATCTCTCGCGCATTGTCTATCCGCTGCAGATGCGGCGTCCGGCCGAGAACCGACAGCGTGCCCGCGCTCGGTACCAGAATGCCGGTCATCATCTTGATCATCGTGGATTTTCCGGCGCCGTTAGGGCCGAGATATCCTAGGGCCTCGCCGGCCGCGATGTCGAAACTGATATCAGAAACAGCCACAACTTCGTTGTATTCGCTGGTCACCAGCGTCTTTAGCGCGCCCAATAGGCCGGGAAACCTTTTGTGCTGCCGGAAGCGTTTGTTCACGCCTCGCGCCTCGATCAAAGCTGTCATGTGTGTTCACTCGAGCGGTTGTTCAAGCCGATTCGGCGGTGGTAAGAGCTTGATCAAAGCTAACCTCGATCTTCAGAAGTTCAAGTAAAAGTTGCGGAACTGTCACTTGACCGAGCGGTGATCGCGCAGGCCGCACAGCTACCGGAAATCAGGCAGCGGCACCCGGAACGATTTTTTAAGGCGCAATAGCGCGGACACGATGAATGTGAATGGTGAGCGCAGCAGCTGCGATGCGGTGCGACGTAAAGATTTCGGCTCGTCATTGACCGGCGCGGACCCAGGGGCCTGGTTTCCAATAATGTCTGCGCCCTATTTTTATATGCCGGTGCCTCGATCATCCGACCTAGTGGAAGCTGCTTGGGATTGCACTATCGGCTCTTCCCACGAAAATTGGCAAATTCGCTTGCCGCCCCATTCGACAATGCGTGTTCAAGGCTAGAGACTATCAATTTTGCAACACCCCGCCACTACCTGTATTTTTCGAAGTTCGTATGGATGGACAAGAGCGGACGTTGGCGGTGATATGAGATCATTGTTCGGGTCTTGCTTCGAAAGCGATGCGATGGGGCTTGTAAGCTCGGCTCGTCGGGATGCCCTCCGGCGTCCGCCAGCGTTCGCGTCGGTAATGAACAAGCTCGGCCGACAGCACCAGTTCCCGCACGAAGCAGCTTTTATAGCCTTTGAACCGCGAGCCGGCTGGAACACTGGCACGCAAGATCTCTTCCCGGCTGACCCGCCTCACATCCAGCTTTGCGCCGGCGGCTTCTTCTTGGCCGCCTGTTTGTCGCCAGATTTGATATCGGTCGCCTTATCCATGCCAGACGGGCGAAACGGCGGCCTTGGCGGCAGGCTTTTCAGCCGTGCGATCTCGTCGCGCAGTTGCTGGTTCTCCACCTTCAGCCGGGTACTTTCCAGCCACAGCTCCGCGTTCTCGGCTTCAAGCGTTTCGAGGCGAGCCTCGGCCTGTTCAGCCCGCTCCAACAGGCCAGTCACCAGACTGCGTAGTGCCTTCAGCGAAAGCGTGTCGGCATGTTCAGGGGCGGGGAGCCGTCTCTTTGCCATCCCCGGACTGAATCATGATTTGCCCTTGTGGCGGAATCCTCTGCCCTACGGACAGACACCAAGTTGTGCCCTTTTGCACAGCTTCCTTGTTCTCGCCGCCGGTGGCCGCCGCCGATTTTGCTCCACTTACAGACGGAGGCGCGCCGAGGTAAGTTGGGCAAATTCGAGGGCGGTGCCAATTTTATGTTCGATTGCGATGGCGTCGACATCCCAACGCAATCGGATGCAAATCACGATGAAGATTATATGGGTGATGGACGCCAGGAGCGGTCAACGCCCCCACGCGTACAAATTAGTAGTAGCACCGTGAAGCATGACCTCTCGCTCGAGTGAGAAGCCGCACCTTTCCAAGACTTTCCGAGAGGCGGGATTCGCTGGTCGTACCAGCCCTATGATGCGGCGAATGCCGACATCCTCGAGTCCAAATCGAATGGCTTCCGTCACCAATTCTGTGGCAAATCCTTGGCCCCAATAATCAGGATGAAGATGGTACGAAAGGTTGAGGCCTTCAAATTCCTTTGAGACCGTGACACCGCCGAACCCAACGAGATTTTCGCCGACTAGCGCCGCCCATCGCCCGAAGCCATGATCTCGCCAATGCGCGGTATCTCGCGCAAGGCGAGCGGCGCTCTCTTCCGGTGTATCTGGGCGGGGATCGGGACGATGCGCGACGAGCTCGCTTCTCGAGAACATATCGACAATGAAGTCGATATCTTGGGCTTCGGGTTGCCTCAGAGTTAGCCGGGCAGTATGGCGAATTGCTGAAGCGCCCGCAGCCTGCACATCCGAACCGGTCATTTCAATCGCCTATGTCCAGATAATTTCATTCTGCTTGACCATAGAATATTGCCGCTTGGTTTTCAAAGACCGGGTGACAGCCTCTTAGATTTTTTGCAGCTATAATGCCAGCCAGCGCCGAGATGACTTAGCCTGCGATCCCGAGCCGATCGCCGAGATAATGACAAAACGACAGGTCGAGCTTTTGGCACGTCTTCATGAGACCAAGTATCGTGTGACGGGCAACACGGCCATCCTCGCCACATACTGCGTTTGCGCTGGGCTTGATTGTGACGCCGGAGATTTTTCGCTTGATGACGAAGGTCTGCAGGTCGTTCTCGGACACATTGGTGTTGAGCGGAATTTCCGGTCGCTCGAGCACACGCAGCAGTTCGGCCTTGCGACGGTGCAGTCGGACCAGCAATGCGTCGAGAGCGTCATAGCCGGTGCGTATCCTTCGCGGCGGTTGCTCAGCGACCGCGTGTCGGCGTTCCTGGACCATTTAAAGTTGCCTTGCGGCCAGATTTCTGTGGCCGATGGCGTACACTGAATGCGCCAAAGCCGCGGAGCTCGACGCGATCCCCGCGCATCAATGCTTCGGCTATTTCCTCCAGAATAGCATCAACGATCCTCTCGGCGTCTTTTAAGTGTAGATGAAGATAGTCCCTCGCGACGGTTTCGATAAGTTCGGATTTGATCATTTTTCCAATCTTGTGCGCTGCAAATGTTGATTTCCGCGACATTCGTGGTCGAGCCGGCTTCCGCGCGGGCTGCGATGTCGGAACAGGGAGCCTTGCCAAAATTTCCTCCTGCCTGGAAAATTTGCAATAGACAGCGTCGTTCGATGTCCAGAAAATTTGCTGCGGCAGATCTGTCTCGCAAGTCTAACGATCTGCCGCCGTCATTTCCATGTCAGCAAGCAGCCGCCAAAAATGCGGGGGGCAATAGTGGCACCACTCGTCCCTGGCATTAGAACTCTTCCCAGTCCGTTCGGCGAGCCGCTGACCCATTGGTGGAGAACGTATTGGCGAGCTAGCGGCCGAGTGCGCGAGCTGGCGATGCAAACGGTTTGGCGGTACCAGCGACCAGACGCGGCGCTGTCGCCGGCTCAAGCTTGAACCGAGCGACCAACTCGCGAAGCATCATCACCTGATCCGCCAAACCGCTGGTGGCTGCAGTCGATTCCTCCACCATAGCCGCATTCTGCTGCGTGGCCTGATCCATTTGGTTCACGGCGATGCTGACTTCCGAAAGACCTGTCGACTGCTCCCTTGCCGCCGTCGAGATGGAGTGCACATGCTCGTTCACTTTGACGACGTGACTTTCGATAGCCGTCAAGGCAGAGCCCGTCGCGGTGACCAGCTTCACGCCGACCCCAACCTCCTCGCTAGAGCGATTGATCAGTGTCTTGATGTCCTTTGCGGCATTCGCCGATCGCTGAGCCAGCTCGCGAACCTCCTGGGCAACGACGGCAAAGCCCTTGCCGGCGTCTCCGGCGCGGGCGGCCTCGACGCCAGCATTCAGCGCGAGCAAATTAGTCTGGAAGGCGATCTCGTCAATCACATTGATGATTTGGCCGATTTCACCGGAGGCCTGTTCGATCCTGCCCATGGCTGCGACGGCTTCCCTCACCACGGAGCTCGATTGCTCCGTGCTCTTGCGCGCTTCATCGACCATATGGATGGCTTCGAGCGCCCGAGCCGTGGAATTCTTCACAGCTACGGTGATCTCCTCAAGAGCGGAGGACGTTTCTTCGAGTGAGGCTGCCTGTTGCTCTGTACGCTTTGAAAGGCTGTCGGACGCAATTCGCATCTCGCCAGCGTTGCTGTTGATGGTATCGATTGCTCCCGACACCTCGCCAAGCACGGAGTGCAGGTTGGCCATCGTCGCGTTTACGTTGTCCCTTAACTCGCCGAAAGCTCCCTGAAACTCTCCCCGCATTGTTTCAGTCAGATCACCATTGGCAAGAGCGGCGACAACCCGGCGGGTTTCCGCGATGCTGGTGTCGACGGAAGCCACCAATTCGTTGACACTACTCGCAAATCGATCGAGATCTGGATTGTCATAAGTCTTGGTGATGCGCAGCGTGAAGTTTCCTGCGACTGCGGAAGATACGACGGCGCCTATGCTCACTCGCAAATCCGCGCTCTTAGCCTGCAGCGCAGCCTCTTGGGCATTTAGATCACGGACTTTGATGCCATTTTGTTTGAAGACTTCGACGGCGCGTGCCATCGCGCCGATTTCGTCGTGGCGACTGGCAGAGGGTACACCTGCATCGAGATTCCCAGATGCAAGTTCATCCATACTGCTAGTCAAGCGGCTGATCGGGTGAGCAATGGCTTTGGAACCGTAGACGGCGGAGACAATCAGAGCCATAATCGCCAGTAGGCCGATGCCAAGATTAAGCAGCAGGACCAAATTCGCGGCCGAATTCGCGTCCTCGTCAGCCTGGTCGGCCGCTTTCTTCGCAGCGTTAACCCCATCGTCAAACAGTTTGGCGGCCTGATCGGATATCATCTGAAGCTTTGCCTGAAGCTCCGCTAACTTCGCTTGGCCGGCGACGGAGCTGCTTTTTTCCTGCGGAGTCGTCTTCAAGACATCGACAAGATTACTTGCCATGGCGAAATAGCTTTCGCTCAGTGCTCTGAGGTTCTGTACCCGATCCCGATCCGCCTGCGACTTTAGCTCATCGTTTGCTTCATCCAGAAATGAGATCACCGAGTGATGGCGGGCAGATAGGTAGTCGACGGCTTTGGTCACCTCTTCCGGGGATGTCGCCAGTCTCAGATCGCGAACGCCGATCTGCAATCCGCGGAGGGATGCTTTTGCGTCGACCAGATTCCGGGAAACAATCAGTTGGTTTTTGAGAAGGCTCGACCGGTCACCAATCACCTGACCGCCGTACAATACGATCAGAAGCATAGTCGCGACCATCAGGATGCCGATGGCAGAGAGTGCCGCGAGTTTTGTACCGATGCGTGACGAAATTGCTGACAACATCTCTGGTCACTCAAAATGATCCGCAAGTTGCCATCATAGGACCGGCAGATATGAAAAGTAGCGCGCAGCCTCATGCAATGCGTCGAGCGAGTATTAGGCGAATATCAAGAAAATGGATTTCGGCACCGTAACTGTCATGAAACTATCATAATGGTAAATAAGTGCCTTCAATTGAGTGCGAATGCCAATAAAATTCGTAAAATGGCCCTCAGCTGCGCAAATTGGCTGGCCCTATCGGACCGCTAGGCAAAGCTGGCACAAATCACGGTCCTAACTTCGCATGTAATCACATTCGAGAAGTGCGCCAGCAATGCCGACACTGTGAATTGACCGAGTGACAAGCCGGCAGCATTCCTGCGCTGGGAGACAGATGGATGCTGGCGTTTGATATTGGAAGACCTGCATCTTCGCCACAAATTGCAGCGCAACGTCTCGTGTGGGTCGATTTTCTGACGGTCGAACTGATCGAGCAGATGGGCGGAAAATATGACGGCAGTATCCTCAGCATCCTTCTCGATATCGCTCGAATGCTTGATGTTGATTATCGCACGAATTTGACCCACTTTTTCATTTCGGACGGATCCGCCCACACTGGAAGAAGATGTTTTCGATCAACACCATAAATGCAATCAGTTGGTGCAACGCGAAATGAAAAAGTAGTGCAAATCGAGCTGAAATTCGATAACCACCGCCACAATGAGCGATGATCCATTCATCAATTTGCCCGCTGTGGCAAGCTGATCCGTTCCCGGTCCGGCCGGAAGGCTCGAAGACCGCCGAGGCTACATCATTCCCTTGGACATCGTCGTTCATTCCCTTTCTGATTTCCTCTCCCCTCCGAAATTCAACGGATGATGAACAGCGATGTTATGACGGTTGTTATTGACGTTCGGAAGGGGAGGGATGTCGAGTAAAGTTCTTAGCGTGCAAGCCGTTCGATCCGGCTCAGTGACGTGGATGTGCTAGGGAAGGGATATCGAAATGCGCTTCTGGCATCGGCCGCTCTACGCCGTCTTTGACGCTCTCAATTCGACCGGCATTTGGATGGATATACTGAGCGAACCGCAACCGCGCGCCCAGTCGCTGTTCCCAGATGCGTACAATAGCCTGAGAACTAAGCCGGGACCCCTCTTTTTCTCAGCCGTGAAATTATGAGCCCGGTGCGATTGGTCGAGATACAGCGATACCCCGCAGCGGATTTCATCTTGTGCCGCAAACGGCGCATTCAAGGTGAGAAAATCAGCCTTTTACGCCGTCAAGCGCAGTGTTCCATATCCGTTCTCAAATGTCGGACACATTCACCGCTTTCCTGTCGGGACCCCTGGAGCGGCTGTTTTGCAATCTTCAGCGCATCCAGAGACTGTTTGCGGGTTCGGATCAGATCTCGCAGAGCTTCCTGTTCTTCATCCGGTTGCCTGCACGACGAGGGATCATGGCCGGAGAGACGACAACACAATCAAATCCAAGCTTCGTGAGCAAGCGATGCAGACCGTATCCGCATGTGCCTGCTTCATAGCAGAGGATGGGTTGGGTGTTTGCGGCAACAAGCCGCTTGGTGAGACGTAGAACACTTTCTGCAGTATTTTCAATCACACCGTGAAATCGGATCTCTCGA
>JWIT01000051.1 GCA_000949895.1 Agrobacterium arsenijevicii | reverse complement strand
TCGGCTTGGATCCGGATCTCAGCGACCGGCTGCGAGCGGAAAGGTCGTTGGCTTCGTCTTCGTCGGCCGAGAATTCTACGAAAGCGATGCCCTTGACAACTGCTCGATCCGGCATCGTCTTTACCTCGAGGCTCGCGCCGTCCTGTCGGCGACGAACCCGGTCGCCCAGATTGAGAAGAGATCGGTGGCCGTCAACTGCGATGGCCTTTGGCGAACCACCACGAAACTGATCATTGAATATCTCAAGCGAGACATAGTCATTGTATCCGGTAGCGGCGACGGCAGCCATGAAATCCACAACCGGCAGGTCGCCTTCTCCGGGCATGTTGCGGAAATGGCGTGACCAGTAGAGCAGGTCCATGTCGATAAGCGGTGCGTCGGCGAGCTGGACGATAAAGATTTTGTCCTTCGGGATGGCCCGGATCGAATCGATTTCGATCTTTCGCGAAAGCGTGTGGAAGCTGTCCAGGATCAGGCCGATGTTGGGATGGTCGGCCTGGCGCACGATCTCCCAGGCATCCCGATGATCGTTGACGTGCCGCCCCCAGGCCAGCGCCTCGTAGCCCACCTTCAGGCCACGCCGGGCCGCCCGGTCGCCGAGTTCGCGGAAGTCTTCCGCCGCCCGGTCGATGCCGCCAAGCGCGACAGGCGAGATGTTTGAGCAGACAAGCAATAGATCGGTGCCCAGCTCCTGCATGGCATCGAACTTGCGTTCGGCGCGGTCGAACGTGCGGCCACGATGGGGTTCGGGCATCCCCTCGAAATCGCGGAAGGGCTGAAACATTGTAATCTCAAGACCGTGGTCTCGCACGATCCGGCCCACATCGGCAGGGCTGCCGTCGAATGAGAGGAAGTCGTTCTCGAAAATTTCCACACCATCGAAGCCTGCCCGCGCAATCGCGTCAAGCTTCTCGGGTAGATTTCCGCTGATCGAAACTGTCGCTATCGAGGTCTTCATAGATCTCACTCCTGCTTTCAAAGATGTGTCAGGAACTCCGGCCGTCCGCTTGTGCCGACATTGAGCGCCAACGTTCGGCCAGCCAGCGGTTCGTCGGCTCTTTGTGCCGGCGACAATGGCTCCGACGCCGAGGTGACGAACAGAACGTCGAAATCGTCGCCGCCGAAGCAGCAGCATGTCGGATGGCTGACCGGAAGATCGATCGTGCAATCCAGAGTGCCGTCGGGGGCGTAGCGCGCCAGTCGGCTACCGGCATAGTGCGCATTCCATAGAAAGCCCTCACGATCGATGCAGCTGCCATCGGGCCGCGCCGGCGGAGTGGTTGTGGCAAAGACACGGGCTTCGCCCGTTACGCCCAGCTGCGCATCGTAGTCGCTTGCCCATATGCAATAGGCGCGGGTGTCGGCGTAATAGGCCCTTTTGCGGTCGGCATCGAAGGCAAGTCCATTGGGAATGGCAAGGCCTGCCGCTATCGTCGTTACGTCGCGGCCTGGCGTCACCCTGTAGAGGGCGCCAACCGGGGCATAGTCCTTTTCTCGCAAGGTGCCGATCCAGAAATTGCCAGCCCAGTCTGCGCGGCCATCGTTCTTGCGGTGCTCTTCCATGCCAGGCTCGGGGTCGGCAAGCCATGTTTGCTCCTCAGTTGAGGGATCGTAGGCGTGCAGACCGTCATCGCAGGCGAGCAGCAACCCGCCCGCTGCGCGCAGCGCCAGCGATCCCAGGCGTCGCGCGCGGATCGGGTGCGTCCTGGTCTTCCTGGTCGACGGATCGTAGCTCAGAAGCGATGGCGTCAGCACATCGACCCACCAGAGCAAGCGATGCCGCCCATCCCAGATCGGGCATTCACCAAGCCGGCAGACGGCGTCTCCGATGGTTTCAACCTGCGGCATTGGCCGTCTCGACATGCCCCCCAAGAAACAGCTGCCCAACCCTTGGGTCGGCGAGCAATGTCGATGCCTTGTCGTACATGCGCGTCTGTCCAAGCTCCAGCACCAGCCCGTAGTCGGACATGGCCAGTGCGGCCTTGGCGTTTTGCTCCACCATGAGGATCGTCACGCCTTGGTCGCGGAGTCGCATCAGGGTCTGGAACACCTCCTGAACGAGATTCGGTGACAGGCCGATGGAGGGCTCGTCGATCAGGATCAGCTTCGGGTCGAGAAGCAGGGCGCGGGCCACTTCCAACTGCTTCTGCTGGCCCCCGGAAAGTTCGATGGCTTTCCGATTGCGAAACTTCCTGAGCATCGGAAACTGTTCCATGACGGTTTCGATGCGCTCCCGCACCTTGGTTTGGTCCGGACCAGTGATCCCGCCGAGCTCGAGGTTATGGTAGACGGAGAGCTGTGGTACGACGTTGCGGCCCTGCGGTACATAGGTGACGCCGTGGGAGATCATCTGCCGTGGCGACTGGCGAGTGACGTCCTGTCCATCCAGTAGGATCTGGCCGGACTGGATGTTGAGAAGGCCGAAGATAGCCTTGAAGACGGTCGATTTTCCGGCGCCGTTCGGGCCGATCACTGTGGTGATGGACGCTTTCGGTATCGTGAACGACACTCCGTTCAAGATCGTGATCTTGCCGTAGCCGCCGTAGATGTCCTTGAGTTCTAGCATGGTCAGCCTCCGAGATAAGCATCGATCACAGTCTGGTTCGCGCGGATATCCTCCGGCTTGCCTTCCGCGATGATACTGCCTTCTGCAAGCACGATGATGCGTGTGCACAGGCTCATGACGAATTCCATATTGTGCTCGATGACGATGAATGTCGTGCCATGCTCAGCATTGTAGGCTGTCAGCCGATCCTTCAAGTTGGCGAGCATGGTGAGGTTGACGCCCCCTGCAGGCTCGTCGAGCAGGACGAGGTCCGGCCCCGCCATGAAGGCCATTGCCGCATCGACCAACTTCTGTTGCCCATAGGATAGCGAGCCGGCAAGTGTGTCGCGCAGGTGGTCGAGCCGGAAGAAGGAAATCATCTTCTCGGCTTCCTTTGTCAGCCCTGCGTCCCCCGGCCCGAACAGGCGCGCCAGCATCGAGCCGCGATGTTCCTGCCCGGCAAGGATGATGTTGTCGAGCACCGTCATCTTCGGGAAAACCGACAATTGCTGGAAGGTGCGTCCGACGCCCAGCCTGTTGAGGTCCGAGGAGCGCATGCCCGAGACGTTGCGGCCATTGACCGTCACAGCACCGCCATCGGGTCTCAACTGGCCCAGAATGCAGTTGAACAACGTGGATTTCCCGGAGCCGTTCGGCCCGATCAGGCCAAGGATCTCACCCTTTTGCACGTCGAAGGACACGTCGTTTACGGCACGGATCCCGCCGAAGCGCTTCTCGATGTTGCGGATGGAAAGAAGGGGGGTATTCATTTCAGGTTCGCTCCTTCTTTCATGTCACCCCGGACCTGCTGCTGAGGCCAGAATCTTTCCCGCAATCGTTCGCCGACGCCAATCAGGCCGGAAGGCACGAAGATCAACATGACGATTACCAGAGCGGAATAGATGATGAGGTAGTAGCCTTCGGTGAAGCGCAGAAGTTCCGGCAGGAGTACGACGACGGCCGCGCCCACAAAGGGACCGAAGAAGTAGCCCGCCCCACCCACGACGACCATGAGCAATATGCGCAGCGAATGAGCGAGGCCGAAGGAACCTGGTTCGATGAACTGCACCAACGGCGTGATCAGGGACCCAGCCAGCCCGCCGTAGACGGAGCCAATGGCGAAGGCCAGCAGTGTAATGCGGCGGGTATCGACGCCGAGGCTTTCCGCACGGATCGGGTTCTCGCGCAACGCCTTGAAAGCGCGCCCCCATGGCGAACGTACAGTGCCCCATAGGATAAGCGCTGCAAGGACTGTGATGCCCAGCGTGAAATAGTAGAAATGCAGCTGCTTCATCGTCTGGAACAGACCGAAATCCGGTCGTGGCATTCCAACCAGCCCGTAGCTGCCGCCGGTTAGCCAATCCTCGTTGCGCAGAACGAGAAACACCAGCGTGTTGAATGCGAGGGTGACGAAGGCGAGGAAATGCCCCTTCACGCGCAGCGCCGGGTAGCCGAGCAATAGCCCAACGACGAAGCAAAGCGAGAGACCGAGCGGCATGGCCACGACCCAGTGCCAGCCGGCAAGGGTCAGCAGGGCAGTCGTATAGGCGCCGATCGACATGAACGAGGCCTGTGCGAGTGAAATCTGACCGGCATAGCCGAGTGTCAGGTTGAGGCCCATGGCAGCGATGGCAAAGATCAGCCAGGAGGTCAGAACATAGATAATGTAGTTTCCTTGGCCGATGGGTGCCACGAGTGCGAGCGCCAGAAGGGCAAGGACGGTGATGAGACGTGTTCGGGACATCAGACGGCCCTCCCTTCCGAGGTGCCGAGAATTCCCTGCGGCCTGACGAGGATGATGACGATCAGGAGAATCAGCGGCAGTGCCGCCCGGTATTCGGCCGTGACATAGGCGGCCGTGAGGTTGTCGAGGACGCCGATCAGCAGACCGCCGGCAAGAGCGCCGCGGATCTGGTTGAAGCCGCCGACGATGGCGGCGATGAAGGCGATCAGGCCAAGCGTTTCGCCGTTTGAGAACTTTGCGAGATAGACCGGCGTTATGAGAAAGGAAGCCACGGCAGCAAGCGCCGCGTTGATTAGGAAGGTGTAGAGGATCATGCGCTTGACGTTCACACCGAGGATCTCGGCCACTGCCGGGTTTTGCGCTGTCGCCTGCATGCAGCGCCCGGTTCGCGTCCTGTTGAGGAACAGGGTAAGTGCCACCACGATACCCAGGCAGAGGACGAGGTTGAAGATGTCCTGCATCGAGAGCACTGCGCCCGCCAATTCCACATGCTCGCCCGAAAACAGCGAGGGGAAGGGCTGTGCCTCTGCAGAATAGAATTCCTTGACGCTTTCCTTGAGCAGGATGCCAAGCGCCATCGTGGCAATGATCAGCGTGATGCCCCCGTGCGGGAGGATGGGTTCGACGATCAGCTTCTTGAAGAGCAGCCCCAGCACGATCACCGAGATGGCGAGCCCGACGAGCAAGGCGCTCCACAGCGGCAGACCAAGCAGACTCATGGCCGCAAGCACGAAGAAGGCGGGAAGCATGACGAATTCGCCTTGCGCGAAATTCACCGTCTGCGCCGCCTGCCAGACCAGCGTGAAGCCGATGGCGACGAGCGCGTAGATTGATCCGGTGGCAAGGCCGGACAGCAGAACCTGCATAAATTGGGACATCGTGGTCTCTTTCAAGAGAAGCCGCGGTGGAAGACCACCGCGGCAATAGGGAGGATCAGTTGGCGGGAACCTGACCGATCACGACGGGCGCTCCATCCTTGACCTGGACCATGAAGCTAGGACGCGACATTTCGCCGGTTGCATCCCAGCAGGTGTCAAGAAGGATTTTCGGATGCTCGGCAGCCTTCAGGCAAAGCCCATGCATCTTCTCGGAGAACGCCTCGCCATCGAATTCGCCGACCATCTCGGTGACGTATTTCGTGGTCCATGCGCCGACATAGCCCTTGATCGCGTCATGGGTCGGTTTGCGCTTGAAGGTTTCCTCGAATGTCTTGGCAAATTCCGCAATACCCGGGATCTCTGTCGCAGTCGCGGTCACGCCGACATGGGCGATCGCCCCTTCGGCGGCACCTGCGGCAAGCTCGATCACCTTGGCTTCAGTCAGCGTCACCTCGCCGACTAGCGGCATGGCAAGCGACTGCTTCTTCGCCTCGATCAGGAAGCGAGCGGATTCCTCCTGATTCATGTAGACAAACACAGTGTCCGGGTTGGCCTGCTTCAGTTTGGCGATATCCGCGGCATAATCCGTCTGGGCCTGTTCGGAGGGCACGTCGGCGATGACCTCAATGCCGGCCTTCTCCATCTCCTTCAGGAAAACCGTATGGCCACCCTTGCCGAATTCGTTGTTGACCCACGCCACCGCGACCTTCTGGGCCTTCAGCGTGTCCTTGAAATAGGTGGTGAGTGCCGGGATGCCTTTTTGAGCGCCGGACGACGTGCGGAAGACGTAGGGATTGCCCTTTTCCACGATCGCCGGAGACTCAGAGCCGACGAATTGCGGAACGCTGTTCTGCTGGGCTACGAGCATGTTGACCAGCGTCGAACCTGAATAAATCGTTCCGAGGATGGCATAGGCGCCATCGTCGATGGCCTTCTGCACCAGCGCACGCGAGACCTGCGGGTCGGTCTGGGTGTCGTACTCGCCAAGCTCAATCTTCTTGCCGAGAATGCCGCCGTCGGCATTGATTTCCTCCACGGCGATCTTGATGCCGTCACGCCAGTTGGTCCCTGACGGAGCGCCTGCGCCGGAAAGCTCGGCGACCATGCCAAGCTTTACGGTTTCCTGCGCATGAACGGTGCCGCTCAACGCGATTAAAGCAGTCGACAACGCCAACAAGTATTTGCGGTGCATTAGATATCCTCCCATTTGTAGCAGCTTGAGCTATCGTGGCGCGGTCTCCCAACGCGCCACCCAAGCATAAGAATTCAGGAGACGAAGGCTCCGATTTTATTCAACCGTTGCTCCCGGGTTGCCAGCGCCCAAGAGGAAATCCACAAGCGTCTCGGCTTGTGCATCGAACATGGTCGCGCCGGTCATCGTCTGGCAGCCGAGTCGCCTAGCCTCTGCGATCAAAGGTGGTATCTTCGGCTTCGTGACGACGCAAGCGACGAACTGCGAAGGTTGTAGTTTGGCTACGTCGATCGGCAAGGGGTCGTCCGGCTCCATCCCCAGTGGGGTCGCATTGGCCACCACCTCAAAGCCAGTGGGATCGGCATCGCCCACGACAACCCGGCCCGGAAACCGTGTCAGCAACTTATCGATAATGCTGTCGCGCCGGGTAACATCGATGTCGTGGATCGCCAACTGGTCCGCTCCACGTTCCAGAATTTCCAGAGCAATCGCGGAGCCCGCGCCGCCACAGCCAACCAGCAGTACTCGACGGCCTTTCACGCTCCCGCCTTCACGCGCTATACCTTCGAGATAGCCGATCCCGTCAGTATTGTCCCCGTGCCAGCCGGCATCACTCCGGCGCATGACATTAACCGCCTCCACGAAGTTCGCACGTTCTGTGTGGCTCGAACACAAGGCATAGGCATCTTGCTTGTGAGGCACGGTCACGAGCGCGCCACCTACATTCTGGACACACTTCAGTGCGTCAAAGAGACCCGTCAGTTTCGCGGAAGCAACGCGCATCGGCACGACGACCGCATCCTCGCCGCGCTCCAACAGAATACGAGTGAGGACGCTCGGCGATTTCACTTGCGTTATCGGGTCGCCGACCACCGGGAACAATCCTGTGGCCCCTGTAGGGGCGAATCCCATCATTTGTGGTGCCCATCTAGGCACAACGGCAAGACGGGAACTCCTCCGCTCACGATCAGATCAGGCTGCAGGCTCGCTATACTAAGAATGGGCTGACGACGCATAATCCTACACCAAGTCACTGGACTGTCTTTAGAACACTCTAGCGGATCGAGGCAGTAATATCGCGTACCATTTTTTGCGCATTCCGTAACATGATGTTAACGGCGCTTTACGCTCTGGGCAGCCTTTTTGGATGTTGTCTTTAGCGAACTAGCGCTCATCATTTCCTGGCGGAGAGAATCCCGAAAGCTCTCCGCATAGACCGAAAGCGGCAGATCTTTCCGATAGGCGATATAGGTGTGGAAGATGCTGTCAGCATCGATTTCCAAGCTTTTCAACCCTCGCACCACGCCATGCGCGACGGTAAATTCATCAATGATTGCGATGCCTAGGCCCGCCGCCACCAAGCTGCAGACCGTCGTGCCGAAGCGGGCCTTCACATTCATCCGGTAATCGAATCCGTTATTGGTAAACATCCCAGCCATGATGGCGCCGTAGGGATCCTTCGGGTTGATGCCGATCAGGGGATAGCGCGACATCTCTTCCGGCGTGATTTTTTCCCGTGCCGCAAGTGGGCTAGTCTCCGGCACGATGCAAAGCAGCTTGCCGCTGGCCAACAACTCGAACTCGATCAGCGGATGCTCGAAGCGCGAGGAAATGGCCACCAACTCACCGCGCCCGAGCAGGAGATAGTCGATCGCCTCCTCGATCTTCAAAATATTGACGTCGAGCCCAAGATCTGGAAAACGCTGTCGCAGCCTTGCAATCGCCCGAGGAACCATCACATTGGCGATACTTGGCACAGATGCGATACAGAGCTCTTGGCTCTTACCACGCCCCAGATCGGCGACGGCGGACTGCAAGTCTTCGATCTTGCGATGCAATGTATCGAGCAAGTCGAATATGTTTCTCGCCTGCGGTGTTGGGACATAGCGCCCTGCGCAGCGATCAAAAAGCCGGATGCCAAGTGAATCCTCGGAATACTTCATCAGACGACTAATGCCGGGGGCTGAAACATTTAGGAGCCTTGCAGCACCAGCAATACTGCCCGTCACCATGATGGCACGAATTACTTCGATTTGGCGCAGGGTCAGCATACGTGGCCTCGTCAACTAAGGTTTGGGTTTGCGGTAACTGTTTGGATTCGACGTCGAACGGCTGGGTCTGCTGACACTTCTACCTTCCAGACGGCGACTACCGAGCGAACGATATCTAACCGGGGATGACGGGCAAACGGCCATGCGCAAAAACATGTCGCCGATCGATGTAGTATGACAACAGTTGTGGTGGGGCAAGGCGGCGGTGCCATTGAGGTCAAGGCTGGCATGGCCCAATGCCATTGCCGTCCAAGTTTCCGGCAACCCATCTGCGGGCTCGCGCAAGCGCAATGGACCCCGGCGGAGTGCCGGTCCGATCTTCGTCGGCCTTTTCGACAGCCATCGAGGCCGCTACCCTCCTCTGCGTTGCGCGGTCGCGATGCGTACGCGAATGTCATTGCGATCGAAGGCTTCATAGATAGACTCGCCGCTGTCGTCGGAATCAATCGGGCTAGCCTCCCGGGTAAACTCCAAGTGGACAGGCCACTCGCCCTCGGGTACCTCACCGATCTGCTCTAGGACCAATCGACATTCAGGATTGAACTAAGCCGCTAATCGCGGCGACTGGTGGCGGGCTTTGACGAGAGCGCCCTGACTGAGAGGATGGTTGTGTTGCAACCCACCCTTCAGACAGGAGGCCCCGATGGCTGAGATGAGCCCTCTTCGCCGCCGGATGATTGAGGACATGACGGTCCGCAATTTGTCTCCGGCGACCCAACGATCCTACATCAGTGCAGTCCGGAAGTTCAGCCGCTATTTCGCCCGATCGCCTGATCGGCTTGATCTCGAGGACATTCACACGTTCCAGGTTCACCTTGTTTCAACGGGGATATCGTGGGCATAGTTAAATCAGATCGTATGCGCTCTTCGATTTTTCTATGGGGTCACGCTCAGTCAGGACGATGCCCCTGATCGGATCCCGTATGCGCGCGAACCACGTAAGCTCCCCGTTATTCTGTCGGCGGACGAGGTGGTGCAATTCCTTGAGGCCGTCTCCAGTCTGAAGGCGCGGGTAGCGCTGACCACAGCTTATGCCGCTGGCCTCAGGGTCGGCGAGGTCTGCGGCCTGAGGGTCGAGGATATCGACAGCTCCCGGATGGTGATCCATGTCCGCCATGACAAAGGCGCCAAAGCCCGTTCGTTTTGCTGTCAAACGAACTGCTCGGCATCCCGCGCAGCTATTGGCGTCTGTCGCGTCCCATGGCATTTCTTTTTCCTGGGCGTGATGCTGACAAGCCAATCGAACCGACCGTTTTGAATGCTGCCTGTCGGTCGGCGGTTGCCGCGACCGGCCTTTCAAAGCGCGTCACCGCTCATACGTTGCGGCATTCCTGGGGCCAGAACCTGCACTACCACCCGCATGTCCATTGCATCGTGCCGGGCGGCGGATTGTCGGCCGATCAGTCCAGCTGGGTTGCCTGCAGGCCAAAATTCTTCCTGCCTGTGCGGGTTCTGTCGCGGCTGTTCCGCCGACTGTTTCTTGAAGAGCTGAAGCAGGCCTACGACCTGGGCCAACTTCAATTCTTCGGCGACATCGCCGGTCTGGCCGATCCGGTCGCCTTCAATCGAACCCTTAAAGCAGCACGTCGCATCGACTGGGTGGTCTATGCCAAGCCGCCATTTGCCGGACCCGAACAGGTGCTGGCCTATCTCGGCCGCTACACCCATCGCATCGCCGTCACCAATTCCCGCCTCGTCAGGATCGATGACCACCAGGTTACCTTCCGTTGGAAGGATTATCGAACGGGCGGCGCCCAAAAGGTGATGACCCTCGATGCCCACGAGTTTATCCGCCGTTTTCTGCTTCACACCGTTCCCGACGGCTTTCACCGCATTCGTCATTACGGCCTGCTTGCCAATGGCCATCGGCAACTGAAGCTGGATCTGTGCCGAAGCCTGCTCGATGTCCCGTCGCCGGAGCAGCGGGCCGAAGAACCGGATGCAAAGCCACCACCGTTGGCGCACCGCTGCCCCTGTTGTGGCGGCGCCGTTAAGATCATCGGCGCGTGGACTCCAATGTCGCCGGTCTGCCGACAAGCATGGAATGACAGCTCATGATCATATCGGGCGACATCGTTGCAACGATCAGCGTCGGCCTACTGAGGGCCGCGAGGCGAGTGCTTTGGCCAATAGTGCCTGCGCCAAGCAAAATGAGACAACACCGAGGGTTCTATCCGTGCGAACCCGCCGATAGCGGCGTCAGGGACACTGCAAATCACCACATGGCTCTCCTTCCGGACCAGTCCACCAGGTCCTGCAGGGTTTGCCACCGACAGATGCCATCGACCGCTTCGGCCAAATCCCCATAGTGCCAAACAACCCGCGCCTTCGCTCAATCCGGCTTCAATGAGGTCCGATCAGCGAATGCCGCACGCACGGCCCGCGGACCTCACAGAACCCTCCAGATTCCATCTGAAGCGCGAGCTACGAAAAACCGATGACGCCTATCCCGAGCCGCGTTGGGTTCACCGAGCCTTAGCGATCTTTATAGGGGCCAGGGAAAACTATATCTTGATCAACAAGGACATTGAATTTGTAGCCCGGACGAATCTCGAGGGTCGGTTGAACATCCAGGTTCCGTTGGATGGTCCGATCAGCAACCCGGCCGAACGTTTCGGCGAAATTCCGCCGCGTAGCATCCGAGGCCGTGTCCTGGGTCGCGAGCGTCGAACTTTCCGGAACGGCCATGTCGATCCCTGTTCCGATCAGGGCAATCAGCACCGCCGAGCCGAACGTTTTCAGATAATGGTTGTTCACCTTGTCGCTGAAACCGCCATATCCTTGCGCGTCGGTCCCCGACATGCCGCCGATCTGCAAAGTTGAGCCGTTTGGGAAAATGATGTCGGTCCACACGACAAGAACGCGTTTCTGTCCAAAGGAGACCTTGCTGTCATACCGACCGAAGAGCTTCGTTCCTTGCGGAATGAGCAGACGGTGCCCTGTCGCGCTGTCGTAGACGCTCTGGCTTACCTGGGCGGTGATCCGGCCCGGTAGATCGGAATTGATGCCAGTGATCAGTGTTGCCGGAATGACCGAACCGCGCTTCAGCTCGAAGGGCGATTGTTGGGGCACGACACGGTTCGGCAGGTAGCCAAGCTCTTTCAGGTCGGTGTTAAAAAAGTCCTCCTTGGCGCCTTGGGCATTGGGATCAACATTTTGACCACCGAGCCCCGCGCGCAAAGCGGCTGCATAGAGATCGGGACCACTTGCCGTGTTTGCCGATGTCGTTGCGGCTCTTGTTGCCGTGTCCGCGGTCGCATCATGCGTTTCAGCACGCCCGTCCAATTTGCCGCGATCGATGGCAAGCGGCGCATCATAGGCAGCGTTGTTCGCCTGCAGGCGGGCCATCCGCTGGCGCTGCTGCTCACGCAGAACCTGTTCCTGTTGTTCTCGCTGAAGACGAGC
Source organism: Agrobacterium arsenijevicii (assembly GCA_000949895.1). Taxonomy (GTDB): domain Bacteria; phylum Pseudomonadota; class Alphaproteobacteria; order Rhizobiales; family Rhizobiaceae; genus Agrobacterium; species Agrobacterium arsenijevicii. The sequence goes on along the minus strand of JWIT01000051.1, from coordinate 2,664 downwards.
CCGCCAGACCGCTTCCGCTTCGAGGTCCTGGCCGCGCTGCTGCACCTCGCGTTGCGCCGGCTGCGGCGTGAAGGGATTGCTGGCATTTTCGTCGACCTGTTTCGTCTCGATCGGCGTCGGCTGAAAGATGGTCTGCTGCTGTGGCTCGCCGATAATACCATCGGTGACGCCGCGTTTGATCTGGTCGGCAAAGGTTGAGGCCGGGTTGCCCGAACTCGTCTCCGGACCGTTGTCCTTGCCGAAGTACAGTCCTCGGGATGCAAGCCCGTAGAAGATGACGCCAAGGAACGCGAGCGCAAGAACGATGATGACGACGACCGGCAGGCGGTTGATCCGCCGGATAGTGGATGGGGCCTGGCCGTTTTGCGCGCCGCCGAGATTGAGAGATTGCACCATATGACCCCCCTCACCCGCGCCGCATGAGCGACAGGGCGCTCGCTGGCGTCGCGCCATTTGCCGTGACGGAATAAGCGCGGCCGAGCTCGACGCTGTTTGTGGATAGACGGGCCAGCACCTGACCATCGACGTCTAAGATCATATAGGCGAGCGGGATGACCGTCGCGCCGCTATCTGTCTTCTGGTCGGTGACGACGGCATAGCCCCATCCCTTCAGCGCCGCTTCCATCGCCTGTCCGAAGGGCGAGGTATCAGTCTTGAGCGCAACGGTCGCTTTTCCCGGCCCGATCTGTTCGACAAGGCGGCTCACCATATCGCCGGCGATTGCGCCGGCGGCGGGACCGGAGATTTCTGGCGGCGCGGTGCTGGCGACGAGGCCGTCGGTTCCCATCGACTGGCATCCGGAAAGAAGCATGGTGAGGGCGCAGGCTGCGGCAAAGTTGCGGAGGGGGCGCAGGCCGCACGAATTGGAGAGCACGATGTTCATTACCTCCCTCCCCTTCTGATCGTTATCTTCTCCTGTTTCCAACCGACCCCCGACACCAGCACCGCGCGATCGACATGATAATCGACCACCATCATGTCGCCCATCATCCGGTAGTTGACGATCCGGTTCTGCCCGCCTGAGGTGACGAACAAAACCGGCGCATCCTGGCCGGAGATCGAGCGTGGAAACTGGATGTAGGTCTTGAGCCCATCGGAATAGACCCGCGTCGGCCGCCAGCCGGCGCTGCCCGAAACCGAATAGGAAAAGTTCAACTGTTCGGCCGGAACACCTGCGCCCGGGATGGTGCTTGCTTCCAGCCGCGCATTGATGTCAGCGAGCTTTGTCGAAACATCCTCCGGATATTCGAAACCGACCCGTGCCATATACTGGGTTGGATGGGACTTGAGCTGGATGTGATAGGTCCGCCTCGAGGTCGTCACCACCATTGAGGTCACCAGACCAGGCTCCGATGGTTTGACGATCAGGTGGATCGCCTGGCCGCCGGCAGCACCCGAAGTCGCGGGCTCGACCTTCCAGCGCACGGTGTCGCCGACCAGCACGTCGCGGACGACCTCGCCGCCTTGCAGCTCGATATCGCAAACCTGCAGTGGCGAGCAGACGACAGAGGGCTGCACCTCGCCGTAGAGGAAGATCACCTTTCCGTCGGCACCTTTGGTCACCAACCCGCGTGATCCGCGCCACTGGGTGGAAATCCCCATGCCTTTTGCTTCGTTGGCTGTGACGCCATCGGCAGCATATGCGTGCAGAGGAGCGACCACTGAATACGCCAACAGTGTCGAGGCGAGCGCGCCCGTCAGCGTGGCCCGTGTTCTTGTGCGCGGGATGATCATGTTCGGGGTCATGCCTTTCAAAGCTGTGCTGTCCAGTCGAAGTCGCGGAGATAAAGACCGATGGGGTTCAAACGGATGACGCCCTCATCCTGCGGCGGCGTCAGGGTCACGGTGGCGATACCGCGGAAACGGCGGACGGCGGTTTCCTTGCCGCGCCGGTCGCGCTCGAACTCGGTCCAGTCCACCTGGTAGCTCTGGTTCGAGAGCGCGACGATGTTGTTTACCTCGATGGCCACCGTCGAGTTCTTCGCTTTCTCAAACGGTGAGTTCGAGCGAAACCAGGCATTGACCTTCTCGGTCGCCGGATCGGATGTCCTCAGCAGCCCATAGGTTCGGTCGATATACTGCTTTTGCACGACCGCATCCGGCGTCACACTTCGAAAATTCGAGACGAAGCTGCCAAGCGTGGCACGCACCACCCGCGGATCGGCGTATTCGATCTGTTGCGGAAATCCGGCGTTGACGGCCGTGCCGAGCTTGTCGACTTCGACGACGTAGGGAACGAGTTTGACCTGGGTGCTCTGGTAGAGAGCGTAGCCAAAGCCAATCACGGCCATGGTCATGCCAGTTATGCCGACGATCCGCCAGGCAGCAGCGGATCTGACGTAGGAGCCATAGCGCTCGTTCCATTCGTTGCGGGCAGCGATATAGGGATTGGCAAGATCGGGATTGTCGAGCGGATTGGGCCCAGTCATGGCGGATCGGCCTCCAGTTATTTGGTCTCGTTAAGGGGCGGCGGTGGAGGCGGCGATGGGGTTCGTCCCGAATGCTGATCGAGTTTGGCATTGGCGAGCCCGAGTAGGGATCCGGCATAGGCGCCGGGCGATCCAACCGCCTTTTCCTTCGCGGCCGCACCGACGGCACCTGCCGCACCGCCGATACCTGCCTCCATGCCACGCATGGCGGCACTACCGAGGGACGCTCCCCCTG
>JWIT01000050.1 GCA_000949895.1 Agrobacterium arsenijevicii | reverse complement strand
ATCGCTATCACAACGCCCTTGGCGCACTAGGTCGGGCATTTGATGCTGTCGATGCGGCGTTCACCGGTTTGACCAGGGTCGTTGGCGACGACAGCCAGCCGATCGTGGAGGCTCGAGGTGTTGAACCTCGCCTGACTGACTCGTGGCGGGAGTTGTTGAGCCGCATTGACGAGGAAATGGTGGTGTGGGCGCGCACGTTCCGGAAAACGCACGGGACAAAGTCAGTTGCCGCAGCCGCTCACCGCGACGACGAAGACGTGGAGGATACCGATCCCTATGCCGACGTTGGCGAGGAAGACGACTGGGGCCGTGGTGCGTCACCAGACTCTGATGCGGCGGAATGATTCAGTCCGGCCGGCCCAATGAAAAGTGGGCTGGCCGTTGTCCACCTTCCTTGGCGCAGTCAGCCGGGAAAGCATGTCGACGCATATATTTGGAGCACATCATAATGGCCGGTCAGGTCACCTCGTCGAATTTCACTGGATCATTCAGCGGGTTGAACGGAACCGCCACCCTTACCGCAACCCGCCCGGACATTATCCGCTCGCTTTTGACCGTTGGATATCCAAGTCGCCGTTCTGCTGTCCGCGTTGTTGGACCTTGGCGAGAGAAAATGCTATTTGCGATGGCAACCGGGTACCTCGATCTATCATTGAACAGCACTGCCTATTTCCGCAATCTCGAACGATCCGAAAAGGCTGCGATCTCATTCCTTTTCGGCGAAGCTTTCACGCATTGGTATGCCCAAGCCCGAATGAACATCCAGTTTCTTGTGCATGTCGCCGGCTTGACCAGTTGCAGCTGGGGCACACCAACGGCTCCCCTGACCCCGAAAACCGGCGCGACGCCGCCGGCGCCGAAATCTCGGCCGGATTTCATCGGCATTCATGGTCTCGACCGACACGTTTTTGAGAGCAAGGGTAGGATTCGCAGTCCGAGCACCAACGTCGTGAGCAAGGCGTTGGGTCAAGTGTCTGCTTTGCATTCCATCAATGGTCACGCTCCCATAACCCGCTGCGCGAGCTTTTTCATGCTGAAGGCTTCCGGAACGGTGGGCAAGGTGGTGGACCCACCGGGGGAGGGCAAAGGCATCGCCGTAAATTTCGACGATCAGGAAGCCTTGGCCAAGGCCTACTCGTTTTTTCTCGATCAGCCGACTTTCGATCTATCAGATCGGATTGGGAAAGGCTATGTCGGGCGAGAAATCGAGGAAGGAGTCCTTTTCGGGATCGACAAGGAAATATTGAGCGCCGTAAGCGAACCGTCCGCCAACGACCAAGAGCGGCGTCAGCGTGTCAGCGAGATTTTCGCGATGCTGGCAGATCGGTCGGAGTCGTATTCAGGTCGTCGGGACAACGAAGCTTCGCCCGGCTCCGACGGAACACTGCTCGTTGATCGTCGTTCTCCGCCGCGCCGCATCCTAAGGCGAAGGTAGCCGGATTCTTGAGCCGTTAAGCAAGCTGGCGTCAACGCTTCGAAGGCTCGTCGGACCATCTGGCTGCAATCGCCAACGAGCGGCGACGTTCCAGGTATCGGTGGCTGCTCATTCTGCGTGGGCTGGAGGAGAGCCGTCCGGCGTCGATCGCATCTATCGGCTGTATCGCGAGGAAGGGCTTTCGGTTCGCAAACGGGAGGCTCGGTGTCGTGTCGGTACGCGTGCGCCGCTCTCGGTTGAAGCGAAGGCCAATGCCCGCTCGTCGTTGGATTTTGTTCATGACCAGTTTGCTTGCGGCAGGCGCTTCCTTGTTCTTAATGTCGTCCTCGATGTGACGCGCGAATGCCTGGCGGCGATCCCCGACACCTCCATCTCCGGGCGTTGCGTCGTGCGGGGACTGAGGGCCCTCATAGATCGGCGCGGCAAGGCTCGGATGATTATTTCAGATCACGGTACGGGGTTCACCTCGAATGTGACCCTTGCCTTGTCGAAGGAACAAATGGGGCGGGGACACGGCTAAAGCGACATGCGGTTGTCGAAATTACACGCCGGCGGTCGCCGAGATAAGGCACGGGCGAGCCATCAGACCGCACAAATGACCGAGCAAAAAAAACCCGGAAGGAAAGCAAGTTCGTAGGTCCGCGACGCCGGTGCACCTCCATCGGTCCGAGTGATCTCGCGGGCGTGGTCCCCCGACCGGAACCGCAAATTGCGGGCGATGTTTGCGAGGCCGACAAAAAGCGGCCGGAAACCGAATCCGTGCCCAGCCTCCGTGTAATGTCGCGAGACCCCTTCGGAGAGGACCAATTCGATCGCGCGACCGTGATCGGTCAGTTGAGCATAGCTGGGGTTTGATTTCAGACTCGCAAGGACTCCAACTCCATGGTCTGCGACCACAAACTCGAACCTGCCTCGCTCAAGACTGAAGGCGATATAGCCAGTTTCGCTCCTTTTGCTGTGATCGACAACGTTGCTCCAAAGTTCATCAATAGCCGCGAGGAACTTGCCGCTGTGGTCGTTTGAAAAACCCGCACTGATGCTCAGCCGCTTGAGCCGGGTAATCATTTCCGTCCAGGCGAGTGGATTGGAGACCATCGTCGAAATGCGGACGAACCCATAGGGATGCGGTTGTTCGACAAGCCACGCCTCATCCCCATGAGAGATGAAGCGTTGGAAATGCCGCGGATCCAGCCATGTCACTTCGGACGGGATCAGAAGCTGCGGGAAGATATGCTTAAGCTCAAGAAATGCGCTTAGAGATTGAACAGCGCACAGCGGGAGATCAGCCGGATCGACAGCGCCGGTCTGCAACGCCAAGGAAATATCCTCGACCAGATCGAGTGTTAGCGTTTCGATGAATCACCTTTAAGCCGACGCCATATATTGCTCATAAAAGCGCCCGCGAAGAAAGAGGTTCTGTTCGCTTAGGTTGTGGCGCAACATTTCGTCGACCTCGGAGGGGATTGTTGTCTTGGTCGCAACCCAGTCAAGCTTAGAATTTTGAAAGCGAATTGCTCGCTGGCGCTTGATCGTCTTCATGTAAGCCATCGTATCAATATAGATCACCTTCCGAAAATAATTCTGAAGATGGACTATGACGCCCGGGTCGCCACGCACAACGATATCGAGCGGCCGGTCAGCGCTCTGAGCGATCTTACGCAAGCCGTCTATATGGAACTGCCGCCGCGCTTTTTTTCCGGCGCCGGTGATGAACTCGTAGGCGATGATACCGATCTCGCTCCGCGCCTGTATGAAATCCGCCCAACGCTCGAAGTCTTTCAATGTCCTGGAATTAACGTGAAGCGCACAAGGGATTCCATGTTGCTCGAATTCACTCCAGACTATTGCAATGCGTTTCATCGCGTGCAGGTCATCGGTCCGCGGCTTGTCAAGCACAAGGCTAAAGTTTGGAGCGGTGACAAGCTGGATGCCCAAATCACGAAGCTGTCGTAGGATATGCGAGCGGCGATCTTGTAAAGTCCACCAGGGTTCAATCCGTTCGTCGTGATCAACCCCGCTGAGCATGATATCAGCCGAAGGATCGATCTTGAACGCCTCGCAAAGAAGATCCCTTGTCGCGAAACGAACCTCGCCTCGGACAAAATCCACCACATCGTGAAACCTCAAGGCAAAGGCCGATCCGGACACGGGGCGATCGCGGCCGGTCTGATGGTAGATCAGTGGTATGATTTCATGCTCGATAGGCTGGTAGTTTCCGTTCACACGCGGGATATTCGCGAGATCGAGACCAAGGATTTCGCGCAGCTGATCGACGTACTGGGCCGGATTTTTCACGCATACGTTAGTGCACTCTTCCGGCTTTCCGCAGCAGAAGTCCAAGCAATCCCAAATTGAGTCGCGCACCCATAGTCCGCCACACAACTCGAATTTGGTGCAGTTTCCGCATCCGAGAGCAAGCGAATGGGCAAACGGGTCATCTGTGAGCGCTCGTACTAGCGCTTCTTTGCTACGCGGATCTAACAAAGAGAAACCTCCGCTTTGCCCGAGAGCTTCATAACGCGCCGAACAACTCCGCCCGCCGTTCCGCCACCGCTGGAAAGATTGGTTAGAACATCAGAATTTGGGTTGTCGTAGATGCCAACTACGCTGTTGTCGCGGCTTGCGGTGATCGAAGCTTTGCCCAATTCAATAATCAGCCTGTCCCCTTCCTTTACGACCGCACCCTTCCTCAGGGAGATCATGGCACAACGAGGCTGATCGGTGGGCTCTTGCGTAAACAGGTCAGGCGTCGCGAGTTCGACGCGCTTTCGGTCTATATGCTTTCGTATCGTCGTTCGAGTTCGCGTAAGAAACTCAATTCCCATATGCGCGCTCCATTAACAATGGACGGTAGTACTTCGATCTACCTTTGGTGTATTCTCGAATGATTCCCCTCGCGGACAAGCTGGCCAATCGATTATTCCATGCCGTTGTGCTCTTGGTTTTTTCGGCTTCGCCAAATTGTTCCATCAAGTAGTTGGCGTCGACTTCATCGAACTTCAAGACGAGTTCGAAAGTCATTTGCTGCTTTGGATCGAGGCTTCCGACTAACTTCACGTTATTTGTGGCGCCGTCATCTAAAAGTGTGCAGGTCACCATCACGTCGTTTTTAGCGTTCGCGATAACTGCGAGCTCATCCCAAATATCGGCATTCGCATTGGCGATAACCGGATAATAAGATGAGCTTCTGGATCGTAGGTAGGTTTTGAGCGCAAAAACAGATTCGCGTAGGTAGCTTGCGGTCGCGACATCGATGCCGCCGAAGTCGAGGAAAAGCGCTTGAGGCGGTACAGCCGCATCGGGGATGTTCTTGATCATCCCGGCGAATGCGATCTTTCCATTAACTGCCCCGGCAAGCACGGGGCTCTCGGAAATTTGCATCAAAGAGATTCTCACGACTCTCATCCTTCTCACGTGTTGCACGTGAGATATGGAGTTTATCGATCATCCTGTCAAGGGGGCAAGCCACCGCAGACTGTCGCAGGACGTCGATTAGAGTATTTAAGCTCTGCAATTTCTTTGCGGTCCGCCGAGGCGACCGTTGCCATAAATGCGCAGAAGAAAGCCAACCGACAAATCCAGCTATCACTCATAGAGCGGCGGACGCCGCTTACTTGAGACGCATTTTAAATGCGAAGAGCAGCGGATCTGACGCTTCTAGCGGCGAGACGCTATGACGAGACTTGTTCGCAGCTATATCTAGTAGGCGTTTGGCATCACCGGCGAGGGTGAGGGGCGGCGCGTGACCAAGACGTCGGTCTGATTGACGCCTAACCATTCCCCAGGAAACCATTGTCTTAAAGGCGTAGCTGGTTGCTTGATCAATCGTTGCGCGCTTACCGTGCTGTTCAAACATTCGTCGGTGGATCTCCCCAGCCGAGCAGGTCTCCTGCAGCCGCAGCAGCCGCCCTACGTTCTCAAGCACTTGCCGGAAATATGGATATGCGGTGATCGCTACAGCTTCAAAAGCTGCGGTGCGAGCCCCGCCGTTCACTGTTGCGAGCTTTGCCGCAGTTATAGCAAGTTCTTGTGATGCCTCATCATCTGGGAACCACATGCGGTTCAGGATACCGGTCGTCTTGCGCTTCACCTGAACTCCAGAAATGTCAGCGTCAAGGCGCGCGTGAAGGCCGTCGAGCTCCATCTCGCCACGAACAACGGCGGCGGCCAGTTCCATCCATTCGGCGTCGACGAAACGGTCCATGCCGATCCGTGGTGTCGCGGGGTTCACGTATTATCCTTCCGAGAAATCCTGATAAAGGGGACGATGACCTCCTCCAAGGACGTTCCACCATGTACAACTGCGCGCCGGCCATCAGGGATAAAGGCGCGCCCGTGTGGAGCGAATAGCGGCTTGTATGTTTCAGGAAGCCCCCCAGGCTGAAAGACGCGGCTTCCTGCAATAGTGGTTGAAGATTTCTGCCGTAACACTTCGCTGTCGTAGATACGGACGCGTTCGCCGCGCTCTTCGGCTGCGCTGCCTTCTGACGGCCGGCCCATGCCGACGACATCGACGTTGCCGTGGTCAGAAGCAACGTAGATGTGGTAGCGTGCGTCGATCAGCGACGAGACAAGGCGGCTCCATTCGCCGAGTCCCAACCAATGCTCGATCCGGCCGACGAGGCCTTGCTTACCAAACAGCTCGCCATGGAGGAGTTCGTCGACCGTGTCGACGACGAGACCGATGACCTCCGCGCCTTCCGCGATTGGGCCGGCGATGACATCATTGCACGATCCAGGTTGACCCAACCCCTTGGCATAGAAGACTTGTTGTGGGGCCAGGCCCTCGTTGAGCCAGAAGCGTTGCCACGCTGTTGACTCAGGCGATGTGCTTCCCAGCGTCTTGGCGAATGCTCGCGGCTGGTCGCCGGTAAAAATCGCTTGCCGCGAAACGCCGGTCACCGTCGGAAGCCACCTGCCCGGACTGCACCGGGAGGATTAACTTCTATCGAGACGCGAAGGACGACGACGACGGCCGCATCTTGGCGAAGTTCCCATGCCCACATTGCAGCGCGGAGCTAAACAAAGACAGGCTGGAACGTGTCTTCGAAAGCACTGCCGATCCTGCGACCGGCGAAATCTGGCGGCGTGTTAAGTTCGAGCCCGTTCTGGTAAGTGTCGCGACACCAAACGGCCGTGTTGAACGAGAACTTACGTCCGAAGATCATGCGCTGCTCGCTCGCATTGATGCGCTGCCGCTTTCTGCCGAGGTATTCGTATCAGTCGGTACGGCTGCTAATCTTTCAGCGTCCTGCGCCCACTTGGCGACCCAGTCCTTGTCTTCCATGCGATAAAGATTGCACATTGCAGGCCATCCACTCCGCCGAGCTCGAATGGACGACAATTTAGCGTATGGCGCTGATTTCGCTAGTCGAGCCGGAAGACGTCGGCATTGTCCTGGCGTTCTCGCAAGCCTTTGTAGGATGGATGGCGAAGTTTCCCGTCTGTCGACCAGGCGCGAAACTCTATCTCGGCAATAAGCGTAGGCTGGACCCAGACAATATCCCCACCTCCGGAATAGGGCAGGGGTGGCTGCTTTCGCTTCCAGCGGAGCGTGTCCAGCATCTTCCGTAACCTGATGATCTCGACTTCTTTGAAGCCCGTGCCGACGCTTCCGACGTGGGTGAGTTCATCACCACGATACGCAGCGAGCACCAACGAGCCGAAGCCGGCAGGGGACGCTGCCGATTTCTCATAGCCGACGATGAAGAAAGCCTCGCTCTGGACGCATTTGACTTTCAGCCAATCCCCTGTCCGGCCGGAACGATAGGGTCGATCGAGGTGCTTGCCGACGATGCCTTCCAGGCCGAGACGGCAGACGTGCTCCAGGAGGACAGCTGGTTCGCCATCGAGTGTTTCCGACAGCCTGATGGCGCCGACTTGATCACTCAGGCTGGTCAACGTGTCCTCGAGAAGGTGTCGGCGGGACCGGTATTCGACACCGCGCAGATCGTGGCCATCAAGGTAGATAAGATCGAAAGCATAAAGAACGGCGTTAGAAGCACGGTTGCCAGCTTGTTTGCCGGATGTGCCCAGCGATTGCTGCAGCAACCCAAAATCCGGCCGCCCCTCTTCGTCGAGGATGACCGCCTCGCCGTCGATGATCATTGTCGCCGGCCCAAGCGCTCGGGCGGCCTGTTCTATCGCCGGAAACCGATGGGTCCAGTCATGGCCGCCACGCGTGAGGATCCTGATCCCTTGCGGCTCGACGTGAACGGCAAGGCGATAGCCATCCCATTTCAGCTCCCAGCTCCACTCGCTTCCTTTTGGGGGCCGGGACTTCAATTGCGCCAGCGCAGGCTCGACACGCTCGGGCATGGGATCGAACAGCAGCTGCGGTTGGGCTGGATTGCGCTTGGCCCGCGGCCGGGAACGGATCGGGGCCTCGGTGTCACGAAGGAGGGGTTTTGATCTCGGAGGCTTCGTCATGCCGGGAGTTCAGCAGAAAAATCTTAAAGACACTGTGACGATACCGACTTGTCCCCGCAATTCACACAAAGGGAGTAGCGCCCGCGAATGCTCGGAAAAAAATTAGTAGGTTCTATTGGGCTGATTCCCATGGGTATTCCGCGGATTCCTTATGTTCAGGATAATATTCCCATGCCTCCGGTTGCTTGACTCTTCCGTTGGACGGGAACAGAAAGAGAACATTCGCATTTTGCTCGACATGATGTCGGCCGCCAACACGACCTTGAAGGGAGCCGTGAATAATGACTGCTGCCCGTGAAAGGGTGATTTCCGATCTGCGCGAGCGCATTGTCTCGCTGGAAGGCGTGTCAGCCAGAAGGGCTGGCTGTCTCTCCTTCGGCGTGCCGGAAATCGATGCGGTCCTGCCGGGCGGTGGTCTGGCCTATGGCGCGTTGCACGAGTTTGCGGGCGGCGGATCGGGCACGGTGGATGGTGCGGCGGCAGCCCTATGTGCGGCGGGGATAGCAGCGCGGACCAAAGGCCCTGTTGTCTGGTGCCTGACGCGGCCTGATCTGTTCTTTCCGGCACTTGCCCAGGTCGGACTGCATCCCGACCGGGTGATCTTTGTCGAATCCGACAAAGAAGAAGACGTGCTCGCCAACATGGAGGAGGGGCTGTCCTTCGGTGGGCTCGGCGCCGTCGTCGGTGAACTCGTTCGCCTGCCGATGGTCAGCTCACGCCGGCTGCAGCTGGCGGCCGAGCGCACGGGCACGATGGCGCTCGCGGTCCGGCGATGGCGACGGCAGACGGAAGCCAATGATTTCGGGCAGCCGACGGCATCGACCACGCGGTGGCGGGTCAGCGTGATGCCGTCGGAGGAATTGCCAGTGCCGGGTGTGGGGAGAGCCCAATGGTTGCTGGAATTGATGCGCGTGAAAGCGGGTGAATGTGCTGAGTTTCTCGTGAGGGCGTGCGATGACAAGGGTTGTCTCGATCTATCTTCCGGATCTGCCGACGGATCGCATTCGTCGCGCCGACCCGTCTATTCCGCCTGAACAGGCGATCGCGGTGATCGCCAGGAGCGGCTCGAAACGCTGGGTGTCGGCCGCAGACGCCGCCGCCCGAAAAGCCGGCGTGCATGTCGGCATGCCTGCGGCGAAAGCGCAGGCGCTGTTCCGCGGTCTGATGCTGGTCGATGCGGATCCTGCAATGGATGCCGCAGCCCTTGAGCGCATTACCCTATGGGCGCTGACACTCTATTCCCCGATCGTCGCGGTCGATGGGATCGACGGTATCGTCATGGACACGGAGGGTGCCGATCACCTGCAGGGCGGCGAGCTCGCAGTGGTTACGAAGATCGCCAATCAGTTCCTGGCAAAAAAACTCACTCCCCGTGTCGCGATCGCCGACACCTGGGGTGCAGCACACGCCTGCGCCCGTGCCATCAGCCGCGAGACGGTCATCGTGCCTTCAGGTGAGACCGTGCGCGCCGTCGAGAAGCTGCCGATATCGTTGCTGCGCCTACCCGGGAAAGTCGTCAGCGATCTGCGCTTCGTTTCGGCCCGGAGATTGGCCGGCGGCTGGACCAGATGTTCGGCCGCATCTGCGAACCGATCGATCCGATCCGCACCGCCGAGCTGATTGAGGTGAGCCGCGCCTTCGCCGAGCCGATCGGTGCGGCCGAAACCATCGACAAATATGTCGGCCGGCTGGTCGTGCAACTGATCGAGGAGCTGCAAAGGCGCGGCCTTGGCGTTCGCCGGGCGGATCTGATCGTCGAGAAGGTCGATGGTGCCAGGCAGGCAATCCGCGCCGGCACGGTGAAGCCGGTGCGCGACGTCGCCTGGCTGACGAAGCTGTTTCGCGATCGAACGGGGAAGATCGAGCCCGGCTTCGGGATCGAGAAGCTGACCCTGGTTGCGGTGATGGCTGAGCCCCTGGAGGAGCGCCAGAAATCCTCCTCGCTGGTCGAGGATGAGGTCACCGACGTCACGCCGCTGATCGATATCTACGGCAACCGCGGGAGCGAGAAACCGCCTTCGTAGACGGTGTGTGGCATGACGACCTAATGATGGGCATACTTTCCAAAGAATTTCAGGCGTAGTCGTCGCCGAAGGTGTCGGCTTCGTGCCGAACCCTATCTTCCGACACGTCTAAATTATGCCGAGCTTTCGATCCTGGATTACCGAAAATCTCGGGCTTTAGCGAACGGGCTCGGCATAGTATCGGGCTCGGGATAAGTGCCTGATCTTCACATCGATAACGCATGACGTCGACCGGGTCAAAGGGCCGATTGGCTTTTTTTGAGGCCAAGAATTCCGGCGCCCTTGCCATTTCCATTATCGGAGAAGCAACAGTTGCTTATGAAGACATCTTGAGGGCGGTGAGGCTGAAAGCTCGGCTTGTAGACGCCTATAATTTCTGTCGGCCACTAACATTTTCTCTCGGTTCGTTTCAAGAGCTCGTTGCGCCCACGAGCCCCGGAGTTGCGAGATCCGACGAAGGACTGCGGCACCCCCTGCTGAAATACGGGCCGAAGCACCGGATTCTTCGTAGGCATACGGGAAGGCCGCTGATCAGGCCGCTTGAGCGTCGATGGTCGGCGGTGTCCATTCCACGAAAGTAGTTGCTCCAGCCTGGTAATCGGCGTGTCAGCGATGCGGGCAAGAACATCGGCAAGTCATGCCTGCGGGAATAGATGTCGTTTAGCTTTACCGTCATGATCAGTATGGCCATGAAGGCGGCAAGATCTGATCCGGCGAAGAGCCACGACTTCCTGCCGAGCGCAATGCCCCGTTCATTCTGCCCATGTCGGCGATGAAGCCGAGGTCCATTATCGTTGGCATCCGTATTTGATCCAGCGCCAGAACAAACGGTTGGTGGATGCGCTGTTTGCCCGGGATCGAAGGCTGCCGAACTGCAAGAAGGCACTCTGCCACAACCACATTCCATCATCGAGCATTTCGGCACCGCGGATGAAAGCCTGGGTCCCGGTATTCTGGAATTCATCCACGAGAACGCGGCTAAGTGACTGCCTCGCCCGAGGCATTCTAGCCGGCTATGTGATGTCGCCAGCTTCGTTCGTCTGCAGGTCGGCCTTGATAAAATCGGCGGTCTGTTCGTAATGCCGCTGCAACAGGCTGACAGCGCTGTCACCGTCGCCGTCAAGCACTGCTTTCAAGATGTCCGAGTGTTCCTGGCTGACCTTGCGCACCCGGAATGCCTTGCGGCTAGAAAGCGCGCGATAACGTTGAAGCCGGTCAGCGAGCTGTTCGCAAAAGCCGATCAGCGGGCGTGAACCGCAGCCACCGATCAGAAGCGCGTGAAAGACCCGGTGCAAACGCTCCCATTCCGGATTGCTTTCGAACCGGTCGGGATCGAGCGAGCGGGGCGCGCGCTCCAGCCGATGATGCGCCACAACCAGCAATTCCTCCCACGCCGGGGTAGTATTGGCGATCGATTCGCGCAGCGCCAGACCCTCTACCCAGGAGCGGGTCTTAGTCAGCTCTCCCAATTCCTCCAGGCTGATGGGCGTCACGAAGAAGCCGCGCTGTTCCCTGCCGATGACCAAATCCTCGGTGCTCAGGCGGTTCAACGCCTCGCGCAGCGGCGTTTGGCCCGCGTCGTAATGCTCCATCAGAAACCGCAGTTGCAGTTTGCGGCCGGGTTCAAGGTGTGCCGAAAGGATATCGGCCTTCAGCCGCTCGTAGATGCTGGTGGCAAGCGTTGCCGGGCTGTCTGCCGCTTTTGTCTGCACGTCGATGTTCATGGCGCCTCGGGCTCAGATCTAGTTTTTATATACACGATTGGATGCCGAGTGCAAAATTTATAAATTATTGCTTTACACTTGAGATTTTGGATATTAATTCAAAACGGGAGGCAGGAGGACGACATGAGCGGAAGCGAAAAAGGGCCGGTCCCTTTCAGAAGCGGTTGCACCTGTTGCGGCATCGACATCCATTGCCATGTGGTTCCGGCACGTTTCCCGCTTCCCGCCGGCGACAGTCCGGTCCGCGGCTGGCCATCCATGGTTACTTCCGGCAATTGTCATGCCACGGTCGTCATCGACGATAAGCCTTACCGTACAGTGAGCGATGCCTGCTGGGTCGCCGAGCGACGGCTGGAGGAAATGGATCGCACCGGCATCCGCGTGCAGGCGCTTTCGCCTATGCCGGAGCTGTTCGGCTACTGGATCGACAAGGATGCGGCCAACGATCTTACCCGCCATGTCAACGACGCGATCGCTGCTCTTGCGGTAGAGGGCGAGGGACGTTTCGTCGGGCTCGGTGGCGTGCCGCTGCAGGATATGGATCTTGCGATCGCAGAACTTCATCGCATGGTCCGCGAACTGGGTTTTCGCGGCGTCGAGATCGGCAGCAATATCAATGGCGTGCCGATTGGCGACCCGCGGTTCCACCCCTTCTTTGCCGAGGTAGAGAATCTTGGAGTCGCAGTATTCGTGCATGCGGTACGGCCTGCGGGCATGGATCGGCTTGTCGGGCCGGCACCGCTCCAGCAGGTGCTCGGTTATCCCACCGATGTAGGGCTCGCCGCGGCCTCGGTCATCACCGGCGGATTGCTTCTGAAATTCCCGACACTCCGGATTGCCTTCAGCCATGGCGGCGGGACGCTGGCCTCGCTTCTACCGCGCTTGGAACAGGGCTATTCGGCTTTTCCGGCCTTGAAGGAAGCCATGCCGGAACCGCCCTCGCTACAGGCGCGGCGGCTATATGTCGATGCGCTCGTGTTTGATACTGACACGCTGCGCCGCCTGATTGCCGTTTTCGGCGAGGAACGCCTGATGCTTGGCACGGACTATCCTTTCAGTTTTCGTGACCAGGAACCCGTGGCCCGCATCGAGGCGGCCTTCGCGGATGCCGGCCTGCGGGAACGTCTGACCTACGCGAACGCGCAAACATTTCTGGCACTGGATGAGGTTTGATCCAATGACTTATTTTCCCCTCACAGCTCTCCGCAGCGTTGAACTCGGCACTCCGGATTTAGCTGCCTCCGTCGATTTCTATACCCGCGTCTGGGGTCTGGATGTGGCCGCGGAAGCGGGGGACAAGGTTTTCCTCGCGGCGACGGGAGATGATTTCTACGTTCTGGAATTGAAGCAGAGCGACCGTTCGGAGTTGCGCAAGACGAGCTTCAGGGTACGCTCCGCCGAGGATCTCAAAACCCTGTTTTCGAAGACCGTGGCGGGGGGTTGCACCGTGCTCCGCGAGCCGGGACCCGCGGACGCCCCCTCCGCCGGGGAACGTTTCGTCATCCGCGAACCGCAAGGATCGGTGCTGGAATTCGTGTTTGGCGATCGTCGCAAGGCGAAGACAACCGTTGCCAATCGGCCGGAACGACTTGCCCATGTCAATATCAACAGCGCTTCGATCGAGACGCTTTCCTCATTCTACCAAGAGGTGCTGGGCTTCCGACTGACCGATCGTTCCAAGCTTATGGCCTTCCTACGCTGCAATGACGATCACCACGCTGTGGTATTGGCTGAGGCCCCGGCAAACGGACTGAACCATGTCGCCTTCCTGATGCCGGATACGGAATCCGTTATGCGCGGGTCGGGACGGGTGGTCGATGAGGGCTACCCGATCGGCTGGGGCGTCGGGCGCCACGGACCGGGCGACAATGTCTTTGCCTATTTCGTCGATCCGCAGGGCGTGGTGGTCGAATACACCGCAGAGGTTCTGCAGGTGGATGACAGTTATCGCATGCGGGGTCCCGATGAATGGGTCTGGCCGCCGGGGCGTACCGACCACTGGGGCATCGCGCCTCCCAAGAGCGACGCCTGCAAGAAGGCACAGATTTCCATCGGATTTTCCGGCGCCTGACACCGTTATTATCATCGCAAAGGCAGTGCAGTGACCAGCAACAACAATATTTTCAACCGTTTTGACGTGCTCGTGGTCGGTTTCGGACCGGCCGGCGCGGTAGCCGCCGGCATGCTGGGCGCTCGTGGTCATTCGACGCTCGTCGTCGATAAGCTGACGGGCATCTACGACAAGCCGCGCGCCATCGCCATCGACCACGAGATCCTGCGCCATTTCGACAATATGGGCATTGCCGCCGAGGTGCTGGCCCATATTGAGCCGTTCACCGCATCCCAGCATTTCGGCGCGCAGGGGCAGCTCATTCGTCGCATCGACATGGTGCCCGCGCCCTACCCGCTGGGCTACACACCGAGCATGGTTTTCACCCAGCCGCCGGTAGAGGCAATTCTGCGCCGCCATGCCGAGGGTTTCGATTGCGTCACGGTCGAACTCGGAACGGAAATGACGGAACTCCATCCACAGGCGGACGAGGTTGTCGCAACGCTGCAGGATCAGGCGGGAAACACGCGGAAAGTCGCGGCGAAATATGTGGTCGGCTGCGACGGTGCGTGGAGCCGGGTACGCGAACTGTCGGGAATGAAATTCGAGGATCTCGTGTTCGACGAGCCTTGGCTGGTTGTCGACGTCCAGGTGCATGATGCGTCTCTCGGCAAACTGCCGCAGACTTCGGCGCAATTCTGCGATCCGGCCCGGCCGACAAGCTACATCATGGGACCGAAGAACCATCGCCGCTGGGAAATCATGCTCCTGCCGGGCGAGGATCCGCGTGAGATGGAGAAGCCCGAAAACGTCTGGCGGCTCCTGTCGCCATGGCTGACGCCGCAGGACGGCGACCTCTGGCGCGCCGCCGCCTATCGATTCCATGCCCTGGTGGCAGACGAGTGGCGGCGCGACCGCGTGATGATTGCCGGCGACGCCGCACATCAACAGCCACCCTTCATCGGGCAGGGCATGTGCCAGGGCCTGCGGGACGTTTCCAACCTCGTATGGCGGCTCGACCGAGTACTGAAGGGACAGTCCTCGGATGCCCTGTTGGACACCTACACCGTCGAGCGCAAACGCCATGTTCAGGCCCTGACCGGCAAAATCAAGGCGATCGGCCAGACGATCTGTGAACGAGATCCGGTTGCGGCCGCGGCCCGCGATGCCCGCATTCTGGCAGAGGGCGGCGGCCAGCCACTGGTCATCACC
>JWIT01000005.1 GCA_000949895.1 Agrobacterium arsenijevicii | reverse complement strand
AACCAAAATTACCAGATTATCAAAGGGCTCCGAGGAAACTCGGTGCCCTTTTTGTGTTTTGGTCTTCGCAGACGCGACCCAAAAGTTCTTCAAGCTTTCTTTCTCCTTAAGAAAGCTCCTGCAAACCCGGTGCGGCTCAAGGCCCTTTACTCAAACTCAAATCATTCGATCTGGAGCTCGAGCGTTTTTGCAATCGCGTCATAGTGCTGCGACGACACAGTATTCTTTTCGGTGGCATATTTGGCGCTCACTTGCCGCGCGGCCTCGACTGCTATTCGAAATGCGTCAATTCGGGCCTGAGGCTCAACCTCTGTTCGGTCAACGCCGTCATCGCTGAATGCAACGACCTGGTATCCATCGCCAAGATCAACGACGCCGATCTGGGGAAGACCATGCTTCATTTGACCAAAAAAAGCCGGCCCGGCCCGGTTACCGTCGCGGCGGCGCAACATGCCGGTACCCGTGGCCTTCCCGTCAACGCATGTGCCCGTCCAGAAAGTGGGTCCATTCGTCAAGGACGCCGGCGCGGTGAATTTGCAGTGGGTCATCGGATCTTCCGACCAATGATGATCGACTGATCCGGCGAATGCCGGCGGGACAGAGACCGTCATCAGCGCGATCCACGCGGCGCAAGGCAATTTTTTCATTTTATCGAATCCTGTCACCAAGTCAGAAACTTCCCTCTTCGGTACCGCTAGTGGTCATGGGCAAGCCTGATCCATAGGGGTTCGATTTGAACTCGTCTATTTCACGGGTGTACTTCGCTGCTCTTCATCCCGACGTGCAGATCGAGCCTGTCGATACGCTGTTTGAATAGCGCGCCGGCAATTCGGTGAGGACAGTCAACGTCTATTCCAGCGTCGCCATGTGTGACGACAATTGATCCTCGAAGAATTTCGAGAAAGTGGCGATGCGGGGTGGCAGGGCCTGGTAGGGCGGATAATAGAGCGTCAGCCAAAGCTCCGGCGGTGACCAGCCACGCAGGACATGAACAAGGCGGCCGCTGCGGAGATGGCCGGCGATGTGAAATCCCGGTAGCATGGCCACACCCGATCCATCCGCCGCCATATCGGCGAGGACTTCGCCATTATTGGCGCTGAATGCACGGCCGGCGGCGATGGTGAGGCTCGATCCGCCGTCCGAGAGTACCCAGTTTTCCCGCCTGCTTTCGCCGCTATAGGCAAGGCAATCGTCAGGGGTCAGTTCGCTCGGATGTTGCATCTCGGTGAACCGGCTGCCGGGTGCTGCCACCAATATTCTCGGCACGGCTCTGATCTTGCGCCAGATGGTGAACTTGTCAGAAGGGGCCGAGGAAATGCGGATCGCCAGATCGTAGTCGTCATCGACTATGTTGACGAGGCCGTCCGACAGGGAAATCTCGAAGCACATTTTCGGATAAAGTTCCCGGAAACCCGAGAGGATCGGCGGTAGCACCGTCTTGCCGAGCCATGTCGGGGCGCTGATCCTCAGCCGGCCCTGATCAGCCTTGTGGGCATTCCGGACATCGCGCCGGGCATTTTCCAATGCCTCGACGGCCGGTTGAATTTGTGCGGCAAAGACGGCACCGTCCGTCGTCAATGAGACCTGACGGGTGGTGCGAACAAAAAGCTGCACACCAAGATCATCTTCAAGCGCGGCAATGGCCCGGGTGACAGCGGCCGCCGTCATGCCCAGTTCGCGGGCGACCTGCGCGAAGTTGCGCTTTTCGGCCGCCATCAGAAACGTTTTGAGAGCTTTATGGTCGTTCATCTTATTATTTCAAAATCCGCAATGCATTCGAGAGAAATATTGCAATTCTGTAGCGCAATCAAGTGGGTTACATCTCTCTCCATCGAAACGGACACACGAATGAAGAAAGGCGCCGGCGATGATCAAGGATATCAAGGGCCTGCACCACGTCACCTCCATGGCGTCGGACGCACGGCAAAACAACAGATTTTTCACTGAAACGCTCGGCCTGCGCCGGGTGAAGAAGACCGTTAATTTTGACGAGCCCGGCGTCTATCACCTTTATTACGGTGATGAGCAGGGTACGCCGGGCACGGTCATGACCTACTTTCCCTTCGCGCATATGATGGCCGGTCGTCCAGGTGTCGGCGAGGTCGGGGAGACCCAGTTCTCCATTCCGAAGGGCGCGCTTGGTTTCTGGCAAGACCGCCTCATTGCTGAAGGCGTCGCCGGCATTCAGGCCGATACGGTGTTTGGCACCAATCGCCTGCGCTTTATCGGTCCCGATGGTGACGGCCTTGCGCTGATCGAAAAGGGTGATGATGTGCGAGCCCCGTGGCTGGCGGAAGGCATTGCCGAAGACAACGCCATTCGTGGTTTCACCGGCGCACGTTTCAATCTTCACGATACGGCCGCAACCGAAGAGCTTCTGCGTTTCATGGGTTATGAGCGGGCCGAAGTTGAGGGCGATGTGACACGCTTTGTCATTCCCGGTGGCAACGGTGCGGATACGATCGATCTTGCGGCCCTGCCGAAGACGCCTTTCGCGCGTCAGGGGGCGGGTTCGGTTCATCATATCGCCTTTGCGGTCGAAAACCGCGAAAAGCAGCTCGAGGTTCGCAAGGCGCTGATGGATACCGGTTATCAGGTGACCCCTGTCATCGACCGCGATTATTTCTGGGCGATCTATTTCCAGACCCCCGGCGGGATCCTGTTCGAGATCGCAACCAACGAACCCGGTTTCGACCGGGATGAGGATACGGCGCATCTTGGTGAGGCACTCAAGCTGCCGAACCGGTATGAGCCCTTCCGCGACAGGATCGAGGCGAACTTGGCTCCGCTTACCGCATAAGGTGAGCATCCGATCCACACCGACCTTCGATGCCGGGCATGCTTACCCCGGCATCGCGTGGTTGCGGGCGAAGCTGCCCGGTGCCATGCCCATCCGCTTGCGGAATGCGGTACTGAAGGCGCTGGCGGATTCGTAGCCAATCTCGTCCGCGATCCGGTCCAACGGCTTTGCCCCACGCACCAGCGCATCCTTGGCGAGACCCATGCGCCAGCGGGCCAGATATTCTATCGGCGCACAACCCAAAATCTCAGTGAACCGCGCGGCAAAGGCCGAGCGCGACATGCCGGCGATCCCGGCAAGTTCAGCGACGGTCCAGTTCGTGCGGACGTTGGCGTGGATGGCTTTCAGCACACGGGCAATGCCTGGCTCGCGCATGCCGTTCAGCAGCCCCGCTGGAGCCAACTCATTGCCGAGGCTGCGCCAACGCAACGCTTCGACCAGCAGCACCTCCAGCATGCGCTGGACAATCAGTTCCTTGCCGGGTTCGTTGGCGATGCATTCCTCCGACAATAATTCTATCAGCCTTCCAAACCGCGATGCCCGTCCTGCCGATGCAGGGATGTGGATGAGGTCGGGCAGCAACCCGAGCAGAAGCGGCGCGTTGATCCGCTCGAACGCGAAGCTGCCGCCGAGTGCGATAAAACAGGGTTCGCCCTCCTGATCCCCATGCCTGACCGCCTCTTGTTTCGGTTCGACCGGAATGCATGCGGCACCCGGTTCGCTGCAAAGCGAGAAGGCGGGTGTCGTCGGTAACAGCAGGAAATCGCCTTGCGCCAGCTGCAACGGCTCCCTGCCATCGAAGATGACCCATGCTGTTCCGGAAAGGACGATAGTGAAACCCGGCGCGTCATGCGCCTGATATCGGGCACCCCATGTGCCACGACCCGAAATGGGTTTTGAAACGGCAGCGCTGGGCTGCAAGAGGGTGATGATATCGCTGAGTGGATCCATTTTGGACGATCCGTAATCATTGTTGGATTATTGATTATGTATCGTCTTGATATCTTTGTCTATCCTTCTCCGTACTGAAACCAAGGAGACAGATGATGTCGAAGACGATCCTGATTACCGGTACTTCATCGGGTTATGGCAAAGCGGTTGCCGAATTTTTTCTTTCCAAGGGGTGGAATGTCATCGCAACGATGCGGCGCCCCGATTTCGCATTGTTCGGTGGCAAAACAGACAGGTTGCGTGTGCTGCCCCTCGATGTGACGAGCGAGCGGAGTATCGCCGCCCTCATCGAAGCGGCCGGGCCGGTGGATGTGCTGGTCAACAATGCCGGTATCGGCATGGTCGGCGCGTTCGAAGCCACGCCGATGGCGGCGATCCGCCGGATTTTCGATACCAACAGCTTTGGTGTGATGGCGATGACGCACGCGATCATCCCGCAGATGCGTGAACGTCGATCCGGCACCATCGTCAACGTAACGTCCAGTGTCACGCTGGGATCGTTTCCGCTGGCAGCGGCCTATACTGCCAGCAAACAGGCGATCGAGGGCTTTTCCGGTTCGCTGGCGCAGGAACTTGGCTATTTCGATATCCGCGTGAAACTGGTCGAGCCCGGTTATGCGCCGACGACGAGCTTCACGGCGAATGCCATCCTGCCGCTGGATCAACTGCTTCCGGATGACTATGCCGAATTTGCGCAGCCAATTCTTGCGGGCTTTGCCAAACCGGCCCTGACGACGAAGGAAAGCGATGTTGCAGAGGCGGTGTGGAACGCTGTTCATGATACCGCCGGACAGCTCCGCTTTCCCGCGGGTCCGGACGCCGTGGCGCTGATGCAGGCGAACTGACAAAGCCTGCTGTATTCAGCACTCCGGCGGTATCCGGGACTATGGCGCAGGCTGGGTTTCCGACGATTGCCTGCTTTGCCAAAGCCGTGCGACGATCACGAAAAAGACCGGAACGAAAAGCACGGCGAGAACGGTTGCCGAGATCATTCCACCGAAAAGGCCGGTCCCGATGGCGTTTTGCGTCTCGGAACTGGCTCCTTTGGCGATCACCAGCGGAAGGATGCCCAGGGTAAAGGCAAGCGACGTCATAACGATCGGGCGCAAGCGCAACCGCGAGGCTTCGATCACCGCTTCCGACAAACTCAGCCCTTCCGCCTGCCGTTTTCGCGCGAATTCGATGATCAATACGGCGTTCTTGGCTGAAAGTCCTATCAGCGTAATCAGCCCGACTTTGAAAAAGACGTCGTTTTCCAGACCTCTTAGGTGAACGGCGATCACCGCACCCAGAATACCCAGAGGCACCACCAGCATGACGGACAGCGGAACGGTCCAGCTTTCGTATAAGGCTGCGAGCACGAGGAAAACGATCAGAAAGGAAAACGCCATCAGCAAGGGCGCCTGCGCGCCGGATTGCCGCTCCTGCAACGACTGGCCGGTCCATTCCACGGCAAAGCCCTTGGGCAGCCGGGAGGCGAGGCTTTCCATCTCCTCCATCGCCTTGCCGCTCGAGACACCGGCGGCGGCTGATCCGGAAATGCTCATGGAGGGATAACCGTTGTAACGGGTTACCTGCAGAGGAATAGTCGACCATTCCGCCGTGACAAACTCCGAGAGCCGCACCATTTTTCCGGTGTCGTTTCTGACATGAAGGCTCAAGACGTCATCCACCTGCATGCGGCTATAGGCTTCGGCCTGCACGATAACCTGTTGCAGGCGTCCGGCACGCGGGAAGTCGTTGATGTAGGTGGAGCCTACCGCACCGCCCAGTGTGTCGCTGATCGCGGAATAGGCGACGCCGAGCGCGCTTGCCTTCTGCCGATCGATCCGCAACGTTACGCTCGGTCCGCTCGGCAGGCCATCCACGCGCACATCACTCAGAAGGCTGCTTTTACCGGCCAGTTGCGTCAGCTGCGCGGAGGCGGCAAGAAGCGCGTCCGCGCCATGGTTGGCCCGGTCCTGCAACCGCAGCGCAAAGCCTGACGTCGTGCCGAGTTCGTCGATTGCCGGCGGTTTCAGGCTGAAGACCTGCCCTTCTTCGGCGGCGGACATGGCGGTCGTTGCGGCAGTCAGTTCTTCATCCACGGTCGAGGACCGTTTGCCCCAGTCCTTCAGTGTCGTGAAGGACATGGCCGTATTCGCACCGGAGCCGGAAAAACCGAAGCCCATGATGGTCAGATTGTTCTCGATGCCAGGGCGTTCCTTCACATGTTCTTCGAACAGATTGACGACCGCACGCGTGCGCTCTGCCGTCGCCTCGGCCGGTAATGTGAAGGACGTCATGAAGGAGCCTTGATCCTCCTCCGGCACGAAAGCCGTTGGCAACGTGCTGTAACCATAGGCCAGCGCCGCGACGATGGCGGCATAGACCACCATGACCCGGCCGGTCTTGCCGATGAGGACCGCCACCCAGCCGGCATAACGGGTGGTAAGCCGCTCGAAGCCACGATTGAAGCGAGCGAAGAAGCCGGTGCGCTGGTGGTGATCCGCCGCGATTGGCTTCAGCAGCGTGGCGCAAAGCGCCGGCGTGAGGCTGAGCGCCAGAAACGCGGAAAACAGGATCGACACGGCCATCGAAACCGTGAACTGCCGATAGATCGCGCCGACCGAACCGCTGGCCATGCCCATGGGCAGGAACACGGCGGTGAGGACAAGCGTGATGCCGATGACGGCGCCGGAGATTTCGCTCATCGCCTTCTTGGTCGCCTCCCGCGGTGACAGATCTTCCGTCGCCATGATGCGTTCGACGTTTTCGACCACTACGATCGCGTCATCCACGATGATGCCGATTGCGAGCACCATGCCGAACATGGTCAGGGCATTGATCGAATAACCGATCGCCAGCATCACCGCGAATGTGCCGAGAAGCGCGATGGGTGCGACGATCGCCGGGATCAGGGTGTAGCGAATGTTCTGGAGGAACAGCAGCATGATGAGAAAGACGAGAACCATCGCTTCGGCGAGCGTCTGTACCACCTTCTGGATCGACACTTTCACGAAGGGCGCGGTATCGTAGGAAATCGCATATTCGAGACCCGCAGGCATCGTCGTCGCCAGTTCCGCCAGTCGGTCGCGCACGCCTTTCGAGGTGCTGACCGCATTGGCTCCGGGCGTCATCTGGATTGCTGCGGCCGTTGCGGGCTTGCCGCCGTCGAGGATCGAGAAGCTCGAGGTCTGCGATCCGATCTCGATCCTTGCGACGTCGCCGAGCGTCAGCTTCGAGCCGTCGGAGTTGGAGCGCAAAATGACCTGCGCGAATTCCTCCGGCGTCTGCAATTGTCCGTAAACGTTCAAGGGAACGCTGACTTTCTGGCCGGGAAGGGCAGGGGCTTCGCCAAGCCGCCCGGGGGCCACCTGCACGTTCTGCGACTGGATTGCCTGCGTGACTTCAGTCATCGAGATCGAATAGGACACAAGGCGTACCGGATCGACCCATACGCGCATCGCCGCTTCCGAGCCGAAGGATTGCACGCGTCCGACACCGGCCACGCGCTTCAGTTCCGGCGAGATGTTGCGCACGAGATAATCGTCAAGCGCGAGCGTATCGAGCCCGCCATTGGTGGATTTCAAGGAGACGATCATCAAAAACCCGGAGGAAGCCGCCTCCACGGTGAGGCCTGCACGGCGCACCTGCTCCGGCAACCTTGGCTCGATTGCCTTCAGACGGTTTTGAACGTCGACCTGCGCAAGCTCCGGATCGGTGCCGGGCTTGAACGTGACGGTAATGTTGGCGCTGCCGGATGAGTCGGCCGAGGAGTCGAAATAGAGGATGTTCTTTGCGCTCGAAAGCTCGCGTTCGATCAGGCTGGTGACACTGTCGTTGATGGTTTGCGGCGTCGCTCCGGTATAGGTCGCATAGATCGAAACGCTCGGCGGTGCGATTACCGGAAAACGCGAGACGGGAAGCTGCGGGATCGAAATGACCCCGGCTATCACGATCAGAATGGCGATGACCCAGGCAAAAACGGGCCGGTTGATAAAGAACTGTGGCATGGTCGACCGCTCCTTAGCTTTTTATGTCGTTGGCGGATGGGCGGTAGGGCGTCGTTTGCAGTTTCTCGCCGGGCTGCACGCGGTCTTGTCCGAGGACAACGATGGTTTCGCCGGCGGAAACGCCGTGCAGCACCATGTACTGCCCATCCACCAGAGCGCCGGTTTCGATGTTGCGCCGGTTGCCCGTGTCATCGGCACCAATGACGACAAGCTGCGGTCGCCCCGATGGGTCCCGAAGCACCGCTTCCTGCGGCACCATCAGCGCCTGGGAATAAATGGCACGCGGCACCTTGGCGCGGATATACATGCCGGGCAGCAATTGCTGGGCAGGATTGGGAACGAGAATCCGGATGCCGAGGTTGCCGGTGGCGGCATCGACGGAAATATCGGAAAACAATAGCTTTCCGGGTTGCCCGTAAGGCTTGCCGGCGATGGAGAAGATTTTCACCGGAAGCCCTTCGGCCTTCTCGCCGCCGCCGTCGGAAGCCATGTCCCTGAGCAGTTCCTTGCTCATCGATGATTGCCGGACGTCAACGTAGACCTGATCGATCTGCTGAACGACCGCCAGCGGCGCGGTTGCCGAAGACGATGCAAGGCCGCCTTCGCTCATGAAGGACTGGCCGATTACACCAGCAATCGGGCTACTGATCGTGGCGTAGGACAATTCGAGCTTGCGTCGCGCCAGATTGGCCTTCGCTTCGGCGACATTTGCCTTGGCCTGGGCGAGTGTCGCCGTGGCATTGTTGAAGGATTCCGCGCTCAGGATTTTCTGCGACGACAGAAGTCCGGCACGATCGAACTTGATCTGTGCGTTCAGCAGCTCGGCTTCGGCACGGGCCAGCACCGCAGCGCTCGCCTCGGCGTCGGCAGCAAAGGGGGCCGGGTCGATCTGGAAAAGCGGCGTGTGCGCATTGATTACCGCTCCTTCCTGAAACAGCTTTTTCTGGATAATGCCATTCACCTGCGCGCGTATCTCGGCGGTGCGGTAGGCGGAAATACGCCCCGGCAATTCGTCGTAAACGACGACCTTTGCGGATTGGACATTCAATACGCTGACACGAGCCGCTTCCGTCTGTTCGGTGGCAGCCGCCTGGCGTGAGGTTTTCTCATCGCCGCAGGCGGACAGAAAAACGGCCGGAAAAAGGAGCGCAGCAATTTTCAACCGGTGAGATGTGCGTCGCAGGGGCATTTTTTACCATCCAAAATCGTGAGAGACTTGTTATGCCGCAGCCCTTAGGCGCGTCGGGTTTCGGTTTTGTGGAGGTTGTGTTGCCGGCCGATGGAGGCGGGCGCGCGATGCTCGACGGCGGTCGCTTTCGGTGGCATTGATGGGCCAAGGAGTTCAAATAACCATGGCAGCACTAGTTTTGATCGCCGAGGACGATGTGAATATCGCCGGCATTCTCGAGGCCTATTTCACCCGCGAGGGGTTTCGCACGGTGCACGCCCGCGACGGCAAAGTGGCACTGGAACTGCACCTTTCACTGAAACCCGATATCGTTCTTGTCGATGTGACGATGCCGCGTCTCGATGGTTGGGAAGTTCTGGCCGAGGTTCGCAGGCGCGGGAACACGCCCGCCATCATGATCACCGCTCTCGACAAGGAGATGGACCGGCTTCAGGGCCTGCGGATCGGCGCGGACGATTATATCGTCAAACCCTTCAATCCCATTGAAGTCGTCGCTCGGGCCAAGGCAGTCCTGCGGCGGGCCGGTCTTGCCCATGCGGGTGCGGTTGTCCGGGTTGGCCCTCTCACCATAGATATGGACAGCTATCAGGCACGGCTTGAAAAAGACGGCGATGTGAGGCCGCTGATGCTGACGCTGACGGAGTTCCGGCTGCTTGCGCATCTGGCAAGGACACCCAGCAAGGCGTTTACGCGCAGTGAACTCGTGGATGCCTGTCTTCCGGGTTCCGATGCGCTGGACCGCACGGTGGACAGCCATCTGAGCAAGCTGCGCAAGAAGCTCGATCAGGCCGGTGCCGAAGGCATGCTCGCGAGCATTCGCGGCATTGGTTACCGGCTGGCGGTGGATCCGTGATGCTGCGACAGGGGCTGAGCCGACAAATCCTGCTCGCCATGTCGGCCGTGACGGTGATTGCCGCGCTTGTCGTTTTCTTTGGGACCTACATCGCCTTCAGCATCATTTTCTATTTCCACCCCTGGTCGGAAACATCCGATGACTGGTTGACGGGTCTGGATTTTCTTATCCTGTCGGGACTGATCTTCGTTGCGCTCATCGGGGCCGCGGTCGCTTCGGTGAGGCTGGCGAAGCGTATTCTCGAGCCGCTTGAATCGCTTGCTCAAAGTGCCAGGCGCATCAAGGATGGCGATCTGTCCGCGCGGGCTTTCCCCGGAGACAGTTCGCTTGGAGAAACGGCGCATCTAGTTGCGGATTTCAATGCCATGGCGCAACGCCTGCAGGACATGGCGGCGGACATGACGCTGTGGAATGCGACGATCGCCCATGAACTGCGCACCCCGCTGACGATTTTGAAAGGGCGGCTGCAGGGCATTATCGATGGCGTGTTCGAACCCGATGAGCACTCGTTGCAGGGCCTTGTTCTTCAAGTGGATTCCCTTGCGCGGCTGGTGGAAGATCTCCGAACCGTCACGCTTGCTGATAGCGGCCATCTCGATCTTCGTCTCGAGCCGGTTCCCTTAAAGGCCGAAATTCAAAAACTGGCTCTTCTGGTCGAGCCGGAATTGAAAGCGGATGATTTCGAACTGAGGCTCGATCTGGCCGATATCGTCGTTCAGGCGGATGCGCTGCGAATCCGTCAGGTGCTTCTGGCCCTGATAACCAATGCGCGCCGGTACGCGGTACGGGGCACCATCGAGATCGTGGTTGTCGAAGAAGGCCAACGGGCCGTTATTCGCGTTTCGGACGAAGGGCCGGGGCTTGCCAGTGATATCGCTCCGAGAGCGTTCGAACCTTTTACCCGAGGCGTACAGTCCGGGCTCCAGGAGGCGGCGGGCAGCGGGCTCGGATTGTCCGTCGTCCGCGCCGTCGTCGAGGCGCATGGCGGCGAGATCCGCTACAGTCCATCTGCGAAGGGTGGCGCGATGTTCGAGATATCGCTTGGAAAACCAATCTCATAGTTAGTGGGGGGGGGCGGGTTCTTTTTGAACCCACCATCGATGCGGGGATGGGTGGCAATTATTCCACTCCATACATTCTCCACATTTCCTCCATCAAAACGCAAAGCCCAACCGATAATTGCTGCGATGCGGAATTGGATTGTCGCAAGGCCGTACAAATTGGTCAGCGCCAGCTTTCCGCATCCCGAAACACAAGCGTGAACATCGGTTAAGAAAATGGCACTCTCCTTCGACAGCAAGATTACCCAGCCTCCAGAGCGCTCCAAGCGGAGATGGCTGATCCTCTTTGCGGTCATGCTCGCATTTTTGCCCGTCGTCCTCGACATGACGATCCTGCATATCGCCGTGCCATCACTGACATTGGCATTGCAGGCTTCGAGCACCGAGGTGCTCTGGATCATCGATATCTACTCGTTGCTGATGGCCGGCCTGCTTGTGCCGATGGGCACGCTCGCCGACCGCATCGGTCATCGCAAGGTGCTGCTGACCGGTCTGATGGTCTTCGGCGCAGCCTCGATCGTCGCGGCTTTTTCCACCACGCCGGCCATGCTGATTGCCGGGCGTATCCTGCTCGCATTCGGCGCTTCGATGATCATGCCCTGCGTGCTTGGAATTATCCGTCGGACATTCGAGGATCCTGGCGAACGCGCCATGGCGCTGGGACTCTGGGGAACGGTGGGAGCGGCGGGTGCTGCCGTCGGCCCGCTCGTGGGTGGCGCTTTGCTGGAGCATTTCTGGTGGGGTTCGGTCTTCCTCATCAACATTCCGGTGGTTCTTCTGATCGCCCCGATCATCGCCTTCGCTTTGCCGAAAAATGAGCCGGTTGCGCCGGGCAAATGGCAGATCCAGCAGGCCTTGCTGCTTATCGTCGGCATCGTCGCTCTGGTTTTCGCAGTGAAATCCGGGTTTGGCGGAAAGCAGCCACTCTGGATTGCGGCCGGTGCCGCATTCGCAGGGTTTGCCGCCGTCTTTATCTTCGTCAGAAGCCAGCTTGTGGCGGCGGAGCCGATGCTTGACCTGTCCCTGTTCTCCCGTCCGGCAATCGTTACCGGCATCGCAATGGCTATCGTCACTGCCGGCGCCCTTGCCGGGGTGGAACTGACGCTTGCGCAGGAATTGCAGTTCGTTCTCGACAAGTCTCCGCTCGAAGCTGGCCTTTTCATGCTGCCAATCATGGCGGCTGCGGCCCTGGGCGGCCCGGTTGCGGGCTTTCTTTCGAACCGGTTCGGACTGCGGGTTGTTGCAAGTCTTTCGCTCCTGGTTGCCGCCTTTTCGCTGGCGGCACTGGCGCAATCGAATTTTCACCAGCCGGGCACGGTCGTTCCGGCACTTCTGGCCTTGCTTGGCCTTTCGTTGAGTATCGGACTGACCGCCTCGTCGATTGCCATCATGGGCGCTGTCGAGGCTGAGAAAGGCGGTGCTGCGGGTTCTCTGGAAGCCACGGGTTACGAGCTGGGCGCCGGTCTTGGTATCACGCTTTTCGGTGTGGCGCTTTCGGCAATATATGCCGCCTCAATGACGGTGCCGGAGGGTGTCGCACCGGAGTTTGCGGAAGCGGCGATCCGCTCTATCGGCGACACCTATGTGGTGGCCGAAAAGCTTTCCGGAGATCTTGCCACATCGTTGATCGGCGCGGGCAAAAGCGCTTTCTCGACCGCACATGCCGTGCTTCTCACATCTGCCGCTACCCTGCTCGGCACCCTTGCCGTGGCGGTTTTCTTCAGCCTGAAAAATGCCGTCGCGGAGAAATGAGAGATCGTCAAAAAAACAGGCTGTCCCAAGCGGCTTGATGAAATGACGCAATCCAATCAAACGCTCACTTGGAGAAGGTTTTTATGTCCAGTCTGATAAAAACGAGTCTTGCGGCAAAATACCCCCTGCCTGTTCGCTGTCTGCACTGGCTGCGGGCGTTGCTAATTATCGGTCTGATCGCCTCTGGCTGGTACATGACGAGCCTGCCGGAGAGCGACATGGCAACGGCTTCGTTTCTCTACCCAAATCACAAGCAATTCGGTGTTCTGGTCTGGTTGCTGGCGCTCGTCCATCTTGCGCTTCGCTGGCGATACAAGAAGATCATGCCCACGACACCGCCGGCACTCGCGCCATGGGAAAAAATGCTCTCGCATGCGGTCCATTGGATGCTGATCACCTTGACACTTGTCGTGCCTTTGCTTGGCTATTCGCTTTCAAGCAGTTTTTCGCAAAGCGACGGTGTTCCCTTTTTCTTTATCCAGCACCTGCCGGAACTGCTTCCCAAAAATGATGCGGCCTTTGCCGTATTTGATGCGCTTCACAAATACGGCGCCTATCTGATGCTGGCCTGCATCGCTCTTCACGTTGCCGGATCGCTGAAGCACAGGCTGATGGACAGGGGCGGAGAAACGGACGTCATTCCCCGCATGTTCTGATGGTTGTGGGTCGTGAAATGTTGATCTGACAAAATGCGTATATGGGGCGGTGGCGACTAGCTTGCCGCCCTTTTTACAGCCAGGTACTTCTTCCATTCATAGAGCGATTGCCGGCTGAACCGAGCCGCTCCGAAACCGGATCACATTCCCGTGGGATGGGGCGCTACCGGCGCTTCATTATAAGTATTGATAAGTCACACTTAAGTCACTGTTAACCAACATCTGGTCAATTTATTCATATAAGAAGTTGTCTACGCACACTAATTTCGCGCAGGCGCTTCATTTTCTTGACCACATGACGCGGTCGGTATTTTCCCCAAAAAATGTTTCCTGATCCGTTGAATTCTCTCCGTGAAGCGGAGGAGTTCGCGCGTCCATTCGCCCGCAATCCAATGATAGCGAGGACTTGTGCAAATCGTATTGGTCGATGACAGCAAATCTATTCTTGTTGCCCTAAATGCGACGATCCGGGAGCTTTCGGATGTGCGCAACATTGTGGAGTTCACCGATCCCACGGAGGCGCTGGAATTCTGCCGCCACAATGCCGTCGATCTACTTGTGGTCGATTATACGATGCCGAAATATAATGGCATACAGCTTCTCAAGGCACTGAATGCATATGAGCATTTCTCGCATGTGCCTGTCATCATGATCACCTCGGAAAGAGGCCGGCCTATCCTTATCGAAGCGATAGAGACCGGTGTGACGGAATTCATCCATAAGCCCTTCGACCCCGTGGAGCTGAAGGCGCGGGTGCGCAATCTTCTCGCCTTGCGCAAGGCGCAATGCGATCTTGCCGGACAGGCAAGCAGATTGGTGGATGAGGTGCGCAAGGCCACCCGGCAACTTGCGGCCCGCGAAGAGGAAATCATCTGGCGCTTGGCGCGGGCCATCGAATTCCGAGATGGCCACACCGGCGATCATATTTCCCGCGTCGCGCAAATCAGCATGCTGATGGCGAAGGATCTCGGCCTCGATGACGAGCATTGCCGCATGATCTATCTCGCCGCGCCGCTGCACGATGTCGGCAAGATCGGAATTTCCGACAGCGTGCTGCTGAAGCCGGGTCGTCTGACGCCGGACGAGATCACCGAAATGCGAAAACATGTCGGTATCGGTGTGCAAATTCTCGAAAACGGATCATCCGACTTGCTGCGCATAGCGGAAGCCATTGCTGGCGGCCATCACGAAAAATGGGACGGAACGGGATATCCGCACGGCTTGTCGGGTGGTCGCATTCCGCTGGAAGCCCGTATCGTCGCCATTGCCGATGTCTTCGAGGCTCTCTGCTCCGAGCGTCCCTACAAGAAGGCGTGGTCGGCCGAAGAGGCGTATGCCCACGTTGTCGCGCAGAGCGGCAGTCATTTCGATCCCGCCTGCGTTGCAGCTTTCCAGCGGCAATGGATCCTGATCGAGAGGCTCATGACGGGTCATGAGGTTCTGGAGATCGAAGTACCGAGCCTGGAAATGCCGGACGAGCCGGAAGAACAGTCGATCAAGGTGGACGGCCGCAAGGACATCGAAGCCGTTTGGGAGGTTCCCCATGTCTGATGAAGCCACGAATGAAACACTGAAATTGCCGCAGGCACTTTCCATTCGGTCGATTGCCGCCGCGCATGGTCTTCTTCTGGACCATCTTCGAGACACCGACAGGCTGGTGGTCGAGGTGCCGGAAGACGCGGATGCCGATCTGAGCTTCGTGCAGCTCATGGAAGCCTCGCGCAATTTCGCGGCACAGAACAACAAGACGATAACATTGAAAGAGCCGGCCGGTGGTCAGGTTTTGCAGACGTTGCGGCGGGGCGGTTTCCTGTCGCGGATGGATGCAGCCTCCCGCCAATTCTGGCTGCATGAAAGGACATAAAGTGAGCGCACATATTTTAACGGTTGATGATTCCGCCAGCATCCGGATGACGACGAAGATCGCTCTCACGGGTGCGGGTTACCAGATTACCGAGGCTGTCGATGGGCAGGATGGCCTTGCCAAGGCGAAGGGCGCGAATTTCGACCTGATCGTCACTGATCTCAACATGCCGAATATGAACGGTCTTGAAATGATCGAGGCGCTTCGGCAATCGCCGGCCCATACCGGTATTCCGATCATCTTTCTGACCACGGAATCCGACGCCGACATGAAGGCGCGCGCCAAGGCCGCCGGCGCCACCGGCTGGTTGACCAAGCCTTTCGACGCCGAACACCTGGTCAAGATCGTCAGAAAGGTCCTCGGAAAATGACGACACTGGACCCTATTCAGGTTTTCAGAACGGAGGCGGCGGAACTTTTCGAACAAATCGAGGGGGGCCTTCTGGATCTGCTTCACGATTTGACCGATCAGGATCAGATCGACGCCGTTTTCCGCGGACTGCATACATTGAAGGGGTCCGGGGCAATGTTCGGGTTCGAGGCGCTTGCCGCCTTCACCCACCATTGCGAAACCGCCTTTGACCGGGTGCGCAAGGGCGAGGTCCCGGCAACCAGCGAGCTGGTCGCAGCCGTTCTCGAAGCGCAGGATCATATGCAGGCGCTGGTCGACAATCCGCACGGCGTGCAGGGTGACGTTGGCGAGCAACTGCTTGCCAAGCTTCGTGCCGCAGTCGGCACCCATGGCGATGGCGGTGTCCTGACTCATGTTCCGGCTCAGAGTATCGTGAGAGAGAAGGCAAAACCGAAAGCCGCCACTTGGGAAATCCGGTTCCGGCTGCCCGTCAATGCCATGGCGAACGGAACCAATCCGCTCGGTCTTCTGGATGAACTGGCCGAGCTTGGCGATTGTGAAATCGTCGCCGACACCTCGAAAGTGCCACCTCTCGATGCCCTCAATCCGAGCGACCTTCATCTTGGCTGGACAGTCCGGCTGACGACCGATCAGCCGCAATCGGCGATCGACGATGTCTTCATCTTCGTGATGGACGATATGGAGATCGATATCCGTGCAATCGAAGCGGTTGTCGAAGAACAGCCGCCCGTTCCCGAAATCCTGCCGGAAGTCAAAAAAATCGCAGCCGATCCGAAGAGCGGCAAGACGGCTGAAAACGTGCGGGTGCCGGCTGAACGTCTTGACGAGTTGATGGACCGGGTCGGTGAACTTGTCATCGCCCAGTCTCGCCTTTCGCAGCTGGCCGGCGGCAGCGTCGATATTCTCCTGCGCTCGGTTTCGGAGGATGTCGAACGTCTTTCCGGAGAACTTCGCGATACGATGATGGTATTGCGCATGGTGCCGATCTCCCAGCTTTTTGGTCGATTCCGTCGTCTGATCCACGATCTGGCGCGGGAAACCGGCAAGCAGATCGAGCTGGAGACCGAGGGCGAAGGAACCGAGGTCGACAAGGCTGTGATCGAGCGTCTGGCTGATCCCCTCGTGCACCTTGTCCGTAACTCCTGCGATCATGGCCTTGAGAAAAGCGATGAGCGTGTGGCAGCCGGCAAACCGGCGACGGGGCGGATCACCCTCATTGCCCGCCAGTCGGGTGGCGATGTGACGATTACCATCCGCGATGATGGCCGTGGCATCGATCGCCAGCGCGTCCGGGCGAAAGCGGAGGCTTCTGGCCTTCTGGCTCCGAACGCACAGGTCAGCGATCAGGAACTGCTGCAGATGATCTTCCAGCCGGGCTTTTCGACGGCTTCGGAAGTCACCAGTCTTTCCGGCCGAGGCGTCGGTATGGATGTGGTGAAGAAGAGCGTCGAGGCACTTCGCGGCACGATCAGCGTCACCAGCACGCCGGGCGCGGGTTCGGAAGTTTCACTGGCGATCCCGTTGACGCTGGCGATCATCGACGGCCTGCTGGTGCGGGTCGGCAATGGTTGTTACGTCATTCCGCTGCCGGCGGTGGAGGAATGCCTCGAACTGTCGCCCGACGACGATATTCGTTCGCGGGGCCGGTCCTTCATTTCACTGCGCGAAAGCCTCGTTCCCTTCATTCGCCTGCGCGAATTGTTCAATACCGGAACGAAGCCGGATCAGTTCCAGAAGATCGTCGTCATTTCCACCGGCTCCGAGCGGGTCGGGCTGGTGGTCGACCAGATCATCGGCGACCACCAGACGGTCATCAAGGCCATGTCGAAACTGCACCATGACGTCGCGACTTTCTCCGGCGCGACCATCCTCGGTGACGGCAATGTCGCCCTCATCCTCGATGTCGCCCATCTGGTGATAGCGGGGCAACAGCAGGAGGCGCGCTTGCGGGCAGCGGGATGAACCAGTCACTCTTGAAACAGACCGATGAATTTTGGGGCGCTTCCGATGCGGTGGAGGTGCTGACCTTCAACATCGCAGGCGAGACTTTCGCCATAGAGGCGGCGAAGGTGCGGGAAATTCTCGATCTCCTGCCGGAAACCGCTGTTCCCGGTGCGAAAACCTTCGTGGCGAGCGTTATCAACTTCCGCGGCAAGGTCATTCCGCTGGCCGATATCCGCCTCGCCTTCGGCATGGACGCCACTGAGCGGACCATTGATAGCCGCATCGTTGTCATCGAACTGCAGTTCGACGATGAGCCGGCACTGATCGGCATCAGGACCGACAAGGTCAATGAGGTGACG
Source organism: Agrobacterium arsenijevicii (assembly GCA_000949895.1). GTDB lineage: Bacteria > Pseudomonadota > Alphaproteobacteria > Rhizobiales > Rhizobiaceae > Agrobacterium > Agrobacterium arsenijevicii. Next base: position 247,053 of record JWIT01000005.1, on the reverse strand, counting down.
ACGTTCAGCAGGGCAGCAAGCGAGCCGCCGCCGAGTGTCGGCATGCGGTGGCGGGCGGATTATATCCACTGCCTGATCAAACGCGGCAGCGAGTTCGTCATTCTTCCCAATCTGACAGCAATTTTCACGGGGCATCGCGAGGCCGGACCGGTTTCTTCCAGCGCGCGCGGCAACGTCATCGAACTTTCCAAGGAGCATTGAGATGCGATTTACAATCAAGATGAAGCTGGCGGTTGCCTTCGGCTTTCTGATCCTGATGCTTGCCGGAACGGCCGGCTACGGCATCTACAGCCTTGGTCTCGCCAAGGATGCCATGGACGACGTGGTCGATGGCACGGTCGTTCGCCTTGACAAGGTTCACCAGATGAACGCGCTGGCGCTGGCAACGGTCCGGTCGCAGAAAAACATCATTCTTGCCGCCACGCCTGAGGAAACCCAGCGTTTCAAGGTGGCCGGTAACGAAAGCCGCGACCAGTTGACGGCCATGCTGAACGAGATGGCAGCGACCGCCAGCGCCGAGACGCGCGCGTTCTGGACGGACCTCCAGGCCATCGCCAAGGCTTTCGAGGCCAGTGACGACCATGTCCGTGAACTGGTTGCGCAAGGCAATACGTCGCTCGCTGCGTCGTTCTCCTCCGGCAAAGGCCGCGAGGCTGCCAATGCCCTGACCGGGAAACTGGACGAAGGCGTCAAGATGAACCGCGATCGCCTCGAAGAGTCGAAACAGGCGGCGGCAAGCGATTATGAGTGGACCCGTACGCTGCTGATTGGCGCATCGGTTATTGCCGTGCTCATCGCACTCGCGACGGCGTTCTGGATCGCGCTTGGTATCAGCAGCGGATTGCGCAAGATCATGACCGTGGCGGAAGCGGTTTCGATCGGCGATCTCGATCAGAATGTAGAGATCAAGACCAATGACGAGATCAAGGATCTCGTGGCGCGCATCAACGTGATGACGGGCAATCTGCGCAATACGGCAGGTATTGCCGACCGGATTGCCGATGGCGATCTTACCGTCATGCCGAAACCCCTGTCCGACAAGGACACTCTGGGTCTTGCGCTGGAACGGATGGTCGAGCGCCTGCGCGGTATTGTTGCCGATGCGCTTTCCGCCTCCGATAACGTGTCCTCCGGCAGTCAGGAACTGTCGGCCAGTTCAGAACAGCTGAGCCAGGGCGCAACCGAGCAGGCATCATCTGCCGAAGAAGCCTCGGCCTCGATGGAAGAGATGGCGGCCAACATCAAGCAGAACGCCGATAATGCCGCCCAGACGGAAAAGATCGCGCGTCAGTCGTCCAAGGATGCCGAGGCTAGCGGCGAAGCCGTCAACCGTGCCGTGGTTGCGATGCGCACTATCGCCGAGAAGATCTCGATCGTGCAGGAAATTGCCCGCCAGACCGATCTGTTGGCGCTGAACGCCGCCGTTGAAGCGGCTCGTGCCGGGGAACATGGCAAGGGTTTTGCTGTCGTGGCATCGGAAGTGCGCAAACTTGCCGAACGCAGTCAGGCCGCAGCCAGCGAGATCAGCTCGCTCTCCGGTGAGACCGTCAAGGCCGCCGCAGATGCGGGCGACATGTTGAACCGTCTGGTGCCGGACATCCGCAAGACCGCTGAACTGGTGGCCGAAATCTCCGCTGCTTGCCGTGAACAGGATATCGGCGCCTCCCAGATCAACGAGGCAATCCAGCAGCTCGACAAGGTCACGCAGCAGAATTCCGGCGCTTCGGAAGAAATGTCGGCGACGTCCGAAGAACTGGCCGCACAGGCGGAAGAGTTGCAGAGCAGCATCGCCTTCTTCAAGGTCGATGCCACGGGCCTCTCGTCGCGCCCTGCACAAGCAGCGCACCGGCCTGCCGCAAAGCCTGCGGCTGCACGTCCAGCGATGAAGCCGGCCCCGGTTCGCAAACCGCAGACGGACAATACCGTCAGCGCCCAGCAAGCCCGCGCCAAGGGTTTCGCACTGGATATGTCCATGGGCGGTCCCGATGCCGACGACGCGGATTTCCGCGAAAGCGCCTGAGCCCAGAGAATTTATCCGCCCCGGCAAAGCCGCGATGACCGGTTTTGCCGGGACGGAACGAACGACAGGATTTGAGATCTGCGGGAGGAGACGCGCATCCGATCGACCACGGCCGGTTCATGTCTGGCATCGATCAAGTGTCCCTCGAAATATGCTCTCAGGAGTTTGATGAATGCGATTTACGATTAAACTGAAATTGGCGCTTGTTTTTGCGCTTCTCATGTCCCTCATGATCGCCTGCGCCGCATTCGGTATCTATGGCCTGAACCAGCTTGATGCTTACAAGGACGGCATGGTCGCCGGCCCGATCCAGCAGGATGATGTCGCCAACGATCTTGCTGCAGCTTTTGACGGGCTGGGCCTTGCCGAAAGCGATATGCTCCTTTCCTCCTCCACTGAGCGCATGCAGAAGGCGCTGGCCGCCATTGAAATGGAACGCAAGAATTTCCTGACCGCACTTGCGGCGGGCGAGCAGAATGCGCCGGAGAATTTTCGGCCCAAATGGAGCGAAGTCCGCAATTTCTGGGGCGAATTTGTCCCTTTGCAGGATCGCGTTATACAGTTGATGCGATCCGGCCAGCGTGAAGCTGCCGTCGAACTCAACCAGACGGAAGGCACGGTCGCAGGCGAAAAGCTCGATGCCATGACCCAGGCTTTGGCAGGCCTGACGGAAGGCGCGATCAAGCAGGCCGACGATGAAAGCAACGCCGCTTATGACGTGATCTTCAACACTCTGGCAACGTTGGCAGGCGCGGCCGGTGTGATCTCGCTGGTCTCCGCCATCTGGCTTTCCCTGTCGATCAACAAGGGCCTGTCGCGCGCCATTGTCGCTGTTCGCGACGTGGCGGAGGGAGACCTGACGAAAACGGCTGCAATCACCAGCCGCGACGAAATCGGCCAGTTGCTCGAACATGTAAATATCATGGTTGAGCGCCTGCGTGGCGTCGTGGCGGATTCGCTCAGCGCAGCCAACAACGTTTCCGGCGGCAGTCAGGAACTGTCGGCCAGCTCCGAACAGCTGAGCCAGGGCGCGACCGAGCAGGCGTCGTCCGCTGAAGAAGCCTCGGCCTCGATGGAGGAGATGGCTGCCAACATCAAGCAGAACGCTGATAATGCCGCACAGACGGAAAAGATCGCGCGTCAATCGTCCAAGGATGCAGAGGCCAGCGGCGAAGCCGTCAACCGTGCCGTGGTCGCAATGCGCACCATCGCCGAGAAGATCTCCATCGTGCAGGAAATTGCCCGCCAGACCGATCTTCTGGCACTGAACGCCGCCGTCGAAGCGGCGCGTGCCGGGGAACATGGCAAGGGCTTTGCGGTCGTGGCATCGGAAGTCAGGAAGCTTGCCGAACGCAGCCAGGCCGCAGCCGGTGAGATCAGCGCCATGTCGGGTGAAACCGTCAAGGCCGCCGCTGACGCGGGCGAGATGCTGAACCGTCTGGTGCCGGACATCCGCAAGACGGCTGAACTGGTGGCCGAAATCTCCGCTGCCTGCCGTGAACAGGATATCGGCGCCTCCCAGATCAACGAGGCAATCCAGCAGCTGGACAAGGTCACGCAACAGAACGCCAGCGCTTCGGAAGAAATGTCGGCGACCTCGGAAGAGCTGGCCGCACAGGCGGAAGAGTTGCAGAGCAGCATCGCCTTCTTCAAGGTCGACAGTGCCGGTGCAAGATCGGTAGACTTTTCTGCGCCGGCGAAAAAACCGGCGCCGCGCAAAACCGTAGCGGCTCCAGTCCGGGCCACGGCGCACAAGCCTGCCCCTGCACACACCGTGGCCGCCCAACAGAAACGCGCCAAGGGCTTCGCACTGGATATGTCCATTGGCGGTCCCGATGCCGACGACGCTCACTTCAGGGAAAGCGCTTGACCATGACCAGCACGTCTTCAGAAGGCCAGTTCGTGACTTTCAGCCTCGGTGAGGAGGTCTTTGCGGTATCCGTCGCGGTCGTCCGTGAAATCCTCGATCATGAGGACACTTTCAAGATTCCGCATAGCCCTGAATATCTGTTGGGTCTGAGAGATGTGCGTGGTCAGGGGGTGCCCATCATCGATCTGCGGCTGCGGCTCGGAATGAGCCGCAGCGTGCGGACACCGCATACCCGTGTGCTGGTGCTGGACATTCCGTTCCCATCCCGTACGCTCGCCATCGGTCTGGTGGCGGACAAGGTCTTCGAGGTGACGCCGTTCCGTCGTGACCAGATGGAGACCGCTCCCGATATCGGCGTTCACTGGAATTCCGACTACATCGCCGGCGTCGTTCGCCGCGAAGGCGATTTCGTCGTCATCATCGATCTTGCGAAGCTTTTCTCGAATGAGGAAAACGCCATCGCCCGGCAGGGCGGCAAGCCGGTTCAGGCCGCATGAGGAGGGCCGTTTCCGTGGATGCCTCCATTGCTTCCAGTTCTTCGCAGGATGGCCTCAGCCAGCGGGATTTCCGGCTGCTCTCCGAATACATCTATAATTACAGCGGCATAAAGATGCCGGACAGCAAGCGCACCATGCTGGAAGGACGTTTGCGCAAGCGCCTTCGCGCCACGGGCCACGCCACCTTCGGCCAATATTGCAATTTCCTTTTCCGTGAAGACGGGCTGGAAGAGGAAGCAATCTACCTGATCGATGTGGTGACGACCAACAAGACGGATTTTTTTCGTGAGCCGAACCATTTCGACTACATGGAGAAATTCGCGTTGCCGGCGCTCGCCAGCGAAGGCCATGGACGCATCCGTGCCTGGAGTTCCGCCTGTTCGACGGGCGCGGAGCCCTATACGATGGCGATGGTACTTGCCGAGGCGGCCGAGAAACAGGTCATCAACAACTTCAACATCCTCGCCACCGACCTTTCCACTGATGTACTCAGGAAAGCGCATAGCGGCATCTATGCCCGGGAACTGCTTGAGCCGGTTCCGGCAGAAATGATGCGGAAATATGTCATGCGGCCGGTCGATGCCGGGCGCCGGGAGGTCCGGATCGTGCCGCGGCTGCGTTCGAAGGTCGGTTTCGCACGCCTCAACCTGATGGACCCGAACTATCAGATCGGTGACGCCGTGCATCTCCTCTTCTGCCGTAACGTGCTGATCTATTTCGACAAAAAAACTCAGGTGCATGTGCTCACCCAATTGTGCAAGCGCCTGGTGCCGGGCGGTTACCTTTTCATTGGTCATTCCGAAACGATAACCGGTATCGACCTTCCCCTGCGGCAGGTCGCCAATACCGTTTTCAAGAAGCAATAGCGGCAGAGAGCCATGTCGAAAAAAATCCGCGTCCTCATCGTCGACGATTCCGCCAGCGTCCGGCAGACCCTGACGGAGGTTCTCGAAAGCGATCCCGGCATTGAGGTGATCGGGGCCGCTGCCGATCCGTTTGTCGCGGCCAAGCGCATTCAGGAAGAAATTCCCGATGTCATCACACTTGATGTGGAAATGCCGCGCATGGACGGCATCACCTTCCTGCGCAAGATCATGTCGCAGAAACCAATCCCTGTGGTCATGTGCTCGTCGCTGACCGAGGCCGGATCGGAAACCCTGCTTCAGGCGCTGGAGGCGGGAGCAGTCGACATCATCCTCAAACCGAGGATAGGTGCCGCCGATCATCTGGCGGAGCAGGCCACGCGCATCTGCGAGGTCGTCAAAAGTGCGGCACATGCCCGTGTCGGTAATGCGCGGGCTGCATTGCGTTCGGCTTCCGCAAGCGGTCCGCAGGCCAAGCTGACCGCTGACGCCGTATTGCCGCCGCCTTCGGGCAAGGCCATGGCACGCACCACTGAAATGGTGGTCTGTGTCGGCGCATCCACCGGCGGCACTGAAGCGTTGCGCGCAATGCTGATGAAGCTGCCGGCCAATTCACCCGGCATCATCATCGTCCAGCACATGCCGGAAAAATTTACCGCCGCCTTTGCAAAACGCCTGAACAGTCTCTGCGATGTCGAGATCAAGGAGGCCGAAGACGGAGATCCGGTGCTGCGCGGGCATGTGCTGATTGCGCCGGGCGACAAACATATGCTGCTGGAACGGCAGGGCGCCCGTTATCGCGTTTCGATCCGCACCGGGCCACTGGTCTCGCGACACCGGCCCTCGGTGGACGTACTGTTTCGTTCTTCCGCGCGTGCTGCCGGTGCCAACGCCATGGGCATCATCATGACGGGCATGGGCGACGATGGCGCACGCGGCATGCTGGAAATGCATCAGGCCGGAGCCTTTACCGTGGCGCAGGACGAAGCATCCTCCGTCGTCTTCGGCATGCCGAAGGAAGCGATTGCCCATGGCGGTGTCGACAAGGTTCTGCCGCTCGACAGGATCGCGCAGGAAATCCAGGCTGAGGACCGCCGCCGCTGACTGCGTGCCCCGATTTTTACCCCGCATTAACCAAACTCACCAATGATGGCGACAACACCATGCGACAGGTGCGTTCCGCGAGGCATGACCGTCTCCGCCCAGTTTTCCGGATCATGCCATGCCAGTTATCACCTTCGCGAACACCAAGGGCGGTGCCGGAAAAACCACGGCGGTTCTTCTCCTGGCGTCCGAACTGGCGCGGCGCGGATCGCGGGTTTGCGTCATCGATACCGATCCGCAACGCTGGATTTCCCGTTGGCGTGAAAAGGCCGATGCGCGGGTCGATTTTTCGGTTATCACCTATGTGACGGCCGCGACGCTGCAGCAGCATGTCATCGACAGCCGCCGTGCGTTCGACCATGTGATCATCGACCTGCCCGGCGCGCAATCACCCTTGCTTGCGACTGCGATTGGTCTCTCCAACCATGTGCTGATACCCGTTCAGGGCAGCACCATGGATGCGCAGGGTGGAGCACAGGTGCTGGAACTGCTGCGTTATCTCGATGAAAAGGCGAATATCCGGATCGAGCATTCTGTCGTACTGACCCGCGTCAACCCGCTGGTCACGACCCGTGCACTTCTGGCCGCACGGGAATTGCTGGCGCGCAGAAACGTGCGCGTGCTCGATACGCCCATTTTCGAACGCTCGGCCTTCCGCGACATGTTCGAATTTGACGGATGCCTGCATATGATGAAATCCGGCCATGTCAGCAATCTCGACAAAGCCTTGCAGAACGCCGAATCCTTCGCGACCGAGGTTCTTCGCCTCCTGGAAGCTTCCAGCACGAAAAGCCTCGGCAAACTGATGCACGCGGCCTGACGCCGGAAAACCTGTCTTTTTGTTTTTACGCATTTTCCGGACGTAAAACGCTACGCGCTTTTACTGGAAATGCTCTAGAAAAGCGCGTCTGCGAACAGGTCGTCATCATCCTCGACGGCGGTGGAGGCCGGTTCTTTCTGCGCGGGCGCGAGATCGACCGGCAGGTAGCGAAGATGCACGTCGCGCTCCTGCGCCATCGTGTAGAGCTTGTAGATCTGCGTCGAAAACGGCTGGATTTTCTCCGCGAATGCGGAAATGTCCGGAGCGTCGCCGCTTATGAGATCGCTTGCGACCTGCCGGCATTCGTTCAGAACGTCGCCGAGTTCGCTTTCGAAATCGAGCTTGATCACGGCAGCGCTGATGCGGCTGAAAACGGCCTGGCCTTCCGTTGCAAGATCCTGAAGACCGGTTTCCATCTGATCCTTGGCGCGGCTTATGGCTTCCAGCGCTTCGTTCAACGGTTCCCGGAGGTCGCCGGCGCTCTGGCTTTCGGCCGTCATCAGGTTTCCAATCGCGCTTTCGATGCGATGGAGATTGGAGACGATCGACTCCGCCGGGCTTTCCAGCTTGTCGGCAAAGACGCGCAGTTCGCCGCTGACGACATTGACCGACCGGCCTTCGTCACCCAGTTTCGAGCAGCGCAGGTTCGAGTTGAGCGCCATGTAGTGGATTTCGGTCTTGATCGAGCGCAGCACTTCAATGCCGTGCAACAGGTCCTGCGCGGTACCGGTGACGGAAGAGACGACGGCGTTGGCATCCGCGATGCCTTCCTGAACACGCCCGGCGAGATCACAAGCCTTGGCTATGTCCTTCTCAAGCAGCTGCAGCGCGCTGCCGCCATCATTGGCGGCGTCTTCGACCAGCGTGTCGCGTAGCGAAAGAATGGTTGCGGCATCGTCGGCAAAACTTGAGATGCCTGCAAATATCTTGCGGCAATCCTGCTGGAACGTGGTCGCCATCTCGTCGATCTGGGCGCTGATCATTTCGAAGACGGTGTCGTAAAGCGCATCCATTTCGGTGGCGTTTAAAGCCTGTGCCTCTTTGGAATTCAGGTAGTCGTTGAACAGCGCCAGCGTCGTCTGCACATGTTCGACGCGCTGGCGGGTGATGTCACCGATCTGGAGAGACGACAGTGTTGCCGCAATTTTGCCCTGCACGCCCTGCGCGACCGATTTCACCTTGGTTGCCATGGCCGTCATGGCGCGATGCTGTTCGCCAATGCGGCCGGAGTTCGTCTTCAGGCCACCGACGATACTCGGGATCGTCGCCTCGAAATCCGCACCGATAACGGCGGAAACATCGCGGGCTCTTGCGAGCTGCTTGTCCATGAGATCGAGATATTGCGCGAATTTGCCGACTTCAGTGCCGCCGAAATGGATGCGTTCGCGGATCTCTTCGGCAAAGGAGGAGAATTCAGCGATGCCTGCACCGGTGATTTTTACCGTGACAGCAAAGGTTTTCAGGTAACGGATCGTCTCGCGGATATCATCGACATGGCCGCTTGCGGATTTGCAGAGGGAACTCATCTCAACGAAGGCGGCTTGCCGGACCTGTTCGGTTTCCGGCAGGCGGATCATGTCCTCAATGGTCTTTTGCATGTTGGCCATTGCGGTATCGGCGGTGTCGCCGTCCATCGAACCCGTCATGCGGTCCAATATGGTGATGAGCTGGCTCAGGATGTCCATGACCGAAACGAGCACGGATCCGCCTTCGAGAAAGGTTTTCTCGATACGAGACTGCGCGGTCGCAAGACGCGCGGTCAGATAAACTTGCGGATCACTGGCTTCAGCTTTTGGTTGATTTCTCACGACGACACTGTTTCCCATACTCGGATAGCGTGATCCTAACCAGCAGGAAGAAACGGACAGTGAATATTCTGAGTTGATCGGAGGTTAACAATTCAATTGATTGACGAATTCCTGCCCCCTGGAAGGCCTTCGCAAGCTTATCGAATCGAGACGTGGTCGGCGCCTATCGGAAAAGTCAGTTGCACCCTGGCACCTTCGCCGGGCTTCGAGACGATGTGAGCTTCGCCACCACTTTGGCGGACAAAGCCGTAAACCATTGCGAGACCGAGGCCTGCACCGCCATGTTCTTGCCGGGTGGTGAAATAGGGCTCGAACGCCTTGTCGACGGCCTCGGGCGTCATGCCGGTACCCTCGTCGGTGACGGCAATCACAAGTGTATCCTTCTCGGAAGTGGCTCTGATCGAAATCAGGCCACCCTCGGGCATGGCCGCTGCGGCATTCAGGCAGAGGTTGAGGACGGATTGCTCGAGGAGCGCAGGGTCGAGCGCTATCGAGGGAAGATCCTTGTCGAGGTCAAGTCCGATCCGGCATTTCGGGCCGACCGCAATCTCGAGGATATCCGCCATGCCGCGCAGCAGGTTTGCGACGTTGATGCAGCTGGGATGGATCGGCTGCTGACTGCCGATGGTCAGCATGCTGCTGGCGAGAGAACGGCCTCGATCTGCCGCCTTGCGGATACGGGCGATATGCCGTTTCTGACGATCGTTGAAACCGGCTTCGCGCTCCAAGAGACCAAGGCTGCCGGTGATGATGCCGATCATGTTGCCGACCTCATGGCTGACCTGATGGGTCATGCGCATGATGCCGTCCAGCCTCTGGGCTTTTGCTACCTCCGCCTCCTGTCGATCGAGAGCAGTCACATCGCGGGCAAGCAGCACGATGCCGCCATCCGGCTGGCGTGACATCGACACTTCGATCACCCGTTGATCCTCGGTGCGATGGCGCACCACAGCGCGGTCCATCAGTTCGCCCCGCTCGCTATTAAACGGCAGCAGGGACGGATCGATTTCCGGAACCGGCTCGACAAAACGGCGAAGCTGCAGCTTTCGCGAAGAGCCGGAGCGCCCGACGAGTTCGATGATCCGGCGGTTCATGGTGATCGGCCGGCCGGTCGGATCGAACAGCGCTATTCCCTCATTCATGTTGCGGAAGGTCGAGCGGATGGTACGGGCCGCCGCTTCCGCCGTGCGCCGGAGGCGGGAGACACGATCGACGCTGTCATGGAACGCACGGAAGGCATCGAGCAGGCGGATCAGCTCCGTCTCAGACCCGGTATAGGATGGCGGACCGACATCCTTCTCTCCCTTGGCAAGTGCGTTCATGCCGTTGGAAAGCGTCGCGATCCCGCGCGAGACACGCATTACCGACCGGATCGAGAATGTCGCCATCACCAGAACCAGAAGTGAAGCCAGAGCGACGATGACCAATAGCCGACTAAGAGCATCCGACGTCGAGATCAGGTCCTCGTTAAGACTGCGGGCAACCGCATCGCTCTGGGTTTCCGTTACATGGGAGAGATCACGCGAGACGATGTGAAGCCGGGATACCGAGGCGCGGATCGCGAACATCTCAAGAAGGTAGCGGCTCTGGGCCTCGAAAACGCGCTCATAGGGTTGCATCTCGGCTGCGGGGAGCCGCTCGCCGGGATAACCTTCCTGCCGCGCCGTGGTTTCGGCAACGTAGCGGCGGCGCAGTTCGCCAAGCTGGAAGAGGCTGTCGGATGCGGATGCGGCCTGCACGATGCCGTTCATCCGCCGGCGCAGTTCCGGATCGGCGATACCGCGACCGGTGGCAATTTCGCCAAGCGCCGCTGCCGCTTCCGCCTTGTGGCCTTGTGCCGCATCGGCATCCTTTGCCAGATCCAGCGTCTGTGTCCTGATCAGCTCGAGGAGTTCGACGATGCGTTCGTTGGCAAAGCCGCGGGCGACCCGGTCACCGTTGTCCGGCCCTGTCATCTGGAGCAGGATATCGACCTGCTGAACCACGGACCGGCTTTCGCTGGAAACGCGATAGGGCGATGCAGCATTCATCAGGAATGGTGCGCTGGAGACGAGGTCGGAGACCTGCCGCGAGACCAGCGATGCCTTGGCAAGGCTCGAAAACGCCTGCAGTCCGTATGCAGCCATTTCATCGCGGGCGCGTTGCAGGCCGTAAATGGCGATGGCGGAAAGGCTGAAGACGAGTATGCAGATGAAGACGATCGCAAAGGGCAGGCGAAAGGCGATCGAGGAAAGGAAGGAACGGCTGATCACGGAGAAAGCTCGCCCTCGTCGGTGTGCAGCACATAACCCCTGCCGCGCCGCGTCTTGATGTGACGTGGCAGATCGGGGTTTCGCTCGATCTTGCGCCGCAGCCGCAACACCAGCACGTCGACGTTCCTATCGATGTAACGGTCGCTTTCCGAGCCCAGCCTGTCGAGAATCTGGGAGCGGCTGACGGGCTGGTTGGGCGTTTCTGCCAGGATTTCCAGAAGCGCGAATTCGGCGGTCGTCAGCGTTTTGCTGCGATCGCTGAGGCAAACCGCCCGCCGCGCATCAAGGTCGATTGCCCAATCGCTGAGATGCAATGCTGCGCGGCCATGATCGCGCTCGCTCTCCTTTTCCTGCTTCAGCGAGGGGATCGTCCGGCGCAGCACGGCCTTGATCCGTGCCGTGAGTTCGATCGGCTCGAAGGGTTTCACCACATAATCGTCGGCGGCCGTCTCCAGACCGAGAACCCGGTCGGCGGCGCTGCCGGCGGCCGTGACCATGACGATGCCGATGTCGATCTGGCTGCGTAGCCTCTGGGCAAAGGCGCGGCCGGAGGTGCCGGGCAGATTGTGGTCGACGAGCACAAGCTGCATCCTGTCCTTCGCCAAGATTTCGTCCGCCTCCTCGGCAGACCGGGCGCAGGTGGGCAGCCAGCCTTCGGCCTCGATAAGGTCCGAGATGAGCTCTGCCATATCCGGATCGTCCTCGACGATCAGAATGCGAACCTTCTGATTAAGCACTGCGTATTCCTCCCGCCGCCATCATAGGCACGGTGGCGGCGATCTTCAAAGGCTGGCTGGTTATCTCTGCTGTCATAATTGTAATAACTGTAATCTTGTTCGGCGGTGCGGTGAAAGATTGGTAACCATTCTTCGATTGCGGCGCGGACAGGATATGACATGTTGTTGGCGGAGATTGGAACGGGGAGGTTCCAAGCAGGGAGGCTCAGTTGAGAGCATTGACCGCACTTGCGGCGAGCATGGCCTTATGGCTGTGCGGCGCGGGGCATGGCATGGCCGAAACCAAGTTGAACGTCCTGTGCGGCGTCGACGAGGCCTGGTGCGTGACCATGCAGCGAGCTTTCGAAACCCGGATGGGTGTCGAGATTTCAATGGTTCGCAAGAGTACCGGCGAAATCCTCGATCAGATCCGTGACGAACGATCCCATCCGACTGTCGACGTCTGGTGGGGAGGCACCGGTGACACTCATTTGCAGGCAGGCTCGGAAGGCCTGCTGGAAGAATACCAGCCGGCCCATCAGCAGGATTTACTGCCCTGGGCACAGAACTTCTATGCGATGTCCGGATCGAAATCGGCTGGGATTTATGCCGGTGCGCTCGGCTTTGCCTATAATTCCGAGCTGCTTGCCAAGGACAACCTGCCGGCCCCGACCTGCTGGAAGGATCTGGCGAAGGACATTTATCGCGGCCACATCCAGACTGGCAATCCGAACTATTCCGGCACGGCGTTCACCATGCTCGCTACCCTCGTCCAGCTTTTCGGCGAGGAGGAGGCTTTCAGTTTCATGGTTAAGCTCAACCGCAATGTGACGAGCTATACCAAGGTCGGTGCAGCACCCGTAAAGGCGGCGGCGCGAGGCGAGGTTCTGATCGGGATTTCCTTCATGCATGATGCCGTGACCCAGAAGATCGAAGGCTTCCCGCTGGTGATCGTCGCCCCTTGCGAGGGAACCGGCTATGAGATCGGGGCGGTCAGTATCGTCAAGGGTAGCCGCCACGATGCGCTGGCTCAGGCCTTCGTCGAATTTGCGCTAAGCCCTGAAGGGCAGGAGACCGGGGCCAAGGCTGGCCAGAACCAGGTGCCATCCAATGCCAAGGCGACATTGCCGCTGACGGCGCCTGATATATCGATGATCAAGATGGTGGATTACGACTTCGCCACCTTCGGCCAGCCCGAGGAACGAAGTCGATTGTTGAGTCGCTTCGACAGCGAGATCCACCCAACCCAGTAGGGTCAGTAATCCAAGACCGAAAAACAGACAGCGTGGCAACACAAGGTGCCGCGACTGGCAGAGCCATGTTTTTGGCACTGCCCAACCATTCAGACGCAAGCTAACAGGAGGATAACCATGCGACTGACGATACTTTCCACATTGCTTTTTGCCGGCACGGCACTCAGTGCCGCTTCCGCGCAGGCGGCAGGCGAACTCAACCTGATCTGCTCGGCCGATGTCGTCATCTGCGAACAGATGAAGGGCGATTTCGAAAAGTCGCATGACATCAAGGTCAATATGGTGCGCCTGTCTTCCGGCGAAACCTATGCCAAGGTGCGTGCGGAAGCCCGCAACCCGAAGACCGATATCTGGTGGGCCGGCACCGGCGATCCGCACATGCAAGCGGCATCCGAGAACCTGACGCTGGAATACAAGTCGCCGATGCTCGACCAGTTGCAGGACTGGGCCGTCAAACAGGCGGAAAGCACCGGTTACAGAACCGTTGGTGTTTATGCCGGTGCGCTGGGCTGGGGTTACAACACCGAAATCTTCAAGTCCAAGGGTTACAAGGAGCCAAAGTGCTGGGCCGATCTGCTCGCACCGGAACTGAAGGGTGAAATCCAGATCGCCAATCCGAATTCTTCAGGCACCGCCTATACGGCGCTTGCCTCGCTTGTGCAGATCATGGGTGAAGATCAGGCGATCGATTATCTGAAGAAGCTCAACGCCAACATCTCGCAATATACCAAGTCCGGCTCCGCGCCGGTCAAGGCGGCAGCGCGTGGGGAAACGGCACTTGGCATCGTCTTCATGCATGACGCCGTGGCGCAGACGGCGGAAGGCTTCCCGGTCAAGTCCATCGCGCCCTGCGAAGGCACCGGCTACGAAATCGGCTCCATGTCGATCATCAAGGGTGCCCGGAACCTCGAAAATGCGAAGACCTGGTACGACTGGGCGCTGAAGCCCGAGGTTCAGTCGCGCATGAAGGACGCCAAGTCCTTCCAGCTTCCGTCCAACAAGACGGCGGAAGTGCCGAAGGAAGCGCCGAAGTTCGAGGACATCAAGCTCATCGACTACGACTTCAAGACCTATGGCGACCCGGCCAAGCGCAAGGCGCTGCTGGAGCGCTGGGACCGCGAGGTCGGTGCGGTCGCGAACTGATCTGAACTCCGGCGATTGGCATCCCGGCTTTTAAAAGCCGGGGTGTCCGCCATTCTTTCATCGGCATGAAATAAGCGAGGTCGGCCATGACACGTGGCAATCGCAGGCTGAACATTGTCCTGGCGCTCGGGGCTTTGGCCCTCATTTTTCTTCCCTGGTATCGCATTGAAGGCGGCTTTTTCAGCTTCCGCTGGCTGTCGGAATTCCTGTCTTCCCCCAGCAATGCGCCCGGTGTGTTGCAAATATTGGTTTATGGAAAACCCTGGCTTGCCGGTGCCGTCCTGTTTTTCCTTGCCGGATGCATTGTCCGCCCGATCAGCGATCCGATGCGGCGTGGCAAGCTGCTTGCGTGGATTGGCGCTGCCGGTCTCGTGGTTCTGATTTTGCAGGGACTGGCGATCGGGTTTACCGGCTGGACATGGACCCTCAGCGAAAACCTTTTCGGCATGCTTTCCGATGGCCAACCCGCCATGGGGGCCGGTGCCGTCGTCATGGCGCTGGTCTTCGTGCTTTTCTTTGCTTTCGGGCTTGCGGAACGCGGCGTGATGAAGGGCGATGCCTTTGTCGTCGGCTCGATTTCCATTCTGGCCTTTCTCGTCGCCGTTTTCGTGTTTTATCCGATCGGCAGCATGTTGATCGCATCCGTTCAGGATTTTGACGGCTCCTTCAACGCCGACGGCTTCATCCGCAATATCAAGGATCCCGGCATCTGGAGCCTAGGCTGCGTGATGGGCGAAGAGCGCTGCGGTGTTGCCTGGCGCACGCTGTTCCTCGCCCTGATGACCGCCTTCGGCTCGACGATACTTGGACTCGGCTTCGCGCTGGTCGCCACCCGCACCCGCTTTCCTTTCAAGAAAGGCCTGCGCCTTCTGACGGTTCTGCCGATCATCACGCCGCCTTTCGTCATCGGCCTTGCCTTGACGCTGCTGTTTGGCCGCGCCGGTGTCGTCACCGAATGGCTTTCCTATCTATTCGGCATCGAACCCGGCCGCTGGCTTTACGGTCTGACCGGCATCTGGATTGCACAGGTCCTCTCCTTCACGCCGATATCCTTTCTGGTGCTGATTGGCGTCGTCGAGGGCGTCAGCCCATCGATGGAGGAGGCGTCGCAGACACTTCGTGCCGACCGCTGGCGCACCTTCTGGCGGGTGTCGCTGCCGCTGATGAAGCCCGGCCTCGCCAATGCCTTCCTCATCGGCTTCATCGAAAGCATGGCGGATTTCGGCAATCCGCTGGTGCTTGGTGGCACCCATGGGGTACTGTCGACGGAAATCTTCTTTGCCGTCGTCGGTTCGCAGAACGATCCCTCACGTGCGGCGGTTCTGGCCATCATCCTGCTCTGCTTCACACTTTCGGCCTTCCTCGCCCAGCGTTTCTGGCTGTCCGGCAAGAACTTCGCGACCGTCACCGGCAAGGGCGACAGCGGCGCGCATATTGCCCTGCCGCGCGGCCTTTCGATTGGCGTCCATGCCGTTGTCGTTCCGTGGATGGTCTTCACCATCGTTGTTTACGGCATGATCCTCGTCGGTGGTTTCGTGAAGACCTGGGGTCTCGACAATTCGCTGACCTTCGATCACTACATCCGCGCCTTTTCCGTTAGCTTCTCCAATGGCTCGATTGCCTGGACCGGCGTGGCCTGGAACTCGTTCTGGACGACGATGGAGATCGCGCTGGTTTCGGCGCCGCTGACCGCTGCCGTCGGTCTTCTGACGGCCTATATCATCGTGCGGCAGAAGTTTGCCGGTCGGAACATCTTCGAATTCGCCCTGATGATGAGCTTTGCCATTCCCGGAACGGTCATCGGCGTCAGCTACATCATGGCCTTCAACCTGCCGCCGGTGGAAATGACGGGATCGGCGCTGATCCTGATCGCCTGCTTCGTTTTCCGCAACATGCCGGTCGGTGTGCGCGGTGGCATTGCGGCGATGAGCCAGCTGGACAAAAGTCTCGACGAAGCCTCGCTGACGTTGCGCGCCGACAGTTTCCGCACGATCAGGAAGGTCATCCTGCCGCTGCTGCGCCCGGCGATCACGGCGGCTCTGGTCTATTCCTTCGTCCGTGCGATTACCTCTATCAGCGCCGTCATCTTCCTCGTCAGCGCCCAGTACAACATGGCAACCTCTTACATCGTCGGTCTCGTCGAAAACGGCGAATATGGTGTGGCGATTGCCTATTCCTCCATGCTGATCGTGGTGATGATCACTGTTATCACCGGCTTCCAGCTCATTGTGGGCGAGCGTCGCCTGCGGCGCGAAAACCGCGTCGCGGGACTGCCGTCCGCTTCCTCCGTTCCTCTCGCTCAGGAGAAAACCGCATGATTTCCGTAAAGCCCGGCTCTGTTACCTTTCAGAATGTCCGCAAGACATTCGGTGCCTTTACCGCCATTCCCGACCTGTCGCTCACTATCGAGCCCGGAACGCTGGTGACTTTGCTCGGTCCCTCCGGCTGCGGCAAGACGACGACGCTGCGCATGCTGGCGGGTCTCGAACATCCGACTGCCGGCCGCATCCTGATCGGCGACAAGGATGTGACCATGCTGCCGGCCAATGAGCGCGATGTCTCCATGGTATTCCAGTCCTACGCGCTTTTCCCGCACATGACGGCGCTCGACAATGTCGCCTATGGCCTGCAATCCTCGGGCCTGCGTAAGGCAGAAGCACGGGAAAAGGCGGAGGAAGGTTTGAAGCTTGTGGGTCTGGCCGGCATGGGGCATCGCCTGCCGGCCGAACTCTCCGGCGGTCAGCAGCAGCGTGTCGCTGTTGCCCGCGCGCTGGTGCTTGAGCCGCAGGTGCTGCTGCTCGATGAGCCGCTTTCCAACCTCGATGCGCGTCTTCGCCGCCGGGTTCGTACCGAAATCCGCGAATTGCAGCAGCGGTTGGGCTTTACCGCTGTTTACGTGACGCACGATCAGGATGAGGCGCTTGCCGTTTCCGACCGGATCATCGTGATGAAGGAAGGCGAGATCGCCCAGTCAGGTGCGCCGCGGGAACTCTACGAGGCGCCGGCCTCCTCTTTTATCGCCGACTTCATGGGCGAGGCGAATGTCGTCGGCTGCGAGGTGGTCAGCCTTGAGGGCGCGGATGCGCTGATCCGCGTCGGGGGGATCGATCACCGGGTTGCGGCACGCAACGCCAAGCCCGGCCCCGCCAAACTTGCGGTTCGTCCAGGTGCGATTTCCATCGCGCAATCGGGCGGGCAGGGACTTGCCGGGCGGGTGCTGCACAGCGCCTATCTCGGCGGTCACGTCGAATATGAAGTCGAGACCGATATCGGCACGCTCTTCATCATCGACCACGCCGTCGAGACCAGCCTGCCGCCCGCAAGCGATGTCACACTCGGGTTCAAGAACCGTGGCATTGCCTTGATACAGGCTTGAGGTTCAAACCTTATTGCTGCGGGTTCTCTCAAATGTCCTTTGCGAGACGCAGCGCATCGTAGATCGCCGCATGCGTATTGCGTGCGGCGACGGCGTCGCCGATCCGGAAGAGCCGATAGGCGCCTTCCGGGTTGCGCTCGACGGTCTGGGCAGCGCCTGCAAGCAGGGCGTCGTAGGATGTTTCGCCGAGGTTCTTCGAGCCGGGCTTGAGTTCGAAATAGAGGTCGTCGAGCGGCACGGTGCCGTGATTGACGACGATCTGGTCCACGGTCCTTGATTTCGTAACGCCGCCATAATCGCTGCCGACGCGGGCGACGAGCTGGTTGCCGTTTCTTTCCGCTGCTTCCAGCCGATAGGTGACGGTAAAGGTGACGTCGAGCTTTTGCAGTGAGCGCATGTAGGG
The DNA here is from genome assembly GCA_000949895.1 of Agrobacterium arsenijevicii. Classification (GTDB taxonomy): domain Bacteria; phylum Pseudomonadota; class Alphaproteobacteria; order Rhizobiales; family Rhizobiaceae; genus Agrobacterium; species Agrobacterium arsenijevicii. The sequence goes on along the minus strand of JWIT01000005.1, from coordinate 228,928 downwards.
AACGAGGTTCATCGCCATGACCTCAGGGGCGAAGGCGCGGTCCGGCGTCATGATCTCCACTTTTGCGCCCGCCTTTGCGAGAAGTTCCGCTGCCTGCAAGCCCGCATGGTCGCCGGCATCGTCGAAAACCAGCACATTCGTTCCCGGCTTGACGTCGCCAGAAATGATATCCCACGAGGAGACGACCAGATCATTACCTTTTGAAAGCACATCGGTATGCGGCAATCCGCCGGTGGCGATGATGACGACATCAGGGCTTTCCGAGAGCACCGTGTCCGCTTCCGCCCAGCTGTTGAAGTGAAAGGTAACGCCGAGCCTTTCGCACTGGCTCATGCGCCAGTCGATGATGCTGATCATTTCGCGGCGGCGTTCGCTTTGTGCGGTCAGGCGGATCTGGCCGCCGGGATCGTTCGCGGCCTCGAAGACGACGACCTCATGGCCGCGTTCGGCACAGACACGCGCGGCCTCCAGCCCGGCCGGACCGGCGCCGACAATCACCACCTTCCGGCGTTCATCCGCTTTGGTGATCTCGTGCGGCATCGTTTCTTCGCGGCCGGTCGCGGGGTTGTGAATGCAGAAGGCGAGGCCGCCCTGATAGATGCGGTCGAGACAGTAATTGGCGCCCACGCAAGGACGAATATCGTCCTCGCGCTTCTCCATGATCTTGCGCACGATATGCGGGTCCGTCATGTGGGCGCGGGTCATACCGACCATGTCGACCTTGCCGGAGGCGATCGCGTGGCGGGCGGTGGCGACATCCTGGATCTTGGCGGCGTGGAAGGTCGGGAAGTTGGTCGCTGCGCGGACTTCGCCAGCGAAATCGAGATGTGGCGCGTTGGCCATGCCCTGAATCGGAATGACGTCGGTCAGGCCGGGATCGGTATCGATATGGCCGCGAATGACGTTCAGATAGTCGATCAGGCCGCTGTCCCTCAGCCGCCGCGAGATTTCGAGGCCTTCTGCCTTCCCTGTGCCGCCCTCAAGACATTCGTCGGCGGTATAACGGACCCCGAGGATGAAATCGTCGCCCACGCGTTTGCGCATCGCCCTGAAGACGTCGAAACAGAAACGCATGCGGTTGTCGAGCGAACCGCCATAGGGTCCATCCAGCTCGTTGGTCAGCGGCGAGACGAACTGGTCGATGAGATGGCCATAGGCTTCCAACTCCACCCCATCCATGCCGCCCGCCTTCATGCGCTCCGCAGCATCGGCGAAGTCCTTGATGATGCGCTCGATATCCCAATCCTCGATCTTTTTCGGGAAAGCGCGATGCGCGGCCTCCCGCTGGTGGGATGGTGCCAGCACCGGCAGCCAGTCGCCCTTGTCCCAACGCGTGCGGCGGCCGAGATGCGTCAGCTGGATCATGATCGCCGCACCCTCTTCATGCACGGCGTCGGTCATTTCCCTGATCCACGGAACGATTTCATCCTTGTATGCCAAGAGGTTGTTGAAGACGGGCGGGCTGTCTTTCGAGACGGCTGCGGAGCCTGCCGTCATCGTCATGGCGACGCCGCCCTTGGCCCGCTCAAGCGTATAGGCGCGGTAGCGCCCTTTCGGCATGCCGTCCTCCGGATAGGCGGGTTCATGTGAGGTGACGATGATGCGGTTTCTCAGTGTGAGATGCTTCAGCTGGTAGGGCTGAAGAAGGGGATCATTCGACATGGCGACCGTGCTCCAAGAACGTTTGTGCAGGAAGGCTAATTGGGAATGTACATAAGTGTCAATTGATAAAACACATGTGTTTATGGTTTCGACATAGGTGGACATTCGTCTTGTCGCGACCAGACCGATTTGCTAGAAAATCATCATGGAAGCGACATTGAACGAGACCGGTTGGCGCGGATCGCAGGAAGGCTGGCTTGAGGCCGCCTACCAGACCCTTCTCGAATCCGGTGTGGATTCCGTGAAAATCCTGCCGCTGGCGAAAAAGCTCAGCCTGTCGCGCACGAGTTTCTACTGGTTCTTCAGGGATCGAGAGGAGTTGCTGGCCGCACTCGTCTCCCGCTGGCGCGAGAAGAATACCGGCAGCATCGTCAGGCAGTCGGAGGCCTATGCGGAGACTTTGGCCGAAGCGATGCTGAATGTTTTCGATTGCTGGCTGGATTCCAGCCTGTTCGACAACAGGTTTGAATTTGCGGTTCGCAGCTGGGCTCTTCAATCCGATGATATTCTTGCCGAGGTGCGCGAAGCCGACCAGACGAGAATGGATGCGCTTTCGCGCATGTTCATGCGTTTCGGCCATTCCGAAACCATGGCGGATGTGCGTGCCCGGACCACCTATCTCGTGCAGATCGGCTATATCTCCATGCAGTCGGAGGAGGATGTGGCCGTGCGGATGAAAAGGATCCCGGACTACATCGCAATCTACACCGGTGAGGTGCCGCAGCAGCGCGAGCTTGACCGGTTTTACGCAAGGCATGAATACCGGCCGGTTTGAGTCTGGCAAGGCGGTAGAAGAAGAGTAATTTGGCTCCTGCCTGCAATGTAGCTGTAACATTCACCGACCAGTGGTGAGGACGGCAAGAGTTCACCCTTGAGGAAAAGTCATTGCGAATCTTGCTTCTTGAGGATGAACCCGAAATGGCGCGAGCACTGCTCGAAGCCCTGCGCCGGCGCGATGTGCTTGCGGATCACGTCAGCACGATCGCCGATGCTGATGTTCTGGCGCGTGACGGGTCTTACGATGTGCTGGTTCTGGACCGCCGTCTTCCCGATGGCGAGGGATTGAACCTTGTGTCCGCGCTTCGCAAGGCCAGGCATTCCGTGCCGATCCTCGTTTTGACGGCACTTGGAAGCGTCGATCACCGCGTTGACGGGCTTGATGCCGGAGCGGACGACTACCTCGCCAAGCCCTTTGCGATTGAGGAATTGCTTGCCCGTCTTCGGGCGCTGCACAGACGCGGCCCTTCGCTTTCCAGCAAATATGTGAGTTTCGGCAATCTGAGCATTGATCCGAAGAGCAATGAAGTCACCATTGCCGGTTCCATCATCGAGTTTCGGCGTCGGGAATATCTGGCGCTTGAGGCTCTGATGCGACGCCCGAACCGTATCGTGACGCGATCCAATCTGGTCGAGGCGGTTTACACTCTGGATGATGAGATCGAATCGAATGCTCTCGATGCCCATATTTCCCGGATCAGGAAGAAGCTCGCGCAGGCCGAAGCCACGGTCGAGATAAGAGCGGTGCGAAACATCGGTTATCTCATCCGGTCGAATACATGAAGCAGGAGCGCAACCGTTCCCTGCGGTGGGCGCTGATGAAGCGCCTTTTCGCCTTGCAGGCGTTTCTTCTCGTTTTCTTTGTCGCCCTGCTTATCAGCTGGATATGGATCATCAATCCGCAGCTGGAGGATGCCAATGAAGAGGCTGTCCGTGTCGTTGCGGAAAGCGTGACGAGAGATCATCAGGGGCGGGTGCAAGTCTCGGCCACACCCGAATTGGCGGAGCTGAAACAACGCAACCCGGACCTGTGGTTCACGGTGCGGGACGGTGATGAAATCGTCTCGCAATATGGAGAAATACCCCTCGCTCTGATGGCGGCACTCCCGCACACCATTGAGCTGGCACGTCTGGAAGCCTCGGAAAGAATTCGCGCCACCATGGAAAATCGCGATACGCCTATTGGGCGGCTGCAATTCATGGCCGGGACGGAAAAGAGTTTTCCGAATGATGGTCTCAATCTCTGGATCAGCCTGCAGCTCGATCTGGAAAAAGACGCCGACGGCGCCGTCCGCTGGCTCACCGTATTGCCCGGTTTCGGCTTCATCATCCTTATTGTCGTTGTGCCCATGCTGTTCCTGACGGGCATTGCGACATTGCTTGTGACGCCACGGGCGGTTGGCCGTTCGCTGGGTGGCCTCATGGAAACGGTCAGTCAGGCGCAATCGATCAATTTCGAGAACCGTTCCGCCCGTATCAATCGTTCGAAGGTGCCCAGTGAAATCATTCCTTTGGTGAATGCCTTCAACGTTGCGCTCTCCAAGCTGGATGAGGGATATAATCGCCGTAACCGCTTTCTTGCCGATGCCGCTCACGAGTTGAGAACGCCGATTGCGATCGCACGCATTCGGGCCGATCTTTTGCCCGACGATGAGCTGAGCCGGCAGCTCCGTGCCGATATCGATCGCCTCTCGCGCGTCGCGCATCAACTTCTCGAAATGCAGGCGGTCGGCGTAGTGGAATTGCCCGCCGTACAGCAGGATCTCAATATTCTTGTCGAGCGCATCGCAACCGACCTTGCGCCGATTGCGATGGATGCCGGTTACGAGTTCGATTTCGAGCCGAGCGAAGGGCCCGTGGTGTTGACGATGCAGACGTCGATTATCGAGATGGCGGTCGTCAACCTCGTCCGCAACGCGATCGATCATGGCGGCGGCAAGGGCGCGATCACGATCCGGGTCGGTGCTGCCGGTTTCATTGACGTTTGCGATGAAGGGCCGGGCATACCCGTCTCGGAACGCGAGCAGGTATTCGAGCCGTTTCACCGCGTCAACACGAACTCGCCGGGAGCCGGCCTCGGGTTGAACCTGGTCCAGAAGGCGGCCGAGCTTCATTGCGGACGTGTCCTGTTTCTCGATCTCAATCCCGGTTTTTGCGTCCGGCTGGAAATTCGCTCGGTGGCTTCGAAAGATGCTGCGGCTGACATTGTCTAGCTGATGAGATTTTGAGCGATCAGGCGCGTTTCGATGATGAAATTTCTTACTATTTAGTTAAGGAAATTCGCGTAACTCTTTTAAATAAATGAATTATTTCTAATTAATTTTGTCGCATGCAATGCAGACGCAATTCTCGCGGGGAAAATACCCTTATCTGCTGAGTTCATCCGCACGTCGTGGCGATGGGTGCAGCAGGCCAACGGGAGCCGGTTTCCGGTTCTTCAACGCGAACTGAAACCTTGCAAGCGCCAGACTAGGGTGCGTCGGTTTCGTCTGGAGTCATTCATGTCGATCATCAAAAAATCGCTTGTCGCCGTGACCATTGCCATTGCGGCTGCAACCAATGCCTATTCCGCCGATCTTACCAACTACAATCAGCAATCTTTTGACTACAGCAACACGCCGGCTTTCTCATGGAGTGGCGGATATGTGGGTGTGCATGGTGGACTCGCCTCACCGAAGGTCAACCCCTTGGCCAGCGGCCGTGGTCTGACGGGCGGTGTACAGGCCGGTTATAACTTCCAGTTCGGCTCCGGCGTTGTCGGCGCGGAAGTCGAAGGTTCCTATCTCGGGAACGATGCGCGTGTGCCGAACGGCCGCTTGAGAGAGCGTTTCCGCGGTGCCGCCAAAATGAAGGCGGGCGTGGCACTCGACCGCACGCTTGTTTACGGCACCGCCGGCCTGACCACGACGAAGTTCAAGGACAAGGACGGCGTTACGGGTCCTGATGGCTGGAAACAGGGCTATCTGGTTGGCGCGGGCGTCGAACAGAGCTTCGGCGGCGGCCTGTCTGCCAAGTTTGAATATAACTATGTGAGCACGGGAAATGTGACCACGACGACCGCGAGCGGCAGGTCGAAAACCGATGTGAGCGATCACGTCATCAAGGCCGGCGTGAACTATCGCTTCTGACCGGTCGATCCGATGACAGATCCCAGGGAGAATGTTCAAAAGAGCGCCGCCGCTTTAAGTATCAAAGCGGCGGTCAAACGCGGGGTAGCGGGCGAAGTTTGAAATCCCGCAACGGTCATTCGCATTCGAGCGAAGGCTGCCGGAAGCTCGTCACATACCATTCGCCCCCGGAATTGCGCGTGTAGAAAGTATAGAAGCAATCGATGCGTTCGACATAACCCGGCGTCTCGGAAACCTCGTAACGTTCTCCGCGCCGTGTTGACCGCACTTCACCACTGGACGATCCGGCGACGACCTGTGTCTTGTTCTTCCGCCACTGATAGGCCTGCTGGCCGGGGCCCAGGCCATAAATATTGTCCGGCGGCCCGTAGTCCAGCATCACGCTGGTGATGGGCGCGCCGACGTAGCTTTTCATGACTGTCGAGGCGCAGGCCGCAAGCAGGGTCGATGCGGCGATAAGGGCGAGCGTTGCCGGGATTGCGGGTGACGATCTCTCAGGCATGGGTCATTCCTCTCAACTTCGGTTAAGTTTCCGCGAGGGATAGGAACCGGCCATTGCAAGTACATTGCACGCAAAGATCGTAAGGCGGGCGTGACGGGGACGCGGGCGTTGCGTCGGATGGTGGCGTCAGAGACCAGCGATATTGCGGCCGATATGCCGCAGGATGCTTTTGAAAAGTTTTACTTCGGCAGGGTCGAGGCCTTCGATTGCGGTCTTTTCGAACATGGCCGCGATGGGCATCAGCTCTTCGGCAAGCTCCTCACCCTTTGGCGTGAGCGTGATGCGCACGATGCGCGCATTGTCGACCGGCCGCTCGCGGCTGACGAGGTTGCGTCTGACGAGCAGGCCAACGAGCCGGGAAAGCGTGGAAATCTCCACCGACACGAGATCGGAAAGCTCGGTCAGCGTTTTGCTTTCCTGTTGTCTCAGCGTCGCCAGCACGCGGTACATCGGCAAGGTGATGTCGTAGGATGCCAGCCTTACGGAGAAGCGCTCTCCAAGCCGAACGCCTACCCAGTTGAGCAGATAGGGTACCGAGTCAGTGAACTGATAAGACACAAGCAAATCCCCGTTTGACAACCATGTGCGCTAATCCTGCGACGCACCCATCGGCTGTACCGGCATAATCCATCAGTTTCAATAGTTTCGCTCCAGAAGACCGGGGACTGCAAGGCCATATCGCGATATCTGGCATCGAAAAGCATTTGCATTGACAAATGTTGCAAATGAAAATAATTAAGAATGCAGGATTTGGGAGGATCTCATGACATCAGCACTGTTTGGCCTGAACAATCTTGCGCCTGAAGGCGTCGGCCAGAATTTCCGCACGACGATGCGCCGTTTTCCGGCAACCGTGACGGTCATCACTGCCTGTGCCTCCGGTGATCAGCGCGATCACGGCATGACGGTTACGGCCGTGACATCGGTCTCGATGGAGCCGCCCTCTCTTCTGGTTTGCCTGAACAACCGCACGCTGCTGCACGAATTGCTGCTCTGCCGGCCTGATTTCATCGTCAACGTGCTGACGCAGGACCAGATTGCCCTGTCCGATGCTTTCAGCGGCAAGGTTTCGCCGGAAGAGCGCTTCCGCAACGGTGAGTGGCAGCGTCACGAAAACGGCGTTCTCTATCTGCCCACGGCCCATGCCGCCATCGCCTGCCGCCGTGTCGCGGCAATGCCATATGGAACGCATACGGTGTTTATCGGACAGGTTGTGTCGGCCGATGTCAGCGAGACGACGCGGCCGCTGCTTTATGAAAACGCCCAATATTGCGCCGCAAGCCCGGCAGGCGTGCCCGCCTGATATTTTCCGGCCAGATAGTTACCGGCCAAGTCATTTCCGGAAGGAGACAATCATGAACGATATGAGCCATGCGCCGCAGTCGGCGCAAACGATCCCGTCTGCCCGCCTCGTCAGCAGCGTTGCCGGCATAGCCGATCTTTTTCGGTCTAGCGCCAGACAGACCGAGGAGGCCCGGCGCGTTCCCGCCGCCCATATCGAGGCGCTGCGCGGCATCGGCTATTTCGATATCGTCAAACCGCGCGCCTTTGGCGGCAAAGGCGGCGATTTCGCCGAGCTGGTTGAGGCCAATATCGAGCTTTCGGCGGCCTGTGCGTCGACCGGCTGGGTTGCCGGCCTGCTTTCCGCCCATCAATGGCTGCTGGCAATGTTTCCAGAGGAGGCGCAGGCCGATGTCTGGGGCGAAAATCCTGACGCGCTTCTGTGCGGTTCCTATGCGCCGGTGAAGATGGCGGAGGCCGCCGATGGCGGTTATCGCCTGAGCAGCAAATGGGCCTTTGCCTCGGGCTGCGAGAATGCGCAATGGTCTCTCTGCGCCGCCATCCTGCCGCCGCAAGGCGAGGGCAAACCGGTTCCCGCCTTCCTTCTCGTGCCCGCAAGCCAATATGCCATTGAAGACACCTGGCATGTGGTGGGGCTGGCCGGCACGGGTTCCAAGACGCTGGTGCTCGATGACGTCTTTGTTCCCAAACACCGGGTTCTGACCTTTCCGGACGCCACAAGCGGCAACACGCCTGGCGGACGCTGTTATGCGGAGGAAGGCCTCTTCAACATGCCGCTTCTGACCGGCATCCCTTCCTGTCTCGCCTCAACGGGCGTCGGCGCGGCCAAGGGCGCGCTTGCCGCCTATGTCGATCACGTCGGCGGCCGGGTGACGCGCGGTGCGGTGGCGGGCGGCAACAACCGCATGGCCGAATTCCCGACCATCCAGCTGCGTGTCGCGGAAGCGGCGGCGAGCGTCGATGCAGCTTGCGAAATCCTGCTGCGCGATGTTGCCCGGGCACAGGCGCTTTCGCAGGCCAGGGTCGAAGGCCGGGCGGAATTCACGGTGGATGACCGCCTTCTCAGCCGTCGCGGCCAGTCCTTTTCCGTCTCTCTGGCGCTGCGCGCCGTGCAGGCACTCAACGATTCTACCGGCGGTGTCGGGCTTGATCTTGCCAATCCCGTGCAGCGGGCCTGGCGGGATGCGAATGCGGTCGGCCGCCATATCAGCATGAACTGGGATGCCGTGGGCACCATGATCGGCCAGAGCATGCTCGGGCTGGAACCCAAGGGCCAATACTGACCGCACATCTGGCGGCAATTGAACAGCGATTTCGGAGGAAACAACATGCAAGGCAAGGTCGCTCTCGAAGAGCATTTCGCAATCCCGGAAACACTTCAGGATTCGGCCGGGTTCGTGCCCGGTGATTACTGGAAGGAACTGCAGCATCGCCTGCTCGACATTCAGGATACGCGCCTGAAGCTGATGGATGCGCATGGCATCGAGACCATGATCCTGTCGCTGAATGCACCGGCGGTGCAGGCCATTCCCGACACGAAGAAGGCGATCGAGATTGCGCGGCGCGCCAATGACGTTCTGGCCGAGGAATGCGCCAAGCGGCCGGACCGCTTCCTCGCCTTCGCAGCGCTGCCGTTGCAGGACCCGGATGCGGCGACCGAGGAGCTTCAGCGTTGTGTCAACGATCTCGGTTTCGTCGGTGCGCTCGTCAACGGCTTCAGCCAGGAAGGCGATGGCCAGACGCCGCTTTATTACGACCTGCCGCAATATCGTCCGTTCTGGGGCGAGGTCGAAAAGCTCGATGTGCCTTTCTACCTGCATCCGCGTAATCCGCTGCCACAGGATTCGCGCATCTATGACGGCCACCCCTGGCTGCTTGGCCCCACCTGGGCGTTTGCGCAGGAAACGGCGGTTCATGCGCTGCGCCTCATGGCATCAGGTCTGTTCGACGAGCATCCGCGCCTCAACATCATTCTCGGCCACATGGGCGAGGGCCTGCCCTACATGATGTGGCGCATTGACCATCGCAATGCCTGGGTGAAGCTGCCGCCGCGCTATCCGGCCAAGCGCCGTTTCATGGATTATTTCAACGAGAATTTCCACATCACCACCTCGGGCAATTTCCGCACCCAGACCCTGATCGACGCCATTCTGGAAATCGGCGCCGACCGCATCCTGTTCTCCACGGACTGGCCCTTCGAGAATATCGACCACGCCTCGGACTGGTTTAACGCGACGAGCATCGCCGAGGCAGACCGGGTGAAGATCGGCCGCACCAATGCGCGCCGCCTGTTCAAGCTCGACGGAGCTTGAGCCATGCAGCCGTTTGTCTATACGGCCGCCCCCGCCCGCATCGTCTTCGGCGCGGGCAGTTCAATGGGCGTGGCGGAGGAAATCCGCCGCCTTGGCCTGTCGCGGGCGCTGGTGCTTTCCACCCCCCACCAGAAGGGTGATGCGGAAGCCTTGGCCGCTCGGCTCGGCCCACTGGCTGCCGGTGTCTTTTCCGATGCGGCCATGCACACACCAGTCGAGGTGACGAAAAGGGCGGTCGATGTTTATCGTGCGGCCGGTGCGGATTGTGTGGTGTCGCTGGGTGGTGGTTCCACCACCGGTCTCGGCAAGGCCATTGCGCTGCGCACCGATGCGGCGCAGATCGTCATTCCGACGACCTATGCCGGCTCGGAAGTGACGCCCATTCTCGGCCAGACGGAAAATGGCGTGAAGACCACCATGCGCGGGCCGGAAATCCTGCCGGAAGTGGTGATTTATGATGCGGAGCTGACGCTTGGATTACCGGTCGGCATCAGCATGACGAGCGGGCTGAACGCCATGGCCCATGCGGCGGAAGCCCTTTACGCGCAGGACCGTAATCCGATCATCAGTCTGATGGCGGTGGAGGGATTGCGGGCAATGATCGAGGCGCTTCCCGGCGTTAGAGCGCAGCCGCAGGATATCGAGGCGCGGGAAGCCGCGCTTTACGGCGCATGGCTGTGCGGCACGGTGCTGGGCGCCGTCGGCATGTCGCTGCATCACAAGCTTTGCCATACGCTGGGCGGCAGTCTGGACCTGCCGCACGCGGAAACCCATGCGGTGCTTCTGCCGCACACCATCGCTTATGTGGAAGAGGCGGTGCCGGATCTGCTTGCGCCGCTGGCGGCACTGGTTGGTGGCAAGGCCGGGGTAGGACTTTACGACTTTGCCGTCCGGCTCGGCGCGCCGGCTAGTCTTGCTGCGCTCGGCGTGCGGCCGGAAAATCTCGATCCTATGGCCGAGCTTGCGACGGCCAATCCTTACTGGTGTCCGCGGCCAATCGAAAAAATCGCGATCCGTGCGCTGTTGCAACGCGCCTTCGAGGGCGCACGGCCGGAGTGATGGGAGGAAGACATGACGGACATGAAAACGACCGGTGACGACGGCTATTTCGTCGAGGAACGTTCGGCCGAGACCGTGATCGCCCGTATGCGCGATTGCGACGATCCGCGCCTGAGGGAGATCATGGCGGTCGTTACCCGCAAGCTTCACGAGGCGGTGAAAGAGATCGAGCCGACTGAGGAAGAATGGATGAAGGCAATCCATTTTTTGACCGAGGTTGGCCAGATCTGCAACGAGTGGCGGCAGGAGTGGATCCTGTTTTCCGATATTCTCGGGGTCTCGATGCTGGTCGATGCGATCAATCACCGCAAACCGAGCGGCGCGTCTGAATCCACTGTTCTCGGGCCTTTTCATGTGGCCGATGCGCCGGAAATGCCGATGGGCGCCAATATCTGCCTCGACGGCAAGGGCGAGGATATGGTGGTCACCGGTCGCATCCTCGACACCGATGGAGTGCCGGTCGCAGGCGCCCGCATCGATGTCTGGCAGGCGAATGACGAAGGTTTCTACGACGTGCAGCAGAAGGGCATTCAGCCCGATTTCAACCTGCGCGGCGTATTCGTCACGGGTGAAGACGGGCGCTACTGGTTCCGGGCTACGAAGCCGAAATATTACCCGATACCGGATGATGGCCCGGTCGGGCAGCTGCTGCGGGCCATGGGGCGGCATCCTTACCGGCCGGCACACCTGCATTATATCGTTTCGGCAGAAGGTTTCACCACGCTCGTCACCCATATTTTCGACCCTGATGATCCCTACATCCGTTCGGACGCGGTTTTTGGCGTGAAGGAAAGCCTGCTGGCCGATTTTCAGCGGGTGGAAGATGCGAAGAAGGCAGGGGATCTGGGTTTTGCCGGCGACTGGTTCTGGTCGGTGAACCACGATTTCGTGCTCGCCCGATGACCGGCGGCAGCGACCGGCTCGGGCTTTACGTGCGTTTTGCCGAGAGCGATCCCGCAGCCGTGGAGCAACGGGTGGCGCAGATGGACGCTCACAAAGCCCATTTGCGCAACGAAGATGGCGTGCCGGAAGGGTTCAGAATTCTTGCGTCCGGGCCGATGCAGGCGGATAGCGGAGGGTCTGCGGCCGCCCTCGTCATTGTCGAAGCCTGTAACATCGAGGATGTCATCGCTTTCAGCGACGCCGATCCGTTTGTCATCCACGGCGTCTATAACCGCATTCGTATTTTGAGCTGGACGCCAACGCTGTCGAGAATTTCGGGGCTGCAACGCGACTGAGATTCACACGAGCGATGGCGGTTGATCATCGTTAATATTTCAATTGCAATTTTTGCAAATGCAACATTTAATCGGAGGCGGGTGACATCGGCGATATGTGTCTTGACAGGAGCGGGACACACATCAGGGTGGAGCAAGCCGGGTACCCACGGAGCAATCGCAAGAACGGGAAGACGTCGATCCATTCCGGATGGCGCGTTCATGCGTGAAAGGGAGGAATATGTCCACGAACTATATGAGCGCCGCTTCAGTGCGGACGAAAAACCCGGCCGGCGTCATCGCGACATGCGGCCTGATGATCATGTTCGACGGGTACGATCTGGTCGTTTACGGTGCTGTTGCGCCGGCGCTGCTGAAGGAAGGGGCCTGGGCGCTCAATCCCGCCATGGTCGGGCGCGCCGCCGCGCTGACATTGATGGGAATGCTGCTCGGTGCGCTGTTTGCTGGCACCATGGCGGACCGTATCGGCCGCCGCAAGGTCGTCCTCATCAGCCTTGCCGGATTTTCTGCGATGATGATCGCCTCGGCCATGACGCCGAACTTCCTCGCCTTCGAAATCACGCGCTTTCTGGCCGGTCTCGGCCTTGGCGCGCTTTTGCCGACGGTGACGGCGCTGGTGCTGGAATTCTCGCCGCCCAAACGCAGGGCGCAGGCAAATTCCCTGTCTTTCCTCGGCTACCTTATTGGCGGCATCTTCTCCGGCCTCATGGGCATCCTCCTGCTGGAGGCCTATGGCTGGCGGCCATTGATGCTGATCGGCGGCCTGCCGCTCATCCTTTTGCCGCTGTTCATGCGGCTTTTGCCGGAATCGCCTGAATGGCTGGCGAGCAAGGGCCGGCAGGCGGAAGCCGATGGGGTTTGCGACACCTATGGCCTGCAACGTATCGTGCCGCATACCAAAATCCAAAAGGGCGGCGTTAGCGCCCTGTTCTCGGAAGGCCGGTTGCTTTCGACGCTGAATGCCTGGGGCATTCACTTTTGCTCACTGCTCCTGACCTTCGGCATGGTCAACTGGCTGCCCACCATCATGAACAAGATGGGCTATGATATCAGCTCGGCGCTCAGCTTTTCCATCATGCTCAATGTCGGCGCGGCAATCGGTATCCTCATCGGCGGACGTTTCGCCGACAAGGGTAACGTCAAGGTGGTCGTGGCGGTTCTGTTTGCCATCGGTGCCGCTTCGATCTGGGCTTTGACGGTAAACAAGGGGCCGCTTCTCTATCTCTTCGTCGCCCTTGCTGGTGCCGGAACGATCGGAACCCAGATTCTCGCCAATGTTCTGGTCGGGAGGCTTTACCCCGTCCATATTCGTGGCACTGGTCTTGGCTTTTCGCTGGCGGTCGGGCGGCTTGGCGGCATCGCCGGTCCCATGATTGGCGGCCTCGTCCTGCAGCGGGGGCTGGCGCCTGAGTGGAATTTCTACATTTTCGGCTCGGTCGCGCTGCTGGGGCTGATGCTGACCGTGCTGACCCTGCTTTACCGCACCTCGGGTGATGAGCGGGTTTGACGGACAAGACGCTAGCCGCGGGGTGAAAACCTGCGGCCAGCATAATACTCGATTGTTGCGCTACCGAATGATCTAGCTTCTGCGGGCGCCGCGCAGTTGGGCCAATGTCGCAAGGGTATTGCCACTGATCGAGGAACTGCCACCCAATAGTGCCAACCGATGGTCAGGCGCTGAATTGTTGGCTTCGTACATCAGCAGAAAGCGGTTGACCAGCTTTTCCACCTTCTTGGGGTCCTGCAGGTCCTTTATCTTCAGCTTCTTCTCGATCATCTTTGCCTGCGCATCCACCTTGGAATTTGCGGTTTCGGCCGGAATTCCAAGAGCAGTGCGGGTGAATTCGGCAAGCGCCTTGTCAGCCAGTATGTCGTAAGGATTGGAAATACCGCCGGCCATCCGTTTGAAATAAAGCGCAAGGCGAACGCCGGAATTTTCTTCACCGGCCCGTTGCTCAAGGGTCTGGCGAACATATTTGTCGCGTGTTTCCATTAGGCTGCGGGTATTCTGCACGCCCTGGCCGGCTTTCGCGGCGATATTTCCCTTGGCGTCGAAATTGAAAGAACCGGCAAGTGCGCGGAAGCGGGCATCTTTTTCGGTATTGGCGAAGCTTTTGGCATCCTTAAGGTCGGACTTGAAAATCTTCTTCAGATAATCGGTGGTGACCGATTTGGGATCAATGCGTTCCGCAACCAGCATGAAATCGAGCAGGCGGCGGTCTGCAAGCAATTGGTCGACGGTTTCGAGCGTCTCCATTTTCTCGCGATAATAAGTGACCTCTTTTTGCCCCTTTTCCTTGATCTTCTTGTCCTTGTCCCAACGGGTGACTTCCGTCAAATAACTCCGCGAGATGCGGGTGATTTCGTTTTCCGCCTGGGCGAGCCGTGGCGAGCCGATCTTGCCCTCGGCATTGAAGTTGAAAGCCTTGGCCAGCCGTACAAAGCGATTGTCCTTCAGGGTGTTAACATAGCTTTTCGGGTCCGACAGATCGCTGGTGAATACCCGTTTGAGCTTGAAGGGTGACGCTTCCTCAGCGGGAATATCAAAGGCCTTGAGGGCGAAGTTTCGAATAACGACCGCAGCCTGCGCATTTGACAGGAAATCCTCGAGGTTTTTTGTCAGGCCGACATAGCGTTTGAAATCCTTGATCACCTTTTCGTCCGCCGCCTCGTCCTTGTCGTCGTAACGGCTGAAATAGAGGTTCATCATGGTGCTGAGCTGAGGTTCGGTCTGCACGACCTTTCCGGGCTCGACCTTGCCGTCCGCACCGAAATTGAAGGCCCGCGCCAGATCGACGAGGCCCATGTCTTTCTCCTTGTGGATCGGGCTTTGCGGATCATCCGGTTTTTGTAAAAGAGCCCACCTGATTTTCTCATCGGTCTTGTCGTTGTCCGTCAGATTGAAGCTGACGATGAGCATCGTTCTCAGGCGCACAAATTGGGTCATCTGGCTGGCCTCGGTGATGCTTTTCATCTTGTCCGCGAAATAATCACGGTTGAGAACAGCACCAGCCTGCGTCAGACGGGGGTTTGAGAGAACATAGGTCTCGTTGGTCAGCCGCTTCTGGGCTGCCGTCTGCGCCAGCATGCCATCATCCACGCGGCCATCGTCCCGGAAATTAAACGCCGCCGCCATCTCGAACAGCTTGTTGGCAGCGTTGATACGCTTGTTATATTGGCTGATCAGATAGTCGATCTTTGCGAGCGCCACCTTGTCGGTGGAGGCAATCTTCGCCCGCTCGATGCGCAGGTCGGCCGTTTTTGCCTGCCAGTCGGTGATCAACGGTTTGTAGGTCTTGTTGACATAGCTATCGGCACTGCTGATGTCGCTGCTCAGAACATCCTTGACATGCTTGTAGCTGAAGGTTTCGGCATCAACGCCGAAGGATTTGAAAATATAATCCCGAAGCCGCGTGTTCTTGAAGATATCATCGACATGGCCAACCTTGTCGATGATGATGTTGTAAAAACGCGTCTCTTCCTTTAGTTCCGCGCCTTCCTGTTTGATCGTGTCGTGATAGGTGGCAATCAGCCGGTCCTGCTGGGATTTGGTCTGAACCGCTTTTTCCGTTTTGATATTGCCGAAATCGAACGCCGCGGCGAAGTCGCGGTAGCGTGTGTCCTTCAGCTTGTTGGCGAAACTGTTGGCATCGTTGAGGTCGCTTCCCAGCACCTTCTTCATGAAGGCCGTGGCATTGGTCATCTCTTCCAGGCCATAGGCTTTCATGGCGTAGGAGTAGAGCCTGTAGTCCTTGAGAAAATCGTCGAGGTTTTTGACCTTGCCGATATTGTCCGCATAATATTTGGCGTCGCGCGATACGACCGGGTCGCTCGCGACACGTTTCAGCGACAATCCCAGATCACGATTGTAGAGAGCGTAAGTCGTATATGCGGGCAGCACCATGTGCCTCCGAAAAAACCATGGCCGAAATCCATGTGTTAACCAGTACTTCGGTGGATTATTGTATTATATACTTGCGTGTAGCTGTATTATTAAAAGTAGTACTTGTAATAAGTATTTTATATTATTAAATTATATTGAGTTTATATTGATGGATGGAGGATTTACGTTGCCGCGTTTAGGTCGTGTGCAGGCAAAAGCCGCCCGAGGTGCCAACACCACGCCTGCAGATAACAGGGTAAAGGCTTGTCAAAAGCGCATGCACCCGCATTTGTCTGGACTGCCGGAACAAGCATGCGAAAATGCGGCCGGCAGCTGGTCCAGCGCAATTTTCGAAGCACGGTGTATTGGACGCTTTTTCTGGAGCGGTTCCGGGTACTACCGTGGGTTTTTGGCGGACACCGGCGCGATGGCCGCCATTTGCTGCAACGTCCGCTCATTTGTGCGTTTGGCCCGCGCCAACGCATCATCGCGATCTTCCGGCAGCGTATAGGTCATATAGGACAGCGAGGTTTCGAGGTCGTTGTTGTTGTGTCCGAGAATGACGGCGAAATAGCTGTTCTTGGTGACGTGGGGCGGTGCGAAATTGTGATACGCCACCTCGGCGTAAAGGTGCCGCAGGCCATAGGGCTTGGGCAGTTCTTCCTTCGGCCAGAGATCCTCGAACAGATTAAAAACCGTGTCTCGGAGCAGCAGGCGGGTTTCCGATGAAAAATCGTCGATCGACATGCCGTGCCACAGTTTTCCCTGCCCGCTTTCGCGCAGGCGCTGATAGGCGGAGAGAATGGCGGCGGAGCGGGCAAGGACCGGAATTTCGTAGGTAATCCCGAATTTCGTTCCTTCGCCCTGTTTCGTCTTGGCCTGGCCGTTGAACAGGATGCTCCATTTGGAAACGCCCTTGCCATAGGGGGCAGGGGAAAACTCGGCCTGCGTGAATATCTCGTAGGGGCGTCGTCCCGTCATGCCGATCAGGCCGATGCCGATCATCAGGGGATCGTTGGACTGGAGGCAATCGGCACAAATCTTCAAGACCTGCCGGTAATTCTCGAAGGTGATCAGCGCGCCATGCTTGTTGGCGATCTTCTCCATCTTGACCCGGCGCGCATCGTCGTACATCGCGGCGTCACCGGTCGCTATCTTCAGCATCGGATGCTCGTCGCCGAAGGCTTCCCGGATGGCGTTGCGGTACTTCGTGATGTAGGAAATGATCGTCGTCTGGGCTCTGCCCTTCATGATGCCGATTTCAGCGGTCCACAAAGCCTGCATCTCTTCTTTAGAGCCGAGGCCGTTCATCGCTGCAATGAAATCCGCGATCCGCAAAAGAACTGTCGGCTTGCGGCCGGCGGTATTGAATTCCGCCCGTTCGATTTTTTCGACGATGGATGTCGCCACACCGGTTTTCGGATAGTCGGCCCGCTCGATATAGGTGTTCAGACGCTCCCGCAGCTTTTTCATGTTGCAGATGGCAAGCGGGGTGCTCTTTGGGCCGAATTCGGCCTTCAGGGCATAACGATATTTCATGATGTAAAGTTCGAGCGTCTTTTCCGTGCGGCCATTGTCGAAATGGTAGCGGACCTCAGCGTCCCACAGATCGCGGATTTTTTTGTTTCGCAACGCGTCGCTGCTTTTCATCGCCTCCCTGACGCGGCCGACGAACTGGTCGATGCGTTCCACGAGAACTGGTGTTTTGGTCTTTCGTGCGGGCATGCGGCGGCTCCCTGAACCGGTCCGGAAATATAAAATCCATGATTGGTAATCAACAGAAGCATGGTTGCGGAAATGCCATGGGATATTCGCCGCCAGCATATTTCTTTTGAATAATACTTTAATCGATTCCGCAAGTATGGCCGTGACGCAGGGAACCTCTCAAGGAAGGTTTCCGAGCCGATATCGGTCATTCGGGGAGCCGGCATGCTGCCGGTGGTATTTCGGGTGGGTGAGTTCCGACGGAACTGTCGGTGCGGCTTCGGGAAATCTCCCGAAGCCTTTCAGGTCGCGACAGCCTATTTCGGTAGCCGGGTTTTCAACGAGGTTACGATGCGCTTGGCAAGCCCTTCATAGTCCTCATCGAAATGGTGGCCGCCCTCGATGCCGATCGTCTCCACGCCCTTTGCCTTCAGGCCGGGGCAGGGGTCTTCATCCTCTTCCTCCGTGCCATAGACGCATTGCACCAGCTTCGGGTCGATCTTGACGATGTCGTCGATGGTCTTGCCGCCCTTGCCTTCGCCGGCAACGCCGAGCCAGCCCTGGACGGAAATCTCGAAATCGACTTCGGTCGAAAGTCCCAGCAGGGTGAGCTGCACGACATGCGATTTCGCGCGGTCCGGCAGAAGATTATAGGTGGCAGGAATGATATCGGCGCCGAAGGAATAACCGATCAGCACCACGTTCCGTACCTTCCATTCCTTACGGTAGGTGTCGATGATGCGTGCAAGGTCGTTCGCCACTTCCTGCGGTTGCTTTTCTTTCCAGAAGTAACGCAGCGCATCGACCCCGATCACGGGTATGCCCTGCTTTTGCAGCGCGCCGCCGACTTCCTCGTCGAGATCGCGCCAGCCGCCGTCACCGGAATAGATCACCGCCATGGTGTCCATCACCGGGGTCGTTTCAAGAACCGTGATCGGCAGGCCGAGCGGGCTGCTGGTATCGCCGGCTGCATCGACCTTGTCGGACAGGGTCTGGGACAGAACCTCGTTCGCCTTGCCGGTCACGTCAGTCACTTCGATATCGGGATGCAGCTTCACCAGGGCGTTGACGTGGTCGCGGCCTTTCTGATCAGCATCGGGCGTGAACAGCACGCTGACCGGGGCGGGCAACGGGCCATCCGTCAGGCCATAGACCGTTTCACCGTCCACCTTGTCCTTGGTGGCGGGGGTGCAGAGTATCTTCTCAAGTGGCAGGCCGGCCTTGGGGTCGACCGCGATGGCTTCCTGCACGGTGGAGACCGGGCTTTGCGCGATCATTGCCAGCGCCAGCGTTCCGCCCTTGCCGATGCCGGTGAGGATCGGCTGGCGATAGCTGGCCGTCCCGGCGGTGCGCTGGATCTGCTGCGACAGCGACTCGATGTCCGAGATCATATAGATACAATCGTCATCATCGGCCTCGAGTGCCTTCAGATATTCCTTGAAATCGATGCCGACCACGGCGGCACCCTTTTCCACCAGCGCCTTGGCGCGTTCTTCGTCGGTGCTTGTCCATCCGTCGGCGTCGGAAATCAGGAAGACGCTGGCGAGAATTTCACCGTCCGGCACCATGATATGCTCGGCGGGGATCATGCCGGTGTCATAGGCCGGCTTGTCCTGCGAAAAGGCGGCACTGGAAGCAAATAGTGGGGAGACGAACAGGGCGGAGGCGGCAAGGACCGCTTTCAGCATGTTGTATTTTCTCATTTTCCGATCACTCCTCTGACACCGCCACTGATCAGAACCGTCGCGTCCATCAGCGCCAGAGCGGCGTCTGCACCGTTCTGCACGGCA
Source organism: Agrobacterium arsenijevicii (assembly GCA_000949895.1). Classification (GTDB taxonomy): domain Bacteria; phylum Pseudomonadota; class Alphaproteobacteria; order Rhizobiales; family Rhizobiaceae; genus Agrobacterium; species Agrobacterium arsenijevicii. The sequence continues at coordinate 209,571 of JWIT01000005.1, read as the reverse complement.
AGGTAACGCGGTTCCCATTTCGGGTGGAACTTCGTCTTGAACGCACGAAGGCCCTTAAAGTTGTAGAAACGTTCGCCATGTTCGAAAAGTGTGCTGCCGATACGGTCCCAGACCGGTGCCGCATCGCGCTTCGACATGCCGGACATGGGTGCCATGCCGAGATTGAAGCTTTCATATCCCGCCTCACGCAGATGCTGCATGATGCTGACGAAGAGGAAGTCCATCGAGCCGCGCGGCGCATCCGCCGAAAAGCGCATGAGGTCGATGGTGGCTTCCTTTTTCGTGTCCGTCACCATGAGGTTGGCAAAAGCAGTGATCTTTCCGTCCTTGCGCAGCACGGCGACGGGCTGAGACAGGATGTAGTCCGGCTCGAAGGCGCCGAGGGAAAAACGTTTTTCCCGCGTGTTGTGGTGCGCGAGCCAGCCGTCGGAGACCTGCTTCAGCTCGTCGAGAATATCCGGAACATTGGATCGCTCGACAACTTCGAAAGTCAGCCCGTCCCGGGCGCCGCGGCTCAGGGACTGGCGAAGGGTCGCGAGCTTGCCGCCCTTCAGTTCGAATGCGGCGAGATCGACCAGCGCCAGTTCACCGAGCTTGAAGGCGCGCAGGCCAGCATCGGCGCAATGGGACAGGAGGAAAGGCGAAATCTGGTAGAAGGCGGCGCGCGCACCCGCCGAACGGGCGGATTCCACGAATTGCCAGACCAGATCGGGGAAATCCTCCTCGTCGCCGACCGGGTCGGCAAAGGCAATCCACGATCGGCCCTGAATGCCGTACATGATGAAGGCGCTGCCGCTTTCCGAGAACATCACATGCTTGTCGCCCATGCGCACCAGATTGGCGTCGGCCGAATCCTGTTGCATGACGATGTCAGTCGCGCGTTCGACGTCTTCCGGCTGGATCGAATCCGGCTTGAAGGTGACCGGCCGCATCAGGCTGAAAATTGCGATGGTCGAGGAGGCGAGCACCAGGCCAAGAAGGGCGCGCAGCCCACGCGGGGCTTCTTCGGAGAACTCGAATTCCCACCACAATGTGTGACTGTAATCGGTGTCGCGATAGACGAACAGAAGGATCGTTGCCGCGCCGGCGATGATGACGGCCATTGCAGCGAGCCAGCTTGGTCCCAGCGCCTGTTTGACCAGCGAAGCATGGCGGTTGAAGCTGCGCACATTGAGGGCGAGGGCCGCGATGAAGATGCCGAGGAAGATTGCCTCGAAAACCGCGATCGCCTTCAACAGGGAAAGGATGAGCGCCAGCGATGCTGCAACGAGGGCAATCCACCAGGCCCCATCCAGCCGCTGTCCGAGACCGCGGGAGGCGACAACGAGGCCGAGGCCGAGGATGCTCGTCAAAAAGTGCGCCGCCTCGATGATCGGTAGGGGCACGAAGTTGGACAGGAAATCCAGGTTGCTGCCGGGCGTCGGCGTCACGCTCGAAAAGATCAGCATGGTGCCGAGAATGATCGCGAAGGTGGAGAGCAGCGGTGGCGCCAGCCGTACGGCAAGCTGACTGATATCGGAGACCACCGGCTTGGCCGCGAACTGCTTCATTTCGGAAACGATCATCACCAGAATGGCGACCACCAGCGGCAGGACGTGGTAGATGACGCGATAAAGAACGAGGCTTCCGAGCAGCTGATCGACGCTGATCGCATTGCCGAGCCCCGCGACCATGACGGTTTCGAAGACACCGAGACCGGCGGGAACGTGGCTGAGAACGCCAAGGCCGACGGCAGTGGCATAGATCGCGAAGAATGTCGGCCAACCGAGATGCGTTTCGGGCAGCAGCACGTAGAGCACCGAGGCCGAGGCGGCGATATCGAAAGCGGAGACGAGGAACTGGCGCGAGGAGGTGCGGCTGTCGGGAAGGCGCAGTCGCCATTTGCCGAGCCGGATCACTTTGCCGTTGCGGCCGATATAGGCGGTGGCAACGAGAACGGCAATGACGGCGAGCGATGCGCCCCTCAGAACCGTCGCGTCAAGGCCGATGATGGCGGCAATGCGTGGTGCGACGATGAAGGTTGAAAGCGCGCTGACCGACAAAAGCCCCAGCCCGAACGACAGCGTGACGAAGGCGATGACGCGGGCGATGTCACCCGGCGAAAGTCCAAGCCGGGAATAGGCGCGAAAGCGGATGGCGCCGCCGCTCAATGGACCAAATCCCGCAGTATTGCCGATGGCATAAGCGGCAAAAGCGGTGGCCGCCATGGAGGGGAAACGCACTTTTTTGCCGACGTATTCGATCGCATTCGCGTCATAAAAAATCAGCGACAGGAAGCTTAGCGCCGTAAAGACGATCGCAAGAAGAATGGCCGGAAGCGAGGTTCCCAGAAGGGCGGAGATCACATCATCGTATCGTACTTCGGATGTGAGACGATAAATCGCAAACGTCATCATCACGAAGATGAGCGTAATGGCGATGGCCGTCAGATACGGCCGGTTTCTGGCAAAGAAGCTTTCAACCGGGGATTCGGTAATATCGGTCTGTATAATTTCGCTCTTGTCTGCCATTTGCTTTTTCCAGCGCCAGTCCCTTGGTTGGCGAACCACAGGATTGTGTCGCTAATTCGTTTCGGTTGAGGAAATTTGCTTAGCAGAAATGCATGACGTGTCGATGTGAAGTTTGTGGATAAACAAACGAGATTTTCGTCTCTAAAATGAAAAACGCAACCAAAAAGAGCGCGATTTGCTTTTTTGCTCAAAAAACGCCGTGAATTGATCGTTCCGATTGCTTGGTTGCCCCGTTTGATGCGACTACACGCTCCTTTCAATTGAAGGGAGATGCAAATGAACTTGCCCACAAGGATAGTGCTTTCGCTGGTTGTCGCTCTTTTGGCTGGCGGCGGCTACATGACCGTTGACAAGATGCGGGGTGCCGAATGGGTCGTTTCGCCCAAGCAGATCGCCGATGCCAAGGCGAGTGGCCAGGCCGGATATGAATCGCGTCCGGGAACGGTGACGGTTCTGCCGATCCGCAGTGAAACGGCGGATGCGCTGCCGGTCAAATGGGCGATGATTGCCGTGGTTGCCGGCCTTCTGGCGTTTCGTGCCACGGGCAAAAAGAAAGCGGCAAAGGCCTGAGGGCCTGCCGCTTCATGTCTCCGGCGCGGATGCACCGGGTCAGAGGTTGAAGTCGGGGCGCGTTACGCGCCCCAGGTCTTCTCCAGCACGCGCACCCAGTTGCTGTGGCAAATCTTGGCGAGTGCATCGTCGTCATAACCGCCGTTGCGCAGGGCTTCGACCAGCAACTGCAGGTCGGCCGCATCCTTCATGGCGGCGGGAATGGTGGTGCCGTCGAAGTCCGAACCGAGCGCGACGTGATCGATGCCGATGCGGTTGACGATGTAATCCACATGGCGGACCAGTTCGCCAAGATCGGTATTCGGGTTCTTCACACCGTCCTGGCGCAGGAACAGAACGCCGAAATTGATGCCGGCCAGACCGCCCGTGTCGCGGATCGCGTCCAGCTGGCGGTCCGTCAGGTTGCGGCTGTGATTGCACAGCGCATAGGCGTTGGAATGCGACGCCACCAGCGGTGCATCCGAAATCTTGGCTATGTCCCAGAAACCCTGCTCGTTCATGTGCGACAGGTCGACCATGATCTTCAGCTCGTTGCAGGCCTTCACCAGCCGCTTGCCCGCATCGGTGAGGCCGGGGCCGATATCCGGTGTCGAGGGGAAACGGAAGGGAACGCCGTAAGCAAAGATGTTCGGACGGCTCCAGACCGGTCCGAGCGTGCGAAGGCCGGCCTCGTGGAGGACGTGCAGCGCATCCAGATCGGCGCCGATCGCTTCCGCGCCCTCGATATGGAAAACGGAGGCGAAGGCGCCTTCAGCCATTGCGGTGCGGATATCGGCGGCCGTGCGGCAGACTTTCAGCGCGCCGCCCGATTGTTTCTCGGCACGGAACAGCAGGGCCGCCATGCCAAGTGTCGCCTTCAGGGCGTCCGCTTCGGTCGGTGTCGGATAGTCACCGTTCGCGTCCTTTTCCATGCTGGGCGAGGGGACGTAGATGGCGCAGAGGCCGCCGGCGAGGCCACCCTTTTTAGCGCGTGGCAGGTCGATGTGGCCAACCGTATCACCCTCGATGAGAAGTGTTTCGGGTGAGGCATTGCCCGACCGCCATAACCGCAAAAGCACATCGTTGTGGCCGTCGAAGACGGGTACGGTTTTTTCATCGGTCATGGTCATTCACCTTTGGATACGGGCGGGGCGCGAGCGCGCGGTCGTCAGAGTTTTGGGAATTGGTAGAGGAAAGGTCAAGGCCGGAGCAAATGCAATCCATGCATAGGCTCTGCCAAATTTGGAATTGGTCGCGCCTCGTTTGCTCGTGGTAATCGCGGGAAAACATAAAAAAAATGACTGGATTGGGGCAAACCCCCACCGTTTCCGAAAAATAAGGTCCGAAAGGGGATTTTCGATGATTTCAAGACGCAACCTGCTGATCGCCGGCGCAGCCGTACCGTTCCTGTCCTATGCGCGCATTCCGGCATTTGCTGCGACGCCCAAGGATATTCTGGTGGTCGCCCAGCAGCTGGACAATATGACGAGCCTTGATCCGCATGAGGGCTTCGAAGCCGTCGGCGGTGAAATCATGTCCAACATGTACCAGAAGCTCGTGCGCGCCAATCGCGAAGATTCCACCAAGGTCGATCCGGTCATCGCGAAATCCTGGGAAGCCGATGCCGATGGCAAGGTCTTCACCTTTGTGATCGGTGACGAAGCGACCTTCTCCAGCGGTGCGAAAGTCACGGCGGAAGACGTTGCCTTCTCGCTGCAGCGCGCCATCAAGATGAACAAGAGCCCGGCCTTCATCATCAGCCAGTTCGGCTTCACGCCTGAGAATGCCGAGACGACCATCGTTGCTGCCGACGACAAGACGGTGAAGCTGACGACGGCAAAGCCGACCGCCATCTCCTTCCTGCTCTATTGCCTGTCCGCCAACATCGGCGCGATCGTCGAAAAGAAGGCCGTTCTGGCCAATGCTTCGGGCGAAGACCTCGGCAATGGCTGGCTGCAGAAGAACAGCGCCGGTTCCGGCGATTTCGTTCTGCAGGCCTGGAAGCCGAGCGAAAGCGTAGCACTCACCGTCAACCCGAACGGCCCCTACAAGGGCAATATCAAGCGCGTCATCCTGCGCCACGTCACCGATCCGTCTTCCCAGCTTCTCATGCTGCAGAAGGGCGATATCGATATTGCCCGCGACCTCACCTCGGAACAGCTGCGCAGCGCCCAGAACGACGCGAACATCGAGCTGGAGCGCAAGAGCATTGCCTCGCTGGTGCTGATCTCGCTCAACCAGGGCAATGAGAACCTTGCCAAGCCGCAGGTCTGGCAGGCCATCAAATGGGCGCTGGACTACAAGGGCATGCAGGAAAACATCGTGCCGCTGTCTCACAAGGTTCACCAGAGCTTCGAGCCGGAAGGTTTCCCCGGCGCCGTCGATGACACGCCGTTCCAGCGCGATGTCGCAAAGGCCAAGGCACTGATGGCGGAAGCCGGTCTTGCCGACGGTTTCGAGATCACCATGGATCATTATTCCGCCCAGCCCTATCCGGATCTGGCGCAGGCGATCCAGGCAAACCTTGCCGATATCGGCATCAAGGTGCGTCTGCAATCGGCCGAGAACCGTCAGGTTCTGACCAAGATGCGCGCCCGCGAGCATCAGATGGCGCTTTCCGCATGGGGTACGGATTACTTCGATCCGCATTCCAATGCCGATGTCTTCAACATCAACAAGGACAATGGCGACGATGTGAAGTCCAAGCCGTTCCTGTGGCGTTCGCGTTTCAAGAACGACGATTTCGCCGCCAAGGCGGAAGCCGCCCGTGACGAGCAGGATCCGGCAAAGCGTATCGAGCTTTATGAAGCCCTGCAGCGCGAGCACATGCAGAACAGCCCGTTCGTCTTCATGTTCCAGACGACGAAGACGGCTGCCTTCCGCAAGGGCGTTTCCGGTTTTGAACTGGGCGTCCTGTCCGAGGGCAATTCCTACCACGATGCTAAGAAAGCGTAACATTGAACAAGCGCATCAAAAGCATATCGTCGACACTGAGCAGCGTCATTCTGACGCTGTTCGGTTTGATGATCATCACCTTCATGATCGGGCGCGTCATGCCCGTCGATCCCGTCATCGCGGCGGTCGGCGACAATGCGCCTGAAGACGTCATCGTGCGCGTGCGGGCGGAAATGGGCCTCGACCAGCCGCTGGTCGTGCAGTTTTTCCATTATGTCTCGCAGGTCCTGCACGGCGATTTCGGCAATTCCATCCTGACCCGCAATCCGGTCTGGGTTGATATTACCCGCGTCTTCCCCGCCACGTTCGAACTTGCGACGGCAGCGCTCATTCTCGCAGCACTGATCGGCATTCCGCTCGGTGTCTGGGCCGCCGTCAAACAGGGCAAGCTGACGGATCAGGTCATCCGCGTCGTCTGCCTCGCCGGCCATTCCGTGCCCGTTTTCATGCTGGCGCTGATTTCGCTCCTGGTGTTTTACGCCACACTCGGCATTGCACCCGGACCGGGCCGGCAGGACATCATCTATGACGGCATGATCACGCAGGTCACCGGTCTGATGACGGTCGACACGCTGCTCGCCGGTGACTGGGGCGCGTTTTACGATGCGCTTGCCCATATGGTGCAGCCCGTCTGTATCCTCGCCTATTTCAGCATGGCCTATGTCACCCGCATGACGCGCGCCTTCATGATCGATGCGCTGAAGGGCGAATATGTCATTACCGCTCGTGCCAAGGGGCTTTCGGCGATGACCGTCATCTGGGGGCATGCCTTCCCGACGGTTGCCGTGCAGCTCGTCACGGTTATCGCGCTCACCTATGCAGGCCTTCTCGAAGGCGCCGTGGTGACGGAAACCGTCTTCAGCTGGCCGGGCCTTGGCCAATACCTCACCGTCTCGCTCATGAACGCGGACATGAACCCCGTCGTCGGAGCAACCCTGTTGATCGGCCTGATCTATGTCGGCCTCAACCTGCTTGCAGACGTACTTTACCGAGTAATGGATCCCCGCGTTCGATGATGTTAGCTAATTTCAGAAACTGGGCGCTGGATGAGACGCCGCATTCCCGCAGGCAGGCTGCCTGGGGAAATCGGTACCGTATCTGGCTGAACCTCAAGTCCAATCCGCTGGCGGTGGTCGGTCTGACCATCATTCTCGTCTTCATCGCGCTGTCGCTGCTGGCTCCCGCCATCGCGCCTTACGATCCCGCCGCGCAGAACCTCGGCAACCGTCTTGCCTTTCCGAGTGCAGTACACTGGTTCGGCACGGATGAGCTGGGCCGCGATATCCTTTCGCGCATCCTTTACGGCGGCCGCGTCACGCTCGGCATGGTTATCGCCGTCGTTGTGCTCGTCGCGCCGATCGGCCTCGCCATCGGCTGCATCGCCGGTTATTTCGGTGGTATCGTCGATACGGTGCTGATGCGGGTGACGGACGTGTTTCTGGCCTTCCCGCGCCTCATTCTGGCGCTCGCCTTCGTTGCGGCGCTGAAGCCGGGTGTCGAAAGCGCCGTTCTCGCCATCGCGCTCACCGCCTGGCCGCCCTATGCGCGTCTTGCGCGCGCCGAAACCATGACGGTTCGCGGCAGCGATTTCGTCGCGGCCTACCGGCTGACGGGTGCTTCCGCCTGGCGCATCATTGCCCGCCATATCGCGCCGCTTTGCGTGCCGAGCCTTATCGTGCGCATCACGCTCGACATGAGCTCGATCATCATCACCGCCGCCAGCCTCGGCTTCCTCGGCATGGGCGCACAGCCGCCGTCGCCTGAATGGGGTGCGATGATTGCCACCGCCAAGCGCTTCATCTTCGAACAATGGTGGGTCGCCACCATTCCGGGCATCGCCATCTTCCTCGTTTCGCTCGCCTTCAACTTCCTTGGTGATGGTCTGCGTGACGTGCTCGACCCGAAGGGACATTGAGCCATGCTGGTCGAAATCGAAAATCTGAAGATCGCATTCCAGACCCGTACCAGCCGTTTCGAGGCGGTGCGTGGTGTGTCGATGAAGCTCGGCACAGAAAAGCTCGGCATCGTCGGTGAATCCGGTTCGGGCAAGAGCCTTACGGCGCGCGCGCTGATGAAGCTTCTGCCCTCCAATGCTGATATCAGGGCCGACAAGCTCTCCTTCGACGGCATCGACGTGCTTTCCGCCAGCGAAAGGCAGATGCGCCAGATCCGTGGCAAGCGCGCGGGTTTTATCCTTCAGGACCCGAAATATTCGCTGAATCCGGTCAAGACCATGGGTGCGCAGATCGCGGAAGCCTGGCGCGCCCACAAGGGCGGCAGCAAGCGTGCGGCCATGGAAGCGGCAATCGCCCTGCTCGATCAGGTGAAGATCCGCAATCCGCGCCAGGTCGCCTCGTCCTACGCGCATGAGGTTTCCGGCGGCATGGGCCAGCGTGTCATGATCGCCATGATGCTGGCGCCCGATCCCGAGCTTCTGATCGCCGACGAACCGACGAGCGCTCTCGACGCCACGGTGCAGGCGGAAATTCTGCGGCTGATCGAGGAACTGGTGTCGGAACGCGGCATGGGTCTCATCCTCATCAGCCACGATCTGCCGCTCGTCTCGCATTTTTGCGACCGCGTCGCTGTCATGTATTCCGGCCGGGTGATGGAGGAGCTGAAGGCGTCCGAACTCCTGAAAGCCGAACATCCCTATACAAAGGGACTTCTGAACTGCATTCCCTCGCTGACGCATCCGCGCGAGCGTCTTCCCGTTCTCAACCGTGATGCAGCGTGGTCCAGCCAATGATCGACGTCGAAAACCTCCGTATCAAGTTCGGCGACCGTGAAGTGGTGAAGGGCGTGTCCTTTTCGGTAGAAAAGGGCGGCAGCTTCGGCATCGTTGGCGAAAGCGGCTCGGGCAAGTCCACCATCCTGCGCGCCATGGCTGGCCTTAATGAAAGCTGGGAAGGCCGCATCGCCTTTGCCGGCAAGGACGCACCGCTGAAACGCACGCCGGAATTCTTCCGGCAGGTGCAGATGGTGTTTCAGGACCCCTATGGTTCGCTGCATCCGCGCCAGACCATCGACCGTATCCTCAGCGAATTGCCGCTGGTTCACGGCATGGACAATATCGAAAAGCGCATCCAGCAGGCTTTGTCTGACGTGGCCCTGCCGCAGGCGGTGCGTTTCCGGTTTCCGCATCAGCTCTCCGGCGGCCAGCGCCAGCGTGTCGCCATCGCGCGCGCCCTGATCGCCGACCCTGAGGTTTTGCTGCTCGATGAGCCGACCTCGGCGCTCGACGTTTCGGTGCAGGCGGAAATTCTGAACCTGTTGCAGGATCTGCGTGCGGCGCGCAATCTCACCTATATCCTCGTCAGCCACAATCTCGCGGTCATTGCGCATCTTTGCCCGCAGGTTGGCGTGATGCTGAATGGCGACATGGTCGAGCAACTGAGCGCCGGCGATCTGCGCGACGGCCGCATCAAACATCCGCATACGGAAGAGCTGCGCAGCCTGAGCATCCGGCTGGAAGAACCGGCCTGAGATAGGTCTTGAGGATGATGGAGAGGCAGTACAAGCTTTCCTCCATCATCCTCGCCCCTGAGGCGAGGATCCATGCACCGGTGATAGGTGGATCCTCGAGTCAAGCCCGAGGATGACGTCGAATATGCTGTGTCGGTTCCTACGTCCGTCCGGCTTTCAATGAAGACACAAGAGACCGAACAATGTCACAGCAACTCGACTGGAACGCCGCTTCAACGCTTGCCGAGAGCTTCGTCTCGCAATGGGCGAGCAACGAGCCGGGCGGAGCGGTTATCGGTTTCGATCTCAATGGCATCCGCTTCGCCCATGCGGGCGGCGTCGAAAGCCTTTCCACCTTCGCACCTTTTACGCCGAAAAGCGTGGTGCGTTATGCCTCCGTCACCAAACATGCCTTCTGCGCCATGGTGCTTGCCCATTCCGATCTGATCGGGCTTGACGACCCGCTCGGCAAGCATCTACCGGAGCTGCAATCGCCGCTCCGTGACGTCACAGTCGGGCAGGCGCTGGATATGAGCGGCGGCCTGCCGGACACGCGCGAATGCCTCTCGCTGCTTGGTCTTTCCGTCTACACCGAAACGAAGGCTGGGCCGCTTCTCGACTATCTGTCGCGGCTGACCCGGCTGAACTTTTCGGTCGGCAGCGAGGTTTCCTATTCGAATACCGGCTATCGTCTGGTGGAGGCGGTGCTGGAGCGCCATGGTTTCCGTTTTGACGATTTCGTGCAGGAGCAAATTGCGGGTCCATTCGGTGTTTTCCTGAAAGCGCCGGATATCTGGAACGATCCGGTTGATGGATTGGTACCCGGCTACTGGAAGGCGGAAAGCAACTGGCAGCTTTCGGCAGCTGGCCTGCATATTTCCGCTTCGGGCAGTCTTGCCGGCAGTGCCGAAGCGCTGACCCGCTGGCTGCAGGGGCTGATGCGCGGCGAGGGCAGCTTTGCGGGCGTTCTGGACGGGCTTTCCACCGAGCGGCCGCTCGCCGATGGACGGATGAGCGAATATGGTCTCGGCCTGCGCTGGTCGCATCTCGGCGACAGGCGTTTCGTCGGTCACGGCGGTTCGCACCCGGGATACAAAACTTACTTCCTGCTCGATCCGGAAAACGGCACGGGCTTCGTCGTGGTGTCGAACCGCGAGGACACTAACGGCTTCAAGATCGCGCTTGAAGGCATGGCGGCCCTGACCGGCCTGCCTTTGCCCAAACCCGCCGCCAGCCTGCCGGAGGGCCTCTATGTCACCGAAAGCGGACCGTGGTGGCTGGAGATCAAGGGCAGCACGTCCATCTTTATCGATGGTGATGACACGCTTTATGAAGATGCCGATGGCTGGGTGTCGTCGCGCTCCGCATCCTCTCCGATGCTTCTGAAGTTCGAAGGCGAGGCGATCGTCGGTGAGGCAGGCCACGCCGCCCGCCGTTTCCTGCGGGTCGGCGATCATGCGGTGCCGGATGATCTTTCGGGTCTGTGGCGCTCGGATGAGGGAGCCGAATTTGCGATTAGCGGTTCCTCGCTGACGATGGGCATCGGTCCCACACGCCGGAGCATGCCTTTGAAGGCGCTTGGTAATGGCCGTTTCCTGTTCACGCTGGTGGACGGGCCGTGGACGAAGCGTATCTGTCTGAACCGGCTGGGTGACGATAGGATCGAGCTGGTGTCCAGCCGGGCGCGGATGATCGAATATTCGAGAAGCCACTAACGGTTTGAGACTGATCCCGTCGCTTTCCGCAAACTCGACGTCATCCTCGGGCCTGTCCCGAGGATCTGCAAACGATTGATTTTGTTGACGTGCTTAGATCCTTGGGACAAGCCCAAGGATGACGGAAGCAAGGCCCAGGCAGTTTCCTCAACAGCTTGAGGTTTCCTAAAAGGGTTTCAATCAGCTGCCATTGCTCTTAATAAAGACCCCATGTTCCGGCTGAAGGCTAGGACAACATCTTTGTGAGGAGAGCAGGCCTTGGAAGTCAAATGGCTTGAGGATTTCCTGGCGCTGGCCGGAACGCTCAATTTTTCGAAGGCGGCGGAAGAGCGGCATGTCACCCAATCCGCCTTCAGCCGCAGGATCAAGCAGCTGGAAGCCTGGGTGGGCGCCACGCTGGTCGACCGTGCCTCTTATCCCTCCCGGCTGACCGAGGCCGGGGTGAAGTTCGTTCCGGTGGCGCAGGAAACGCTGAGGCAGCTTTACCATGCCCGGCGCACATTGTTGCAGGAAGACGGGGCGGATGCCAGAACGGTGCGGCTGACGGCGCTGCATACGCTGTCCTTCACCTTCTTCCCGGACTGGCTGAAGCGGGTGAACGAGACGGCGGGGCCGCTGTTTTCGGTGCTGCGACCCGATTCCGGCAGCATGGAGGAAAATCTCAATTCGCTGGTGGATGGGCAAAGCGATTTTCTTCTGACCTATGCCCACCCCGAAGTGCCGATGCTGCTTGATGCGCAGACCTTCGAATTCCGGGTGCTTGGCGCGGAAAACATCATCCCTGTCTCCGCGCCGACCGAGGACGGCTCGCCGTTGCACAGCCTGACGGAAAACGCGAAAAAACCCTTTGCCTATCTGGATTACGAAAAAGCATCGTTCTTCGGGCCGCTGTTGCGTGATCTCCTGAGCGCGCGCCTGCCGAAATTCGAGCGCGTGCATGAAGGCAGTATGTCGGTGGGGCTGAAAGCCATGGCCATGGCGGGCTGGGGTGTTGCCTGGGTGCCGGAAAGCCTGATGCGGCACGAACTGGACAGCGGCACGCTGGTGCGCGCCGCCGATCACAGCTTCGATATTGCCGTTGATATCAGGCTTTATCGCTCAAGAGAGAACCGCCGCCCCGTTGTCGAGCGCATATGGGCGGTTCTCGAAGATTGAGGCGTTCTCAGATCGCCGTGCGGCGGGCGTTTTCGAGGTAAAGCGCGCGCAGGCGGCTCACCATCGGGCCGGGCTTGCCGTCACCTACCGGCTTGCCGTCGATCTTCGTCACGGACACCACGAAGTTGGAGGCGCTGGTCAGGCAGGCCTCGTCTGCGTCAAGCGCTTCTTCCAGCGTGAAAGGCCGTTCCTCCAGCGTGAAGCCGGCTTCCTTGGCCAGTTGCAGGGCGGCAAGGCGAGTGCAGCCGGGCAGGGTCTTGTTGCTGTTGCCACGAGTAATGATTTTTTTATCGGCGGTGACGATATAAGCAGTCGAGGAAGCGCCTTCGGTCACGAAACCATCCTCGATCATCCACGCCTCGTCGCAACCTTCCGCCTTGGCAATGCGTTTTGCCATGACCTGCGGCAGGAGACAGACGGTCTTGATATCGCGGCGTTCCCAGCGCTGGTCGGGAACGGATTTCACCGCAATGCCGGCCTCTTCGACCGGGGTGCCGATGAGCTTCTTGGCCTGAGTGAACATCACCAGCGTCGGCTTCAAATCGGCGGAGAACAGGAAGTTGCGGTCTTCCGCACCGCGCGTCAGCTGCAGGTAGATCATGCCCTCAACGAGGTTGTTGTCGGCGATCAGGCGACGTTCGGCCTCGACGATTTCCTTGGTCGTGACCGGCAGCGGCACGTCGATTTCACGGGCGCTGCGTTCCAGCCGCGTCATGTGCAGGTCGCTGTCGATCAGCTTACCTTCGAGAACGGAAGTGACTTCATAAATGCCGTCGCCGAACAGGAAACCGCGGTCGAAGATGGAAAGGCGGGCTTCCGCCTCGGGCAGGAATTCGCCGTTGAGGTAAACGATGCGACCGGATTGGCTAGTCATGAAAACTCCGTCTGGAAAAGTCAGGCTGAAAGAAGGGTTTTAAGCGTATCGATGGAAATGGCCTCGACCGTGGAGACCTTGCCGGTTCCAGCGTTGAAGCCTGATGTCGTTGTTGCCGCGCAGAGCGAATTGAGGATCGCCTCTTCGGTCGCCTCTATCGCAGCTTCGAACAGTGGCGAGATCGCATCGTTGGAAAGCTCGGGGAAATCCGCCACGGCCTTGCGGCGTGCGGGTGTTTTGCGAAGCCGCTCATTGGTCGAAAATGCCAGCGCATAGTCGCCGGAACCGTTGCTCAGTGCCGCGCCTGTGCGTGCAAGGCCGCCGAAGCTTCTAGCGGCCAAGCGCTTCAGATTGCGCGACGATAGCGGCGCATCGGTTGCGACAATGATGACGATGGAACCGTCTTTGTCCTTGTGCTCGGGGCTCAAATAGGGCTTGCCGCAGACAAGGAGATGGCCGCCATAATTGGACTGCACGAGAACGCCGAGCGTATAGGTTTCCCCGGCAATCGTGACGATGCGGGATGCGGTTCCGATACCACCCTTCATGCCGAAGGCCACGGTGCCGCTTCCGGCGCCAATGCCGCCTTCGGCCACCGGGCCTGTGGCAGCGTTTTTCAGCGCGGCCGAGATTTCCTCGACGGTCGGGCGTCCGGCGCGGATATCATTGAGACGAGAGTCGTTGGTCTCTCCGACGACAGCGTTGATCGAGACGACTTTCTCATTGCCCGGCTGCGACAGTGTATGGCGGTTGATTGCCTCAATCGCCCTGCCGGTCGCGAGCGTATTGGTGAGAATGATGGGCGTTTCTATCTCGCCCAGTTCCTCGATCTGGGTCGAGCCGGCGAATTTGCCGAAGCCGTTATAGACCGCAAAACCCGCGGGCACCTTGTCCTGAAAGAGATTGCCGCCGTGCGGAAGGATTGCGGTCGCGCCGGTGCGGATCGTATCGCCTTCGATCACCGTGGAGTGGCCAACAAGCACACCTTCGACATCGGTAATGGCGTTGAGCGCGCCGGTCTTAAAATGGCCGGGCGGCAAGCCGATATCGCGCAGTCTCGGGCGGGGCGTCTCGTGCATCGGGTCGGTCACTTTTGCGGAATTAAGGCTGACGTGTCGGGCGAGCGCAGCTTCCGAAAAGCTTTGCCTGTCCGGACGTTAGCCTAGTTCGCAGCGAAACGGCATCGCAAAAATGGAATAGTTTTATGCGGACAACGTATGCGGTCAGGAGGCGCGCTGAGCCGGTTCCTGCTCCTGTGCCAGCCATTGCCGCATGGCCTCTTCGGCCTCTGCTCTCAAGGGTGCGCCGATGCGGCCGCCGACGACCGTGCATTTGAGTGCGGCGGCAACGGAGGAGAGCTGGACGGCTGCACGGCTTTCCATGCCTTCGGCGATCGCAAGCGCGAAGGTGCCGTGGAAAATGTCGCCTGCCGCCAGCGTATCTACCGCCTTGACCTGCATCGTTTCCTGAAAATGGACAGTCGGATCGCCGGCCTCTGTCCACCAGCACCCTGCCGGTCCGGCGGTGACGGCGATGAAGGTTTGCGGGTAGCGAGCGTGCAGCACCGGCAGCATGGCTTCCACGGCCTCAAGCCCAGTCAGCCGAGCGGCGGCGGGTTCTGAAAAAACGATATGGGTTGCGGCAGGCGCGAGCTTTTCAAGGGTTTCGATGGGCGCGACGTCTCCATCCAGAATGGCGGGTTTGCCGAGTGCTCGCGCCACATCAAGAACATCGAGCGCCAGTTCCGGCCAGCGCACATCCACCAGAACGGCGTCGAAAGGCGCGAGGTCTGCCGGCGTGCAGGAGCGCTTCTTCTCGTGCAGCCTGTGATCGTAGAAAGGCACGATCAGCCGTTCGCCACGATCATCGATGATGATTGTCGAGAGTGCGGAGCGTGCACCGGCAGCGACCGTCATGCCTGATGTGTCGATGCCGCTTTCGGCGAGATCGCGCAGGATGCGGGTGCCGGTCTCATCGTCGCCCACAGCACCCCACAGGCTGGCGCGGCCGCCCATGCGATGCACCGCATAGGCTGCACTGGATGCCATGCCCTCGGCGATCTGCAGCATCTCATAGGGCAGGACCTTCCCTTCGCCCTTTGGCATCTCGTGCACGCGAAACAGGGTGTCGAGCACGGCAGCGCCCACGCACAGCACATGCCTGCGGCTCTCGTGTTGGCTCTCCATACTCTCCACCCTGTATTTTTGTTTTACCGGAAATGCATCTCAGATGCGCTTGCCGCTGGCCTTGTCGAAGAGGTGCACCATTTCAGGGTCGATGGCGATATGGATCGTATCGCCAAACCGTACATCCAGCCGTTCGCGGAACAGGCAGGCGATCTCGTCACCCTTGCAGTTCAGCTTGGCATAGATTTCCGAGCCGGTGCCTTCGACCAGTTCGACGCGACCTTCGATACCGCCGCTTGCCGCGCGGATGTGTTCCGGGCGCACGCCGTAGACGAGGTCGCGGCCGCCCAGTGCAGCAATATCGGCGTTTGCGGGCAGGGGAAGGCTCAGGCCCTTCACGGTGCGGAACACGCCTTCTTCCACCCGGCCACGGATGAAGTTCATGGCGGGCGAACCGATGAAGCCGGCGACGAAAAGGTTGGCCGGGCGGTCGTAAAGCTCCAGCGGCGCGCCGATCTGTTCGATAACGCCATCATGCAGCACCACGATCTTGTCGGCCATGGTCATGGCTTCCACCTGATCGTGGGTGACGTAGATGGTGGTGGTGCCGATGCGCTGGTGCATGGCCTTGATCTCGCCGCGCATCTGCACGCGCAGCTTGGCATCGAGGTTGGAAAGCGGTTCGTCAAACAGGAAGACCTGCGGATCGCGCACCAGTGCGCGGCCCATGGCGACACGCTGGCGCTGGCCACCGGAAAGCTGGCGCGGATAACGGTCCAGCAGCTTGTCCAGTCCCAGAATGGCGGCGGCCTTGTCGACCTTGGCCTTGGTTTCGTCGGCGCTCACCTTCTTCAGCTTCAGCGCGAAGCCCATATTGTCCTTCACCGTCATGTGCGGATAAAGCGCGTAGTTCTGGAAGACCATGGCGATATCGCGGTCGCGGGCGGGCAGGTTGCTGACCTCACGCGCGCCGATGTGGATTTCGCCGTCGCTGACTTCCTCAAGCCCAGCAATCATGCGCAGCAGGGTGGATTTGCCGCAGCCGGAAGGGCCGACGAGCACGACGAATTCGCCATCCTTGATATCGATATCGATGCCGTGGATGATGTTGACCGCGCCGAAGCGCTTCTGGACGTTTAGAATATTGACCGGTGCCATGTTTTTGGTTCCCGTATTTTTAATTGGTTGGTTCAGCCGCCCTTGACGGCGCCGGCGGTCAGGCCCGCCACGATCTGTTTCTGTGCGAACATGGTGAGCAGCAGCACCGGCAGCGTCACGATCAACGCGGCTGCGGCAAGCGGTCCCCAGCTCACCTGTTCGAAGGAGAGCATGTTGTAGACCGCGACCGGCAGGGTGCGCGTTTCACGGCTGGCCAGCACGATGCCGAAGACGAAGTTGTTCCACGAGAAGATAACGGCCAGAATGAAGGAGACGACGATGCCGGGCTTGGCAATCGGCAGCGCCACCAGCCGGAACACCTGCCATGAGGATGCGCCATCGATGCTTGCCGCTTCTTCCAGTTCCTTCGGCGTGGTCTCGAAATAGCCGATCATGATCCAGACCACGATAGGGACCGTCACCACCAGATGGATGATGATCTGCGGCCAGAGCGTGCCGAGCAGGTTCAGCCATTGGAACAGCAGGAACAGCGGGATGAGGAAGGAGAGGCCGGGTGTCATGCGTGCAATCATGATGACAACCGCCGACTTTTCCGCCTTCAACCTTGCGATGCCGTAACCGGCGGGCACACCGATCACTAGCGCCAGAATGGTGGCGGCACCGGTGACGAGGACCGAGTTCCAGAAATAGAGGAAGAAATTATTTTCCTCGAACACTTTCACATAGTTCGACCAGGCGAAACGTTCGGGGATGAGGATCGGCGGATAGGCGCCGTTGTCGATTTCGTATTTCAGCGACAGCGAGATCATCCACATGAAGAACAGGATGACCGGCGAAATCATCACCAGCGCCACGAAAAAGAGGCCGATGCGGTCGAGGGTTTTACGTTTGAGCAATTGGCGGGTCATCAGCGGTCCTCCATCTCGTTCCATTGCGCGCGCTGGCGCACCATCAAAAGTACGAAGGACAGCGCCACGATGATGATGAAGAAGACGACGGCCATGGCTGAGCCGTAACCGATGTCGTAATAGGAAAACGCCGTATTATAGAGGTAGATGTTGATCGTTTCCGAGGCCGTGCCGGGTCCGCCTTGCGTCATCGCATAGATGATGTCGAAGCTTTTGACGGCATCGATGGAGCGGATGATGACGGCGATCATCAGGAACGGCGCGATCATCGGCATGGTCAGGTAACGGAACTTCTGCCAGGCGTTGGCACCGTCGATTTCGGCGCTCTCATAGGGTTCACGCGGTACGGCAGCGAGACCGCCGAGCACGATCAGCATGACCAGAGGCGTCCATTGCCAGGTTTCCACCAGCACCAGCGAGGGAATGACGGTGGATTGGTTGTAGATCCATTCCAGCGGCCCGATGCCGATCAAGGACAGAAGATAGTTCAGAACGCCGAGCTGAGGGTGGAACATCATCGTCCAGACGAGCGCGATGGCGACCGGGGTCGCCATCATCGGCATCACGAAGACGCCACGCAGAAAACCGCGCAGCGGAAACTGCGCATCGAAAACCAGCGCCGCCAATGTTCCGAGGAACAGCGGGGCGACAACCGACAGCACGGTATAGATGAGCGTGTGCCACAGGGATTCCCAGAACCTGATATCGCTTGCGAGCCTTATATAATTCTCGAAACCGATGAAGCTCTGCTCCTGTCCGAGTGTCCAGCGATGCACGCTCATCCATAGCGTAAAGACCCATGGAAAAACGATCACTGCCGAAATGACGACAAGTGCCGGTATGACAAAGGGCCAGTAGTTGGGAGCAAGCCTTGCCGGCTTGCTCCCTTCTCTACGACTGACGCCTGTTTTGGTGTTTTCGATGCTCACGGAGGCCATTATCCCTCGCTACGCGCCAGAACGGGTGCGAACTGTTCCGTCGCCTTTTTCAACTCAGTCGCCGGGTCGGCGCCGCCGATCATGTTGGTGAGGCCGACGCCGTAGATGTCGCGGAATTCCGTCACCGGAATGATGACGGGCAGGGCAAGCTGCGAGACCTTGCCGGAACCGACCACCGCATCCAGCCAGGCGGCTGGCATCTTCACGCCTTCACGCACCTTCTGGTCTTCGAGGATGGACTGGCGGAATGGAACGCCCGCACCTGCCTGCAGCAGACGCGCACCCATGTCGTGCGAGATCGCCCACTGGCAGAAGAGATAGGCCGCTTCCTTCTTGCTGCTGGCTTCGACAACGCCCAGACCATCGCCGAAGGTGCCGGCGGCCTGTGTTGCCGGGCCCTTCGGCATGACGCCGTAACCGACCTTGCCGACCACGCGGGATTTTTCCGGGTTCTCGATTGGCGGAGCAAAACCGACGCCATCGAACCACATGCCGATCTTGCCCTGCAGGAAGGCTGACTGTGCTTCCGCCCAGTTGAAGCCCGAGACGCCGGGAGGGGCGGCTTTGGTCATCAGGCGCTGATAAAGAGCTGCCGCTTCCACCGCTTCCTTGGATTCGGTGTCGATCTTTCCGTCCGCACTGATCGGCTTGGCACCGTAACCCAGCATCAGCGAGGTCCAGACCGGGGTATTGGCGTTCTTCAGGCCGCGCGCGACGAAACCATAGGTGTTGGTTGCGGGATCGGTGATCTTTTCCGCGGCCGCTACCAGTTCCTCGAAGGTCTCAGGGTATTTCAGGCCCTTTGCCGCAAACAGTTCCTTGTTCCAGTAGACAATCCAGTAATCCACCGAGAAGGGC
Source organism: Agrobacterium arsenijevicii (assembly GCA_000949895.1). GTDB lineage: Bacteria > Pseudomonadota > Alphaproteobacteria > Rhizobiales > Rhizobiaceae > Agrobacterium > Agrobacterium arsenijevicii. Next base: position 190,399 of record JWIT01000005.1, on the reverse strand, counting down.
AGCGAGCGCAGCACGCCGTCGCTATCCTTGGCAAACAGCATGCCGGCTTCGGCGAAGTCCTTTTCGACGAGCGAAGGATCGGTCAGCGACGGGTCCTTCAGGAAGCCGCTGATATCGGCCAGCCACTTGCCCTTTTCGAACTGGCGCTTCTGAACGTGGTAGCTCAGATGCACCACATCGAAGCTCGGCTTGCCGGAGGAAAGCTCGATCACCACCTTCTGGCGCTGCTGCTGTTCAGGCGTTGCTTCGGCATTGACCTTGATGCCGGTCAGCGCTTCGAATTCGCCGAGATATTTGATCAGCGTTTCGCTGCGCGGGCTTTTGACGAGGTTGACTTCAAGGGTGGTGCCGGCGTGTTTCTTCCAGTTCACCGCCGCCGATGCCGGGCGAATGCCGAGCGCCGCGCTGCCGCCAAGCGCCGCCGTGCCTGCCAGAAAGGCGCGACGCGTGGGGTTGAGCAATGAATGCTTCATGTCAGTTCTCCTCCAGTTAGCCGGAAATTCTCCTCACCCCGGCTTGTTGCTTATTTTCTTGCAATTCCGGCGCAGGATCCTCTGTGTCCCTGCCGAAATTGCCCTACACCGCCAGCGCCCTGTCCCTTGCGTTGCGGATATGGGCGGTGAGCCGCTCCACGGCGTCTTCGACGGATCGCTTCTCGATGGCTTCGAGAATGGCGAGATGTTCCTTCATCACCGATTTGACGTGACCGGCGATGCGAAAGCGCTCCTGATTGATGAGGCGCATCTTGATGGAATTGACGCGGTAGGCATTCGAGATGATCGAATTGCCGAGTGCATCGATAAAGGCGTCGTGCATGCCCCAGTCCACCTGCTGCGCGTGCTGATCCAGTTCCGGCGATTCACCGCCTTTTTCAGCCGCTTCGGCAATATCGCGGTGCTGTTTCAACAGCTTGGCGATGGTCTCGTCGGAGGCCGAACGGGTAAAGAGTGCCACGGCCTCCTTTTCGAGAAAGATACGGAACTGGAACGCTTCGCGGATGAGGTTGATGTCGATATGGGCAACCTGCAACCCGCGCTGCGGCACGGTCTTGATCAGACCTTCCGCCTCCAGCCGTGGAATTGCTTCCCGGATCGCCCCTAGCGGCAAACCGGTCAATTCCACGAGGCGGCGTTGCGAGATGAACTGCCCCGGACGAACGTCGCGCGAGAGAAGGTGATGCGTAAAGCTTTCATACGCCCGTTCCCGCAATGTCTGTTCGCCGGTATCGTCCATGCTCAACCTTTCAAGGTCTGTTCAGGCGGCCTGCCTGCGAAACAGCGCGTCGAATGCGCCTTCGATCTGCCGCCGGTCCTCCGGTGAAATGGCAACGAGCGGCGCGCGCACGTCAGACCAGATATTTTCCCCTGTCGTGTGTGATACCAGCACCTTGACGGCTGGTGTAACCGGGAATTTCAGAAGTTCCACAACAAGATCGACGATGCGTGGGTCGTCCTTGCCTTCGACAGCCATGGCACGGACTTCCTGCGTCAGGAAATTGGCCACACCGGAGATCGCGCCCTGACCGCCCAGGCGAACGCCCTTGGCGAGATCGCGCTCATCGCCGATCAGGATGACGAGATCGCCATGCTCTTTCAGCAGACGCTCGGTATGTGCCCAATTGCCGGAGGAGTCCTTCACGCCGGTGACGATGCCCGGAAACGCCTTCCTTAGCCGTCCGACCAGCTCGACCGACAGTGTCACCATAGTTACGGAAGGGATGTTGTAGACGAGAACGTCGCGCGCGCCCTTGCCGATCTTTTCGAAAACCGCCGAGAACCAGGCAAACAGGCCGTCATCGCTGACATTCTTGAAATAGGAGGGTGGGGCGAGAAGAATGTTGCGTGCGCCTGCTTGCAGAGCCTCAGCCGATTGGTCGGCTGCATCCTCGATGGAATCCACCAGAACGCCGGTCACGAGACGGGAAGGCGCAATGCCTGCCTCGATGAAGCGGGAGAGAATGACCTGCCGTTCGCGGCTACCGACGGAGCATCCCTCGCCGGTGGTGCCGAAGAGCGTCACGCTGTCGCAGCCATTTGCAAGGCAACGGCGGGCATGCGCGATCATGGCTTCGATATCGACGGTTCCGTCAGTTTTGAAAGGGGTCGTCAGGGCTGCCGAAAGGCCGAATTTCTGGGTCAATTAAGATGCTCCTCCAAGATGGCTGCAGATTGATGGCATACTGACATGTTAGTTGTAAAGCGGTAATTGCAAGATGATTGTTCGGTAGGCTGGAATGGTGGGCGGTTTGGTTCCGGAGGCTGCTTGAGGGGGTGTGTTGCGTCCGGTGGGGCATGGTATGTTTGCGGCGGTTTTCGCAGATGCCATTTTTCCGCTGAACACCAAAAAATGCTAAAATAAAATTTGACTGTTTCAGTAAAGATTTTTATCAGGCAATCTGTTTGTGGGATAAAGGGAAGTATCATGACCGTTGTGGAGCCGTCAGCGCCTGTGGAAGAGATCGAGCAGAGCCGAGTGAAGCGCCTGAGGGCTGCAACGCGCGGTGCGCATGGCGGTCTCGATACCTTCATCATGGCAGCCAAGCCGTTCGAGAGCCGGGAGAACTTCGGCAAATTCGTGGAAACGCAATATCTTTTCCATCGCGACCTCGATGCCTTTTTCTCCAATGCAACGCTCGATAGCCTGCTGCCCGACCTCAAGGGTCGCCGCCGTCTGGCGATGATCGAGCAGGACCTTGCCGATCTCGGTCACGCTATTCCCGAAACGGAAGCACCGCGCTTTACCGACGAAACGCCGTTCGATCTGCCGGAGGCCATGGGCTGGCTTTACGTGGTCGAAGGTTCCAATCTCGGCGCCGCTTTCCTCCTGAAAGATGCGGCGAAGCTCGGTCTTGGTGAAGAATTCGGCGCGCGCCATCTGGCCGGCGCTCCAGAAGGACGTGGCCTGCACTGGCGCACCTTCACCGCTGCGCTCGATGAAATTTCGCTGACGGTTGAAGAGGAAGAGCGCGTCATCGCCGGCGCGGAAGCTGCCTTCCGCGCCGTTCATGCCTATGCGCAGCAGCGGCTGGGTTGAGTTTTTGGCATAGCTTAATGGCGGGAAACGCCCTTGTTCGGAACACGCCGTCGACGGTGCTCCGGACGTGACGTCATCCTCGGGCTTGACCCGAGGATCCATTGGTTACAGTGGGTTATGGATCCTCGGGTCAAGCCCGAGGATGACGAAGAGTGTGAAGCGGTCCTTGCAGCACTTTCAGGCCCATTTGCGGCAGCCTCGTTCTTACACCTCTCGCATTCCATTTATGCCGAATAAACAGGCAAATATTTTGACCAAATGATAAATTTTTTATCTTTTGGTCAAGGCTCGTCGCGCCCCCAAATTTTATCCATTTGATAAAATTATTTTATTTGGTCTGGCACAGAACCTGCTACTCTTTTGTCAAGTCAGGAGACACCTGACGCCAAAAAGGGAACAGCAAAATGGAAGTTGGTGTTTTTATACCGATCGGAAACAATGGGTGGCTCCTCTCCGAAAACGCCCCGCAATACAAGCCGAGCTTCGACTTGAACAAGGCGATCACGCTGAAGGCGGAGCAATATGGTTTCGACTTTGCGCTTTCGATGATCAAGCTGCGCGGCTTCGGCGGCAAGACCGAATTCTGGGACTATAATCTGGAATCCTTCACGCTGATGGCGGGCCTTGCCGCCGTCACCTCCAAGATCAAGCTGTTCGGCACGGCCGCCACGCTGGTCATGCCGCCGGCCATCGTTGCCCGCATGGCGACAACGATCGACTCCATTTCCGGTGGACGTTTCGGCATCAATCTTATCACCGGCTGGCAGCGTCCTGAATACAGCCAGATGGGGCTTTGGCCGGGCGATGATTATTTCGGTGATCGCTACGAATATCTCGGCGAATATACCACCGTCCTGAAAGAGTTGCTGGCCGATGGCCAATCGGATTTCAACGGCAAGTTCTTCAAGATGGAGGATTGCCGGATGAAGCCGGTGCCGCAGGGGGATGTGAAGCTCATCTGCGCCGGTTCCTCCAATTCCGGCATGGCTTTCTCGGCCAAATTCGCCGATTACAGCTTCTGCTTCGGCGTTGGCGTCAATACGCCGAAGGCCTTCGCGCCCACCAATGAGCGACTTCTGGCGGCAACCGAAAAGACCGGCCGCGATGTTAAATCCGTCGTGCTGACCATGATCCTTGCCGAGGAAAAATCCGAGGATGCCTGGGCGAAGTGGGAGCATTACAAGGCGGGCGCGGATGAGGAGGCGATCAAGTGGCTCGGCCTGCAAAGTTCTGTCGACACCAAATCCGGCTCCGATACCAATGTCCGGCACATGTCCAATCCCGTCTCGGCGGTCAACATCAACATGGGAACGCTGATCGGCTCCTATGAGGAAGTGGCGGCCATGCTGGACGAGATGAGCGAAGTGCCGGGAACGGGCGGCGTGATGCTGACCTTTGACGACTTCCTCGAAGGTGTCGAAAAATTCGGCAAATATGTGCAGCCGCTGATGAAGAGCCGCAAGCATGTTCTGGCCGAACTGGAGGCTGCGGAATGAGCGAAGCCGTCGTGGCGGGTTACAAGGGGCCGGAGAGCCGTTCGGAAAGTGTGACGCTTCCCGCAAGGCCGGAGCCGATTACCCTCAAGCCCAGCGAGACCGCCGTTGTCGTGGTCGACATGCAGAACGCCTATTCGACCGAGGGCGGTTACGTCGATCTTGCCGGGTTCGATATTTCCGGGGCCAAGGGTACCATCGCCAACATCAAGAAGACGCTGGATGCGGCGCGGGCGGCGGGCGTTCAGGTCATCTATTTCCAGAATGGCTGGGACAAGGACTATGTCGAGGCCGGTGGGCCGGGTTCGCCCAACTGGCACAAGTCCAATGCGCTGAAGACGATGCGCAAGAGGCCGGAACTTCAGGGCCAGTTGCTGGCCAAGGGAACGTGGGATTACGCCATCGTCGACGAGTTGCAGCCGCAGCCCGGCGACATTCTGGTGCCGAAGACACGTTATAGCGGTTTCTTCAACACCAATATGGACAGCGTGTTGCGCGCCCGCGGCATCCGCAATCTGGTCTTCGTCGGCATCGCCACCAATGTCTGTGTCGAAAGCTCGCTGCGCGATGCCTTCCATCTCGAATATTTCGGGGTGATGCTGGAAGATGCCACGCATCATCTCGGCCCGGACTATATCCAGCAGGCGACGGTCTACAATGTCGAGAAATTTTTCGGCTGGGTGGCGACCGTCAATGATTTCTGCGGCGTCATCTCGCAGGCCGCACCCGTCGCTGATTGATTGAGAAACACAAAGAGGAGAACGAAATGCCGAAGAAGATCGTCGTGCCTGCCGGTACCAGCAAACCCATCGCTCCCTTCTCGCCGGGAACCCTTGCCGATGGCGTGGTTTATGTTTCCGGCACGCTGCCCTTCGACAAAGACAATAATGTTGTGCATGTGGGCGATGCCAGCGCGCAGACCCGTCATGTTCTCGAAACCATCAAGTCAGTCATCGAAACCGCCGGTGGCACGATGGAAGACGTGACGATGAACCACATCTTCATCACCGACTGGGCGAATTACCAGGCCGTGAACACGGTCTACGCGGAGTATTTCCCCGGCGACAAGCCGGCGCGTTATTGCATCCAGTGCGGTCTCGTAAAGCCTGACGCGCTGGTGGAAATCGCCACCGTCGCCCATATCGGCAAATAAGGCGAAACGGCAAGATGATGCATTTCGAGGTTCATGGCCGGGCCGAGCCTGAGGCGCCCACTATCCTGCTGTCATCGGGACTGGGCGGGTCGGGCACCTATTGGACGCCGCAGATCGAGGCTCTTTCCGGTCATTTCCGGATCGTTACCTACGACCATCGCGGAACCGGCAGGACCGGCGGCGAGGTGCCGGCGGATGGCGGCATATCGGCGATGGCGGATGATGTTCTGGAGATCGCCTCGGCTCTGAACCTCGAAAAATTTCATTTTATGGGCCATGCGCTCGGCGGTCTGATTGGCCTCGATATCGCGCTGCGCCAGCCCGGCCTCATCGACAGGCTTGTTCTTATCAATGCCTGGAGCAAGGCCGATCCGCATTCCGGGCGCTGCTTTGATGTGCGGATCGAGCTTCTGGAAAAATCCGGCGTCGAGGCTTTCGTGAAAGCCCAGCCACTGTTTCTTTATCCGGCGGCGTGGATGTCGGACCATCAGGAACGGCTGGCGCACGACGATGCCCATGGTGTCGCGCATTTTCAGGGCAAGGCGAATGTGCTTCGGCGCATCGCGGCGCTCAGGGCCTTCGATGTCGACGGACGGCTAGGTGACATCGACAATCCGGTTCTGGTGGTGGCGACCAAGGATGATCTTCTGGTGCCCTACACCCGCTCGCTGCGTCTTGCGGAGGGTTTGCCGCAAAGTGAGCTTTGCCTCCTCGATTTCGGGGCGCATGCGGTCAATATCACCGAGACTGACCTTTTCAACGCGCGGCTTTTGCGGTTTCTGCTGCCGGCAACACGGCCATTCTGACAGGATTTTTAAGACAATGACGACAGCACTTGACGACAAGGCACTTGCAGCACTTTTCACCGCGGCACGCACCCATAATGGCTGGGCTGACAAGCCGGTCGGCGACGAGACACTGAGAGCACTTTACGATCTGACGAAGATGGGGCCGACCTCGGCCAATTGCTCGCCGGCGCGTTTCGTGTTCGTGCGCAGCCCGGAAGCCAAGGAAAAGCTGAGGCCCGCGCTTTCTTCGGGCAATCTCGAAAAGACCATGGCTGCACCGGTGACGGTGATCGCTGCTATCGACCGCGAATTTTACGAGAAACTGCCGGTGCTGTTTCCACATGCCGACGCGCGTTCGTGGTTTACCTCCAGCCCGGCCGTCGCCGAGGAAACGGCCTTCCGCAATGCCACTTTGCAGGCGGGTTATCTCATTATTGCGGCCCGCTCGTTGGGACTGGATACCGGGGCGATGTCCGGTTTTGACAAAGGCAAGGTGGATACGGCGTTTTTCGCGGGCACGACGTGGAAATCCAATTTCCTGATCAATCTCGGCTACGGCGATCCGTCCAAGCTCTTTGGCCGCCTGCCGCGCCTTGGCTTTGAAGAGGCCTGTGTCCTGGCTTGAGGGCCTGTTAAGGAAGGATGGTTTAGATGCGGATGATGTCTCTTGAAAAGGAAGCGGAAATGGAGACGAAGACTGCTGAGCAGTGCGGCCTCGAATACAGGAACGCCATGGCGCGGCTCGGTGCGGCGGTCAACATCGTCACCACGGACGGTGTGGCTGGACGTGCGGGTTTTGCAGCGACGGCCGTTTGCAGCGTTTCCGACAATCCGCCTACCTTGCTCGTCTGCCTCAATCGCAATGCTTCCGCCTACAAGGTGGTGAAGAGCAACGGCGTCATCTGCGTCAACACGCTTGCCTCAAAGCATGAGGCGCTGAGTACCCTGTTCGGCGGCAAGACGCCGGCGGACGAACGTTTCGCCGCCGGGCGGTGGGGCGTGCTTGAAACCGGTGCTCCGGTTCTGGAAGACGCTCTGGTCTCCTTCGATTGCCGCATCCGCGAGGCGCATGATGGCGGCACGCACGATATCCTGATCTGCGATGTCGTCGATATGAAGATCAATGAAGGCGAAGAAGCGCTGATGTATTTCAACCGGCGTTACCGGGTGCTTTGAGGCGACCGTTTTGGCTGAGTACCAGCTCGAACCTCACCGACGTCATCCTCGGGTCAAGCCCGAGGATGACGTCAAGGTGGAATGCGTTCTCAGAAAATCAAAAGGGCGTTTCCGGAGACCGGAAACGCCCTTTTCGTTACTTGATGAGCGGCAGAAGTTCGTTGATCGACTTCTTGGCGTCACCGTAGAACATGCGGGTATTGTCCTTGTAGAACAGCGGGTTCTCGATGCCGGAATAGCCCGTTCCCTGGCCGCGCTTGGAGACGATGACGAGCTTGGATTTCCACACTTCCAGAACCGGCATGCCGGCGATGGGTGAGTTCGGATCGTCCTGTGCCGCCGGGTTGACGATGTCGTTGGAGCCGATGACAATGACGACGTCGGTATTGGGGAAGTCGTCGTTGATCTCGTCCATTTCCAGCACGATGTCGTAGGGCACCTTTGCTTCGGCCAGCAGCACGTTCATGTGGCCGGGAAGGCGGCCTGCCACCGGGTGGATGGCGAAACGCACGGTCTTGCCGTCGGCGCGCAGCTTGCGGGTCAGTTCGGACACAGCACTTTGAGCCTGCGCCACCGCCATGCCGTAACCGGGAACGATGATGACGCTGTCGGCATCGTTCAGCGCCGAGGCAACGCCTTCGGCATCGATCGCTACCTGTTCGCCATCGATTTCCATCGCCGGACCCGTCGTGCCGCCGAAGCCGCCGAGGATGACAGAGACGAAGGAGCGGTTCATGGCCTTGCACATGATGTAGGACAGGATCGCACCCGAGGAACCGACCAGTGCGCCTGTCACGATCAGGAGATCGTTGCCGAGCGTGAAGCCGATGGCCGCTGCTGCCCAGCCGGAATAGCTGTTCAGCATCGAAACGACGACAGGCATGTCGGCGCCGCCGATGCCCATGATCAGGTGATAGCCGATGAAGAAGGCGGCAAGCGTCATCAGCACCAGCGTCCATGCGCCGGCACCGTTGCAATACATGAGGAGCAGCACGAGCGACAGGATCGCAGCGCTGGCATTGAGGACATGTCCGCCCGGCAGCTTCTTCGCCTTGCCATCCACCTTGCCGGCGAGCTTGCCGAAGGCGACGACCGAACCGGTGAAGGTGACGGCACCGATGAAGACGCCGAGGAAGACCTCGACCTTCATGATGGCCAGTTCTACCGGCGTCTTGTGGGCGAGGAGGGCGGAAAAGCCGGTCAACAACGAACGCGCCGTCTCATCGAGCGAGGCGACATGCGCTTCCTCGATATGGGCATTGAAGCCGATGAAGACGGCGGCAAGACCGACGAAGGAGTGAAGTGCGGCAACAAGCTGCGGCATTTCGGTCATCTGCACGCGGTTTGCGACGAAGTAGCCGAGAACGGCGCCACCCGCCAGCATCAGAAGCACGATGAACCAGTTGCCGACGTCAGGTCCGAAGACCGTGGCGACAATGGCAAGGCCCATGCCTGTTATGCCGTACCAGACGGCGCGTTTGGCGCTTTCCTGTCCGGAAAGGCCGCCGAGGGAAAGGATGAAAAGAACGGCTGCGGCAACATAGGCCGCGGAAACGATACCAATGGTCATAAAGTGTCCCCTACACGGCTCAGGACTTCTGGAACATGGCGAGCATGCGCCGTGTCACGAGGAAACCGCCGACGATGTTGATCGTCGCGATCAGGACGGAAAGCGAGGCAAGGAGCACCACCAGCCAGTTGCCGGAACCGATCTGCAGCAGCGCGCCGATAATGACGATGCCGGAAATCGCGTTCGTCACCGCCATCAACGGCGTATGCAGCGAATGGCTGACATTCCAGATGACAGAGAAGCCGATAAAGCAGGCGAGCACGAAGACGATGAAATGGCTCATGAAGCTTGCCGGCGCATAGAGGCCGACGAGAAGCAGAACCGCCGTGCCGATGACCAGCAGGCCGACCTGACTTTTCGTCTGCGCCTTGAACTCGGCCCGTTCCTTGGCGTGCTTCTCCTCAGGTGTAAGCTCTTTTGCTCTTTCCTTGGGTTTCTGTGCGGCAATGGCCTGGATCTTCGGCGGCGGCGGCGGGAAAGTGATCTCGCCCTGATAGGTGACGGTCGCGCCGCGGATGACGTCGTCTTCCATGTTGTGAACCGGCTTGCCGTCCTTTGCGGGCGTCAGATCGGTCATCATGTGACGGATGTTGGTGGAATAGAGCGTCGAGGCCTGTGTCGCCATGCGGCTCGGGAAATCCGTGTAGCCGATGACGATGACGCCGTTGTCGGACACAACGCGCTGGTCGGGAACCGTAAGATCGCAATTGCCGCCGCGCTCGGCCGCAAGGTCGATGATGACCGAACCCGGCTTCATCATCGCCACCATGTCGGCGAGCCACAGTTTCGGGGCGTCACGACCCGGAATGAGTGCCGTGGTGATGACGATATCGATCTGCGGTGCGAGCTCGCGGAACTTCTCCAGCTGCTTCTCGCGGAATTCCGGCGAGGAGGGGGCGGCATAACCGCCGGTGGCGGCACCATCCTGCTGTTCGGCGAAATCGAGATAGACGAATTGCGCGCCCATGGATTCGATCTGTTCGGCCACTTCCGGGCGAACGTCGAAGGCATAGGTGATGGCGCCGAGCGAGGTGGCCGTGCCGATGGCGGCAAGACCGGCAACGCCGGCACCGATGACCAGAACCTTGGCGGGCGGCACCTTGCCGGCGGCGGTGACCTGACCGGTGAAGAAGCGGCCGAAATTATTGCCTGCCTCGATCACGGCGCGATAACCGGCGATGTTGGCCATGGAGGACAGCGCATCCATCTTCTGGGCGCGGGAAATGCGCGGCACCATGTCCATGGCGATGACATTTGCGCCCTTTTCCTTGGCCTGCTCCAGAAGGTCCTTGTTCTGGGCGGGATAGAAGAACGAGATCAGCGTCTTGTCCGAAGACAGGCGATCAATCTCCGACGTTTCCGGCGGACGAACCTTGGCGATGATGTCGGAACCGGCGTAAAGCGCATCGGCGCTGTCGACGATTGTCACACCGGCTGCGCGATAGGCGTCGTCGGAAAATCCGGCCGCCTTGCCTGCACCTGTTTGAAGAATGCAATCATATCCGAGTTTCTGCAATGCCTGGGCGCTGTCGGGCGTCATACCGACGCGCGCCTCGCCCTCATATAATTCCTTAGGCGTCCCGATCTTCAAAATGGCTCTCCCTCTGCCTGAAATATAGGGGGTCATAACCTATTCAGGGGGGCTTTGTCTCCATATTGATTTTGTCTTGCCTGCGACGGAATGACAACCCGCTGCGACAGTTCATTCGATATTGCGGCTCACCGCGCAATAAAAGAACCCGGCGCCTGCGCGCCGGGTTCCGAAAATGTCCGTCAGGACCTTGGTTCACTCCATGGTGTGGATGTCGCGATCCTTGGTTTCCGGCAGGAACAGCAGGCCGATGACCAGCGTGATGCCTGCGAAGACGATCGGATACCAGAGGCCGTAATAGATGTCGCCCTTCGCCGCGCTCATCGCAAATGCGGTGGCGGGCAGAAGGCCGCCGAACCAGCCGTTGCCGATATGGTAGGGCAGCGACATGCCGGAGTAGCGGATGCGGGTCGGGAACAGTTCGACCAGGAGGGCCGCGATCGGGCCGTAGACCATCGTCACATAGATCACGAGGACGGTCAGAACCGCGATGATGACAACCCAGTTCACGGCGGCCGGATCGGCGACCATGGCGAAGGCACCACCACCGGCAATGCTGTAGACGGCCATTTCAGCAGCTCCAGCAGCCTCGGCCGGTGTCAGCAGCTTGTCCGTTACCAGCTTGTTGGTCGCAACCATCTTCTTGTCGGCGGCACGAACGGCCACCGCATTGAGGTTGAGTTCCGGGTTGGCGGCAATGAAGGCATCCAGTTTGGCGTCCGGCACCTGTGCTGCACCACGCACCAGCGGGTAGCCGCCGTCGTGCAACGCGATGTTGACCTGCTTCTGGAAGGCCTTGTCCTTCGCGGAAGCATCCGCGCCTGCTGCGATGGCGTCGTAGCTGGCGATGGTGGCGTCGCCGATCTTGACGCTTGCCGGCTCGCCGGCTGCTCCCGCAACGACGTCATAGGGAACGGAGTTGCGCGTCAGGAACGAGGTGGCGATATCGCAGGATGTGGTGAATTTCGCCGTGCCTGTCGGGTTGAACTGGAACTTGCAGTCGCCCGGAGCGGCGGTGACGGTGGCACGAACGGTGGATTGCGCCTGTGCAAGTGCCGGGTTGCCCGCCCATGTGAGCGCCTTGAACAGCGGGAAGTAGGTCAGCATTGCAAGAATGAGACCGGCCATAATGATCGGCTTGCGGCCGATCTTGTCGGAAAGCCAGCCGAAGAGCACGAAGAAGCCCGTGCCGAGGATGAGGGCCACCGCGACCATGATGTTGGCCGACTGGCCGTCCACCTTCAGAATACTCTGCAGGAAGAACAGTGCATAGAACTGGCCCGTATACCAGACGACGGCCTGACCGATGACGGCGCCGACGAGGGCAAGCAGGGCGATCTTTGCGTTTTTCCACTGGCCGAAGGCTTCGCTGAGCGGTGCCTTGGAGGTCTTGCCCTCTTCTTTCATCTTCTTGAAGGCGGGGGATTCGTTCATTTTCAGACGAATCCAGACCGATACGCCAAGCAGCAGAACTGAAACGAGGAAGGGAATGCGCCAGCCCCAGGCTGCGAAGGCTTCCTTGCCAAGTGCGAACTGCACGCCGAGAATGACCACCAGCGACAGGAACAGGCCGAGCGTCGCCGTCGTCTGGATCCACGAGGTGTAATAGCCTCTGCGGCCGTTGGGCGCGTGTTCGGCCACATAGGTTGCAGCACCGCCGTATTCGCCGCCAAGCGCCAGACCCTGAAGCATGCGCAGGATGACGAGGATGACCGGGGCTGCGATGCCGATCTGGGATGCGCCGGGCAGGACGCCGACGAGGAAGGTCGAAACACCCATGATGAGAATGGTGATCAGGAAGGTGTATTTACGACCGACAATGTCGCCCAGACGGCCGAACACCAGGGCACCGAAGGGGCGCACGAGGAAGCCGGCTGCAAATGCCAGAAGCGCGAAGATGTTGCGTGTCGTTTCCGGATATTGGCTGAAGAAGTTCGCGCCGATATAGATCGCGAGCGAGCCGTACAGATAAAAATCGTACCATTCGAAGACTGTTCCGAGAGAAGAGGCGAAAATCACCTTCTTCTCCTCGCCCGTCATGGGACGGGCGGCGCCGCTCACGGCTGCTACGTTTGCCATTGTCTGTCCTCCACAGATGTCAAATGGGCGCACTGCAGAGCCCTGTCTCTCCTCCGGACTCCCCCATAAGGGTGCAGTGCGCATGGTGTCAGAGTGACAGAAAATTAACCCCAATAAGAGCGATGCTTTCGGATTATGACTTTAGTCTAATGTTTAACGTGCAAAAATGTCGCGAGACGGTGTTTGCCGGTTTGTGTCCCGTGGCTCGGAACACGCCTTTTTCCTTGACACGAACACCAAACCTTCTAATAGCTTCTCGCGAAGAAGGAGCATCACCTTGCGCAAGCATGTTGCAGACATGATTGTTATGGAAGGACCGGCACAATCCGCCGGCGATGATCCGCGCCTTTCTTATTCCATCCGAATTACGGCCAAAACGACGATTAAAACCGTCTGACGTCTCTGGCCCGCCGCTCTCTCCCCGGTTTGGCTGGGGATCGAGGAAGCCGCAATGCGATGCGGGTTCCCCACCTCACCCAAAAGAGGAGAGACAGAAAGAGAGCTTGATCATGGGTTTCAAAGTTGCAATTGTAGGCGCCACCGGCAACGTCGGTCGCGAAATGCTCAACATCTTGGCCGAACGTGGTTTTCCGGCAGATGAAGTCGTGCCGCTCGCTTCCTCCCGCTCCCAGGGCACGGAAGTCTCCTATGGCGACCGCACGCTGAAGGTTTCCAACCTCGAAAACTACGATTTTTCCGACACGGATATTTGCCTGATGTCGGCCGGCGGCGAGATTTCCAAGAAGTGGTCGCCGAAGATCGGCCAGCAGGGTTGCGTCGTCATCGATAACTCGTCCGCGTGGCGCTACGACCAGGACGTTCCGCTGATCGTTCCGGAAGTCAATGCCGATGCGATCTCGGGCTTCACCCGCAAGAACATCATCGCCAACCCGAATTGCTCCACGGCCCAGCTCGTCGTCGCGCTGAAGCCGCTGCATGATTTCGCCAAGATCAAGCGCGTCGTGGTCTCCACCTACCAGTCGGTTTCCGGCGCTGGCAAGGAAGGCATGGACGAACTGTTCAGGCAGACCCGCGCCGTGTACGTCGCAGATCCGGTCGAGAACAAGAAGTTCACCAAGCGCATCGCGTTCAACGTCATTCCGCATATCGACGTCTTCATGGAAGACGGCTACACCAAGGAAGAGTGGAAGGTTCTGGCTGAAACCAAGAAGATGCTCGATCCGAAGATCAAGGTAACCTGCACTGCTGTGCGCGTTCCGGTCTTCATCGGCCATTCGGAATCGGTCAATATCGAGTTCGAAAACGAGATCACCGCCGATCAGGCGCGTGACATCCTGCGCGAAGCGCCGGGTTGCCTCGTGATCGACAAGCACGAGGATGGCGGCTACATCACCCCGGTTGAATCCGCCGGCGAAGATGCGACCTATATTTCGCGTATCCGCGAAGATGCGACGGTTGAAAACGGCCTCAACATCTGGGTTGTTTCGGACAATCTGCGCAAGGGCGCTGCCCTCAATGCCATCCAGATCGCCGAACTTCTGGTCAATCGTGGTCTCATCAAGCCCCGCAAGGCGGCCGCTTGATACGATTTTTTAAGGTTCGTTAAGTATAACCCGTCTGTTCCGTGTGGGCAGGCGGGTTTTTTGATTGGTAACGATCACGGCCAGTTTATTTGCAGGTCTTGCTGCCGAAAGGCAATTTAGGCCGCCAAAAGGCAATTTGGCACCTAAATTCATACAGCGGTGACGTTTTGGTTCTCGGGATGAACTCCCCAAAGGATATCGAAGGCAGATTTTGATGCGGGCAATGAAGGCAATTCTGGCTGGTACAGCCATGGTTTCGGTTTTGGCGGCGACGCCGGTTGTGGCTGCGCAATGCGGCAACACTTCGGCAGGCTTCGACGCCTGGGTCGGTGCCTTCAAGCAGGAAGCGGCGGGCCGCGGTGTCAGCGCCTCGGTGCTCGATCGTGCCTTCTCCGGCGTGTCCTACAACCAGCCGACCATTCGTGCCGATCGCGGCCAGCACAGCTTCAAGCTGTCCTTCGACCAGTTCATGCAGAAGCGTGGCGGCCAGACGATCATCTCGCGCGGCAAGACCATGAAGAAGAACAATGCGGCTCTCTTCGCCTCGATCGAAAAGGCCTACGGCGTGCCGGCCGGCCCGCTGCTCGCCATATGGGGCATGGAAACCGGATTTGGCGGCTTCATGGGCAACCAGCACACGCTTTCCGCCGTGGCGACGCTTTCCTTCGACTGCCGCCGTTCTGATTATTTCACCGAGCAGCTTTATGCGGCCCTGAAGCTCGTCGGCAACGGTTCGCTGAACGTCAACGCCAAGGGCGCTGCCCATGGTGAAATCGGCCAGACGCAGTTCCTGCCGTTGAACGTCGTACGCTACGGTGTGGATTTCGACCGCGACGGTCGTATCGATCTCGTCGGCTCGCGTGCCGATGCGCTGGCCTCTACGGCCAATTTCCTTGTCGGCCACGGCTGGCAGCGTGGTGCTGGTTATCAGCAGGGCCAGACGAACTACGCGGCCATCCAGGGCTGGAACGCTGCAAGCGTCTACCAGCAGGCCATCGCCTTCATCGGCAAGTCGATCGACGGCCAATAGGGTCGTTGGTTTCACAGGCTTTGTGATCGCAAGGCCTTATCCGCATTCTCGACGTCATCCTCGGGCTTGTCCCGAGGATCTGCGACGCTTCGATTTTCTGTTGGGTGGTTAGATCCTCGGGACAAGCCCGAGGATGACGGAGTTACCGGAGCAGGCCCAAACGGTGCCCGCAGAACCACCCGACTCAATCACAGTTCCGGGCGGCGAAAGTCGCCCGTTTTGCTGTCCATCACCCACAGCTCGCCGGTCGATATATCGAACCAGGCGCCATGCAGCTTCACCTTGCCGGCGGTTTCCTGCGCCTTGACGAAGGGGAAGCCGCGCAGGTTGGCGATGGAGTTGCGGATGGAAACGCGCTCCAGCGCCGTCTGACGCTCGGAGGCGGTCATGATGTCGTTGCTCTGGATCTGCTCGGCCGCCGACTTGACCATATTCATCCATTTGCCGATGAAATCGCCGGGCGACAGGGGCTCAAGGTTCGGGTCGAGCGCGGCCTGAATGCCGCCGCAACGACCGTGGCCCATGACCACGATGTCCTTCACCTTCAGAACCTGTACGGCATATTCGATGGCGGCGGACGTGGCGTGGTACTGACCATCCGGCTCATAAGGCGGCACCATGTTGGCGACGTTCCGCATGACGAACAATTCTCCCGGTCCGCAGTCGAAAATCGTTTCCGGCGCCGAACGGGAGTCACAACAGGCAATGAACAGGGTTTGTGGTTTCTGTCCGGTATCGGCCAGAACACGGTATCTTTCGCGTTCGTCGGCATAGCGGCCGCTCATGAAGTTCTTGTAGCCGTTCAGAAGGGTTTCTGGAAAATCTTTCATGATATCGCAGTACCGTTATGCTTGGACCAAGATCAGGAGGCGAACCTGGTGCGTTGAAGACCAATCCTTAAAGGCGCTATTTGCGCTTGCTGCGTGAAGGATGCAAGAGATGACGCATCTGCACCATGGCCATGGGTGTGGAGAGACTTGAAGCATCCGTCTCCAGCGTCAATTCGTTCATGTCGCGTTTTTTGGTTCGCGCCAGTATTTCGAACACGCTGGCGGTGGCCAGTTGCAGCGCCTTTTCGTCGTCCATGCCTTCCAGCAGGCGGGCGAGGAACAGTGCCGCCATCAGGTCGCCGAGACCGTTCGGCGCGTCATCTATGGCGCGATGTTCCGCAAGCAGGGCGTGCCGGCCGCTCAGATAGAGATTGCCGGTGCCGCCCGCCATCATCGGCACGGCTGACGTGACCAGCATTTTCGAAGGGCCGAGGGCAAGCGCTGCATCCATGATGGCGTTGTTGGTCTCAAGCTCCGCGCCGCTCATCCACGCCAGTTCATAGCGGTTCGGCGTTGCGACCGAGGCAAGCGGAATGAGTTCGTCGCGGATGGCTTCCGCGGTCTCTACCGGAATGTAAAGCCCGCCCTTGTCGCCCATGACAGGATCGCAGGCGTAAACGAGCGCCGGGTTTTTCTCCCTGAGATTGCGGATCAGCCTTGCGACCGAGCGGACCTGTGCAGCACTTCCGAAATAACCGGTCAGAACGGCTTTGACCTCGCCGATCCATTTGGCGTTTTCGAGGTCGGTCATGGCCTTGTCGAAGTCGTCGTCCTGGAAGCGCATCCGGGTGGACGGGCCGTGGCCGGGGTGCCAGGGCAAAACGATGGTGGGCACTGCCCATACCGGATAACCCAGCGTCTCCAGCGCGAAGACCGCGGCACGGTTGCCGACCGATCCACGCATGACGTGGCTGGAAATAACGATGACAGCGCCCTGGGTATTTTCCTGCATCACGGCCTTCTTGCTTTCAAACGCCGCAGAAGCCCGCAAGTGCCCCTGCTCACAGATCAAGATGCGCTCTCATGACATATCGCACCGTCACTTTCCACCGTTAATCCCGCAAGGGTCTGTCCCGCAAAAGGATGGGCGGAAAGCTCGCGGTCCACTATTCTTGCAGGGCCTACAGTGCGGGGTTGTCATTGCGGGATCGCCGAACTGCTCTATAGTCGCAGCATGCTCGCTCTCGTCATCGCCTATTGGCCCCATATCCTTGCTGTTCTTTCCATTTTGATGGGAACCGTGGCGGCCGTGCACGCCACGATGACGAAGGAGGAGGTCCGCTCCGCGCTTGGCTGGGTCGGCGTCATCGTGCTGTCGCCGATCGTCGGCGCGGTCATTTATGCGATTGCCGGTATCAACCGGATCCGCCGATCCAACATCCGGCAACAGCGATCCTTCATGCAGGACGAGATCATGGATCGCGTCGCGCGTCTGGATGCGAGCGGTGAGGTGATCGCTGCGCGGTTCGGGCGTCGTTTCGAGGCGATGAAGACACTCGGCGACCGGGTGACGCGCCATGCGCTGACAACCGGCAACGGTATCGAACCGCTTGTCACCGGTGACGCGGCCTATGCCGCCATGCTGGAGGCGATCGAAGAGGCGAAGCGGTCGATCATCCTCGAAACATATATTTTCGACAATGACAGGATCGGCGCCCGTTTTGTCGGGGCGCTCGAAAGGGCAAAGTTCCGCGGTGTGGAAGTGCGGGTGCTGGTGGATGCGGTCGGCGCGCGTTATTCCGTGCCGAGCATCCTGCCGACGCTGCGGGAGAAGGGCATCGTTGCCGATGTCTTCAACGGCAATGTCATCATGGGGCTTCGACTGCCCTATGCGAATTTGCGCACCCACCGCAAGATCCTCGTGGTGGACGGGCGCATCGCGTTTAGCGGCGGCATGAATATCCGCGAGGGTTTCACCCTGGAATTCGGTGGCGAACACCAGGCGCACGACACCCATTTCAAGATCAGCGGGCCGGTGGTTTCAGATTTTTTCTCCATAGCGGCGGAAGACTGGCGTTTCACGACGGGGGAGCTTCTGGACACACCGGTCTGGGATATTGCCATTCCCGATGGCGTGCCGGGCTCACAGATCGTTGCGCGCGTTTCATCCTCGGGGCCAGACAAGAGCATCGAGACCAGTCACAAGATGCTGATGGGCGCGTTTTCCGTCGCCCGTTCCTCCATTCTCATCATGTCGCCCTATTTTCTCCCTGATCGGGAGCTTATTTCGGCGCTCATTACCGCAGCAAGGCGGGGAGTCGTGGTGGATATCATCGTGCCGAAAAGCAACAATCTGGTGCTTGTGGACAGGGCGATGACGGCGCAGTTCGACCAGATGCTGAAGAATTACTGCCGCATCTGGCGGGCGACGGGTGCTTTCAACCATTCCAAGCTTCTGGTGATCGACGGGTGCTGGAGCTACATCGGTTCTTCCAACCTCGATCCGCGCTCATTGCGGCTGAACTTCGAAATCGATCTCGAGGTCATGGATGAAGAATTCGCCGCGACGATCGGGAACCGCATCCGGGATGCGCGCGCGACCGCCTTGCCCGTCCGGCTGAGCGAACTGAATGCGCGGCCATTCGTTGTTCGTTTAGGGGAGCGTATCCTGTGGCTCGCTTCGCCCTATCTTTAGAGCGCCACGCGTCTGAAAGGACGCTCTGACACTTTCAATCTGCGAGGAGACATTGCAGCGTGAAGAAAAACGGTTTGCTGGACAGCGAAAAAACGGCCCTGGCGAAGAACAGCAGTTTGCCCGCCTTCGTCATGCAGTCGCTGCGCGACCGTCACCAACGGAAGAAAGCGGGGCAGGTGGCGAGAGATCACTCCTTTCCCGTCATCGCTTCCTACAATGTGCATAAATGCGTCGGCCGCGACCGCAAGTTCGATCCGGATCGCACCAGCCGCGTCATTCAGGAAATCGGCGCTGACATCATTGCGCTGCAGGAGGCGGACAGCCGTTTCGGCGAGCGCACGGGCCTGCTCGATCTTGCCCGGCTGGAGCGGGAAAGCGGACTTATTCCCGTGCGGGTGCAGGCCGGGGTGAAGGCGCATGGATGGCACGGCAATGTCGTACTGTTCAGGGAGGGCGCTGTGCGGGATGTCCATACGCTGAAATTGCCGGGGCTGGAGCCGCGCGGCGCGCTCGTCGTGGAACTGGATTTGAAAAGCGGCGGCACGCTGCGCATCATCGCCGCGCATTTCGGTCTCTTGCGCCATTCCCGTGCACAGCAGGCGAAGGCGCTTATCGGCCTTCTGGAAGCGCGCAACGAATGTGCGACCATCCTGATGGGAGACCTCAACGAATGGCGTCTCGGCAACGGCTCGTCGCTCAATACGCTGAGGGATGCTTTTGGCGCCCTGCCGCCCGCGGTGCCAAGTTTTCCGTCCAACCTGCCGGTGCTGGCGCTCGACAGGATCATCGCCAATCGTCAGGGATTGATCGAGCAGGTCGAGGCACATGACAGCGCGCTGGCGCGCATCGCCTCGGACCACCTGCCGCTGAAAGCCGCGATCCGCACCGACCTGCTTCCGGCCTGATCCTCCGGCAGCATCGGACACGGCAGACGGAATTCAGAGCCGGTGCGCCACCGTCAGATGGCTGCGCGAACGAGCCTCCAGCAGCGATGTACGTATGGCTTCCATCAGCCGCTCGCGATTGTTTCTGGTCTTGCCCCTGTCCAGATTTTGCGCGGCAAGCGCCAGATCCAGACCTTCGTGCATCACGATCGAATAGGCAACGGTCGTTGCCCAGTTCTCGTATTCTTGCTCCATCATGTCGCCCCTGAACTAAATCATTTAGTCCGAATCACCCTGTTCTTCAAATTACCACAAAGCATAAAGAATAAAATAGCACTGTTTCTTTGTGTTCCTGTTGCCTTGTTTGAATATAGTCTGTTCTGGGCGTCTTTATTGCGACGCAACATGTTTGTGAATGCCATCTAAGCCATTGAAACGGATTCTATTTCAGGCGATGCACATGGACATTCATTCCAACAAAAACGCCGCGCATCGTGGGATGCGCGGCGTGCTTGCGTCGAAGGTTTGCGGTGGATTGGAGTAAGTCTCAGCCGGCCTTTTCGAGTTTGTAGTCCGAATTGGCCGGTTCTTCCTGTTTGTGCTGGATGAGGGGACGGTTGCCGGCCAGCTTGCGCAACAGAACGTAGAACACCGGTGTCATGAAGATGCCGAAGAACGTCACCCCGATCATGCCGGAGAACACCGCGACACCCATGGCCGCGCGCATTTCCGCACCCGCACCGGTGGAAATGACCAGCGGCACCACGCCCATGATGAAGGCGAGTGACGTCATCAGGATCGGGCGAAGACGAAGCCGGCTTGCCTCCACTGCCGCCTGAAGCGGCGTTCGTCCCTCGAATTCCAGCTCGCGGGCGAATTCCACGATCAGGATCGCGTTCTTCGCCGACAAGCCCACAAGGACGACAAGGCCGATCTGCGTAAAGATGTTGTTATCCCCTCCCGTCAGCCAGACGCCGGTCAGGGCCGCGAGCACACCGAGTGGCACGATCAGAATGATCGCGATCGGCAATGTGAGGCTTTCATATTGCGCAGCCAGGACGAGATAGACCAAGAGCAGCGCGAGCGGGAAGACGACGATGCTGGAGTTACCGGCAAGGATCTGCTGGTAGGTCAGGTCCGTCCACTCGTAGTCAATCCCGGCCGGCAGGTTTTCGGCAAGGATTTTTTCCATCGCTGCCTGTGCCTGTCCGGAAGAGTAGCCCGGTGCCGGTCCGCCGTTGATATCGGCTGCAAGGAAGCCGTTATAACGGTTGGTGCGCTCCGGTCCCGTCGTTGCATCCACCTTCAAAAGTGTGGAAAGCGGGATCATCTGACCGGTGGACGAGCGTACTTTCAGGCGGCCGATATCTTCGGCATGGGCGCGGAACTGCGCGTCTGCCTGTACACGCACGCTGTATGTCCGCCCGAAGGCGTTGAAGTCGTTGACATAAAGCGAACCGAGATAGATCTGCAGCGTCTGGAAGACGTCGCTGACCGAAACGCCCAGCTGCTCGGCCTTGGCGCGGTCGAGATCGGCGAAGAGCTGCGGCACGTTGATCTGGAAGCTGGAGAAGATGCCTGCCAGCTCCGGCGTCTGGTATGCCTTGGCGATCACGGCTTTCGCCGCTTCGTCAAGCGTCTGGTAGCCGTAACCGGCGCGGTCCTCGATCTGCAGCTTGAAGCCGCCCGTCTGGCCGAGGCCGTTGACCGGCGGCGGCGGGAACATGGCGATGAAAGCATCCTGAATGCCCGCATATTTCTGGTTCAGCTGCATGGCGATGGCGCCGCCTGACAGTTCCGGCGTCTTGCGCTTTTCGAAGTCGTCGAGAACCGCAAAGACGATGCCGGAGTTGGAGCCGATGGTGAAGCCGTTGATCGACAGGCCGGGGAAGGCGATGGCGTGGCTGACGCCCGGCTGTTTCATGGCGATATCGCTCATGCGCTTGATGACGCTTTCGGTCCGGTCGAGCGTTGCACCATCAGGAAGCTGGGCGAAGCCGATCAGATACTGCTTGTCCTGCGCCGGCACGAAGCCGCTCGGGACCATGCTGAACATGCTGTAGGTGGCCGCGACCAGCGCCATATAGACCATCATCACCAGGCTCTTGCGCGTCACCAGCCCGCCCACGGTTTTGCCGTAGCCGTTGGAGGCGGCCCCGAAGGCGCGGTTGAAGCCACGGAAGAACCAGCCGAAAAGCCGGTCCATGACGCGGGTCAGCCAGTCTTTCGGCGCACCGTGTTCCTTCAACAGCAGGGCTGCAAGCGCAGGCGAAAGCGTCAGCGAATTGATCGCCGAGATGACGGTCGAAATGGCGATCGTCAGTGCGAACTGCCGGTAGAACTGGCCGGAAAGACCAGAGATAAAGGCGAGCGGCACGAAGACGGCGACCAGAACCAGCGCGATTGCGATGATCGGCCCGGAGACCTCGCGCATCGCCTTGTAGGTGGCGTCACGCGGCGATAGCCCGTTTTCGATGTTTCGCTCGACGTTTTCGACCACCACGATGGCGTCGTCCACTACGATGCCGATTGCCAGCACGAGGCCGAACAAAGTCAACGCGTTGATGGAAAAGCCGAAGGCATACATGACGGCGAAGGTACCGATGATCGAGACCGGAACGGCGATCAGCGGAATGATCGAGGCGCGCCATGTCTGGAGGAAGAGGATAACCACCAGCACCACGAGGCCAACGGCCTCGAGGAGCGTATCAACGACCTTTTCGATGGACGAGCGAACGAACTTCGTCGTGTCGTAGACGATTTCGTATTTCACGCCATCAGGCATCGCCAGCTGCAGATTGTCCATCGTCGCGCGCACATTGTCGGCGATTTCGATGGAGTTGGAGCCGGGAGCCTGAAGCACGGCGACCGCAACGGCGGGTTCGCCGTCGAGCAGCGAGCGCAGCGTGTAGTCGGCTGCACCGAGTTCGATGCGGGCGACATCGCGAAGACGGGTGATTTCGCCGTTGGCACCGCTCTTGACGATGATGTTGCCGAATTCCTCCGGCGTCGTCAGACGGCCCTGGGCATTGACGTTGAGCTGTAGGTCGACGCCGTTCGGGCTTGGCGAAGCACCGATGACACCGGCTGCCGCCTGCACGTTCTGCTGGCGGATGGCGTCGGAAACGTCGCTGGCAGCGAGGTCGTGTTCGGCAACCTTCTGCGGATCAAGCCAGACGCGCATGGAATAGTCACCGGCGCCGAAGACCTGCACCTGACCAACACCTTCGATGCGGGCAAGCCTGTCCTTGACGTTCAGCGTCGCATAGTTGCGCAGGTAGGTAATGTCATAGGCATCGGTTTTCGACACCAGATTGACGACCATGATGAAGTCGGGCGAGCTTTTGACGGTGGTGATACCGAGTGCACGCACTTCCGCCGGCAGGCGCGGTTCGGCCTGCGAGACGCGGTTCTGCACCAGCTGCTGCGCTTTGTCAGGATCGGTGCCAAGCTTGAAGGTCACGGTCAGCGTGAGCACGCCGTCCGATGTCGCCTGACTGCCCATATAGAGCATGCCTTCGACACCGTTGATCTGTTCTTCAAGCGGCGTGGCGACGGTTTCAGCGATAACGGCCGGGTTCGCGCCCGGATAGGTGGCGCGGACAACGACGGATGGCGGAACGACTTCCGGATATTCGGAAATCGGCAGGGCGCGCATGCCGAGAAGGCCTGCCACCACGATCAGGATCGACAGCACGCCGGCGAATACCGGCCTGTCGACAAAAAATCTGGAAATATTCATATCCAGTCCCTCTCCGGGTATTTGGAATGCGAAGGCCGTTCCGGCGGCTTTCCTGCCGCCGGTCATGCCGGTTCTTTATGGAATGGCGTCCCGCAACGAAGGCGAGGCGCCGGGATCGTTATTGCGAGGCGGCGACCTTGTCTTCCGCCTGCGGTGCGATGGTTGCACCGGGGCGAATGCGCTGCAGGCCGTTGACGACGATCGTATCGCCGGCGGCAAGGCCGCTGTCGATGATACGCTGGCCGTCAGCCGGTGCGCCGGGCTTGATCTGCCGGTAGCTCACCTTGTTTTCGGCATCGACGACGAAGACGAACCGCTTGTCCTGATCCGTGCCGATGGCGCGGTCACTGATGACGATGCGGTTTTCCGGCTTCGGTTCACCCATGCGCACCCGCACGAACTGGCCGGGAATGAGCCTACCATCCGGGTTTTCGAAGACCGCACGCACACCGATGGTGCCGCTGGCGGAATCGACCTGGTTGTCGATCAGGTGCAGCGTGCCTTTGATCGGCGTGCCCTGGTCCGAAAGCGTGCCGATTTCCACCGGGATCTGTTCGAGTGCGGGCAGAGCGTCGGTCGTTTTCGGCAGTTCGGAAAGCGCTTTCGCCACCGTTCCTTCACTGGCGTTGAAGCTGGCGTAGATCGGGTTGACCGAAACCAGCGTCGTCAGGGCAGGCGAAGTGGAACCGGCGGCGACGAGGTTGCCAGCGGTGATTTCGATGCGGCCGACCTTGCCGGAAACCGGTGCGATGATTTCGGTGTAACCGAGATCGAGCTGGGCCGTGGTCAGTGCTGCACGAGCGGCGCGAAGCTGGGCTTCGGCATCCGCAAACGAGCTTTGCCGCTGGTCGAGATCGCTTTGGGAGATGGTGCGATTGTCGGAAAGCCTGCGGCCGCGGTCGAGTTCCGTTTTGGCAAGGCCGACCTTGGCTTGCGCCGAGGCGACCTGAGCTTCAGCGCCCAAAACCGCGGCCTGATAGGGGGCCGGGTCGATGGTGAAGAGGGCGTCGCCTTCCTTCACCAGCGCGCCTTCGCGGAAATGCACGGCCTTGATCTGGCCGGCGACGCGCGAGCGGATCTGCACGCGGTCAACGGCTTCCAGACGGCCGGAAAATTCTTCCCAGCGCATCACGTCGCGGCTTTCCACCTTGGCAACGGTAACAGGGATTGCCGGGGGTGCGGCCGGTGTGGAGGCTGCCGTGGCGTCACGGCTGGCGGGCAGGTCGAAAATCAGCGCGGCAGCTGCAACGGACAAGGCAAGTCCGATACCGGCGCCCGTCAGGGCCCGGCGCTTGTTGTTCAGCGTCATGGGTTTCTCCTTGGCTCGGATCAGGAGCCGGTCAGTTTCTCAATAAATGCGGTATTCAGTGTTTTATCTGGTCAACGAAGGTCTTGAACTCCGAACAGACGGATGAAACCCATCCGCCGCCCTCTCCTTGATAAAGCCCCGTCCAGCCGATGCCGGCGGGGAAAACATGCTGCCGGACGCTGACACCGGAGGCGATGAGCCGGTCTGCATAATTGACCGTTTCGTCGCGCAGAGGGTCATCCTCGGCGGTAAAGATCAGCGCCGGCGCCACCCGGTTCAGCCGCGTACACTGGCAGGGCGCGGCATAGGGGTGGAAAAACCCGCAGGCCTTGGCAAGGTAATGGCTCCAGCCATCCGCCCAGCGCTGGCGCATGCCGATCCTGTCCGCGTCGCGGAAGGATTCCGTCGTCATCATCGGGTCGATCATGGGCGACAGAAGTATCTGTCCGGCAAGCTTGCCGGGCATGCGGTCTCGGGCCTTCAACGCAAGTCCCGCTGCCACATTGCCGCCCGCCTCTTCGCCGGCGACGAACAGCAGCGATTTCGCGCTGCCATAGTGCTTTCGATCCCGGCTCAGATGGTCGAGCGCTTCAAAGGCGCAGTCGATCACCATCGGGAATTCGTTGCCGGACGACTTGCTATAGTCGGCCTCGACGACGATCGCTCCGCTTTCCGCGAGTGCGCGGGCCACGGGCGGCTCCGGGCAATTGCTGCCCGTTTCCAGAAACGAGCCGCCGCGCAGATAAAGGACCACGGGCGGATGGCTGCAAAGGCCGGTGTTTTCATATCGGCGCACGGAGAGCTGGGATGCGGAGCCCCCACAGCTTTCGATATTTTCCCAGTGCGCTTTCATCTGATCCGGTCCCGTGCGCCGCCACCAGGCAGCTCACCTTATTTGCAAAATCTGAAATTCATATTATTGTTCGGACGAAATCGATCAAGTACGTCAAAATGAAAACACTATTCCAAAAATACGGATAATAGGTATATGGATCAGCTTTCTGCTATGAGAGTGTTCACGCGTGTCGTCGAAACAGGCAATTTCAGCCGCGCCGCGACCACGCTGAGCATGCCTAAAACCACGGTGACCAATATGGTGCAGGCGCTGGAAGCGCATTTGCAGACCACTCTTCTCAACCGCACGACGCGCCGGGTTATGCTGACAACGGACGGCGCTCTCTATTATGAGCGGGCCTCGCAAATATTATCGGAAATCGAAGAGCTTGATGGCAGCATGTCCAGTGCACAGGTACAGCCATCCGGCCGGCTGCGTGTCGAAATGGCCGGTGCCTTCGCGGACCTCATCGTTATTCCACATCTTTGCGAATTTTACCAGCGTTATCCGCAAATCCGTCTCGATCTCGGCGTCGGCGACCGTCTGGTCGATTATATCGCGGAGAATGTCGACTGCGCACTCAGGGTCGGCGTGCTGCGCGATCAGTCGCTAATCGCCCGCAAAGTCGGCGAGCTCAGGTTCGAGACATTTGCCGCACCTCTCTATATCGAAAACTTCGGCATGCCCGAAAAACCGGAGGATCTGGAGAACGGCCATTATTCGGTTGGCTATCTCAATGCCACCTCCGGCCAGATCATGCCGATCTCGTTCGACAACGGCGTGCGCAGCGTCGAGCTTACCCCGAATTATGTCGTGTCGGTCAACGACAGCCGCACCTATCTCAACGCGGCGCTGGCGGGCATGGGCATCGTGCAGTTACCGGTTTTCATGGTCAAGGATGCGCTCGCGCGTGGCGAGCTGGTACCGGTTCTGCCGGAATGGCGGCGCGAACCGATGCCGATCTATGTGGTCTATCCACAGACACGGCACGTCACCAACAAGGTCCGGGTCTTTGTCGACTGGCTGGCGAAGCTGGTTCACAGCGTGGTTTGACGTGGTCCGGTCCCGCGCCGTTACCGCCCGACCCTTGCGGCGAGAAAATCGATGAAGGCGCGCACGCGGGCGGCCAGATGCTCGTGGCCGGCATAAACGGCGTGGATCACTTCCATGTCTTCGGGATTGTAGTCTTCCAGCACCCGAACGAGCAGACCGGCCTCGATATCCGGCTCGACGTGAAATTCCCCGACCCTTGCCAGCCCAAGGCCGGTCAGGCAGAGCCTGCGCATCGCCATGCCGCTATTGACCGAAGCATTGCCGGTTACGGGAAGGCGGTACACCTCCGTTGAGCCGGGATCGCGGAACAGCCATTCGTTGAGGCTGCGGCTGAAGTTGAAGCTGAAGCAATTGTGACGCGCCAGATCCTGCGGCGTTTCCGGCATGCTGTGTTTTTCGATATAGGCGGGGGAGGCGACGATGACCCGGCGGACTTCTTTCAGCTTTCTCGCCTTCAGGGAGGAATCTCCCATCGCGCCGGAGCGGATCGCGATATCGGTGCGTTCCTCGATCAGGCTGATGACGCCGTCGGTCAGCGAAATATCCAGCTCGATTTCCGGATAGAGCGATAAGAATTCCGGCGCGAGCGGCAGAAGGTAACGTTCGCCGAAACCCAGCGTGGCATTGACGCGCAGCAACCCGCGCGGCACCACCTTGCCGCCGCTTGCCACGATCTGCTCCGTCTCGGCAATGTCGGCCAGAATGCGCCGTGCCCGTGAAAGATAGATTTCTCCCTCCGGTGTCAGCGTCACCACACGGGTTGAGCGGGCGAGGAGGCGGGTGCCGAGCCGGTCTTCGATGCGGGTGACGAGTTTGCTCACCGCCGAGGGCGAAAGTTTCAGCCTGCGTCCTGCGGCGGAAAAACTGCCCAGTTCGGCCGCCGCCACGAAGACTTCCATTTCTCCGGCCCGATTGTCCATCGTAGTACTACCTGTGAAATAAATTCAAAGGCCTTTATCCAATCTTGCTGATTATCATGCAAGTCTCCTTCGCCCATATTGCACTCACACAATTGATCCAACCGGACAGCACACGCTGCCCACAACGCCCGTGATCCCGCTCCGGGTGAAGAGGTATTCATTATGCCACTGGCCATATTTGCCCTGACGATCGCGGCTTACGCGATCGGGACCACGGAGTTTGTCATTGTCGGTCTGTTGCCGACGGTCGCCAACGATCTCCACATCACCCTGCCGCTTGCCGGTCTCATCGTCAGCGTCTACGCGCTGGGCGTTACGTTTGGTGCGCCGATCCTGACCGCGCTCACCGGCAAGATAGAAAGAAAGCCGCTGCTGCTCGGTCTCATGGCCCTGTTCACCATCGGTAATGCAGCTGCTGCCCTGTCTCCCAGCTATGAGGCGCTTCTGGTGGCGCGGGTGCTTGCCGCCTTCGCTCACGGTGTGTTCTTCTCCGTCGGCTCCACCATCGCCGCTGATCTCGTGCCGGAAAACCGTCGCGGCTCGGCGATCGCCATGATGTTCATGGGATTGACCGTCGCCATCGTCACCGGCGTGCCGATCGGCACCTATATCGGCCAGATTTTCGGCTGGCGCGCTACCTTCTGGGCGGTTGCCGCTCTTGGTGTTGTTGCTTTTGCCGGCATCGCGGCCCTGTTGCCGTCCACACTGAAGAAAGCGCCGCCCGCAAGCCTTCTCGATCAGGTCCGTGTGCTGGGTTCCGGCCGTCTGCTGATCGTCTTCGCCATGACCGCGCTCGGTTACGGCGGTACCTTCGTCGCCTTCACCTTCCTTGCGCCGATCCTTCAGGATGTCACCGGCTTCTCCGAATCCAGCGTCAGCCTGATCCTCGTGCTCTACGGTATTGCCATCGCCGCCGGTAACATCGGTGGCGGCAAGATTGCCAACCATAACCCGGTCAAGGCGCTTGTCGGCCTCTTTCTGGCGCAGGCCATCGTGCTTCTGGTCTTTTCCTTCACCGCCGTCTCGCCGGTTCTGACGCTGATCACGCTGGTGGCGCTCGGCTTCCTGTCCTTCGCCAACGTTCCCGGCCTGCAGCTTTATGTGGTGCAGCTGGCCAAGGAACACCGTCCCGGCGCCGTCGATGTCGCCTCGGCGCTCAACATCGCCGCCTTCAATCTCGGCATCGCGATTGGCGCATGGCTTGGTGGTCTGGTGGTGGAATCGCCGATGGGTCTTGCGGCAACCCCGTGGGTCGGCGCCATCCTCGTCTCCATCGCCCTGCTTCTTACCCTCTGGAGCAGCGCGCTCGATCGTCGCGCCGCGCTCACACTGAAAACCGCCTGAGCTTTTCATATAAATCCCGGTCATTTCCAGCAGGGTTGGCCGGGAAAACCCCTAGGAGAAAATCTATGTTTGATGTAACCGCGAACGGCGCTTCTATCCCCGCGCTTGGCTTCGGCACCTTCCGCATTCCCGGTCCTGATGTTCTGCGGATCGTTCCGCATGCGCTGAAAGCCGGTTTCCGCCATATCGATACCGCCCAGATTTACGGCAACGAGGCCGAAGTCGGCGAAGCCATTGCCGGTTCCGGCGTTGCGCGTGGTGATATCTTCCTGACCACCAAGGTCTGGGTGGAGAACTACAGGCACGATGCATTCCTTGCTTCCGTCGATGAGAGCCTCGCGAAACTGAAGACCGATTATGTCGATCTCCTGCTTTTGCACTGGCCGAATGAGGCGGTGACGCTTGCCGAACAGATCGGCGCACTGAATGCAGTTCGTGAAGCCGGCAAGGTCCGCCATATCGGCGTTTCCAACTTCAATACGGCGCTGATGGCCGAGGCGGTTAGTCTTTCCAAGGCGCCGATCGTCACCAATCAGATCGAATACCACCCCTATATCGATCAGGACGTGGTGATCGCGGCGGCCAAGGCCGCCGGCATGTCGGTCACTGGTTATTACGGCATGGCCGACGGCAAGGTTTTTGCCGATCCGGTTCTGAAGGATATCGCCGCAAGCCGGGGCAAGTCGGTGGCACAGGTGGTGCTGCGCTGGCTGGTGCAGCAGCAGGGCGTGATTGCGCTTTCGAAAACGGTGAGCGAAGCCCGCGTTGATGAAAACCTCGCGATCTTCGATTTCACGCTGTCTGCCGATGAAATGGCGGCGATCCGCTCGCTCTCCAGACCGGATGGTCGCATCGTCTCGCCGGAAGGGCTCGCACCTGTCTGGGACAAGGCCGCCTGATAGTCATTGCCAGAGGGTAAGAATATACGACACCCGGACAGGCTGTCCGGGTGTCGTTTGGCGTGCAGATCAGAACTCGGCCCAGGCCTGTTCTTTCGAGGCCGTGGAGACGCCGAGTGCGGCGGCCACCTGGCCGATCATGCGCCGTGCCGGGGATGGCCTCGGTTGCGCGTTGTTGTCCGCAACGCGCATCGATGTCGATGGTTGATACGCGGTTTTCGCCGTGCTGGTGCTGACGGTTATGCCATCCAGCTTGAACTGGCCAACGATCTGGCGGAGTTTCTCGGCGTCGCCCGCAAGCGATGCGCTGGAGGCCGTCGCCCTTTCCACCATCGCGGCATTGTGCTGCGTCACCTGATCCATCTGGTTGACGGCGCTGTTGACTTCGGCCAACCCGACCGACTGTTCCCGTGCGGATGTCGCGATGGCGTCGAGTTGCGTGTTGATGGCGATGACGTGACTTTCGATGACCTTCAGGGCGTCGCCGGTCGCGGTCACCAGTTTAACGCCGTTCTGAACCTCGTCGGCAGAGTTGCGGATAAGCTCCTTAATTTCCTTGGCCGCCTGCGCCGAACGCTGGGCAAGCTCACGCACTTCCTGCGCGACAACCGCAAAGCCCTTGCCGGCCTCGCCGGCGCGGGCCGCCTCGACGCCTGCGTTCAGTGCGAGCAGATTGGTCTGGAAGGCAATCTCATCGATGACGCCGATGATGTTGGAAATCTGGCTGGACGAGCTTTCGATGCGCTTCATGGCGTCGACCGCATTTGCGACGACCTGACCGGATGATTGCGCCGACCGGTTGGCCTCAACGGCCACGATCCGTGCTTCTTCCGTCCGCTTTGTCGAATTGCTGACGTTGCTGGTGATCTGGTCGAGTGCTGCCGCTGTTTCTTCCAGCGAGGCGGCTTGGGTTTCCGTGCGCTGCGACAGGTCGCCCGCACTCGAACTCAACTCACGAGAGCCGTCGTCGATCGTGGCCGTGACATCGGCAACGGAAATCAGCGTCTTGTTGAGCTGGTTTACGGCCATATTGAAATCCGCACGCAGGCTTTCGAAGTCCGCTGCAAAAGGCGTTACCAGTTGGTAGGAGAGGTCGCCATTGGCCATATGTTTCAAACCATCAGCCAAACCGCTTGTCGCTTCCGTCATTTCGGCGGTGCGCCTGCGGTCGATCTCGGCGGTTCTTTGACGGTCCGCTTCAGACTGGTCGCGCACCTGTGCCGCATCCGATTCCAGACGGCGGGCCTTCAACTCGTTATCCTTGAAGACCTGCACGGCCTTGGCCATCGTGCCAACCTCGTCGCGCCGGTCCGTCCCCTCAATGTTGACGGAAAGGTTGCCGTCCGCGAGCGTCTGCATCGTGCCGACAAGTCCCTGCATCGGGGTAACCAGCCAGCTGCGGATCGCGAAATATCCGAGGACAACGACGGTGATGAAGCCGAGGATGACCGCCACGACGGTCACGAGCGCAGTATTATCGCTCGCGAGGGTCAGAAGATCGCTCTGCTTGTCGCTCTGGGCCGTAATGTCCGTGGCTATCTGCGTCAGATTGGCGCCGATCTTGCCGAAGACCGGCTGGCACTCGGTGCCGAACGCTTTTTGCGATGCAAGCGCCTCATCCACATTCGCTGCGGTTCGGCCCAGATGCCAGGCGTTCTTGCACGTCACATTGTAGAGTGTCAGCGCTTCCTGCTTGAGCGGAGGCAAGCGGTTGTCATCCGGAATATCGGCGATGGCTTGATCCATCAATTTTGTGAATTCGCTGCGCGTGGCTTTTACCTCAACTTCGGCAGCAGCATTGCCCTCTTCCGTGAAGGCGATCATCATATCGGCCAAAGCTGCCCGCCCATTCAACAGGGCGCGGTTCGCCAGTGCGAGATTAAGGGCTGCCGAGCTTTCATGGCTAATGAGATCGCTATAGCTTTTATCGATCGATTTGATCTGCACTGCGGAGTAAGCCGCAATCAGAACAGCGCAAATGCCGAAAAGCGCAAATACAGTCAAAAATTTCCCAACGACAGGAATATTTCTCATCGTTACAACTCCAATAAGAAAAGATTGATCCCTTCATGGGTCGTTTTTCGGCATCATGCGCTTTGTCGAGGAGAGATATACTTATACACTTAAGAAACAATTATGTATTATTAGCATTTTTGTATCTATAAATTAGTTAATTACTTTATTATCATCAATAAAAGTAATATTTAATACAGAAGAAAATGACGTCCCTTAACCGGCATCTCGATGCCGGAAGACTTGCCTTGTGCTGCTGAAAACGACCCTTCCGGGGGGTAAGTTTGGCATTCAATGCGCGTGACTTTGGTCCGGGCATCGGCTGGGCGAGTGCGTAGGGAGTTTGTGGCTGAAGACGAACTATCTAGATAGGCAGCCAAAAAATCAGAGCGGCGGCCTGAAAGCCGCTTCGATAGATCTGATATTTCTTAGGAAAACTGGAGCGGGCGAAGGGATTTGAACCCTCGACCCCAACCTTGGCAAGGTTGTGCTCTACCCCTGAGCTACACCCGCTCAAAAATTCGCGGGTCCGGGGTAGTTCGCTGGACCGCGAGGCGCCAAACTGCGGCGACGGCTGCTATATCGCTCAATCGATTTTGGAATGCAACAGTTTCTTTTGCGGTTTCGGTGGAAATCCGCTTGGCCCCACGGGTTTATTCGAAACGGTCGGACCGATGCGGCGGAAAACAACGCTATTCTGGACGAAGGCATTGTTTCGGCTGGCCTTTATTTAGGTTGTAAAAGGGATGCAACCGGCCTGATGGCCAAAAAATAACCTGTTTACATTTGGTTAAAATCTGATTCGACAAGTGATTCGTTCGGGTGTACAAATTTTATGCCCACGAAAAGAAGAAACGATACTTGGCATATCATCATCGGGAGGATGAGCCTTGTCGTATGCAGCTTTTGAAAGAGTCGGCGCGCAATTGTCGCCCCAGCAGATCACCGATCTGCAGAATATTTTCGACGGCGTATGTTTCGAGTGCCTGCAAGATCGCAGCAGCCATGTCGCCAATGAGTGCGCCGCGGTTCTGATCCGTAGCGCCCAGCGCGGCATTCTCGATCACGAGATGCTGCGGGACATCGGGCTTGCCGTTCTGCGGCGGCATTGATGGTCAGGAATGATAAAAGCGCCCGGCTTGTCCGGGCGCTTTGTCGTTTGGCGGAGAGTTGAACCCGTTCCGGCTCAGCTCTTCTCCTGCACATGCGCTTCGAGGAACCATAGCGACTTGTCGAGATCGCGCGAGGCGGCGGTGAAGATGTCGGCCGTCGTCGGATCACCGGCCTCGTCGGAATCGTCGATCGCCTTGCGGATCATGTTGGCCACATCGCCATAACGCGCGATCAATTCGTCCAGATGGTCATGGATCTTGTAGATATCGGTCGGATAGGCCTTCAGCTTCGTTGTCGAGGAGACGGATTGCAGACTGCCGAGCGCCGTGCCGCCAAGCTGGACGACGCGTTCGGCAATGGTATCGCCGTGATCGTCGAGCTGGGTGCGGAAGCCATCGAGAAGTTCGTGGACGGCGATGAATTGCGGGCCTTTCAGGTTCCAGTGCGCCTGTTTGGTTGCAAGGGCAAGATCGATCACCGAAGCCAGCGTTTCGTTCAGAATGCCCATCACCGTCGACTTGGCGTTGGAAGGCAGGTCGTTCTTCGTCTTGTGCGTCTTCATCGATGTCTCCTGAAGTTGCGGACGGAATGCCGCTTGGGAAAAGGACCGTCGTTTAACGCCTGGGCCCTGCGCCCTGTTCCACGTTAAGGACAGCGGTGATGAAAATTCTGCACGGTCATCATGCCTCACTCATAAAACAGACAGATGCGCCGGCCGTCTATCTCGTTGACGCGGATGCTCATGTCGTAGATTTCCCTCAAAACCTCCGGCTGGATAATGTCATCCACCGGCCCCTGACGGCAGATGCGGCCCTCGCGCATGGCAATGATGGTGTCGGAGTACCAGGAGGCGAAGTTGATGTCGTGCAGCACCAGAACGACGGTTTTCTTAAGCTCGTCGGCGGCCTTGCGCATGATCTTCATCATGCTGGAGGCGTGTTTCATGTCGAGATTGTTGAGCGGCTCGTCGAGCAGCACGTAATCCGTATCCTGACACAGCACCATGGCCACGAAGGCGCGCTGGCGCTGGCCGCCGGAAAGCTCATCCAGAAAACGGCTGGCAAGGCTTTCGAGATGAAGATATTCCAGCGCCCGGTCGATATGGACCTTGTCCTCGATGGTCGGGCGGCCCCTGGAATAGGGGTAGCGCCCGAAACCGACGAGATCGCGCACCGTCAGGCGCGAGGAGATGTGGTTGTCTTGCCGCAGGATCGAGAGCCGCTTCGCCAGCGTGTCGGAAGGGGTCTTGGTCACATCCAGCCCATCCACCGTTACGGTTCCCGCATCCATCGACATCAGCCGCGCCACGATGGAGAGCAGAGTAGATTTTCCCGCACCATTCGGCCCGATGATGGAGGTGACGCCGCCTGCCGGAATGGAGACTGAGACGCCGTCGACAACGAGCGTGTCGCCATAGGATTTGCTGATCTGACTGGCGATGATCATCGCGCACCCCGCTTGAGAATGAGACCGATAAAGACGATGCCGCCCAGAAATTCGATGATGATGGAGAGCGCCGTATCGAAGGCGAATATCCGCTCCAGAACCACCTGACCGCCGACGAGGCAGATGATGGCGATGAGGATCGCCGCCGGCAGCACATAGGCGTGTTTGCCGTTGCCTGTCAGATAATGCGCCAGCGCCGCGACCAGCAGCCCGAAGAACATGACTGGGCCGACGAGTGCGGTGGAGACGGCGACGAGCACGGAGACCAGCACGAGGATGATGGTGACCGTGCGCTTGTATTCGATGCCGAGGCTGATGGCCGTTGCGCGGCCGAGCGACAGGACGTCGAGCGTGTGCAGGAGCCTCAAGCCGATGATCGTCACCGCGCCGATAATGATGGCCGAGACCGCCAGAAGCGTCGGATCGATGGAATTGAAGCTGGCGAACAGCACATCCTGAAGCACCGCATATTCATTGGGGTCCAGCACCCGCTGCATGAAACCCGAGAGGCTGCGGAAGAACACGCCGAAGACGATGCCGACCAGCACCAGAAGGTGCAGGCTGCGTTCCGCGCCGACGAAAAGCCAGCGATAGAGCAGGGCGGAAAAGGTGACGAGCAGGGCGGTTTCGGCAAGGAACTTCAGCTGCGGATCGATCATGACAACGGTTGCGGAGCCGAACACGAAAATCAGCCCCGTCTGCACCAGCACATAGAGCGAATCGAAACCCATCACCGAAGGGGTGAGGATGCGGTTGTTGGTGACCGTCTGGAACAACACGGTGGAAACGGCAATGGCATAGGCCACCAGCAAAAGCGACAAAAGCTTGATGCCGCGAAACGGCAGCACGAAGCTCCAGCTTCCCTTGGCGCCGAGCGTCATGAAGGCGGCCATGGCGATGAGCGCCAGCGCCAGAAGCGCAAGCAGCACGAGTTTGGCGCGCCGGTCGGGATGTCTCTCACGCATGGTGGCGTTTCCGTAGCAGGAGATAGAGGAACAGCGCGCTGCCGATGACACCGACCACGGTTCCGATCGGCACTTCATAGGGCGCGCGCACCGTTCTGCCGATGATGTCGCAGGCAAGAACGAAAACCGCGCCAAGCGTCGCCACCCAGGGCACGGAACGGCGCATATTGTCGCCGATCATCAGGCTGACCACGTTCGGCACGATCAGTCCGAGAAAGGGGATCATGCCGACGGTCACGACCACGACGGCGCTGACCAGCGAGACGATGGTGAGGCCGAGCGCCATGACCCGGCGGTAGTTGAGGCCGAGATTGGTGGTGAAATCGCGTCCCATGCCGGCCACCGTGAAGCGATCGGCGGCGAGATAGGCGGCGATGGCAAAAACGAAGCCGATCCACAGCAACTCATAGCGGCCGCGCAGCACGCCGGAAAAATCCCCGGTCATCCAGGCGCCGAGCGATTGTAAGAGATCGAAACGATAGGCAAAGAAGGTGGTGACGGCGGAAATGACGCCGCCGAGCATGATGCCGATAAGCGGCACCAGAAGCACGTCGCGCAACGGTACCTGCCTCAGAATACGCAGGAAAAGTGCTGTTCCAGCGAGCGCGAAAGCGGCGGCCACCAGCATCTTGCCGAAGATGGGGGTTTCGGGCGCAAGCAGGGTGACGACGAGCAGCCCGAGGCCGGCGGATTCGGTGGTGCCTGCCGTGGACGGTTCGACAAAGCGGTTGCGAACCAGCATCTGCATGATGAGGCCCGCAATCGCCATCGAGCTTCCGGCCAGTATGAGCGCCAAGGTTCGCGGAATGCGGCTGACGAGCAGCACGCGCAGCGCATCCGTGCTCGTGTCCGGTGAAAACAGCGTCGCCAGCGAAACGTTGCTCACACCGACGAACAGGCTGACGATGGCGAGTGTCAGCGCCAGCAGAAGGGCAAGGATGAGGGACAGGGATTTCACGTTGGTGGTTTTTCGAAAATGGTGAAAGCTCCCGGTGGCTTCGCAGGTTGCCGAAACAGGTGTCCGACCTCTCCTTGGTCATCCTCGGGTCAAGCCCGAGGATGACGGGGAGTGTGGAGCAGCCTTCAGGAGCGGGTGCCCAGCAGTTCTTACGACTTCTTCTCGGAGACGGCGTTGTAGACCTGATCGAGCAGGGTGGTGAGCGCCGTATAGCCGCTGCTGACGATATAGGCCGCCTGTGGGTCGAGATAGACGATCTGCTTTTTCTTCCACGCATTGGTCTGGTGGATCAGTTCGTTGTCCAGCACCTGTGCGGCCGCCTTGCCGGGGTCCGTCGCGCGGCCGACGCCGGCGTCACGGTCGATCACGAACAGCCATTCGGGATTGACCTCGGCCAGATATTCAAACGACACGACGTCGCCGCGGTCAAAGCGGTCGTCAATATCGGCGGCAACCGGCTTGAAGCCAATTTCGGTGTGCAGCCAGCCGGTGCGCGAGCTGGGGCCGTAAACGCCGACCTTGCCGGCATTGGTGACGAGGATCATCGCCGTGCCGGAATTCGGGGCGATCTCCTTCAGCTTCGCAACCTTTTCATCGATGACGGCGTCGAGTTTCTTTGCCTCTTCCTGCTTGCCGAAGATATCGCCGAGCTTGGTGATGTTGCCCTTGACGCTGTTGATGAATTCCTTGGAATCGATCGACATGTCGATGGCCGGGGTGATCTTCGCAACGTCAGGGTATTTCGCCCGCGAACGGCCGCCGACGATGACGAGATCGGCTTCCGCGGCATTGATCGCCTCGTAGTCGGGTTCGAACAGCGTGCCGACCTTCAGATATTTGCCGTCGGCATATTTCTGCAGATAGGTGGGCAGGTTGGAACCGACGACACCGGCGGGCTCGACACCCAGCGCATCGAGATTGTCGAGCGAGGGGATATCCAGAACCAGAACCTTTTTCGGCGCGGCTTTCAGCACGGTTTCGCCCTGGGCATGCTTGATCGTCATTTCCTGCGCACCTGCGGTAAGCGCGCCAAAGCTGAAGACCGCTGCCGCCAGCAGCCGAACGGGGAAGGTGAAGTTGATGGCCACGGATATGTCCCTTGCAATATGGTTCTTAAGCCCGCGGACGCTATCCCGCAGGTTTAACTTGATGTTCGCCATCAGCTTTATTGGCAAGGTATGCGGAAATCAAAAATATGTTTTAGAACGGTTCTGAATTGCGGTGAGCGGGAAATGTAAGGGCGGTGAAACATCTGCTCAAACCTCTCGTTAGTCATCCTCGGGCTTGACCCGAGGACCCATTGCGGCGGGGTTATGGATCCTCGGGTCAAGCCCGAGGATGACGTCGAGGGGGAGGAGGGGGCGGCGCTAATCTCGCGCGCTGCTCTTTCACTATCCTGCGCAACGAATGCTATTGCCGCGTCTCAATCCGCCGGCCAGTCACCGACGATCTCGCGTCTTTCCAGTTTCAGCGACCGGTCCGGTTGGATGCGATAGGTTTCAAGCGCCAGCCGCCCATCATCCATGATGAATTCGTTGCTGAGCGTGCTGCCGATGGGGGATTTGGTCAGTTTCGTGTGGGGCTGGCCGCCATAGGTGATGCTGCCGGGAATAGGCTGCACATCGGGTGCCGCGGTGGCGCAGCCGGCAAGGGCCAGAACCATCATGATCGCGATCTTGCGCATGTTTTTCTCCTGCGTTTGGACCGGGATTATATCATGGCCGGGCCTGCACCATAACGTGCCTTTGCGGCTGAATGAAAAAAGCCCCGCATCCGGGAGGATACGGGGCCAGTTGCCTTGAGAGGTATCAGTCCTCGTTGGCGGCAAGCTGCGTCAGCACCTCGCCGCGGCCGCGGATGCGCATGATGAGCGGGACGATGAAGGCGGCGGCTGCGACAAGGAACAGGCCGACGGCGATCGGTGAGGTGAGCAGCACGGTCGGGTCGCCCTGGCCGATGGCGAGCGCGCGGCGAAGCTGCTGTTCGGCGAGCGGGCCAAGGATCAGGCCGACGACGGCGGGCGCAATCGGATAACCGAAGATGCGCATGATGTAGCCGAGGATACCGAAGGCGAGCAGCATGCCGAGTTCGAACACAGACGGGTTGGCGCCGATGGTGCCGAGTGTCGCGAACAGCAGAATACCCGCGTAGAGCCAGGGCTTCGGAATGGTCAGAAGTTTAACCCACAGGCCGACGAGCGGCAGGTTGAGCACCAGCAGCATCAGATTGGCGATGAACAGGCTGGCGATCAGGCCCCAGACGAGCTGGGGATTGGTGGCAAACAGAAGCGGGCCGGGCTGAAGGCCGAACTGCTGGAAACCGGCAAGCATGATGGCGGCCGTCGCCGTCGTCGGCAGACCGAGCGTCAACAGCGGCACCAGCGTACCGGCGGCGGAAGCATTGTTGGCGGCTTCCGGACCGGCGACGCCTTCGATGGCGCCGTGGCCGAATTCTTCCGGGTGCTTGCTAAGCCGCTTTTCGGTGGCATAGGAAAGGAATGTGCCGATTTCAGCACCACCGGCAGGCATGGCGCCGATGGGGAAGCCGATAAGGGTGCCACGCAGCCAGGGTTTCCAGGAACGCGCCCAGTCCTGTGCACTCATCCAGACCGAACCCTTGACGGCTTCGACCTTCTCATCGCCACTCTGGCCCTGCGCAACGATGAACAGGGTTTCGCCGATGGCGAACATGGCCACCGCAAGCGTTGTCACTTCCACACCGTCAAGCAGGTCGGGAACACCGAAGCTCATGCGGGTCTGGCCGGTCAATTGGTCGATGCCGACGATGGCGAGCGCAAAACCGATGAACAGCGAGGTGAGACCGCGTAGCGCCGAATCCCCGAA
The DNA here is from genome assembly GCA_000949895.1 of Agrobacterium arsenijevicii. Lineage (GTDB taxonomy): Bacteria > Pseudomonadota > Alphaproteobacteria > Rhizobiales > Rhizobiaceae > Agrobacterium > Agrobacterium arsenijevicii. The sequence goes on along the minus strand of JWIT01000005.1, from coordinate 151,153 downwards.
GGCGGATGAAACGGTGACGAAGGCCAGCACCATCAGCGCGAAATATTCGCGCGGGCCGAAAACCAGCGCCAGCTTGACGATAAAGGGTGCAACAAAGGCAAGCGCGATGGTGGCGATGAGACCGGCGACGAAGGAGCCGATGGCGGCGGTGGCAAGTGCCGGGCCGCCGCGGCCCGCACGGGCCATCTTGTTGCCTTCGAGCGCGGTGACGATCGATGCGCTTTCGCCCGGCGTGTTGAGCAGGATCGAGGTGGTCGATCCGCCATACATGCCACCATAATAGATACCGGCGAACATGATCAGCGAACCGGCGGGATCAAGCCTGTAGGTAACGGGCAGAAGCAGTGCCACGGTCAGCGCCGGCCCGATGCCGGGCAGAACGCCGACGGCGGTGCCGAGTGTGACGCCGATCAGCGCATAGAGCAGGTTCATGGGTTGGGCGGCAACCTCAAGACCGTGCAGCAGGAATTCAAAGGTACTCATGGACAGATGTCCCCCTGTCGGGCGGAACGGCTGGCGTTCGCGTCATCGCGCGCCGGCGGTTTCCTGTGATCTCGAATTTTGGTCGGAATGGCCGTCAGAAGAACAGCCGTTCCAGAGGCCCGGCGGGCAGCGAAAGCTGCAGCAGCCGCGCGAAGATGACCCAGATGGCGAAGCTCAGAACGATGCCGACGGGGATCGAATACCAGAGCTTGCGTTTGCCGAAGGCGCGCGCCGTAAACGCAAAAAGCAGGCCGGTGGCTATGGAAAAACCGGCAACATTCAGCAGCAGCATCTGCGCGGCAAGTCCAGCGACGACCCATATGACCGGGGCGACTTCCTGCTTGTCGCGTTCGGGGAAATCGCCGCGCCATGCTTCGATGGCGGTCCAGAGCGCAAGGCCGACAAGACAGAAGGCGATGGCATAGGGCACCGTTGCCGGACCGACCGGCGAATAACCGGTGACGCTGGCGAGACGGGCGCTGTCCCAGAAGATCACGCAGGCAACGAGGACGAGGGCGACGGCGATCGCTAGCGCCGCCCAGTCAGGGCGGCGCTTTTGATGCTCAGAAGGGTTGGAACCCTGGCTCATTTTACCAGCCCGATGTCTTTGAGGATCGTTTCGGTGGCAGCGGTGTCCTTGGCAAGCTGAGCCTTGAATTCGTCACCGGCAAGATAGGTGTCCATCCAGCTCTTGGTCTTCAGGGTTTCCTGCCACTTTGCGGATTTCGCCAGCTTCTCGATGTCGGCATTGACGGCCTTTTCCTGTTCCGGCGTCAGGCCGGGAGCAGCAGCGACCATGCGCCAGTTCTGGACCACGACATCAAGGCCGCTTTCCTTGAGTGTCGGTGCGTCGACGCCTTCCAGCTTCTCTTCGCTGGAAACGGCGAGCAGGCGCAGCGTGCCGGCCTTAACCTGGCTTTCGAATTCGCCGTAGCTGGAAATGCCCGCAGTGACCTGCGAACCGAGGATCGAGGCGAGCGCCTCACCACCGCCGGAATAGGCGATGTAGTTGATCTTGGTCGGATCGACGCCGGCTGCCTTGGCAATCAGGCCAACGGCGATATGGTCGGTGCCGCCGGCCGAGCCGCCGCCCCAGGAAACGCTGCCCGGGTCTTTCTTGAGCTGATCGACGAGGTCGCCGATGGTTTTCAGCGGTGAGGATGCCGGAACGACGATCGCCTCATATTCGCCGGTCAGGCGGGCAATCGGCGTCACTTCGTTAAGGGTGACGGGTGCCTTGTTGGTGAGGATGGCGCCGACCATCACGTAACCGCCGACGATGAGGGCGTTAGGGTTGCCCTTCTGCTGGCTGGCGAACTGTGCAAGACCGATGGTGCCGCCGGCACCCGGTACGTTCTGCACCTGAACGCTCTTGGAAATGCCTTCTTCCTGCAGCACGGCCTGCAGGGAACGCGCGGTCTGGTCCCAGCCGCCGCCGGGATTTGCCGGCGCGATGATGGTGTAGTCCGCTGCAACCGCCGGAAAGGCGATCACGCCTGCCAGAAATGTGCCGATGAGAAAATGTTTCACTCTCTAGACCCTCCTCAGGATGCCCTTTGCGGGCGTCGTTTTTCGTTTATGCGGAAGGGGTTTCAGGGCGCACTTATCCTTCGCTGCCGGAGCAGCGCGGAGCTATGGCGATCCTCAAGATTTCCTCCCACATCTTCTTCCGCCTCCACGGAAAGAAGAAGAATTGCAGAGCATCACAAAAAGCTGTCATCTAACTGACGCTACGCAAGTCCTTGCGCATTTACTTTCTATTAATTTGCGTCGGGCGTCTACTGTGACGTGTGTGACCGCGCTTTCAAAGCTTCCCCCTCCCTCATCCCTGTGCCTGTCACAGGGATCCAGCCGACGCGCGTCTGCGCGGCGAGAAGAGTCCTTTCAGCCCAAAGACTTGGGCTGGCTGGATTCCTGTGACAGGCACAGGAATGAGGGAGGCGCTCAACCTATTGCGAGCGCAACGCCTCGTTCCAGCGTTCGATCAGGCGGCTGCGCTTGACCTGATCCAGATAGACCATCAGGCCGGGGCTGACGGGGACGGGGCGTAATTGCGCGCCGTGGATGGCCTGCATGGTGTTGGCGGTGTTTTCGCCCGCCACCTCCGGGCTGACGGCGGGGATCTGCAATTGCCGGGCCATGATCGTCTGGCCCTCCTTGGACATGAAGAATTCGAGGTAACGGCGGCCGAGCGCCGGGTTGGCGGCGGCTTCCGGCACCAGCCCGATGCGCGACATGACCACGGTATAGTCCTTGGGCAGAACGATGCCGACATCGGGATGGCGTGAGGCCCAGTCCGCCGCATAGGAGCCGAGAATATTGTAACCCAGCACGAAACGTCCGTCGGAAACGCGCTCCAGAATGGCCGAAGAGGTGGAATAGACCTTCACGCCCGCCGCCCCCATGGCCTTGATGACGCTCCATATGTCGCCGAACTGCTCCTGATCGCGCGACATGAACAGGAAACCGACGCCGGAGCGTTCGATGTCATAGGTGGCGATGCGGCCATGCACCTCCTTGGCGTGGCGTTCCAGATAATCGACGAATTCGGCGCGGGTGGCGGGCGGTTTTTCGGTCCTGAAACTCGGTTTGTGATAGACAAAAACCGCCGGCTCGAAAGTTAGCGCATAGGCGGTGTTGCGCCAGTTCGCCCAGGCAGGCCAGCGCGCGCTCATGGCAAGGTCGGAGCGCTGGGCGTAGCCGTCATTGCTGAGCTTCACCTGCAAATCCATAGCGGATGAAAAGGCGAAATCGGCGGTCTTTTTGCCCGCGTCGGTTTCTTTCACGATGCGGTCGTAGATTTCGCCGGTCAGCATATCCTCGTAATGCACGGTGATATCGGGGTTGGCCTTCTGGAAACCCTCGATCATCGGCGTTGCCAGTGGTTCGTCCAGCGAGGAATAGACCACCAGCGTTTCGGCACCCGCCTTGCCGGATGGTGCCGGAAAAACGGCAACTTGTGCAAGCGCCGGCGAGGCCATGCAAAGACTGAGACAGAGGAGAAGGCAGATACGCATGGAAAAGATCATGCCGCAGGCGCTTGCCATTCACAAGCGCTGGAGCGGGATGGCGAAAAGTGTGAGTGGTTTTCGTCTGAAATCCCGCTCCAACTCTTTAAGTTAGATCATGATTCAAGTCATAAGCTTATCAAGCCTATGACTTGAATCATGATCTGGGGCTTGGTTAAACTCGGCAATGCTGCGGGAGGAAGAATTGCGTATTTTGCTGGTCGAGGACAATCAGGTGCTGTCAGAGGGGCTTTCCGCACTTCTGCGTGGCAGTGGTTATGCGGTGGATGTCGTTTCAGACGGCGCTTCCGCCGATGCGGCGATTGCGGCGGAAAATTTCGATCTCGTCATTCTCGATCTCAACCTGCCGGAAATGGATGGTATCGAGGTGCTGCGCTCCATGCGCTCGCGACAGGACAAGGCCGCAGTGTTGATCCTGACGGCGCGCGGCACGCCGGAAGAAAAGGTCAAGGGGCTGGATCTCGGCGCCGACGACTACATGATCAAGCCCTTCGACATCACCGAATTCGAGGCCAGGGTGCGGGTGCTGCTGCGCCGCAATGCCGGCCTGCGCTCGTCTGCGCTCAGTTTCGGTAAGGTCCTGTTCGATCTCACATCGCGCACCTTTTCGGCCGATGGGCGTCCGCTTGATATTCCCGCGCGCGAGGTGGCGCTGCTTGAAGTGCTGTTCATGCGGGCGGGCAAGGTCGTCGCCAAGGAGGCGATCGTGCAATCGCTGACGGGTTTCGACGACGAGATTTCCGGCAACGCCATCGAGCAATATGTCAGCCGCCTGCGCAAGCGGCTTGCCCCCCACGGGCTAACGGTGAAGACGGCGCGCGGCATCGGTTATTATCTGGAAAAGCTGCCGGAGATGGCTGAATGAGAGAGGCCGCCTATTCGCTGCGGCGACGGCTTTTAGGCTGGCTTTTGATTTCCACTGCCATCATCGGCTGTATCGCGCTTGCCGATACCTGGCGCGAGGCGGTCAATACCGCCAATGTCGTCTCCGACCGGGTGCTCTCCGGTTCTGCACTCGCCATCGCCGAGCGGGTGGTGGTGGCCGAAGACGGCTCGCTGGAGGTCGACATTCCCTATGTCGCGCTGGAAATGCTGACATCGGCCGCACAGGACCGGGTGTTTTACCGTGTCGACGGGCCGAACGGGCAATTCCTTACCGGCTATCAGAACCTGCCGATGGTGGAGAACCCGGCAGGCGAGACGCCGGCCTATATGGATGCGGTGTTTCGCGACGAGCCGATCCGCATCGCCGCCATCCGCCGTTTCGCCTCCACCGGCATCAATTCCGTGCCCTTTTCCGTGACGGTGGCTGAAACCACCATTGCCCGCAGCCAGCTTGCGCAGGCCATCATCCTGCGCTCGGCGCTGCGGTTGCTGCTGATGATTGCGGGTGCGGCGATCATTGTCTGGATCGCAGTGACGATTTCGCTGCGGCCGCTTTATCGCCTCAGCGAAGCCATTGCCGAGCGCAGCCCCAACGACCTGCACCCGATCCGGCAATCCGTGCCGGTGGAGGTGGAGAACCTGGTGGAGACGGTCAATTCCTTCATGGTGCGGCTGCAATCGGCGCTCGATGCGCTCCGGCATTTCACCGGCAATGCCAGCCATCAATTGCGCACGCCGCTTGCCATCATCAGCACCCAGCTTGCGCTTTCCGCCCGTGCCGCAAGTCTCGAAGACGCGCAGGCAGCGGCGCGCAAGGGTGGCGCTTCGGTCGCCCATGCCGAACATATCCTCGCCCAGCTGCTGCGCATGGCCAATATCGATGCGGCCGGTTCGAGTGAAAAACATGATTTTTCCGCGATCGACCTCTTGGGCGTGGCGCAGAACGTGACGGCAGATTTTGTGCCGCGCGCGGCAGAGGCCGGCATCGATCTTGGTTTTGAAGGGGAGGGCGAAGCCACCATCCTTGCCGAACCGCTTCTGATCGGCGAGCTGATCGGCAACCTCGTTGGCAATGCCGTCAACTATGCCGGGCGCGGCGCGGAAGTCACCGTGCGTGTCGGCAAACAGGCGGACATTGTCTGGCTGGAAGTGGAGGATAACGGCCCCGGCATCCCCACGGACAAACGCGCCATGGTGCGCCAGCGCTTCGCCCGCGGCGAAGCCAACGCCGCCCCCGGCGCCGGGCTTGGCCTTGCCATCGTCGAGGAGATCGCAGGGCTGTTCGGCGGGAGGCTCACGCTGGAAGATGGTCCGGGCGGGCGTGGCCTGAAGGCACGAGTGGTTTTTGCTGTCGCCGAAAAGGCGGGATAGCTTTCCCGTTACCCCATCCGCTCGGAAGCATAGCTGCCCGGGCTTGGCGGGAAGACGACGGTGCGGTTGCCGTTGATGAAGGTGCGGTGGTGGATGTGGGCGTGGATGGCGCGGGCGAGCACCTGGCTTTCCACATCGCGGCCAAGAGAGACATAGTCTTCGGCCGACTGGGCGTGGGTGACACGCACGGTGTCCTGCTCGATGATCGGGCCTTCGTCCAGATCAGCGGTGACGTAATGGGCCGTTGCGCCGATCAGCTTCACGCCGCGATCATAGGCCTGCTTGTAGGGGTTGGCGCCCTTGAAGGATGGCAGGAAGGAGTGGTGGATATTGATGATCCGGCCAGACATTTTGCGGCACATGTTATCGGACAGCACCTGCATGTAACGCGCCAGCACCACCAGTTCGGTGCCGCTTGTCTCGATCAGGTCCATCAGCTGCGCTTCAGCCTGCGGCTTGTTCTCCTTGGTCACCTTGATGTGGTGGAAGGGGATGTCGTGGTTGACCACCACTTTCTGATATTCGAAATGGTTGGAGACGACGCCGACGATATCGATCGGCAGCGCGCCGATCTTCCAGCGGTAGAGCAGGTCGTTGAGGCAATGGCCGAAGCGCGACACCATCAGAAGCGTTTTCATGCGCTGGCCGTCGCTATAGATGCGGGCTTCCATGCCGAATTTTTCCGCCACCGGCTGAAAGCCCTCGGTGATGGCCTGCATCGACACGCCCTCTTCGGAGATGAAGGAGACGCGCATGAAGAACTTGCCGGTCTCGAGGTCGTCGAACTGCGAACTGTCGACGATGTTGCAGCCTTTTTCCGCCAGATAACCGGAAATCGCGGCGACGATGCCGCGGGTCGATTTGCAGGCTACTGTCAGAACATAGGTTGTCATTCGTTTTCCCTCAAAGACGTTGCAGCCGGGTGAACCGGCGCAGTTGGCGCGTTCCATAGCGCAGCTCTGTGGCGGAGCAAAGCGCCAAGACGACCGCAGCCAAAGTCTTAAGGTGGGAAAAGGCCCTGCGCCGTGCCGGAAGCGACATGGAATGTTCCACGGCCAGCACGGCAGAGGGGGCTTTGCAGCACGGGCGTTGCCGGCCTCAGGCGCGGCGCAGGCGCATGGCCGGGCGGCCGCGGCCGTCGATCAATTCCAGCGTGCCGCGGCGCGGTTCCAGGCGGAAGGAGCGGGCGCCCTCCAGCGCTTCGATGAATTGCCGTTCCTGGCGCATGATATCGGGTGCGCAGGCCATCTGGGTGGAAATCATCCGGCCGAAATCGACGCGGTTGCGGCTGATCTTCACTTCGCCGCCGATGCCATTGCAGCCGGCATTGCCGGAAACGCGACCCTCGCGGGAGATTTCCAGCGTCGCCTGGCGGCGACCGCGAACCCGCTCGCCACGGATTTCCTGCACCAGCCAGCGTCCGTCGAGACCGGCTTCCGGCTCCGGCCTGCCCGGAGCCTGCCCCACCCGTTCCAGCACCAGATCGGTGTCGTCACGCCCGCCGGCCAGTACGGAATAACGGCGCGTGGTGGTGAAGAGCAGCCGGTCACCCTCGCGGATTTCGGCGCTCAGCGCATAGGAGCGGCGACCACGGATGTCGCGGTCGTCATAACGCAGCACAAAGGGCACCGGCACCTGCCCGCGCGGGCGGATGGTGGTTTCGGCGATCGTTTGCGAAGGTGCATCCGCCAGCGAGACGTCGATAAGGCGTACCGTCACCGTGGCACCCGGCGGCAGGGCGATCCGCTCGCGATAGGAAACGCTGCCGCGCAGGCTTGCCGGTGCAGCTGCTGCGCCGCCCGCTGCAAAAAGCGGTGCAAGCGCGACAAGCCCGGCGAAACTGCGGCGCGAAAGAAGAGGCTGGCGGTTGTTCATGTGCTTGCTCCGTGCTGGTACTGATCGAATTTCAACGGATGATAGAAACCGGCACTGAACGGGCGATGAACCAGGCGTGAAGTGGCCAGATCGCGACAAAAAAGGCTGCGCCCTCTGGTGGGGCAAAGTATTGACGAAGCTTTCTGCGTATTCGCCGTCATCCTCGGGCTTGACCCGAGGATCCACGACCCGGAGCGATGGATCCTCGGGTCAAGCCCGAGGATGACGAAGGAAATGTTCTCTATCAATGCTGAACCACCGCCAGCCAGGGGCGGCGGTTTTTCATCCTTGCTGTTTCAGCCGCGCAAACCGTCGCGCAGCGCTTCGAACTTCGCCAGCTGTTCGCTGCGCAGTTCCTTGTTTTCATCGCGGCGGACGAAAATCTTGAACATGGCGCTGCCGGCGGCATTCATGAACCAGACGGAACAGGAGCGGCGGCCGTGAAAACCGCGATCGACGAAGGTGATCGTGGCGCAATTGTCCTTCTTGATGTGACCGCCGATGGGGCTGTCGCCGTGGACGTTGAACCAGCCATGGCTTTCGCTGCCTTCCGGCAGGTGGCCCGGCACTTCCAGCACGATATCCTGCGTCTGCACGATCATCAGGATTTCGCCCCAGCCGCGTATCTCGTTCCAGATATCGGAGAACCGGTCGGCGGGAGCGGAAACGGCGGCGCCTTCGGGCAGGATCGCCAGAATTTCGGCTGGTGTCACCTCGGCCTTGGCGGCAATGGCTTCCACGATACCGTCAGGCTTTTCGGCAAGCGCTGCTATGGCACGCGCCTGCCGGTCATCGTTCTCTCGGGCTGCAATGCTCATTGGGCGGCCTCAGGCGGCAATCGAACGGCGTTCGCCATTCTTGTCTTCGTGGATGATGACGTCGAAACCTTCGAAATGCGGGCCGGAGAGATATTCCACCTTGCCGCGGTTATCACCGGCCCGGGCATGGGCGGCGCGGAACTGCTCGGACTTCGTCCAGCTCAGGAAATCTTCCTTGGTGGCCCAGACGGTGTGCGAGGCATAAAGCGTGTGGTCATCCGCCTTCGGGCCTTTCAGCATATGGAATTCGATGTAGCCCGGCAATTCGCTGAGGTGCGATTTGCGCTCGCGCCAGATGGATTCGAAGGTTTCCTCATAGCCCGGTACGACGCGAAAACGGTTCATTGCGATAAACATGGAAGTCTCCCTTTAAGTTTACAGTTACAGTCAGGATATCCAGCCGAAGCATGGTTGGAAAGAGGTTCACGACAAAGCGAACAATTTTACTCCACTTATCGATTGCGCCTTCTATAAACATGTGCAAATAACTCAAGTTAAATAAGGTGGGTAAGCCCGTATCCGCCCGTGCCAGCTTGTGTTTCAGGATAGCGCCATGTTGAATTTTCGCCTTCGCCCGCTCGTTTTCGCCGCCCTCGTGCCCGCCGCAATCGCCCTTGCCGCGCCCGGTGCGAGCGCCTCGGATAAGGGCAATCCGGAAGCGAAACGCATCGTCGCCGTGGGCGGAACGGTAACGGAAATCCTCTATGCGCTGGGTGCCGAGGGTCGCATCGTTGCGCGTGACAGCACCAGCACCTATCCGGCCGATGCGCTTTCCAAACCCGATATCGGCTATATGCGGGCGCTCTCGTCGGAAGGCATCCTGTCGCAGCAGCCGGATCTCATTCTGTCCGAGGATGGATCAGGCCCGGCGGATGTCATCGCCATTCTGAAAGCCAGTGCTGTGCCCTTCGTCACGGTCGACACGCCGCCGAGCGGCGACGCTATCCCGAAGAAGATCGAGGATATCGGCGCGGCGGTCGGTCTTTCCGACAAGGCGAAGGCGCTGGCTGCGGAAACCAAGGCCGGGCTCGATGCGCTCGCCAAGGATGTCGCTACTGTCCCGGAAAAGAGCAGGAAGCGTGTGCTCTTCGTGCTCTCCAGCGCCGGTGGCCGCATCATGGCGGCAGGCAAGGACACCGAAGCGGCGGCGATTATCGAAATGGCCGGCGGCATCAATGCCGCGCAGGAGATCAGCGGTTACAAGCCGTTGACGGATGAGGCTGTCATCGCGGCGGCACCCGATGTGGTGCTGACCATGGCGCGCGGCGACCATGCCGGCAAGGCAGACGAGATTTTCGCGCTTCCCGCCTTCCAGTCCACTCCGGCTGCAGCCAAAAAGGCGCTCGTCAGCATGGACGGGCTTTATCTCATCGGTTTCGGCCCGCGCACGCCGGCTGCCGGCCGCGAGCTGGCGGCCAAGCTTTACCCTGAGGTGGTGAAGCCGTGAGCCTTGCCGCCTTGAGTTCCACTGAGGGCACCGCCCCCGGCGACAGATCCCGGCAAGGGGTCATCACCCTAGCCGTGCTCGTCGGCATCCTGCTGTTTGCCTGCGCCGTGTCGCTTGTCAGCGGCCCCACGGGCGTCGGCATGTCAGAACTCTGGGCCTATCTCACCGGTGGCGCGGACCAGCTTGCAACGCGCGACAAGGTCATTCTTGAAGCGGTACGTCTGCCGCGCACGGCGCTCGGCATCTTGATCGGTGCAGGGTTAGGCGTTTCTGGCGCCATGATGCAGGGCCTGTTCCGCAATCCGCTGGCCGATCCCGGCATTGTCGGCGTTACCTCGGGTGCGGCGCTTTTTGCGGTTGCCGCCATTTCTCTTGGGGAAGGCGCGCTTGCGACATTCGCCCTGTTTTTCGGCCCGCATTTCCTGCCGCTGATGGCGTTTTTCGGTGGGCTTTTGAACACCTGGGTACTTTATGCCATCGCCACGCGGGATGGCGCAACCTCCACCACCACCCTCATTCTGGCTGGCATTGCGGTTGCAGCAATCAGCGGCGCGCTGACCGGGCTGATGATCTTCGTCGCCGACGACCGGGCGCTTCGCGACATCACCTTCTGGTCGCTCGGCTCGCTTGGCGGGGCGACCCCCGCCAAGGTGCTTGCCACCTTGCCCTTCATTATCGTTGTGCTCGCCATCATTCCCTTTGTCGCAAGGGGCCTGGATGCGTTGATTCTTGGCGACGCTGCCGCGTTCCACATGGGCATTCCGGTGCAGCGGTTGAAACGGATCGTCATTCTGGCCGTTGCCGCTGCCTGCGGGGCAAGCGTGGCGGCTGCCGGCTCGATCGGTTTTGTCGGCATCGTCGTGCCGCATCTGTTGCGGCTTGCCATCGGCCCGTCGCACCGGTTCCTGCTGCCGGCCTCGGCACTTGGCGGTGCAGCGTTGCTGTTGTTTGCCGACAGTTTCGCCCGCACGGTGGCGGCACCGGCGGAATTGCCCATCGGCGTGGTCACGGCGCTGATCGGTGCACCGGTCTTCCTGTTCCTGCTGCTTGGCCGTGGCGGATTTTCCCTGCGGAACATGCCATGATCCGGGCCGAAAACCTCACCCTTATCCGCTCTGGCCGACGCCTGCTCGATGCGGTCAGCGTCGATCTGCAGCCCGGCAAGGTCAATGTCGTCATCGGTCCGAACGGCGCCGGCAAATCCACGCTGATGAAGGTCCTGTCGGGGGAAATGCGCCCCGAGGGCGGTTCGGTGACTTATAATGATATCGCCCTGCCGCTGTTCACGCCGGTTCAGCTTGCGCGCATCAGGGCGGTGCTGCCGCAGAATACCCAGCTTGCCTTTCCCTTCACCGCACTCGAAATCGTGCGCATGGGAGCGGTGGCGCAGGGGTCGCGCACACCGGAAGAACAGGCTCGGCGAGCACTTACCAGAGCCGGGCTTCGCGGGTTCGAGCAGCGTTCCTACAACATGCTGTCGGGCGGTGAGCAGCAGCGGGTGCAGTTTGCCCGTGCTCTGGCGCAGGTGCCGCATCCCGTGGAAAACGGCGAGGTGCGGGCGCTGTTTCTCGATGAGCCGACGGCCAGTCTCGATATCGGCCACCAGATCGCGGTCCTGGAAACGGCGCGCGATTTTGCAGCGGGCGGTGGTCTCGTGCTTGCCATCCTGCACGATCTCAACCTTGCGGCGGAATTTGCCGATCAGCTTATCGTCATGCATGGCGGCCGGGTGACGGCGAGTGGTCCTTCGCTGGAGACGATCAGCGACGAGACGATCGCGAAGGTCTATGGCATCGGCGGCATCGTCGGACGACTGCCGGCGCGGCATATTCCTTATGTGCTGCCGCAGTCGAGGCACCGCTGAAGGGATTTCGTTTTAGCTTTCCGGCCGGGTGACGATGAAGAGTGCCGAGCCGAGCATGACGGTGGCGACGATGGCTGCGCGCAAAGCCGGCGGGTCGCTGAAGAACCAGAAGGCGGCGTAACTCACACACATGGCCGACACAGCTGCGATTTTCGCTTTGCGGGCAATTGCGCCGCGTTCACGCCACCGACGAAGCGAAGGGCCGAATCTGGGGTGGGTCAGAAGCCATGCCTCGAGCTTTGGCGAGGAGCGGGAAAAGCACCAGAGCGCCAGAAGCAGAAAGGGTGTTGTGGGCAAAACGGGAAGAAACGCGCCGACAATGCCGGTCGCGACCATAAGCCAGCCAAGACAGAGGTAAACAAGGCGCATGGCGTAAGCCGGTATCATGAGTTCTCTACTCATGATAGGGCGATGAGGCGAAAACTCTCAGCCATTTTCAGTGGAAATCCCGCATGTGCGGGCAATCCGCCGGCCTTTGCGCCATCACATTTGCCGTGATCGGGCCGTTGGGCTGTGTCGCAAAGCGTCTTTAGGGTTGAAAGCGCGGCCCTCTGTCTTTATCCCCTTGGGCCGCGATGTCCGGAACATAACCGGGCGACCACAAGATTAAGAAGAAGAAGGAAACACCATGGCCAAGCTGATCCACTCGATGGTCCGGGTGCTGGAAGAAAAGCGTTCGGTTGAATTTTACACGCAGGTTTTCGGGCTTGAGATTGCCGAGCGCGCCGAGTTCGAAAATTTCACGCTGATCTATCTCAGCAATGCCGAAGGCGATTTCGAGCTGGAACTGACCGTCAACCGCGGTCGCGAAGTGCCCTATGCACTGGGTGACGGTTACGGTCATCTCGCGGTCAGCGTTGCCGATGTGGATGGCGAACATCAGCGCCTGATCGACCTTGGCATGTCTCCGGGCAAGATCATCGAAGCCGACTATAAGGGCCAGCCTTTCGCGAAATATTTCTTTATCTGCGATCCCGATGGTTACAAGATCGAAGTGCTGCAGCGCGGCAACCGGTTCAAGTAAGAAGAGGCACATCATGGCAGAGGCAGGCGTGAAACTTGAAGACAGCTGGAAACGCGTTCTTTCCGGCGAATTCGCCAGCCCCTACATGCTGAAGCTGAAAGATTTCCTGCTTGCCGAAAAAACTGCCGGCAAGCACATCTTTCCCAAGGGCGCCGAATATTTCCGGGCGCTGGATCTCACCCCGCTCGACAAGGTCAAGGTCGTCATTCTGGGGCAGGACCCCTATCACGGAATTGGCCAGGCGCATGGGCTGTGCTTTTCAGTTCGGCCCGGCGTGCGCATTCCGCCCTCGCTCGTGAATATCTACAAGGAATTGCAGAGCGATATCGGCATTCGCCCCGTCAAGCACGGCTTTCTGGAAAGCTGGGCGAAACAGGGCGTGCTTTTGCTCAACAGCGTGCTGACGGTGGAAGAATCGCGCGCCGCGTCGCATCAGGGGCAGGGCTGGGAAAAATTCACCGATGCCGTCATCCGCGCCGTCAATGACGAAGGCGAGCATGTGGTGTTCCTGCTCTGGGGTTCGTATGCCCAGAAGAAGGCAGCCTTCGTGGACCAGAAAAAACATCTGGTGCTGCGCTCGCCGCACCCTTCGCCGCTTTCGGCCCATAACGGCTTTTTCGGCAATGGCCATTTTTCCAAGGCAAACGCCTTTCTCGCCTCGCATGGCCGCCAGCCGATCGACTGGCAATTGCCGGAAATGGCGGATGGCGATAAAAACCTTCTCTAAATACTCATAAATATCTTTACGCTTTGTGGTCGCCGGGATTAAAGATAACCGGACTGTAAAGTGAAGGATTTATGCCCGTGTCTCTCCTGTCTGCAGAAACCTCCGTCTCGCTGCCCGATCCTCTGTCGATTGTCGATGCCTTTGAGGATCATTTTTCCGAGCATATGGAGATGGAGCGCGAGGGGCCGACGGTGCGGTTCAAGGCGGAATACGGCCATGGCAGCTTCAGCGCCGAAGGCGGTCGTTTCGCAGCCCGGGTAAGCTGCGTTTCCGAACATATATTGATGTCGGTGAAGGCCATGGTGGCCGAACATATCGTCGAGTTTTCCGGCGAGACGGGGCTGGATTTTCGCTGGAACGGCCATGGCGCCTATCAGCGAGAGCTGCCCAATCTCTTCGTTGGCAAGGTTGCCCGCGCCTATAATCTGACGCCGCATATGCGCCGTCTGGTGGTTTCCGTCGAAAGCGGCATCGAAAGGCTCGTCACCGGCGGTATGCACGTCCGCCTGCTGCTGGTGCCGGATCAAGCCCGTGCGCCGGTCTGGCCGTATCTTGCCCCGACCGGTGCGATCGTCTGGCCGGCGGGTGACGATCTTCTGACGCGGCGCGTTTATACCATCCGTTCCGGCGATGTCGGCCGTGGCGAGGTGGATATCGATTTCGTCATGCATGAGGGCGATGACATGCCGGGTGCGAGTTTCGGCGCCACGGCAAAACCGGGCGACGTTCTCGGCATCATCGGCCCGAGTGGCGTTTGCCCGGAAGCGGAGCGATATGTCTTTGCTGGCGACGAAACGGCGCTGCCGGTGATGCTGCGCATGGCGGCGGAAATGCCGGCCGGGAAAAAGCTCAACGTCTATGCCGAGATCGACAACGAGGCGGAGCGGCAGGAGATTGTCTGCGCCGCCAATGTCGAATGGACATGGCTTTATCGTCGCGGCAAGCCCGCCGGCACCGCTGGTCTTATTGAACGGGCGCTGCGGGATCATGCCTGGAGCGGCAACCATGAAGGCCTGCATGTCTTTGTCGCCTGTGAAAAGTCCGAGGCGAGGGCGGCGAAATCTTTCCTGACCGACGAGATCGCTTTCCCGAAGCCATCGCTGCGCGCCGTCGGTTACTGGACCATGGGCGTCGCCGACGACCATTGAGACCCGTCTTGGGGCTTGTTTCTGCGCTGGTTGAACAGTCGATTTGATTGTTCACCATTCGGGAACAATCCGTTCCGCTTGTCTGGTCTATGCCTTTTCGGCCTCTTACCCCATCTTCACGCCATGAACACGGCTGGCCCAATCGATGGGCCGCCAAAGGCGAAAAGGGGTTTATCATGTTGAACCAGATCAAGGGCCTGCACCACGTCACGTCCATGGCCGCCAGTGCGCGCCAGAACAACGGCTTTTTCACCGATACGCTCGGCCTGCGTCGCGTAAAGAAGACCGTCAATTTCGACGCGCCGGATGTCTACCATCTTTATTATGGCGATGAGGCCGGCACGCCCGGCTCCGTCATGACCTATTTCCCGTTCCCGCATATCGCCCGTGGCCGTCCCGGCACCGGCGAGGTGGGAACGACGCTGTTTTCCGTTCCGGGTGGCTCGCTCGGTTACTGGCAGGACCGTCTTTCCAAGGCTGGTGTCGAGGGCCTGAAGGCCGACGAGGCTTTCGGCAACAAGCGCCTGCATTTTGCAGGTCCCGATGGCGATGGTTTCGCGCTGGTCGAGGTCAAGGACGACGCCCGTGCGCAGTGGACCGGCAACGGCGTCGGTGCGGATCAGGCGATCCACGGCTTTCAGGGCGCTTCGCTGCGTCTTCGCGACGAAGGGGCAACCGCCGAACTTTTGAAGTTCATGGGTTATGAGGAAGTGGATCGTCAGGATGGCGTGCTGCGCCTCGGCATTCCCGGCGGCAACGGGGCTGATGTCATCGATATCGAGACCATGCCTAATATCTCCGGCGCGCGCCTTGGTGCGGGTTCGGTGCACCACATCGCCTTTGCGGTCGAAAACCGCGAAAAGCAGCTCGAAGTCCGCAAGGCGCTAATGGATACCGGTTATCAGGTAACCCCTGTTATCGACCGCGATTATTTCTGGGCGATCTATTTCCGCACCCCCGGCGGCGTTCTGTTCGAAGTGGCCACCAACGAGCCCGGTTTCGACCGCGACGAGGATACGGCCCATCTCGGTGAGGCGCTGAAACTGCCGAGCCAGCACGCACATCTGCGTGCCCAGCTGGAAAAGCAGCTGGAGCCGCTCGGTGACGAGAAGACGGCTTGAACGGCTGCGATCGATTTTAGGTGAAATTCGGCGGCCGTCACCCTCGGGCTTGACCCGAGGGTCCATGGGCTATCGGCGTGGATGGTCGGGTCTAGCCCGACCATGACGGGGAATAGAAGGAAGCAATTCATGA
The DNA here is from genome assembly GCA_000949895.1 of Agrobacterium arsenijevicii. Classification (GTDB taxonomy): domain Bacteria; phylum Pseudomonadota; class Alphaproteobacteria; order Rhizobiales; family Rhizobiaceae; genus Agrobacterium; species Agrobacterium arsenijevicii. The sequence continues at coordinate 135,228 of JWIT01000005.1, read as the reverse complement.
ACAAGGACACATATTTCCACAAGTCTCGCCCCGGCAATGCGGGCGCACCGATCTTCGTCGTGCTGCATGGCACCGGCGGTGACGAAAACCAGTTCTTCGATTTCGGCTCGGGCTTGCTGCCAAAGGCAACCATTATCTCGCCGGTCGGCGATGTCTCCGAACATGGTGCTGCACGGTTTTTCCGGCGCACGGGCGAGGGCGTCTACGATATGGTTGATCTTCAGCGCGCAACGGTCAAGCTGGCGGATTTCGTGAAAGCCAACCGGGAGCATTATCAGGCCGGTCCGGTTATCGGTCTCGGCTTTTCCAACGGCGCGAATATTCTCGCCAATGTGCTGATTGAATACCCCGATCTGTTTGATGCCGCGGTGCTGATGCATCCGCTGATCCCGTTCGAGCCGCAGGCGGCTGCGGCCAAATCCTCGCGCCGCGTGCTGATCACGGCCGGAGAGCGCGATCCGATCTGCCCGGTGCCGCTGACAAAGGCGCTGGAAAAGAGCCTTGAAGCGCAGGGTGGTACGGTGGAAACGGTGTGGCATCCGGGCGGGCACGAAATCCGCTCGAACGAGATCGAGGCGGTTCGGGCGTTTCTGACGCCTTACGGGCAATAAGACGCGCCGCGATTGTCGGCGTTCTATGTCAGGTGGGCCGTTGCGACCCCGCCTCAGAGTGTCGACAAAGAGCTGTACAAACTCGCCGTCATCCTCGGGCTTGACCCGAGGATGACGGAGGAGAGGTTTGGGTATTTTCTAAAGCAGCCTCAGACCAGGCCTACTCCAACCCCGCCTCAGCGATATCCGCATTGCTGCAACTGGGCTTCGTAGCGCAGCGCCATGTTGGCGGAGCGGCGGGCGGCTTTCTGGACGGCGGAATTGTTGCGCCAGCTGCCCTTGGCGTAACCGCCATGGCCGGAATAATAAGCGAGATAGAGATTGTACGGGTCGTTCAGCGCAATGCCGTTCTCGCGGCGGCTCTTGGCGTGGTACCAGCCGACGAAGTGGATCGCGTCGGTGAAATCGGTGCGGCTTGCCGACCAGCGTCCGGTTTCGCGCTTGTAGACTTCCCATGTGCCGTCCAGCGCCTGGGCATAACCGTAAGCAGTCGACTGGCGCGTCCAGGGAATGAAGCCGAAAAGTTTGGTGCGCGGCGGACGGGCATAGGGGCGGAAGGCGGATTCGGTGTAGATCGTCGCCATCATGACAGGCACGGGCACGCCGAACTCCCGTTCGGCCGCCTTGGCGTCGCGCCGCCAATTGTTGAAGAGGCCGTTCCGCTGCTCGAAAATCGCACAGGCATTAGTGACCTGCGACGGTGCAGTCGCGCAGCCGGCCAAAACAATCAGCAGAGAAACAACGGCAAATACGCCACGCATAACGGAACCCTTTCGTTCCGCTATTCTTAAATTGCTAACCATTAACGTCGGGTTTTAAGACAAGGTTAATTCAAATGCCGCCGATCAGGCGCCTGTTAACCCGCTGAAAATTCCTGTGTCCGGGATGAGGCGAAACCACGGGGCAAGCGGCGTTTTTCCGGAATGGCATCCCCGCGTGTCCCCGGCCTCGCAAAGCCGCTTATGCTTGTTCCATCCCGGTCATTGAGCGTGCGCGCGGCGCAAGATGGGCGGGGCAGGCGGCCGAAACCGGGGATTTTCCCGATGTCACGGTTGAGGCAGCCGGCATATGCCCATCCTCCAAACAGGAACCGGTTTGGCGGGCGGGTTATGTGTTGAAGACGGGGCCGCATTGTCTGCAAAACCCTGCCACACCATTTGATACCCCCGCAGCGATGCGGCCCCTTTATCGCTCCCTGACGTTGCTCCGGAATTCGGGGCGGCGATATCGGCGCAGGTTCAAAAACGCGCCCGCTGTACAAAAATGAAAACCGATAAAATTGTAGCAATCGGCTTAAAGCGGCTGAAAACAGTGGTGTGCCATTGTGGGATCACAGACAAGGAGCGGACATCCTGCGAAGACAGGGCGCTCCGGAAAACAGAAATCGAGACCGGCAAAAGCCGGCGGATCGCTAAACGGGGTATGAAAATGCTGAAGAAGATCATTGCTGCCGCCATCTGCGGAATTGCCATTGCTTCCATGTCCACTCATGCCGATGCGGCTGGTGCCGCCGGTTTTGCCCGCAGCTTTGCCGCAGTCGAAAAAACGGCGGTCGCGCAGATCGCCATTTCCGCACCGGGCGGTTTTGATGGTTGCGTTCTCTCTGCCGGCCAATGCGTCTCGACGATTGCTGCACCGCTGACCGGCGAACGCCGCGATGAGCTGCTGCGCGTCAATCGCGATGTGAACGCCACCATGGGCGCGCTTGATGATTATTTCTCCGGTTTTGCAACCGATGTTCCGGCAACGCCTTCGATGAGCGCCAGGGATTGCGGCGATTGCGCCGCGATCAAGCGCACGGCACTTGCCGGTGCCGGCTGGTCTTCCGCAGCCCTGCGTCTCGCCTTTGCGCTTGATGATGACGGATCGCTCGAAAAAGTGCTCATCGTCACCACCGACAAGGGCGATATCGTGCTCGGCAACGCCGCATTCTCTCCGACAAAGCGCGAAACCGCGCTCTGATCCAAACTCTTTCATGCCTGCCAGACTGCGCCGGTTTTCCTGACCCTTACGGGATCAGGTAGCCGGCGATTTTTTGCGTTCTGCGACTGCGATGCCCGCCAGCGCCATCACCAGTGCCACGATCTGGTAGGTATGCAGGGTTTCGCTGAGCACCACGACCGAAAGCAGTGTGCCGAAGACGGGCACGAGATTGATGAAGAGGCCGGCGCGGTTGGCGCCGATCTGCTCCACACCCTTGATGAAGAAGATCTGCGCCACCAGCGAGGCGAAGATACCGGCATAAAACACCAGCACCCAGCCGGTTTGATCCGGCCAGACGGCCGTATCCTGCGCGACCTCCCAGAAAATCAGCGGCACCGAACTGATGAGCGCGAAAAAGGCGGGGATCGCCATCAGCGTGCGCCAGTCGACGACCGGTTTCCAGCGCAGAATGACGGTGTAGATGGCATAGACCAACACCGCCAGCAGCATGATGGCGTCACCGGTGTTCATTTCAAGCGACAGCAGCGAGACCGGATCACCATGCGAGGCCAGAAGCGCCACGCCGGCAATGGTGAGACAGAAACCGGCAATCTGGCCGAACAGCACCCGGGTGCGGAACAGGATGAAGTTCAGCACGAATATGACCATGGGAATGCCCGCCTGAATGACGGCGACATTGATTGCCGAGGTGTATTTCAGCGACGTATAGAGAAAGACGTTGAAGGCGGTGTAACCGACGCTGCCCAGCACGAAGAAATAGGGCAGGCGTTTTTTCACCACCGGCCAGTCCTTGATGAGCTGCGGCACGGAAATGGCAAAGATGATGGCGACCGCGAGAACCCACCGGAGGAAGGTGAAAGCCATGGGGCTGATGTGGCCGACGGCCAGCTTTCCGGCAACGGTGTTGCCACCCCAGCAGAGCGTGGCGATGACGAGGGCTATATAGGCTTTCGAAGGCACGCTGATGTTTCGCTTCTTCAAGGGGGCGGGAAAACGATGCGGGGTGAACAGCGGCCTTCCACCGGCGCTTTCTCCCTTGCCGGGCGAGATAATGCGGAATTCGGCGATTTGTCACGGAAAAAGCAAAATTCACCATAAGAAACAGGGTCGCTTTCCGTAAAACAACGCAGTATACATTCGCGGGTTTGGGTTTCCCATCGGGTTATCGGGCGCGCAAGCGCCATGAGCAGGAAAGCAAGAAATGACGAATGTTGTGGTGGTCGGCTCGCAATGGGGCGACGAAGGCAAAGGCAAGATTGTCGACTGGCTGTCCGAGCGGGCAGATGTCGTCGTGCGGTATCAGGGCGGCCATAATGCCGGCCATACGCTTGTCATCGATGGCATCAGCTACAAGCTTTCGCTTCTGCCGTCCGGCGTCGTGCGTCCCGGCAAGCTTGCCGTCATCGGCAACGGCGTCGTGGTCGATCCGCATGCGCTGATTGCTGAAATCGGCCGTCTGGAAGTGCAGGGCGTCAAGGTAACGCCGGAAAACCTGCGTATCGCCGACAATGCCACGCTCATTCTTTCGCTGCACCGCGAACTGGACGGCATGCGCGAAGACGCCGCCTCCAACAGCGGCACGAAGATCGGCACCACGCGCCGCGGCATCGGCCCGGCTTACGAAGACAAGGTCGGCCGCCGTGCCATCCGCGTCATGGATCTGGCCGACATGGAGGCGCTCTCCGCCAAGGTTGACCGCATCCTGACGCATCACAATGCGCTTCGTCGTGGCTTCGGCGCCGCTGAAGTATCGCATGAAACCATCATGGAAGAGCTGAGCTCGATTGCGGATCGCATCCTGCCGTTCAGCGAAACCGTATGGCTGCTGCTCGACAAGAAGCGCCGCGCCGGTGCACGCATCCTGTTCGAAGGCGCTCAAGGTTCGCTGCTCGATATCGACCACGGCACCTATCCTTACGTGACCTCGTCCAACACCGTTGCCGGTCAGGCCGCTGCCGGTTCGGGCATGGGTCCGGGTTCGCTGGGCTACATTCTCGGCATCACCAAGGCCTATACGACCCGCGTGGGCGAAGGCCCGTTCCCGACCGAGCTGCATGACGAAATCGGCCAGTTCCTCGGCGAAAAGGGCCATGAATTCGGCACCGTCACGGGCCGCAAGCGTCGCTGCGGCTGGTTCGATGCCGCACTGGTGCGCCAGTCGGTCGCCACCAACGGCATTACCGGTATCGCGCTCACCAAGCTTGACGTTCTCGACGGTCTGGACGAGCTGAAAATCTGCGTCGGCTACAAGCTCGACGGGCAGGAAATCGATCATCTTCCCGCAAGCCAGGGCGCGCAGGCGCGCGTCGAGCCGATTTACGTCACGCTGGAAGGCTGGAAAGAATCTACCGTCGGTGCCCGAAAATGGGCGGATTTGCCTGCTCAGGCAATCAAATATGTCCGTCAGGTCGAGGAACTGATTGGGGCGCCCGTTGCGCTTCTGTCGACAAGTCCGGAGCGTGACGACACCATACTTGTGACTGATCCGTTTGAGGACTAATGTCCTCAACGATCTAGATTCATAAACCATATCGGGCCGGTACGTCGCCGGTCACGACGAGAAAGTGCTTATGGCGGATTTTGTAGCAGTCATTCGCAAGGCCGTGGATGGCTTGGCGAACAATACTCCCGAAAACCGGGCGAAGGTTTACGACAAGGCGCGCAGTGCGGTTGTGCGCCAACTCGAGAATATGAAGCCACGTCCGCCGGAAGAACTGTTGCGTCGGCAGATCGCCAAGCTCGACGCCGCCATAACCGAGGTGGACAGCGAATATGCCGAGGCCCTGCCGGCGCTGGAGGAGGACGATGCTTTCTCCCCGGCGGCGGAAGAGGCGGTAGCGCCCTACCATCAGCCGGATATCGCTGAAGAGTCTGCCGTTCATGCCGCCGAGCGGTATGAACCGGCTGAAGAAAAGCCAGCTCCGGTCGCGCCCGCACAGCCGGAGCCGGTTTATGAAGAACCCGCTCGCGAAGAAGAGCCTCTCCCCGAGGCACCCGTTGCCGCTGTAACTCCGCACGAGGAACAGCATTACGGGGAACGTGAGCCGGAGGAGCTTTACGACGCACCGGAACCGGCTCGTATCGCGCCGGTTCATGCGGCCGAACCCCACGAGGAAGCCGGCACCTATTTCACCCGCGCGCATGAAGAGCCGGCTCATCAGCCGGAAGATGAGCGCCTGGGCGACGTGGAGCCTGAAACGCCGCTCACCCATGCCGATGATTCCGTGCCGTCCCATTGGGCGCAGCCGGTTGACGAGGATGACTGGCGCAAGCTCGAAGAAGCGCAGGACGAAGATGTTCGCCCGGCTGCCGAGGCCGAAGTGCGCTACGAGAGGGATGACCACCCCGTCGTCGCCGGTTATTCCGCGCAGCACTATCAGGCCCCGGATGTCAACTTCGAGCCTGAGCGGCGCGAAGAGGACGACCATGCCGGCCATCGCGCTGCTGCCGATCACGATCCGATTTTTGGCGGGCACGGCGATTTTTCCGAACCGCGTCAGACGGAAGACACGGCCCCGAAAAAAGCTGCTGTCGTCGAGGATTTCTCGTCCTATTTCGAAGACACCGATCTTGCCATTCCCGCGAAGGATGCGCCTGCGCTTCCGCGCGCCGATAACGATCCCTTCGATGACCGGACTGCTGCCGCCAAGGACAATAAGGAACGCTCGCCCTGGGACGATCTGGACGAGCTGATCGGTTATGACGGCGCATCGTCGTCCAGCCGGGCAACGACGGGTGAAACGCCTGCCCTCGGTGCGGGGGCCGCGACGCCCGCTTATATGGTCAAGAAGAAGCCGCGCCGGAATTATGCCTCGCTGGTGCTTGCCCTTGTCGGCGCCGGGCTTCTTGCCGGTGGCGGTTATGCGCTCTGGCAGAACCGCGATGCGCTGAACGACATGGTCGGCGGGCTGGTGCAATCGGCACAGAAGGGTGGCGACACCCAGACGCCTCCTGCCAATACGGCGCAGACATCGACACCGCCGGCTGCCCAGCAGCCGCCTGCCACCGGACAGCAGCCGACGACAAGCCCGACCAACCATCAGGCGCAGCCGCATGGCGATGACGGTTCCGTCACCGGCACGAAGTTCACCCAGCGGCTTCTGGCCGACGGGACCGAGCGCGACGAAGGACCTGCCGCCGGCGCCAACGGCCAGCCCGTCACGGCGGAAGGCCAGTCGGTCTATGAACAGAATGTCGCGCCGCCGCCTGCGGGCGAGGCTCCGGCCAATACTGCTGCGGGTACTCCCGCCGCTGGTACGCCGCCTGCGGCACAGCCGCCTGCCACGGCCGCTGCCGCCACCGGCGACCGCATGTTCCTTTACGAGGAAGTGCTGGGCCAGACGGTTCCGACCGCCATTCAGGGCAGCGTGTCCTGGTCGTTGCAGCAGGAAAATGACAATGAGGGTCGCCCCTCCGCGACAGTACAGGGCCAGATCACGGTTCCAGGCCGTGGCCTCAGCGCGCTCATCACCTTCAAGCGCAACACCGATCCTTCGCTTCCGGCAAGCCATCTGATCGAGATCGTCTTCTCGGTTTCGCCCGGCTTCGAAGGCGGCGCGATCGACAGCGTCCAGCGCATCGCGATGAAGAGCACGGAGCAGGATCGCGGTAACGCCCTGATCGCGGTTCCCGCCAAGATCACCGACGATTTCCACATGATCGCGCTCAACGACTTCCCGGATGCGATGAAGACCAATCTGGAGCTGCTGAAGAGCCGCAACTGGATCGATATTCCGGTCTCCTACCGTAACGGCCGCCGTGCACTCCTGACCCTGCAAAAGGGCAATGACGGCATCGCCGCCTTCGACACGGCGCTACGCGAATGGGCGGCTGCAAAGCCCGCAACCGGTCAGTGATGATTTTGGGGATCGGCGTAAGGCCGGTCCCCTCATTCTTCCTTATGTCTTGCAAATGAAAAGCCCGCAGATCTCGCGATCTGCGGGCTTAAATATATTCCTCATCCGACGTCATCCTCGGGCTTGACCCGAGGATCATACCGTTCACGTCCTGTGGATGCCCGGCTGCCTCGAGGGCTTTCCTTTACGCATCCACCACGCGCAGAGCGCGCGCAGCTTCAAGGGCTTCCTTCTGCACCGCTTCCTGAACCTTCTCGAAGGCGCGAACCTCGATCTGGCGCACGCGTTCGCGGCTGATGTCGAACTCCGAGGAGAGTTCTTCCAGCGTCACCGGGTCTTCGGCAAGGCGACGGGCCTCGAAGATGCGGCGTTCGCGGTCGTTCAACACGCCCATGGCCTTGGCCAGCATGCGGCGGCGGGTTTCCAGCTCGTCCTGCTCGATCAGCACGGCTTCCTGGCTTTCATGGTCATCCACCAGCCAGTCCTGCCATTGGCCGGATTCGCCTTCGGATGCCTTGATCGGCGCATTCAGCGATGCGTCGCCATGCAGGCGGCGGTTCATCGAGATCACTTCTTCCTCGGAAACCTGCAGCTTGGTGGCGATTTCCTTGACGTGTTCCGGCTTCAGATCGCCGTCATCAATCGCCTGGATACGGCCTTTCAGCCGGCGCAGGTTGAAGAACAGGCGTTTCTGATTGGCCGTCGTGCCCATCTTAACCAGCGACCACGAACGCAGGATATATTCCTGGATCGAAGCCTTGATCCACCACATGGCATAGGTGGCCAGGCGGAAACCACGTTCGGGATCGAACTTCTTGACCGCCTGCATCAGGCCGACATTGCCTTCGGAGACGACTTCGCCGATCGGCAGGCCGTAACCGCGGTAACCCATGGCGATCTTGGCGACGAGACGCAGATGGCTGGTGACGAGCTTATGGGCGGCGTCGCGGTCGCCATGCTCGGCGTAACGCTTGCCAAGCATGTACTCTTCCTGCGGCTCCAGCATCGGGAATTTGCGGATTTCGTCGAGATATCTATTGAGACCGGCTTCGCCGGCCGTAATCGTAGGCAAACTATTGCGGGCCATAAAGCACCCCCTTATCTATGGTCTGGAACGGCACCCTCATGGATTGGCGATTACTCGCCCAAGGCACACCGCTAGTGGCGGGTCGTTACCGACCCCGCACGAACCCATGTAACAAATATGTATGCACCCGCCGCGTTTCAAGCGAACGCAGTGTTCACACATGCGTTATGTCCCGGCGACACTTTCTTTGACCTGTTTAACTTTCGAACGGTAGATTCGTTCCGAAAAACCGCCAAGGCCCGAGCGCACCATCAGTTCATACATGACCCGTCTGCGGGTGGGGTTGTGCAGGCGGACGACCCTTGAGCCGAGAAACTGCGTTTCGACATGATCGAGCGCCTGCAACTCGTCCCCGGCGGCGATCGCGCCCGCATAGAGGGCGTGAAATTCGCGGCGACAGACATAGGTCTTGTATTTGGTCATGGCGAAGCAGACGAGGCTGTGGCCATGGGTGCGCAGGAAATCGGCAACGCCCACCGTTACTTCCGGCCATGCGGGGTTGAAAGTGTCGTCGAAGACGATGACGCCGTGCGGGGCGATCACCTCCAGCGCCAGTTTGGCATCGGCCAGAACATGATGCAGGTGGTGGCCGCCATCGATGCTGAAGAACCGCACGGGGCCGGTTCGGCAAGTGATATCGGCGGCGGCGAGCCGGGTGCTGTCGCCCTTGATGATCAGGTCCCTGTCCATCTCGAAACCCAGCCGTCTGCCGTTTTCCATCAGGCGATCATATTGGTCGAGGCTTCCATCCAAGGGCGGGTCGAGTTCGAACAGGTCGACGCCCAGCACCTTCTCCTGCGGCTGCGCGAATTTGCGCAGCAGAAAATAGGAGCGGCCATAATAGACACCGATCTCCGCCATGCCGCCTTCCAGGCCGTCTTTTGTCTGCGCCTGCAGTAGCGCCTTGAAGACGAGCGCGTCGGGTGGGTCGATGTAACCTTCGACGCTGCGTAAATCCTGAAATATAAACCGGCGTTCATCGGTGTTCATGCGCGATAGATCCCGTCATCATGCCGGTTCCGTTCGGGGTATGCGGGTCGAACGGTGTTCCTTGCAGCGTCTGTCATTCGGCAAGCCCGATGTACGACCGCTGCATTCGCGGTGACGATTTCAAGCTTTCCGGGCGTCGAGGAGGTGCGATGATTGAAGCGGAATTGGGGCGGTCTACAAAAAGGACCATCTGCGGAATATCGCTATCCGCTAATCTTTTTTTATTATCCGGGGCTTCCGGCAAGATGCACAGCGCGGTTTTTTGACCGCGCCGTGCAGCGTTTTCAGGTACGCAGGGCGGTGATCAGCTCTTCCATGTCTTCAGGCATGTCGGTTTCGAACTCCATCACTTCGCCGGTGCGGGGATGTTCGAAGGCCAGAAGATAGGCATGCAGCGCCTGCCGCGGAAAGCGGTTGACGGTGGATCTCGCCGGCTCTTCCAGCAGGTTCGCCTTGGTGCGGAACGCCGCGCCATATTCGGGATCGCCGATCAACGGGTGGCCGATATGGGCCATGTGCACGCGGATCTGGTGGGTGCGGCCGGTTTCCAGACGGCACTCCACCATCGAGGCGAGGCAGGATGCGTCAGGCCTTTCATGGAAGCGCTCCATCACCTCGTAATGGGTGATCGCCTCGCGGGCGTCGTCCCTGTCCTCATGCTTGACGGCGCGTTTGGTGCGATCGGCACCACGGCCAAGTGCGGCGTCGATGGTGCCGCGCAGCGTGCGCGGGCGGCCCCAGACGAGAGCCTTGTAGGCGCGTTCCAGCGGGCCGGTGCGGCCGTGGTCGGCAAATTGCGCGGCGAGATGGCGGTGGGCATTGTCGTTTTTCGCCACGACCATGACGCCGGAGGTTTCCTTGTCCAGCCGGTGCACGATGCCGGGGCGCTTCACGCCGCCAATGCCGGAAAGGCTGTCGCCGCAATGATAGATGAGGGCGTTGACCAGCGTTCCCGTCCAGTTGCCGGCACCCGGATGCACGACGAGACCGGCGGGCTTCACGAGCACGATCAGGTCCTCGTCCTCATATTCCACGTCGAGCGGAATATCCTCGCCCTTGGGTTCGGGGTCTTCCGGCTCCGGCATCACGATCTCGATGCGGTCCTGCGGGTGCACCTTCTTTTTCGGTTCGGTCACCGGCGTGCCGTTGACGAAAACCGCGCCCTGCTCGATCAGGGCCTTCAGGCGGCTGCGGGACAGATCGCCGCCAACTTCGCCCGCCAGCCAGGAATCGAGGCGGCCTTCGGCGTCTTCGCCGGCAATCAGGACTTTCCTTGCGTCTCCGCCTTGTTTAAAGGGGTCGTTCATTCTTATTTTTCCGATCAATCAGCATTTCAGGGAACCCGATGACGCAGATCGAGCAAGACGAACAGGAAGACAAGCCGCTTGATCCGGCCATGGATAAAGTTCGCCGCAAGATGATCCGTTTGCAGATCGTATCGGGATCCGTGATGTTCATCAGCCTTATGGCTGTCTTCGGCGCGGTTGTCTACAAGGCGGTAGGGCCATCGAAAACCGTTGTGACGCAGAGCGCACCGGCAAATCTGGCCGTTCCCACCGGCAACGGACCGCTTGCCGTCACCGCAAGCCTGCCGCAGGGCTTCGTGATCGAAAATGTCAGCTATTCCGGCGGCGACATGCTGTTTTACGGCAAGCTTGCCAACGGCACCCGCAAGGCGCTGGTCTTCAACGTCGCGGCCGGCCGGTTCCTGGCCGATGTGACGGTCGATGCCCAGTGAGGGTATTGATCCGGCGGGCGTACCTGCGCTCCTTGACGGCCGGGTACTGATCCCGGTCGAAGACCCGGCCGATCCGCGCATTGCCGCCTTTCGCGACATCCGTGAGCGTGACCTCACCGGCCGGCAGGGTCGCTTCATTGCGGAAGGTACTGTCGTGCTGCGCATGCTGGCCGCCGCCCACAAAGCGGGCGGCGCCTTTGCGGCGGAAAGTATTCTCATCCTCAAGAACCGGCTTTCCGGCGTTGCGGATATCCTTGCGGATTTCCCGCCGGATGTGCCGGTCTATGTGGCGGAAGCGCCGGTGCTGGACGGTATCGTCGGTTTTCATCTGCATCGCGGCATTCTGGCGCTCGGCCGCCGGGTTCACGACAATAGGCTGGACGGGCTGACGGACACGCTTCCGGCCTCGTCGCTGGTGCTGGTGGGTTGCGGCATTTCCAACCACGATAATCTGGGCGCCATGTTCCGCAACGCCGCGGCGTTTTATGCCGATGCGGTGTTTCTGGACGAGACCTGCTGCGATCCGCTCTACCGCAAGGCATTGCGCGTTTCCGTGGGCTCGGTCCTGTCGGTGCCCTATCATCGCGGTGGTGGTGCGGTGGAAATGCTGGAGCGGCTCGCCGCCGCCGGTTTTGCGATCTGGAGCCTTTCGCCCAATGGAAAGACCGAGATTCGCGACATTCCCCGTTCCGAGCGCATGGCGCTGGTCATCGGCACGGAAGGCGAGGGGCTGCCGCAATCGGTGCTGTCGCGTTTTCATACGGCGCGGATCGCGCAATCGCCGCAGCTGGATAGCTTGAATGCGGGGACGGCTTCCGGGTTGGCGCTTTATCAGATGGCGGGGGCGATCGGGCGGGTTTAGGTCTTACAGATCTGCTGATGAGGCTTACCCTTAGCGAATGCCGCTTACCCCCCTCTGCCCTGCCGGGCATCTCCCCCACAAGGAGGGAGATTAGCAAGAAGCGCTACCGCCACTTTATTCTCAAATGTCGAGATGGCCGAGACCTCGCCTCAGGTCGATCTCCCCCCTTGAGGGGGAGATGCCCGGCAGGGCAGAGGGGGGTGAACCCCACGCGCAAAGGCGTAGAGGTATCAACCCTTCCGCTTCTCAACCAGCGCACTCGCCTGCGCCGCCAGGCTCTCCCGGCCGGATGCAGCAGCGGCCTTCGCAAGCAATCCCGGGATAGGCGACTTGTCGCCTTCCTGCGCAGCCGTGAGGGCGATCATCTGGGCGGCGATGCGGGCGATTTCGCGGCGGATCGGTTCGTCGTTGCCGGTGCCGCGCACATTCAGCAGGCGTTCGGTGAGCGCCGTTCCCTGATTGCGGATATCTTCGATTTCCTGCTCCAGACCTTCCGGTGGCAGTGACGTCGGTTGCTCCGCAGCCGGGGAGGCCGGTGCTGTCTCGGCAGTTTCCACCTGTGGAGCGTCTACCGCAACGACGGGTGCGATTTCAGGCACGGATACGGCCTGTTGCGGCTGGCTTGCGGTTGTCTCCACCGGTACGGCGGGGTTCGGTAGGCGGATGATCATGTCGTTGGCACGGCCGCCGGTTGCGGCAAGCTGCTCCTTCAGGCGGGCGACCTCCTGATTGCGCAGCGTCAGCATGGTGTCGAGATCGGCATTTTTTGCCATGGCATTGCCGAGCTGTTCTTCCAGTCGAGTGGCTTTGCGGCTTTCGCGGGCAACCGCCGTCATGGCTTCCTTGTTGCGGGCCGCGACATCCTGCAATTCGCGGGTTACGGTCTCGCCCTCCTTGCGGAAACGCGAGGCAGTCTGTTTTGCCTGCTCGGCCTCCAGATCGCGGGTGGCGGCGAGGATTTTCGAATCATCCAGCTCGCGCGTCAGATTGGTGAGGCGGGCGGTGATTTCCGACATCTGGGCGGCACGCTCGTTTGCGGCTTTCTCCTGCTCCAGAAGATTTGCCTGTATCGCGCTGCCGTGCTCCTGGCTGGCATCGAGCGCGGCGCGCAATTCGCCGATCTCCAGCGTCAGCTCCTCGATTTTCAGCAAAAGGCTGCGGTTCTGTTCGCCAAGGCGATAGGCATCGCTGGAAGTGGCCTCGTTGGCGAGGCGAAGCGAGGTGTTTTTTTCCCGTTCGGTATCCAGTTCCTGGCGGACCTTGGCGTTTTCCGCGGCATAAAGGGCGCGTGCCATGTCCTTCTGGGCACGGACTTCCTGCGGGCTTATGGGCATCGTCGCGCGCAGGCGGTTTTCCGTATAGGCAACGATGCGGCGATGGATCGCGGGCGCGATCAGCAGGGCCAGCAGGGTTGCGGTGAGAAAACCCAATCCGAAAAGAATGGCATATTCAATCACGCGAGACAGTCTCCGAAACTCAGATACGCGCGCATTCGGAAAGAGGGGCGCGAAAGCACGTTACGCTATTATTGCAACCGTTGGGAGGGGTGTCACCAAGGCAATTGCGGGGGAGGGCGCTAAAGGGTGCCTCCCCGTATCGCGAATCAGAAGGGGTTCCAGGTCGGCTGCTGGGTGAGCTTAAGGTAACCGACATTGATGCCGAGGCGCGCGCCGATGCCGGTGCGGATGGGTGCCAGCGTGACATCGCTGCTCTTGAGATAGGTCATGCCGACGCCGGCGACGATGAAGGCGGAACCGCTGACGCCGCCGTAACGGCGGTAAAGCGCATCGACCGACGGCAGGTTGTAGACCAGCATCATGGCGCGGGTGCCCTGGCCGCCGTAATCGAGGCCGAGCGACGGGCCCTGCCAGAAGACCGGATGCTGGCCGGCATTCTTGGTGTAAAGCGTGCCCTCGCCATAGGTGAGGCCCGCAACGAAAGCGCCGGAGCCTTCCTGCCCCAGAATATAACCGTTCGGAAGACCGTATTGCTGGAAGGCGCGCTCCACCACCTTGGCAAGGCCGCCGGTGGTTTCACCGAAGAATCCGTGGCCTGCATCCACGACTTCCTGGAAAGAATATTGATCGCTGTTCTGGGCCGAGGCCGGTGCGGCCCACATCAAGAGGCTGGCAAGGAGCGCAAAAATCTTTCCCAGTCCGAGGCGTGCAATGGTGCGGGTTTTCGTAAGGCGCATCGTCATGTCCGTCCGTCTGTTCGTTGGTGCATCAGCCCGAAAATCCGAATCGATTTTCGGCAGGACCGATGCGCAGATTCAAAGTTCCAGAGCATCCTTTATACATCCGAACGGACGCAGGGCGCTCCAGGGTGGCCTGTTAAGGCATTTGGCATTTTGAAACCATCCTATTAACAATCGGTTTACCAAATATGGTGTCATTATGACTTAACAATTTCCACACCGTCCGCGCCTCCCTTGCGCAGGAGAGAATTTTATGACGAGCAAACTCAATATCACGCTGTCCGGTCCCGATCTGGCAGCTCTTCTGTGCAGTCGTGTGTGCCATGACGTGATCTCTCCTGTCGGCGCCATCAATAACGGCCTCGAATTGCTGGACGAGGGCGGCACCGATGACGATGCGCTGGATCTCATCCGCACGTCCGCTCTTAACGCATCCGTGCGGCTGAAGTTCGCCCGCCTTGCTTTCGGCGCCTCCGGCTCCGCCGGCGCTTCCATCGATACCGGCGAGGCTGAAAAAGCCGCCAAGGATTTCGCCGCCGCCGAAAAGAAGGCCGAAGTGAGCTGGAACGGCCCACGCGCCATCGTCGCGAAAAATCGTGTCAAACTTTTGCTCAACCTCTTTCTCGTTTCCTACAGCGCGATCCCGCGCGGCGGTAATGTGGATGTGGTGCTGGAAGACCCGGAGGGTGATGCGAGGTTCGAAATCACCGTTAAAGGGAAGATGATGCGTATTCCGGCCAAATTCGCCGAGATTTACGAAGGCAGGCTGGAAGAGGCGGTCGACGCCCATTCCGTGCAGCCCTATTACACGCTGCTCCTGGCAGAGGAGGCCAATATGGCGGTGGAATACAAGGTGCATGACGATCGCATCGTGTTTACCGCAAAAACGGTCGCCGAGTGATCGTTAAATTGCAAAGATGATTTTGTGAAAGGGCTGGGTCCGCGTCTACCGACGCGCCGGCCTTTTTTGCTTTGGGGAAGAGGTTCATGATACGTCTGAAAACCGCGCGCCTCGTCTTGCGGCCGCACACCATCGCGGATGAAGCGCTTTATTGCGCGTTCTGGAGCGCGGGTGTCCGGCCCATCGAAGGGGTCACATCGATTACGCCGCTGGACCCGGAACTCGCTTTCGCCCGCCTTTTGCGCTTTATCGGCCATTGGTCGGTCTTCGGTTTCGGTCCCTTCGTCGTGGAGGAGACAAGCTCCGGACGTATCGTGGGCGAGGTGGGTTTTGCCCATATGCGCCGTGGAAACGGGGCCGACTTCGATGGCGTGCCGGAAGCGATGTGGAAAATCGACGCGGATCTGAACGGCAAGGGCGTCGCGACCGAGGCGGTGGAGGCGGCAAAAAAGTGGTTCGATGGCACCGGGGTTTCGCAGCGGACCGTCTGCATGATCGATCCGCTCAATATCCCCTCGCTTGCCATCGCAGCCCGTTTCGGCTTTCGCCCGTTTCGCGAGGCGACATTTCGGGACAGTCCCATCCGGCTTTTTGAGCGGATGGCCGGGGCCTAGCGCCGCGCATCCCCGCCGTGCCGTCTTGATCGCGTTTCAGGACGACCTGAAACCTGTTTGAGGTCTCTGGCGGTGGCGGTTTGAACCCAGAGTTGGTCCCATATCCAACCCTGGAGCTTCACATGCGCTATTTTCTTCTGGCGGCAACCGTCATTCTCTCTACCGTGGCGTCCGCGATGGCGGAAAGTGCCATTGGTTTCAAGCAGCTTGAATTGCCCGATGATGCGGGTGCGCGGCCGCTGCACCTGTCATTGTGGTATCCGGCCGCGTCGTCGGAAAAAAGCGAGATGGTGGGTGAAAACGCGGCCTTTTATGGCCTTGAGGTTCAACCCGCTGCGTTTTTTCTCGCCGGTTCCCGTCCTCTGGTGCTGCTGTCGCACGGATTTGGCGGTAGCTGGCGTAATCTGAACTGGATTGCCGGTGAGCTTGTTCAGCAGGGTTATGTCGTGGCCGCGCCGGATCATGCGGGCGAATCGTTCACCGAAGAGAATGCGACGGAGATCGTGCCATTGTGGGAACGTCCGCGCGATATCAGCAGAACACTGACGGCGCTGCTCGACAATGACCAGCTCGCCGGCAAGATCGACAGGGCGCGTATTGTGGTCATCGGCCATTCTCTGGGAGGCTGGACCGCGATGGAGCTGACTGGTGCCCGCTACAGCGCCGAACTCGCTCTAAAAGACTGCAATGCGGAGAAAGCCCCGCCGCAATGCAAGGCGCCACGGTTGCTGGCCAAGGTCGGGATAGTTAACGACGGCAAGGCCGATCCGCGCCTTTCGATGGATTTGAAGGATGGTCGCATCCGTGCGGTGATTGCGCTCGACGCTGGCCCGGCTGCCGGTTTTCTGCCGGAAACGCTGCAACGCGTCGATGTACCGGTTCTGGTTCTGGCCGCCGGTGTGGAAACGCCCGAGATTGCCGCCATCAAGGCTGATTCGGAATATATTGCCCGGCATCTGCCAAAGGCGACGACGGTTTATCGGGAAATACCGGATGCCAGCCACTTCAGCTTCATGCAGATATGCAAGCCGAACGGTGAAAAAATCGTCGAGGAGCTGTCGCCGGGCGAAGGTTTTGTCTGCCGAGATGGCGGCGGCAGGGACCGCGCCGCCATCCACCGGCAAATCGCAGAGGCGATTATCGGCTTTCTGAAAGTGGAAATGCATTAAGACTGATGTTCGGGACGTCTCGCTGAACCGTCGCGCGACGTCCTGATTTTTCAAGCCGCTTTGCGCTGAAAATACCGATAGGCAAGGTCTTCGGGGTCGGAGCGCGGCGCCGACGGGTCGAGAATGCCGCCGAGGCGCTGCGCAACCGCTGCGGATTTGCTGTTGCGCGGCGAGACATAGCTGACCAGCGTTTGCAATTTCAGGGTCTCAAACGCCCAGTCGCGCAGTGCAGCGGCGGCTTCCGCAGCATATCCACGTCCTTCATGGCCGTCGTAAAGTAGCCAACCCAGTTCTTTTTCCGGAAACAGCGGGCCGTGATTGATGCCAACCTGGCCGATGCATTGCCCGGTTTCGCCACGTTCGATCATCAGCGCGCCGTGGCCGAAAAAGTGCCAGTTGGCGAGATCGTGACAAAAAACGCCCCAGGTTGAGGGCAGGTCGTAAGGCCCGCCGACGCCGATGGAGCGGGATGACAGCATGAAATCCCGATAGGCGGGGAAATCCGCCATGGTCTGCGGGCGCAGAATCAGGCGTTCGGTCCTGAGGGTGGGGATAGAATGGTCCATGGCGCTATCCAATCATGAAATCGCAACAAAAAACCCGCTGTCACCAGCGGGTCTTTTAAAAACTGCCATACCCTGAAAGAGATCAGGCGGTTTCGAGAAATTCCGTGGCTCCGTCAGGCTCGCGCAGAACATAGCCGCGGCCCCAGACGGTTTCGATATAGTTTGCACCGCCTGCGGCATTTGCGAGCTTCTTGCGCAGCTTGCAGATGAAGACGTCGATGATCTTCAGTTCCGGTTCGTCCATGCCGCCATAGAGGTGGTTCAGGAACATTTCCTTGGTCAGCGTCGTGCCCTTGCGCAGCGAAAGCAGCTCAAGCATCTGATATTCCTTGCCGGTCAGGTGAACGCGCTGGCCACCTACTTCAACCGTCTTGGCATCGAGATTGACGATCAGCTCGCCGGTGGAGATGACCGATTGCGCATGGCCCTTGGAACGGCGGACAATTGCGTGAATGCGGGCAACAAGCTCGTCCTTGTGGAACGGCTTCGTCATGTAGTCGTCTGCGCCGAAGCCGAGACCACGAACCTTGTCCTCGATGCCGGCCATGCCGGAGAGGATGAGGATCGGTGTCTTGACCTTGGAAAGGCGCAAGGTTCTCAAGACCTCGTAACCCGACATATCGGGCAGGTTGAGGTCGAGAAGAATAATGTCGTAATCGTAGAGCTTACCGAGGTCCACGCCTTCCTCGCCGAGGTCGGTCGTGTAGACGTTAAAACTTTCCGACTTGAGCATCAGTTCGATGCTCTGCGCTGTCGCGCTGTCGTCTTCAATAAGTAGAACCCGCATAATTATCCCCTTTGCCGCCCGCAGATTGGTAAATCATTGCCTCGCGCGATGCGGATCCAGACGTTGCCTGATTTGCAGGCTGCCACCAAATGGTTAACAAATTCTAATTGCCTTTGGCAAGGTGTATCGAATTTATTAAGCAAAGTAGGCATTTCGCTGTTTTTGCACGTGAATCCACCATCGCCAAAATTGAAGCTCAGCGTGAGGAAATCTCGCTAAGTGATTCAATCGACTCTTACATCGTCGGGTCCGTTTTTTTGGACCTGGCATTTACCGACCCTTAAATGATCGTGTTTATCATTAACGATGCCCGTAAACGAAAGGTTAACGACGGCGTTTTTTTATTAACGTCAGGTAACTTTTGGGAATCATTCCGGCACAACGGGTTAACCCGGCCGGTTGAGCGGGCGGGTTAAACGGGCCGATTAAGGGGGCATAGTGCCTTTTTGATCCGGGTCTCGCTATCCATGGAGTATTGCGTATGAAGTCGCGTGACAGCCTGGTTCGCCTGAAAGAGTTTCAGGTAAACGAAAAACGCCGGCAATTGCAGCAGTTGCAGCAGATGATGTCCGAGTTTGAACGGATGGCTAAAGAACTGGTGCATCAGATATCGCTGGAGGAAAGCAAGTCGGGGATCACCGATCCGACGCATTTTGCTTATCCGACCTTCGCCAAGGCCGCACGTCAGCGGGCGGACAATCTTCAGGTTTCGATAAGGGAGCTGAAGACCCAGCAGGAGGCTGCTGAAGCTTCTCTGGAAGAGGTGCAGGCCGAATATGAAAAGGCGGCGGCACTGGAAAACCGCGACGGAGCGATCCGCGCCCGCGCCTGAACAAGGCGCAAAATCTGACGAATGATCGTCCTCATTGACGGCTGCCGGTGGATCAGGAGGCGTCTTTCAATGACGGGACGCTATGCATTTTTTTGAAAGGCCGCCCTTGTGGCGGCCTTTTGCTTTGGCGGGCCGCGAACCCTTCCCAGCGAGGATTTCCTGCGGGGCGACAAGGGCCGGGGGGCATCCGGGTTTTCAGTTGTCCGCGGGCTTTTTAATTGTCGGAGGTCGGGGAAAGGCGTAATTTACCGGGGTTCCGACCATGAGCCGGAGGCTTGTCCCACGCGCGTCCGGCGCGGACGCGGGTGGGCCAAAAGCGGGGAGGAAAACAAATGGCCCGCCAATATATCGATTGCCGCGAATTCCCGAGCGACAGCAAATGCTCAATCGCCATCTCCGCGGATTCGCAGGAGGAACTTCTGGAAGCGGCCGTGCAACATGCCGTGGCCGTGCACGGCGCCAAGGACACACGCGAATTCCGCGAGGAGGTCCGCAGGAGCATGCATGCGGGAACACCGCCGTTGAAGGCGGCGTGACTGCCGGTAAAGTCCGAAAAACTCTCCGCCGTCATGCCGGACTTGATCCGGCATCCAGCCATGGCGCGTCTGCACTGTGGAGAGACTCTTCTGCGATCAAAGACTTGATCGCGCTGAACCCCGGATCAAGTCCGGGGTGACGGGCTGCGGATGTTACGTCCGCTTACTGAATGACATCCGCCCATTCGGGATGGCGCAGCGTCTGGGCCTTGAAGAACGGGCAGAGCGGAATGATTTTCCAGCCACCCTTGCGGGCCTCGTCGATCGCATGGGCAGCAAGCGCTTGGCCCACGCCCTTGCCGCGCAGGGCATCGGGCACGCCGGTATGGTCGATGATGATCAGGGACGGGGAGGTGCGGGAATAGGTCATCTCCGCCTTATGGCCGTCGACGGTTGCCGAATATTCGCCGTGCGATCCGGTTTCGCTGCTGAGGATGTCCATCGTTTTTGCCTCCATGTTGCGTTCGTTGTCTCCACTGTAACGGCTCGCGTCCGAATTGAAACAGCGGGAGAGCGAACGCAGTGGACACAAACCGGCGACAATGGTTTGCCGAAGGATGGACATTTTCTGCGGGGAGAAATCCGAAATCAATCCAAAAGCCCCGTCGATGTTCCGGCGGGGCGTTTTAAGAATTCGGCTGTGGCGCATTACCGCGCGAGCGCAATATCAGTGGCGATATTGCTGAATGCGCGTGGTGCGCAGGCCGGCAAGGCCGTGATCGGTGATCGAAGACTGCCAGGACAGGAATTCTTCGACGGTGAGCGTATAACGCTCGCAGGCTTCCTCAAGGCTCAGCAGTCCACCGCGCACGGCGGCGACGACCTCTGCCTTTCGGCGAATAACCCAGCGACGGGTATTTGAAGGCGGAAGATCCGCAATCGTCAGTGGGCTGCCATCGGGGCCGATGACATATTTAACTCGTGGGCGTATCATTTCGGTCATTGGACACTCTATACAAACTCAAGACCATATGACGGGAACTCTAGCCCGGTACCTTTAAAAATTGACTAAGCAGCTCGTGACAATTTATTAAGAATTTGAACGGTTTCGCCTGATTTGTTCGAGTCGCCTTATTTTGCCGGGAAAAAATTTTTCCAAAAATTGCATTTTTTATCGTCCATCGGTTGTTTCCCTCACAGCGCCGCAAGCGAAAGGCACGTTTTCCCGCTGCCCTGGGTGAATTCCGCCGTTCCTTCATGCAGTAGCCGCAGGCGGTCGCCGGCATCGAGGGGGAGGATAAAGGTAGCCGACTGCGAGGTACCGGCGCTTGAGGCGTTGCCGGCCACGCTCTGGCCGCCCGCCGCGCCGTTGACTGACAGCGAAACCCGGTGGCCGGAGGAGGAGACTACGGCCAGCGACAGGATGGCCAGATAGAGGCCTTTCACGGGAACGACGAGTTCCCTTCCGCCGCCGGTGCCAACCGTATCGCCGAGAACAAAGCCGCCCTCATCGATGAAGAGCAGGGAGAAACCCGCCGCTGAACCATTGGCTGGCCTTGTCGTGCCCGCCGGCAGGCCTGCGAGAACCACGGGCCGGTTCGGCATCGTGACCCTGCCGTCGCCGCTGCACAAAAGCGCCGTGTGCCAGGAGGTGCCGTCAGTGCTGGTCTTGATCGAAAACCCGTCATTGCCGGCAAGGCCCATTTCCGCCCGGCCGCTCCAGCCGGACTGGAACAGCAGCGAAGCTGTGTCGGCCTTCGCCGCCTTGTTGATCGTCATGCGGTGGCTGCCGTCCTCCTCTGTGTGGGTGAAGAGGCTGGCGGGGGCGGCAAGCGCAAGGCGGTTGGTGGCGTCAGCCTCCGTTCCGATGCCGAGCCTTTCGAGCGTGCCTGTGGCGGGTAACGGCATGTCCCGCCATGCGCCATCGCGCAGGATGCGATGTTTTCCCTCGGCGGCAAACCATGCCGTCCAGCCGGGCTGCGGCACTATTGAGAGCCATGTGCCATCCTGGCGGAAGGCGAGCTTCCCGCCCTTGCCGGCCCAGTCGCCAGCGGCATCCGCGGACAGCAGGAAGCAGTCTCCCTCCGGCGCGTTGTCGGGCGGTGCGGCGACCACGTCCTTTATGACCAGCTGGACGATCGCATCCAGCCGTTGCAGCGCCTCATTGTGGGTGACGTGTTTCTGCGCCTGCGAGGGCAGGATATAGGGAAGCCGAAGTCTCGCCGTCTGTTCCGTCATGATGTCTCTTCCTCGCTCGGTGTGTCGTTCGCCGTCGATTGTGATGCGGCGGGGCAGGGTGAGGATGAGCGGGGAAGAGATTATTTTCCGAGATACCGGTTCAACGCCGGTATGATCGATATGGAGGAACTGATTTTGGGGCTCGGCGTATGCGGCTTACCCCCCTCTGCCCTGCCGGGCATCTCCCCCACAAGGGTGGAGATCGGCAAGCGGCTTTACCGTCGCTTCATTCTCAAACATTGAGATCTGCGAGACCTTGCCACGAGTCGATCTCCCCACCTGTGGGGGAGATGCCCGGCAGGGCAGAGGGGGGTAAGCCGCAGACACCGAAGCGAACGCCTAAAAACGCCTGATCACCGAAGGAGGTCTAGCGGTCTCCTCGCAGGCTTATGTCGCAATTTCCACCGTCGCGGCCATCGCACCCTCGGCGATGAAATCCGGGTTGGCGAGGGCATCCTCACCGTCGCCTCTCACCTCATAGGCAAGCAGCCGGCCTTCGCAATCCAGCGTTCTGCCGCCGGCGGCGCGCAGCACGGCGTCGCCGGCTGCCGTATCCCACATCATGGTGCGGCTGAAGCGGGGGTAGATATCGGCTGCCCCTTCCGCCAGCATGCAGAATTTCAGCGAGGAACCGACGGAAATACAGTCTTTCAACCCGTGTTCGGCCACGAAGGCTTCGGTTTTCGCGGTACAGTGCGAGCGGCTGATCAGCGCCACGGGGGAGGCGCCGCGCTGGCGGGCGCGGATGGGGTGGCGTGCAAGGATCGCGCCTTCGCCCGATATTGCGAGCTTTTCGGCGCTGTTGTCCTTGCCGGTCCAGGCCTGCCCGCGGCAGGGGGCGTAAACCACGCCCGCAACCGGAACGCCGTTCCTGATCAGGGCGATGTTGACGGTGAAATCATCCTTGCCGGAAATGAATTCCTTGGTCCCATCAAGCGGATCGACCAGAAAAAACTCCTTGCCCGTCTCCGGCAGAATGCCGTTCGAGACAGCCTCTTCGGCGATAACAGGAATTTCGGGAAAATGGGTAGCCAGCGCCTGCAGAATGATCGTCTCTGCCCGCTGGTCGGCCTCGGTCACCGGCGAGCAGTCATCCTTGTAGGATACGTGTGGCCCGGCGCGATGGACCGCCATGATCGCCTGTCCGGCGTCCAGCGCCGCTTTCGTCAATATGTCGATCATCTCTTTGCCGTTGCCATTTCGTGCCGTGGATCCTTCGATCCTGAATTTCGCTACTCTTTTGCCCGTCGCCCGTCAAACAATGCGTCAGACAATGCTAAAATAAGTATTCGGACGTCATTTTTTCAGCACTTCCTGCCGAAATCATGGCTATTCTGACCGGGAAAAGGGCAGTGAGTGTGGAAATTCCATATTTTGTGCAGGATCGCCCGTTTTTGACTTCACATTTTTAACGAACACGATATGGATTTTGCAGGTGGGGAGCTACCGAAAAGGTTCCCCCTATAATTAACATAAACGAGGCGTGGCTCATTAGAGGTCATGCCCAGGGGAAAGACATGGAGTATTTTATCCAGCAGCTCATCAACGGGCTGACTCTTGGATCGATCTACGGCCTCATCGCAATTGGCTATACGATGGTCTACGGCATCATCGGCATGATCAACTTCGCTCACGGCGATATTTTCATGCTTGGCGGTTTTGCCGCGCTGATCGTTTTTCTGATCGCAACATCGTTTTTTGCCGGCATTCCGGTGGCGCTTCTTCTGCTTTTGATGATGGTCGTCGCCATGCTGATGACCGGCCTGTGGAACTGGGTGATCGAGCGCGTGGCCTACCGTCCGCTCAGAGGCTCGTTCCGTCTTGCGCCGCTGATCACCGCCATCGGCATGTCGATCGCGCTGTCCAACTTCATTCAGGTGACGCAGGGTCCGCGCAACAAGCCGATCCCGTCCATGGTGACGGAGAGCTACCATTTCGGCTCCATCACCGTCTCGCTCAAGCAGTTCATCATCATGGCGGTGACGTCGGTGCTGCTTTTCGCTTTCTGGTACATCGTCAACAAGACCCCGCTCGGCCGGGCGCAGCGCGCCACCGAACAGGACCGCAAGATGGCGGCGCTTCTGGGTGTTGATGTCGACAAGACGATCTCGATCACCTTCATCATGGGTGCCGCACTCGCTGCCGTGGCCGGTACGATGTATCTGATGTATTACGGCGTGGCGTCTTTCAATGATGGCTTCGTTCCGGGCGTCAAGGCCTTCACCGCAGCCGTTCTGGGCGGTATCGGTTCGCTTCCGGGCGCCGTTCTCGGCGGCCTCCTGATCGGCCTCATCGAGTCGCTGTGGTCCGCCTATTTCTCCATCGCCTACAAGGACGTCGCGGCATTTGGCATCCTGGCTTTCGTGCTGATCTTCAAGCCGACCGGTATTCTCGGTCGTCCGGAAGTCGAGAAGGTGTGATCCCATGAGCCATATCGCTTCCGAAAACGGCGCTTCCAGCCCGAACCTGATGGCGACGGCCGTGAAGGAGGGCATCATTGCGGGCCTGGTCTCGCTCGGCATGTTCATTCTTTACGTCGGCATCGTCACCTATCAGGATATCAACAACCAGCTCATCTGGGGCACCCGCTGGGGGCTTCTGTCGATCTTCGTCGGCATCGCCGCCATTGGCCGCTTCCTCGTGGTCGGTTTCATCAGGCCGTCTCTGGACCGCCGCCGGCTTGCCAAGGCAAAAACCGGCATTCTGGAAATTTCCGAGGAAAAGGGCTTTTTCCACAAGCACTTCCTGAAGCTGGCGCTGCTTCTGCTGCTGCTCTATCCGGTCATTGCCGTTCAGCTGTTCGGCTTTCAGGGCTCCCTGAAGTTCGTCGACAATTTCGGCATCCAGATCCTGATTTACGTGATGCTGGCCTGGGGCCTCAACATCGTCGTCGGTCTCGCCGGCCTGCTCGATCTCGGTTACGTGGCCTTCTACGCGGTCGGCGCCTATTCCTATGCGCTGTTATCCAGCCATTTCGGCCTGTCCTTCTGGGTGCTTCTGCCGGTTGCCGGCATTCTTGCGGGCTTCTGGGGCATCATCCTCGGCTTCCCGGTGCTCAGACTTCGCGGCGACTATCTGGCGATTGTCACGCTTGCCTTCGGTGAAATCATCCGTCTTGTGCTCTTGAACTGGACGGATGTGACCAAGGGCACCTTCGGTATTTCGGGCATCGCCAAGGCTTCGGTCTTCGGCATCTGGTCCTTCGATGTCGGCGCGTCGAACAATTTCGCCAAGGCCTTTGGCCTGACGATGTCGTCCGCCTACTACAAGATCTTCCTGTTCTACGTGATCCTGTTCCTGTGCATGCTCACGGCTTACGTCACGATCAAGCTGCGCCGCATGCCGATCGGCCGGGCGTGGGAAGCGCTGCGTGAGGATGAGATCGCCTGCCGTTCGCTCGGCATCGATACCGTCATCACCAAGCTCACCGCCTTTGCGACGGGTGCGATGTTCGGCGGTTTCGCCGGTTCGTTCTTCGCCGCCCGCCAGGGTTTCGTCTCGCCGGAAAGCTTCGTCTTCCTGGAATCGGCCGTTATCCTCGCCATCGTCGTTCTCGGCGGCATGGGTTCGCTGACCGGCATCGCCATTGCCGCCCTCGTCATGGTCGGCGGTACGGAGCTTCTGCGCGAAATGGAATTCCTGAAGCATGTCTTCGGGCCAGATTTCACGCCGGAACTCTACCGCATGCTGCTGTTCGGTCTCGCCATGGTCATCGTCATGCTGTTCAAGCCGCGCGGTTTTGTCGGCTCACGTGAACCCACGGCCTTCCTTAAAGAACGCAAGGCCGTCTCCGGCAGCTTTACCAAGGAAGGTCACGGTTGATGGCTTCCGGAATGACGAACATGACACCCAATGTAACTGGCGATACGATCCTCAAGGTCGAACATCTCTCGATGCGGTTCGGCGGCCTGATGGCCATCAACGACTTCTCCTTCGAGGCGAAGCGCGGCGAGATCACCGCACTGATCGGCCCGAACGGTGCCGGAAAGACCACGGTTTTCAACTGCATCACCGGCTTCTACAAGCCGACGATGGGCATGATCACCATGCGTCGGCAAAATGGCGAGGCGCATCTTCTGGAGCGCCTGCCGGATTTCGAAATCACCAAGAAGGCCAAGGTGGCGCGTACCTTCCAGAACATCCGCCTGTTTTCGGGCCTGACGGTTCTGGAAAACCTGCTGGTGGCGCAGCACAATGCGCTGATGAAGGCATCGGGCTACACCATTCTCGGCCTTCTCGGCTTGCCCGCCTACAAAAAGGCTGTCAGCAGTTCGATCGAGAAAGCCAAATACTGGCTGGACAAGGCTGACCTCACCGACCGCGCCGACGACCCGGCCGGCGATCTGCCCTATGGCGCCCAGCGCCGTCTGGAAATCGCCCGCGCCATGTGCACGGGGCCGGAACTTCTCTGCCTCGACGAACCGGCTGCCGGTCTCAATCCGAAGGAATCGCTGGCGCTCAATGCGCTGCTGCGCGGTATCCGCGACGAAGGCACGTCGCTGCTCCTGATCGAGCACGATATGTCGGTGGTGATGCAGATCTCCGATCACGTCGTGGTTCTCGAATACGGTCAGAAGATTTCCGACGGTTCGCCGGACCATGTGAAGAACGACCCGAAGGTCATCGCCGCCTATCTGGGTGTCGAGGATGATGAAGTGGAAGACGTGATTGCGGAAGAACTCGACGGAGGAGCGGCCTGATGTCCGGTGAACCGCTTCTCAAAGTACAGGGTGTCGAAACCTATTACGGTAACATCCGGGCATTGGCCGGTGTCGATGTCGAGGTCAACAAGGGTGAGATCGTCAGCCTGATCGGCGCCAATGGCGCCGGCAAGTCGACGCTGATGATGACCATTTGCGGCAGCCCGCAGGCGCGGGTGGGTCAGGTGACTTTCGACGGCGAGGATATTACCCGCCTGCCGACGCACCTCATTGCCCGCAAGCGCATTGCCCAGTCACCCGAAGGCCGCCGGATTTTCCCGCGCATGACGGTGCTGGAAAACCTGCAGATGGGCGCCAATCTCGACAACCTCAAATATTTCAAAGAGGACGTCGAGAAGATCTTCACCATGTTCCCGCGGCTCAAGGAACGCCAGAGCCAGCGTGGCGGCACGCTTTCCGGCGGCGAGCAGCAGATGCTCTCCATCGGTCGCGCGCTGATGGCACGGCCGAAGCTGCTGCTTCTCGACGAACCGTCGCTGGGCCTTGCCCCGCTGATCGTCAAGGGCATCTTCGAGGCGATCAAGAAGCTCAACCAGGAAGAAGGGCTGACCGTCTTCCTCGTGGAGCAGAACGCCTTTGCCGCGCTGAAGCTTTCCGACCGCGCCTATGTGATGGTCAACGGCAAGGTGACGATGAGCGGTTCGGGCCGGGAATTGCTTGCCGACCCGCAGGTGCGTGCTGCCTATCTCGAAGGCGGCCGTCACTGAAAGATTTTACTTGCGCCGGAAATTTTGCGGCGCAAGATAACGAACCGGGGCCGGCAATTTTCGAAGGGGAAACTGCCGGTCGCAAACAATAAAATGCCTGCCGGAAAAACGGCGGGACGACAAACAAGGCAGGGCCGGACATTTGCATCCCGGCGCTGATGGGGAAAGAGATGCAGGGCCTTTTATTCGAGACCGATAGCGGCGTGCGTTATGTTCTGCGCGCACTGGTTGTTCTTCTTGGTTTCTGGACGGCGTGGCGCACGGGTAAATCCGTGGCCGATGGCTGGGGCGATTTTCCACGTGTGGTGATCTACACGCTGGCTTTGGGGCTCGTGATGCGGTTTCTGCATTTCGCGCTTTTCAACGGGCCGTTCATCAACGGCTTCTACTACGTGTTTGACGTCGTTCTTCTTCTGGCTTTTTCCAGCATCGGTTTCCGCATGCGCCGGACAAGCCAGATGGTCAATAACTACTATTGGCTTTACGATCGTACGTCGGCATTCTCCTATAAAAAGAAAGATTGACAGCCGGATTTCTTCGGCTGCACGATACTCGTGTGAGTGGAACGTTTCCTGTTCGGTTAAGGTGGGTACTGAACAGGTCCTCGTAATCAACCCATCCAAAGGAACTGGGAGTATAATAATGAAGAAGTCTCTTCTTTCCGCCGTTGCGCTGACCGCCATGGTCGCCTTCAGCGGTTCGGCCTGGGCCGATATCGTGATCGCTGTTGGCGGCCCGCTGACCGGCCCGAACGCCGCATTTGGCGCTCAGCTTCAGAAGGGTGCTGAACAGGCTGCGAAGGATATCAATGCTGCCGGCGGCATCAACGGCGAGCAGATCAAGATCGTGCTGGGCGATGACGTATCCGACCCCAAGCAGGGTATCTCGGTTGCCAACAAGTTCGTTGCGGATGGCGTCAAATTCGTCATCGGTCACTTCAACTCCGGCGTTTCCATTCCGGCCTCCGAAGTTTATGCCGAAAACGGCATTCTCGAAATCACACCTGCCGCAACCAACCCCGTTTTCACCGAGCGTGGCCTGTGGAACACCTTCCGCACCTGCGGTCGTGACGACCAGCAGGGCGGCATTGCCGGCAAGTATCTGGCTGACCACTACAAGGACGCCAAGATCGCCGTCATTCACGACAAGACCCCCTATGGTCAGGGCCTTGCCGATGAAACCAAGAAGGCAGCCAATGCAGCCGGCCTGACGGAAGCCATGTACGAAGGCGTCAATGTCGGCGACAAGGACTTCTCCGCGCTGATCTCCAAGATGAAGGAAGCCGGCGTTTCCGTTATCTATTGGGGTGGCCTGCACACCGAAGCCGGTCTGATCATCCGCCAGGCGGCCGATCAGGGCTTGAAGGCAAAGCTCATCTCGGGTGACGGCATCGTCTCGAACGAACTCGCTTCCATCGCTGGCGACGCCGTCGAAGGCACGCTGAACACTTTCGGCCCTGATCCGACGCTGCGCCCGGAAAACAAGGAACTGGTAGAGAAGTTCAAGGCTGCGGGCTTCAACCCGGAAGCTTACACGCTCTACTCCTATGCAGCACTGCAGGCGATCGCCGGTGCCGCAAAGGCCGCCGCTTCCCTGGAGCCGGAAAAGGTTGCCGAAGCTCTGAAGAAGGGCACGTTCCCGACGGCGCTCGGCGACATCTCCTTCGACGAGAAGGGCGATCCGAAGCTTCCCGGCTACGTCATGTACGAGTGGAAGAAGGGCCCGGACGGCAAGTACAGCTACTTCCAGCAGGGGACGTGAGTCTTACTGGATAATTGCCTATCGAAGCCCGGCAGCGATGCCGGGCTTTTTTTGTTTTTTAGGGTCAAGTGACCTGCTGACACCTTTATGGTTTTGTCATCCTCGGGCTTGACCCGAGGATCCACCGCCGCGCGAGGAATGGATCCTCGGGTCGAGCCCGAGGATGACGTCGAGTGTGGGTTGTGTTGGCAAGCAAAAGTCACTCGAGATACGCCTTCAGCCCACTTTCGCCGCCACCCTCTCCAATACCATATCGGCACGATCCGGAACCGGGGCTTTCGGCAGCACAATCGTCTCATAGTCCAACCGCGCATAATCACGCAGCAGGCGTTCATATTCCTCCACCGCCGCATCCAAACCATGTTTACGCTCGTCATCACCGCGGTAGATCTCCGGCCACGGCGGGGTGAGGAAAACCAGCCGGTTATAGCGGTGCGTTTGACGTAGTGTATCGATGAAGCCATCGCCGCTGACATGGCGTAGCGCAGAGGCGGCGTCGATCAGGCCGCGGTCGAAAAAGACGAGGCCTTCCGCCGGTGCCTTTTGCCGGTCTTCGAGCGCCATGGTGATCGCCCGACGGGCAAAGGCTTCGATGTCGATCCAGGGCAGGGCGGTGCCACCCTTGCTGAGTTCCTTGATGACGATACGGCGGCCCGGCTCCTCGACGGTTGCAAAACCGCGCCGGGCGAGCTCGGCAAGAAGGGTGGACTTGCCGCCGCCGGAGCAGCCGGAAAGAATGATGAAACGGTCCATGGGACTTTCTCCCGTGTTGGGGTTCAGGCGGATCGGGTGGTGATTTTTTGGGAGGTGGGGTGCGGCGTGTTTCTTCTCCCCGCCGGGGAGAAGGTGGCCCGAAGGGTCGGATGAGGGGGCAACCTCTCCGAATATCGCTACCCTCGCCCCCTCATCCCGCTGCCGCGACCTTCTCCCCGGCGGGGAGAAGAAACAAGTGGCTCGCGCTCGCCCGGAAGCGGTTGCTCTGAGGGGATAGCAGAACAAACCTGACGTTTCAGGCCCGGAAATTCACCCCTGATGCAAAATATGCGCGGCCTTGACGGCCGCCGAAGCGCGGTTTTCGACGCCGAGTTTGACGTAGATCTGTTCCAGATGTTTGTTCACGGTTCTGGCGGAAAGGCCGAGAATATCACCGATATCGCGGTTGGATTTTCCCTTGGCGATCCACAGCAGCACTTCCGATTCCCGCGTCGTCAGCGCGAAATGTTCTTTTAGCAGATGGTCGTCCGATTTCTCGTTGGCGGCGGTCAGGCGGAAAAGATGTTCGTCCGGCCCCATGGCACCGAGAAATGAGAGTTGCAGGGCAGGGCGCCCGGCCTGTGTGATTGTCAGCGGTGTGTCGCGCCCGGCGTCCACTGTCGCCCGTTCCTGGAGCCAGCGGCCGATGTGGCTGACGATGATCTCCAGCCCGTCATCACGGCCGGTGGCGGCATTGACCAGCCGGGTCGCCTGCGGGGTGGACCAGTGGATGGCACCATTGGCGCGCACGGCAAGCAGGTGGCGTCCGGCGGCATCGAGCGCCACGCGGGCGCTTTGGGCTGAGCGGGCATTGGAGAGATGCACGCGGATACGGGCGCGCAGCTCATCGATATTGATCGGCTTGGTCAGATAATCGACACCACCGGATTCCAGCGCCCGAACCACATGTTCAGTCTCCGTCAGCCCGGTCATGAAGATGACAGGCACCTGCGCCACAGCCGCATTGGCCTTCAGGCGGCGGCAGGTTTCGAAACCGTCCATAGCAGGCATGACGGCGTCGAGCAGGATGATATCGGGGGTGATGCGCTCGGCGATGTTGAGCGCGGCCTGACCGGATGTGGCGATCAACGCCGAAAAGCCTGACTGTTCCAGCGCATCGGTGAGGAACCCCAGAGCCTCCGGGCTGTCATCCACCAGCAATACGATATCTCTCGGCAGTGCTGCGCCTGGCCCGCTCATGCCTTGCCGTCTCCCCTGTTGTTGTTGTCGGAAAATCGCTTGAGAAAATCGGCGTAACCGGCCAGATCGAAGGCTTGCACATAGGTGCCGAGCTCTTGCGTGAAGGGCAGGTTATCCGTGTTGCGGGCTAGATCGGCGAGTTTCGCTTCTATGCCGCGTATGTAACCTATTTCGCCGAGCCGCTGCAAATCTTGAATGTGAATAACGCCGGGATGAACGATCTGCGCCGGCGGCTGTGGCGCGGGTGCCGGAGGCAGGTCCGTATCGTAAATCCATTTGAGCCCGAGATGCACGGCGAGCCTGTCGCACAGATGGCGGATATCGACCGGCTTGGCGATGGCGTCGTTGTGGTTGTCCTCACCTGCACCCGCCACAGTGCCGTCACCGATATTGGCCGAAAGCATGATGAGCGGGGCCGTCTGGCCGGCTTCGCGCAGTTTCGTAACCAGCTGCCAGCCGGTCATGCCGGGCATGGAAATATCGATGAGGAAAAGGTCGGGTTTCACGCCTTCGATCAGCGTCAGGCAATCCGGTCCGCTCTGGGCGGTCAGCACGACGAAATCCAGCGGCGAGAGCACCTGCCGCATCAGCTCGCGGTGATCCTCATTGTCATCAACCACGACGATGGTGCGGCGTGGGCCGGAATAGGAGCGGATGGTCTTTTCCGGCGCAGGCGCCGTGCTTGGCCGGTGTACGGCAGACAGCATGAGGCGCACGCGGAAGGTGGAGCCATTGTCCTTTTCGCTGGAGACGGAAATCTCGCCGCCGAGCGTGTTGGTCAAAAGCCGGGTAATGGTCAGCCCGAGGCCGAGGCCCGGCATGGGGCGCACGCTTTCGGCCTCGCCACGCTGGAAGGGTTCGTAGATGCGCGCGAGGTCCTTCTCGGCGATGCCGCGCCCGGTATCGGACACCGTGAAGCTTGCCACCTGGCTGCGATAGGCGACATCGAAGGTGACGCTGCCCTCATCGGTGAATTTGATGGCGTTGGAGAGCAGGTTAACGAGAATCTGGCGCAGACGCTTTTCATCCGTGCGCACATACTGCGGCAGCGAATGGGCGCGTTCGTGCCGGAATTCCAGCCCCTTGGCCTGCGCCTGCGGGCGGAACATGTCGACGATCTGGTCGAGGAAATCCTGAATGTTGATTTCGTTGGAGTAGACCTGAAGCCGGCCCGCCTCGATCTTGGAAATATCCAGAAGCCCGTCGATCAGGCCGGAAAGGTGGTCGGCGGAACGGCGGATGACCTTGATGGCCGATTGCCGGGGCGGGGGAATGGTCTCGTCACGTTCGAGTATCTGGGCGTAGCCTAAAACGGCATTGAGCGGTGTGCGCAATTCGTGGCTGAGACCCACCACATAGCGGCTCTTGGCGCGGTTGGCGGCCTCAGCCGTTTCCTTGGCGTCCTGAAGGGCGGCGTCGGTCTTCTTGTGGGCGGCGATTTCCTTGAGGAGCAGCGTGTTCTGGCGCGAGGATTCCTCCTCCGCCACCACCCGGCTGTCATGGGCAAGGACGAGGAACCAGCAGACGATGCCGGCAATGACGGCAAAGACGAAAAACACGATGAGGATGGTGCGGTTCACCACATCAGCCGTTGTCGGCGAGGCGGTGCCGACCTGATGGGCGATCAGCGCCAATATGCCGCCGATGGCGGTGACGGCAATGGCCGCCGCCATGCCGTAACGCCCGAGCCGTGTGGCGAGCTTTGCCACCAGTTGCCTCGGCAGGAAGGTCTTTGCGACCGTCGCGACCTGATAGTTGAGCTTGGCCTTCGGCTTGCACATGTCGTGGCAGCGGCTGTCCAGCGAGCAGCAGAGCGAACAGATCGGTGCCGCATAGGCCGGACACCACGCCATGTCTTCCGGCTCGAACGGGTGTTCGCAGATGGAGCAGGTGATGGCGCTTAGCTCGCGCCATTTCTGGCGCGGTTTGCGGGCCAGATAGAACCTGCCCTTGGTGCCCCATGCGATCAGCGGCGAGGCGATGAAGGCGACGATCAGGGTCAGATAGGGCGCAAGCGAGGCGGCAAGCGCGCCGAAGGTGCCGAAATGCGCCATCAGCGCGATGGTGGCCGAAAGCGCCATGGAGCCGACGCCGACCGGATTGATATCGTATAGATGGGCGCGCTTGAACTCGATGCCGGGCGGGGCAAGGCCGAGCGGCTTGTTGATGAAAAGATCGGCGGAGATGGTGCAAAGCCAGGCCATGGCGATGATGGAGAAGATGCCGAGCGTTTCTTCCAGCAGGCGATAGATGCCGAGTTCCATCAGAAGCAGCGCGATTGCCACGTTGAAGACCAGCCAGACGACACGGCCAGGATGGCTGTGGGTGAGGCGGGAGAAGAAGTTGGACCATGCGAGCGAGCCGGCATAGGCGTTCATGACGTTGATCTTCAGCTGAGAGACCACCACGAAGGCGACCATCAGCAGCATGGCCGCTGTCTCGTTG
The DNA here is from genome assembly GCA_000949895.1 of Agrobacterium arsenijevicii. Taxonomy (GTDB): domain Bacteria; phylum Pseudomonadota; class Alphaproteobacteria; order Rhizobiales; family Rhizobiaceae; genus Agrobacterium; species Agrobacterium arsenijevicii. The sequence goes on along the minus strand of JWIT01000005.1, from coordinate 101,773 downwards.
GGGATCATGTAACCGAAGGCGGTCAGATACATCTGCGCCGGATCGGCGGCGCGATCCACCGAGACGCCGGAACTGAAGGTCAGCACCACGAGGAAGGAACCTGCCAGCAGCTTCGGCACACCGACAACGACCCAGCCGGCCCCGGCCAGAAAGACCGCGATGCGGTGGCGAAGGCGGCTCTGGCCTTCGGCGGGCAGGAAGCGGAGGAAATCCACCTGTTCGCCGATCTGCGACATCAGTGCGAGAATGACGGCGGAGGCCGCGCCGAATTCCACCAGATTGAAGGGGGCAAGCGTGCCCGGCGGGCCGGAGGCATGACGAATGCCGGAAAAGGCCCGCCAGAGATCGTATTTTTCCCAGTCCATCAGGGCGATGAAGATGAACGGCAGCACGTTCAGCACGATCCAGAAAGGCTGGGTGATGATCTGGAACCGGCTGATGAGGCGCACGCCGTGGGTGACGAGCGGAATGACCATGACGGCGGAGATGATGTAGCCGATCCACAGCGGAATGCCGAGCGCCAGCTCCAGAGCGCCGGACATGATCGACGCCTCGATGGCGAAGAGCATGAAGGTGAAGGCGGCATAGATCAGCGAGGTGATGGTGGAGCCGATATAACCGAAACTCGCGCCGCGTGTCAGAAGATCGATATCGACGCCGTGGCGGATGGCGTAGCGGCTGATCGGCAGGCCGACGGCGAGCATGGCGACGGCGGCGACGATGATGGCATAGAAGGCGTTGGTGGTGCCGTAGGACAGCGTGATGGCGCCGCCTATGGCTTCCAGCGCCAGAAACGAAATCGCGCCAATGGCGGTGTGGGAAATGCGGTTGGACGAAAACTGCCGGGCGCTTTTGGCGGTGAAGCGCAGCGCATAATCTTCCAGCGTCTGGTTGGCGACCCAGCGGTTATATTCGCGCCTGACGGGGATGATGCGTTGCCGTGCGGCCATGCTTACGATCCAGCCCCTTTCCGCAACGGGTGTTCCGTCATGCCGCCCGCCGCCAGAGGCCCGGTTTTGCCGGTACGATGTGGCCGCGGGTGGGTGAGGTCTCTCACAGCCGCACCGACATGCCGCCATCCACCGTCAGCACATGGCCGTTGACGAAGGAGGCCGCGTCGCTGGCCAGAAACAGGGCCGCACCGGCGATTTCATCCGGCCTGCCCCAGCGTTCCAGCGGCACGCGCAGTTTGGCAAAGGCGACCATGTCAGGGTTTTCGGCAAGGGCCGCATTGGTTTCCGTGGCGAACATGCCGGGTGCAATGGCGTTGCTGGTGATGCCGCGCGCGCCATATTCGACAGCGATTGCGCGCATCAGCCCGGTCAGCCCCTGCTTGGCAACGGGATAGATCGCATCGCCCGGCCTGACGATGTGGCCGAGAATGGAGGTGATGGTGATGATGCGGCCGTAACCGTTGGTATTCATGGCTTGCGCGGCATCTCGCGACAGCGAGACGGAGGAGGTGAGGTCGGTGCGGATAAGCTCCAGCACGTCCTCGTCGCTGAATTCGGAAAGTGGGCGGCGGTCGCGTGCGCCGACATTGTTGACGAGGATATCGAGATGGCCGAATTCGTCCATGATGCGGTTGACGAGGGCAGTTCCGGCGGCGGTATCGGCAATGTCGAAAGCGGCATAATCGGCTTTTCCGCCGGCGTTGCGAAGGGTGTCTGCCGCCTCTTCCAGCGTCTGCGCATTGCGGCCGGTCAGCCACACATGGGCGCCAGCCTCGGCAAAGGCCTTGGCGATTTCGAAACCGAGGCCGCGGCCACTGCCGGTAATGACGGCGATACGGTTTTCGAGAGAGAATTTGCGGAGAATGCCCATCGCTCACTTTCTTGCTTTAGAGCATCGGACCGAAAGCTGTGTCGCGGTTTTCGGAAAACCCGATGCGGTTGGTCAAAGCCACGCAACGTCTTCGAGTTTGCGCATGGGCGAGAATATTCCGCGCAGGGCAGAGGGCGAAAGGTCGCCTGTCCGGTCCGGCCGTTCGGTGGACATAAAAATGGCGTCGCCCGGTTGCGGGCGACGCCATGTCTTGGCTTATCAGGCAGCAGCCGACTTTGCGAGCGGCACTTCTGCGATCGTCTTCAGAACGACGGAAGCGATCTGGTAGGGGCAGCCCTGCGAGTTCGGACGACGGTCTTCGAGGTAACCACGGTAACCGTTGTTGACGAAGGAGTGCGGAACGCGGATCGAGGCGCCACGGTCGGCAACGCCGTAGGAGAACTTGTTCCACGGAGCGGTTTCGTGCTTGCCGGTCAGGCGCAGATGGTTGTCCGGACCGTAAACGTCGATGTGCTCCTGCCAGTTCTTGGCGAAAGCGGCCATGAGGGCTTCAAAATATTCCTTGCCGCCAACTTCACGCAGGAACTTGGTGGAGAAGTTGCAATGCATGCCGGAGCCGTTCCAGTCGGTGTCGCCGAGCGGCTTGCAATGGAACTCGACGTCGATGCCGTACTGTTCGCAAAGGCGAACCAGCAGGTAACGGGCGATCCAGATCTGGTCGGCGGCGCGCTTGGAGCCCTTGCCGAATACCTGGAATTCCCACTGGCCCTTGGCCACTTCGGCATTGATGCCTTCGTGGTTGATGCCTGCTTCGAGGCAGAGGTCGAGGTGCTCTTCAACGATTTCGCGGGCAACCGAACCAACGTTCTTGAAGCCGACGCCGGTGTAATACGGACCCTGCGGAGCCGGGTAGCCCTGCTCGGGGAAGCCGAGCGGGCGGCCGTCCTGGTAGAAGAAATATTCCTGTTCGAAACCGAACCATGCGTCCTCGTCGTCGAGGATGGTTGCGCGGCTGTTCGATGCATGCGGGGTGACGCCATCAGGCATCATGACTTCGCACATGACGAGTACGCCGTTGGTGCGGGCCGGATCGGGATAGATCGCAACGGGCTTCAGCACGCAATCCGACGAGTGGCCTTCGGCCTGCTGGGTGGACGAGCCATCAAAGCCCCAAAGCGGCAGCTGCTCGAGCGTCGGGAATTCGTCGAATTCCTTCACCTGTGTCTTGCCGCGCAGGTTGGGGACCGGCTTATAACCGTCCAGCCAGATGTACTCGAGTTTGAACTTAGTCATTACGAACCTCTCATAGGTAACAATGCGAAGCCTTGAGGCCTCCGTGGCTTTCGCCGCCGGAAGCGCATTCGCGTTCAAGGGCTGACGGGTTAGATGCATGCCGCGTGCCAGATTGGCGATGTTTGACGAATTCTTCGAAAAATCTTTCAGGTGAGTATCGGGCCAGCGGGGCCGATATCCCTGTCATCAGCTCATGTTGCACTGCAACAGATAAAGCGAACCCTAATGTTTCGTCAGTGATTCCTAGCAGATAGCGGGTGGCATCACTTGAAATGCCCTGTTGCGGTGCAATGTTTTCGATTGCGAACGACGGATCGGCATTTGCCCCAAAAACCGGCGCTTCCGGAATGGTTTTTCTTGCTGAATGACCATTTAATGCCTATATTTTTCGCAACGTGATTTTTTTTTAATCAGATGGAGCGAATCCGGTCTTTAGGGGTTTGCTTCAGGACCAAAGTGCTTCGATGCAAACAAAGTGAGATGTTCGATATGGCAACTGGCTTTCATCGCGATACGGCAACGATCTACCAATTCCCGGTTGGCGGGCGCGCTGGCGTTCCCAAGTTCCGCAAGAGCGGCTTGAGCGAGCTCGAGGAACAGGCGAAAGCGCCGCATATCGACTTCGGCTCCTGGTATCACGACGACGCTATCCGCGACGAAGACCGGGACGACAAACCGCACGCTTGATGTGGGTTTTGTAAACTGCGGTCGATTGCCAGATAATCGGTTTCTCTGTTTGTGTTTCCAGCGCTATCCGCTCACTCCGCGTCATCCTCGGGCTTGACCCGAGGATCCACTATCTGGAGCGGCCATGGATCCTCGCCTCAACGGCGAGGATGACGTCGAATAGCTGGCCGCGGTCCGGCGTGAAACTGCTTTGTGTTTCAACAACTACCTTCCCTCCTAAAACACTCCCCCTGCAGCTTTCGCCACCCCGCCTACGTCAATTGACGTATACGGTTTCGCGCCCACGAGATCGATAGTCCCTTCCAGCAGCGGTCAACGATGCCGCTGAAGCCCGACGAGGGCTAAACAAGGAGAGGGGTTCTTCCGATGACATTCCGCAAGACGCTGACAAAGACGCTTAGCGCCGCGCTGCTTGGCGCAATCATGTCCACCACCGCCTTCCACGGCGCATTTGCCGCTGACGACACGATCAAGGTGGGCGTGCTGCATTCTCTTTCCGGCACCATGGCGATTTCCGAAACGACGCTGAAGGACGCCATGCTGATGCTCATCGACGAGCAGAACAAGAAGGGTGGCGTGCTCGGCAAGAAGCTCGAGGCCGTGGTGGTCGATCCGGCCTCCGATTGGCCGCTGTTTGCCGAAAAGGCCCGCCAGCTGATTTCGCAGGACAAGGTCGCCGCCGTCTTCGGTTGCTGGACGTCTTCGTCGCGCAAATCCGTATTGCCGGTTTTCGAAGAGCTGAATTCCCTGCTGTTCTACCCGGTGCAGTATGAGGGTGAAGAATCCTCCCGCAACATCATCTACACGGGTGCAGCCCCCAACCAGCAGGCCATCCCGGCTGTCGATTACCTTGCCAAGACCGAAGGCGTCGAGCGCTGGGTTCTGGCCGGTACGGACTATGTCTATCCGCAGACCACCAACAAGATCCTGAAGGCCTACCTGATGTCGAAGGGCGTCAAGGAAGAGGACATCATGATCAACTACACGCCGTTCGGCCAGTCCGACTGGCAGACGATCGTGTCCGACATCAAGAAGTTCGGCTCGGCCGGCAAGAAGACCGCCGTGGTCTCAACCATCAACGGTGACGCCAACGTGCCGTTCTACAAGGAACTGGCAAACCAGGGCATCAAGGCCGAGGATATTCCGGTCGTCGCCTTCTCGGTCGGTGAAGAAGAGCTTGCCGGTCTCGATACCGCGCCGCTGGTCGGCCACCTTGCCGCCTGGAACTACTTCCAGTCCGTCGATACCGAGGTCAATGCCGAATTCATCAAGACCTGGCATGCGTTTACGAAGAACGACAAGCGCGTGACGAACGACCCGATGGAAGCTGCCTATATCGGCTTCAACGCCTGGGTAAAGGCCGTTGAAACCGCTGGCACCACCGATACGAACGCGGTTCTCGACAGCATCATCGGCGTTTCGGTGCCGAACCTTTCGGGCGGTTATTCCACCGTCATGCCGAACCACCACATCACCAAGCCGGTGCTGATCGGCGAAATCCAGGCCGACGGCCAGTTCCAGATCGTGCAGCAGACCTCGCAGGTTGTGGGGGATGAATGGTCGGATTATCTGCCGGACTCGAAGGACCTGATCTCGGATTGGCGCAAGCCGATGGCCTGCGGCAACTTCAATGTCGCGACCGGCAAGTGCGGCGGCAAGGGTAGCTGATAGGGGGATTGGTTGCCGCCCCTTCGTAAGGAGGGGCGGCTCCGATAGTTGAAAACTGAGCCAGCATGCCCCCCTCTGCCCTGCCGGGCATCTCCCCCACAGGTGGGGAGATCGACTCGCGGCAAGGCTCCGCCCTTTCTCATCTGTAGAGATAGAGCGACGCAGGCGCGTCTTGCCGATCTCCCTCCTTGTGGGGGAGATGCCCGGCAGGGCAGAGGGGGGTAAGCCACTTACTCATCGCCAGATAAAATACACCGCCGCTCCAAGGAACCCGACATGACGATCCGATCTTTTCTCGGAGCCATCTTTCTCTGGCTCACCCTTGGGATCGCGGCCCAATCCTTCGCGCAAAGCGATCCGAAGGCGTTGATCGATGCGCTCGGCACGGCGGATTTCAAACGGGCTGAAACGCTGATCGGTGAGATCGCCGCCACCGGCGATGCGCGGGTCGTGCCGGCGCTGGAGGCTTTCGCATCGGGCGAGCTGTACGTGCGCAAGGGCGACAATCTGGTTTTCATGGTGCGGGCCGCCGGTTCCAATGTCACGCTTATCGATCCACTTTCGGGGGAAAGCGTCGGTGAAGCGCCGAAGGCCGCTGTTTCCAAGATCAAGATCAACAATAATCTGCGTCGCGTCATTCGAGCAGCACTCGGCGGGCTGACGCTGCTCAGCCCTGAAAAATCCGTGCGGCTTTCGGCGGCCGATGCCGTTCTCAAGGCACCGAGCGCGGAAAATCTCGAATTACTGGAAGCGGCCATCGCCAAGGAAACCGATAGTGAGGTGCGGACCCGGATGGAGGAGGCGCGGGCTGTCTCGCTGCTCTCCTCCGACCGGTCGCTCGGTGAGAAGAAGGACGCGATCGCGACCATCAAGAAGCTTGGCGGACGCGACGCGATCGGCATTCTGATGGCGGCATCCCCTTCGGTCGATCCAAGCCTGAAGCCCGATGTCGACAGCGCGATTTCAGGCATTCAAAGCTCGCTCGCCATCTGGGATTACGCACAGAATATCTGGTACGGCCTGTCGCTCGGTTCCGTGCTGCTGCTCGCCGCCATCGGCCTTGCCATCACCTTCGGCGTGATGGGCATCATCAACATGGCGCATGGCGAGATGGTGATGATCGGCGCTTACTCCACCTTCATGGTGCAGGAGCTGATCCGCACCCATTTCCCCGGCCTGTTCGACTGGTCGCTGGCCATCGCGCTGCCCGTCGCCTTTCTAGTGACGGCATTTGTTGGCCTTGTGATGGAGCGCGGCGTCATCCGCTTCCTTTACGGGCGGCCGCTTGAGACGCTGCTTGCCACCTGGGGCATCTCGCTCATGCTGCAACAGGGCGTGCGTTCCATCTTCGGCCCGACCAATCGCGAAGTCGGCAGCCCCGGCTGGATGTCCGGTTCCTTCAGCGTTGGTTATCTCAATTTCACCTGGAACCGGGTGTGGATCGTCTGTTTCTCGCTGTCCGTATTCTTCGCGCTGCTGATGCTTTTGAAGCGCTCCTCCTTCGGCCTGCAGATGCGCGCCGTGACCCAGAACCGCCGTATGGCCTCCTCCATGGGCATCCGCACGCCGTGGGTGGATGCCTTCACCTTCGCGCTCGGTTCGGGCGTTGCAGGACTTGCCGGGGTGGCGCTGTCGCAGATCGACAATGTCTCACCCAATCTCGGCCAAAGCTACATCATCGACAGTTTCATGGTCGTGGTGTTCGGCGGCGTCGGCAATCTCTGGGGAACGCTGGTCGGGGCGCTGTCGCTCGGCGTGCTCAACAAGTTCCTCGAGCCAACGGTGGGCGCCGTGCTTGGCAAGATCCTCGTCCTCGTCCTCATCATCCTGTTCATCCAGAAGCGGCCGCGTGGTCTCTTCGCACTCAAGGGAAGGGCGATCGAAGCATGATTACCGGCTTCCTCCTGCGCGCGCTCGATCGCCGCATCTCCATCGCCATCGGCATCATCCTGGCCATCGCCGTGCTGGTGCCCGCCTCCAACCTGCTTTTGCCAACCGACAGCGCATTCCGTATCCCCACCTACATCATGTCGATGCTGGGCAAATATCTATCCTATGCGCTGCTTGCGCTGGCACTTGATCTCGTCTGGGGTTATTGCGGCATTCTCTCGCTCGGCCACGCCGCCTTCTTTGCGCTCGGCGGTTATGCCATGGGCATGTATCTGATGCGACAGATCGGCACGCGCGGGGTCTATGGCCATCCGGTGCTGCCTGATTTCATGGTGTTCCTCAACTGGAAGGAACTGCCGTGGTTCTGGCACGGCTTCGACATGTTCTGGTTTGCGGCGCTGACGGTGCTTGTCGTGCCGGGGCTGCTTGCCTTCGCGTTCGGCTGGTTCGCCTTCCGCTCCCGCGTCAATGGCGTGTACCTCTCCATCATCACCCAGGCCATGACCTACGCCCTTTTGCTTGCCTTCTTCCGCAACGACATGGGTTTTGGCGGCAATAATGGCCTCACCGATTTCAAGGACATTCTCGGTTATTCCGTGCAGGCGGATGGCACCCGCGCCGTGCTGTTTGCCATGACGGCGGTGATGCTTGCCCTTTCGCTGCTGGTCGCATCGGGCATCGTCAATTCCAAATTCGGCAAGGTGCTGGTGGGCGTGCGTGATGCCGAAAGCCGGGTGCGCTTCCTCGGCTTCCGGGTGGAAAACATCAAGCTCTTCACCTTCGTCGTGTCAGCCATGATGGCGGGCATTGCCGGTGCACTGTTCGTGCCGCAGGTGGGTATCATCAACCCCGGCGAATTCTCCCCCGCCAACTCCATCGAAGTGGTGGTGTGGACCGCAGTCGGTGGGCGCGGCACGCTGATCGGGCCGATCATCGGCGCTGTTCTGGTCAATGGCGGCAAGAGCTATTTCACCGGTGCTTTCCCCGAATTCTGGTTGTTTGCGCTGGGTGGGCTGTTCATCGCGGTGACGCTGTTCTTCCCGAAGGGCATCGTCGGCACCGTGCAGCATTATCTCGTCGGGCGTCGCGAAAAGCGGGTCGCGCGGGCGGCAAGTGCGGCCGGGCAACCGGGCAATGACAGCGCCGCAACTGTGGCCCAACAGGCGGCGGAGTGAGGCTGATATGAACACGATTTCCGAAAACAGAACCAAAAGTCTGCTTTATCTGGATGGCGTTTCCGTCTCTTTCGACGGGTTCAAGGCGCTCAATTCGCTCTCCTTCGTGGTGGAACCGGGTGAGCTTCGCGCCATCATCGGCCCGAATGGTGCCGGCAAAACGACGATGATGGATATCATCACCGGCAAGACACGGCCGGATAGCGGCAAGGTGCTGTTTGAGGACAGTATCGACCTCACGAAAAAGGACGAGGCGGATATCGCCCAGCTCGGCATCGGGCGGAAATTCCAGAAGCCGACGGTGTTTGAAAGCCATACCGTCTGGGACAATCTGGAACTGGCGCTCAACCGCAAGCGCGGCGTTTTCGCCACGCTGTTCTACCGGCTGACAGCGGAGGACAAGGCGCGCATCGAGGAAATCCTCGCCACCGTGCGTCTCAGCCACCGCCGCGGCGATCTCGCCGCCAATCTCTCGCACGGCCAGAAGCAATGGCTGGAAATCGGTATGCTGCTCGCGCAGGAGCCGAAGCTGCTGCTGGTGGACGAGCCGGTGGCCGGCATGACGGATGCTGAAACGGCGGAAACCGCCGTGCTTTTGAAGGAAATCGCCAAGACCCGGTCGGTGGTGGTGGTGGAGCACGATATGGGCTTCATCCGCGAACTGGGGGTGAAGGTGACTTGCCTTGCCGAGGGTTCGGTGCTGGCCGAAGGGTCGATTGATTTTGTGTCCAGCGATCCGAAGGTGATCGAGAATTATCTGGGGCGGTGATGGAAGTGTCTGCGTTGGCCATACCCCCCTCTGCCCTGCCGGGCATCTCCCCCTCAAGGGGGGAGATCAGATGCCGCTCCCGCTCGTTCCTTCGCCAAAGTGTTATGGGGCAGGGTGTTAACCGCTTGCCGATCTCCCCCCTTGAGGGGGAGATGCCCGGCAGGGCAGAGGGGGGTAACGCCTCCCACCAATGCGCCAATGGAGTTGCACCATGCTGAACGTCAATGACATCAACCTCCACTACGGCGCAGCACAGGCTTTGCGCGGCGTGTCGCTCACGGCCGAGATGGGGAAGATCACCTGTGTTCTCGGCCGTAACGGCGTGGGCAAAAGCTCGCTGTTGCGCGCCGTTACCGGTCAGCACGCCATCAGTGCCGGGTCGATCAGCTTTGAAGGGGCGGCGCTGGATGGGCTGGCCCCTTACCATCGGGCCAAGCGTGGTGTCGGTTACGTGCCGCAGGGGCGGGAAATCTTTCCGCTGCTCAGCGTGCAGGAGAACCTTGAAAGCGGTTATGCGCCGTTGCCGCGCAAGGAGCGTTTCATTCCGGACGATATTTTCAGCCTGTTTCCGGTGCTGCAATCCATGCTGGGAAGGCGCGGTGGCGATCTCTCCGGCGGGCAGCAGCAGCAGCTCGCCATTGGCCGGGCGCTGGTGACGCGGCCGAAAATTCTCGTCCTTGACGAACCGACGGAAGGCATCCAGCCGTCGATCATCAAGGATATCGGCCGAGCGATCAAATATCTCAGGGACTCCACCGGCATGGCGATCCTGCTGGTCGAGCAATATCTGGATTTCTGCCGCGAGCTTGCCGACTATGTCTACATCATGGATCGCGGTGAAATCGTGCATGAGGGGCTTGCCGAAACGCTGGATACGCCCGAAGCGCGGCGCCATCTGACAGTATAATTCGAGACTAAAAGCCATGCGCGCCGATCACGGTGTGCAAACGGGCGATTAATATTTTGAAAGCCTATGCGCCTGAGCATGGCTTTCATGCATGATTTAGCGTTTTTTTGAATAAAAACCTGTGATATTGCCAGCGGAAATGCTGCATGCGAGACACAGGACAAGTCTATTCGCACGCCGCGACAGTTGATCCCTTACATTCCATGCACGTCCGACGTATCGTTGGAGAAATTGTGCCCATAAAGGCGTGTCAATGAAAGCAGACTTTGCCCCCGGCCGGGCCGCCCGGCTGTTCCGTTTCGCCCGCACCCTCGTTCTGGGCCTTGCCATGTGCGCAAGCGCCGGTGTCGCAGCGTCGGCATCGACCTGCGGTCAGGTTTCCAGACCCGGCATGGAGCAGGGCAGGCATGATTTTTCCATTCTCTCCAGTGGTCAGAAACGCCAGGGCGTCTATTTCGTTCCATCGGCATATGACGGAAAAAAGCCGCTGCCTGTCGTGTTCGATTTCCACGGTTCCAACAGCAATCCGCACGGCCAGCTGAACCGCAGCGGCTGGGACAAGCTTGCCGAGCGCGACGGCCTTGTCGTGGTGGCGCTGGCGGGCAGCCTCAATGGCGAAATGCCCGGCACCCATGCCTGGAATGTTCCGGGTGTTACCACGCGTCCCGGCGGGCTGGATGAGGTGAGCTTCATTCGCGATGCGATCTCCATGGTAAAGGGCAAGTTCTGCGTCGATGAGGAGCGCTTTTACGGTTCTGGTTATTCCGGCGGCGGGCGTATGCTGTCGCAATTCATCTGCAACGGCAGCGCGGATTTTGCCGCTGCCGGCTTCGTTGCGTCGCTGCGTGCGGGTTATCCGCTGGAGACGGAAGGCAAATGGGGACCGGATGCGGCAAGCTGCAAACCCGTGCGACCGATGTCGATCATCGCCTTTGCCGGGCTGAAAGATCCGGCCAACCCCTATCAGGGCGGCGGCAAGTCCTACTGGCAATATGGCGGCGAGACGGCGCTGAAGCGCTGGGCAGAGATGGATGGCTGCAAGGGCGGCGCAAAAAGCAAGCCGGGCGAGAGCTTCACCGTCAATTCCTACGATGTCTGCAAGGGCGGCGCACGCATCCAGTCCTATGTCATCAATGATTGGGACCATGCCTGGCCGCGCGCCACCATGAAGGCTGAAGTGCTGACTGCGAGCGCCGTCGTCACCCGCAAGCCGGGCGGCGAACAGACACCGAAGGCCGAACCCGCGGTGGAGCGCAAGATGCCCACAGGCGAAGTGACGCGCACGGTTGATGCGGCGGAAAGAATGTGGGATTTCTTCCGCAACACGGAAGGACAGATGGTGGTTGACGCCGTCGTCAAAAAGGATTGCGGCGCCAAGGCCGGATCCGCTTCCGCAACCGCTTCGGAGACCGCGTGCAGCCAGAACAGCAAGCCATCCGCCCTTCCGGTCTCAAAGACGGTGAACCTGTCCGGCAGCAACGCGCCCGTGGCAGAGGACGCATTGTAACCAAGGCTGTCGAAGGTCGCAGCCGGCTGGACCAGCTGTTTCAGGAAGGCTGCGCCAAAATCCGCCTGCCGGATACTTTTTCCAACGAAATCGAGGCCATCCTCATCAATTCCTCCGGCGGTTTGACCGGCGGAGATGAAATGGAATGGCAGGCGGTTGCCGGTGCCGGCACCTCGCTGGTGGTGACGACGCAGGCCTGCGAGAAGGTCTACAAGGCATCGTCCGGAACAGCCACTGTCACCGCCCGCGTTTCCGCCGGGCCTGCCGCCCGGTTGCACTGGCTGCCGCAGGAAACCATTCTTTTCGACCGGGCGTCGCTGACCCGCAGGCTGGAAGCCGATCTCGACGCAACCTCCGAATTCATTGCCGTCGAAGCCGTTCTGCTCGGGCGTCAGGCCATGGGCGAGGCGATGCAGCAGGGCCTGTTCCGGGATCGCTGGCGCATTCGCCACGGGGGCAAGCTGGTGCATGCCGAAGAGCTGCTGCTTGCGGGCGAAGTGGCGGAGCTGACCGCGAAACCGGCGGTGCTTGCCGGGCAGGTGGCCTTTGCGACGCTTCTATATATCGGGCCGCTGGCCGAAGCGCTTTTGCCTAAAATCCGGGCTATTGCCGGTGAAAGCGGCGGCGCCAGCGAATGGCAGGGCAAGCTTGTCGTGCGCGTCTCCGCCGCCGATGGTTTCTCCCTCAGAAAATTACTTTTTCCGATCATTTCGCTCTTGCGAAACGGCGCGCCAGTGCCGAAAGTCTGGAATCTGTAAAGCTCTGGATTGCCCGTTACCGGCGACTTCCGGGGTCTGTCAAACAAGTCGGATTTTGCCCCGGAAACGCTACCGGTTAAAGGGGCTGATGCGAAAGCTGCGGGACGACGATGAACCTTACTCCGAGAGAAAAAGACAAGCTGCTGATTTCCATGGCCGCCATGGTGGCGCGCCGCCGGCTGGAGCGCGGTGTGAAGCTGAACTATCCCGAAGCGATTGCGCTGATTACTGATTTCGTGGTCGAGGGTGCGCGCGATGGCCGTGCCGTCGCCGACCTGATGGAAGCCGGCGCGCATGTTATTTCCCGCGATCAGGTGATGGAAGGCATCGCCGAAATGATCCATGATGTGCAGGTGGAAGCGACGTTTCCTGATGGCACAAAGCTTGTGACCGTTCACGAACCGATACGCTGAGGGGGCCAATATGGCGCTGGAGCTTCGGCCCAATTGCGAATGCTGCGACCGTGATCTTGCCCCCGACAGCCGGGATGCCATGATCTGCTCGTTCGAATGCACCTTCTGCGCCAATTGCGCGACGGATGTACTTCACGGCGCCTGCCCGAATTGCGGCGGTGAACTGGTTCGCAGGCCTATCCGCCCGGTGGCCAAGCTCGTCAACAACCCGGCATCAACGAAGCGGGTGCTGAAGGCCGAGGGCTGCATGGCAGCCACGGCCGCTTGAGAGAGATAAAGGGAAGCACCATGAAACCAGGCGAAATCATTGCCGCAGAAGGCACCATCGAACTCAATGCCGGCCAACCGACGGTGACGATCGAGGTGGCCAATACCGGCGACCGGCCGGTGCAGGTGGGCAGCCACTACCATTTCTTCGAGACCAATGCGGGGCTAGTCTTCGACCGCGACAGGGTGCGCGGCATGCGTCTCGATATTCCGGCTGGCACTGCGGTTCGTTTCGAACCCGGCCAGAAGCGGGAAGTGACGCTGGTGCCGCTTTCCGGCAAGCGCGAAGTTTATGGTTTTCGTCAACAGGTAATGGGGAGGCTCTGACATGACCACGGCGCACTATCACGGAAGCTGCCAGTGCGGCAGCGTAAGCTTCGAAGTCGATGCCGATCTCGACCACACGGTCGTGTGCAATTGTTCGCGCTGCAAGCGCCTCGGTTCCACGCTTGCCTTTGCGCCGCGTGACAAGTTCACGCTGCTTTCCGGCGAGGACAAGCTGACGGAATATCTGTTCAACAAGCACAAGATCCATCATCTTTTCTGCTCCACCTGCGGCATTGAAAGTTTTGCCTATGCCGACGGCCCGGACGGAACGCCGATGGTGGCGGTGAATGCCAATTGTCTCGACAGCGTCGATCCGCGTGCGCTGAAGTCGCAGGCTTTCGATGGCGCGGCGGCCTGAATGATGGCCGTGACAGTGCAAAAATTCCATGTCGCGGCTGCGCTGCTGTTTCTGGCCGCCGGCCCCGTGTTTGCCGACGATGCGCCCGATTGCACATCGCCGCAAACCCAGACCGATATGACCATCTGCGCCGGGCAGGAATACGACAAGGCCGACAAACAGCTGAACGTCGAGTATCAGAAGGTTCGCAAGCAGCTTGCCGAGCGCGACAAGTCGGCGGAAGAGAGCGACAAGGGCGCAACCGACGCGTTGATCGCCGCCCAGCGCGCCTGGGTGGCGTTTCGTGACGCCAATTGCGAGGCCTTCGGCTTTCAGGCGCGCGGCGGCACGATGGAGCCGATGCTGGTTTCCTCCTGCCTTGCCGATATGAGCAGCAAGCGCGCCGACGAATTGCGCGAACTTTCCGAAGGCTTCTGAACGGCATGGGGCGGCGGATCATGATTGTCGGAAACGGGGAAATGCCGCATGGCGTGGCTGACCTCATCGACCTTTCCGACATCGTCATCCGCTTCAACGATTGCCGTTCGCTGGGTGCCGGCGGCAGCCGCACGGATGTGGTTGCCGTCTGCAATACCGGGCGACCCGGCCGCGAGATGAGCGAAGGGGCCGAGTGGCGCGACAATGACGGGGTGCAGCGGGCTTCCGCCATCTGGTCGGTTCGCGATCCCGTGAAATTTGCCGAAATGGAGCCGGATATCCGCGCGCGCTGGCCGGAACTCACCGATTTCTGTACCGATTACACCGCCGGTTTCGCTGAGATCGCCGAAGCGACAGGCAAGAGTCACATCGTCATTCCGCGCGGGGTGCATGAGCGGCTCGACCGCGCATTGCAGGCCTATGCGCCGGCCCCTTATGTCTGCCCGAGTACCGGGCTTCTTGCCATTGCCCATGTTCTTGAGACCGTGAGCGGCGATGATGACGAGGTGGCGATTACCGGTTTTGGTCATCACGGCTGGAACGGGCATCCGTTTGCCGCCGAAAAACAGCTTGTAGAGGCCCTCACACACGAGGGCCGACTGACACGAATTTCTCCCACATCGATTTTCTCCGCGTCCGAAGGAGCCTGAACCCATGCCTTACAAGATTTCCCGCGCCGCCTATGCCGGCATGTTCGGCCCGACCGTTGGCGACAAGGTGCGTCTTGCCGATACCGAGCTCTTCATCGAGATCGAGAAGGACTACACGACCTATGGCGAGGAAGTGAAATTTGGCGGTGGCAAGGTCATTCGCGACGGCATGGGCCAGAGCCAGGCGACACGGGCCGAGGGTGCTGTCGATACCGTCATCACCAATGTCGTGATCGTCGACCATAGCGGCATCTACAAGGCGGATGTGGGCCTGAAGAACGGGCGCATCCACGCCATCGGCAAAGCGGGCAATCCCGATACGCAGCCGAGTGTGACGATCATCGTCGGCCCCTCAACGGAGGCGATTGCCGGTGAAGGCAAGATCCTGACCGCCGGTGGCATGGATGCGCATATTCACTTCATCTGCCCGCAGCAGATCGAAGAAGCGCTGATGAGCGGCGTCACCTGCATGCTGGGCGGCGGTTCCGGCCCCGCACATGGCACACTTGCCACCACCTGCACCGGCGCGTGGCACATCGAGCGCATGATCGAGAGCTTCGATGCATTCCCGATGAATCTCGCGCTGGCCGGTAAGGGCAATGCCTCGCTGCCAGCACCTCTGGAAGAAATGATTCTTGCCGGCGCCTCCTCACTGAAGCTGCATGAGGACTGGGGCACGACACCGGCTGCCATCGACAATTGCCTGACGGTGGCCGACGAATATGACGTGCAGGTGATGATCCACACCGATACACTGAACGAAAGCGGTTTCGTGGAAGACACGGTTGCCGCCATCAAGGGCCGCACCATCCATGCCTTCCACACCGAAGGTGCCGGTGGTGGGCATGCGCCTGATATCATCAAGGTTTGCGGCAACCCGAACGTTATTCCGTCTTCCACCAACCCGACGCGGCCCTACACCATCAATACGCTGGCCGAACATCTGGATATGCTGATGGTGTGCCACCATTTGTCCTCGTCCATTCCGGAAGACATCGCCTTTGCCGAAAGCCGCATCCGCAAGGAAACAATCGCTGCCGAGGATATTCTTCACGATATCGGCGCGTTCTCGATCATTTCCTCCGACAGCCAGGCCATGGGTCGCGTCGGCGAAGTGGCGATCCGCACCTGGCAAACGGCCGACAAGATGAAGCGCCAGCGCGGTCGTCTCAAGGAAGAGACCGGCGAAAACGACAATTTCCGCGTTCGGCGTTACATCGCCAAATATACCATCAACCCGGCCATCGCCCAGGGCGTCAGCCACGAGATCGGCTCCATCGAAGTCGGCAAGCGCGCCGATCTGGTGTTGTGGAACCCGGCATTCTTCGGCGTGAAGCCCGAAATGGTGCTGCTCGGCGGTTCCATCGCCGCAGCCCCGATGGGTGATCCGAATGCCTCCATTCCGACACCGCAGCCGATGCATTACCGCCCGATGTTTGCCGCCTATGGCAAGCTGCGCACCAATTCCTCGGTGACTTTCGTCAGCCAGGCATCGCTCGATGCCGGCCTTGCAGGGCGTCTCGGCGTCGCCAAGAAGCTCTTGGCAGTGAAGAACGTGCGCGGCGGTATTTCCAAGGCGTCGATGATCCACAATTCACTGACCCCGCATATCGAGGTCGATCCGGAAACCTACGAGGTGCGTGCCGATGGCGAGCTTCTGACCTGCGAACCGGCGACCGTGCTGCCGATGGCGCAGCGTTATTTCCTGTTTTAACGGCACCTCATGTTGAGACGTATCATAAGGTGGATCGGTGGCGCGGTGCTGCTGGTCGCCCTGCTTCTTGTGCTCGGCACCGTTGTGCCGCGTCCATTTTTCGCCGATGAAGCAAGCGTCGTCAGGGATCGCGAAATCCTGCTTTTATCCAACCCTATCCACACCGATATCGCCCTGCCGGTCGATGACGATCTGCGGCGGGTGTTCTCCGAATTGCAGGAGGGCGGTATCGCGGTCAACCATCCGGCGGCTGCTTATCTGGTGTTCGGCTGGGGCGGCCGGTCGTTTTATATACAGACGCCCACCTGGGCCGACCTGAAACCCATGCCTGTGTTGCGCTCGCTGACGCTCGACCAGTCGGTGATGCATGTGGACGTGACGGGTGACTTTCCGGCCGACATTGCCGGCGTAAAACGACTTCGCATTTCCGAAGCGGGGTATCAGCGCCTTGTAGCGGGCATTCGTGCGAGTTTCCTGCGGGACAATGGCAAAGTTCAGCTTATACCCGGTGCTTCCTACAGCCTGACGGATGGATTTTTCGAGGCGAATGGCTGGTTCAACGCGCTCGCCGGCTGCAACACATGGTCGGCCGCCATGTTGCGGCAAGCCGGTATTCGCACGGGCTGGTGGACGCCATTGCCGCCTTTGCTGCGCTGGTCGGTGGCGCTGCACAATTGATCTTCCGGCGGTGCGACGTTTCGTTCATTTGACGTCTGGTAATCTGATTTTTATGCTGCACCGCAATGCATCTTGCGCTATGGAAGCCGCAAAAGAATTCCGTGCGGAGCGATCCCAAGCGATCCGCGCAAAACACCAGAAAATTGAAGACAGATCAGGAGAAAGACATGCTCGGCAAAAAAGTGCCCGCCGTTACATTCCGCACCCGTGTTCGAGATGAGGCCGTTGGCGGCCCGAACCCTTTCCGTTGGCAGGACATGACCTCCGACGATTACTTCAAGGGCAGACGAGTCGTTCTCTTCTCGCTGCCCGGCGCTTTCACGCCGACCTGCTCGACCTTCCAGCTTCCCGATTTCGAAAAGCTCGCGGGCGAATTCCGCGCGCTCGGCGTCGATGAAATCTATTGCCTGTCGGTCAACGACGCCTTCGTGATGAATGCATGGGCAAAGGGCCAGAACCTCGAAAACGTCAAGGTCATTCCTGATGGTTCGGGCGAGTTCACCCGCAAGATGGGCATGCTGGTCGCCAAGGACAATCTCGGTTTCGGCATGCGCTCCTGGCGTTACGCCGCCGTCATCAACGACGGTCTGGTGGAGCAGTGGTTCGAGGAAGAGGGCTATTCGGACAATTGCGATAGCGACCCCTATGGCGTTTCCTCGCCGCAGAACATTCTGGAAAACCTCAAGAGCCGCGCTGCGGCCTGATTGTGGTTTGATTTTTTTTTGACAAGGCCCGGCAGCGATGTCGGGCTTTTTCGTTTTCCGAGATGCGTTCGACCTGAAATCGCGCCTTGAAATCATCCCGCCTATCCGTCAACAATCGGAACCCCAAGACTGTTTCTGAAACGGATCATCCCATGCTGCGCGTCACCTCCTATCACCCCGCCGGAACTCCAGCCGACGAGCCTTCCGGTTATGTCACTCTGGCACATGACCAGCGGCATCTGCGCCGCAAGCTGCTGCATTTGCAGAATGACGAGATGGTGATGCTGGATCTGAAGGAGGCCGTGCTGTTTGCCCATGGCGATCTGCTGGTGGTGGAGAACGGCGATCTGGTGGAGGTTCGCGCGGCGGATGAAAAGCTGTTCGAAATCAAGGCGAAAGACCGTCTTCACCTGATCGAACTTGCCTGGCATCTGGGCAACCGGCACCTTTCGGCGCAGATCGAGGAGGAGCGTATTCTCATCCTGCGCGACCACGTTATCCGCGCCATGCTGGAAGGCCTTGGCGCAACCGTGCGTGATGTGGAAGAACCTTTCCAGCCGGCACGCGGTGCTTACCACGCCCATGGCGGTCATTCCCACGGGCATGATCATGGCCACCATCACGACCACGGCTGAGGCGTGAGCGAAGATCGCGGCGTTGCCGCGCTGCTGCGGCTCATGGCCTGGATGTCGCCCGCCTTTCCCATTGGCGGCTTTTCCTATTCCGGCGGTCTTGAAAAGGCGGTGGAAGACCGGCGCGTCAGCGATGCGGCTGGTCTTTACGGCTGGGTGGAGGTGCTTCTTCGTTCCGGCAGCCTGTGGAACGATGCGGTGTTTCTGGCGCATGCCTGGCGAAGCTCGCAGGATGCCATCGCGCTGAGCGAAACGGCCGATCTGGGCCGAGCGCTGGCCGGTTCGGCGGAGCGTTATCGCGAGACCGTTCTGCTGGGAGATGCCTTCGTTTCCGCTGCCGGGGCATGGCCGCATGCGGTTCTGGAGCTGTTGCCGAAGGAGGCTCCCTATCCCGTCGCCATAGGGGCGGTGGCGGCAGGGCATGGGGTGCCGTTGCGGGAGACGCTTGCCGCCTTTCTGCATGCAGGTGTCTCGCAGATCGTTTCGGCAGGCATCCGGCTCGGCGTCGCGGGGCAGAAGGATGGCGTCGCCATTCTCGCCGCAAGCGAGGCGACGATCGGCGAAATGGCGGCCCGCGCCGTGCAATCTACGCTCGACGATCTCGGCAGCGCCACGATCATCGCCGACACGGCGGCCATGCGCCACGAGACGCAGGCGACACGGCTTTTCCGCTCCTGAGCATCACACCGCAATGCAGCATTGTCGCCCTTGAAGCGGCGGTATGAAGCGTTATGGTGGGAAAACATCAAAGCATATCGAAGGGAACATGGTTGTGACATCGGGCATGAAATCGGGGGGCATGAAATCGGGCAATGGCCCGCTGCGCGTCGGTATTGGTGGACCGGTCGGTTCCGGCAAGACCGCGTTGACGGAGAAGCTCTGCAAGGCGATGAGCGCTGACTATTCCGTCGCCGTCGTTACCAACGATATCTACACCAAGGAAGATGCGGAAGCGCTGGTGCGCATGCAGGCGCTGCCTTCCGAGCGTATCGTCGGCGTCGAGACGGGCGGCTGCCCGCACACGGCCATCCGTGAGGATGCGACGATCAATCTGCAGGCGATTGCCGGTCTCAATGCACGGTTTCCCGATCTCGACGTGGTCTTCATCGAATCCGGCGGCGACAATCTCGCGGCGACCTTTTCGCCCGATCTTGCTGATATCACCATCTATGTGATCTCCGTCTGCCAGGGCGAGGAAATTCCGCGCAAGGGCGGGCCGGGCATCACCCGCTCGGACCTGCTGGTCATCAACAAGAAGGATCTGGCGCCCTATGTCGGTGCCGATCTGACTGTCATGGACAATGACGCGACCCGTATGCGCAACGCCATGCCTTTTGTCTTCACCGATATGAAACGCGGTGAGGGTGTTGATCGCATCGTTGGTTTCCTGAAAGAGCAGGGCGGTCTCTGAAACATGACGACGTCCCGCCGTTTTGGTCCCTATGATGTTTCCCGTTTTGTCGATGGTGTCTACAAGGCGCCGGTCGGCCATCTTCTCCATCGGCAGGGCGAAGCCGCCCTGACTGCTGCCCTTGCCGGGCACGAGGGCGAAACGGTGGATATGGATGTCAACTGTTTTGCGCTGTCCGGGCCTGATGGCATTTCGCTGATAGACACCGGTTGCGGCACGGCCTGGGGTCCGAGCTACGGCCATGCCCGTGCCGCGATGATTGCCGCCGGAATTCAGCCGGGCGATATCAACAGGGTTATCCTTACCCATATTCACGGCGACCATGCGCTGGGTCTTATCGATGGCGACCGGCCTTATTTTCCCAATGCGGACATATGGGTTCCCGAGGCCGATCTTGCCTTTTTCACCAATGAGGAGGCACGAAAGACCTTGCCGCCCGCCCGGCAGGGTGCTTTCGACATTGCCGCCCGGCTGCTCGATATTTGCGGGGCCATGTTGCGGCCGATCCCGGTCGGCAGGATTGCCGAGGGTATAGAGGCCATCGCCATGCCCGGCCATACGCCGGGACATGTCGGCTATCTCATCGACGATCAGCTGCTATTGTGGGGCGACGTGCTGCACATTAACGCGCTGCAGGCGAACGATCCGGGCATCGGTTTCGTCTACGATATCGATTCCGAGCTTGCTTACGCGACACGCATCAAGGCGCTCGCCGATGTTGCTGACCATGGCTGGCTGGTTTCCGGCGGTCATCTCGGCGGATTTTTCCGTGTCGAGCGGCAGGGCGAGACCTTCCGTTTCGTGCCACAACCCGCCTGATTACGGGTTCCGCGACAGGCGACTATTTCAGCGCGAATGAATCCGCGCTGCAGGCGCCGAGTGAATTGGGATTATATTTGTGCCAGTCGTCGATGCTCAGCATGCCGACGCGGATAGCCCCTTCTCCAAGGGTATCGCTGGAATCCTTGACGGTGACCCACTTGACCGGCTTGTCACAAAAGCCGTTCTTGCCTTTGTTCTGTGCGAAAAACGCGTCGGCGTTCAGCACCTGATAGACGTCTCCGCCAAATTCCGTATCGCTGCTGTTTTTCCAGGTGTCGGAATATTGAAGCTTCATTTCCCCCTTTAGCAGGGAAAAATGTGCGGAGGTGCGGCTGAGTTTCATGGTTTCGCCCAGCGTTGCCGACGTGCCGTTCGACACGGCGACATAGGTACGGGGGCTCTTCGTTGGCATTGCCTTCACATTCGATTGGGCGATGGCGCCATGTGCCAGGAACGCGCCCAGCGAGGCTACGGCAAACAGGCTTGTTAAATGTCGGTAGCGTGTCATGGACGTCCCTCTTTAACGTTGCAGCTGCATATTTTGCATCGCTGTTATAGCGGGCGGCCGGTTAAACCGAAATGGGCAACCTGTTCAATGCTTAAGATAGCCTTGTGGCGAGCCGGGCATGCGCCGCGACGACACGAAAAAGGGCCGCGACGGCGTGCCCCCGATCATGCGGCCGGGCCACGCTCTAGATCTGCTTCAGCGCCGCGACGTCGTTGACCTGCACGATGCGGCCGCGCACGGTGACGCCGGCCTTTTTCAGTGCGGAAAAGGCACGCGACAGGGCTTCCGGCGCAAGGCCGAGCTTGCCGGCGAGCAGACTTTTCTGGAAGGGCAGCCGCAACGAAAAGGATGTGGCGTCACGCGGGCCCTGATTGATGAGGTAGTGGGCGACGCGTTGCGGCGCGGTCTGTAGGCGGTCGTTGGCGATGCAATCCATGGTGCCGAGCAGGCTGTTGGAAAGGCAGCGCATCACGGCCTTGGCGATTGCCGGTTCCTGATCGATGAGGTTGCGGATTCTTGTGAGATCGAACCGCGCCACGGTGCAGTTCTCGGCCGCCTGCGCGCTGTAACGATAGCTGTCGCTGCCGAAGATCAGGCATTCATTGAAAGTATCACCCGGACCGCTGACCCGCACATCCGCCTCGCGCCCGTGCCTGTCCAGCCGGTAAAGGCGGACATAACCCGACAGGACGCAGTAGAAATATTGCGCTGCCTCGCCCTCCTTGAAGAGCACATGGCGGGCATTGAGATTGGTGACGGTCGCCGCCTCCATCAGCTTCAACGACGCCGCTTCGTCCGCAATCCCTATCAGGGGTGCGCGCAGCAGAATGTTCCTGTCCCTGTTGCTCAGCTTCACGGTCTTGTTCACGTCCATCCGGCTCCCGCTCAAACCTTTTGCCGGGTTGTCAGAAGCGATACGAAACCGGGGATGTTCCTTTTCCCTCGCGCCTATCTGAAAAGAGCTCATCGCATTATCCTTCGACCGGCAATTCCCGATGCGAGGGAGATTAACAGCTGGGCCGAAAAGGGAATTGATTTCGATCAAATGGGCGTTGTCATCGTTACGTCGAGGGGAGAATTTCCACTTGCTCGACGTCATCCTCGGGCTTGACCCGAGGATGACGGAGGAGAGACTTTTGCCACAAAAAGAAACGCCGGGCACTGGCCCGGCGTTTTTACTTTCACTCGGCGGCGAGCGGTGGCAGCCGCAGGATGTTGCTGCCTTTGTCGCCGGATTTTTCGCCTGAGCCCTTTTCCATGCTGGCGACCCGTGCTTCCAGCGAGGAGAGCGCCTGGCTGTTTTCGCGGGCGATGTCGGAGAGTTTCTCGTTGGAGAGGGACTCTTCCTCCTCTTCCTTCTTGCCGACGAAGCGGCCGAACAGGTGGGCGAGCAGGCGCGACAGGTCGTCCATGATCAGGAAGAAGGCCGGAACCACGATCAGGGACAGCACCGTCGAGACGATGATGCCGCCGATCACCGCAATCGCCATCGGCGCGCGGAAGGAGCCGCCTTCACCGACGCCGAGCGCCGAGGGCAACATGCCCGCCGACATGGCAATCGAGGTCATGATAATCGGGCGGGCGCGCTTGCGGCCGGCTTCGACCATGGCATGCACCCGTTCCATGCCGTGCCGGCGCATTTCGATGGCGAAATCCACCAGCAGGATGGCGTTCTTCGTCACGATGCCCATCAGCATCAGGATGCCGATGAGAACGGGCATGGAAAGCGCGTTCTGCGTGATGATGAGCGCCACCGCCACGCCGCCGATGGCAAGCGGCAGCGAGAACAGGATGGTGAAGGGCTGGATGACATCCTTGAACAGCAGGATGAGCACCACCAGCACCAGCAACAGGCCGAGCAACATGGCGTTGACGAAGCCCTGCTGCATTTCGCCCTGCACCTTGGCGTCACCACTTTCGGCAAGGCGAACGCTTGCCGGCAGATGGGTTTCCGCCACGATGCGCTTGAACTCGGCCGTAGAGGTATCGAGCGCCGTGCCGAACGGCACGTCGGAGCCGATGGAGACGACGCGGTTGCGGTCGTTGCGCTTGATCGAGCTTGGACCTTCCGAATAGTCGATATCGGCAACGCTATAGAGCGGCACCAGCGAACCGGATGCGGTCTTGATCTTCAGCGCGCGGATGGTGGCGAGATCGCGGCGGGTATCGATGGATGCCTGCACGCGGATCGGGATCTGCCGGTCGTCCAGCGAGATTTTCGTCAGTTGTGCGTCGATATCACCGATGGTGGCGACACGCACCGTCTGCGAGATCTGCTGCGGCGTGATACCGAGGCGGGCGATTTCGTCCTTGCGCGGGCGGATCTGCAGTTCGGGCCTTGGCAGAGCGCCTTCCGAGCTGACATTGGCAAGGATGGGCGAGGCGCGCAGGCGGCTTTCGAGAATGCCGACGGCGTCGTTCAGATCCTTCTCGTTCGAAGAGAGGAAGTTGAAGCTCAGTTCACGCTCAGCGCGATCGTTCAGCTTGATGATGCGCACATCCGGGATGGTGCGGACCTTGGCGAAGATATCCCGCTCCACATCCCATTGCGGACGGACGCGGCCCTTTTCTTCCACCTTCGGAAGATATTGGCCGATGAGCGGAATGGAACCCAGCCCCTTGTTGACCACCAGCTTGAGCAGCGAATGGTCGATATGCTGGAGAATGACGTTGACGGTGGCGCGGCGAAGCTCCAGGTCGCCCTTGGGCGAAGCGCCGCCTAGGATGAAGACGCTCTCCACACCGTTGATATCGCGGATGGCGTGGTAGATTTCGGTCGTCGTCCGGTCGGTTTCATCAAGCGTCGCATTGGGCGGCAGTTCCACCGAAAGCGTCACGCGCGAGGCGTCGTCCGGCGGCAGGAAGCTGCCCGGCACCTGGCTCAGAAGCATGACGGAAGCGATGAGGAAGGCGATGGCGCCGACCAGCGTCAGGTAACGCGCCCACCACTTGCGGGTGGTGGCGGAAACCATGCGCGTATAGGCCTTCATCAACCAGCCGTCATTGTCGGCATGGTCGTCCATCGCGTCTTCGGCGCGCATCAGATAGGCCGCCATCAGGGGTGTGATGAGGCGGGCAACCGCAAGCGAGAAGAACACCGAGAAGGCGACCGTCAGACCGAACTGGATGAAGTACTGTCCGGGAATACCGGGCATGAACGACACCGGCACGAAGACGGCGATGATGGTGAAGCTGGTGGCGATGACGGCGAGGCCGATTTCGTCTGCAGCTTCAAGAGAGGCTCGATATGGCGTCTTGCCCATCTTGATGTGGCGGGCAATGTTCTCGATTTCCACGATGGCGTCATCCACGAGAATACCCGTGGCGAGCGTCAATGCCAGGAAGCTGACGAGGTTAAGCGAAAAGCCCATCAGGTCCATGATCCAGAATGTCGGGATCGCGGAGAGCGGCAGGGCGACGGCGGCAATCAGGGTTGCGCGCCAGTTCCTGAGGAACAGCAGAACCACGATAACGGCGAGGATCGCGCCTTCGATCAGCGTATCGAGCGCCGCCTTGTAGTTGCCATAGGTGAAATAGACGGCGTCATCGACCATCTGGATCGACACGTTCGGATGATCCTTGCGGACCTGATCGAGGCTTTCCGCCACGGTTTCGGCGACCGAAACCTCGCTGGCGCCCTTGGAGCGGAACACGGCGAAGGTGACGGCGGGGTTGCCGTTGAACCGCGAGAAGGACTTCTGCTCCTGATAGGTATCCTTGACCGTGCCGAGTTCGGAAAGCTTGACGAAGCGGCCGTTGGAGAGCGCAATCGTGGTGTTGGCAAGCTGCGTCACGTCACGGGTGTCGCCGAGCGTGCGGATCGTCTGCTCGTTGCCGCCAACCTGGCCACGGCCGGAGCCGAGATCGATATTGGTGCCGCGCAGCTGGCTGTTCACTTCGCTTGCGGTGATGCCGTAGGCGTCGAGCTTTTCGGGGCTGAGCGAAACACGCACTTCGCGGTCGGCGCCGCCGTAACGGTCGACCTTGCCGATGCCGGATTTGCCCTGCAGCGAACGCTTGATGGTGTCATCCACGAACCAGGACAGTTCTTCCAGCGTCATGTTCGGCGAGGAGACGGCAAAGGTCTGGATAGCCTGGCCTTCCACGTCGATCTTGCTGACAACAGGCACTTCGATATCGGCCGGCAGATCGCTGCGGATCTTGTCGATGGCGTCCTTGGTGTCCTGAACGGCTTCTTCCGTCGGCTTTTCGATGCGGAAGACAACGGTGGTCAGGGACTGTCCGTCGGTGACGGTCGACTGGATTTCGTCGACGCCGCTGATGGCGGCGACGGCGTCTTCGATCTCCTTCGTCACCTGCATCTCCAGTTCCGACGGCGAAGCGCCGCTCTGGGTCACGGTGACGGCAACGACGGGAACGTCGATGTTCGGAAAACGGGTGATCGGCAGGGCGTTGAAGGCCTGGATGCCGAGGAAAATCAAAAGCGCGAAGCCGAGCAGCGGCGCAATCGGGTTACGGATTGACCATGCGGAGAAGTTCATTTCATTCCCTCAGTCAGTTGGACGCAGCCGTCTGGGCTTCCACCGGTCTTATCCGGTCACCATCACGCACGAATGCTCCAGCTTTCTCGACAACCTTGTCGCCAGCGGCAAGCCCGCTGACAATCTCAATGAAACCGCTATCTTCGATGCCGGTCTCGATCTTCACCTGCTTGACGATGTCGCCTTCCACCCTGCGGGTGGTCGAGCCTTCACGCCCGGAGGTGACGGCCGAAAGCGGCAGGGCAAGCGCGTTCGTTTCTTTTACGATGATCTCTGCGCTGGCATACATGCCTGACCGCGCCGGGCTATCGGTCGGCAGCACCACATGCACGGAACCGAGGCGCGTCGATGGATCGACGGTGGGCGAAACGAGCCGCACCTTGCCCTCTATTTTCTCAGCTCCGCCGGCAACCGTCAAATAGGCTTTCTGGCCGGCCTTGACCTTCATGATATCGGTCTCGGAAAGATCGGCGACGAGTTCGATCGCGCCGTCCTTGATAACGGTGAAAAGCGGGGTGCCGGCGCCGCTGGCAATGGCGCCCACCTTGGCGTTCTTGGCGGATACGATGCCGGAGACCGGGGTTTTCACACCCGTGCGCGTCAGCTTCAGATTGATGTCGTCGATCTGCGCGTCGACAACCTTGCTGTCTGCCTCTCCTGCGGAAACGGCCTGTTTGGCGGCATCGAGGCGGGCCTGCGCAACCTGGGCTGCGGCTTCGGTCTTTTCCGTCTCGGAGACCGAACCGGAGCCGCTCTGGCCGAGCCTTGCGGCGCGGTCGCGCTGGCGAACGGCATCGGCCAGATTGGCCTGCGCTTCCAGCACCTGCGCCTTCGACTGGGTCACGGAGGCCTCGGCCTTGGCCTTGTTGGCCTCAAGCTGGCTTTTTTGCAGAAGCAGACTGTCGGAAGAGAGCACGGCCAGAACCGCATTGGCCTCGACCCTGTCGCCGATATCGACATTCAGCTCATCTATCGACAGGCCGTCGACCAGCGGCTGGACATAGATCTCGTCCACGGGCCGGATCGTGCCGGTGGCGATGATGCGGTCCACGAGATCCCGTGTCGTGGCTTTCGCGACAATGATGGAGGGAAGGTTCTGCTGTTTGACCGGTTCCTGCGCTTCTCCTTCGGCCACGGCCGAGAATGGCAGGGCCGTTGCGGAAAGAAGAAGGAAAACAAAGCGGTTAAACGTGACTCTATGCTGCATGTGTCTTGGCTCGCGCAATATTCGATCGCATGTCCTTCAGCCTCAAGGCGTGTTTTAAAAGGTCATGCGAGAACGAATGTGAAACAAGGGGTCACAATACTTCCTTTTCGATCCTCCCGATTCAAACGCCCCTCAACGCGAATCTCAAGCACCTTTGCCGCGTGCTTTTTTACAAGATCAAATTTGGCAGTCTTGTTGGCGGGGACTCTAATGTTAGTTGTTATACAAATCAATCCGCATAGCCATCATGGTTGATATACATTTTTGTATATGTCGAGACATTGTAATTCATCAATGGGGTCACCAACGCGTAAAAAAACGCGCGGCGAGGACCGCGCGTTCCATGCTTCGGGCTCGATTTGACTATTTCAGCGCCGCATCGGTGATTTCGGTGGTGTAGGCGCCTGTCGGCTCCTTGGTGATGACAGGATCGGAACCGCCGCCGAGCAGCGTCTTGACGGTGCGCTCGTAATCCGCCTTGTCCAGCGCGCCTTTCGAGCCGGCCGTCAGCTTGGCGACTTCGCCCATCATGCGCTTCTGGTGCTTTTCGGTCTGGGCGCCCGAGGCGTCGTTTTCGAGAACGATACCGGCGGCGTCATCAGGGTGTTCTTCCGCCCATTTCCAGCCCTTCATGGAAGCACGGACGAATTTGACCATGTCTTCCTTGAACTTGGCGTCCTTCAGCTTGTCTTCGAGAACGTAAAGACCGTCCTCCAGCGTCGCCACGCCTTCCGCCTCGTATTTGAAGGTGACGAGTTCCTCCGGCTTGATGCCTGCATCGATGACCTGCCAATATTCATTATAGGTCATGGTGGAAATGCAGGCGGCCTGCTTTTGCAGCAGCGGATCGACGTTGAAACCCTGCTTGAGAACGGTAACGCCATCCGCGCCGCCGGTGGTCGGGATTTTCAGGTGCGCCATCCACGACAGGAACGGATATTCGTTGCCGAAGAACCAGACGCCGAGCGTCTTGCCCTTGAAATCTTCCGGCTTGGTGATGCCGGTTTCCTTGAGGCAGGTCAGCATCATGCCGGAGGATTTGAAAGGCTGGGCGATGTTGACGAGCGGAACGCCCTTTTCACGGGTGGCGAGTGCCGAGGGCATCCAGTCAACGATGACATCGGCGCCGCCGCCGGCCAGAACCTGTGCCGGGGCAATGTCCGGGCCGCCGGGCTTGATGTCGACGTCGAGGCCCTCTGCTTCATAGAAACCCTTGTCCTTGGCGACGTAATAACCGGCGAATTGCGCCTGGGTCACCCATTTCAGCTGCAGGGTGATCTTGTCGGCGGCCTGCGCCCCGAATGCCGTCAGAAGTGACGCGCCGGCAAGAAGCATGGATGCAAGTTTCATTTTCATCGCTGTTCCCTTTTTCGTTATTTACGTTCGTCCCCCACGGACGGACGGATGCCAGAAGGTGACGGCCCGCTCAGCGAGCGCCACCAGACCATAAAAGCCCGAACCAGCAAGCGCCGCGACGGCGATTTCGGCCCAGACCATATCGACATTGCTACGGCCCATTTCCGCCGAGATGCGGAAACCCATGCCGACGATAGGCGTGCCGAAGAATTCGGCAACGATGGCGCCGATCAGCGCCAGCGTGGAGTTGATCTTCAGCGCGTTGAAGATGAAAGGCCAGGCGGCGGGCAGGCGCAGTTTTATCAGCGTCGGCCACCAGCCGGCGGCATAGGTGCGCATCAGGTCGCGCTCCATGTGGCTGGAGGCGGCGAGCCCCTGCACCGTGTTCACCAGCATCGGGAAAAACGTCATGATGACGACGACGGCCACTTTCGACTGCCAGTCGAAACCGAACCACATGACCATGATCGGGGCGATGCCAACAACAGGCAAGGCGGAGACGAAATTGCCGATGGGCAGTAGCCCGCGCTGGAGGAAGGGCGACCGGTCGATGAGGATGGCGACGATGAAGCCGAGGCCGCAGCCGAGCACATAACCCGTCAGCACCGATTTGAGGAAAGTCTGGCGGAAATCCGCCCAGAGTATCGGCAGGGAGGTGAGAAGGCGGGCAAGGATGGCGCTCGGTGCCGGCAGCAGGATGGGCGGCACGGCAAAACCGCGCACCACACCTTCCCAGAGTGCAAGAATGGCCAACCCGAAAAGAAGCGGTACGGCCATGCGGCTCATGCGCTTTGCCGCTGGCGAGGAGAACCGGCGGCGCACCAGCCATTCGTTGAAGGCCCAGGCGGCAAGCCAGAACAGGATCGCACCGATAAACCAGCCGGGATGGGTCATGGCCGGGCTCCCATTCTTTTAAGGACGGCGGCGTGGGCAATGCCGATGATCGACACCAGAATGGCGGCGACACCGGCGGCCATGAACAGCGCCGCCCATATCTGCACCGTCTGGCCGTAATAGGAACCGGAGAGCAGGCGCGCACCAAGACCGGCGACGGCCCCTGTCGGCAATTCACCGACGATGGCGCCGACCAGCGCGATGGCAATGGCGATCTTCAGCGAAGTGAAGAGATAGGGCAGGGCCGAGGGCCAGCGCAGCTTCCAGAAGATCTGGCCGGGTGAGGCATTATAGGTGTGCATCAGGTCGAGTTGGATGGTTTCGGGGCTTCTTAGGCCCTTCACCATGCCGACGACGATCGGGAAGAAAGACAGATAGGTGGAGATCAGCGCCTTCGGCAACAGCCCGGAAATGCCGATGGAGTTCAGGACGACGATAATCATCGGCGCCACCGCAAGGATTGGGATCGTCTGGCTGGCGACGATCCACGGCATGACGGAGCGGTCCATGGCGCGGTTATGCACGATGGCGACGGCCAAGAGGATGCCGAGGACAGCGCCGATGGCGAAACCAAGCAGCGTGGCCGAGAGCGTGATGCCTGCGTGATAAACGAGGCTGCGCTTGGAGGTGATCGCCTTGTTGACCGTGGTGTCCCACAGTTCCGCGATGATCTGGTGTGGGGCAGGGAGAACCGGGCGCTCCTGCGCGAAGGTTTGCGGCAAGAGTTCCATGAAGCTCGGCGTCTGGCCGGCACGGTTTGCCTGATCGCGGGCGAAGGGCATGTTGAGATAGACGACGGCGACGTGCCAGATGATGAGGATGGCGAGGAGGACGGTGAGAATGGGGAGGATGCGGTGGCGGATGAGGGTCATTGCGGCGCCCTCGGTGGGTGGGAGGTATCGCCAATCCGTGGGTGGGGCTTACCCCCCTCTGTCCTGCCGGACATCTCCCCCGCAAGGGGGGAGATCGACTCGTGGTTGGGTATCGCCCATCTCAGACGTCGAGAATGAAACAATGGTAGCGCTTCCTGCCGATCTCCCCCCTTGAGGGGGAGATGCCCGGCAGGGCAGAGGGGGGTAGAGCCTCCCGCAATGAGTTTGCGTCGAAAATCACCCCTCATAGCTATGCCCCGCCTTCAGCCCCTCACGCACGCGATGCGCAATCGCCAGAAATTCCGGGGACTCGCGAATCTCAAGCGGTCTTTCCCTCGGCAATGTGGACGTGATCACATCCGTCACCCGGCCGGGCCGTGGCGACATGACGACGATTTTGGTCGAGAGATAAACCGCTTCCGGAATGGAATGGGTGACGAAGCAGATGGTCTTGCCGGTCGTATCCCACAGTTTCAGAAGCTGCTCGTTCAGATGATCGCGGACGATCTCGTCCAGAGCGCCGAAAGGCTCGTCCATCAACAGCAGGTCGGCATCGAAGGCGAGTGCGCGGGCGATGGAGGCGCGCTGCTGCATGCCGCCGGAAAGCTGCCACGGGTATTTCTTGCTGAAACCTTTGAGGTTGACGAGGTCGAGCGTGCGCTCGATGCGCTCGCGTTGCTCCGCCTTCGTATAGCCCATGATTTCGAGCGGGAGGGCGATGTTCTTTTCTATGGTCCGCCAGGGATAAAGGGCGGCCGCCTGAAAGACGTAACCGTAGGACCGGTCCTTGCGGGCGTTTTCCGGCGTGGTGCCGTTGACGGTGATCTCTCCCGAGGTGTGTTTTTCAAGATCGGCGATCACCCGGAGGAACGTGGTCTTGCCGCAGCCGGAAGGGCCGATGAAGGAGACGAATTCGCCCTTGCCGACCTCCAGATCGACATTGGAAAGCGCGTGCACCGGGCCATCGCCGGTTTCGAAGGTGAGCCCGAGATTTCTGGCGGAAACGACGGAATAGGAAGAGGCTTCATTCATCGTGGCTTGTTTCCACTTTCCGTCAGGGCTGCGCGTGCCAGCGGCAGCATACGTGTTTCCGTGAGTTTGGCGATCGGCAGATTGGAGGTCGCATCAAGATCGAGCCAGCGCACCTCCTCTATCTCCGCCTGCGGGGCGACATCGTCATAAAGCCGCGCGACGAAGGCGTGGGCGACGACCTCCGCCCCCGTCTCATTGGCGGCCTCCTCGCGAAAGACACCCTCATAGCGCGCGGCATTTTCAGGAAGCGTCAGGCCGATTTCTTCGGCGAGTTCGCGGTGAAGCGCCTGCTCGGGTGTTTCACCCGGATCGATCTTGCCGCCCGGCTGCATGAATTGCGTGGTGCCGCGCTTGCGCACGACAAGCATTTGCCGTCGCGCATTCAGGAGAACGGCGGCAGCGATGACGATTTCGCGTTTCGGTTCAGCGCTCACGGTCATACACCCGATGCCGGAATGCCGCTGCGTTCCACCTTGCGTGGCGCGACGAGTTCTTTCCATGTGGAAAGTGCCTTGCTGACGGCGGGGTAAGGATCGCGGGCGATGAACTGGCCGTGGCCCTCCTGCGTCTTGACGGTGCTTTCCTCGATGCTGACGACGCCGCGCGACAGGGTGAAGCGGGGCAGGCCCTTGACCTTCTGTCCTTCGAACACGTTGTAATCGATGGCCGATTGCTGGTTTGCCGCGCTGATGGTCTTTTCCCGCGCCGGGTCCCACACGACGATATCGGCATCGCTGCCGACAAGGATCGCGCCCTTTTTCGGATAGGTGTTCAGGATCTTCGCAATATTGGTGGAGGTGACGGCGACGAATTCGTTCATCGTCAGGCGGCCGGTTGCGACGCCGTGCGTCCAGAGCAGCGGCATGCGATCTTCCAGCCCGCCGGTGCCGTTCGGTATCCTGCGGAAATCGCCAAGGCCGAAGCGTTTCTGATCGGTGGTGAAGGCGCAATGGTCGGTCGCCACACATTGCAGCGAGCCGGAAGCCAGACCCGCCCAGAGGCTGTCCTGATGCTGCCGGTTGCGGAAGGGCGGCGACATCACGCGGCGGGCGGCATGGTCCCAGTCGGCATTGGCATACTCGCTTTCATCGAGGATCAGGTGCTGGATCAGCGGTTCACCATAGACCCGCATGCCGTTCTGGCGGGCGCGGCGGATCGCTTCATGCGCCTGCTCGCAAGATGTGTGGACGACATAAAGCGGCGCGCCCGCCATATCGGCGATGATGATGGCGCGGTTTGTGGCTTCGCCTTCGACGGAGGGCGGCCGGGAATAGGCATGCGCTTCCGGCCCGACATTGCCTTCCGCCATCAGCTTTTCCTGCATCTGCGCGACGATATCGCCGTTTTCCGCATGCACGAAGGGAATGGCGCCAAGCTCGGCACAGCGCGAGAAGGAGGCGAACATCTCGTCGTCATTCACCATCAACGCGCCCTTGTAGGCCATGAAGTGCTTGAACGAATTGATGCCCTTTTCCTGAACCACAGTCTTCATCTCGTTGAAGACCTGCTCGCCCCACCAGGTGACGGCCATATGGAAGGAATAATCGCAATTGGCGCGCGTCGCCTTGTTGTCCCATCTTTGCAGGGCATCGAGAAGCGACTGGCCCGGCTCCGGCAGGCAGAAATCCACCACCATGGTCGTGCCGCCGGCAAGGGCGGCGCGCGTGCCGCTCTCGAAATCATCGGCGGAATAGGTGCCCATGAACGGCATTTCCAGATGCACATGCGGATCAATGCCACCCGGCATGACGTAACATCCCGTCGCATCGAGCAGGGTGCCGCCGGTCAGATCGGGTCCAATCTCGGTGATCCTGCCGCCCTCGATCCTTACATCGGCCTTGTAGGTGAGGTCGGCGGTGACGATGGTGCCGTTCTTGATGATGGTGGCGGTCATTGCGCGATCTCCGCAGTCTCCAGCACGGCATGCAGCAGCACATCGCAGCCGGCTGCTGCCCATTCGGATGAGATCTCCTCCGCTTCGTTGTGGGAAAGCCCGTCCACGCAGGGGCAGAAGATCATGGTGGAGGGGGCGACCCTTGCCGTCCAGCAGGCATCGTGGCCGGCGCCGGAGATGATGTCCATGTGGCTGTAGCCGAGTTTTTCGGCTGCAGAGCGCACACGGCCGACCAGCACCGGATCGAAGGCGACGGGATCGAAATGGCCGATGGCCTCGATCGAGCAGCCGACGCCGAGTTCTTCGGCGATTGCGGGTACTTCGCGTTCGAAGATCGCGCGCATGTTGTCGAGTTTCGCCTGCGAGGGGGTTCTGAGGTCGATGGTGAAAACCACTTTGCCGGGCAGCACGTTGCGGGAATTTGGCGTGAAGATCATCTGGCCGACGCCGGCGACCGCGCCCGGCTGGTGGGCCATCGCCACCTCCTGCACCTTTTCGAGGATGCGGGCGGCAGCTAAGCCGGCATTGACGCGCATGGCCATCGGCGTCGAGCCGGTATGGGCCTCCTTGCCGGTCAGCGTCACTTCCAGCCACCACAGGCCCTGACCATGGGTGACGACGCCGATCTGTTTGCCTTCCGCCTCGAGGATCGGTCCCTGTTCGATATGATATTCGAAATAGGCGTGCATTTTGCGCGCGCCGACCTCTTCTTCGCCGAGCCAGCCGATGCGTTTCAGCTCTTCGCCATAGGTCTTGCCGTCGGTATCGGTGCGGCCATAGGCATAATCGAGATCGTGAACGCCGGCGAAGACACCCGAGGCCAGCATGGCGGGCGCGAAGCGCGCGCCTTCCTCATTTGACCAGTTGGTGACGACGATCGGGTGTTTCGTCTTGATGTTGAGGTCGTTCAGACTGCGCAACACTTCCAGCCCAGCCAGCACGCCGAGCACGCCATCGAATTTGCCGCCGGTCGGCTGGGTGTCGAGGTGGCTGCCGATATAGACCGGCAGCGCGTCCGGGTCCTCGCCGGCGCGGGTGGCGAACATCGTGCCCATGCGGTCAACACCGAGCGACAGGCCCGCTGCCTCGCACCAGGTCTTGAACAGGCTGCGGCCTTCTGCATCCTCATCTGTCAGTGTGCGGCGATTATTGCCGCCGGCAATGCCGGGGCCGATTTTCGCCATGTCCATCAAACTGTCCCACAGACGGTCGCCATTGACCGTCAAGTTTTTACCCGCCGTCATGCAGTGTCGTCCTCACCTGTTTTGTTTTTATCGAAGCAAAGCTTGTGCCGTTCCCGTTTTTGCCGGTTAAGATAACAGCCATTGCCTTGTGATGGCGATGGGGGATAAATTGACCGGCTGGTAAACATTGCAAATTCGCCATGATGTCAGCAAGGGATTTTCGTGACGAATCGCACTAATTTTGCCTAAACTGTACGCGACGATTATTTTTTAAGCATACTGTAACGGCAATTGCATCGAAAAGAAACAGAGAGCTGAGAATGGCCATACCGCGAGCAGCGAAAACACAGAAGCGGACCCGTATTCAGGAAGAAAAGCAGGAAGCGATTCTTGAGGCTGCGCTCAGTGTATTCTCCACCAACGGCTTTCGCGGTTCCACCATCGACCAGATTGCCGAGGCGGCCGGCATGTCGAAACCGAACGTGCTTTATTATTTCCGCACCAAGGAGGCGATGCACCGCGCGCTGATCGAGCGGGTGCTGGATACCTGGCTCGATCCGCTCAGGGCCTTTGACGCCGAGGGCAATCCTGAAAGCGAAATCCGCTCCTATATTCGCCGCAAGCTGGAAATGTCGCGCGATTTTCCGCGCGAGAGCCGCCTGTTCGCCAATGAAATCCTGCAGGGCGCGCCGCACATCGAGGATGAGCTGAAGGGGCCGCTGAAACAACTGGTGGATGAAAAAGCCGAGGTGATCCGCCTTTGGATCAAGGCCGGGCGGATGGCCAAATGTGATCCCTATCACCTGATTTTCTCGATCTGGTCGACCACCCAGCATTATGCGGATTTCGATGTGCAGGTGCGGGCGGTGCTGGGCGACAAAAATGGCGGCGATGGCCGTTTCGAAGATGCGGCCCGGCATCTGGAGCAGCTTTTCATGGGCGGATTGCGCATAAGCGGCTGAACGAAACGGTTCTCGCGAATATGTGATCGATTCTTTATGTCAAAACATGAGGAAAATTATCACCTTTATACTTTACTCAGAAACTCATCTTTACTATGGTGCCTACATCCCGCTCATGGGGCCCGAACATCGGGGCATTGAAAAGACAACCGGCAGGTGAGGGCATGGCACGCAAGGAAAAGAAGAAGCCGGGACGCGGCGAAAAGCAGGGCAAGGGCGCGCCACAGCCTGAGAAGGACGTGGCCGAACAGCAGCTTTCCGGTCCGAAGAGCTTTCTTTATGTCGGCGGCCGTGACTGTCAGGTTGCGCATCTTCGCCAGATCGCCAGCAATTTCGGCGCCGAGCTTATCCACCACGATGGCGGATTGCGTGAGGCGGTCTCGCGCATCGATACCGTACTTCCCTCCGTCGACTGCGTTTTCTGCCCGATCGACTGTATCAGCCACGATGCGTGTCTGCGGGTGAAGTCCGGTTGCAAGAAATTCGGCAAGACATTCATTCCGCTGCGCAATGGCAGCAAATCCAGTCTGGAGCGGGCGCTGCAGACGATGAATGAACGGACCTCCGGCGATGAGCGACGAGCGCAATAATTTCCATGATGAAGACCCCGCGGCGGCGGAAGCCTGCCGCGTGGAACTGCACAAGATGGCCGAACAGGCAGCCGACCCGGCTTTGACGGACATGCATGAAATCGTCGGCGAACGCGAGCGGCGCAACCGTGCCGCAGCTGACGGTGGCAATGTGGTGAACTTCCCGCATCTGCGCACCCGCCAACCCGGAGAAACGCCGTCTTTCGATATCGGCGATGTGGCCGAGAGGGGCCGCAACATCCTGCCGTTTCGCTGGACGCGGGGTTAGGGTTGAAGCCTCTCGTCCGTCATCCTCGGGCTTGACCCGAGGACCCACAATTTCTGTGGTCCATGGTTCCTCGCCTCGGGGGCGAGGATGACGCCGAGTGTGAGGGAAGCTCCGCTCGCACCACGTGTCACAACGCAGATGCTCTAAAACACAATCGGCCCTTCGGCTTTAAAAACGCGCCGGCGCAGAGCACCAGCCATCCGGCAATCATGCCGAGGCCACCCAGGGGTGCTGCGTAGGGAAACAGGCTGTGGCCGGAAAAATGCCTGACAACGAGATCGCCGACGAAAATCGCCGTGCCAAGGCCGAGGATCAGGCCTGCCGGAATGGCGGTTCGGATGCGGTCCGCGCCGATATGGAGTGCCACCAGCACCGGCGCATGGGCGAGCGCCATGGCCGAGGCATTGCCCAGCATGTAGGTTTCACCGGTATGGGTGGCGGCGGCGGCAAGCATGACGCCGGCAGCCCCGAGCAGGCTGCCCAGCAACAGAATGAAGGCGCGCAGTCTTTCGTGTGTCATGGAGTGTCCGCTTCCTGATTTTGCATATGAAAGGCCAGCCGC
This sequence comes from Agrobacterium arsenijevicii, assembly GCA_000949895.1. Taxonomy (GTDB): domain Bacteria; phylum Pseudomonadota; class Alphaproteobacteria; order Rhizobiales; family Rhizobiaceae; genus Agrobacterium; species Agrobacterium arsenijevicii. Next base: position 65,110 of record JWIT01000005.1, on the reverse strand, counting down.
TCCACCGGCCCCCAGATGATGTCCCTGAGCTTCGGGTTCTCGATGGTCTCGTCCATCGCGCGGCGGAAGCAGAGCAGCCATTCGTCCCGCTCGGCGGGACCGATCGGGGCTGCGAAATGACGCCGCCGCAACATCGGGTGGCCGTGTTTCTCGACATAGACGGGCGGTCCGCCAAGATATCCCGTCAGATAATCGTAAAACTTGCTTTCGCTGCCGGAAAGATCGGCGGGATGGATGGCGCGGCAACGCGCCGCCTCGGGCAGGGTGTCCATTAATTCGTAGAAGCGCCGGGCCAAGGCCCTGACCGTCGCATCGCCACCGATCGCTTCATAAAGGGTAATGGTCTCGCCGCTCACATCCCGCCTCCTTGAACCCTGCGGCCCTTATCGCTTTCCCGAGCGGGAAGAGCAACAGGCAAAGGCGAGATGCGACATTGTGCAACGATGCCTTGCTTCCGTTTCAAGGTCGGAATGCCCAAGCGCTTCTGATGACTGACGAGCGCTTTAAAACTCGACGTCATCCTCGGGCTTGACCCGAGGATCCATTGATTTCAACGGGTGATGGATCCTCGGGTCAAGCCCGAGGATGACGGAGGAGAGGTTCCGATATCATCCCGCATGCGCCATCCACTCTCATCCAAAATTGCGGATGAGATCGAGCCCTTTGGTCAGAAGCGTTTCGGCTTCGTCCTGATTGGCGGCTTCGACGTAGCAGCGCATTTCCGGGGCGTTGCCGGAAGGGCGGAAGTGGATGGTGCTGCCGTCGGTGAGCGCCACGCGCAGGCCGTCAATGTCGCTCAGCGCCTTGACCGTGCCGACAGGTGCGAGGAAGGTTTCGAGATTGTCCCTTGATGCGCGCAGATGCGCCATCAGTGCGGCACTTTTTTCCTGTGCGAAGTTTTCCAGACGATCGGCGGCCGCGACCGGCAGCTTGTAGGCGGCGGCGATCTGCGACAGCGGGTTTTTCTGCTCGGCGGACAGAAGCAGCACGGCGAGGATCGGCAGGAAGCTGTCACGCGTCGGCAGCGGCGATAGCGGCTTGCCGTTGAGGGTGAAGGCGGAGGCGGTCAGCAGGCCGCCATTGGCCTCGAAGCCCATCACGCCGTTGTTTCCTTCGGCGAGTGCCTGCACCATTCCGGCGATCACGAAAGGCGAGCCGACTTTTGTGCGAATGACCTCGAACGAGCCGCTCGCTTCTATGCCGGAATTGGAGGTGACGGGTGTGACGACCACACCGGCATCGAGGAACTTAGCAGTGATAAGCCCGATCAGGTCACCGCGTAGCGGCGTGCCGTTTTCATCGGCGAGTAGCGGACGATCTCCGTCGCCATCGGCGGAAACGATGGCGTCGAGGCCGTGCTGCGGCGCCCATGTCTTGAGAAGCTCCAGCGTTTCCGGCGAGACCGCTTCGGTATCGACCGGGATGAAGGTCTCGGAACGGCCGAGCGGCACGACGTCAGCGCCATAATGGGCGAGAACGTCGACGAAGAGATCGCGTGCCACCGTGCTGTGCTGGTAAACGCCGATCTTCAGGCCCGACAGTGCCTTTTCCGGCAGCAGCGCGATGTTGCGTTCATAAAAGAGTTCGGCTGCGATTGCGGAATGGTCTTCCGCCGTTGCGGCCTCGTCGCTGATGCCTTCCGCCTCGACTTCGGCTGCCAGTGTCGCAATCGCCGTCTCGTCCTGCTTGTCGATTTCGCCGTCCGGGCGGTAGAACTTGATGCCGTTTCGGTCGGCCGGAATATGCGAACCGGTGATCATTAGCGCACCGGCTTTCAGGGAAAGTCCGTAAAGCGCCAGCGCCGGTGTCGGCACCGTGCCGCAATCGAGCGGCGTGAGACCGGCCTTTTTCAGCGCAGCGATGCAGGTTGCCGAAACATCCGGGCTCGAATCGCGAAAATCGCGGGCCACGAGGATGGGGTCGCCCGCCTTTGCCTGACCCGATGTGAGAAGATGCCTTGCAAATGCGGTAGCATAGACGGCCGAGGCCTTTCCTTTCAGATCGACAGAGAGGCCGCGAAGGCCGCTCGTTCCAAATTTCAGGCTCATGCCAAACTCCGTTTCGATAAAATCTTTGAGGTTCAAATGGATAATACAAAAATATAACGCCAGAAAGAACCGTATCGATCCATTCAAGTCAATCGTCTCTTTCATGGCGGCGGCGAATAGGCGATGATGGCGGGAATGACGCGGGTAACCTAAAATTCACCCGTTATATTTAAACTTGCCGGTTAATAGTGGTTCTGGCGACGATGAAGACCATCTGTTGCAGGCCTTTTTTGTGGTTCGTTCAAGTTGGATTGGCTGATGTACAGGCTTCAAAAGGCGGGACATAAGCAGACACGTCCGCTGGATGAAAAAGCGGCGCCCGCCGCCAGACCCCACGGCTCCCTGCTGGACGATCTGGTGGACGAGGACGAGGTTTTCGAGCGCACGGTGCTGAAAGAGCATCTTGAGCCGAAGCCGGCGGCTGCCGTTCCCGAACCTGCCCCGGCTGAGAAGCCCGCAAAACCGCTTTCGCCAAGCAACAGTCTCGTGGCTGCGCTGCCGGGCCTGAAATATATCGACAGGATCGGCGTGGACGAGGTGCTGGGCTGGCTGCGCTCCGGCATCGTCTGGATCGTGCTTGCGATTATTCTCTGCGTCGCCGCCGCACTCGCCTATGCCTATATGACGCCGCCACGTTATACCGCCTATACGGATATCGTCGTTAACCCCTCCAACCTCAATGTCGTCAGTGACGGGGTGTTTTCGCCCAACCAGCAGCGCGACACCCAGATTCTCGAGGTGGAGAGCAAGCTGCGCACCGTCACCTCGCGCAACGTGCTGGCGCGGGTGGTGGACGAGCTGAAACTCGATCAGGATCCGGAATTCATATCCCCGCCGCCGCTTGCGCGGCTGAAGGCGCTTTTTTCATCCAAGCCGGAAGATGGCGACAACAAGGTCGGCGCGCTCCGCTCGTTGGGCGAGCGGGTGGCGGCGGAACGTGATCCGCGCTCCTTCGTGGTGACGCTTGCTGTCTGGACCAACGATCCGGACAAATCCGTGATGGTCTCGAAGGCGATGGTGAAGGCTTTCGAAAGCGAGCTGTTCCAGACGACCTCCGACAGCAGCCTGCGCATCGTCGACGATCTCAAGAAGCGGCTGGAGGAAATGCGCGAGAACGTGACGGTTGCCGAAAAGCGCGTCGCTGATTTCCGCCGTGAGAACGGCCTGCAGGAGAATAACGGCCAGCTGGTCAGTAATCTGGCGTCCGGTGAGCTGAATGCGCAGGTTCTTGCCGCACAGCAGCGCGTCATTCAGGAGGAATCGCGCCTCAAGCAGATGCAGGCGGCGATTGCCCAGAACCGCACCCAGAGCGACGCCATTTTCGACAGCCAGACCATGAACACCATTCGCGCCCAATACAGTACCCTGCAGCAGCAGATCGGGGCGATGACACTGACCTATGGCGCCCGCCATCCGCGTCTGGCGACGGCAGGGGCGGAACGCGACATGCTGGAACGTGGCATTGCGGATGAGGCGCAGCGGATCTTGCTGGCGGCCAAGACCAATGTCGCCGAGGCCCGCTCCTCGCTCGATGCCCTGCGGTTGAAGGCTGTGGCGGAACGCGCCAACGTATTCACCGACAATGAGGCGCAGGTGCGGTTGCGCGATCTGGAGCGTGACGCCAACTCGGCCGCGGCGATCTACGAGACCTATCTCAACCGCTCGCGCCAGATTGCCGAGCAGCAGACAATCGATTCTACCAACGTCCGGGTGATTTCGCAGCCGGTGGCGCCCAACTCCAGAAGCTGGCCGCCCGGCAAGCTGGTCTTCCTGATCGCCGGCGGCATGGGCGGCCTTTTCCTTGGCCTTGGCATTGCAATAGCACTTGGGCTTCTGCGTTATCTGCGCAGGAACGACCACGCGGAGCGTTACGCCTGAGGGCGACGACCGCGCGAGCCTTATTCCTCGGACATCAGGCCGTCATAGACCTCGAGCAGGGCGGCGGCGATGGCAGCACCCAGCGCATTGCCCGCATCGCGAATGCCGGTCTCGTTGCCGTCGCGGACCGAGACGGCCAGATCCGACGCCTCGTTGGCGACGATTTCCTTTGCCCGTTCGATTGCCCAAAGGCCGAAATCGCCGCGGTTGTCGATCGATATGGTTTCCATGGCCGGGACCTTTTCTGTGGTGTGGTTTCGCCGTTCCTTAACCCATCGGTTGGAAAACCGGAATAGGGCGGAGGAGAAGTGTAGGCTTTACTCAACCTTCAGGCGTATAATTGCTTGCTTCAAGCTGCGATTTATAAAAATATTAATGATAGTTCTTCGTAGTGTTTGAAGCCTTATACCTTAAGCATAAGCGTGAATATAACAGTGAAACGATGCCTATCTTGGACACCGGACAGAATATGACAGGGAGAGATGTCCCGGATGCGGAAAGGCCCGGCAACCACTGGCCGGTTGTTCCGCTTGCGGCTCTGCCCATCACCGACGCGACCATTGAAGAGACGGCGCAGGATTTTATCCAGCGGGCGGAACGTGGACGTGTGACCGGCGCAAAGCCGTTCTATTCGACATCGGCGAACGGTCAGGTCATCGCGCTTTGCCACCACGACAAGGAATTCGAAACCCTGCTGCGGCAGGCGGACCAGATTCATGCCGACGGCATGTCGCTGGTGATCTTTTCCCGCAAGTTCTGCCTGAGGCCGCTTCGGGAACGTGTGGCGACGACGGATCTCGTGCATGCGGTGGCCAGCCGGGCCGAAGAGACCGGCACGCGATTCTATTTCCTCGGCGGCTCCGAAGAGGTGAACCGCGCGGCGGTCGAGGAAATGCAAAAGCTCTATCCGCGCCTCGTTTTTGCGGGGCGGCGTAATGGTTATTTCAAACCAGGCGACGAGGAGACGATCCTCGCCGATATCGCCGCATCGAAGACCGATATTCTCTGGGTCGGCTTCGGCATACCGCTGGAACAACGTTTCGTTTCGCGCAATCTCGACAGGCTTTCCGGCGTTGCGGTGATCAAGACCTGCGGCGGCCTGTTCGATTTTCTCGCCGGCAAGAACAGCAGGGCGCCGCAATGGATGCAGGATATGGGGCTGGAATGGCTCTATCGCGCCATGCTTGAGCCGAAGCGTCTCGGCAAGCGCTACCTGCTGACCAATCCCATCGCCATATATTCGCTGCTGAAACACCGCTACGGGTTCAAGGCCGGCAAGGCCTGAGATCGGCGAACATTTCCCGCTGAATTTTGTAGAATTGCCTCTGGCCGTCATTGCGGTTCAGGGCCGGAATCATGCAAGCGGGATATGCCAATGCATGAGGTTGTCGGATCGCGCTACGTTACATGAGGCCGTTCTAACGTACTGAGCGGATGCCGCCCGCCGCCGAAAATCGTTGCAAGTGGGCGCAACGGCGCTACACTGAGCCGATATTACAAATTTATTCGAATCAGAAATATATTGAGGACAGCGATGGTGATTACGTCCATTTCTCTTTTCGTATATGGGATTGGCACCGTTACTTCTCTTGCCATGACCTATATAGAAGGCGCCCGCCGCGACAAGGATTGGGACTTTTACCGGGTGACCGGTATCATCCTTTGTTTCTTCTGGCCGGTTCTTGTGCCGCTTCTCATTCTCGCAGCCGTTTTTTCGTCATTGGTTTCCCAGAAGCGGCCTATGAATGCGATCTCTTTGCGCAGGGAAAAAACCCTGAGCTGAGAAGCCGGGACATGTGGCCGGAACGATCCCGTGTTCAGGCCTTTTTTGCCGGCGCCTTGTAGGGCGTGAGCGTAATTCCGAGGCTTGCCATGACGCGGCCGATGGACATCAGCGGCGGATGGGTGGCGGGCAGCAGCGCCCCGGTTTTCAGGAATGCGGAAACGGCGCGGACCAGCGACAGGCACAGGCTGACGACGTTTTTGGCGGCCAGCAGCAGCCCGCCCTTGAGGCCCGGGCGGCGGGCGCGGTCGATGCTGTAATTGATGATGCCGGTTCGAAGCGAGCGCTCCATGATCCAGCGCGGCGCCATGCGGTTTTCCGGTACATATTCGATGATGAGGGCTTGGGCGTTCCAGGCGAATTTGAAGCCCGCCTTGCGGCAGCGGGTGAAAAAATCCATGTCGCCGCCGCCGAGGAAATTGAACCGCACGTCGAATTCCGGTTTCGCCAGTGTTTCGAAAACCCGCTTTGAGATCAGGCAATTGCCCGATCCGTGGATTTGATCGACCGGGCCTGTCGGTGCCTCGATGGAGCCGAACAGCGGATGTTCCAGAACAGCCTTCGGCGCCGGCGCATCGAATTCGCGGTTGACCGGCCCTCCGACGATATCGACGCCGAAGGATTTTGCGGCGGAGACCATTTCAGCCAGCCAGACGGGCGAGGCTGCCTCGTCGTCATCGATCATCAGGAACCACTGGGCGGTAGGGTAGCTCTGCCGGGCGGTGCGGAACGCCGTGTTGATGGCGTAACAATTGCCCTGCGTCGGCTCGACCAGCGTTTGGCCCGTCATTCCGCTCTCGGCAAAAAATGCGCGTGCGACAGCCAGCCCCGCCTGGCCCACGCCATCATTATCGACCACGACGATGGCAAAGGGAAAATCGACCTTCTGGGCCGCCAGCGAATTGAGCGTCTTTTGCAAACCTTCCGGCCTGCGGAAACTCGGAATGCATACCACCGCTTCCGGCATGATCTCGGACATGGACACTCCTAAATTCCGGCAAGCGCTGCGGCGGAAAACACGACGGCGCGCAGGCTTTGGCGCGGGCGATTGAGAAACGTATCGGCAAGTGCCGAGAAGGCCTCGCGATAACGCCGGGCGCGAAAGGCCTGCGCCACGGTATAGGCATTCATGTGGTTTTCGGATTTGCGGCGAAGACGCTGCAATTCCTGCGGGGGAATGGCGGCGACGATGGCGGGATCGGAAAACACCGCCTCGATTGCCGGTTCGCAATCCCGGAAAGTCAGAAGGCGGTTCATCATCACGCTCGTCCGGTGCACCCGGTAATCCAGCACATGGCGGCCCGGCAGATAGACAAAACGGCCGGCGGCGGCCAGCCGGCACCAGCCATACCAGTCTTCCGCGTAACGCAAGGTTTCGTCGAAACCGCCGAAATCCTGAAAGACGCGGGTCTTGACCAGCATGATGCCGCCATTGACGATGAAGTTTCCGCCCAGAAGCGGCTGGAGGATGAAACCATCAGGTTTTTCCCGCCGACGAATGAGGTTGCGCCGGCCGATCTTGGTGCCGTTCTCGTCAATGCGCTCGTAATCGCCGTAGACGGCAACGACATCCGGTCCGGAGACACCGGCGCACAATGCTGCGATGGCGCCGGGTTTCACGCGGTCGTCGGCATCGAGGAACATCGTCCATTCGCCGCGCGCCTGCGACAGGCCGAAATTGCGCACGGCGGAAACGCCCTGCCGCCCCTGCGGTCGGGCAAGCAGTTTTACGCGCGGATCGGAGAAACTTTCCACCTTTTGCGCTGTCGTGTCGGTGGAGCCGTCATCGACGACAAGCACTTCGCAAACGGTTTTACCCTGAAACAAAACGCTTTCGATCGCTTCCACGATGTAACGCTCGCCGTTGCGAACGGGAATGACAATCGAAACGGAAACCAATATTTTTACTCCATCAGGGGCGTGTCAACAATTCTCACAGTGAAGTTACTACCGGATTAAGCCGGCTTGCGCCAATTGTGACGTGGTATAGCGTCAGTTAACCTTGCAAATCTTTAATATCCTTTTGGCATGATCAAGATGTTATGTTTTGAGAATTAGAGCGCTCTGCGTCCATTCGGATGGATCAGGGAGGCTCTGACACTTTTGATTTGCGCATCGTTCCCGTCGAAAATCGATTCCGATTTTCAGGCCGATGTGCCGGGGTTGGGGAGGCGGGCGAATGCGGATCGGGCGGCGGAATTTTCTAGGCGGTGCTGCAAGCGCGGGCCTGCTGCATGCCATGGCCGGGGAGAGCGTTGCCGCGGTCAAGAAACCGCCGGCAAAAATCGCCCCTTACGGTGCGGCCATCTATCTGCCGGACCTTACCGCCGACAGTCGCATTGGCGAAGCGGTAGTCAAATATTGCTCGCGCATCACCCCCGTTACTGAAATGAAATGGGAGGTCATGCGGCCTTCGGCAGACGTCTTCGATTTTGCCGCCGCCGATGCGCTTGCGAACTTCGCGCGCCAGAACAAACTCACCATGCATGGCCATCCACTCATCTGGTACGCCTCCAACGCGCCCTGGCTTGCCAGCATCGGCAGTGGTGCGAAGGTTGAGAAGCTGATGGAAAATCACATCGTCAAGGTGATGGAACGTTACAAGGACGTGATCCACAGCTGGGATGTGGTCAATGAGCCGATCCCCGACGTGCCCGGCAATGTGCGCTCACGCCGCGACGCCTGGTATTACGGTGCAGGCCCTGACGCCATCAAGAAGGCCTTCGATATCGCCCATGCCGTCGATCCGAAGGCCCAGCTCGTCCTCAACGAATATGATGTGGAATTCGCGGTCGAAAAGTCGCCGGCCAAGCGCGCAGCCTTCCGCAATCTCATTCTCGAGCTGCTCGAGAAGGGCGCGCCGATCAATGCTGTCGGCCTGCAGGGTCATCTGCGCGGCGGCTGGCCGATCGCCAAGGACGAGCTAGCCGCCTTTACCAAGGAAATGCGCAGTTATGGTCTTGCCGTGCTGGTGACGGAGCTGGATGCGATGGACCAGACGCTGCCCGCCCCGGAAGCCGAGCGCGACATGCTGATAAACGGTCAGGTCCGTGATTTTCTCGAAGCCGCCTGCGAAGGTGGCCCGCTTTCCTCCATCACCACATGGGGCATTTCGGACCAATATACCTGGATCCGCTGGGCCTATCCCCGCCGGGATGGCACCGCGAACCGGCCGCTGCCGCTCGACTGGAGCTTCAAAGAAAAACCGATGATGGCCGTCATCAATGAATTCCGGAACCGTGGTGCATAATTATGAGTGCTGAAATGCCGCTTCCTCCCGTACAAAAGGCGCTGCAAATCAATCTGCACCCCTTCGACGCGCCGCATGCGGCTCTTACCGTGCCGCATCAGCTGCGGGTCTGGGGCGGGCAGGTGGACCGTATTCTCCTGACGGTGGATACCGGTCAGGTTGGGGCAGGCCGCTACAAGGGCAACGGTTTCGAGGCCGCCAGCAAACGCCTCTTCGACATGCTGGATGAAATGCAGGCCAATTATCCGCATCTGCATGTGGATACCGTCGATTATGGTGACGCGGCGCGCAGCGCGGTGGCGGAGACCTTCTTTTCGCGCTCGCCGGTTCCCTATCCCGCCAAGGCCTTCGACGGTGGACCTTTCCATGTCTATTTCCACGGGTTGAAACGCGCCAACGCCCGTTATGTGCTGCATATGGACAGCGACATGATGTTCGGCGGCGGCAGCCAGAGCTGGTTCGGCGAAGCCATTGCGCTGCAGAAGGCCAATCCGGATGCCCTGTGCATCACGCCGTTTTCCGGGCCGCCCACCGTGCGTGGCGATCTCGATATTTCCCGCCATGTCGGCATGCCGGGGGTGAAGAACATCCCCGAGCCGCGCAAGCTGCCGTCGCGCATTCCCACATGGCGTTTCGCCACCGTTTCCACCCGTCTTTTCATGATCGACATGGACCGTTTCGCCAAGCGTATCGGCTCGCTGGAATTGCTGAGACCAGACGTCAAACGGCGCATCCGCTCCTATGCCTATAACCAGCAGCCGGTCTCGATGCCGGCCGAAGAGGTGCTGAGCAACAACATGATGCGCGCCGGCGTCTACCGGCTGGATTTTCTCGGCACGGCCAAGGGCATGTATTCGCTGCATCCGCCCTATCGTTCGCCTGAGTTTTACGCGGCGCTGGGGTCCATCGTCGAGCGCATCGAAAAGGGTGATGTTCCCGAAGGCCAGCTCGGTGATTTCGATATCAACGGATCGATGGTGGACTGGGCAAGCGCGCTTGCGGCCAAGACGCGCTCCAAACGTTACGCGAAAGCGCTGCGCCACCTGATTTCAGCGAATGTCCAGCGTTTCACCAAGGCATAGAGGCCGGTAAAGGCCTCAAAAATCGGTGATGAGCTTGCTCCAGCTTTCCGAGCTTAGGCCGCCAATATAGATATCGCCGGCAAGCGCCCGATCCTTGAGGGCTTCATCCCGGGTGGCCATGCAGAAATAACCGCGATGATGGAAGGTAACGTGGTTCTGGCGGTATAGCGCGTTCATGAGAAAGGGCTGCGACATGCCGGTGACGTGGGCATAGTTCTCATCATCGAAATGGCGGAACAGCGCGCCGAGCACGTCGTTTTCGCGACCGGCATCGCAGACGAGGTTCAGCACATAGGCGGTTCGTCCGGCCTGTCCGAAAAACAGGGCGGCGCCGATGACACGGCCTTCGGCATTCTCAATCATCAGGCTGCGCAATTCGCCGAGCGTGTCGTTGGTTTTGCTCATTTCGATCAGCCAGTGGAATTCCTCGTGGGACCATTCCGGGCGGACGGAAAAACGCTCGATCATCGTCAGAGCGTTGCGGCGGAAAGTTTCGAAATCCACCGGTCTTACCGTGGTGCCGGCGATCTCGTGGGGCCTTATGCCTTTTTTCCACGCGCGCAGGATACGGTCGACAAATCCGAGCGCCATAAGGCCGGGCCTGGATTTGACCAGTTGCGAACGGCGCGGCATGCGTAGGGCAATCGCGCTGAAGGGCTTGAGCGCCTTATGCCATTGCAGGCTTTCCATCGGCAACATGCTGCCACCGATCGCAAGCCAGTGATCGGCGCTGACGGGTGAGGCCGTATCCGAAAACAGCATATCGTGTTTCGTCGCCCGCATGCCGCGGGACAGGCGCGCGGCTCCGAGCGCGCCGAGTTTTCCTTTCGACGCGAAAGCACATAACAACCGTGCGGTAATGGTTTTTCCATTCACGACAAACCGCATGGGGACGGCGAGGATAACGCTTGTTACCCCGTTCTCCCCCGCATCGTAGACGACGCTGCCATATTCCGGATCAAAGGCGGGACTACTGAAAAACAGTGTTTCGACGTAAGCGCCGAAGTCGAAGTTTCGATCAAGCCCGGTCTTCTTGAACGCGCTGTTGAGCACAACCTCGACGGCCGGGACATCGTCCCTGCGCATGGGGCGAACACCGGGCGCACTCGGTTGAACCGGGCGTTGTGCCAGCCCTTCGTTGTCGCTCTCGTCCATATTGGTGTGTATCGGAACGTTCACCGTCGGTTTCCAGCTTTTTACGCGTTTATGAAATCAACAAGCCAAAGATATATCCAGAGTTGTTAATATACGTTAAACAGAGTTTCGGGTCATCATCCCAATATATCCGTAATGCAGCGAAATAGCGCTTCCGTCAGGTAGACATAAGCAACCTTGACGGTGGCGTATGTTTAGCGAATAATAGGGAAATCAGCAACTTAAATTTGAAGTATGAAGTTTGGCATGGTCGAAATTCTATTAACGCCCATATGTTGACTTCGAAAATCCGGCTCGTTTCTCTTTTTTTGGTTTATTTCCTTTATAGCGGAATTACTATTCATCCGTGTATTATGAATAACTAAAAAATAGGGTTTTGGCGGGATATTCACGTGACCGAGATGCAGCATCGGATACGATGTGGGAGCGTATGGAAAAAGGCAGAGAAAAACACCTTATGGATGCAGCGCATGAAGAACAGGCGAGTGTCGCTTGGCGCAATGCTCTGTTTTACGCGACGTTCTTTTATTTCACCGTCGGCTTCTCGCCCTATATCTCGCTGTCCTCCACCTATCTGGGATCCGCCATGGCGGCCGGGTCCAACCTGCTCAACCAGCTCACCGCGATCATCCTGCTCATCAGTTTCGTGGCGTTCATGGCAAAGGAGCGGTCGTCTTCCATCGTCTTCACGCCGCGTCTGCTGATGGTGGCGATCTTCGGCTGGTATATCTTCACCTCGCTGGTAGGGGAGGCGCCGATGTTTTCGCTGCGGCGACTGGTCATGTGCGCCATCATCTGCGTGCTTGCCAGCTGCTTCCTGCAATTGCCGCGCACCGAGCGGCATTTCACCACGCTGCTTGCCACATGTGTGCTGATCGTCCTGTTCCTGTGTTATTTCGGCGTCGTCGTCTTGCCCTCACGGTCGATCCATCAGGCAAGCGATGCGCTGGAGCCGCTTCTGGCGGGTAACTGGCGCGGGGTCTTCCGCCACAAGAACGAGGCCGCCTCGATCATGGCGGTGCTGATGATCGTCGGGATCTATTTGTGCAAGCGCTGGTCCTTCGTAGGCGGCCTCGCGGTGCTGTTGCTGTCGTTGATCTTTCTGGTCAAGTCGGGCGGCAAGACGGCGCTCGGCCTGATGCCGATCATCATCGCGACGGGTTGGTTCATCGTGGGTTGGCCCAGATGGCGCTACCTGGTCGTGACCCTGCTTGTCGGAACCTTCGCGGTCGTGATCGTCGGCACGACAATCGATCCGGTCTTTTCGCAGATGCTGACGAAGAGGGGGATCGACGCCAGCTTCACCGGCAGAACCGATATCTGGACCGTCGCCATCGAGTATATCCGCCAAAGCCCGATCCTCGGATATGGTTATCAGGCCTTCTGGCGCAGCGATGCCCTGATGACGAGCTTCACCGAGAACAATACCTGGGCAACGACGGCGCCGGATTCCCACAATGGTTATTTCGACCTTGTGCTTGGCGCTGGAGTGCCGGGCCTCATTCTGGTGCTGATGTGGATTTATCTGATGCCGCTTCGCGATCTCGGCAAGATGGACGAGGCCACGCGCAACAGCCCGCTGACGAAGCTTTATGTCGGCGTCTGGCTTTATGTGCTGCTCTACGGCTTTCTGGAAACGATGTTCTTTCTCAGCACGGGCTTCGTCTGGTTTTTCCTCGTCGTCGCCGTGATGGGCCTGCGTCTGCAGGCCAATGCCAGCCTTGTCGTGGACGAGGCGGAGCCTGAGCCTGAGCCGGAACCTTCCCTGACCGGCAGGGATGCGGCCAGCGTGATGAAACGCATCCGGGGCAAATCGCGCAGATCGTTCCTCTCAAATGATATTTTGAAATGATTTTTCGTTGCAGATGTGTAAAAGAGCCGATTGTTGCGCGCGTTTGCGGCTGATTTCGCTAAACATGCGTGGCTTAAGTCTTTGTTGTTATGCATGTCCTGTCGCAAAACCGCTCCGCATTTTGCTCGACACGCAATGAACCGGATCGGCAAGGTCACTAGATGGCAGATACAGGCGCCTGTGCGCTCGAGGCGGATGACATCCACAAGAGCTTCGGCACGCATGAAGTTTTGAAGGGCGTTTCGCTGAAAGCCCACAAGGGCGATGTCATATCGATCATCGGCTCGTCCGGTTCCGGCAAGAGCACCTTCCTGCGCTGCATCAACTTTCTCGAAACGCCGGATCGCGGCCGAGTCATCGTCAATGGCGAGGAGATCGCCACGAAGACCGGCAGGGATGGCAAGGCCGTGCCGAAAAGCTGGCGGCAGGTGGAAAAGCTGCGGACCGGGCTTGGCATGGTGTTCCAGAATTTCAATCTCTGGGCCCATCGCACGGTTCTGGAAAACGTCATTGAAGCGCCGGTCCATGTGCTGGGCGTGAAGCGGCACGAAGCGGTGGAAAAGGCCGAAGCTCTGCTGAACAAGGTCGGCCTTTACGACAAGAAAAATGCCTATCCGGCATTCCTTTCCGGCGGGCAGCAGCAGCGCGCCGCGATTGCGCGTGCCCTTTGTGTCGAACCTGCGGTGATGTTGTTCGACGAACCCACCTCGGCGCTCGACCCGGAGCTGGTGGGCGAAGTGCTGAAGGTCATCCGCGACCTGGCCGAAGAAGGCCGCACCATGCTGCTCGTTACCCACGAAATGCGCTTCGCGCGTGATGTTTCCACCAATGTCCTGTTTCTGCATCAGGGCCGTGTGGAAGAGGCGGGGCCACCGGCGCAGGTGTTCGGCAATCCCTTAAGCGCCCGTTGCAGGGAATTTACCGGCGCGCTGGCGTAATGACCGTTTCGCTTCGCCGTTTGTTTTAACAGGAGAGACTTGAATGAAATTCTTCGCCACGCTGCTTGCCGGAACGGCATTTGCGGTTTCCGCCTTCACGGCCAGCGCCGATGTTCGCTTCGGCATCATGAACGAATCCTACCCGCCCTTCTTCGCCAAGGATGCCAGCGGCAAGTGGCAGGGCTGGGAAATCGATCTCATGGACGCCGTCTGCGCGGAAATGAAGGAAAAATGCTCGATCGTCGAGCTTTCCTGGGATGGCCTGATCCCGGCACTGCAGACGAAGAAGTTCGATGTCATCTGGTCGTCCATGTCGAACACGGAAGAGCGCGAGAAGGTCATCGATTTCACCAACAAATATTACAACACGCCGAGCAAGCTGATCGGCGCCAAGGACGGCAAGCCGGGTGCTGCGCCGGAAGACGTCAAGGGCAAGACCATCGGCATCCAGGTCGCGACCATCCAGTCCGAATATTACAAGAAATATTTCGCTGGTGTCGCTGACGAAAAGACCTACCAGACGCTGGACGAGGCGTTTCAGGATCTCGCCGCCGGCCGTATCGACTATGTCTTCGGCGACTCGCTGGTTCTCGATGCCTTCGTGAAGAGCGATGCCGGCAAGGATTGCTGCGCCGACATGGGCAATGTGGCTGACGACAAGGAAATCCTCGGCCTTGGCGTTTCCGGCGGCCTGCGCAAGGACGACACGGAACTGAAGAACAAGCTGAACGCTGCTCTCGCCGCGGTGCGCGCCAGCGGGAAGTATGACGAGATCACCAAGAAATACTTCACCTTCGATATCTACGGTAAGTAATTCCTCCTGACCGGTCCCGCAAATGGCAAGCCTTGAAACCACGCTGCAACTGCTGTCACCCTATCCTCCGGGATGGGGCGGCACCCTTTTGAAGGGTGCAGCGTCGACGCTTGCCATTTCCGCCGGTGCCTATCTGATCGGTATCGTCATCGGGCTTGCCGGCGCGCTCGGCAAGCTTTCCGGCAACAGGCCGCTTGGCCTCTTGCTCAATCTCTACACGACGGCAATCCGCGCCGTTCCCGAGCTGATCCTCATCGTCGGGCTTTATTATGCCGGAACGGACGGGCTGAACCGGCTGCTGCAGCTTGCCGGCCTGCCGCCTTTGGAAGTGAACGGTTTCGTTGCCGCCGTCGCGGTTCTGGGTTTCGTGCAGGGCGCCTATATGACCGAGGTGCTGCGCGGTGCGATTCTTGCCATTCCGAACGGCCAGATCGAGGCGGCGCGCGCCTTCGGCATGTCGCCGGCCTTGCGTTTCCGCCGTGTGGTCTTGCCCGCGTTGCTGCCGAACGCCCTGCCGGGCCTTGCCAATCTCTGGCTTGCGGTGACCAAGGACAGCGCGCTGGTGGCGGTCGTCGGGTATCAGGAACTGGCGCTGGCAACACGTCTGGCGGGGGCCAGCACCAAGCAATATTTCCTGTTCTTCCTTGCCGCCGCTTTGCTTTATCTCGCCATCACGCTTGTCTCCAACCTCGTCTTTTCGCTGGTGGAACGCCGCGTACGGCGTGGCCAACCGGCCTTGGCCTGAGGGGGAACGGCATGGATTTTTCATGGGTCACCAAATATTGGCCGCTGCTTCTGTCGGGTGCTTGGCAGACGCTGGCGCTGCTCGTCATCTCCGTCAGCATCGGTTTCGTGCTGGCCATCGGGCTTGCGTTTGCGCAGGTCAGCGGCGGGCGGGTGACGAAAATTCTGGCGCGCGCCTATTGCACCTTCTTCCGCGGCACGCCGCTGCTGATCCAGCTCTGGCTGCTTTATTACGGCGTCGGCTCGTTTCTGCCGATGATCCCCGGCTTACGTCAGAGTTTCATGTGGCCGGTGCTGCGCGAGGGCTTCTTCTTCGCCGCCGTCAGCTTCACGCTGAATTACGCGGCCTATGAGGCAGAGGTTCTGCGCGGTGCGCTGCTGGCCGTGCCGAAGGGCGAGCTGGAGGCCGGCCGGGCTTTCGGCATGGGCCGTTTCACCCTTATTCGCCGCATCTGGCTGCCGCGCGCCATCCGCATCGCGCTGCCGACCATTGCCGGCGAGGTGGTGATGCAGCTCAAAGCCACGCCGCTTGCCTTCACCGTGACGGTGATGGACCTCTATGCCGTGGCCTACAAGGTACGGCAGGACACGCTGCTCGTCTATGAACCGCTGATCGTCGTCACCGTCTTTTACCTCATTCTCACCGCCATCATCGCCCGCTGTTTCGGTCTCATCGAGCAGCAGGTGCCGGTCCGGCGGTAAATCGTTCAAGGAGTATGAACATGGGCACTATCCGTATCCTCGACGGCGGCATGAGCCGCGAATTGCAGCGGCTCGGCGCCGAGCTGAAACAGCCGGAATGGTCGGCGCTGGCGCTCATCAATTCGCCTGATATCGTGCGGCAGGTGCATCAGGAATTCATCGAAGCCGGTGCCGATGTCGTCACCACCAATTCCTATGCGCTGGTGCCGTTCCATATCGGCGAAGAGCGTTTTCAGAAAGATGGCGCATCGCTGATCGCCCTTTCCGGCACATTGGCGCGCGAAGCTGCCGATGCTTCCGGCCGTGACGTGCTGGTGGCCGGTTCGCTGCCGCCGATCTTCGGCTCCTATGAACCGCAGAACTTCGATGCCACGCGGGTGCAGGGCTATCTCAAGGTGCTGGTCGACAATCTCGCACCTTCCGTCGATGTCTGGCTCGGCGAGACGCTGAGCCTGATCGCCGAGGGTGAGGCTGTGCGTCAGGCCGTTGCCGCAACCGGCAAGCCGTTCTGGATTTCCTTTACGCTCAATGACGACGCGGCTGCGACAAGCGGCGCTGAGCCTGCGCTGCGCTCCGGCGAAACGGTAAAGGCCGCCGCCGAATGGGCTGCGCAATCGGGCGCTGCCGCGCTGTTGTTCAATTGCAGCAAGCCGGAAATCATGAAAGCCGCCGTTGAAACGGCATCGTCGGTCTTCGCGGACAAGGGCGTATCGCTGGAAATCGGCGTTTATGCCAATGCC
Source organism: Agrobacterium arsenijevicii (assembly GCA_000949895.1). Taxonomy (GTDB): domain Bacteria; phylum Pseudomonadota; class Alphaproteobacteria; order Rhizobiales; family Rhizobiaceae; genus Agrobacterium; species Agrobacterium arsenijevicii. The sequence continues at coordinate 48,124 of JWIT01000005.1, read as the reverse complement.
TTCGAAGGCGAACAGGGTGATTCCGCCGCCAATGAAGGCCTGCATGGCACCCGCGCGGACCTGACCGACGACGTCTATTCGCGTTTTGCCTGCTCCTGGGCGGATGCCGGCGCGACCATGATCGGCGGCTGCTGCGGTATTGGTGCGGCCCACATCCACACGGTCGCGACTGCGTTGCGGCGCGCAGCCGCCTGAAGTCTTCGACAGGCTCCCAGCGACATTGAGTTGAAAGCGGCAGGCTCAACGTCTGCCGTTTTTTTTCGTTGCGGCCATTGACCTCAACTATAGTTGAGGAATTATCAGGGAGTGGAACATTACTGAAGGACGTTCCATGAGCGATAATACACTCTCCATCCGGATCATTTTTGGCAGCGCCCGCAATCCGCGGTTCTGCGATGTCATCGGCAAATGGCTGCAGGACCAGCTCGACGCATTGCCGGGGATCGAGTTTGCGGTGCTCGACCCGCGCGAACTTGATCTGCCGCAGGGCCACACGCCCGACCGCGCCTCCGTGCGGCAACTTCGCGAAAGTCTTGATGCCGCCGATGCCTTCATCGTCGTCACACCGGAATATAATCGCAGCTATCCCGGCGCGCTGAAGGTCCTGATCGATTCCGCCTATGACGAATGGGGCGCCAAGCCGGTGGCCTTCGTTTCCTATGGCGGGATTTCCGGCGGCCTGCGCGCTGTCGAGCAGCTTCGCCCGGTGTTTGCGGAACTGCATGCCACGACGATCCGTGATGTCGTCAGCTTTGCAAACCCCTGGGACCGTGTCGATGCCGCAGGGCAGTTCGACCCTGGAGCTCCGGCGGCAAGCGCGCTGGAAACGATGATGGGCAAGCTGGGCTGGTGGGCACATGCGTTGAATAAGGCGCGTTCCGCAACACCCTACAAAGGGGCTTGAGAATGACTGACAACTCCCCGGCGCTGAAACTCACGCTCCTGTTCGTCGCCACGCTCACCATCATGGCCGGGACCACGGTCGCGCCCTCGCTGCCCGCCATCGAACAGAGCTTCCTGTCGACGCCGAATGTCGAGATCATGAGTCGCATGGTGCTGACATTGCCATCGGTTTTCGTGGCTCTTTGCGCGCCGGTCGCCGGCGTGCTGGCGGATCGGTTCGGCCGCAAGCGGCTGCTGCTCGGAGCGATCCTGCTTTACAGCCTTTCCGGCATGTCCGGGCTTTTTGCCGATAGTCTTGCGGGCCTGCTCGTTGGCCGGGCCTTTCTGGGGCTTGCGATCGGCGGCATCATGACGATCGGCACGGCGCTGGTGGGCGATTACTTCGAAGGCCCGGCGCGGGAGCGTTATCTCGGCCTGCAACAGGCCTTCACCCAACTTGGCGGTGTCGTGTTCGTGGTGGCGGGCGGCTTGCTGGCGGATGTTCACTGGCGCGCGCCCTTCGCGGTCTATGCCGTGGCGCTGCTCATTCTGCCGGCGGCGTTGCTGTTTCTGCGGGAGCCGGTAAGAAACAATAGCGGCGTTAAAAACGGCGGCGAACAGGCTTTTGCGGTCAACTGGTTTCTGGTGGCCGTGCTGGCGCTGGCGGTGTTTCTCGTCAACGCCCTGTTTTACACCATCCCTTCGCAATTGCCGTTTTTCCTGCGGGAGCTTGGGCTGTTTTCCGGCAGCGTTGCCGGATACGCCATCGGCATCTTCAATCTGGCGGGCGCGTTGATGGCGCTCAACTTCGGTCGGTTGCGGGCGCGGATTGGCGTGACCGTCATTCTGGCGGTCGGGCTGGTGTTGATGGCAACGGGTTTTGCGCTGCTTGCCATGGCAGACGGGTTGTTTTCCATGCTTTCGGCGCTTGCGGTGGTGGGACTTGGCCTCGGTGCCGTGATGCCGGCTATCATGTCCACGACGATCATGCTGGCACCGCTGCGATTGCGCGGGCGCATCGCTGGCATCGTCACGGCCTCGATGTTTCTTGGGCATTTCATATCGCCGCTGGCAAGCCAGCCGTGGATTGCCCGGTTCGGTTTTGCCATGGCCTATCGCGATATTTCCACGGCGTTCGCCGTCATGGCCGGTCTTGCCGTCATGGCCTCCATCATTCAGCGATGGGCGGCGCTGCGAAAGCCACGGTCTTTTGCCCGGGGTGGATGACACGCTCTCTTTGACGTTGTCACAGATCGATGGGGACGGGGGCATCAGCCCTCGTCCATGCTTTGCCGGTTGATATTTCCTGTAGCCGGCATGAACAAATTGTAAAGTATTTGAATATAATCATTTACTAGAAAACCAACGAAGCGCGGCTGTGAGACAATCAGCCGTTTTCCGGTCATTTTCCTCGAAATACGGCTTGGCGTTTCCGCTTGCTGGCGGCCCCGCTGTGCCACCCGTTGAATAGTGACCTGTCCGTATTTGAGAGGGCAGGCCGGCTTTCTTCGGCGCATGCATGATGCAGCTGCGGTCAAAGCCGATGTTACGGCTACCGAAGCCTTGATGATCGAGGTGATCGACGTGCAATGTCAGTTTTGCCGAACACCTCCGGCACGGGGAAGGAGCGGTCTCCCACTTTCTTCAGGGGTTCCCCGTGTCCTTTCTTCAAAATGCCAGCATCCGCACCAAAATCCTGTCGCTCATTCTCCCGCTCTGTATCGTCGGCCTTGGCGCCACTGTCTTCATGTCCAGCCGCTACAAGGAATCGGACACGGCCTATTCGGATTTCATCGCCAACGATAACGCCGCTCTGGTGGAGCTTGCCCGTGCAAACCGCAATCTTTCGGCGGTGGCCTACGGCGCCTATCAGATCATGGCTTATGATGTGAATGGGCCGGAGATAAAGGTCGCCAAACAGACTTACAATGAAAGCAAGATGTTGCTTCTGAAGCGCCTCAACAATGTGAAGGCTGTTTTCGCTGAGGAGGCTGCTTCCATCGATGCCTTCATCGCGCAGTCGCAGGCCATAACCGAGATGACGGACAAGGCTGTCGAACTTGGAATGGCTGACCGCAATGCGGAATCCGCCGCGCAACTGCTCAAGGCGGATACATCCATTCAGGCGACTTCGAATGCCATAACGGCGCTGGTGGACAAGCTGGCCAAAGGCATCGTCAAGGGAAGTGATGACCTGACGGACAAGACCAATTCGACCATCCTGATCTCGCTGGTGGTTGTCGGGATCGTTTTCCTCGCCGGCATCATTCTCGCACTCTTCGTGGCGTCACGCGGCATCACGACGCCGATTGCCCGCCTGCGCGCGCGCATGGTGTCGCTTGCCGGTGGTGAGACGGCGGCGGAAATCGACGGCATGGATCGCAAAGACGAAGTTGGCCAGATGGCGGTTGCGGTTCAGGTTTTCCGCGAAAACGCGATCGAGCGCATTCGTCTCGAACAGGAAACCGAAGCCAATCGCAGCCTGTCGGAGAAAGACCGTATCGAGCGCGAAAAGCAGAAGGCAAGCGAAGCGGCCGACGTCAAATTCGCTGTCGACAATCTTGCAGCCGGTCTTTCCAAACTCTCAGATGGTGATGTTTCCTACCGCATCGGCCAGCCGTTCACGGCGACGCTTGATGGCGTTCGCAATGACTTCAACATGTCCGCCGAAAAGCTGCAATCGGCATTGACCCGGGTTGCGCAGAATGCCGGCGGCATCGGCGCGGGTGCAAACGAGATCAAGTCGGCCGCCGACGATCTGGCCAAGCGCACCGAACAGCAGGCCGCTGCCGTGGAGGAAACCGCCGCTGCTCTCGAAGAAATCACCACGACGGTGAAGGATTCCACCAAGCGGGCGCAGGAGGCCGGCCTGATCGTCAGCCGCGCCAAGGCGGGTGCCGAACAATCCGGCGAAGTGGTGCGCCGCGCCGTGGTCGCCATGGAGCAGATTTCCAAGTCCGCCAACGAGATCAGCAACATCATCGGCGTGATCGACGAAATCGCCTTCCAGACCAACCTGCTTGCACTGAACGCCGGTGTCGAAGCCGCGCGTGCGGGTGAAGCGGGCAAGGGCTTTGCCGTCGTTGCACAGGAAGTGCGCGAGCTCGCGCAACGCTCTGCCAATGCGGCGAAAGAGATCAAGGCGCTGATCACCACCTCCAACGATCAGGTGCAGCAGGGCGTTCAGCTGGTGGGCGACACCGGCAAGGCACTGGCGACCATCGTCACGGAAGTGCAGGAAATCAACCGGCACGTCGTCTCCATCGTGGAATCCGCACAGGAGCAATCCTCCGGCCTCCAGCAGATCAATACGGCAGTCAACCAGATGGACCAGGACACGCAGAAAAATGCGGCCATGGTGGAAGAGACCAACGCCGCAAGCCATAACCTTGCCAAGGAAGTGGCTTCGCTCAACCAGCTGCTCGCACAGTTCAAGCTGGCCGATGCCGCCTATCAGCAGAAGAGCCAGCCCGCTCCGGTTCGCAATGCCGGCCGCGACGACAAATATGTGGCATCCCCCGTACGCGCCCTTGGCCGCAAGATTGCTTCGGCATTCTCGGGCAACGCCGCTGTCGATACGTCAAAGGATGACTGGCAGGAATTTTGATCGAAGATCGGTCGCCAACATGAGCTTCGGCGGGGAGATTCCCCGCCGGTGTTCAACGAACATGCCGCGCAAGCGAAAACCGTTTTGTTAAAGCCGATTACAGAGCGACCGTGCCGTCTATGCAGGTGGCTACATCTCCGCCAATCCAGATATCCTGCCCGTCCGAAGAGACGTGAAGTCGCCCTTTTCGTCCGACTACTGTCCCTTGGGCCGCCACATAGGACGATGGAGCAATGCCGCTGCCGATGAGCCATTGGGCAATACCGGCATTCAGGCTGCCCGTAACGGGGTCTTCGAAACCAGCTGCCGTGAAGGCACGAACTTCGAAATCCACGTGATCGCTTCCGCCTTCGCCTTCGCACGCGGCCACGATGCCGACCCTTATCCCCGAAATTGCTGCAAAATCCGGCCTTACCGCCAAAACGTCGGCTCGCGTCTTCAGACGAAGGGCTAACCATCCGGGACCGTTGTCCACCCATTGTGCATCGACGACAGCTCCCTCCTCAAGGCGCAGACCGGCGCATACCCGCCTGAGCAGTTCGAGCTCAATCGATCCTCGTCGAACAAGCTCCGGCGCTGCAAAAGCCAACCTCCCGTCAATTTTGCGAATGCGAATGAGACCAGCTTCGCACTGCTGGATGATATCGTTGCCTTTTGAGTTTCCACCATTGGCAAGCCAAACATGGCAAGTTCCCAAAGTAGGGTGTCCGGCAAAGGGAAGCTCTCCGAGGGGTGTGAAAATCCTGACCCGATAATCGGCATCGGGAACCGTGGGTCGGAGAAGAAAGGTTGTTTCGCTAAGGTTCGTCCATCGAGCAAAACTCAACATCTTCTCTACAGGTAAATCATCTGCATCGATAACCACCGCCAGGGGGTTCCCCAGCATCGGTTCACGCGAGAAAACATCGACTTGTTGAAACCTAAAATTTTCGCTGCCCGGCCTGTACATGTTGATTCTCGATTTACTTTGTTCGAAACATTTCACTTGATATGCCGCGAAATTCCCAGGAAAGGGAGGCCTTTCGCGGCGTTGTTTTGCAAAGCGCATTTTCGCGCTGCGGCGCAGGCGGCGATCTTGCCGAAATCTATCCGACTGTCCAGGTCGGGATCAAACCGGTCGTGGGGATCGACGAACATGTCTGGCAATTTTCGTTACATCTCATCCTTCAGGCAACGCATCATGCCCGTGATCTTGGGGTCGATTTTTCTGGCTGGGAATCTGGAACCGGCATTCGCGCAGGACATGGATTCGCGGGCCCTGTGGGCCGCATCAGCGATGGCGGAGGCCGATTATCACCGCAGCAATCCTTGCAAGCAGTGGAAGGTCGATGAGCAGGCGGTCAAGAAAGTCATTGCCTGGAGCGGCCGAACGCTCAAGGAATTGCGTGCATCCGAAGACTACCAGTCGCAACGTGACGCCATAAAAGGCGTTGCCCAGCCATATAGTGCCGAGATGGTATGCGAAGCGAGTGGCGCAACTTTCGACGTTGACGAACACGACTATGGCGTTCTCCGTCACTCAGGCTGGTAACGAACGATCTTCCAACCATCCATGATGGCGGATTGAAAAAAGCGGCTCTTTGCAAACATCTTCAACCGATCCTTGCGGCAGAGTTATGGGCGGGAAACAGCCGTCCGATGTTTTCGCCGCATATTGCCGATTGGCCGAAATCCGGATCTGTCTTCTGCGCGCTGGCTGACAAGTTGCGGACGCGGGGATACGAGACCAATCCTGAGCTAGCTCACCAGATTTGCACCGACCCCCATTATGGTTGGCATGATGAGCTCTATTAAGCAAAATCATCAAATTACGGACAATCCCAGATTGACGGAATCGAACCGTTCAGCAACTCTACTTTGATTAATGCTCGGCGGGGGGGAACACATGAGCACGATTGAAGAGAGCTTGCGCGCAATTGCTGAGCGCGTGAAATCGCATTCCAGCACCATGGCAACGGAGGAAGCTGTCAAGACAGCCGTTGTCCTCCCTTTCCTACGCTCACTCGGCTACGATGTGTTCGATCCTTCAGAAGTCGTTCCCGAGTTCACTGCTGACGCCGTTGGAAAGAAGGGCGAGAAGGTCGATTACGCAATCAAGATAGAAAACGAAGTTCGTATTCTGATCGAATGCAAACCTATTTCGGTGGCTTTGGATAAGAAGCATCTGGATCAGCTTTATCGTTATTTCAGCGTGACGAATGCAAAGTTTGCCATTTTGACCAATGGTAGAACTTTCAACTTCTATACCGATCTTGAGGCACCCAACAAATTGGATACGCGACCGTTTTTCGTATTCGACGTAACGGATTTCAATTCCGGTATCGTGAACGAGTTGCGTAAGTTCGACAAATCGTCATTCGATGTTGATGCGATCCTCGCGACGGCCGAGCGCCTGAAATATACGTCGGGAATAAAGCAGGTGATATCGAAGCTTATCGAAGAGCCGTCCGAAGAGTTTGTGCGGATCGTCTCCGCCGGCGTCTATGATGGTCGCATGACCGCTCAGGTTCGCGAAATGCTGACGGGTGTCGCCCGGACTGCTTTTCGTGAAGTCATCATGGATACAGTGAAAAACCGTCTTTCGAGCGCTTTGGCTGACACTGAGGAGGTTATTGAAAAGATCGATGCTCCCGTGGAAGACGAACCTGAAATCGTCACGACCGACGAAGAGCGTGAGGGCTATATGATCGTCAAGGCGATCGTGCGAGATACGATCAGCCCCACTCGTGTGGTTATGAGGGATCAAAAATCATATTGCGGCGTTCTGATCGACAACAACAATCGAAAACCGCTCGCGCGCCTGCACTTTAATCGATCCATCAAATATATCGGTCTCTTTGATGGTGAGGCGGAAGAGCGGCTGATCATCGACAGCCTTGATCAGATCTACGAGCATTCAGACCGACTGAGAGCAACGGCGAAAAAGCATGTTGAGTGAGCCGATCTGCGGGCCACAGGCACTATCGACAGCCCCTTTATCGTGAGCCATCTCTGGTTTCCAAGCACACCGTATGTTCGCGTTATCGAGCAGCAGCGTCAGTCGCCGAAGCAGGTATCACATAAAGTGGGTTGTCTTGGCCCGTGCCTTCCCATCGCTTCACCGGTGAACCGCAGTGCAGGCAGGTTAGCTGATCGCCATTCGGCAATCCATCCTTCTTGTGCGCTTTGCCAGTTCTTCGGCTACTTCTTTTTCCGTAAAACCGCTCATGCCATCCCCCAAGGGTTCCCATGCTAGTTGAGTAAAATGGCGCGCTGTCGCAAGCGATGATGAGAACTACGTCGACGCTATAGCCCTCTAAAAAGGGAGCACGGAAGCCAGCCGCAGGCTGTTAAAATCACAGCGGCCGACTTCCATCTCCAGAACTCGGGCGGATAGCTGGTTAGCCGCCCATGCTCTGCGACATCCGCCACAACAGGCGGTCGGTCAGTCGATCGGGAAGCAACCAGGTCAGGAACATGATCAACTTGGCGCCGCCGCCGGTTGCGTAGCGCGGGCGCGGGTTACGCGCCGCCACGACCTTGCCGATCGTCCGCGCGACGACTTCGGGCGGAGAGGCCATGGGCGAAGCCTCGGCGCTTCCCAGCATCGCGGCATGGCGTCGCGCATACTGGCCGTAGGCAGTGGCTCCCGATCGCGCAAGCAAGCTGTCGCGCGCGATTTTGTTCCATTCGCTACGGATTGCGCCGGGTTCGATCACGATCACGCGAACGCCAAATGGTTTGAGTTCGAGCCGCATGCAGTCGGAGAGCCCTTCCACCGCGAACTTGGTGGCGTGATACCAACTACCGAACGGCTCGCCGAGTTTGCCCCCGACCGAAGTGACATTGACGATCGTTCCGGACTTTTGCGCCCGCATGAGCGGAATGGCGAGCTGGCTGAGCCGCGCCAGACCCATCAAGTTCACTTCGACCTGGCGGCGGCCCTCGTCCATCGGCACATCCTCAAGCGCGCCATAGCTACCATAGCCGGCATTGTTGACGAGCACGTCGAGCCGCCCGCCGGTAGCGCGTTCGACTTCCGCCATCGCCGCAACGATCGAGGCGTCGTCGGTGAGATCGAGCGGAACAAGGGTAACCCCCAAGGCTTCAAGCGGCTTCATTCGGTCTAGCCGCCGGGCGGCGGCGAATACCTTGTATCCGTCTTTGACGAGTTGACGGGCAGTCGCTTCGCCGATCCCCGACGATGCGCCGGTCACAAGAACAGTTTTTATCACGATTTTTTGACTCCAATTCAACAGAGCCATACCCCATAAGGGTGGAGTATGGTCCATGGTCAAGAGATAATCGCATCATGCTGATTTCGGAATTTGCGCGCGCGGCGGGAATGAGTGTCGATACCGTCCGCTTTTATGTGCGCCAGGGGCTGCTCCGCCCGCAGACGGGTATGAAGGGCGGCGCCAATCCCTATCAGATATTCGACGTCGAACAGGTCAATGGCGCGCGCGTCATTCGCTTGATGCAGAGCCTCGGCTTCTCGTTGAAAGAAATCGGCGGCATTGCCGAGGAATATCATCGCGGCGATATAACTCCCGAGCGCGGACGCGCGATCATCGCCGGCCAGCTCGGCAAACTGGAGGCCAAGCGGGACGGGCTCGACGCGATGATCGCCTATACGCGTGCAAAGATTGCCTGGATGGACGGCGGGAACCAGGGCCCGGAGCCGGAACTAGCCGGGTTCGACGCATGTGGCGTCAATGGGACACAGCCCACAACTTCGGCTGCCCCATAAGCCAGCTTGGATTCGGGTTGCTGACTTTTGCGTCAACTTTCGCCGATTCATCGATCGCTGAACGTTTCAATCCGCAGAAAGGCTCATATTGTGGAGGGCTGAAATGGCGCACCCGACAGGATTCGAACCTGTGACCTTTGGAATCGGAATCCAACACTCTATCCAGCTGAGCTACGGGTGCAGCAGTCACGCTTGAATCGCGTGCAGCGGTTGGTTCATACCCCAGCTTTCTTTCCGCATCAATGTCTAAAAATCAAAGATTTGCGAAACGGGGCCGGTTTTCCGGCCTGGGGGAGGGCGTGGTTTGTCGTGAGGCGGCGGCGCTCGTGGTTGTGATGAAAGGGGGCGGTGCGTTGTTTGATTTATTGTGTTTTTTCTTGAGGATGCACTTCCCTTATAAGTAGTATGTTATGGCCGGATCCGGCGGCTGTTTCGGTGCTGTTGCGCAGAGACGGGGAGATTGTCGCAATGCCTTTCAAGCAAGGCGCGGGAAGCGGTTTTTGACCCTAAAAATCGGCGGGTAAATAATCATACTTTTATCGCTTGCCGGATGGTGATCTGAAGGTAGGAATTGGCTCGGTGGGTATTAACTGTCAAATTATTATACAATATTAGTATCATCTACATTTATTTGGGATACAGTTTCGTCATGTTGTCGGTTATGATTCCGGCAGGGTAAGGAACGAATCAGGCGGGGGATCGGATGGCTTTGCAATTGGCACATAGCAACGGGCCGCGGGCAGAAAAGGCCGAAAGCGGCGGCGCTCAGGCGGCGCATCTGACCGCGATCGACTATGGATTGTTGACGACTGCGATCGGCTATCATTTGCGGCACTCGCAACTTGCCGTGGCAAACAGCTTTTCCGATGTGCTGGCGGAGATGGGATTACGGCCAGCCGATTTTTCCGTTCTCGTCATCGTTGGCGGCAATCCGGGCCTCAAACAGAGCGATGTGGCCGAAGCACTCGGCATCCAGCGCGCCAATTTCGTCGCGATCGTCGACAGCATGGAAGAGAAGGGGCTGCTTGTTCGCCGCAGGTCGGAAGAGGACAGGCGCGTTCATTTCCTCGATATGACGGATGAGGGCGGCAGCCTTCTCGACCGCCTTTCCGACGCCTGGCGTGACCGCGAGGAAAAGCTGATCGACAGGATCGGCGGTAAAAAAGCCCGCGACCAGCTGCTGGCTCTGCTCGGACGCCTGCGGGACTAAGGCATAGGTCAAGCCGATGCGGCGATCTCTGGCTTTGCCTTTCACGTCGGCCTGATTGGTATCGGGTCGATTTGCGTTGCAATTTCCTTTCGAAACGGCCAAGACGCCTAAGCGTGTCTACGCCTTTGGCGCGCGCAATGCCGTAGCAGTCCAATGTTCTGGAAAGGCCCGAAACGGGAACGCCATGCTGATTATCGATACGAGCCATCCGCTTTATCGCCGCCTGTGGGTCAGATTGCTCATCGTCGGCTTTTGCGCCGCATGGTCCGTCATCGAATTCGTCAATCGCGAGGCCTTCTGGGGAACGGTCGTCGGCGGCGTGGCGGTTTATTCGGCCTATGAGTTGTTGCTGAAGTTCAAACCCGCCGGCGGCGAGAATGCTGTAGCCAAGGGCGATGCGGGCAAGGACGATTCCGACGAGCCAGCCGAAGGCGCGCCCGCTGATAAAAACGACGCCGGTTGAGGCGCGTTTTCCGGACGTAAAACCGCTACATATTTTACTGGAAATGCTCACGGGTTCGAAGCATCCGGATCGCCTGGTCGATCAGGAGATTTGCCGCTGTCATGCGCAGGGTCGCATTGTGCCGGAATTCCGGCCGCACACCATCGGGATGATTGAGTCTTGCAAAGGCGCGGCGCTTTTCCGCAAGCGTTGCGGCGGTGTCGGTCTCATGGATTGCCAGTTCCGCGGAGACATCCGCGAGTGAGGTCTTTTCGAGGTGGGCGGGCATAGGTTCCGGTTCGGGTTCCGGTTGGGGCTCGGGAAGCGGAGCAGGGTCCGGCAGAAAGGCGAGATAGGCGTTAAGATTACCGTTTTCCGGTTGCGGCGCATCAAAGTACGTATCGACGACGAAGCCCGTGCTGAAACCGACGATACGGTGACCGGTGGGCGGCTGTTGCTCCGCGATTTCGTCTTCTTTTTCCTGTCTCAGTCTTTCGACGACCGACTGGAAGACGGATTGTCCGAAAAGCATGCGGCTGTTCCCTGCGCCGATCCCAATAAATCCGGCCTCTATATACAATGAAGGTGGTGTCGGGCTTGCCTTCCTCAAAGCCCCGTCAGCTTGCGGCTTTCATCCAGAACCAGATCGTAGAGTAGGCGGGCGCTGGGCGGCAAAACGCGGCCTTTGGTGGTGATGATGCTGTAGGGCTTGACGACAAGCTCGAAATCCGTCGGCAGAATGCGGGTGCGGCCGATATCGGCCTGCTGGCCGGCAACGAACTCGGCCATGTCCTGCGCAATCGGCGCGATCGCATCGGTGTTGCAGATGAGGGCGAGTGTGAGCACCACGGACGGCGTGTTGATGACGTTGCGTGGCATGGCGACGCCGTGGGTGAGGAACACGTCTTCCGTCGTTCTCCTCAAAAGCGCGCCGGGCGGCTGGAACACCCAGTCGTAACCGGAAAGCTCCTTCAGGCTCACGGGCTCGCCGTGAAGCAGGGGGTGACCCTCGCGAACCACCAGACAGGCGCGCTCTATGCCGATTTCATGGATGGAGAACAGGCCGGGGTCGAAATCATCCGGAATGCGGCCGATGATGAAATCGTGACGTGCGGCCAAAAGCTCCCGCGCTAGCACGTTGCTGCTTTCCACCTGCACGTTGATTTCGATGCCGGGATAGGTGTCCATCGCCCGTCTTATGGCGGGAACGACGAGACTGATGGCCGGCGCTGTGACGGCGCCGATATAGACCGATCCGCCGCTGCCGGACTTCATCTGGTTCAGTTCGCGGCTCGCCTCGCGCAATTCCAGCAAGATGGTGCGGGCGCGGCGCGCCAGCGCTTCGCCGAACTTGGTCAGCACCACGCCGCGCGATGCCCTTTGACAGAGCGGGCTTTTGACAATCGCTTCCATTTCCGAGAGCATGCGCGATGCCGCCGGCTGTGTCATGTTCATGGCGGCGGCGGCCGCGCTGACCTGCCCGTGCTCCTCGATCATGACCAGCATGCGCAGGTGGCTCATCTTCAGGCCGGCACGCAGCAAAGGGTTGTCTTCGAAGACAAAGAGTGCATCTGCGGTTTGCGTCTGCTCATACACTTTTTGGTTGCTCATTCGCCGCTTCATACCCCTCAACGGTTATTGTATCGATTTAATATATCATAATTGATATATGGAAACTGATTTATTCTATTTGACAGTTATATGGATTCAGAACAATTTGCGGAATGCCGGGGAGGAGCGGCATCTGTTCCATTTCGCAGTTGCGAGATCGGAACGGGCGCAATGCGGCTTCTTCCTCTGATGGCATGAATTTTATGGTGCGTCGCAACATGCGGGTACCAAAGAAGGGTTCAAGGGAGAGAGTTAATGAAGTCCATTATTTCGCTGATGGCGGCTTGTGCCATCGGTGCTGCTTCCTTCGCAGCGCCGGCTTTCGCACAGGACAAGGGTTCTGTTGGCATCGCCATGCCGACCAAGTCTTCCGCGCGCTGGATCGATGACGGCAACAACATCGTCAAGCAGCTGCAGGAAGCCGGTTACACGACCGACCTGCAATATGCCGACGACGATATTCCGAACCAGCTTTCCCAGATCGAAAACATGGTCACCAAGGGCGTTAAGGTCCTCGTGATTGCTTCGATCGACGGCACGACGCTGTCGGACGTTCTGAAGCAGGCTGGCCAGCAGGGCATCAAGGTCATCGCTTATGACCGCCTTATCCGCAACAGCGGCGACGTCAGCTACTACGCAACGTTCGACAACTTCCAGGTTGGCGTTCAGCAGGCAACTTCGATCACCGACAAGCTTGGCCTTAAGGACGGCAAGGGTCCGTTCAACATCGAGCTGTTCGGCGGTTCTCCTGACGATAACAACGCCTTCTTCTTCTATGATGGCGCGATGTCCGTTCTGAAGCCTTACATCGACAGCGGCAAGCTGGTCGTAAAGTCCGGCCAGATGGGCATGGACAAGGTCGGTACGCTGCGTTGGGATCCGGCAACGGCCCAGGCTCGTATGGACAACCTGCTGTCGGCTTATTACACCGACGCCAAGGTTGACGCCGTTCTGTCGCCTTATGACGGTCTGTCCATCGGCATCATTTCCTCGCTGAAGGGCGTTGGTTATGGCACGAAGGACCAGCCGCTGCCGGTCGTTTCCGGTCAGGACGCTGAAGTTCCGTCCGTCAAGTCGATCATCGCTGGCGAACAGTATTCGACCATCTTCAAGGACACTCGCGAACTCGCGAAGGTTACTGTTGGCATGGTCAATGCCGTTCTGCAGGGCAAAGAGCCTGAAGTGAACGACACCAAGACCTATGAAAATGGCGTCAAGGTTGTTCCGTCCTACCTGCTCAAGCCGGTTGCCGTGACCAAGGACAACTACAAGCAGGTTCTCGTTGACGGTGGTTATTACACCGCTGACCAGCTGAAATAAGCTTGAAACACATGCGGGGATGGCTTCACGCCGTCCCCGTTTTTCCATAAAAATAAAAACGCCTGAATTAATTGGGCGCTGGATTGCGATATGGCCAATACCATTCTCGAAATGCGGAACATCACCAAGACGTTTCCGGGCGTGAAAGCGCTGGAAAACGTCAACCTTAAAGTAAAGGAAGGTGAGATCCACGCACTCGTTGGCGAGAACGGCGCTGGAAAGTCGACCTTGATGAAGGTCCTTTCCGGTGTTTACCCCGCTGGCACCTATGAGGGCGAAATCCATTATGAAGGCGCTGTGCGGAATTTTCGCGCTATCAACGACAGCGAAGATATTGGTATCATCATCATTCACCAGGAGCTTGCGCTTGTGCCGCTCCTGTCGATTGCCGAAAATATTTTCCTTGGCAACGAGGTCGCTTCGAACGGCGTCATCAGCTGGCAGCAGACCTTCAACCGTACCCGCGAACTTCTGAAGAAGGTGGGTCTGAAGGAATCGCCGGAGACGCTGATCACCGATATCGGCGTCGGCAAGCAGCAGCTGGTCGAAATCGCCAAGGCATTGTCGAAGAGCGTGAAGCTGCTCATTCTCGACGAGCCGACCGCTTCGCTCAACGAAAGCGATTCCGAGGCGCTGCTCAATCTGCTGATAGAATTCCGCAAGCAGGGCATGACGTCGATCATCATCACCCACAAGCTGAACGAAGTGCGCAAGGTGGCCGACCAGATCACCGTGCTGCGCGACGGCATGACGGTGAAGACGCTCGACTGCCATGAAGAAGAAATCAGCGAGGATGTCATCATCCGCAACATGGTGGGACGCGATCTTGAAGATCGTTATCCCCCGCGCGACGTGCCGATCGGCGAGACCATTCTGGAAGTGAAGAACTGGAACGCCTATCACCAGCAGCATCGCGACCGAAAGGTTCTGCACGACATCAACGTCACCGTGCGCAAGGGCGAAGTCGTCGGCATCGCCGGGTTGATGGGGGCAGGGCGCACGGAATTCGCGATGAGCGTTTTCGGCAAGTCCTATGGCCACAAGATCACCGGCGAAGTGCTGCTCAACGGCAAGGCCGTGGATGTCAGCACCGTGCGCAAGGCGATTGATGCCGGTCTTGCCTATGTGACCGAAGACCGCAAACATCTCGGTCTCGTGCTCAACGACAATATTCTGCACAACACCACGCTTGCCAATCTGGCCGGCGTGTCGAAGGCCAGCGTCATCGACGACATCAAGGAAATGAAGGTGGCGAGCGATTTCCGCGCCCGCCTTCGTATCCGCTCTTCGGGCATCTTTCAGGAAACGGTCAATCTTTCGGGCGGCAACCAGCAGAAGGTTGTGCTTTCCAAGTGGCTGTTCTCCAACCCTGATGTCCTGATCCTCGACGAGCCGACACGCGGCATCGACGTTGGCGCAAAATACGAAATCTACACCATCATCAACCAGCTCGCTGCCGACGGCAAAGGCGTTCTGATGATCTCATCGGAAATGCCCGAACTGCTCGGCAATTGCGACCGCATCTACGTCATGAACGAAGGCCGCATCGTCGCTGAATTGCCGAAGGGAGAGGCGAGCCAGGAAAGCATCATGCGCGCTATCATGCGCTCAGGGGAGAAGAACTCATGAGTTCGGCAAACACCACAAACGAAGAAAGCAACGTCATCTCGGTCGGGTCGTATATTCGCTCCAATATCCGCGAATACGGCATGCTGATCGCGCTCGTCGCTATCATGGTTTTCTTCCAGTTCTACACCGGCGGCATCCTGTTCCGCCCTGTGAACCTGACCAACCTCATCCTGCAGAACTCGTTCATCGTCATCATGGCGCTTGGCATGCTGCTTGTCATCGTGGCCGGGCATATCGACCTTTCGGTCGGTTCCATCGTCGCCTTCGTCGGCGCGATTGCGGCCATATTGACCGTGCAATGGGGCATGAACCCGTTTCTCGCGGCGCTGATTTGTCTCGTTATCGGCGGCATCATCGGTGCTGCCCAGGGTTACTGGATCGCCTATCACCGCATTCCGTCGTTCATCGTGACGCTGGCGGGCATGCTTGTGTTCCGCGGTCTCACGCTGTTCGTGCTCGGCGGCAAGAACATCGGTCCGTTCCCGACCGATTTCCAGGTCATCAGCACCGGCTTCCTGCCTGATATCGGCGGTATCGAAGGTCTCAACACCACTTCGATGATCCTGACCATGCTGATCACGGTGGCGCTGTTTTATCTGGCGTGGCGCCGTCGCGTGGTGAACGTGAAGCACGGCATCGACGTGGAGCCGTTCGGTTTCTTCATTGTGCAGAATCTGCTGATCTCTGGCGCTATCCTGTTCCTGGGTTACCAGCTGTCGACCTATCGTGGCCTGCCGAACGTCCTGATCGTGATGCTGGTTCTGATTGCGCTTTACAGCTTCGTGACGCGCCGCACGACCATTGGCCGCCGCGTTTACGCCATGGGCGGCAACGAGAAGGCGACCAAGCTTTCCGGTATCAACACCGAACGCCTGAGCTTCCTAACCTTCGTCAACATGGGCGTACTGGCCGGTCTGGCCGGCATGATCATCGCGACACGCCTCAACTCGGCAACGCCGAAGGCTGGTGTGGGCTTTGAGCTGGATGTGATCGCGGCCTGCTTCATCGGCGGTGCTTCGGCCTCCGGCGGCGTTGGCAAGATCACCGGTGCTGTTATCGGTGCCTTCATCATGGGCGTCATGAACAACGGCATGTCGATCGTCGGCCTCGGCATCGATTTCCAGCAGATGGTCAAGGGCCTCGTGCTGCTCGCCGCCGTGTTCTTCGACGTCTACAACAAGAACAAGGGCTGATCGCCCAACCCATATTGCAAGTCAAAAAAGTGGCCGGTTTCCGGCCACTTTCATAAGGTGCAGGCGCAACGCGCCGAAGAAGATAAGGCGCGCAGCGCCGGAGGAAGGAAATCCCGTGCTAATTTCACAGATCAAGGATGCCAGTGGCAAAATCACCGTCGCCGTTCGCGAAGAAGGCGGACAGGCGCACGCCGTCAAGGGTGCTCAATCGGTTTACGCGCTGGCCATGGAAGCTGCCAATAGCGGCAAGAGCCTTGCCGATGTCGTTTCCGCCCATGGTCTCGGCGATGCCGTCGATCTCGAAAAGGCCTATGCCGAGGGTCGCTTCCTGCCGCCGATCACCCATCCCGATCCGGCGCATCTGCATCTGACCGGCACCGGCCTCACGCATCTAGGCTCCGCCGCGACCCGTGACAGCATGCACAAGAAGACCACGGAAGCCGCCGAGGAAAGCCTGACGGATTCCATGAAGATGTTCCGCATGGGTCTGGAAAACGGCAAGCCCAAGGCCGGCGAAAAGGGCGTTCAGCCCGAGTGGTTCTACAAGGGCAACGGCCATGTGGCGGCGGCACCGGGTGCAGCTCTCACCTCTCCGTCCTTTGCGCTCGATGGCGGCGAAGAGCCGGAAATGGCCGGTATCTACGTTATCTCCGACAAGGGCGAACCCGTGCGTATCGGCTTTGCCGTCTCGAACGAGTTTTCCGATCACGTCACCGAGCGGATCAACTATCTCTACCTCGCGCATTCCAAGCTGCGCCCGGCAAGCTTCGGCCCGGAAATCCGCGTCGGCGTTGCACCCTCGGATATTCGCGGCACATCGCGCATCCGTCGTGGCGACAAGGTGATTTTTGAAAAGCCGTTCGTTTCGGGTGAGGACAACATGTCCCACACTTTCGCGAACCTTGAATATCACCACTTCAAATACGGCCTGTTCCGCGCACCGGGCGACGTGCATGTGCACATGTTCGGCACCGCAACGCTCTCCTTTGCCGAGGGTGTCAAGCCGGAAGCCGGCGACGTGTTCGAGATCGAGGCCGCCGGCTTCGGCCTGCCGCTGAAGAACCCGCTTGCTGTTGACGCCGAAGAAGAAATCACCGTCCGCCAGATCTGATCTGCGGACTGCACGTCAAACGGTTGAGGGGGTGGCACCCTGCGTTGCCCCCTCTCGACGTCATCCTCGGGCTTGTCCCGAGGATCTGCAACAGATTGATATTACGCGACGTGGATAGATCCTCGGGACAAGCCCGAGGATGACGGAGGGCTTGAAGTTCCCTTCCTCTACAGCTGCGGCAGAGGCGGCTCTGCTACGCTATTCGAACCCCCACAGCTTGCCTTCACCCACCTCCACGGAATTGCCCGCCGGGTCGCGGATGTAGACGGAATAGCTGTCATTCGGCCAACGGTGATAATGTTCGATGGCAAGGCCAAGCTCCTCGAAGCGCGCCTTCCAGCCGTCCACTTCCGACTTGTCTTTCGCGTAAAAACAGAAATGGCCTTGCCCGACCGCGCCGTGGCGCGGGATCGGGTTGTCGGGCGTGGCCTTGCGCGATTGCTGCGGATCGAAGACCAGCAGCATCTGCCGGCCGCATTTGAAGAACACGAATTGGCCGGGTAGCTTGCGCACCACTTCCAGCCCGAAGACATCCCGATAAAAGGCCTCGGCGGCATCGAGATCATCGCTGTAAATCGCGGTTTCCATAAGGGCGGCTGGTGGTTTCATCGTGGTCCTCTTCTCAGGATGGAAACTTTTCTCGGGCCGGTGAGAACGGCCATTATGCCATTAGGTTGGTCATTGAAACATTGCTGGTGTTTGTTTTTGCGGAGTGGCGATCGGCTATTGAGCAAGAGGGGTCTTTCAGAGCAAATTAGCAATGAAAGAGGGAGCTTTGGATGGTCGAGAAAAGCATAAGACGCCTGACGCAGGAGGACGTGGACATCTTTCGCCAGATGCGGCTTGAAGCGCTTCATACCGAACCCGCGGCCTATGCGAGCAGTGCGGCGGACTGGGAAAAGCTGACCATGGACGAGTGGCGGGCACGCCTGACCCAGAATGACGTGTTTGCGGCATTTTGGAATAATGCGCCGGTTGGAATTATGGGGCTGATGCGCCAGGCAGCCAGCAAGATGGCGCACAGGGCGACGCTGATCATGGTTTACGTGCGGGCAGAAGCGCGCGGCTCGGGCGTCGCCTCCGAGCTTCTGGAGGCTGTGAAGTCCTTTGCAAGAGACAGCGGCATTCGCCAGATCGAGCTTGCGGTGAGTGCTGAAAATCCTGTTGCTGCCGGCTTTTACAAGCGCGCGGGCTTCTCACAGATTGGACGTGTTCCGGGCGGATTTCTGCACGAGGGCAGGGAAATCGACGATATCATGATGGCCTGTCGCGTGGATGCCGAAGGCAAACGATAAAATGAAACAGTAGCCGTGAATATCGCGTGGTCCCGTTTGCAGGTGGTCAAGTCTGGCGGAGGCGGGCGACGCTACCCGGCAGCTTGGGTTTTCGTGCTGTAGGTCAGCACCGTCAGATCGTGTTTGCCGACACCACGTTCCAGAACCGTCCAGCCGCAGTTGGTATAATAGGTTTCGAGATCGCGCTGGCAGCAGAGGTAGCTGGTATCGTGACCGAGTTCGGCGGCCCTTTGTGTTGCCGCCTGCATGAGCGCCCGGGCTACACCTGAGCGCCTGCTGTTTTCCTCCACCCAGAGGGCTGCGACCCATGGCAGATATTGCGGCCGTTCCTCCAGATCGCAATGGATGAGGAAGGCGGAGCCGACATAACCATTGTCATCGTGGGCGACGAAGCCGGTTGGCAGCGCATGGGGGTTCACCATATCCTTCAGATGTTCCGCCACATCGCCGATCTGGAGGCCGCTATCCTGCCACCACGCCGTCCAGACCCGTTCTGCAATTGTGGGGCCATGGGACTGGCAGTCGCGATAGTCGGAAATTCTGTACAAAAGTCGCCTCCCTGATCGATCAATGCCGCGATTTATACGGTCGCGGCATGTTTTCGCAACCGCTTGGGCAATGAAAACGGATCAGGATTTTGTTGCCGTCACATGCAGCCAGTCGGTCGGCAGCTTGTCATATCCGCTGCCCTGCCGGGCTTCGATCTCCAGGCTCGCCCAGCCGAAATGCCGATACAGATCCTCCAGCCAGGCTTTGGAAGGATAGTTGTAATAACGGCCGAACGCGTCGCGGCCTTCCGCTTCCCCGGCCTTGAAGCTGGCGTAAAAAACGCCGCCCTGTTTCAGCGCCGTGTGGATGCGGCCGATAATGCCGGGCAGGGAGGGGCGCGGCACATGCAGCAGGCAGGCGTTGGCCCAGACGCCGTCATAAGCCGCCACGTCACGGATATCTTCGAACAGCAAGGTGGCCACGGGAATGCCAAGCCGAAGTTCCGCCTCCTTGGCGATTTCGGGTGTTCCGTCCGTAGGGCGCACGTCGAAACCGGCGGCCAGCATGAATTCGCTGTCCTGCCCGCCGCCGCACCCCAGTTCGAGGATGGTTGCGCCATCCGGCAGGCGAGCCAGGAATTTTTCCAGATGGAGGCGGTCCGGTGCCTGTCCCCGCGACGTATAGGCTCCGGCATTATCCGTATAAAAGCCGATGGTTTCGGCGTCCTTGGCAGTCATTGTCTCAACTCTGTGATTGGCTCTGGCTTTGCGACTGCTGCACGGTCACCGAAACGCTCAACGTCTCGCCGGCCGGGCCGATCCGCATGCCTGATATCGGCGCGCAATCGCGGTAGCAGAGGCCGAGGGCGATGCGGACATAACGGTCATCCGGGCAGATGTTGTTGGCGGCGTCGAAACCGACCCAGCCAAGCCCCTGCAGATGCACCTCGGCCCAGGCATGGGTGGCCGTCTGTTCTGCCACTTCTTCCATCATCAGATAACCGGAAACATAGCGGGCGGGCAGGCCCATCAGCCGGGCGGCGGAAATGAGGATATGGGCATGGTCCTGGCAGACGCCCTTGCCGGCTTCGAGTGCGAGTTCGGCGGTGGTTTCGGTGTCGGTCGAACCCGGCACATATTCCACCTTGCTGTTGATCTTCTCCATCAGGTCGTGCAGACGCTCGAGCTCGCTGTTGCCGGTGCTGGCCTTCGCCAGTTCGCGCACGAGTTTGCCGGGCTTCGTCAGCGGCGTCTCGCGCAGGAACAGCCATAGCGGCGCACTGCCGGTGTGGGGGCCGACCATGCCGGCCCTGTCTTCGGTTATGACGAGGCCACCAGCCACGACCTTGACCCTGCGTTGCGGGCCTTCGGTCTCGACCAGTGCGACACGGTTGCCGAAATGGTCGTCATAGCTCACTTCGACGGTGGCGCCGTCGACCGATACATCCCAGTCCTCCACCGTCTGGCACGGGCCGGTCTGTGGCGTCAGGCGCAGCCGCTGCAATGCATAGGGCATCGGCTCGTCATAGACATATTCGGTTGTATGGGTGATTTTCAGACGCATAAGCTGTCCCCGTCCACGCGCTTACAGATAAAAGCGGTAGCCTTCCATGATTTCCTGCCCCAGCTGCCCGTTCCGGTTGACAAATCTCTCCAGAAACTCGTGCAGGCCTTCATCCATGACGCGATCGATCGTCGTCTTGCGCAGACTGTCGCGAATGCTTTCCGCCGTTTCATGCGCCTTGTGCTTTTCGCCGTAATCCTCGGCTATGTAGTTGAGGTTGCTGGCGATCTTTTCATAACAATAGGCGAGTGAGCGTGGCATGCGGCCATTGAGAATGAGGAAGTCGGCAATATTGGCCGGCTTGTATTCCGCATCGTAGACCCAGCCATAGGAGCGGTGCGCCGAGACCGAGCGCAGGATGGATTCCCACTGCGCATTGTCGAGCGAGGAGCCGACATGCGCCACCGCCGGCAACAGCACGTAATATTTCACGTCCAGAATGCGGGCGGTGTTGTCGGCGCGCTCGATGAAGGTGCCGATACGGGAGAAATTATAGAGATCGTTGCGCAGCATCGAACCGTGGAAGGCGCCGCGCACCAGACCGGCGCGGTGTTTTATGCCATCGATGGTCTGCGGCATGTCCGCCGGCTTTACCCTGCGCTCGAGGCTGGTCTTGAGCTCGATCCAGAATTCATTGGTGGCTTCCCATGTCTCGCGCGTCAGCGCGGTGCGCACCATGCGGGCATTGTTGCGGCCCGCCTCGATGCAGGAGAGAACGCTGGAAGGGTTGGCTTTGTCCCGCAGCAGATAATCGATCGCATCCGCGGTCGTCACCTTGTCGTGCGTTTCGAGGAACGCTTCGTGCACGCCGGCGCTCTGCAGCACGCCGTCCCAGTCCTCATCGCCGCTGCCACTACGTGTCAGTGAAACGCGCAGGCCCGCATCGATAAGCCGGGCGATGTTTTCAGCGCGCTCGATATACCGGAACATCCAGTAGAGCCCGTTTGCCGTTCTGCCCAGCATGGCTTAGTCCTCCAGTACCCATGTATCCTTGGTGCCGCCGCCCTGGCTGGAATTGACCACCAGCGAGCCCTGCTTGAGGGCAACGCGGGTCAGTCCGCCGGGAATGATCTTCACCTTGTCTGAAACCAGCACGTAAGGACGCAGATCGACATGGCGCGGCGCGATGCCGTTCTTCACCATGATCGGCACGGTGGAAAGCGACAGCGTCGGCTGCGCAATGTAGTTGGAGGGGCGGGCTTTGAGCTTTTCGGCAAAAAGCGCCCGTTCCTTTTTCGACGCGGTGGGGCCGACCAGCATGCCGTAACCGCCCGAACCGTGGACTTCCTTGACGACAAGTTCGGCAAGGTTGTCGAGCACGTATTTCAGGCTGTCCGGCTCGGAACAGCGCCATGTCGGCACGTTTTCCAGCAGCGGCTTGCGGCCTGTGTAGAACTCGACGATCTCAGGCATGTAGGAATAGATCGCCTTGTCATCGGAAATGCCGGTGCCGGGGGCATTGGCGATGGTGATGTTGCCGGCGCGGTAGACGTCCATGATACCCGGTATGCCGAGCGCCGAATCCGGCCGGAAGGTCAGCGGATCGAGGAACTCGTCGTCGACGCGGCGGTAAAGAACATCGATCGCCTCGTAACCACGGGTGGTGCGCATCTTGACCTTGCCGTCCATGACGCGCAGGTCGGATCCTTCCACCAGCTCCACGCCCATCATGTCGGCGAGGAAGGAATGTTCGTAATAGGCGGAATTATAGATGCCGGGGGTTAGCACCGCGACGCGCGGCTTGCCGGAACAGCCGGGCGGGGCGAGCGAGGCGAGCGACTGGCGCAGGAGGTAAGGATAGTCCTCCACCCGTCGCACCTTGTTCTCATGGAAGAGTTCCGGGAACATCTGCATCATCGTCTCACGGTTTTCCAGCATGTAGCTGACACCGGAGGGCGTGCGGGCATTGTCTTCCAGAACGTAGAACTGGTCTTCGCCGGTGCGGACGATATCCGTGCCGACAATATGGGTGTAAACGCCGCCAGGCGGGGTGAAACCGATCATTTCCGGCAGGAATGCGACGTTTTTCTCAATGATCTCGCGGGGGATACGTCCGGCGCGGATGATTTCCTGCTTGTGGTAGATGTCATCGAGGAAAGCATTGAGAGCGAGAACGCGCTGTTCGATACCCTGGGCCAGTTTGCGCCACTCGCGCCCGGAGATGATGCGCGGAATGATATCGAAGGGGATCAGTTTTTCTGAACTATCGGCATGGCCGTAGACTGCGAAAGTAATACCGGTTTTTCGAAAGATGTTTTCCGCGTCTTTTGACTTCTGGATCAGGTGTGCCCTGTCCTGCCGACTGTACCACTCGTTATAGTTTTCATATGGGCTTCGCGGCGCGTTGTCCGCATTTATCATTTCGTCAAATGCCAACTTCGATGTCCCCTTTTTTGCCATATGAATACAACGACAAATGCAATGCAAGAACTATGCGGACGCCTCCGTGAAGATTTTTTACCGTCCTAGAGTTTTAAAAAAGAAGCGTTTTTTCGGTTTCAGCCTATAAATGCGGCATTGGTAAATTGGTTGCAGGGCAAGGCGGGGCGGAACGGGGTGGTGGCGCTGTGTGCGGCGTGGGCGAATGCATAAATTTTGTTCGTTCGCTTTCGGTTGATGGATTGCGGTTGCCACATCAGAAAATCTGAAAGATGCGATCACGAAAACACCTTTGACCTTTTGTGGGGATGGGGATACCGCCTTGCTCGAACGGCTGCGTTTCGCCACGGGATGCCTGCCGGCATCTGGCCCATTCATTCGCCGGTACGCTTGAAGCCGCAGAAATATCAATTCGCCGCACGCCTTGCCCGGCTCATGTCCGGTGACAGTGTGACGCGGCACAGGGGATGTTCCCATGTCGCTCGACCGTCTGGCTCCGGCCATTTTCGTCTTTCTCTGGTCGACCGGCTGGGT
Organism: Agrobacterium arsenijevicii; assembly: GCA_000949895.1. Lineage (GTDB taxonomy): Bacteria > Pseudomonadota > Alphaproteobacteria > Rhizobiales > Rhizobiaceae > Agrobacterium > Agrobacterium arsenijevicii. Next base: position 24,130 of record JWIT01000005.1, on the reverse strand, counting down.
CACCGCCAAATATGCTGTCTATTATACCGGGCCGCTGACCTTCCTCTGTCTGCGTTACGTATTGGCGGGTGCGTTGTTGTTGGCGATTTGCCGGTTTTCTTCGATTCAGTGGCCTGCGCGGCGTGCAGATGTTTTCCGGGCGATCCTGTCCGGCGTGTTCCTGCACGGTCTTTATCTTGGCATGATCTGGTGGGCGATCGGGCAGGGCGTGCCGGCGGCGATCGGCGGCATCATCGCCGGTTTGCAACCGTTGATGACGGCGGTGGCCGCCCGCTACATAATCGGCGAAAAAGTCTCGCCAATTCAGCGTGCCGGCCTGCTGCTCGGCTTTGTGGGCATTGCCATCGCCGTGTTGCCGAAGGTCATGGCGACAGGCGCGCTCGGTATCTCCGTGCCGCTTTATGCCGTGGCGGTGAATGTGCTGGGCATGACGTCCGTGACCTACGGCACCCTCTATCAGAAGAAATACGTCCACGGCGGAAACATCATGGCGGTCGCCACGCTGCAATATGTAGGCGCTTTGCTGGTCACGGTTCCATTCGCGCTTTTGCTGGAGGACGGCCATGTGGACTGGAGTCTCGGACTTGCCGCAACGCTCGTCTGGTCGGTGGGTGCGATCTCCATCGGCGCCGTGGCGCTGCTGCTTTATCTCATCCGGCGCGGGCAGGTCTCGCGCGCCGCTTCGCTGATCTATCTCGTGCCGCCGCTTGCCGCCGTGGAAGCCGCCCTGCTTTTCGGGGAAACGCTGACGCCCGCCATGATTGCCGGTACGGTTCTGGCGGTAACGGGGGTTTATCTGGCCAATCGTCGCCCCGCAGCATCGGTTGTCGCACGTTAATTACTACAACTTCATATTAGAGATTTGTTAACCATAAAATTATACCTCTCGTTAATCTAGAGATTTGGCGGGGGTTACATGTCTATTTCACGTCGTGGTGTTCTGTTCGGATTACCGTTGTTGCTGGCCGGCTGCGCGAGTTCCGGTATCGGACAGCAAACACTCAATTATGCAGCGAAGCCGGAGGAGAAATTCCCGCTTCCCGCCATGCATCTCGATAAGGTGAAGCCGGAGCTGCGCCGTCAGGAAGTGGCATATGCGACCGCTCATCCGGCCGGAACGGTGGTTGTGGATACGCCGGCGCGGCGTCTCTATTACGTTATGGGCGACGGGCGGGCGATGCGCTACGGCGTCGGTGTCGGACGGCAGGGGCTTGCTCTCAAGGGCGATGCCTATATCGGCCGCAAGTCCGAATGGCCTTCGTGGACGCCGACCGCGAACATGATGCGCCGCGATCCGCGCCATCTGAAATTCGCCGGCGGCATGCCGGGTGGCCCGAACAATCCGCTCGGCGCACGCGCCCTTTATCTTTATCGCGGCGGCAACGACACCATGTTCCGCCTTCACGGCACCAACCAGCCGCAATCCATCGGCCATGCCATGTCGAGCGGCTGCATCCGCATGCTCAACCACGACATCATCGATCTTTACGGCCGCGTGCCGGTCGGTTCGAAGGTAATTGTACTGCAGGCGTGAGGAGAGGCGGATTTTTCCGCCTTCGACGAGCGAAAACGTGCCTGAAGCTTTGGGTTGATTTTTTCGGTAAGACGTCAATTTTATGCTGTGAAATCAACCATGTGTAGAAAATCTCCCTTTACGTATTTAAGGGAGTTCTGCAATATCAGAAACGTGATTTCCGGTGTTCGAGACGTGTATCCATAAAGGAAGAAATGCACGGTATCGAGCGCAGCACTACTTCAACTGGGACACCTGAACATGGCAAGTTTCAACACACTATCCCGCTACCAGCCCTATGCTCTTGCGGCTCTGCGCATCATTGCGGCGCTGCTTTTCATCGAACACGGAACGCAGAAGCTGTTCGGCTTTCCGGCATCGCAGATGCAAGGCGCTCTGCCGACAATGCTGATCGTTGCTGCACTTCTGGAACTCGTCGGCGGCTTCCTCGTGCTGATCGGCCTGTTCACACGCCCGGTCGCCTTCATCCTTTCCGGCCAGATGGCTGTCGCCTATTTCATGGCACATGCGCCAAGCAACTTCTTCCCCGCGCTGAACGGCGGCGACGCTGCAATTCTGTTCTGCTTCGTCTTCCTCTATCTGGTCTTTGCCGGCGCCGGTGCGCTGTCGGTGGATAAGCGCCAGGCCTGATCCCCGCCTTCATAACTGTCTTTATTGAAGCTCCGCATGGTCACGGCCGTGCGGAGCTTCTTTTTTGATGGGGTGGAAACTTCGGCCGTCACCGAAGCATAGATGCTTGTTTTCGGGGTAGGAACGGTTCATCCTGAACGCAGTTGGAAAATTGATCCGTGACCACTCAAAATCCTATCGCCCGCGAATTGCTGCTGCTCGCCTTGCTGTCCACGCTTTGGGCTGCATCCTACACTTTCATCAAGATCGGGGTGGAGACCATTCCGCCCCTGACCTTCATTGCCGCAAGAACCCTGATTGCCGGTCTGTTGCTGCTGGCGGTCATCCGGCTGCGCGGGCTGCGGCTGCCGAGGGATTTTGCGACATGGCGGCTTTTCTTCGTGCAGGCCTGCATCAACAGCGTCTTGCCCTTCACGCTGATCGCCTGGGCGGAGCAGAGCATCGATGCCGGTCTCGCCGTCATCCTCAATGCGACGACGCCGATCTTTACCTTTCTTCTCACCGCGCTGGTCATCCGGCATGAACAGGTCAGCGGGCGCAAGCTGTTCGGCACCATTGCGGGCATGACGGGTGTCTGTCTCATTATCGGCCTGGATGCGCTTGGCGGCGCGGGCGAGGCGCTGTGGAGCCAGCTTGCGGTGCTGACGGCGGCGTTTTCCTACGCCTGCGCTGCCATTTTCAGCAAGAACTTCAAGGGGCTGGATCCCGTCATGCCCGCTGCCGGCTCGCTCATATGCGGTGCCGTCCTTCTGTTGCCGGTGAGCTTCATCGTCGACCGGCCCTGGACATTGTCGCCATCGTCGGCGTCGCTCACCGCACTTGTGTGCCTCAGCGTCTTTTCAACCGCGCTCGCCTTCATGATCTATTTCCGGCTGATGCAGACGCTCGGCTCGGTCGGCACCACGTCGCAGGCCTATCTCCGTGTTCCGGTGGGTGTTGCCATCGGCATGGTGTTTCTGGGGGAAGTGCCGACATCAGCCATGTGGGTGGGTCTCATCTGCGTCATTGCTGGCGTGCTGGCCATGACCCTGCCGTCGCGGCGTCGTTCGTTGGCGCAGAGTGGTTGAGAACAAAAAACCCCACAAGCCTGAGCTTGCGGGGTTTGACGACAGACGCCTTCAGGCGTCGCAATTTCTGCTGCGCAATGCCGGGGAGCCTGGCCCGCGCAGAGTTACTTAGCGGTTACGGCCGCGATTACCGTTGCCATTTCCGTTGCCGGAAGCGCGCTTTTCCTGGCCGTTGCCACCAGCAGGCGCGTGGCGGTTGCCACCGCTGCCGCCGGGCTTGCGGGCCGGGCGACGCTGCTTGCGCGGGCCGGTCGGGCGACCTGCGTCACCTTCGGCTGTCTTGACGCGCTTGAAGTCGGACGTGACTTCCAGATCGTTGTCTGCGTCGCGCGGAGCGTGGTGACGCGAGGGACGGGGCTCGCCATTGTGGCGTCCGCCTTCGCGGGGTCCACGCGGCTGGCCGCCATTGTTGTTGCGGCCACGGTTGTTGTTGTTCGGGCGCGTCGGGCTGGCAAGACCGGCCGGACGTTCACCGGATGCGACCGGAATATCGATCTTCATCAGCTTTTCGATGTCGTGCAGCAGACGAGTTTCGTCCGGAGCGCAGAAAGCGATGGCAATGCCGTCGCGGCCGGCACGGGCGGTACGGCCGATGCGGTGGACATAGGCGTCAGGCACTTCCGGCAGGTCGTAGTTGAAGACGTGCGTCACGGCCGGAATGTCGATGCCGCGGGCAGCGACGTCGGTTGCGACGAGGACCTTGATTTCACCGTCCTTGAAGCCCTTCAGTGCCCGCTCGCGCTGGCCCTGGCTCTTGTTGCCGTGGATGGAAGCAACCTTGAAGCCGATATGTTCGAGATGCTTGTAAAGCTTTTCCGCGCCGTGCTTGGTGCGCAGGAAAACGATGGAGCGGCCATCCGGGTTGTCGTTCAGCGACTTCTTCAGAAGGTCGGTCTTGTCGTTCTTGCCGGCAACGAAATGCACGTACTGCTCGACCTTGTCGGCAGCCTTGCCCGGCGGCGTAACTTCGACCTTGATCGGGTCCGTCAGGAAGTTGCTGGCAAGTTCGGAAATCGCCTTCGGCATCGTCGCCGAAAACAAGAGGGTCTGGCGCTTGGCCGGAACCATCTTGGAAATCTTGCGCAGGTCGTGAATGAAGCCGAGATCGAGCATCTGGTCGGCTTCATCAAGCACCAGATAGGTCACCTTGGAGAGCGAGATCGCGTTGCGGGCGATGAGGTCCAGCAGGCGGCCGGGTGTCGCCACCAGAACGTCCGTGCCCTTTTCGAGCTGAAGCTGCTGCTTGTTGATCGACGCGCCGCCGACAACCTGGTTGATGCGCAGCGGCGTCTTCTTCACGAAGGAGCGCAGGTTTTCGCCGATCTGGTTCACCAGTTCGCGGGTCGGTGCGAGGATGAGGGTGCGGGTGGTGCGGTTTGCCGGGCGGTCGGCTTGCTTCATCAGCATTTCGATGATCGGCAGGCCGAAAGCGGCCGTCTTGCCCGTGCCGGTCTGTGCGAGGCCGATGAGGTCACGGCCTTCAAGCAGCAGCGGAATGGCCTTTGCCTGAATGGGGGTAGGGGTGGTGTAGCCAAGCTGGGTAACGCTGGCCACAATCTTTTCAGAGAGGCCGAGTTCGCTAAAACTGGTCAATAGTATTGCCTTTCGGGGCGCCAAAAACCAATCGTCCGGAGCAGTTGCTGCTGTCCGGCGGTTTCGGCGTCAAGAACCCCGCGTGAATTGGGAACTTGTGGGTTGGAATAACTTTCTGCGCATCAGTGCGGCAAAGCGCCGTCTTCTGTATTCGTTGCGCTTTTCCTTCATGCGGGCCAAGTCATCTTGGTCATACGCTGCAGCTCACGCGGCTGCCGAAGGTGAAAGCTTGACCGGCATGTGGGCGTTTTGCGGGCTAAAGTCAAGCAATAGTTTTGTAACACCGCCTCGCGGCGGTGCATGGCAGCCATGCAGAGGGTGGGCTGGCGATTGCCGATGCGGCGCGGACGGTTGCGAATAATTATGGTTAAAAAAGGGTAAAGCAACCATTCCGCACGTAGCAAATAGCTGTTTTCTCACATAACGTTTTGGCAATGACGTCCGGAAATATTTGATTCGAAAAGGATGAACTGCACGGTGTGGAGTATCGATTGACCGAGGGTCGCGGGTTGCTGGAAAAAGCTTACGGGGCCATCGCCGCCCTGGATTTGCCCGCGTGCATCAAGGACAGCGAGCTGCGCTACCTCATGGTCAACGCCGCCTATGGCCGGGTCATGGGACGTTCGCCCGAGGCGTTCAAGGGCCACACCAGCCTTGCTCTTTCCGCAGATATTCGCGATGCCGAGCGGGAGGACAGGGAGCGCCGCTCGCTGGTCTTCGCCACGGATGAGGTGATCGCCTGCCATGGTGCGGCGGCGTCGGGGCCTTACACGCTGCGCTGCGAACGTTTCACCGGCGATGACGGCAATCTGTTCCTGTTCGAGGTATTCGAGGAAAAGCCGGTTGCCATCTTGGCGGGTGTCTCGGACGGCGGCAGCGCCGACCTGCTGTTCGGCAGCGGGGTGATCGATCTCATCGATGCCGGCATCGTCATTTATGACAGTGAAAACCGGCTGGTCTATTGCAATGCGCGGTTCGTGGAATTCTACAGCTCTTTCAATGTGGAGCTGAAGCCCGGCACCCGGCTTGAGACGCTGATGGAGGCGGTCTATTTTTCGAGCGGTTACCGCCAAGGAAAAGAGAACGATCCGGAATACGAAGCCTGGCTGCAGGAGCAGTTGCGGGACTTTTCCCTGCCCTATCTCGAAAGGGTGGAGCAGTTTGCCGATGGCCGCTGGGTGCGTATGGTCAACAAGCGGTTGGAAAACGGCATGCTGGTCGGGCTTCGCGTCGATGTGACCGAGTTCAAGGCGCATGAGAACCTGCTCAGCAAACAGATCCGCGAGACATGGCTGCTGCGTGCGGCCCTTGAGCAATTGCCGGTGGCGGTGTTCCTGCGCGATCACGACAGGCGGCTGACCTTTGCCAATGCGGCCTATGAAGAACTCTATGGAGAGGATCTCGCCAACTTCATCGGGATGACGGAACGCGAGATGTTTCCGGATTCCGGCGAGGAATTCCAGCTCGAAAACGAGCGTCTTCTCAAGACCGGCGAAGCGACGGAGAGGACAGAGATATTGCCGCTGCCGGATGGCGGTTCCGTTCCGGTTATTACCCGTGCGGGGCGGGTGGTGACACCTGACGACGAATATTATCTGGTCGGCTCGGTCACCGATGTCAGCCTGCTGCAGGACCGGGAAAATGCGCTGATCGCGGCGCAGGCGCAGGCCGAGGCGATGCATCGCCAGCTGGAGGCTGTCCTTCACGCCCTGCCAGTGGGCGTGCTGCTGCTCAACGCCGATCTTGTCATCGAATATGTCAATCCGTTCTTCCACGAAGTCTGGGGCGAAATCGGTGACGAGAAGTCGCTGGTTGGCAAAAGCTATCGCGAATTCATGGAAATGAATTTCGAAAGCGGCCTTTACGACTACGGCGACGTGCCCTTCGACGAGCTTTATATTCAGCGGGCCGAGCGGCTGCTTAATGAGGAGGCTTTCACGCCCCGCGAGGTGCGCAGCAAAAGCGGCAAGGTCACGGTCATTTCGAAAACCCGCCTTGATGGCGGAAAAATCCTCAGCACCTATGCCGATGTGACAGATGTGCGCATGCGCGACGCCGAGATCAGCAAGGCGAAGGCTGAGCTGGAACGTGTCGGCGAATATATGCAGGGCGCCACCCGCGCCATGGCGCAGGGGCTGGTGCTTGTCGAGCAGGGCACCGTCATCATGTCCAACGAGGCCGTGGTGCGAATGTTCGACGTGCCGCCGCAGCTGCTGGAAAAAGGCTGCAACTGGTCCGGTTTCTTTGCCCATTGCGCCGGGCGCGGCGATTTCGGCACTGCGGATGAAGCGGCAGCGACGCTGAGCGCGTGGAAAGAGAATATCGCCGCCAACAGGCCGTTCTCCTGGCTCATCCATGTTGCCGGCAAAACCTGGCTCAATCTGGAGGCCACCAACAGTTCCGGTAATTACTGGCTCATCATCGTCACCGACGTGACCGAGATGAAGATGCGCGAGGAGGAATTGCAGCGGCTGCTTTCGCGGGCGGAAGCGGCGGATCGCGCCAAATCGGAATTCCTGGCCAATATGAGCCACGAAATCCGCACGCCGATGAACGGCGTGCTCGGCATGGCGGAACTTCTGGCCAAGTCCAATCTGGATACGCGCCAGAAGACCTTCACCGATATCATCGTCAAATCCGGCAACGCACTGCTGACGATCATCAACGACATTCTCGATTTTTCCAAGATCGAGGCCGGGCAGATGAAGTTGCGCAGCGTGCCTTTCGATCCGGCGGAAGCGGTGGAGGATGTGGTTTCGCTTCTGTCCTCGGCGGCGCTGGAAAAGGACATAGAGCTGGTCGTGCGGATCGATCCGTCGGTTTTCGGCAAGGTCATGGGGGACGCTGGACGGTTCCGCCAGATCGTCACCAATCTTGTCGGCAACGCCGTCAAGTTCACGGAAATGGGGCATGTGCTGATCGAGCTATCGGCGCAGTCGGCGGAAGCCTCCGAGACGATTTTGTCGCTGCGCGTCGAAGACAGCGGCATCGGCATTCCCACAGACAAGCTCGAGACCATCTTCGACAAGTTCAGTCAGGTCGATGGTTCCGCGACAAGACGGCACGAGGGAACGGGGCTGGGACTGGCGATCACGGTCGGTCTCGTCGGTCTCTTCGACGGCACGATCAATGTGGTGAGCGAAGTCGGCAAGGGATCGACCTTCGAGGTCAATATTCCGTTTCACGTCACGGAAAAACGGCGCGACGTTCCGCTTCTTGCCGTCGCGATCCAGGATATCCGGGTGCTCGTCATCGACGACAATGATGTCAATCGCCGCATATTGACGGAGCAGCTCAATACGTGGGGTATCGACGGTCATGCGGTCGCGGACGGGCCTTCGGGCATCGCCATCCTGGATGAGGCCGTGTCGCTCGGCTTTGCCATCGACGCCGTCATTCTCGACTACCACATGCCTGTTATGAACGGGCTGGACGTGGTCGAGCGGATCAGGGCGGATGCGCGTTTCGACGATATCGCCATTGTTTTCCTGACATCCATGGATGTCGTCGGTGACGAAACCCTGTTCACCGATCTCAGTATACAGGCGCATCTGATGAAGCCGGCGCGGGCGCGGCTGTTGCGCTCCACCCTGTTCGATGTGGTGCGGGATGTGCGGCAGAAGCGCGCCCGGCAACACCCGCAGGCGCTGGGGGCAGGTGGCGATGACAAGCCGGTTCGGCCGGAAAACAGCCCCGTTGAAAAGAAGCGGCGGGTTGCGCCGCCTCTAGCGTCGGCTCCAAATCGGAGCCGGCCTTGCCTTGTCGATGTGCTGGTGGCCGAAGACAACGACGTCAACCAGATCGTCTTCACGCAGATTTTGCAGCAGGCCGGTTTGCGGTTCTTGATTGTCGGCAATGGCAAGAAGGCCGTTCAGGCGTGGGAGGAGCACAATCCCGCGGTCATCCTCATGGATGTCTCCATGCCTGTCATGAACGGGCATCAGGCGACGCTTGCCATCCGCGCTGCCGAACAGGCAACCGCCGACGGCCGGCATGTTCCGATCATCGGCGTCACCGCGCATACGCAGGAGGCGGACCGCGAGCTTTGCCTTGCGGCGGGCATGGACGACTATCTGTCGAAGCCCATCAGTCCCGAAATTCTCGAGGACAAGATTGCGCAGTGGCTTGGAGACAGCATGCCGCGCCGCGACGTGCCGACCGCCTGAGAATGCGGGACGGTTGCGACTGCCATGTTTGGGGTCGCCTCAGCTCGACGGCTTGATGCCGCAGAGCATTTCCCGTTTCCCGGCAAAACCTTTGCGGCGTTCCAGACCAAAACCGGCGGCAATGAGATTGCGGCGGACGAAGCCGGCGGCGGCATAGGTGGCGAACGTGCCGCCCGGCGCGGTCTTGCCAAACAGCGCCTGCATGATCTCCAGCGACCACATGTCCGGATTACGCGCGGGGGCGAAGCCATCCAGAAACCAGGCGTCGAAGCTTTCGGTGCGGCTGGCAATGCCGGCGAGCGCTTCGCCGCACGCCACCGTCAATCGTGTTTGGTCGTCCAGTTCGATCTCAACTTCGCCCTTCGGCTCGTCGGGCCAACGGGCGACGAGCGCCTTGCGTTCGGCGTCCACTTCCGGCCAGCGGGATAGCGCCCGGTCGATTTCATCCGCCTTCATCGGGTAGAGTTCGAAGGACATGAAATGCAGCGTGGAGCGGCCGTTGCGCGCCTCTTTCCGGGTCTCTTTCCACTGACGCCAGGTCTCGCAGAGATTGAGACCGGTGCCGAAACCCAGCTCGCCGATGCGGAAGGTGCCTTCCCGCTCAAGCCAGCGCTGCGGCAGGCCGTTTCCGGACAGGAAGACATGGCCGCATTCCAGCCTGCCATCCGTCTGGCAATAAAAATGATCGTCAAAGGCCAGCGAATAGGGCATATCCCCCTCACGCCAGTCGAGCGCCGTCTGGGTTTCTCCGGTTGCCGAACGGGTATCCGGGCTGGTCTCTGCGATAGTTTCGTTGGAATGTTTCATGGCTAAAGCCGATAATCCCGCTTTTGAACCGGGTCAATCACCAAGATTGTCGACATCAGGATTGCTGGGCTCCGTGCCGCTCCTCATTATCGGTGGCGGCATTATGGGGCTTTGGGCCGCCGTCAAGGCGGAGCGGCTGGGCATTGATGCCCTGCTGGTTGAGGCGGGCCGTCTTGGCGATGGCGCAAGCGGCGGGCTTTTGGGCGCGTTGATGCCGCATATGCCGGACCGCTGGTCGGACAAGAAGCAATTCCAGTTCGATGCCCTCGTCGCGCTGGAGAAAGAGATCGCCGGGCTGGAAGCCGAAACCGGACTTTCCGCCGGTTACCGGCGCTGCGGCCGGATTATCCCCCTGCCGAAACCGCATCTGCGCACCATTGCCGAGCGGCATGAACGGGATGCCGGGGAAAACTGGGTATCAGACGAGCGCCGGTTCCATTGGCATGTCAGCGACGGCCCTTCCGTCACGGGATGGGTGGACGATGCGGCGGGGCAGGCGGGCTTTGTGCTGGATACGCTGGCCGCAAGGGTTGCGCCCCGCGCGATGGTCGCGCTGCTAGCTGCCTTCCTGCGGAGTGCCCGGCATGTTCGGCTGGCGGAACAGTGCCGTGTTGTCTCGCTCGATCCGGATGGTGGGCGTGCGGTGCTGTCGTCGGGAGACGAGGTTCTCTTCGGCCACGTTGTTGTTGCGAACGGGCACGGTTCTTTCGCCCTGATTCACGATGCCATCGGTCTGGAACCCGGCATTGCGCTTGGACAGGCGGTGAAGGGGCAGGCGGCACTCCTCGATGCGGCGGTCGACCCGGCCATGCCGGTCGTGTTCCTGAACGGCCTTTATATCGTGCCGCATGAGGATGGCACCGTCGCCATCGGTAGTACCAGCGAAGATTGTTTTTCTAATCCATTCGGTACCGATGAGAAGCTGGAAAAACTACTTGCGGATGCGCGCGCAGTGGTGCCGTCGCTTGCCCATGCGCCGGTGCTCGAACGCTGGGCCGGGTTGCGGCCAAAGGCGGTGGGAAGGGACCCTATGGTGGGAGCGCTCTCCGAATATCCGAAACTCGTCGCGCTGTCGGGTGGCTTCAAGGTCAGCTTCGGCCTTGCCCATTTCCTTGCCGATGCTGCGTTGCAGGCCGTGTGCGGTCACACGTTTGACGTGCCTTCGGGTTTTCGCCTTCAAGAACACGTGAGTATTGCGTCTAGGACTTTAGAAAGTTCTGATTAGTTCGGTCCACGTCGTTAATCTGTTACGCAAATCGCTTACTTGCTGGCCTGCAAAGAGCCCGGTTTGACCGCATTTGCGGCGAGGTGACAGCATGCGATACGCCATTCATTTCACGCCTTCTCCCAACGATCCCCTGACGCAGGCTGCCGCCGCGTGGTTGGGGCGCGATGCCTATTCGGGCCATGCGGTCGAGCCGCCGGGCACGATCGATCTCGGCATGCAGGAGATTTCCTACCACACCGCCCTGCCGCGCCGTTACGGTTTCCACGGCACGATAAAGGCCCCGTTCCGTCTTGCCGAAGGTCATTCCGAGGCAGCGCTGTTGCGCGACCTGATGTATTTTTCCGGCAAGCAGGATCCTTTCACGTTGCCACAACTGGTGGTGGCAAGACACGACAATGTCTTCAGTCTCGTTCCCGAGCGCCCTTGCGAAGTGCTGCATTTCTTTGCGGCCCGCGTGGTGCAGGAATTCGACCGTTACCGCGCGCCGCTCTCCGAGGCGGAAATCGAGCGGGCGGATCCGGACCGGCTTTCGGCGTCGCAACTGACCAATCTGCATCGCTGGGGCAGCCCGCATGTGATGGACGAGTTTCGCTTTCAGATGTCGCTGACGGGCGGCGTCGAGCCTTCCAGCAGCCAGAGGATCGAGCGTGCCGTGCGCAAGGTTTTCGAGCCGTTGCTTACCCGATCGCTGTCTTTTTCCAGCCTCGCGCTTTTCATCGAGGATGAACCCGGTGCACCTTTCCGCGTGCACTCGCTGCATCCCATGGGCCGCGTTTCCGCCCGCAAGATCGCCTGAGAAACGCCGCCCAGAAATCGTACACAAAAAAGCATCGGAATGTCGGCAAAATTCATCTCGACATTCCGGATGCGGATGCTACCGTTCGTGCATCGCATGTCTGAAGCGTGTCATGTTCACCCGTTGCGGGCTGGCACGTTCTGGATGTTTGTTTTGCTCATGTCTCCCAGAACCGGCTTTCGTTTCGGGAGAGGTGTTTTAGGTGGCTGAATGATTTCCGAAAACTACTCCCGCAATCTGGTGGGCTACGGCCGCAATATGCCCGATCCGAAATGGCCGGGCGGCGCGCGCATTGCCGTACAATTCGTCATCAATTACGAGGAGGGCGGCGAAAGCTGCATTCTCGACAATGACAAGGCGTCGGAGTCGCTGCTGTCGGAAATCGTCGGCGCCCAGCCCTGGCCCGGCCAGCGCAACCTGAACATGGAATCGATCTACGAATATGGCTCACGAGCCGGTTTCTGGCGGCTATGGCGCATGTTCACCGGGCTTGGCGTCACCACCACAGTTTATGGCGTGACCGCTGCCATGGCGCGCAATCCCGAGGCCGTTGCGGCGATGAAGGAAGCGGGCTGGGAAATCGCCAGCCACGGTTACCGCTGGCTGGAATATAAGGATTTTTCCGAAGAGGAAGAGCGCAAACATATTGCCGAAGCCGTGCACCTGCACACGGAACTGACAGGCGAACGCCCCTTTGGCATGTATCAGGGCAAGCCTTCCGACAATACGCTGCGTCTCGTCATGGAAGAGGGCGGTTTCCTCTATTCATCGGATTCCTATGCCGACGATCTGCCCTATTGGGTCAAAGGGCAGAAGGACGAGCCGTTCCTGATCATTCCCTACACGCTTGACACCAACGACATGCGTTTCGCCACGCCGCAGGGCTTCAATTCCGGCGACCAGTTCTTCACCTATCTGAAGGATGCCTTCGACGTTCTTTATCAGGAGGGAGTTGAAGGCGCGCCGAAGATGATGAGCATCGGCCTGCATTGCCGTCTCGTCGGCCGCCCCGGCCGCGCCGCAGCCCTTCGCCGTTTCATCGAATATGTGCTGGGCCATGACAAGGTGTGGATCCCGCAGCGGATCGATATCGCCCGCCACTGGCATGAAAATCACAAGCCGGCGGCCCTGTGATGATGACGCGGGAGGAATTTGTCGTCCGTTTCGGCGGTGTGTTCGAACATTCACCTTTCATCGCCGAACGGGCCTATACCGCTGGCGGTATTGATACTGCCTTGACGGCGAAAGCGGTTCACGCGGTGCTGTGTGCCCAGTTCCGCGCTGCATCCGAGGCGGAGAGGCTCGGCGTTCTGCGCGCGCATCCCGATCTTGCCGGCAAGCTGGCGATTGCGGGTGAGTTGACCGCCGATAGCCGTAACGAGCAGGCGGGCGCCGGGTTGGACCGGCTTTCACCGGAGGAGCATGCGCGGTTTACCGAGTTGAACTCCGCTTATACGCAAAAATTCGGCTTCCCGTTCATCATTGCGGTCAAGGGGTTGAACAGGCACGATATTCTCTCCGCCTTCGAGACGCGTATCGGTAACGATGCGGCGACAGAATTTGCGACCGCCACGGCGCAGGTGGAAAAGATCGCATGGCTGCGTCTTTCCTCGATGTTGCCGGAGAGCTGAACTGGCGATCGGCGGCGGTTCGGTTATAATCGTGCTGTCTGGAGATTGAGGCCATGAGACCTTCCGAGGTGCTGGAAAAGAACAGGGAAGCGATCCGCGAAGCGACGAAGCGCTTCAACGCGGCGAACCCGCGCGTGTTCGGCTCCGTCGCCCGTGGCGAGGACAGGCCGGACAGCGATCTGGATATTCTGGTGGATGCGCTGCCGGGCTCTACACTGCTCAGCCTTGGCGGTTTGCAGGATGAGTTGGAGCAGATGATGCTCGGTACAAAAATCCATTTATTGACGCCGGGGGATTTTCCCGACCGCATAAGGGGCAAAGTCCTTTCCGAGGCAAAACCCATATGAGCAAGGACCGTCGGCTGGACCACCTTGCCGATATGGAGCGGGCGGCAACTGCCGCTGTCGGGTTCGTTGCCGGGATGAAGAAGGATGAATTCTTTTCCGATGCGCGAACCCAGCATGCAATCGGAATGTGCCTGATCGTCATCGGCGAGGCCGCGGTTCGGCTGGTAGAAACCTCCCCTGATTTCGTTGTCGAACATTCCGATTTTCCATGGCATGCGGTTCGTGGATTGCGAAACCGCATTGCTCACGGCTACTTTGCTCTGGACATGGAAATCATCTGGGAAACGGCACAAACCACAATCCCCGATCTGCTCGCCAAACTGCAGGCGATGCGCAACTGGCATGCCCAAGGTGAATGACATTTGACTGATTTTCTCGAGATAGGGCCTCTGACCAAAGAGGCGTTCGCATCCTTCGGTGATGTGATCGAAATAACGCCCTCCTCCATGCGGCACATCAATGGCGGCCAGACCGAGCGGCATCATGCGCTTGCAGCGCCGGAGGCGGCGGGCGAGGGCGCGCGTATCATCCTCAATATTTTCCGCGGACAGCCGCGTGCATTTCCCCACAAAATTGAGATGATGGAGCGGCATCCGCTCGGCAGCCAGAGTTTCTCGCCACTGTCCGGCAGACCCTTCCTTGTCGTCGTTGCCGAGGACGAGGGCGGCAAGCCCGGTCGGCCGCAGGTATTTCTGGCGCGCGGCGATCAGGGCGTGAACTACCGCCGCAATGTCTGGCATTACCCCTTGATGCCGTTGCAGGCGATTTCGGATTTTCTGGTTGCCGATCGCGAGGGGCCGGGCAACAATCTGGAAGAGCATTTCTTCGATGCGCCCTACATGATCGCGGAGCCTAACCCATGACCGGTTTGACCACCCATGTCCTCGATGCCGCCCATGGCACGCCCGCCGAAGGGCTGACGATCGAACTTTTTCGGCTCTCGGGTGATCGTCGCGAGAAGATAAAGACGGTTGAGACCAATAGCGATGGCCGCGTCGATGGCGGTCCGCTGCTTGTCGGCGACAGTTTTAAGGCGGGGGAATACGAACTGGTTTTCCATGCCGGTGATTACCTGCGCGGCAAGGGTGTTGCGCTCCCGGAGCCGGCCTTTCTCGACATTATTCCAATCCGTTTCGGCATTGCCGATGAGAGCGGCCATTACCATGTGCCGCTTCTGCTTTCGCCTTATAGTTACTCCACCTATCGAGGAAGCTGACCGCCATGATCTTTGCCGCCATCGCCGATATTCATGGAAACTGCGCCGCACTGGAGGCTGTGCTTGAGGATATCGCGAGGCTCGGCATCGAGGATGTCGTCAATCTCGGCGATTGTTTCAGCGGGCCGCTGGAAGCGGGTTTCACCGGTGATGTGCTGCTCGGCAACTGGATACCGAGCATTCGTGGCAATCACGACCGCGAATTGATCGAGCGTGCGCCTGAAGAGATGGGGAGCTGGGAAAGACCGGCCCACGCGCAGCTGACGGCCGCGCATCTGGACTGGCTGCACACCCTGCCGTTCAGCATGGTCTTTAGGGATATCGCCTATTGCTGCCACGGTTCGCCGCGTGGCGATCTGGAATATTGGCTGGAGACGCTCTCGCCGGAAGGTGTTCTGAAATTACGGCCGCTGGCGGAAATCGAGGCGATGGCGGAGGGGATTACGCAGCCGCTGATGCTGTGCGGCCACACACATATCGCCCGCACCGTGCAGCTTTCCGACGGCCGCTTGATCGTCAATCCCGGCAGCGTTGGTTGCCCCGGCTGGAAGGATAACACGCCCTTCGACCATCACGTCGAGGTTGGGCACCCGCTTGCCAGCTACGCCGTGCTGGAAGAGACCGCACGCGGCTGGCAGGTCTATTTCCGCCAGATACGTTACGATAATCTGGCCATGGCCGAGATGGCGAAGGTCAACGGCATCCCCTATCTGGCCGACGCGCTTACAGGCGGTTGGCTACGTAAGGATACTTGAATTGCCCGAAGAGTTGTACTATTTATCGTACAACTCAGTCGAGGTACAATCATGCGCACGGTGATGTTTTCAAAAGCACGCGAATCCCTTGCATCACTTCTGGATGAAGTGGCGCAGGATCGCGTCGCCGTGGAAATTGTCCGGCGCGACAAGCCGTCTGCCGTCCTTATCGATAAGGATGAATACGAAGGTTTGATGGAAACGCTGCATCTCTGCTCGTCGCCGGAGAATTTTGCCAGACTTCGAAAGTCGATGTCCGATGTGGACGCCGGCGTTTTCGAAAGCCATGATCTGGTCGACTGATTTTTTCACAACCCATCGCGCATGAGTGCGAGCTTCTATCAGGAGAAACTCTCATGCAGCAAAAGGGCGCGATTGCTCTCGGCTGGAGCCATCAGGGCTGGGAAGATTATCTTCACTGGCAGCAATATGATCGCAAGATGCTGGAACGCATCAACGAACTCATAAAGGATTGCCGGCGGCATCCATTCGAAGGCATCGGAAAACCCGAGCCGTTGCGTTTTCAGTTGAAGGGCCTCTGGTCACGTCGGATTTCGCAGGAGCATCGGCTTGTTTATGAGCTTCGCGGCGAAGGGGAAAAAACGGTCCTGATTATTCATCAATGCCGCTTCCACTACTGATCCTCACCCCTCGCTGTTCATCACCACGCAGGCATAAGACTGCGCCTTCAGTTCCTTGCAGGCGGAAACCGCGGAGGACTGGTCTTCGAAACCGGTGAAGCGGGCGCGGTAGAGCGTTGCCGAGCCGCTTTGCACCGCTTCGGTGTAAGGCGCGATCCCGGCATAACTTCCCGCGATGTTGGAGCGGGCGTTGGCGAGCAGCGAGCGGGCGGCGGCTTCGCTGTCGGTGGCGGCGATCTGCACTTCCCAGCGGCTGCGTTGACCGGCAGATGGAGCAGCAGGTGCGGGTTTTGGGATGGCCGAGACCTGGATCATGTCCGCCATCTGGCTGTTGGCCGTGGCGATCTGCATGGCGATCGGATCGGTGCGGCGTTCGGCAAACATCGGCAATGGTACAGCTTTGGGGGTTATGGATGCAGGGGGAACGGCATCGAATGTGCGGCTGACATTGGCGCTGGCCACCAGCTGTGTGTTGCCGCGGCCACTCGAGGCTTGCGGCATGGCCTTGTCCAGAAGGGCGGCCATCTGTGCATCGCGGCTGCGTGCGGTTTTGCCGCCCAGCACGACGCCGACGACGCGGCGGCCGTTATCATTGATGGCACTGACGAGGTTGAAGCCGGAGGCATTGGTGTAACCGGTCTTGATGCCGTCCATGCCGTTGTAGCGATACATCAGATTGTTGTGGCCACGGATGCGTTTACCCCTGAAGCTGAAGGATTCCATGGCGAAGAGGCCGTATTCCTTGGGAAAATCCCGCTGCAGGGCAAGGCCGAGCCGCGCCATGTCGCGCGCCGTCGTCACCTGCGATTTGCTGGGCAGGCCGGAGGCGTTGCGGAAGACCGTCTTCGTCATGCCGAGCTGACGGGCCTTGCGGGTCATCATTTCGGCGAACCTCGCCTCGGAGCCGCCGAGATGATCGCCCATGCCTTCTGCCATGTCATTGGCGGATTTCACGATCATGCCATAGACGGCCTCGCGCACGGTGAAGGTCTGGCCCTGTCGCACATAAAGCTTCGAGGGAATGGTGGCGGCACCGTTCTTGGACATGGTTATCTTCTGGTTCCAGCGAAGCCGGCCGGCATGCAGCGCCTCAAACGTCATGTAGAGCGTCATCATCTTGGTCAGCGAGGCGGGGTGGTTCAGCACATCGGCATTCTGCGCGGCGAGAACCTTGCCGGTATTGGCGTCCATGATGAAATGGGCGTAACCGGCGTTGGCGGGCGATGCCTGCAATGAGAGGATCGCGCAAAAGAAGGTGAGTGCGAAGACCCATGCACCCGCCATTCCCCGTTTGATCGTTCCCGACATAGTTCACCCCTTTTTGTTCGACCGCCGCTGTGGCCCCAAGTTTTACTGACACTTTCCGGCAACAAAACCGCTAAAACTTTAGAGATAGTTTTCATGCTTAATTAAGTATGAATTGCAACCCGCACACGGCCTCTACAATTTCCTTGAAAAGAAACCAACCATCCGGTATGTTTAGAAATATGAAAAACGCACACGAACGCAAGAAGCAGCCCGAACTCGTCCGTCGCAATCTTCTCGATTGCGCGGCGAAACTTGCTGCCGATCAGGGTGTTGCGGCACTTTCCGTGCAGGCGGTGGCGGATGCGGCGGGGGTGACGAAGGGTGGCCTGTTTCACCATTTTGCCTCCAAGCAGGCCTTGCTTGAAGCTGTCATGGCGGACCTGTTGGCGGCGCTGGATGCGGAAATCGACGTGCTCATCTCACAGGATCGTGAAGCCCATGGATGCTTCACCCGCGCATATGTGAACGCGGTTTTTGCCGATCGCGACCGGGAATCGGGCAGGCAATGGGCTGCGCTGTCGGTGTCGATGATCAGTGAACCGTCGCTTCGGCGGATGTGGACGCGCTGGTTCGAGGGACGTCTCATCCGTCATAAAGAAACGGATGACGGGGTGGTACTGGAACTCGTGCGGCTTGCGGCTGATGGAATATGGTTTGCCGATCTTCTGGCCGATGACGGCAGGGCAGGTGGCGACAGGGCGGCTCTTAAGGCCCGGATGATCGCTCAGACGAAAAAGGAAATGGAACGATGAACGCGGCTGTTTTTACCTATGGGGCGCTTGTCGCGGCCATTGTCTGCGAGGTCATTGCGACCTCTTTCCTGCAGCAATCGCAGCAATTTACCAAGCTGCTGCCGACGGTGCTGATGGCGCTGTTTTATGGCGCGGCCTTTTATCTTCTGTCGTTCACGCTGCGCGCGCTGCCGGTCGGTGTCGCTTATGCGATCTGGAGCGGGCTCGGCATCGTGCTGATTTCCGGCATTGGATATTTCGTGTTCCGCCAGACGCTGGATCTCGCGGCTGTCATCGGCCTCGGGTTCATCATCACGGGTGTCGTGATCGTCAATGTGTTTTCGAAGACGGTGGGGCATTGAGCTCAACCTCATTCCTGTGCTTGTCACAGGAATCCAGCCGGCGCGCGTCTGCGCGGCGGGGAAAGCCCTTTCAGCCCAAAGACTTGGGCTGGCTGGATCCCTGTGACAAGCACAGGGATGAGGGAGGAAGCGTATCGGCAAGAGTCTTGCCGGCGCACCGGCGTCGAGCTTTGTCCCGTCTACTGTGTCGTGACCATCACGCCAGAATGCTGCGATCCACATCGGTGATCAGCCGTTTGCCGCAAAGCGCCATGCTGATATCCATTTCCTTGCGGATGATCTCGAGCGCCGTCGTCACGCCCTGTTTGCCATCAGCACCGAGGCCGTAAAGGAAGGGGCGGCCGATATAGGTGCCCTTGGCGCCGAGTGCTACCGCTTTCAGCACGTCCTGACCGGAACGAATGCCGCCATCCATATGCACCTCGACCCTGTCGCCGACGGCATCGACGATCTTCGGCAGCATGGCGACGGATGAATGCGCGCCGTCGAGCTGGCGGCCGCCGTGGTTGGAGACGATGATGGCGTCCGCGCCGGTATCGAGGGATGCGCGCGCATCTTCCTCGTCAAGGATGCCCTTGAGGATCAGTTTGCCGCCCCAGCGCTGCTTGATCCATTCGATATCCTTCCAGGACAGGCGCGGATCGAATTGCTCGGCTGTCCAGGAAGAGAGCGATGACAGGTCGGAGACATTCTTGGCGTGGCCGACGATGTTGCCGAAGCTGCGGCGCTTTGTGCGCAGCATGTCGAGGCACCATTTCGGCCGCGTCGCCATCTGCCAGATGTGTTTCGGGGTGAATTTCGGCGGGGCGGATAGGCCGTTGCGCAAGTCCTTGTGGCGCTGGCCGAGAACCTGCAGGTCGAGCGTCAGCACCAACGCCGAGCATCCGGCCGCCTTCGCCCGGTCGATCAGATTATTGACGAAATCCCGGTCCTTCATCACGTAAAGCTGAAACCAGAAGGGTTTCGAGGTAACGGAAGCGACATCCTCGATGGAGCAGATGCTCATGGTGGAGAGCGTGAAAGGCACGCCGAATTCCTCCGCTGCCTTTGCGGCCAGCATTTCGCCATCGGCATGCTGCATACCGGTCATGCCGGTGGGGGAGAGTGCCACGGGCATGGATACCTTCTGGCCGACCATTTCGGTGGCCAGCGACCGGTCGGTCATATCCACCATCACGCGCTGGCGCAGCTTTATCCTGGCGAAGTCTTCCTCGTTGGCGCGGTAGGTGCTTTCCGTCCAAGCGCCGCTATCGGCATAGTCGAAAAACATCTTCGGCACACGGCGCTCGGCCTGTTTCTTCAGGTCTGCGATGGTCAGGATTTTGCCCATGGATAAAGCCTTCACATTTGAATGTTGGCTTCATGTATCATGGTTGCGGTGGTTGCGACATAAAAATCGTTGTTATTTCATCCCCAGAAGGCCCGCAAAAACAGCTCGGCACCCAGCAAAAGCAGGCAAATGAGGAACCAGCGCCGGAATGTCGCGGGGCTGACGATGCGACGGATTTTCTGGCCAAGCCACATGCCGAGCAGCGCCGGCAGAACGGCAAGTGCTGAAAGCGACAGGTGCTCGACGCGGAAGGCATCCTGAGAGGCGAGACCAGCCGCGAGCGCGATGGTCGAAACGGTGAAGGAAAGGCCGAGCGCCTGCACGAGATCGTCGCGGGTAAAACCGAGCGACTGGATATAGGGTACGGCGGGTACGACGAAAATTCCGGTGCTGCCGGTCAGAAGGCCGGTCGCCAGCCCCACGGCCGGGGAGAGCTTCGGTTCCAGCCGCGCGGGAATGGCAAAGGGTTTTGCAAGAAGGCTATAGGCCGCGTAAACCGCAAGACACAATCCGAGCGCCGAGGTGGTCCAGACCCCGGTGCCAGCCGTCATCAGCCGGATGCCGAGAAGGGTGCCGGCAGCAATGGCGATCATCATTGGCCACAGCCGCGAAACGATGGCCTTGAAATCCGGGCCGGCCAGCAATTGCCAGATATTGGTGATGAAGGAGGGCAGGATGAGCAGACCCGCTGCGACCACCGGCGGCATGAAAAGACCGAGCACACCCATGGCTACGGTCGGCAGCCCCATGCCGGTCACGCCCTTGACGATGCCCGCGACAATGAATGTCGCGAAAACCATGATCATGGTGGTTGTCTCAAAATCCGGCACGGCGCACTCCAGAAGTCATTCGCATTTTGGCCGGTATAAAGAAGGCTGAGGCCGAATGTTTCGGCCTCAGCCGAACTATGCAAGCGTGCTTTTCATTGCCTTGCCGGCCACGTAGGTCTCGACGACGGTGCGGTCGTCGCCCATGGTCAGCATCAGGAACAGTTCTTCGGTCAGGCTTTTCACCACTTCCATCTTCAGCGCCATGGCGGGGGTGGAGGAGGCGTTGAGCACGGTGATGTCGGCATCCGTGCCGGCGTCGAGCGTGCCGATGCGGTCGACCATGGAAAGCGCCTCGGCATTGCCACGCGTCATCAGATACCAGCTTTCCAGCGGGTTCAGGCGTTCGCCCAGCAATTGCTGGACCTTGTAGGCCTCATCCATGGTGCGCAGCATGGAATAGCTCGATCCGCCGCCGATATCGGTCGCAACCGCGATCCGCACCGGCTTTTCGCGACGCTGCAGCTTTTTCATCGGGAACAGGCCGGAGCCGATAAAGAGGTTCGATGTGGGGCAATGCACGGCGACCGCACCGGTTTCCGATAGTACGTCCGCCTCGCGCTCGGAGAGATGGATGGCGTGGCCGAGCAGGGTCTTGTTGCCCATCAGGCCGTAGCGCACGTAGATGTCAGTATAATCAGTCGCTTCCGGATAGAGCTCGCAGGTATATTTGATCTCGTCCAGATTTTCGGAAAGATGCGTCTGGATGAAGAGATCGGGAAATTCCTGTGCCAGCGCCTGTGCGGCTTCCATCTGTTTCGGCGTGGAGGTGATGGCGAAGCGGGGCGTGATGGCGACGTGGTTGCGGCCCTTGCCGTGCCAGTCGGCGATGACGGCCCGGGTCTCGTCATAGGAGGTTTCCGGCGTGTCCAGCAGGCCCTGCGGGGCGTTGCGGTCCATCATCACCTTGCCGCCGATCATCAGCATGTCGCGCTTCATGGCTTCCGCGAAAAAGGCGTCGGCGGATGTCTTGTGCACGGAGCAATAGGCGGCAGCGGTGGTGGTGCCGTGGCGCAGAAGTTCGTCGTAAAAATGCGTCGCTATGCGTTGCGCATGTGCGGTTTCAACGAAACGGCATTCTTCCGGGAAGGTGTAGGTATTCAGCCATTCGAGAAGATTGGCGGCATAGGAGCCGATGACCTGCATCTGCGGGAAATGCAGGTGCATGTCGATAAGGCCCGGCACGATGAGGTGCGGTCGGTGATCCTTTTCCTCAATCTCTTCCGGCGCTTGGCTGCGAATATCGGCGTATTCGCCGATGGCGGCGATCTTGCCGTTTTCGAGCAGCAGGCCGCCATCCTCGATGTAGAGATAGCTTTGCGTATCGTCGATGGAGAGCGGCGCGCGGCGGAAGCTCAACAGGCGGCCACGCAGCAGTACCATGCTCATTCGGTTTTTTCCTTGGCGTCTTTGCCCCCGGAAACGGCGCTTTCATACCATGCGGTCAGCACTTTGCGCTCTTGCGGGGTGATGGCGGTGATGTTGCCGGGAGGCATGGCATGGCTGCGGCCGGCTTGCAAATAGATTTCGCGGGCGTGCGCCGCGATCTGCGCGTCGGTTTCCAGCTTCACCGATTTCGGCGTGAAGGGCACGCCGTCCCACACCGGCTCGGCGGCATGGCACATGGAACAGCGGCCCTGCACCACATCGCGGGCTTTCGCGAAATGCGCGTCGCTGACGAATTGCTGCTGCATCGGCGAAAGCGTCGCGGCCTTTTCTTCCTCTTCGCCGGTCAGCACTTTCGGCACAGTGGAAAGCCACATGATGACGATGAAGATGAGCGCGGTCAGCAGCCAGGTCCATGTCGGCTTGCCCTTGCGGGCATGGGTGGTGTTGAACCAGTGGCGGATGGTGACGCCCATCAGGAAGACGAGTGCGGCGATGATCCAGTTGAACTGCGTCGCAAAAGCCAGCGGATAATGGTTCGACAGCATGAAGAAGATGACGGGCAGCGTCAGGTAGTTGTTGTGCAGCGAACGCTGCTTGGCGATGCGGCCGTATTTCGGGTCCGGCGTGCGCCCGGCGATCAGGTCGGCAACGACGATCTTCTGGTTCGGAATGATGATGAAGAAGACGTTTGCCGACATGATGGTGGCGGTAAACGCACCGAGATGCAGGAAGGCGGCGCGGCCGGTGAAGACCTGCGTGTAACCCCAAGCCATCGCCACCAGCGCGACATAGAGCACGATCATCAGGCCCCAGGTATTGTTGCCGAGCGGCGATTTGCACAGGAAATCGTAAAACAGCCAGCCGATGGCAAGCGAGGCTAGCGACAGACAGATGGCTTGGAACTGGGTGAGCGCCAGCACCGAATGATCGATGAGGAAAAGATCGGCGCCGCCGTAATAAACGATGCAGAGCATGGCGAAGCCGGAAAGCCAGGTGACGTAGCTTTCCCATTTGAACCAAGTCAGGTGCTCGGGCATCTGGGCGGGGGCGACCAGATATTTCTGGATGTGATAGAAACCGCCGCCATGCACCTGCCATTCCTCGCCATAGGCCCCCGGCGGTAGATGCGGCCGTTTGACCAGCCCGAGATCGAGCGCGATGAAATAGAAGGATGAGCCGATCCAGGCGATGGCGGTGATGACGTGGAGCCAGCGAACGGCAAAAGCCATCCATTCCCACGCAATGGCGTATTCGTACATGCGGTTCCCCTGATCCTTGTGCAGCGCACATTGCGAGAAATTTGATCGTTAGGAAAGGGAAAAGCAAAGGCCGCATGATGATTGTTCACAATCTGGCGCGCTCGTGTCCACAACCTTGGTGCAGGTGCAGACCCGGCGGCGGCAAACCCGGCAAAGTTGCAACGAACGCCTCTTGCCGCATAGTTTGTGCTTAGCTGGGTAACGCGACTCAGCTATTATCCTTTGTGCAGTCTTTCGATGTGCTAAAATATAAGGCTGCGGAGCCTTGGAGCGCCCTGCGTCCGAAAGGACGCAGCAAAGGACGCTCTAACCTTTAGGTGGCGCATTGTTCCTGTCGAAAATCGGTCTCGATTTTCGGGCCGATGCGCAGGGCTCCCATGAGATGTTTCGCTGGCGGTTCATTCCGAAAGCGGGCGCTGCGAACCCCGGGGTGGGGCAGATCAGGGGCGGGTGTAGCAGTTCCCGGTACCGTTGCGTCCGGGTGCGCGTTGATGTTTGTATTCTGAATAAGTG
>JWIT01000049.1 GCA_000949895.1 Agrobacterium arsenijevicii | reverse complement strand
GCTCGCCGCGCATGAACCTGGTGACCGGCGATTACGCCCGCCAAAAGGGCGCCGCAACCGCCGGCGTGCGGCCCGAGCATCTGGTGCTGTCGAAGGACACCGGGCTGTGGCAGGGCAAGGTCACCGTCGCCGAACATCTCGGCTCCGATACCTTCCTGCATCTCGACGTCCAGGGCATCGGGCCGATCACCGCCCGCACTGACGGCGAGTTCGAATGCAGGCATGGCGATACCGTCTTCATTACACCCGATGACAGCAAAATCCACAGGTTCGATGAAAAGGGCATCGCAATATGAGGCCTTAAGTTCAGGCCTCACCGATCCTGACACCGTCTCTGTCAAAGACATGAAGCCGTTCCTGCGGGAAACCGACCCGCAGGGATTTGCCCGGCTGCAACAGCGCCCGGTCCGACGAAAACAGCTTGAAGGGCAATCCGTGCACGGTCAGATGCAGAATGATCCCAAGGCCGGTCGGTTCGACCAGATCGACCGCCGCTTCGACACCGCCTTCAGTGGGCGTAACGGTGACATGTTCCGGCCGGATCCCGATTGTGACAGGTTCACCATCGGCAAGCTTCACATCGCGGCCGAGTTCAAGGCGTGTGCCATCGCCGAGCACGACGAAACTGCCGCCATTCTCCCGCCCGAGCCGTCCTTCCAGAAAATTCATGCCAGGCGAACCGATAAAACCAGCGACGAACAGATTGGCTGGGCGATCGTAGAGATCGAGCGGTGCGCCGATCTGCTGCACATGGCCGGCATTCATCGCGACGATACGGGATGCTAGCGTCATCGCCTCGATCTGGTCATGGGTGACATAAACCGAGGTAGCGCCGAGATCAGCATGCATGCGCTTGATTTCGGCCCGCATCTGCTCGCGAAGCCGTGCATCGAGGTTGGAGAGTGGCTCATCGAACAGAAAAGCCTTAGGCTGGCGCACGATGGCCCGGCCCATGGCGACGCGCTGGCGCTGGCCGCCGGAAAGCGCCTTCGGACGGCGTGCCAGATAGGGATCGAGACCGAGTTTCGCCGAAGCACCGGCCACGGCCGCCGCGATTGTTTCCTTGGTGCTGCGGCGCAGGCGCAGGCTGTAGCTCATATTGTCGGCGACGCT
This sequence comes from Agrobacterium arsenijevicii, assembly GCA_000949895.1. Classification (GTDB taxonomy): domain Bacteria; phylum Pseudomonadota; class Alphaproteobacteria; order Rhizobiales; family Rhizobiaceae; genus Agrobacterium; species Agrobacterium arsenijevicii. The sequence goes on along the minus strand of JWIT01000049.1, from coordinate 17,946 downwards.
CATATGCGGATAAAGCGCATAGGACTGGAACACCATGGCGATATCCCGATCCTTGGGCTTGCGGTCGTTGACGCGTTCGCCATCGATGGTCAATTCGCCCGCTGAAATCTCCTCCAGACCGGCGATCATGCGCAAAAGCGTCGACTTTCCGCAGCCGGACGGGCCGACGAGGACGATGAATTCGCCATCCTCGATCTTCAGATCGACCCCGTGCAGCACGGCGAGGTCGCCATAGGTCTTGCCGACATTCTTCAGCTCGATGGAAGCCATGGGATTATCCTTTCACCGCGCCGGCCGTCAGGCCCTGCACGAGATAACGTTGAATGAGCAGGAAGAAGAGGCAGGCCGGAATGAGCGCCAGAACGCCCGCCGCCATCATCTGCCCGAAATCGACGGAAAACTTGGAAACGAAGGTCAAAAGCCCGACGGGGAACGTGGCGCTCTGGTTGCCGGAAATCAGCATCAGCGCAAACAGAAGCTCGCTCCACGCGGCGGTGAAGACGAAGCCGAGCGTCGCGGCAATGCCCGGCAACGTCAGCGGCAGGATGATCTGCCGGAAGGCCGTGAAGCGGCTTGCCCCGTCAATCATCGCCGCCTCTTCCAGATCCTTCGGAAGGCCGTCGAAGAAAGACTGCATGAGGAAAGTGGCAAAGGGCACGTTGAAGGCGGTGTAGACGATGACGAGACCGGTGAGGCTGTTGGTGAGGCCGAGCGGCGACAGCATCTTGAAGATCGGCGCGACCAGCATGACCAGCGGAAACATCTGGGTAATCAGCATCAGCGCCACGATCCAGTATTTGCCCTTGAAACGGAAGCGCGACAGCGCATAACCGGACAGTGATGAGAGTACCGTGACGGCAAGTGCCGTGGAGCCGGCTACGATGACACTGTTCTTAAAAAACGTCGGGAAGGCACTGTTTTCTATGACGTAACGGTAATGATCCAACGTCGCGTGAGACGGCCACATCCGCACACCTTCGCTATAAAGCAGGTCGTTCGGCGTGACCGAAACCTTGAGCAGCCAGAACAGCGGAAACAGCGCAAAGACGATATAGGCGAGGATCGCCAGACGATGGGCAAGGGTGAGGAATATCCTTGATGTCATCGGTCAGTCCTTCTCGATAAGGCGCTGGCGCAAAAGCACGATCAGCATGGAATAGGCCAGAAGCAGCACCAGAAGCACCAGCGCGATGGCCGAGGCATAACCGAAATCGAGACGCCGGAAGGCCTGCGTGAAGATGTAACTGGCGACTATCTGCGTGCGGTCCGCCGGTCCGCCATTGGTCATGACAATGATGAGATCGGCGAAATTGGCAATCCAGACGGTACGCAGCAAAACGGTGATGGCGATAGTGGGTGCGAGAAATGGCAGGGTGATGGAGGTGAAGCGCTGCAACGGGTTTGCCCCATCGATTTCCGCCGCCTCATAAAGATCACGCGGGATCGCCTGAAGTGCGGCAAGCAATGTGATGGCGAAGAAAGGAATGCCCCACCAAACATTGGCGATGATCGGTCCCCACATGGCGAGATGCGGATCGGCGAGAATATTGTTCGGCGCGGAGAGAAGGCCGAGCGAGACCATCCAGTGCGGCAGCGGCCCGATGACGGGGTTGAACAGCCATGCCCAGTTGAGACCGGCGAGGAACGTTGGCACGGCCCATGGCAGAAACACCAACGCCTGCGCCAGCCCCCTGCCCGCGAATGGTTTATCGAGCAACAGCGCCAGAATGAGGCCGAAGAAAAATTGCAGAAAGACGGAAGCACCGGTCCACCAAAGCGTATTTTTGAGCGCCCGGTAGAAGGCCGCATCCTGCGACAGCGCCTCCAGATGTTTCAGACCGACAAAACCGCCGGAAAACGGATTGAGCAGCTGCACATCGCGAAACGCATAGGACAGGCCGAGCACCAGCGGCACCAGCATGACGGCGACGATGAGCACAAGCACGGGCGCACTGTAGAGCCAGGGTTCGGCCCAGTCGGCAAAACGCCGCATTGCCGGCTTGCCGGCGCGGTTGCGCGAGGCCACGGGTCCGGCGCCATGGGCATAGGACATGATTGATCGCTCCTGATCGGACAGCGGGTGGACAGGTTTTTCTAATGCTTCTGGCCAGCCGGTCCGCACGTTTTGAAACGGGGCCTGCCGTTTGGGGCACCCCGCAAGAACGGCCGCGCGGGTTCAAACCTCGCGCGGCCAACCGTGTGGTTTATTTGGAGGCGAGGAACTTCTGCTGCGCCTTGGTCATGTAATCAGCCCATTGCTTGGCGAGATCTTCCGGCGTGATATCGCCGAGAAGCGCTTCCTGCGATGTCTTGATAACCAGCGAATCCTTGAAGAAGGCGAATTCCTCAAGGTAGGTCGGCATCTTCGTCGGCACGGCGTTCTTGTCCGCCAGCTCGTTGAACCAGCCCTTGAACTGCTCGCTGGCATAGAAGGGGTCCTTCTCCGCCGACTTGTGCACCGGCAGCGCGCCCGTCTTCTTGTTCCACTCGATATTGCCTTCCGGCCCTTCGAGAGTCTCGACCAACTTCCAGGAAAGGTCCTTGTTGGCGGAGGCAGACATGATCGACCAGCCTGCAAAACCGATAGTCGGGAAGGTCTTGCCATCAGGTCCCTTCGGCATGGTCATGACACCGAAATCTTCCGGCTTCATGCGCTGGGCAATGGCGATAAGGGCGTCCGGATCCTGATCGAGGAAAGCGCAGGTGCCGGAATAAAAGCCCGCAACGATCTCGTTGAAGCCCCAGTTGACGCTGTCCTTCGGCGCCAACCCGTTCTTGTAGAGATCGATCACGTAGGTCAGGCCCTTAACCCAGCCGGGGCTGTCGAAGGTGGACGTGCCGTCCTTGGTGAAGAACTCGTTCGAACCCGCCATGGACGCGCCGAACATGACCCAGCCGTTAAGGCCGCCCGGCCCGCCACGCAGGCAATAGCCGTATTTGCCTGGAAGGGCTGCGACCTTCTTCGAGGCATCGGCGAATTCCTCAAGCGTCTTCGGCGGCTCCTTCACGCCGGCCTGTTCCAGCAATTTCTTGTTGTAGAACATGGCCCGGAGATAAAAGCCGTATGGCAACATATAGGCCGTGTTCTTCACGTCGCGGCCGAGTTCCAGCGTGCGCTCGCTCAGACCCTTGGTGTGTTCCCACTTGGCAAGATAAGGCTCAAGGCTCTCCAGCATGCCGTTATTGGCATAAAGCGAAAGCCAGGTGTCGGGCATTTCCATCACATCAGGCACATCGCCGGCGGAAACCATGGTGGCGAATTTCTGGAAGGCCTCGCTCCAGGGCAGCGAGATGATTTCCACCTTAGTGCCGGGATTGGCGCTTTCGAACTTCGAAACGATGCCCTTCAGCGTTTCCGTTCGCTCGGGACTTGTAATGACTTCGACCAGTTTCAAGGTCGTATCCGCCAGCGCCGTTCCGGTCATCAAGGCGGTAAAGATTGCTGCTGCTACCAGTTTTTTCATGTCGTTCTCCCCTTTTTTGTCGTCAGGTTTAAAACGCGTCAGGCGGCCGTGGCCGCCTTGATCGCGGGTTCGAGATCGTTCCAGAGCGCTTCCGTGCCCTCCAGTCCGACATGCAGGCGCACCGAACGCGCGCTGATGCCGAACGTGTGGGCAGAGTTCGGCTGCGCCTTCTGTTCGAGCACCACTTCACCGGGGACGATCAGGCTTTCATGCCCGCCCCAGGAAACACCCAGTTTGAAAAGTTTGAGGTGGTCGGCAAAAGCGCGCACATCCACCCCTTCTTTGAAAATGAAGGAAAACAGGCCGGACGTGCCGTTGAGGCCAGGCGGCAAGCGGTTCGCCAGTCCCGGATGGCAGACCTTCTCCACCACATCCAGCGCCTGCAGGCGGGTTGCTATATCAAGCGCCGAAGCCTGATGCGCCTTCATGCGCAGCGGCAGGGTGCGAAGCCCGCGAATGAGCAGCCACGCATCGAAGGGCGACATTTTGCCACCGAGATAGGGATAGGTTTCCGCCCGGATACGGTCGATCATCGCCTTGGAACCGGCAACCACACCGGAGACCACATCGCTGTGGCCGCCAAGATATTTCGACGCCGAATGCACCACGAGATCGACGCCGAGCGAGATCGGCTGCTGGAAGACCGGGCTTGCCCAGGAATTGTCGATGATGGTGACGGCGCCATGGCGCTTGCCAATCGCCGCAAGCGCGCCGACATCATGCGCCTCCATCACCCAGCTCGTCGGGCTTTCCATGTAGAACAGCTTCGCGCCCGGCATCGCCTTTTCAACCGCCGCCTCGTCGCGGCCGTCGACATAGGTCACCTCGATATTCATGCGCTGCATGAAGGTGCCGAACAGGCGGAACGCATCGGGATAGACATGGCGCACCGCGACGATACGGTCGCCCGGCGACACGAAGGAGAGCACGGTGGACGAGATGGCCGACATGCCGCTGGCGAAACCGAGCGCGTCTTCCGCGCCTTCGAGCTTTGCCAGCATTTCCTCAAACATCCTGACGGTCGGGTTCAGCCCGCGCGTATAGACCGGCCGCACCTTTTCGCCGCGATAGGTGGAGACCATTTCATCGTAGCTGGAAAAGGTGAAAAGCGAGGTCTGCACAAGTGGCGGCACCACGGCTTCGAAAGCGTGGGTTTCGTCATGCGCGACAATCAGGGAGGCGGGATCGAAGAGATCGTTGCCTTGGTTCATTTCGACATGTCCTTGATATCCTCCTCGACGACAGCGAGGATTTTCAGTGTTTCTTCACGCGCGGTCTCCGCATCGCCGGCGGCGATGGCGTTGAACAGCGTGCGGTGAAAGGGAAAGGAGCGACCGGCGAAATCCGGGCGGTCGAACGGCTTCGACCAGAAGCGTTCGAAGCCTTCGCGCATCTGCTCCAGAAGCTGCTTGAAAAGCGTGTTGTGGGTCGCATCATAAATCGAAAGATGGAAGGCAAGGTCGGCCTTGCCCGAAGTTCCCTCGGCCAGATGCACCCGCTCCATCTCATCGAGCCGCGCTTCCATCGTGACGATATCCTCAGCCGTGCGGCGGCGCGCAGCGGCCATGGAAGCCTCCACCTCAATGCCGCGACGCACTTCCAGCGTCATCAACAGCGCGTCGCGCAGGCTTTCGGCATCGATGGAGATCGGCATATGCACGGTGGCGGCGGAAATAGGCTTTAAGAGATAATTGCCACTGCCCTTGCGGCTGTCGATGACGCCCAGCGCCTGAAACTTACGGATGACTTCGCGGATGGTGGAACGCCCGACACCCAGCGCCGCCATCAGCTCCCGCTCGGCCGGTAACCGGTCTCCAGCCTTCAACCCCGCCCTTTCGACATAGTCGGAAAGTGCCGCCTCCACCTGGCGGACGCGATCGCTCGGCGGAATGGGCTGCATCAGTTGGCGGCTGGATTTGTCCAAGGCGTACCCTTTAAATTGGTCTGACATCTTACCATTTCAAACGGTAAATCGATTGTCAACCGGGAAGGACGGAAGCGAATGACCCCGCCCCTCCACAATGTCCTGTTGCGCCTCTTCAACAAGGAGAGCGACTTTCGGAAGAAGGTCGAAACCGAGGACGGCTGGAAATTCACCGACTGGAAACGCGGCGTGCAGCAGAAGCGGTTTGGGCCGCTGATGTACCGGGTGGTGAAGGGCTTAGGCGCCGAAGCACTGCTACTGATGGCCGCCGACTAAATTACCGCCGAGCGCGGGCGACCCCACGCGCCAACGCATCGGCATGCTCGTTACCGGCAGTGCCGGAATGCCCCTTGCACCATTCCACGATCACATGGGGATGCCGCTCCAGCAGGTCGTCGAGCTGCTGCCAAATTTCCTTGTCGGGGATCGGCCTTCGGCGGGTATGCTGGTTAGGCGTGATTCGCTTCCAGCCGTTGGTCCGCCAGATCGCCCGATATCGGCGACAGCCTTCGATGACATGAACAGCGTCCGTCCAGAGGGTGACTGCCCGCGCGGGCGCCTCGGCGGCGATCCAGGACATCGCGTTCAGGACGGCGAGGACCTCGAACGTATTGTTCGATGCGCCAACCGTCTTACCTGAGGCGGAATGGATCTGGCAGCCTCCTTCATGGACGACGAACGCCCATCCTCCGGATCGGGAGGCATCGTCGAAGGAGCCGTCGGTGAAGATGTGAAGCGCATCGGACATGAAGAGGGTGTGTAGCATCGATATGGAAATCGCTAAAGAAAGAGTTCAGGACCTTTGCGAAGGGATTCTTTCGCTCCGATGCTGGTCTCGCGGGTGACGAGGGCGCTCCACCTCTGCTGCGACTCTAGGCGCATCCGATCTCGTTCGCACGAAGATCGATCCCAACCTCCTGCCCCACTTCCTCGCAGTAGCGGGAGGATCCCCTCAGCAGCAGACCGCATATTTGCGCCAGTAAGTGGACGTGACAGCCGTGTATTCATCAACTATCGGATTTGTTCCCAAGGTGAGGAATCGATGGAGATGGAAATGCCTTTCGTGACTATTCAGCGTGTTTTGGAGCCAGCGGAAGAGGATCGAAAGGCTATCCTTGAGCCTCTTCTTGCTTACAATCTCGCAAAAGCGGGACAAGAAAATTACAAGCGGCTCGCGCTTTTCCTCCGCGACAACGAAAATGAAATTCGCGGCGGCTTGTGGGCAAAGCTCTATTACGACTGGCTTTTCATTGAGCTGCTGTTCGTTCCGGAAGCCATGCGCGGGGAAAATCTGGGGGCGAAGTTACTTCGAGATGCGGAAGACTGGGCGAAAGGCGAGGGTTGCAACGGGGTCTGGCTCGATACCTTCGCGTTTCAGGCTCCCGAATTTTACAAGAAGCAAGGCTATGAGGTCTTCGGCACGATTGAGAACTATCCCGGGCCGCACAGTCGGTTTTTCCTGCGCAAGGTTTTTTGACACCGCTTCGAGACATGTCGTAGCCGGCGAATAAGCTCGCCTATTCTACGAAGAAGCGAATCCGGCAAGCAGCGGGCGCGCCACCACAAAAAGCAGAGAGGGCAGCGCAAGCCACCCTCCCCTAGCTCATAGCGAAACTGCCCGTCTTACTGGCTGAGAACGGCCGCCTTGATGGTATTGATGTTGTTGTTGACCATATCGATATAGGTCGCGGCCGGGCCGTCGGCCTTGGAAAGCGCATCGGAATAAAGCGTGCCGCCGACTTTAAGGCCGGTTTCCTTGGCAATCTGGTCCATCAACCGCTTGTCGGTGATGTTTTCGACGAAGATCGCCGAAGCCTTGTCATGCTTGATCTGGTCGACCAGCTTGGCGACATCGGCGGCCGAGGCTTCGGAGTCTGTCGAGATGCCTTCCGGTGCCAGGAATTCAAGGCCGTAGGCATGTTCGAAATAACCGAAGGCATCATGCGATGTGATGATGATGCGCTTTTCCGGGGGAATGGCGGCAATTTCGGTTTTGACCTTCTCGTTCAAAGCAGCGAGCTTGGCGATATAGGCCTGCGAATTCGCGGTGTATGTGGCGCAACCGGCCTTGTCGACCTCGCAAAATGCACCGGCGATGTTCTTCACGTAGATTTCCGCGTTCTTGATCGACTGCCAGGCATGCGGATCGAATTCGCCGTGATGGTGCCCCTCGTGGTCATGCGCTTCAGCTGCTTCATGGCTGTGGCCAGCCTCTTCCGCCTTATGGTCGTGGCCTTCCTCTTCCTCGGCTTCCGGATGCGCGTGACCGGCCGGCTCGTCGGAAATCTTGAGCGGCTCCACACCCTTGGTCAGTTCCACCACCGGCGCCTTGGTGCCGCTGGTGTCAATCAGCCGTTTCAGGAAACCTTCGAATTCAAGCCCGTTCACCAGCACCACATCCGCCTTGCTGACGGCAACGGCATCGGCCGGACGCGGCTCGTAGACATGCGCATCGCCATCCGGTCCGACGATCGTGGTGATATTGACGCGGTTACCACCGACATTCTTCGCAAAGTCGGCAATGATCGAGAAGCTGGCCACGACCTTGAGTTCGGCAGCCGTTGCCTGCGCCATCAAGACCGGGGAAAGGGAAAGAAGGCTTGCGCAGGTGGCAAGACGGAGGGTTCTGAACATGAAGGGTTCTCCTTTTTCAAACGCTGTTTTCAGGCCGTTCTGTGACGACCGGAACCGAGAAGATCGCGCAGCACACCGCGTGTGCCGACGAGAATGGACAGGACATAGATGACGCCTGCGGCAAGGATGATCGCCGGACCGGAGGGCAGCGATGCGTGATAGGACAGAAGCAGGCCGACAAAACACGAGACCATGCCGATGCCGATCGAGATGAAGCACATGGGCGCGACGCGGTTGGACCAGAAGCGGCTTGCCGCGGCGGGCAGCATCATCAGGCCCACCGAAAGCAGGGTTCCGAGCGCCTGAAACCCGCCGACAAGATTGAGAACGACGATGGCGAGGAAAAGGAAGTGTACGGGACTGCCCCAGTTGCTGACCGAGCGCAGGAACAATGGATCGAGGCATTCCGCCAACAGTGCGCGCCAGAACACCGTCATCACCACCAGCGTGACGATGCAGATGCCGCCAATCAGGCCGAGCGCCTCGTTGTTCAGCGCCAGAACGGTGCCAAAAAGCACATGCATGAGATCAACGCTGGAGCCGCGCCATGAGACGAGCAGCACCCCGAGCGCCAGCGAAATGAGATAAAACGCAGCCAGCGAGGCGTCTTCCTTCTGGATGGTGAAACGCGACACCGCACCGGCTCCGAGTGCGACCAGAAGGCCGACGACCAGCCCGCCGATGGTCATCGGTAAAATCTCCAGTCCATAAAAAAGGAAGCCGACCGCAGCACCCGGCAAAATGGCGTGTGCCATGGCGTCGCCCGTCAGGCTCATGCGGCGCAGCATCAGAAACACTCCGACCGGCCCGCAACTGACGGCAAGGATCAGGGCACCGGCCAGCGCGCGCTGCATGAAGACATACTGGATGAATGGTTCGATGAAGATATCAGACATGGGTATGCGAATGGGCCTGAGAGTGCTTGGGGAAATCATGCGGCTTTTCCGCCGGGTCGGCGTTATCCGTCGCTCCAGCTGGTTCGCACCAGGGGGCGTCGCCGTCCCATGCCTCGTGAAACCGTCGCGCCTGCTGCAAAATTTCGGGCTTCAGAACTTCACGCGTCGGGCCGAAGCCGACCAGCCGTCTGGCAAGCAGGAGAGTTTGCGGGAAATGCTGACGCACCAGCTCGTAATCGTGAAGAACGGCCAGAACCGTGCGCCCCTCCGCAACCCATGCCTTGATCAGCACCATGAGATCGGCAACGGTGCGTTCATCGACGGCGTTGAAGGGTTCATCCAGCAGGATCAGCTGTGCATCCTGCAACATGGCGCGTGCAAACAAGGCACGCTGCATCTGGCCGCCGGAGAGTGAATCAATGTTGCGCTTTTCAAAACCGGAAAGCCCGACTGCTTCCAGCACATGGCTCATCGCCGCCCGGTCCGACTGGCGATGGCGACCGAGCAGGCCGCGTTTCGGCCAGAGACCAAGCGAGACCAGATCACGCACCTGCGCCGGAAAGGAGCGATCGAGTTCCGATTGCTGTGGCAGATAGGCGATGGAAACATTTGGGCTGATACGGCATTCACCGCCGAGTGGCTTCAGAATGCCGGCAATGCCCTTCATCAGCGTCGATTTTCCCGAACCATTGGCACCGACCACGGCCGTGAGCGATCCCTTGACGATATCGCCATCCAGATGATGTACCGCTGCGCGGCCGGCATATCCAAGTGTGAGATTTTTGAAGGCAAGGCACGGATCGCTCATCGACCCCTCCAGGGCAGGAATTCATTCGATGACCCCTAATATGTAATGTTATTACATTCGTCAAACGAATACGTAATGAAATAACATTAACTATTGGAAAGGTGGCTGCACCCCACCTACGCCGTCACCCTTGGGCTTGACCCGAGGGTCCATGGTCACGCTGGGTTTGGCTCCTCGGGTCTAGCCCGAGGATGACGTCGAGTGTGGAGCTAGGCTTGTCATCAATGACAAGAGGGCGCTTTTGCTCATCCCCGCGAGCAGCTGGCCGACTCGACCCGGCACGCAATTTTTCTACCGTCTGTTGACACGATACACATATGTAATGTTATTACGTTACAAATCAGGAAACGATGCAGCCTTGAGCCACATTGCTTCCAAACCGCCTGCCGTGGCCGCAATGACGTCCACGCGACCGTTGCTACAGAACGAGGTCCCATGTCGAAAAAACTTCCCGTCACCGTGCTTTCCGGCTTTCTCGGCGCCGGTAAAACGACGCTTCTGAACCATATTCTCGCCAACCGCGATGGTCTGCGGGTCGCGCTGATCGTCAATGACATGAGCGAGATCAATATCGACGCGGCACTGGTTCGCGATGGCGGCGCCAATCTTTCGCGCACGGACGAGCAATTGGTGGAAATGACCAATGGCTGCATCTGTTGCACGCTGCGCGACGACCTTTTGACAGAGGTGCGGGCACTCGCCGAACAGGGCCGTTTCGATTATCTGCTGATCGAATCCACCGGCATTGCGGAACCACTTCCGGTGGCCGCCACCTTCGATTTTCGTGACGAGAACGGCCGCAGCCTTTCCGATGTCGCACATCTCGATACGATGGTGACGGTGGTGGATGCCGCCAACCTTCTCAACGATTACGGTTCCTCCGATTTTCTGGCCGACCGTGGCGAGATTGCGGGCGATGGCGACAACCGCACCATCGTCGATCTTCTGGTGGAGCAGATCGAATTCGCCGATGTCGTCGTCTTGAACAAGATCGGCACCGCTACGCCGGAACAACGTGACGCCGCCCGCAAGATCATCGTCGGGCTGAACCCGGATGCGAAACTCATCGAAGCCGATTTCGGCAAGGTGGAGCTGAAAGAGGTTCTCGGCACCGGCCGTTTCGATTTCGCCAGAGCCGAAGAGCATCCACTTTGGTTCAAGGAATTGCACGGTTTCAAGGACCATATTCCAGAAACCGAGGAATATGGCATCCGCTCCTTCGTCTATCGGGCCAAAAAGCCGTTCGATCCCGTGCTGTTCCAGCGCTTCATAGACCGCGCCTGGCCGGGCGTGGTGCGCGCCAAGGGGTTCTTCTGGCTGGCCACCCGGCCGGGCTATGTCGGCGAGATCAGCCAGGCGGGCGCACTGGTACGCACCGGCAAGATGGGCCTGTGGTGGTCTGCAGTACCCAAGGAACAATGGCCACGCGAACAACAGTTCCTCGATATGATGAAGCCCTATCTCGATCCGGTCTTTGGTGACCGCCGTCAGGAAATCGTCTTCATCGGCTCCGATCCGATGAGCGAGGCACGTATCCGCGCCCAGCTCGATGCCTGCCTGATCGACACCGAGGCCTTCACGCCTGACGCGTGGCGGCACCTGCCCGATCCTTTCGCAAGCTGGGATCGGCAGGCGGCTTGATAAAAAGCCACTGATGCGGTCGCATTTGGTGAAGGCGAAGCATCCGCACACCGTCATCCCGGACTAGATCCGGGGGCCAGTGCGATCAAGTCCGGCATGACGGAGGAGAGGTTTAGAGAAAATTCAGCGTCACGAGTGTCAGCGCGAGATAACGCCCGACCTTGGCGATGGTGACCAGCAGCAGAAAGATCGGCAGCGGCTCTTTCATAATCCCGGCCGCAACCGTCAGCGGATCACCGATCAGCGGCGCCCAGCTGAGCAGTAGCGACCATTTACCGTAACGCCTGTACCAGTTCTGTGCCCGTTGCAGCGCAGCCTCCCCGACGGGAAACCAGCGTTTGTGCCGGAAGCGTTCGATGCCACGGCCGAGCAGCCAGTTGGCGAAGGAGCCGGCGACATTGCCGGCGCTGGCCACCGCTACCAGCAGCCAGACCGGCTGGGATTTCAGCAGGATGAGACCGGCAAGTGCCGCTTCCGACTGCATGGGCAGGATGGTCGCCGCGATGAACGCCGTCAGAAACAAACCCGCATATACCGCCAGATCGGCCATTCCCTATCCTTCACTTTCCGCGAATCTCGCGGTCATTCCTGAAGTGCCGGATGATGGCGCCCGCCGTCAAGCACACAGGCTGGCCTCACAACGGATCGGCGGCGATGGCCTCACCGAGATCGGCGCGGTCTACATCCAGCAGCGCCTTGTGAATGGACAATTGCCGGGTTTTGCCGGACGCGGACAGAATGAGGATCACGGTTTCCTTTGGCGGGCAATCCGGCAGCGCGCAGGAAATCTCGTGGACGGAAACGATATCGTCCTCCGAAAGGCAAAGTAGCTCTCGAGCCCATTGCTTCAGAAGGCGGGCCTGCGAGACGATCGCCGGGCCGCTGCGCGCCAGCGGATTTGTGTCTGTCGTCATCGGAAAGCCTTGCGCCCCGCCTGCGAGGCCAATGTGTCGAAGAGATCGCGGATCGGCTGCTGCGGCATATCCATGCCGATCAGAACGATGCGGGTTGAGCGGTTGCCATCCGGCCAGCTTTCCAGCCGGGTCAACGGATAAAGCCGGTGCTGTACGGCATGAGCGACCACGGGACGCTCCGGATCATCCGTCGCGCCGAAAATTCCCTTGAGCCGCAACAGGCCGGAATGCACATTGCTAGTGACGAGTTCGAGAAAGGTGACAATCGCCTGCGGATCGAAAGCACCGTCGAAGGTGAGATCGAAAGCCTCGATCCCGACGCCATGGCGGTTGATATCGTGGTGATGAGCCGCATGCAGGCTCAGCCGGTCGGCCGCAAGCCAGCCCATCACGTCTTCCGGCTTGCCACGCAGCGAATAATCCGCCGCCGCAAACAACGACACCAGATCGAAATCGTGCGCATTGCGATCATGCAGGCGCGCAGCCGGATTGAGATCGGAGAGGCTCTCGCGGCTCATCGCGGCCCCGTCAGCGAGATCGGTTTTGGTCAAAACAATGTGATCGGCGAAGGCAAGCTGTTTCCAGCCTTCGATGAAACTATCGAGCATTGCCCGGCCGGAGGTCACGTCGAAAGCCGTGACCACGCCTGAGAGATGAAAGTGTCGGGCGACAATATGGTCCCGCAGACCCGTGGCAGGCGTACCGCCGGCGATCAGGCTGTTGATGATCGGCGCGGGATCGGCAAGGCCGGTGGTTTCGATGACGACCCGCGAGATCTCCGGCACCATCCCTTCCAGAAAAGCCTGATGCAACTCGTAAAGCGAGGTGCGGATATCGCTGGTGGCGGTGCAGCAGATACACCCCGTCGTGGTTTGGAAATATCGCTCCGAACCCGTACGGACCAGACCGTGATCGATGGGCACCGCGCCGAATTCGTTGACGATGACGGCAGCGTCACCCATTGTCGGTTCGTTCAGAAGCTCGTTCAGCAATGTGGTCTTGCCCGCCCCCAGAAAACCAGTGAGCAAGGTGACCGGCACCGTCTTGCCGGCTGGCGCGACGGCCGAATCTTCCCTGCGTTCAATGGCTTTCTTTCGTTTCATTCCGAACACATCCGCACCTTCACATCAGCAAACTAAGGGCAAGAGTCTAGCTTGTAATGTAATAACATATCAATATCTCCATCAAAAAATTCTGCAGGCATTTAATCGTTGCCTTCGCCAATCCCGACGCCTTGTTGCCCGCCATAGCCCCGAACACATGAGAAAACCAAAGCACGCGTGAAATAGAACAATAAATCTGTTTCCTTCACTTTCGTTTCAATCGTTCCACGTTCTCTTGCATTTTCATTAGAGTTCGCTTTTAATCGGATCGCTAATACAGAAAAGGTCGCCCGCAGCCGGATCGAGGAGGATAAGGCTGCAATAAGGGCATGTATCTTTTACTGTTTTTGAAACGGGAGGAATCACCTTGAAAAAACTCAGCTACCGCCTTGCTGCGGCATCCGCGCTTTCGTTTTTTGTCACATCGAATGCATTCGCTGCGACGGAGATCCAGTGGTGGCACGCCATGACCGGCGCCAATAACGAGGTCGTTGATGCGCTTGCGAAAGAGTTCAACGAAAGCCAGCAAAACTACAAGATCATGCCCGTCTTCAAGGGCACCTATCCGGAAACCCTGAATGCCGGCATTGCCGCCTTCCGCGCCAAGCAGCCGCCGGCAATCATTCAGGTCTTCGACGCCGGTTCGGGCGTGATGATGGGTGCTGCCGGCGCCATCAAGCCGGTGGCGGACGTGCTGAAGGAAGGTGGCTACACCTTCAACAAGGACGAATATCTGGCAGGTATCGTCGCCTATTATTCCAAGCCTGATGGCACCATGCTGTCCTTCCCCTATAATTCGTCCTCGCCGATCCTCTATTACAACAAGGATGTCTTCCAGAAGGCCGGCCTCGATGCCGCCAACCCGCCGAAGACATGGCCGGAAGTTTTCGAAGCCGCCAAGAAGATCAAGACCAGCGGTGCGGCCCAATGCGGTTTCACCTCCACATGGCTCACCTGGATCCAGACCGAAAACTTCGCCGCCTGGAACAACGTCTCCTACGGCAGCAATGAAAACGGGCTTGGTGGCACCGATGTGAAGCTTGCCGTCAACGCGCCGCTGTTCGTCGAACACTTCCAGGCGATTGCCGATCTCGCGAAAGATGGTGTCTTCCGTTATGGTGGCCGTACCTCGGAAGCCAAGCAGCTGTTCATGTCCGGCGAATGCGGCATCCTGACCGAATCTTCCGGCGGCCTTGGCGACATCGTCAAGACCGGCATGAATTACGGCATCGGCCAGCTTCCCTATTATGAGGGCCACGGGCCGCAGAACACCATTCCCGGCGGCGCCAGCCTCTGGGTCTTCGGTGGCAAGAGCGATGCCGAGTATAAGGGCGTGGCCGAATTCTTCCACTTCCTCTCACAGACCAAGATCCAGGCACGCCTGCATCAGGTCTCCGGCTACATGCCGGTGACGATCGCGGCCTATGAGGAAACCAAGAAATCCGGCTTCTACGACAAGAACCCCGCCCGTGAAACGCCGCTGCTGCAGATGATGGGCAAGCCGCCGACAGAAAACTCCAAGGGCGTGCGCCTCGTGAACCTGCCGCAGGTGCGCGACATCATGAACGAGGAGTATGAGGCGATGCTGGCCGGCAAGCAGGACGCAAAAACGGCGCTCGACAAGATTGTCACGCGCGGTGATGCGGCCATCAAGCAGGCCATCGGCAACTAAACGATCCCTGCCCCCGCCCGCATCCTCACAGGTGCGGGCGGCGTTTCCATTTTATCAGGAGATCGCCGTGCAAAGCGTCGTATTCCCCAACAAGATCCTGCCTTATCTGCTGGTCGCGCCGCAGATCATCCTGACGGTGATCTTTTTCTTCTGGCCCGCAAGCCAGGCGCTCTACCAGTCGACCATGCGCGAGGACGCCTTCGGGCTGAGCAGCAATTTCGTCGGGTTGGCCAATTTTTCAGCCGTGCTTTCGGATGAAAGTTATCTGAACTCGCTGCACGTCACGGTCATCTTCAGCATCCTGACCGCGCTTGTCTCCATGGGGCTGGCGCTGCTTCTGGCGACGGCGGCGGACCGCGTGGTGCGCGGCAAGGGCTTTTACCGCACGATGATGATCATGCCCTATGCGGTTGCACCCGCCGTGGCCGGCATGTTGTGGCTCTTCATGTTCAATCCGGCCATGGGAACCTTCTCCTATATCCTGCGCCGCAACGGCATCATGTGGGATCCGCTGCTCAACGGCAATCAGGCCATGCTGCTCGTCGTCGCGGCCGCTGCGTGGAAACAGATCAGTTACAATTTCCTGTTTTTTGTCGCGGGTTTGCAGGCAATTCCTAAGTCATTGCTGGAAGCAGCCTCCATTGACGGCGCGCGCGGTTCGCGGCGCTTCTGGACCATCGTTTTCCCGCTGCTTGCGCCGACAACCTTCTTCCTGCTGGTCGTCAACACCGTCTACGCCTTCTTCGATACGTTCGGCATCATCCACGCGGTTACCGGCGGCGGCCCCGCCAAGGCGACGGAAACCTTGGTATACAAGGTCTATAATGATGGCTTCGTGAACCTGAACCTCGGCTCTTCCGCCGCGCAATCCGTCATCCTGATGGTGATCGTCATTGCGCTGACCGCCTTCCAGTTCCGCTTCGTCGAGAAGCGCGTGCATTACGGCTGAGGATCTCCCATGATTGAAAATCGCCCCATTGCGCGCGTGATCGCCCATCTGATGCTGGTTCTCGGCATCATCATCGTGGCCTTCCCGATCTATTACACCTTCGTCGCCTCATCCATGACGTCGACGGATATCATCCGCCCGCCGATGTCGCTGCTGCCCGGTGATCATCTTACCGAAAACTACACCGAAGCCATGGTCGGCGGCGTTGAAAGAGTGGTTGGCGTCAGTCTCGAGCGGCTGCTGTTCAACAGCTTCGTCGTGGCACTCGCCATCGCCATCGGCAAGATCGTCATCTCGTTTCTGTCGGCCTTCGCCATCGTGTTTTTCCGCTTTCCCTTCCGCATGGGCTTTTTCTGGATGATCTTCATCACGCTCATGCTGCCGGTGGAGGTGCGCATCCTGCCCACCTACAAGGTCATCGTCGACCTCGGGCTTATCGATACCTATGCGGGACTGACCTTGCCGCTGATGGCATCCGCGACGGCGACGTTCCTGTTCCGGCAGTTTTTCCTGACCATTCCCGGTGAAATGGTCGAGGCGGCGCGTATCGACAATGCAGGGCCGTTCCGCTTCATGCGCGATATCCTGCTACCGCTATCGAAAACCAATATCGCCGCTCTTTTCGTGATCCTGTTTATCTACGGCTGGACCCAATATCTCTGGCCGCTGCTCGTGACCAACGACGCCAAGATGAACACGATCATCATTGGCCTCAAGCGCATGGTGGATTTCACCGACGCTTCTACGCCCTGGAATTATGTGATGGTGACGGCGATCCTCGCCATCATCCCCCCGATTATCGTTGTGGTGCTGATGCAGCGCTGGTTCGTCAAAGGTTTGGTGGAGACCGAGAAGTAATGGCAAAAATTGCGCTGAGAGACGTCCGCAAGGTTTACGGCGGCAATGTCGAGGCCATCAAGGGCGTATCGATGGATATCGCCGATGGCGAAATGATTGTGCTGGTCGGCCCCTCCGGCTGCGGAAAATCGACATTGCTGCGCATGATCGCCGGGCTGGAAGGCATATCAGGCGGCCAGATCGTCATCGGCGACCGCGTCGTCAACGACCTGGAACCGTCTGACCGTGACATCGCCATGGTGTTCCAGAACTACGCGCTTTATCCGCATATGACGGTGCGCCAGAACCTCGCCTATGGTCTGAAGAACCGCAACACGCCCAAGGACGAGATCGACCGGCGTATCACCGAGGCGGCCAAGGCGCTGGAAATCGAACAATATCTGGAGCGCAGGCCGCGCCAGCTTTCCGGCGGCCAGCGCCAGCGCGTGGCCATGGGCCGCGCCATCGTGCGCAAGCCCGCCGCTTTTCTGTTCGACGAGCCGCTCTCCAACCTCGATGCCAAGCTGCGCGTGCAGATGCGTGTCGAAATCCGCCGGCTGCAACGCTCACTCGCCACGACAAGCGTTTATGTGACCCACGATCAGATGGAGGCCATGACGCTGGCCGACCGGCTGGTGGTGCTGAATGCAGGCCGCATCGAGCAGATCGGCACGCCGATCGAGCTTTATGAAAAACCGGCCACCACCTTCGTTGCCACCTTCATCGGCTCGCCATCCATGAACCTGCTGACCTATGGTGCGGCATCGGCCAACGGTTCATCCGGCTGGTCGGTGAGTGGAACCGGCGCGCTGCCGCAAAACGTCGCCACGCTCGGCATCCGCCCGGAGGACATCACGCTAGCGGAGGCAGAGCCCGCCGACGCCGCCTTCACCGGCACCGTGCAGGTGGACGCCGTGGAACTGGTGGGCGCGGAAAGCTACGTACACGGCTCCTTCGCCGACAGCACCACCATCGTCTTCCGCGTTCCCGGCCGTTCGCAGCTTCGCATTGGTGAGATGCTGAAGATTGCCGCACAGGCGAAGGATTTCCACCTGTTCGATGCGGCGGGAAAGCGGATTTAAGGCCTTACGACAGACAAGGAGA
>JWIT01000048.1 GCA_000949895.1 Agrobacterium arsenijevicii | reverse complement strand
GGGAGATGCCCGGCAGGGCAGAGGGGGGTAAGCCCCACGCACCCTACGACCGCTGTGAATGGACAACTTCCCGAAAGTTCACACCCAGTTACGAATCCGTCAGATTATTGCGCTACAGATTGACGCAGGCGTTTGTTGCATTGCACTCTTACGGGCAAGGCTGACAAGGGAATCACTTCCCCTCGTCAAAATGGCATCACGACCATTTCGCGGCAGCGCCACACCGGATGCAACATCCGGTTATCGCAATGCATTCTGTTCCGGGGTTTTCATGTACCAGTACGATCTGATTGTTATCGGCAGCGGTCCGGCGGGAAGACGGGCCGCCATCCAGGCCGCCAAGCTCGAAAAGAGGGTTCTGGTCATCGAGAAGGGCAGCCGCGTCGGCGGCGTTTCCGTGCACACCGGCACCATTCCTTCCAAGACATTGCGCGAAACGGCGCTCAATCTCACCGGCTGGCGCGAGCGTGGTTTTTACGGCCGCGCCTACCGCGTCAAGCAGGAGATCGACGCCGACGATCTGCGCCGCCGCCTGCTCATCACGCTCGACCACGAGGTCGAGGTGCTGGAACACCAGTTCGCCCGCAACCGCGTACAGCACGTTCGCGGCACGGCAAGCTTTGTCGATGCCAACACCATGAAGGTGGTGAAGAGCGACGGCGAAATCATGAACGTCACCGGCGCTTCTATACTTCTCGCCATCGGCACTCGGCCCTACCGGCCACCGCATATTCCCTTCGATGGCGAAGCGGTGCTCGATTCGGACGAGATCCTCGAGATCAAGGAACTGCCGCGCTCCATGGTCGTCGTTGGCGCAGGCGTCATCGGCATCGAATATGCCACGATCTTCAGCGCGCTGGACACACAGGTGACGGTGGTGGAACCGCGCGAGACCATGCTGGAATTCATCGACAAGGAAATCGTCGAGGACTTCGCCTATCAGCTGCGCGACCGCAACATGAAGCTGATCTTCGGACAGAAGGCGGAAAAAGTGGAGCGCGACGAAAGCGGCAAGTGCCTCGTTTCGCTCAGCAACGGCCGTGTCCTGAAAGCCGAGACCGTGCTGTTTGCCGCCGGTCGCGTCGGCGCAACCGATACGCTCAACCTTTCGGCCTGCGGACTGGAAGCCGACAGCCGTGGCCGCCTGAAGGTCGACCCCGAGACCTTCCAGACAACGGTGCCGAACATCTACGCCGCCGGCGACATCATCGGTTTCCCGAGCCTTGCCTCCACCTCCATGGAACAGGGCCGCATCGCCGCACGTCACGCCGTCGGCGCGCCGGCCGGCGAACCACCGCAGTTCTTCCCCTACGGCATCTACGCCGTGCCGGAAATCTCCACCTGCGGCCTGACGGAAGAGGAAGTCACCGAACGCGCCATTCCCTATGAATGTGGCATCGCCCATTTCCGCGAAACCTCACGCGGCCACATCATGGGTCTCGACAGCGGGCTGTTGAAGATGATCTTCTCGCTGAAAACCCGCCGCCTGCTCGGCGTCCACATCGTCGGCGAAGGCGCCACCGAACTGGTGCATATCGGCCAGGCAGTGCTGAACCTCAAAGGCACGGTGGAATATTTCGTCGAGAACACCTTCAACTACCCGACCCTTGCCGAAGCCTACAAGATCGCCGGTCTGGATGCCTGGAACCGCATGGGTGAGCTGAAGAAGGATTGAGGTTGGCTGTTACGGGTGGAGGAGATGGCGACGACGCCAAGCGATTGCTTGTGGCAAACTCGTAGCATCCCCACCCCGTCACCCCGGACTTGATCCGGGGTCCAATGCGATCAAGTCCTTGATCGCGAGAGACTTTCTTTCACGGCGCAGACGCGCCGTGGCTGGATGCCAGATCAAGTCCGGCATGACGGAGGAGAGGTTTTCCGCCCTGACACTTCACCGTGCAAGCATAGGCTGCCGGTGGCATACAAAAACCTCTCCGTTGTCATCCTCGGGCTAGACCCGAGGATCCACAACCCCGCGCACCATGGATCCTCGGGTCAAGCCCGAGGATGACGACGATCTTTTTGCAGTCCCGACGCAAACCGAACAACCAACTCACCACCGAATACTATACCGCGCACTCACCCCCGGCCGGAACTGATCGGCATACCCCTGATCGAGCGTGCCGCGCACCGTCAGGTGATCGCCGATCTTCTGCTCCACCGCCACGCCGCTGCTGAATTCGTTGAAGCTGTTGCGGCTTGCGCCCGTCAGAACGAAGGCGGTGCCGGTTTCCGCGCGGGAAAGCCGCAGCGACTGCGAAACGTCGAGGCCGTTCCATTGCTGCGCCGTGCCATCATAACGCACGGTGAAATTGCGGTTGGCTTCGATATCCAGTTCCGGCGTGACGATACGTTTCTGCCGCGTGGTCATGGAAACGCTGCTCGAACCCGTCAATGCGTTGAACAGGACCCCGACATCGCGGGCAAGCGAGACACCCGGCAATTGCTCCGCCAGCAGCGTGACATTGCCCCACAACCGTACCGGCGTATCCACCAGCTGACCGGTCTTCGAGGCACTCATACCCATTTCCAGCCCCGCCCTGATCGGCGTGTCGACCGGCAGCTTCGCGCCGATGCGCGCCGTATAGGAACGATCGGAATTCTTCACCGGCTTCCAGATCAGCTCGGCCTCGTCGGCATGGGCGGTGGAGACGCAGATCATGCAGCCTGCGAATAGAGGGAGGAGTTTAGAAATCGATATCCGTAACGGCATATCTTGTCCCCGGATCATTTAAGGGCATACCGGCGCAAGCCAGCAGGCACGGTAAAAATCGAGTCCAACGAAGTGTCGGCGTGACAGCCGCCCATTCAGGCAGCTCGCATTCCCCTGAAAAGCAGCGCAAATCACTGCGGGGAAATGACTGGCTTATATTGCCAGATGAACGGGAGATGAACAAGCGCTGATGCAGCAAATTTTGCTGCATCGCACCAGAGGCAAAAGTTCATTTGATGCGAAATTGCGGCAGCTTGACGACTCAACCTTTTCCCACCGATAGTGACCTAAGGCGAAGCCTGCGCCTAACCTCCCAGACCTTCCCCAGCATGGTCTTGAACGGAGGCAAAGGGACTTTCGTTGTCTCAGGTTACTGTCTTGGTCCGATCGTTTCGGGCGGGTTGCTGGGGAACTGCGTCCGGGATGTGAAAGGCCTGATCATGACGCAAAATAATAATCTCAAACGCCGCGTAAGAGCTCGTGCAGCGAAAACCGGCGAGTCCTATACGGCGGCGCTTAAGCATATCCGCCGAACTCCCGACATGCCTGCTAGTCCTTCCTTACGAATGGCTGTCGCGCAAACATCGCTGGTCAACGACCCGCGCATTGTTTCGGCACTGAAAACAGCCGGGCAGGAAATGCGTCGCCTCATGTGCGATGCCCATAAGGCCGGCGCCCGTCTCATCCATTTTCCGGAAGGGGCAACGTGCTGGCCCAGTAAACGCATCATGTCGGAGAATGGTCCGGGAGAAATCGGGCCTTCCGACTGGACGCGCTTTGAATGGGAAACTCTGCGCAAAGAACTGGAGGCGAGCAGAAAACTGGCGCGAAGGCTGAAGCTTTGGACGATTCTCGGGTCCGTCCATCAGCTTACTCCGCCACATCGACCGTATAACAGCCTGTATGTCATCTCCGATCGCGGGAAGCTTATAACTCGCTACGATGAGCGCCTGCTGTCGAACACCAAAATCTCGTTCATGTACTCGCCGGGAAGTGTACCGGTGACGTTTGAAATCGATGGCTTTCGTTTCGGTTGCGCGCTCGGCATGGAAGCGCACTACCCGGAAATATTCATGGAATACGAGAAGCTGAACGTCGATTGCGTGCTGTTTTCCACGGCAGGCGATGGCCCGTCCAATGCCCCGGCATTTGCCGCCGAGATATTGGGGCATGCCGTGAGCAACACCTATTGGGCCAGCTATTCCACCCTGGCGGCTCAGAGTACTGCCGCTCCCTCGGGAATCGCCGCACCGGATGGCCGTTGGGTGGCGCAATGCCCGAAGAACGGTTTACCGGCTATCGCCATAGCAGACATTGCCATCGATCGTGAAAATCCCGCGCGACCATGGCGGCGAAAGGCCCGCGGCGATCTTTATGCGCCTCATCAGGTGAATAATGATCCCAGAAGCGATAGCCGAGAACAATTTTAACAGTCGAGAGCGGCCAGCGGCGCTGTTTGGCCCCGCTGGCCACCGCGCAAAGCGGAATGGACGGTATCGCCCAGATGAAACAAAAAAGGCCGCAGCTTTCGCCACGGCCTTTCCATTCATTCAGCTTTCGCCAAGCAAGATTATTCGGCGTCGCCTTCGGCGGCCTTCTTCTTGGCCGGAGCCTTTTTCTTCGGAGCGGCTTCTTCGCCTTCAGCAGCGTCGTCAGCCTTGGCAGCAGCCTTTTTCTTGGCCGGAGCCTTCTTCTTGGTGTCTGTTTCTTCTTCGCCGTCGTCAGCCAGAAGCTCTTCCTTGGAAACGGTCTTGTCCGTTACCGAGATTTCGGTGAGCAGCTTGTCGATGACCTTTTCTTCGAAGATCGGAGCGCGCAGCGAAGCGGAAGCGCCGGGCGTGTTGCGGAAGAAATCGAGGATTTCCTTCTGCTGGCCGGGGAACTGCTGCAGCTGCTGGAACAGCGCGCGCTGCATTTCTTCTTCGGTCACTTCAACGCCGGCCTTTTCGCCGATTTCGGAGAGAACGAGGCCGAGACGAACGCGACGTTCAGCGAGCTTGCGATATTCTTCGCGGGCTTCTTCTTCGGTCGTGTCTTCGTCAGCAAAGGTCTTGCTGGACTGGGCGAGATCGGTGTTGATCTGGCGCCAGATGTTGTCAAACTCGGCGTCAACGAGGCCAGCCGGTGTGTCGAACTTGTACATCTCGTCGAGCTGGTCGAGGATCTGACGCTTGACCTTCTGGCGGGTGACGTTGCCGTACTGGCTTTCGATCTGGCCGCGAACGATTTCCTTCAGCTTTTCAGCCGATTCGAGACCGAGCTTGGTTGCCAGTTCGTCGTTGATTTCGACTTCGGCGGCAGCAGCAACTTCCTTGACGGTGACGTCGAAGGTGGCGTCCTTGCCAGCAAGGTTCGCAGCCGGGTAGTCGGCCGGGAAGGTTACGGTGATGGTCTTTTCGTCGCCGGCCTTGACGCCAACGAGCTGGTCTTCGAAGCCGGGGATGAAGCGGCCAGAACCGAGAACCAGTTCAGCGTCTTCAGCCGCGCCGCCGTCGAAGGCAACGCCGTCAACCTTGCCGAGATAGTTCATGGTGACGCGGTCGCCATCGGCGGCCTTGCCCTTCTTGGTCTCATAGGTACGGGCGCTTTCAGCGATCTTGAGGATCTGCTCGTTGATTTCGTCTTCGGAGACTTCAACAACTTCGCGGGTAACCTTGATACCGTCATTGGCCTTCAGTTCGATGGCCGGGATGATTTCGTAGGCAACGGTGAATTCGAAATCGGTTTCGGCCGAAAGGATCTTTTCGGCTTCCTGCTCGTCTTCGGTCATGGAGATCGCCGGCTGCGTTGCAGACTTCTCGCCGCGGCTGGAGAGGATTTCGGAAGGCTTTTCACGAACCAGCTCGTTGACGAGGTCAGCCATGATGGACTTGCCGTACATCTTCTTCAGATGGCCCATCGGCACCTTGCCGGGACGGAAGCCGTTGATGCGAACCTTGTCCTTGGCGTCAACCAGGCGCTCGTCCAGACGGGCCTTCATGTCGGCAGCCGGAATAACGACCTTGAGTTCGCGCTTCAGGCCTTCAGCCAGCGTTTCGATAACCTGCATTTTCTCAAACCTTCACATCATGGCGGCGGTGCTCAGACAGCCGTTGGTTTACTTTCGAGCACTGCGCCGGAAACATCGTTCCCCGGCCGTGGCTTCCATTATTTCTTCACACAAGCGCCTGCCGGACAAAATTGCGCTCGCGCCCGAGACAAGGGCGCGAGGGGGATGATGAACCCCGAAGCTCCCTGCATCACTAAAGATGCACTCTGGCACAAGCGTGGCACAGCCATGCTTTGCTTGTGGTGCGGGTAGAGAGACTCGAACTCCCACGCCGAAGCGTTGGTACCTAAAACCAATGCGTCTACCAATTCCGCCATACCCGCACGTTGGGCGGCGGTATGTCACAATGTTCTGGAAGGGTCAAGCACGCCTTGTCCCCTGCCTTTCGTTTCATCAGGACTTTTCTTGCCGCCCGCTGCGGCGGCAAAAGACGGCGAGCACGCTTTTGCCAAACCGCGCCCGCGCAAAAGGGAATAGCGCGGCCGCAAAGCCCTGGCAAACAAGGGCCGGAAAACGACAGGCCCGCCTCTATCTTCCCCGCCCGGCCACATGAACCCTCGATAGGAAAAGCGCGCAACATTTATGCGGCTACATGACATTATATATAGGACGTCCCGCCTGTCGTTTTGCGAGAACATTGCGCCTTCGACCGAATCCCGCACGCGAACAGCCTTTGCACCCCACTCTCGCCCTGCCCGCCCGTTCCATTCGGCCGGACCGCACGGCTGGGCAGCGGCAGATGCCGGCGAGTTCACCAAAAGCACACAAATTGGTCACAAATTATGCATTAATCGCCGCAATTGGGGTCATTTACCGGCTTGCATTGCATTCCATGCATAGGTGGCATCTTGCTTTGTCTGTTTTTGTTTTGATTAAACCGATTATATTCATGGTCATACAGAGATCGAGTTCAGCCACCGACCCAATCCTCCCAAGACGGACCGGAGATGCTGGACAGCACGAAGAGGAAGATGACAATGAACATTACACGCTCGCTGACCAACTGGCGCAAGTATCGTCAGACCGTAAACGAACTCGGCCGCATGACCGACCGCGAACTGAGCGACCTCGGCATTGGCCGTCAGGATATCCGTCGCGTCGCGCGCACCGCCGTCGGCATCTAATACGCTCCGCCGCTAGAATGCGGCGGATGTGAGACGACCCTCCCAAAAGGCCAGAGGCTCCCCGCCTCCGGCCTTTTTTTCGTTTTGGGCACCCCCTCAGAATAGAGCCATTCCGCCGCATCTGCATGCGCGCGTGACAAACAGATGAAAAAAGCGCCGATCAGATCGGTCGCTACTGAGACGCGGAGAGAGCCAGACGGCCCTTTCAGCACCGTTCAGGGCAGAAAAAGCCGGCTCGACACCGCCAAAACCTGCAAAATCCCTCAAAAACGCCCGAAAGACAGGCATTTCCGCTCATATTTTGCCCATACGATACTCAAAGCCGCAAAATTAGCCGACATAGTGCACAAATGCATGGCAGTAGCCTAAAATCTGCACTGCACAACATGGCTTAATGTCTATATATAAAACCTCAACAGCCGAGAGCACAGAAACACTGAGCCGGCCGACGAAATCAAAGAAAGATTGAGGACACGATCATGAACCCTATCCGCATCGCAAAGAACTGGATCTCCTACCGCCGCACGATCAACGAACTCGGCAGCCTCTCCAACCAGGCCCTGAGCGACATCGGCCTGACCCGTTACGACATCCGTAACGTAGCTTCCCGTTCGTTCCGCTAAGGCGTAAACGATCGTCCCGCTGCCCGACCTCCAGGGCGCGACGATTGAGCGACAGGTAAAAGAAAGCGGCGCCTCTGGCGCCGTTTTTGATTCTGGTGGTGTCTGCGGGAAGTGAGTCTGCCGTTGTGGCCTATACCGGGCATTCGTAACCACTCGGCTCGGCATTGCCGCTTGTTTCTTCTCCCCGCCGGGGAGAAGGTGGCCCGAAGGGTCGGATGAGAGGGAACCCTCACTGCATATCGCTGGCCTTGCCCCCTCATCCCGCTGCAGCGACCTTCTCCCCGGCGGGGAGAAGAAAGCAGGACGCAACCGCTCGTTCCATAGACACCCTGCGACAATCCCCATCAGCCCCTCACCCGCGAAAACATTTGGCTGTCGCGGCCATGCATGGTAGTGCATCGCCCTGAAAAACGCGTCCTTCGGGACCTGCGCGGAACAATCACTCGAAAGACAGCCGCCGGACGGGGCCTCTGCCCTCGCGCGGCCTATGGACGCCAGTATGCAAGATAAGACCTATTCTCCCATTCACGTCGTGGGCGGCGGACTGGCCGGTTCGGAAGCCGCCTGGCAGATCGCTGAGAGCGGCGTTCCCGTCATCCTGCACGAAATGCGCGGCGTGCGCGGCACGGATGCGCATAAGGGCGATACGCTGGCGGAACTGGTCTGTTCCAACTCCTTCCGCTCCGACGATGCGACTGCGAACGCTGTCGGCGTCATCCATGCCGAAATGCGGCTGGCCGGATCGCTGATCATGGCCTGTGCCGACAGGCATCAGGTGCCGGCCGGTGGCGCGCTCGCCGTCGACCGCGACGGATTTTCGCAGGCCGTGACGGACAAGCTCGAGAGTCACCCGCTGGTGACGATCCTGCGTGAAGAAGTAACCGGCCTGCCGCCGAAGGAATGGGGCAGCAGCATCATCGCCACCGGCCCGCTCACCTCGCCGGATCTGGCGGCAGCAGTTCAGGCACAGACGGGCGAAGACGCGCTGGCCTTTTTCGACGCCATTGCTCCGATCGTGCACCGCGACAGCATCAATATGGATATCTGCTGGTACCAGTCGCGTTACGACAAGGTCGGCCCCGGCGGCACGGGCAAGGATTACATCAACTGCCCGATGGACGAGGAACAATACAACGCCTTCATCGACGCGCTGATCGCCGGTGACACGGTGGGTTTCAAGGAATGGGAAGGCACGCCCTATTTCGACGGCTGCCTGCCGATCGAGATCATGGCCGAGCGCGGCCGCCAGACGCTGCGTCATGGCCCGATGAAACCGATGGGCCTGACCAACGCCCACAACCCCACCGTCAAGGCCTATGCCGTGGTCCAGCTTCGCCAGGACAATGCGCTCGGCTCGCTCTACAACATGGTCGGTTTCCAGACCAAGCTGAAATATGGCGCGCAGGCGGATGTGTTCCGCATGATACCGGGTCTCGAAAACGCGGAGTTCGCAAGGCTCGGCGGCCTGCACCGCAACACCTATATCGATTCCCCCATCCTGCTCGATCCGTCGCTGAAGCTGAAATCGCGACCGGACCTGCGTTTCGCCGGCCAGATCACCGGCTGCGAGGGTTATGTGGAAAGTGCATCCGTCGGGCTTCTGGCCGGCCGTTTCGCCGCTGCTGAACGGAAAGGCGAAGCCCCGAGCCTGCCGCCCGCGACCACCGCGCTCGGTTCGCTTCTGAACCATATCACCGGCGGCCATCTTTCCTCGAATGATGAGCCGGGCAAACGTTCCTTCCAGCCGATGAACATCAATTTCGGCCTGTTCCCGGAACTGGAGCCGGGCTCCATCGTCAAACCGGAAGGCGTGAAACGTTTTCGCGGCAAGGACAAGACAATCATGAAACGCCAGCTCGTTGCAGCAAGGGCGCTTAAGGATTGTGCGGAGTGGCTCGGTATCTCCGAGAGTGCCGCCGCGTCGTGACAACCAGAACGAGGTCGTGTCCGGTAACGTACCGCACACGACCCGTCATTACATGACGTTCCACTTGCCGAAATCGGATTTTCCGGCCTGATAGGGATAGTGTCGCGAGAAAAACGGATTGACCGCTGTCACATGTTCAAAATTGATGGTGACGTCGGCCAGGATTGAAAACAGCGGCCGATAGCTGTAGCGCCCGGAAACCACGATAACGGCTTCCTTGCTGCCGAAATTGCCGTCCGTCACGGTCTTTTCCCATTTGACGCCCTCGGCTGAACCGAAAAAATTATGCGGCGGAAACTGCAGTTCGGGGACGTTGCCCACAACCGTCGCACTTCTCAAAGTCAGGTTGAGATTGTCCATCTGGAGAAGATCGTTCCCGGACATCACCACGAACGTCTTGACGCCTGTCCTCACCCGCGTCTCGAATTCCGGGAATCGCGCCGACCAGCGGGCTGTATCATCGACAATCGTCACGAAACGGTCGTAGCACAGCCAACCGCGCCCAATTTCAAGCACCACGGCCAGAATGAGAATGAGCAACGGTGCAAGCAGAGCCATTTCAACCGCGGCAGCGCCCGAGCGGCAACGGGCGATGAAATATAATCGGGATCTCAGTTTAACGATGCTCATTCCGTCACCCGCACAGCGGTAATTGCCAATGATATGTCTTTCAGCTGGCGAACATCGCCCGTTTTCGGAACGAGCAGACGTGTCGTCGGCATGACGAAATCCCATGTGTATCCCACCGCCAGAATATATTGCCCCGCCAATGCGGTTGGCGCCTGAAACCCGTTTTCGATCGGAAAAGATAACGGGGTGGCGGCAATATCGTCATCGCGTATGGGCGTCAGGGTTATCTTCAGATTATCCGCATCGGTCGCTGCGATGAATTTCGAAGCGATGGCGCTCCGTAACGCCTGCTCCGTCACCTGCTCACGGTGCATCGCCGCATTGCGCAAATATTCGACACCTGCGTTCGAAGCGGTCGCGAGATAGAGATTATAAAGCAGCAGCAACCCCACTTCGAGAATGCCGAAGATCAACAGCAGGAACACAGGCAACAGCAGCCCGACCTCAACGGCGGTCGCGGCTTGCCTGTCGGCCAGAATTTCCGGGCAAAGCCGCAGAAAGGATCGTCTTGACGGTTTGCCCACAACCATCGCACGACGACAGTTTGTTTCGGCAGCGTCACCGGCGTTCATCGCCGTACCTTCCGATATATTTCAGTTCGAAACCGGTGATGATGCCGCCGACGCTATCGCTCAAACCCGCAGCAGCGATCGTCAACTTGTACATCGAGTAGGTATCGACGGTGATGTTCTCCCTGTACTGTTTCCACTTGATGGAGCTCTTGTCCTGGCTCATGTCGAAGATGGTTTTCGGTTCACTTAGCTGCGGAAGCAGACGTTGTAGCGATACAGCAATACCGTTTGTCAGTTTGGGATCCGCCACGCCCGCAAGTTCTTTTCGACGACCATTGTACCAGACCGAAATCTCGTAAAATCCGGGATGAAGCTCCACGTATTTGAAGATGGAGCTGTTGGCGTCGGTTCTTTTTTTACCCTGAGATTTGACGGATCCCCAGTCACTATCCAACTCAATGACGTAGCGCGTAGGCAACGAAGCTGCGGCGCCACCAGCGTTAGAAAAATCGGACTTGGTATCGCTCTTTGAGGAGTTTACCGTGTCTTTTATCTCGCACGCCTTGTCGTTTGCTGTTTCCTTCTGTTGTTTTTTTTCGCCGGACAGATCCTCAGGATATCCTTCCCAGTAATGGTTTTTGCGGCAACAAGGACTGCTCCAGTCCTGCATTTCGACGCCGGGACCGGCTCCACCGTCCCACTTAAGCTCGCTGTAAGGATATACCCCCCAGCAACCGCCGGGCGTCTGCTTGGTAATACCGTTATTTAAAATACGCTCTTTCCCAAGCAAGTTGTTTTCGAATTTATTATCGACAATCACTTCGCCATCGTAAGGATAGGGCGGTATTCCTTCACAGGAATAGGAGAGACGAAATTTGATCTCCTGGAGATTGAACATATCTGCAAATACAAGCCCGTAGCTGAACTGGGCGCTGATATCGGTTCTCAACCAATCGATGGTGACATCGCGGTCGACCACTTTCTGTTTCGTCGATTGAATCATGGAATCGAAGGTTGTGAGAACGCCCTGGCGACGTACCTCATCAAGAGGGGTATCGGTGCGCGTCGGCTTGGTCGAGCGCTCGCAGGCCAGCGCCATGACTCGCTTCGACTGGTTGTAATAGGCCAACGCCCTGCCGCCCTCGAAAAGCAGGCCGATCAACAGGATGAACAGCGGCAAGAGCAACGCCGTCATGATTGCGAATGCCGCCCTTCGGTCGCCCAAAAACGCCCCGAAAACACCCTTTAGCCCGTAAAGTTTTTTCTGAAAATTCAACATATGAAAACGCCGCTTCATGAAATTGGTTATCAACTGCCTTGGAAAAATTGCCCGGATCTACTCCACAGCCGGACAGACTCAAGGCCACAGCCCGACGGAGCGTCCGGGCCGCAGCGAAACAAACTCAGCCAAGGCTGATGGGCCGCGATCATGGCGGGGCGCAACAAATGGTCCGACCATTTGCAAGCATGAGATGCACGATACTACCCTCGGCTGCCGGAATGCGGCGTCGACTGTGGGTTATTCTTCATTCAACATTCTATAGTGTGGTATAAACACCAAATTTGTAAATTAAAGGTCACCTTTATTCCGAAAAATATACGTAAAATCATATACTTAAATCACATATTCATAATTTAGAATAGCCGAAGTAAATCATATAAAGACACGGCGAAACGTTGCTCTGATGGCAGGCCGGCGACGATGCACAAATTCCCCGGAGGCGTGACGGGTGTTGCCGCCTTTTGAATACGGCAAGACGGATTTGTACCTTGCCCCTGCCGCCAAGCTCGGGCAAAAAGCCCTATCATTCACGAGACAAATGCCAGGAGATCAAAAATGGACGTTCGCGCCGCAGTTGCCATTCAGGCCGGAAAGCCGCTTGAGGTCATGACCGTTCAACTCGAAGGCCCTCGCTTCGGCGAAGTGCTGATCGAGGTCAAGGCGACCGGCATCTGCCACACCGACGATTTCACCCTCTCCGGTGCCGATCCGGAAGGCCTGTTTCCAGCCATTCTCGGCCATGAGGGCGCCGGCATCGTCGTTGACGTTGGCCCGGGTGTCACCTCGGTCAAGAAGGGCGATCACGTCATTCCGCTTTACACGCCGGAATGCCGCGAGTGCTATTCCTGCACATCGCGCAAGACCAATCTCTGCACCTCCATCCGCGCCACCCAGGGCCAGGGCGTGATGCCTGATGGCACCAGCCGCTTCTCGATCGGCAAGGACAAGATTCACCACTATATGGGTTGCTCGACCTTCTCGAACTTCACGGTCCTGCCGGAGATCGCCCTTGCCAAGATCAATCCTGACGCCCCCTTCGACAAGGTCTGCTACATCGGCTGCGGCGTGACGACCGGCATCGGCGCCGTCATCAATACCGCCAAGGTAGAGATCGGCTCGACGGCAATCGTCTTCGGTCTGGGCGGCATTGGCCTCAACGTTCTGCAGGGCCTGCGTCTTGCCGGCGCCGACATGATCATCGGTGTCGACATCAACAACGACCGCAAGGCCTGGGGCGAGAAGTTCGGTATGACCCACTTCGTCAACCCGAAGGAAGTCGGCGACGACATCGTGCCCTATCTCGTCAACATGACGAAGCGTAATGGCGACCTGATCGGCGGTGCCGATTACACGTTCGACTGCACCGGCAATACCAAGGTCATGCGTCAGGCGCTGGAATCGTCGCATCGCGGCTGGGGTAAATCGGTCATCATCGGCGTTGCCGGCGCAGGCCAGGAAATTTCCACGCGTCCGTTCCAGCTGGTCACCGGCCGCAACTGGATGGGCACCGCCTTCGGCGGCGCGCGCGGCCGCACCGACGTGCCGAAGATCGTCGACTGGTACATGGAGGGCAAGATCCAGATCGATCCGATGATCACCCACACCATGCCGCTCGAAGACATCAACAAGGGCTTCGAACTGATGCACAAGGGCGAAAGCATTCGCGGCGTTGTGGTCTATTGATCGGCTAACAACAAAGGCAGGCGCGCGCCCCGCGCGTCTGCCATTCACGCAAATATGACTTGATGCAAATATGAACAGCTTCGCACCTTGCAGCCGTACCGATTAACGGGACGGTAAATCTATCGTCGTATGCCAATATTGCGCGGTGGAGTTGAAAAACCTCTCGCCGTCCAAAACGACGCCAGATAGCGGGAGCCACCTCTGAGAACCGTACCGATCGACAACGGAAATCGCATCACTGCCGTTGCCCTTCTGACGAAAGGTTTTCCGGAAAAGAGCGAAGCCTTCTGGGCGCTCGGGATATCCCTCATAAGCGACCATCATCAGCGGCAGGACCTCGGTTCCATCGGGCAATTGCTGATGAAGGGCGACGATGCCGTGGGCGTTCTCTTGACGATCCGAAGCCGCCTGCCCGACACCGACAGAACAGTCGTCAACCTGTCCAGCTGGTATGTCGAGCCATCCAGCCGCTGGTTTGCACCGCGTATGCTGCAAATGGCGACATCCTCCGACGAAGACATCTTCACCGATCTCACCCCATCGTCCGAAGCCTGCAAGCTGAACGAGAGACTGGGGTTTGCAACGGTAACGAATTACACGCTCTTTTATCCCCTGCCGTTAAGGGCATTTGGACCGGCAAAGGCACGGCTGCGCCCGCTTGCCGACGTGCCGCCCGGTGCCCTGTCTGCCGCCACACGCGACATGCTGGAGGATCATGCGCGTTTCGGCTGCATCGTCGCGGTCATGGAGACAGATGGTCTCCATTATCCGCTGGTGTTTTTAAAAACCACAACCAAAAGGCTGCCCTCCGCGCGCC
The DNA here is from genome assembly GCA_000949895.1 of Agrobacterium arsenijevicii. Lineage (GTDB taxonomy): Bacteria > Pseudomonadota > Alphaproteobacteria > Rhizobiales > Rhizobiaceae > Agrobacterium > Agrobacterium arsenijevicii. Next base: position 12,268 of record JWIT01000048.1, on the reverse strand, counting down.
TCATCTATTGCGAGGACCGGCAGGTCGCGCAAAGGCACATTTCGGCAATCGCCCGCCATCTTCTTGGCAAGGGCCGGCTAGCCATGACCATGGCGGCTTCCGATCAGGAGCGAGACGCCGGCGGGTTTGCCATACTCAAATCCTCGCCAATACAAGTAAAGGGCGCATGGAACCCACGGTTTATTAACGAAACATACTCAGAATTGGTGTTATTGCCACCCTGGGTATTGGGACGCACTTAAAAAGCCAGCGTTAAAACCTTGCCTGCAAAGAAGAAAATGCGCTTCGGCCAGGATTTGTCCCGAACGCGAACGAGCGGAGAATGAGCATGCTTTCAGCCAAACTTAGGGAAGTCGATGTCTCGGAGACCGTTTACTCCTATCTCTCGCAGCGTTTTCCGGCACATGCCCCCTTTGCGGCCGATACGCAATTGCTCGAAGGTGGCGTGATCGATTCGCTCGGCTTTCTGGAGCTGATGATCTTTCTCGGCGAAGGTTTTGGCATCATTCTCAATGACGAACATTTCACCCCGGAAAATCTCGGCACGCCGGCCGATCTGATCGCCTTCGTTTTGCAGGAACGGCGGAAATGACACCCCACGTCCTGCTGCACCACCTGCTCACCGCGCGGGCGGAAAGCGGCGATGAGGCGCTCGTCTACAAGGAAAAATCGCTGAGCTATCGCGAGTTTTCCGAAACGGCGACGCGTTGTGCTGCGGCATTGCGGGAAGCCGGAACGGAACGCGGCGACCGGGTCGTCATCTTCCTGCCGCGCGGCATCGAGGAATGCTGGTCGATCTTCGGCGTGAGCATGGCATCCTGCGTCTTCGTGCCGGTCAACGCACTTTTGAAGGCGCAGCAGATCCGCCATATCATCAGGGATTGCGGCGCGAAAATCGTCATCAGCAACGCTACGATGACGGACGAGCTGAACGTTGCGCTGGAAGACCTGCCCGAGGTCAAGCTGCTGCTGGCGGAAGACATTGACAACCGCCCGAGCGCACCCGCCAAAGCCTCGACGGCGATTGGCGAGGACCTTGCGGCAATCCTCTATACATCCGGCTCTACCGGCTCGCCCAAGGGCGTCATGCTGTCGCACCGCAATCTTCTGGCTGGCGCGCGCATTGTGCGCACCTATCTGGAGATAACCGGCAAGGACCGCATTCTCTCCATCCTGCCCTTCAGTTTCGATTATGGCCTGAACCAGCTGCTGACGGCGGTGGAACAGGGTGCAACGACGATCATCTCCACCTTCCGGTTGGGCGACGATATCGTCAGGGATCTGCGCGACCATTCCATTACCGGGCTTGCCGGCGTTCCGACCGTCTGGGCAATCCTGACGCGAGCAGCGCCGTTGCTGGCCAAGACACCGCTGCCGCATCTGCGTTATATTACCAATTCCGGCGGGCGCGTGCCGCAGGAAACCGTGAGGGCGCTGCGTGAAAAGCTGCCGGACACGAAAATCTACCTGATGTATGGCCTGACCGAAGCCTTCCGCTCGACTTTTCTGCCACCGGAAGAAATCGACCGCCGCCCGACCTCCATCGGCAAGGCCATCCCTGAATGCGAAATCTTCATCGTCACCACTGAGGGATACAGGGCAAAACCGGGCGAACCCGGCATTCTCGTCCATCGCGGCCCGACCGTTTCGCTGGGTTACTGGAACCGACCGGAAGACACCGCCAAAGTGCTGCGCCCTCATCCCTTTATCCCGGCTGAACGCGGCGGCGAGACCGTGTGTTATTCCGGCGATCTGGCGGTGGAAGACGAGGACGGCTTTTTCAGCTTCGTTGCCCGCAACGACGCGATGATAAAATCCTCCGGTTACCGCATCAGCCCGACCGAGGTGGAAGAAAGCCTGATGTCAACGGGCCTCTTCCAGCAGGTCGCCGTCATCGGCCTGCCGGACCCGTTTGCGGGTGAAAAGGTGCATGCCGTGGCAACGGCCGCCAACGAGAATATCGATGTTTCGGCAGCGCTTAAAAAAGCCGCCGAAATGCTCGCCCCCTTCATGATCCCGCGCGCCATCGAACTGGTCGACCAGCTACCGGTCACGGCCAATGGCAAGGTGGATTACCGCGCGCTGGTGCGCGAACGGACGGACAATGGCGCCCACGGATAAACCCCAAAGCCACGGCCCGGCCCTTGGCGCCACGCAATTCGCAGTCGACGAAAACGATCTCGTCATCGGCGGCCTTGCGGTGCGCGATATCGTTGCCGAGACCGGAACGCCGTGCTTCCTTTATGACGCGAGCGCCATGCGCCGCGCTTATCGCGATCTAGAAACCGCGCTCAGTGGTTTTGCCGATATTTATTATTCGGTGAAAGCAAATCCCCTGCCCGCCATTATCTCCCTGTTCCACGAAGAGGGTGCCGGTGCGGAAATCGCCTCCGTCGGTGAATATCGCGCCGCCATCAAGGCAGGTGTCGCGCCGGGAAAAATCATCTTCGCCGGCCCCGGCAAACGCGCGGCCGAATTGCTGGAAGTGATCGAGGGCGGTATCGGCGAAATCCATATCGAGAGCGCCGAGGAAATCGCCCGCATCGAGGCTATCGGCAAACCGGTCAAGGCTTCGATCCGCATCAATCCGGTGCCGGATGCCCAGGCCGGCGCCATGCGCATGGGCGGCAAGGCCACGGCCTTCGGTTTTGACGAGGAAGAACTCGAAAACGTCCTGCCGCTGTTCAGGGGCATCGGGCATATCGATCTCGTCGGCGTCCATATTTACGGCGGCACGCAAATCCTCGATGCCGACATGCTTATCTCCCAATGGAGACACTCCATTCTGCTGGCGGCGCGCATGGCGGAAATGCTCGGCAAGCCGCTGGAAACCATCGATCTCGGCGGCGGCCTCGGCATCCCCTATTTCGCCGGAGAAACGCCGCTCGATCTTGCAGCGGTCAGCGCCGCCATTCCCGACCTCAAGGCCTTGATGCAGACGCATCCGCTGACTGCGAATGCCCATGTCATCGTCGAACCGGGCCGGTTCCTTGCCGGTCCCGGCGGTATCTACGTGGCGGAAATCAATTCGGTGAAGACCTCGCGCGGCACCACCTTCGTGGTGACGGATGGCGGCATGCACCACCATCTGGCAGCCTCCGGCAATCTCGGCCAGATCGTCAAGCGCAACTACCCCATCGTCGCACCGGCCATGATGCAGGCAGACTATGAGGAAACGGCAACCATCGTCGGCCCGCTCTGCACCCCGCTCGACACACTGGCCCGCAACGCCGCCCTGCCGAAGCTGAAGGCCGGCGATCTCCTCGCCATCCTGCAATCGGGAGCCTATGGTGCCAGCGCCAGCCCCGTGGGCTTTCTAAGCCATCCGGCGGCTAAGGAAGTGCTGGTGGAGAATGATGCGTTTGAGGTGATCGGGCGCTGACGCGTCGGATACGGAGATTGTCAGCGCACCAAATCACCGCGTGGAATTATCATACGACAGGCGTATCCCCACCTCCCTCATTCCTGTGCTCGTCACAGGAATCCAGTCGACGCACGTCTGTGCGGCGGGAGGAGTCTTTTCAGCCCAAAGACTTGGGCTGGCTGGTTTCCTGTGACAAGCACAGGAATGAGGGAGGAGAGAGCATTGCCGAAGAAAAAACACTTCGAGTTTGCCGCACCCCTCTCTCCCGATCACCGCCGCAACAACCTGTCCCCAACCGCAAACTTGGATTTCAGCAGACACTCATCATACTCAGCCTCGGCATCTGAATCGAAAACAATGCCGCCGCCGACATTGAAGACCGCGCGGCCGTCATCGAACAGGGTCAGCGTGCGGATCGCCACCGAAAACCGCATTTCTCCATTCGGGGACATGAAGCCGATCGCGCCGCAATAGGCGTCACGCGGCGTCTGTTCCAGTTCGCGGAGAATCTTCATCGCCCACATTTTCGGCGCGCCGGTAACCGAACCGCAGGGAAACAGCGCCGCAAAAATATCCTCCACCGTCACGTCAGGCAAAAGCTTCGCCCGCACATGGCTGACCATCTGGTGCACGGTGGGATAGGTCTCGATATCGAACAGTCGCGGCACATCGAGACTTCCGACTTCGGTGATGCGGGAAATATCGTTGCGCAGGAGATCGACGATCATGCGGTTTTCGGCGAGCGTCTTTTCATCCTCAAGCATCGCCGCGATGATCGCCCGGTCCTCTTCCACATTCGCCCCGCGCGGCGTCGTTCCCTTCATCGGATGGGTCTCGATGAAACCTTCCCCATCGACCGAGAAAAACAGTTCCGGTGAGCGCGACAGGATGACCGGGCCGCCGAGATCGACCAGCGCGCCATATTTGACCGGCTGGCGCTCAACCAATGACCAGAAGGCCGTGAGCGGATCGCCGCTCCAGCGGGCGTGAACGGGCATCGTCAGATTGCCCTGATAACAGTCGCCCCGGCGCAGATGCCCGTGCAGCCGCTCGAAGCGCTGGCAATAGTCTTCAAGGCTCCATGCGGGTGCGGGATCGGACAGAAACGCATCGGCATCCGGCAGACTTTCGGGCCGCGCAAATCGCCCCTCATCCGGCTGTGGGCCGGAAAAGACGCCGAAGCGAAGGAACGGCACGTTGCGAGGCTCGGCAGCAAAGTCCGCAAGTTTCGGCTCGAACAGGAAACCCGCCTCGTAGGACATATAGCCGGCAAGGTATTTTCCGGCGCGGCGCAGCTGCTCCATGCGCTTCAGCGCCGCAAAAAATGCCTCAGGCTCATCCGCGACGATGATCTCCTCCGGCTCGGTGAAGGCTGTCACCGTGCCGGTCGTGTCATCCCGGAAAAGAACGTAAGGCGCATGTGCCAAGGAAAAAATCCGTAGGGGGTAAATCTGGGGACTTATGGGCGTCGGAAAGAAACTTCTCCATCGTCATCCTCGGGCTTGTCCCGAGGATCTGCCACCCGTTGACTTCTGCTATGCTGGATCCTCGGGTCAAGCCCGAGGATGACGTCGCGTGTGGAGGAGGCTCAGCAGCCTAAACCGGGTCTATATCGCCCCGCGCCCACATCTCTATGGTTTCCGCATAAAAATCGGCGAAACGGCCTTCCTCGATCGACTTGCGGATACCCTGCATCAGCTCCTGATAATAGGCAAGATTGTGCCAGGAGAGCAGCATGCCGCCCAGCGCCTCGTTGGAGCGCGTGAGATGATGCAGATAGGCGCGGGAATAATCGCGCGAGGCCGGGCAGTTGGACTGCTCGTCCAGCGGCCGCATATCCTCGGCGTGGCGGGCGTTGCGGATATTGACCCTGCCACGGCGGGTGAAGGCAAGTCCGTGACGGCCGGAACGGGTCGGCATCACGCAGTCGAACATGTCGATGCCACGCGCCACCGATTTCAGGATATCGTCAGGCGTACCGACGCCCATCAGGTAACGCGGCTTTTCGGTGGGCAGCACCGGCAGCGTGATGTCGAGCATGCCGAGCATCACATCCTGCGGTTCGCCGACGGCAAGGCCGCCAACCGCGTAACCCTTGAGATCAAGCTGCTTCAGCCCTTCGGCGGAACGAATGCGCAGGTCCGGCTGGTCGCCGCCCTGCACGATGCCGAACATGGCCTTGCCGGGCTGTTCGCCGAATGCGACGCGGCAGCGCTCAGCCCAGCGCAGCGACATTTCCATGGCGCGCTCGATTTCCTTGCGCTCGGCCGGCAGCGCAATGCATTCGTCGAGCTGCATCTGGATGTCCGAATCGAGCATGCCCTGGATTTCGATCGAGCGCTCCGGCGACATGTGATGCAGCGAACCATCCACATGGCTCTTGAAGGTCACGCCCTTCTCGTCCAGCTTGCGCAGGCCGGAAAGCGACATGACCTGAAAACCACCGCTATCGGTGAGGATCGGGTGCGGCCAGCGGATAAGCTCATGCAGGCCGCCGAGCCTTGCCACGCGCTCCGGGCCGGGCCGCAGCATCAGGTGATAGGTGTTGCCGAGAATGATATCAGCGCCCAGCTCGCGCACCTGATCGAGGTACATGGCCTTGACGGTGCCAACAGTGCCAACAGGCATGAAGGCGGGCGTGCGGATGACGCCCCGCGGCATGGCAACTTCGCCGAGGCGCGCGCCGCCGCTCGTGGCTTTCAGGGTGAAGGTGAATTTGTCGTGCATCAGTTCTTCCGGAACAACAGGCTGGAATCGCCATAGGAGTAAAAACGGTATCCGCTTTCGATGGCATGCGCATAAGCGTCACGCATCGTTTCAAGACCGCAAAAAGCCGAAACCAGCATGAACAGCGTCGATTTCGGCAGGTGGAAATTGGTCATCAGAATATCGACCGCGCGGAACTTGTATCCGGGCGTGATGAAGATGCCGGTCGCGCCGGACCATGGCTGAACGACGCCATTTTCGTCGGTGGCGCTTTCGATCAGCCGCAGCGACGTGGTGCCGACTGAGACGATGCGCCCGCCGCGCGCCTTCACCGCATTGAGCTTAGCGGCCGTTTCTTCCGATACATGGCCGATCTCGAAATGCATCTTGTGATCGTCGGTATCGTCTGACTTCACCGGAAGGAAGGTACCTGCCCCAACGTGAAGGGTAACGAAATGCCGTTCGATTCCGGCCTTGTCCAACGCCTCGAAAAGATCAGGCGTGAAATGCAGCCCGGCGGTGGGTGCGGCAACGGCACCCTTCTCGCGGGCGTAAATGGTCTGGTAGTCGGTCTGGTCCTGCGCGTCTTCCGGCCGCTTGGCGGCGATATAGGGCGGCAGGGGAATATGACCAACGGAGGCAATCGCCTCATCGAGCACCGGGCCGGAAACGTCGAAAAGCAGCGTGATTTCGCCCTCCTCGCCCTTTTCCTCGACGGTGGCCTCAAGATGGGCAAGGCCGCAGGCATTGTCGCGCTCGTAACCGAAACGGATGCGGTCGCCCTGCTTGATACGCTTGCCGGGCCGCGCGAAAGCCTTCCAGCGCGATTGATCGGCGCGCATGTGCAGCGTCGCGGAAACCTGCGTTTCCGGCGCGCCTTCACGCAGCCGCACGCCTTCAAGCTGGGCGGGAATGACGCGGGTATCGTTAAACACCAGTGCATCGCCGGGTTTTAGAAATGATATCAGATCGAAGACGCGATGATCTTCCATGCGGCCCACATTCGGGTCGACCACCAGCAGGCGCGCACTATCGCGCGGGTTCGCCGGGCGAAGGGCGATATTCTCCTCGGGCAGGTCGAAATCGAACAGGTCTACACGCATGAAACGGGCTCTCGAAAATATCAAAACCCGCCTCGCAGCAAACTGCCGGCGGGTCGTTGTTGGTGAAGAGGCTTCCTCCCCTCGGCGTCATCCTCGGGCTTGACCCGAGGATCCACGACGTCACCGGGTGACGGATCCTCGGGTCAAGCCCGAGGATGACGCCGAGTGCGAGGAACACTCAATCAGCAAAACATCTCCCGCCCTGCAGCTAAGCAAGGCGGGAGAAACTCTCTATCCTCAGGCCGCAGAAGCAAGCTTGATGGAAACGATCGAATCGGGATCCTTCACAGGCTCGCCGCGCTTGACCTTGTCGATGGCTTCCATGCCTTCGATGACCTGGCCCCAAACGGTGTACTGCTTGTTCAGCCAGGGCGAATCGGTGAAGCAGATGAAGAACTGCGAATTGGCGGAGTTCGGGCTCTGCGAACGGGCCATGGAGCAGGTTCCGCGAACGTGCGAAATGGCGGAGAATTCAGCCTTGAGGTCCGGCTTGTCCGAGCCGCCCATGCCGGCACGAGCCGGGTTGAAGCTTTCCGAACCCTTTTTGCCGAACTTCACGTCGCCCGTCTGGGCCATGAAGTCTTCGATGACGCGGTGGAAAACGACGCCGTCATAAGCGCCTTCCGAAACGAGTTCCTTGATGCGGGCAACGTGGCCCGGAGCAACTTCCGGCAGCAGCTGGATCACGACCTTGCCGGTCGTCGTTTCCATGATGATGGTGTTTTCCGGATCCTTGATCTCGGCCATGGTTATTCTCCTCTGTTCGGGCTCTATTGCCCTACCTTACTTTTTGCCGACGGTGACCTTGATCATCCGGTCGGGGTTGGAAACTTCGCCGTTGCCGCCGGCGCCGCGCTTGATCTTGTCGACGGCTTCCATGCCGGACACGACCTTGCCGACCACGGTGTACTGACCGTTCAGGAACGGACCGTCGGCAAACATGATGAAGAACTGCGAATTGGCGGAATTCGGATCGCTCGAGCGGGCCATGCCGACCGCGCCGCGCGTGAACGGCGTCTTGGAGAATTCGGCCGGAATATCCGGCAGGTCGGAGCCGCCAGTGCCGGCGCGCTGGGCGTTGAAGCCCTTCTCCATGTTGCCATATTGCACGTCGCCGGTCTGCGCCATGAAACCGTCGATGACGCGGTGGAAGGCGACATTGTCATAAGCGCCCTTTTTCGCCAGCGCCTCGATCTGCGCAACGTGCTTCGGCGCAACGTTCGGCATCAGTTCGATGACAACAGGGCCGTCCTTCAACTGAACAGTCAGGAATTCGGCGGCCGAAGCGAAGGTGCTGGCGGCAAGTGCGCCCGCAAACAGGGCGCCAGCAAAGGCAAATCGAACGAGTTTCATCGGATTGGCTCCAGAATGTAGGGCTGAAGTCAGCGCTTCAGCTTGGCGTTGAGGGCTTCAAGCACGGCTTTGGGAACGAAGGCATCCACATTGCCGCCCATGGCGGCGATCTGCCGGACCAATGTGGCTGTAATGGGTCGCGACGACGTACCCGCCGGCAGGAACACGGTCTGTATATCAGGCGCCATCTGGCGGTTCATGCCGGCCATCTGCATTTCATAATCGAGATCGGTGCCGTCGCGCAGGCCACGCAGCAGAAGACGCGCACCGTGCTCACGCGCAGCGTCGACGACCAGATTGTCGAAGGAAACGACCTCCATGCGCGCCACCTCGCCGGGCAGGCTTTCGGAAAGCGCCCGTTTTATCAGCGCCGACCGCTCCTCGAAGCTGAACAGCGGTGCTTTTCCGGGATGGATGCCAACGGCGACAATGACTTTCGACGCCACGTTCAGCGCCTGGATAAGCACATCCAGATGTCCGTTGGTCATCGGATCGAAGGATCCTGGATAAAAGGCAATCGTCATATCGCTCTCAGGTGGTGGGCGTTATGTGCCGCCTTTTGTCATGGAGACGGGCGCGGCGCAAGACTTTTGCAACCTGAGTCCCCACCCGGCGCGGTCTGAACCACGGATGAATGCGCCGTTCAGTGCGGTTTCAGGGCTCATTTATATAAATACACACTATCGGGAAACCGAAACGCCCCTCACCCGTTAAGCCTCCGGAGAAATGAAAATGCTGGCCTTTATGATCGTCTTTTCGGTCATCGCATCATTCGCAGCCGAGTATCTTTTCCTCGAATGAGGCCAGTCGCCGGTTTCCTGAACGCCAGATGAACAAGCCATTCAAGGAAGTTTCACAGGCGCGATGCTAATCGATTTTTAAGGTTGACGCGGAACATGATCAGACGTGGCGCGTTAATATCAAACCAAAGGAACAGACAGATGTTTGTAAGAGAAAAACAGTCTACTTCGGCGAAAATCAGCGTCATCAGCACCGCCTGGACAGTACTGGTCATCGCAATGGTAGCAACAACGTTTAGCCTTTATGAGCAAAAGCCTGCCGCACAGGGACCGGACTATCCGCAGATGACTGCCCGCTACCAGTCCATGACCTATTACTGATAGAGGACTAGGATTTCCTCGCCACTCACGGAGACGATATCATGTTCACATTTCTGACTCTGCTTCTCGCCCTGATCAGCATTATGTTCGTAACATCGATGATCTCCGCCGTTGCCGAGATGCGACGGGAAGACGAGGAGTTCAAGGCCACGGTCAGGCGCAACCGCGCCTTCTGACCGCGCCATTTAACCGCAATTGACCGGCTAACCGCCTTTCAGAAGATGATTCTCCGCAACCGCCTGGGCGCTCCGGGCGGTTTTATTTTGCCGCCTTACGGGCTGGCGTGGCGAAGATGACGGCGCAAAAACCTGCGCCCAATCACATAAGCGTTTTCAAAACCCCGCTTTTCCAAGGCAAATTCCCTTCAATTTCCCTTTGGATTGATTTAAGGAACGCCGATACGTTGCGGGCCGGACGGCTGGCGACCGCAATGACGTTCCTGTGAGGTTTGCATAACGATGCTCGATTCCCTGAGAAATGCTTCTCGAACCATGGCAGCCAAGCTGCTGCTTCTCCTGCTTGTTGTTTCGTTTGGCGTCTGGGGCGTCTCCGCATCACTCGTCACCGCCAATTCGCATGCGGTCATGACCGTGGGCGACCAGACGGTCAGCCCGCAGGAATTCCGTCTCGCCTATCAGCGCCAGGTTTCCGATCTCAGCCGCCAGTTCGGCACGAGACTGACGACCGAACAGGCCAAGGCGTTTGGCATCGACCGGCAGGTGTTCAGCCAGCTTGCAGCGGGTGCCTCGCTTGACGAACTGGCCTCGAAGATGAATCTCGGCCTTTCGGAAGACCGCCTCGCCAATCTCATCGCCGAAGACCCGGCCTTCAAATCGGTCAACGGCCAGTTCGACCGTAACCTGTTCAGCGAACGGCTGCGCAATTCCGGTCTGCGCGAAGACGACTATATCAAGGAACGCAGCAAGGTTGCGGTCAGAAGCCAGATCGTCGAAGCCGTTTCCGATGGTTTCAAGGCGCCGCAGGTGCTGGTGGATGCGCTCAAGCAATATCGCAACGAGCAGCGCTCGGTCGATTACGTCATCCTGTCCAACGCCGTCATTGCGCCGATCATGGCGCCGGGCGACGACGTGCTTGCCCCCTGGTTTGAAACCAACAAGGCGAAATATCGCGCGCCCGAGTTCCGCAAGTTCACCTATGTGAAGCTGGAACCATCCGACATTGCCGATCAGGCTTCGGTAACGGATGCGCAGATCGCCGATTATTACAACAGCCACAAGGACAGCTTCCGCACTGCCGGTCGCCGCACCGTGGAGCAGCTGACCTTCCCGGACAAGGAAATGGCCGAAGCCGCCGCCGAGCAGATCCGCCTCGGCAACACCACCTACGATCAGGTGGTGAAGGATCAGGGCAAGACTGCTTCCGACGTGACGCTCGGTGAATTCACCAAGGACACGATCCCCGACCACTCGATTGCCGATGCGGCTTTCGCCGTCCAGAAGGATGGCGGCGTGTCTCCGGTCGTCGCCGGCTCCTTCGGCCCGGTCATCCTGCGCATCACCGGCATCAAGCCGGAAACGACCCGCACGCTGGACGAGGCGAAAGAAGACATCCGCAAGGACCTCGCAACCGCCGCTGCCGCGGAAGAAGTCACCAATGTGCATGACCGTTACGAAGACCTGCGCGCTGGCGGCTCCTCGCTTGCCGATGCGGCAAAGCAGCTGAACCTCAAGCCCGTCACCATCGACGCCATCGATACCGCTGGCCTCGATGAAAAGGGCGACGCCGTTCAGGGCCTGCCCTCGCCGCAGCTTGCACAGGAAGTCTTCAAGACCGAACCCGGCACGGAAGCGCTGCCGATCAATCTCGGCCGCGAAGGTTACATCTGGTTCGATGTCGACCAGATCATTGCCGCCCGCGACCGCACACTTGCCGAAGTACGCGACGATGTCGTGGCCGACTGGACGGCCGAACAGCAGCGCACTGCGCTTGCCACCAAGGCCGACGAGCTGAAGGCACGCGTCGAAAAGGGCGAAACGCTGGAAGCCGTCGCCGGCGAACTCGGCCTCGCCGTCGAGCAGAAATCCGGTCTTCGCCGTACCAGCGAAGATGCGATCTTCGGCCGTCAGACGATCACGGCGGTGTTCTCCGGTGCTGAAGGCATGACGGGCACTGCGGCAGACGCCGACGGTTCCAGCCGCATCCTCTTCAAGGTCACGGCAGTCGACACCAACGCGCCTGCCGATGCGCTTGCCAATGACGATCAGCAGTTCGCCGCCATTGCCCGCGCGGCCGGCGACGACATGCTCGACCAGATGGTCAACCGCCTGCAGAACGACTACGGTGTGACGATCAATCAGGCCCTCGCCGATCAGGCGATGGTCGGCTTCTAATCCGGGGGGCGGAAACAATGGCCGAACTGAAGCCGCTGATCGCCAAGGTCGCAAACGGGGAAAGCCTGAACCGCGAGGAATCGCGGGCGGCTTTCGACATTCTGATGTCGGGCGAAGCCACCCCGTCGCAGATCGGCGGTTTCCTGATGGCGCTGCGCGTGCGCGGCGAGACGGTGGACGAGATCGTCGGCGCCGTCTCCTCCATGCGCGCGCGCATGCTGCCCGTTTCGGCTCCCGCCAATGCCATCGACATCGTCGGAACCGGCGGTG
>JWIT01000047.1 GCA_000949895.1 Agrobacterium arsenijevicii | reverse complement strand
TCAAATGCCCGACCTAGTGCGCCAAGGGCGTTGTGATAGCGATCAATCGCCGTGTCGCCCGGCCTCGGTGCCTTCGCCTTCCCGGGTGGCGGGAATTCGTTGCGCAGGTAAATATCACTGACGGTCTGGTCGGCGGAGCCGTCCGCCAGGCGCTTGACCTGACCGTCTTCGTCGACGGCCCTCGCCGGAACGTCGGCTTCGAAATCGATCAGCGCCTGCCCGAGTTGCCGAACACCGTGGATGGAGCGGCGCATCGCATCGAGAACTTCCCCCGGGGTCCGGCGATCTGGCTGATTGTTGCCCGACGATCCGCGATCGGCATTCAGGCGACCCTTGACAACAAGCGGATAGGAAGCGCGCACCGCCAGCTCCAGGGAAGCCGGGCCCGGTTCTTCGGTGCTGGATCCAATCGCCTGTTGCACTTCCGATAGCGCGGCCTGCATCAGCTGTTCACTGGTTCTTCCCGTTGCCTGCCAGTTCGCGCGATGGGTCGACTTGCCGAAGGCATGTCGCAGATAACGCCTGGTCTGATCAATCTTGGCGGGATCGTCCGCAACGGCCCGCAGAATGAGCGCAGTTGCCAGCTCATTCATCAGTTTCGGGGTTATCCGCTTGCGAGTGGATTGGCTTGTCACTGCAACCCTGATCGCTTCGTCGACGCGTTCGTCATCCGTCGTGAAAAGCTGGACGATCTGCGCGGCCCTCAGAACGGGGTCGGTCGGCAGATGGGCTGCGGCGGCTTCAGACCGCGTGCATGATCCCGCGAAGTAATCGCGCTGGGTTTCCGAAATCAGGTCCCGGCGCTGCAGCTCGTCGAGAACCTCGTCGGCCAAGGATTCGTTCTCCGGCCCTTCTCCCCAGGGTTTCGGCGGATCAACGTGTCGCAAAGCGACGAGCGACTTCACAGCCGTCGGGAAACCGGTACTGCCGGAAAAATGCGGCTGAAAGCCCAGGAGGATGAGCGCCGGAATGCGTTCGCAGCGCAAAGCGACAACGGTCTCTCGGTCCCGCTCGCCTCGCTCGAAGGCATCGTTCAGTCTCCGGATATGAGCCCGGAACTTCGCGTCATTGTCGTCATAGGGGACGTCCGCTGAATGAATGCCAAGAAGGCTGTGGACCGCAGTATCGCGGGAGGACCCTTCGACGGTCGTCAACGTCGTTGCCGAAGCGGAGCCATCTGCATGCTGGTAGGTGGTTGCGACAAGCCACACCGCTTCCATGACGCCCTGAGATTCGATCGAAGTTCGCCAATCGTTTTCGGCGAGCACGAACGTTGCTGCCTGCTGACTAGCCCAGATCAGGTGGTGCCGGTTCTCGATCTCAACCACGAGCTCTGCTTTTTGCGGTTCGCTCGGGTCGAGGCTTTTCGGCTCCGGAACTGGCCTGAACTTCGAATCCTCGGCGCCTGTGCCAGGATCGATGGCAAACGGATGGCGGCGGGACGGAAGGGTACGCGGATTTCGCGGGTCAGGCATCGTCCGCCGAGCCCAGACGCTGGTGCGGATACCCAGCAACATTCCACCAGGGACCGGGATCCTCTCAACATCGGGGTCATTCGGCTCGCCGATCGACTTGCGAACCTCAGACGGATCGACAACGGCTGCCGAGATGGCGGACGCCGACGCTTCAGAAAGACCGAAGGCGTCGATGAGGCGCTCCGACAGGGTCTGGCGCGCCTTGGCGTGGGCATATTCAGGAAGTCGGTCCACGGGGCGCGGCAGAACGTATGCATCAGGATTTACGTGGTTCATTGAAATCTCCATATCGGGCGATTTGCTCAGCTCAGAAATTGTGATGGGCGGTGGCCCCGCGAGAGTGCGGGGCAGCCTGTTTCATCGAGTCATGAGTGATTGACCGGCGGCCGCATTTTGCGCCGCAATAGGGACTGAAGATTCTTCATTCCACGGTGATCGGACGGCGTATCCGGCGCAAATACCGGTCCGTCCATATCGGGATGCTCTAAGCGCCAGTGACCTCCGCGGGTCTTGGTGGCGATAAAGCCCTGACGCTTAAGCAGGCGTCGCGCTTCCTTCATCTGACTGCTTGCAGCCATTTCCATTCTCCATAGGCTGGCGGCCGAAAGCGCACAGCTCTGCTCGGCCGCAACACGGGGTTGAGGATTCCGAGGTGCCAAGGAGAATGGTGAGATGCTCCATGCGCATCCTCCTTCCGCTTACCGGTCAAGTTCCGGCGTCACCGAAGGCGGCAGCAGCTTGTAAGGCCTTTCCGAGGCGTAAAGGGCAACCGGGGCAAACCGGGGTGTCCTGCGTAACCGCCCCTCGCTTCGAAAGTGAGGGTGAAATGCCCGCGTATCTGCGTCGCGGTTACATTAGGATGAGGAATAATTTTGAAAAGTCAAGTGGGCCGCGTTCGCTCAGACCTGCACTGGCCCTCTCGAAAGACGCGCTAGCATTATACGATTCCCCACGCCCGAAACCTCCCCCTCCCGGTCATCTCCCTCAAGCCCAGTTCCAAAACAATCCGCCGCGCCGCCTGCGGCGTGACCTCGAGCGTCTTCGCCACCATCCCGGCCGATACGAGCGGTTTCGCCATCACCAGCTCGACCAGCTCCGGCAGTTTTGAAGACGTCCGGCGCCCGTTTAGTTTTCGCTCGAACATCGTGCGCGCCAGGGCCAGCCGGTCATGTTCCTTCAGCCCGATCTCGGCGGCCGCCAGAATCCCATGAGCGATAGAAAGCAGCCGGGTCTCGCGATCGCGATGTCGCCGCCGATCCACCGGGATGGTTTTCAGGCCGAGATTGAGGGCGGCGAGGTGCGCACCTGACGTGACGCCGGCCTGGCGCAAGATCGAGGCGCAAAACAGCCGGCCGAGCCAAGGCGCGTGCTGCAGCACCGAAAGTTCATTCCAGGCATCGAGGGCAACGATCGCCTGCAGCACCGCCGGCAAGTCTTGCACTTGCCGCAACACGCCGCGCCATTCGTCGAGCCGCTCGTCCTCGTCCCAGTCGAGATCGTAGATCATCGGATCGGCCGGAGCCCGGCCGGGCTTCCTTGCTTGCGCGATGGCGGCGTCGGAGCGGGCCAGCACTGCGTCGATGGCGGCATAGTCCACTCCAGGAAGATTTTCGATGTCGTCGACATTTTCCCCCTCCCCTTCCGGATCGTCCGCAATCGTGCGCCGAGTGGTACCCGCCGCCTCCACCTGGTCAGTGCCAACCGCCGCGATCTCCGCCGTCTGGCGAAGCGTCCGCAAACCGTCGGCGGACAGCGCCCAGTCCGGTGGCTGGGCCGCGACGCGCCGGCGGGTGCGCAGCACGTCGCGGGCGATTGTCAGCTCATGGGTGGGTGTGCGAATATCCTTCGTGGCATCATGGAGGACGAGGTCCTCGAGATGGACGAGTTCGCCGTCGATCCACAGCGAGGCGCAGGCGTCGGTGAATTGGGATCGTTCGAGGAAGCCCTGGCCGACCGGCGAACGGGCGATGCGCTCGTCGAGACGCGTCAGTGCGACACCGGCGTCGAACGCCGGCCGCATCAAGGCTGTCATGCTGATTTTCGCGAGATCGTAAGCCATTGAAATCATGGTAAATGATTTCTTAAAGGAACGCTATATGAATATTACGGTTCGCCACATGGTATGAGTGCGGGTTGCGGTTCTAACCATCGATAAGTATCCAGTATCGATAGTGATGGTTTTGCAGTCGCAAAACCGGTATGTCAGTCCTTGACGATCGGCGGAAACCCCGCAAATGCAGGCTTTTCCCCGCCTTTTCATTCTAGATCGGTGGAATGTTCCGCCTGGTTCAGTGGAATATTCCTGTCACGACCGATGAGCTGAAGCGCCTCCCGCCCGCTCTGTTGATCTGAGTAGGCTACACGCTCAACCGCACAAAGCATTGCAATCTCAAGAGCTTCGTCGTTGTTCGACGGCGGCTGTTGCGGCATCGCCAATCGTGCCATTTCGCTAATCAGCAGCATGTTCGCTCAGTTTTAAACTCGCCGATGCTCATCCTTACCTGGATCTCCAAATCACGCTAAAATTCCACCGAACCTGGTCAAATTCACTCAATTAGAATGAGCTGTTATTGTGGCCCATCAGTGGCTTACAGTCCGGCGATCCAGGCAGACCGACACTGTAAAGTCGGGGCAAATCACAACCCAGAGACCGCCATGCCAAAGCCGAAACCCCTGCCCTCTCCCACAGATCCCGTGCTGCGCCGCGCCGAAGCGCTCGATGCGCTCGATGCGCTCGATGCGCTCGACGCCATCCTGCCTTTCGATCGTCGCGACCAGTTGGCAACACTGCTGACGGACGATGATGTCGCAACGCTCAAACATCTCGCGCAGCAAGGCATGGGCGACAACACCTTGCGGGCGTTGGCCTCCGACCTCGGCTATCTCGAGGCCTGGTGCGCGCTTGCCACCGGCGCTCCCCTCCCATGGCCGGCGCCGGAAAGTCTGCTGCTCAAATTCGTCGCCCATCATCTCTGGGATCCGGCCGAACGTGCCGAGGATCCAAACCACGGCATGCCGGCCGAGGTCGAGATCGGATTACGCGCCAAGGGCATGTTGCGCACCGACGGCCCGCACGCGCCCGACACGGTACGCCGGCGCCTGACCTCCTGGTCGATCCTCACCCGTTGGCGGGGCCTGATTGGATTTTTTGCTGCCCCATCCCTGAAATCCGCGCTCAGGCTCGCGGTGCGGGCAAATGCACGACCGAGGCAACGGAAAAGCAAGAAAGCGGTCACCGGCGATATTTTGGGAAAACTGCTGGTCACCTGTGCCGGCGATCGCCTGGTCGATGTTCGCGACCGTGCGTTGCTTCTGACCGCCTTCGCCTCAGGCGGTCGCCGACGCTCGGAAGTTGCGGACCTTCGGATCGAGGATCTTGTCGACGAAGAGCCCGTGCACGCCGATCCGCGGAGTTCCACCTCCCCTCTCCTGCCGTGTCTGACAATCGGCCTTGGTCGCACCAAGACGACGACAGTTGAAGACCGGGCCCATGTCATTCTGATCGGGCGCCCGGTCGATGCTCTGAAGCAATGGCTGGCGGAGGCCAAGATCGACACCGGACCGGTGTTCCGGCGCATCGACCAATGGGGCAATATCGACGGGCGCGCGCTGACACCACAGTCCGTCAATCTGGTGCTGAAGACGCGTTGCAAGCAGGCTGGTCTGGATCCAGAGGCGTTTTCGGCGCATGGATTGCGCTCTGGCTATCTCACCGAAGCGGCCAATCGTGGCATACCGCTGCAGGAGGCGATGCAGCAATCCCAGCATAAGTCGGTGACGCAGGCAGCAAGCTATTACAACAATGCCGAACGTAAGAACGGACGCGCGGCGCGACTGGTCGTCTGATCTATAAACTGGAGCATATGGGGTCTGAGTGGCAACGGAGCAGAAAACCTACATAAGGCCTCAAGGCCGCATACAATAGGCATGCCTTTCGATCGCTATACGGCCAAGAAGGCACATTTCGTGTTCAGGACGGTCAATTGGGCAATCCCGCCCTTGTGTGGATTCGCTCGAGGCGAGCGCTCAGCGACTTAGGGTCCTGTGCGCAAGTTGACATTCTTCGCTGTCATGCAGAAGAATATGGGGAAACGAGGATTTACCGATGAGCACAGGGGTAACAGAACTCTATAGCCCGAGAAGCGTGGAGTATTTGGGGCTTTGGGACGTCGGTCATATCAAGCTAAAGATCTACGGCGTTGTCGCAGCCGGAAAAGAACTGACCAGTTCCATGATTGATGATGCCAAAGCATTTGTTGTTCAAGATTTACCGCCGCTTGTGTCGGCTGAAGGTGATGACAACGGGTTGGGCTTCGTCATCATACATCCAGGCGATCTCGGCATATCAGTTCTGGCGCATTGGTGGATCCAGGGGTCGGTACTTTGCCAACACATCCGCCGCACACTGTGGGGCGCCGATAGGCCCATGAATACCGCGACGAGACCTGTGATTGCGTGCGTATGGGAATTGGGGCTCATAAACGCCGAACAGCAGCTGTGGCGCGATACGATGATGACCGGTCAGCCTGATGCTGGATCCTATCTGAATTCCCGCGCCGCAATAGCCGTCGTCTAAATAGCGGCAATTTCTCGAAAATTCCTTTATGCGAGCTGCCATCGCAGCCTCTGAACGGGAAAGAGAAAGGAAAGCGATGCGCTCGGCAAAAATAACGACATCAATAGGCATTCTCCTTTTGTCGCTCCTTCTCGCGGTCCTGGCTTTCACTGCCGTTGCGCAGGCCGAGACCGCACGCCAGAGCGCTGCAAGAACGTTCGTGGAACCGGCTTATCCAATATGGCTGGCGCAGGCGAACGCTTGGATCACCGACATGCAGCTTATGAAATCCATGACGGAACACGCGATCGGCGGCCTGGCCGCACAGCTGCCGGCGGATTGCGATGTGGCCCGCATGAAACGGGATATATGCGGCATAAAACTCTTCAACGTTCCTTCGTCCTCGATGTCACCGAGTGTGCGGGAAAACGAAATGATCGCCGCACAGGTGCTGGATTATAAGCCTGTCAGACGCGGAGATATCATCGTGCACAAAGCGAGGTTCCAGGGCGGTGACGAAACCGTTGCCCTTACGCGGATCATCGGTCTGCCAGGTGAGACGGTGAAAATGCGAGACGGCCATGTCATCATCAACGGAAAGGAAATGATCGCGGCTGCCACCGGCCAACTTAACAAGGAGGAATTTATCTCCGGAGAGGTCTATACGGAAACCACGCCCGAGGGCCGCAGCTATTCGACGCTATTGTCGCCCGAAACGCCTCCAGGCGTTGTAAGCGACTTCGGGCCTGTTACCCTTCCAGAGGACAGCTATTTCGTGCTCGGCGATAATCGCGACAGCTCCGTGGACAGCCGCTACCCGCACGACTTCAACGGCGATGGCCTGGTCCGAAAGGAAAGCATCTTGGGGGTAACCCTGTCGGTTTTGGTGTCCAAGGATCCGGATCGGGTCGGGAAGCAATTATGAAGCAGGCCAGGTTGTCCGCTCCCAGGTAGTCGCCAACCCCTTCAGCTAGCAGCAAAAGTTGGGAACGATCTGCTCAGAAAGATGAGCTTTGGCGAAATCTACCATGAGCGCTTAATATGGGAATTTCAGGCGAACCGCACATAGCTGCTATAGTACGACAGTCGCGAAGTTGGCACGGAGGTAATCGATATGGAGCATTTTCCGGAAATAGGGCTTGCCTTTGGCGCCTTTGCACTCGGTATGTTCAGCCCGGGGCCCAACATTCTTTCCGTCATCGGCACTTCAATGACTGTCAGCCGCAAAGCGGGCCTGGCGTTGGCGATGGGCATCTCTGCTGGGTCTTTTTGCTGGGCTTCTATGACAGCAATTGGCCTGACGGCGCTGATTGCGGCATATGCTTCGGTGCTCACCCTCATCAAAATTGTGGGAGGCCTCTATCTTCTGTGGTTGGCATTCAAAGCATTTCGCTCTG
This sequence comes from Agrobacterium arsenijevicii, assembly GCA_000949895.1. GTDB lineage: Bacteria > Pseudomonadota > Alphaproteobacteria > Rhizobiales > Rhizobiaceae > Agrobacterium > Agrobacterium arsenijevicii. The sequence continues at coordinate 12,070 of JWIT01000047.1, read as the reverse complement.
CGGCCTCTACGGAACCGACCGTCGGCTCATCCGGATTGGCGTCTGGGAGCCTCCACACATTCTTTCTGCGCGGACTGACGATCCAGATGACGAATCCCAAAGCTGCCCTGACGTGGATCGCGATCATGTCGCTTGGCCTCGTACATTCCGCACCGGCGTCCACGGCACTCATTGTCGTGATTGGAACCACGACCCTGTCGGTTGTCGGGCACGCGGCTTATGCCATCGCGTTTTCTACGAAGCGCGTGGTTGCACTATACAATCGTGTTCGCCGTTGGATCGATGCGGCGTTAGGCGTCTTCTTTACAGTGGCTGGAGTGAAGCTGCTCACAAGCAGAACCTGAACCTCGGATAAGCCTTTTTGGGCTTTCTACACAGTCTCCTTTTCACGACCGACACTTCGGGAGAAGACGCATGCTCGAAATCCGGCCAGCTGAAGCCGCAGATCATGGAGAAATCCTTCAGCTCTGGCACCGAGGATGGCATGATGCTCATGCCGATCTCGTTCCCTCTGAGGTTCTGGCCTTCCGGACCGAGAACCATTTTGCAGTCTGGCTGAAAGAGGCGCGTGACACGTTCTACGTCGCGATCAATACCAAGCTAATTGGCTTTGTTTCCGTGAAAGATGCCGAGGTCGTCAAACTCTATGTCGGCAAAAGCGCTCGCGGGACCGGCGTAGCCCATGCCTTACTATCCTTCGCGGAGCAGCTCCTGTTTGAAAAGGGCGTGCAAGTGGCAGAGCTGTTTTGCGTGGCCGGCAATAGTCGGGCCGAAACGTTCTATAAGCGGGAAGGATGGAACCTGTCTTTGTCGTTTGAAGATGCTCTTTGGGTGCCGGAGGGCGTCAGCGATAGATTTTTGGTCCTTACCCATCGTCTTCAAAAAGCCCTGATGCCAGCTGCGCGATAGCGCTCGTGGCCAATGTCGTGCGGGTTCTCAATCGGAGCGCCGATTTGGGCCATGGGCGCCCGGGCTAAGGCAATTCGTCAGGACAGCAGCCGCGCCGTCTGCCCTTGCTCTGCAAGCAGTTCGACTGCCTGTTTATCGAACGAGACAAAGGTTTCGCCGCCTAACCAATTGCCCTCATAGGCCATGATGCCGTCGGCAAAATCACCACCGGCTTCGAGGATCGCAAGCCCGGCTTCGACAGCGGGCCGGTTCATCACCACATTTCCGGCATCCAACAAATCGCGGATTGTCACGGCGACTTCTTCTTTCGGCAGCTTCGCGCCCCGGCGCAGTATCCAAACCAGCTCACACAGGCAGGGCAAGGAAACCGCGATAAGCGAGGCCTCTCTCAGGAGCTTGCTGGCGGCGCGGCCTTGCTTTGCATCGTCCTGCAAAACAGCGCGAGCCAGCACATTTGTATCGACCGAAATTTTCATTCTTCACCCGCCCAACCAGAGGCGGCGATCTCGTTCATTTCCTCAATTGTCATCGGCTTTTTGACCTTGCCCGCATGCCGACCGATGAAGCTATCAATGCTTCCAGTCGGCTTTGCCGCTTTCACCCGAAGCTCGCCGCCTGGCAGCTTGTCAAAGTCGATCCGTTCGCCCGGCTTGATACCGAGGTGTTGTAGTAGATCCCGCTTTAGCGTGACCTGCCCTTTCATCGTTACCGCTAGTGAGGTCATGGGATATTCCTTATCGATAAGCATCGCTGCATGGTAATTGAAATTCTCATTACATTCAAGCTACATCAGAAATAGTCTTGATTAATTTCGCAGCTATCGAGCCGGATAGGGCCTCCTCAGCGTCAGCGCCTACCAAAAGCGACGCTACGATGCCTGCTCCTCTCAAAACAGCCAGTTTCACGGCATTTCGGCCGAGGAAGTTCGCTGATGCGCCTTTCGCACCCAACATGGATCCCTTGCTTATCCCTGAGCGGAAAACGTGCTGTACGGCCCTATATTTTTGGCCATAAAACACGCGTGCAAAGGGTCCTTTTCTAACGCATACCTTATCTGTACAAACGTCACCAAGATGAGGTCGAAAGAATCGATGGCGAAAGCGGTAAAGGCCAATCCCTCTCCCCTCGCTCAAAAGCTGATTGGCTATCCTTTTCGCCTCAGCGCCAGAGACGCGGCCCGCTTCGGCCAGCTCTATCTTGACGCGGGGCGCTGGAGCGGCCACCAGGTCATTCCGGCGTCATGGGTGAAGGCGTCAACAACGGCCTATTCTGCGACCGATCGCGGCAGCATGGGATACGGCTATCTCTGGTGGATGTTGAACCCCGATGTATTCGGCCCCGATGCGGCGTTGGCGTCCGGTTATGGCGGTCAGGCAATTGCCATTGTGCCGTCGAAGCACTGGGTTGTCGTGCAAACCGTGGACCCGGCCTAAAACGCGAAGGGCGTCAGGACGAGCCATTTCGTCAAGCTGTTTCAGCAGCTTGCCGCCGCAGCGCCTTGACGCGTGCCGATGCGGCGGGCGGAGGCGGAGGATCGGCTTAGCGGATGGAGTTTCGCTGCATCCGCCTTTCCGCACATTGCCCCATGCGCCCTTGTACGGCTCTTGCCCGTTCCGGTGCAATTGCGCCACAAGAGGAAAGCATTCAGGTAGAGATTGTGAATCTCTCGAAGCAGCCGGTTTGATCTCGGGCGACTTACTTCCTCCTCCGTGGAAAGCGCCAGACGCCGAACGAAGTGCAACCGACATCAGGGAACCGAGTTGTGTTCGTGCACACTGAGAAACCCCGACTATTGATCAGCGCGAAAGTTCGAGTGATAAACTGGAGTAAGGTCTGGAAGTTTGGCGATGAAGGGGATTTAGAGGTGACATCGATTTCATGGATAGAGATAGTTCAGCAGAACACCGCCAGATATGGCGAACTTGTTGCCGGCATCGATCCCTCACCTTCCGAGATTCCTTCTTTTTTTGGGCAAGACGACCCTGCATGGATCAGCCGTTTTGTCGATTTCGTTCTGGACACGATCGGAGGACAAGTTGGGTTCGTGAAATTCCAGAGCGCCTATTTTGAGGCATGCGGCTTTGCCGGCCTTACGGCCCTTTCCCACGGCATGAAGCGCGCAAGGGCAGCTGGTATCGGTGTGATCCTCGACGCTAAAAGAGGCGACATTGGAGCCACCGCCGCCGCCTATGCACGCGCCTATCTGACACCGGCATCAGAAGGAGGATCTGGCGACTTTGAGGCCGATTGCCTGACCGTGAATCCGCTGATGGGTCCCGACACGCTCGAACCATTTGCCGAATGTGCCAGACGTTACGGGAAAGGCTTGTTCGTTCTATGCCGCACCTCCAATCCCGGAGCGGGATGGCTACAAGACAGGATGACGGGCAACCGGCCGATTTCCGATCATGTTGCCGAACTCATCGGAGGGATCGGCCGAGAAGATGCCGAAGGCTTGAATCCAGTCGGAGCGGTAATCGGAGCGACCGTGCCACATGAAGGACGGCGACTGCGAATGCTTCTGCCCCATACCATCATTCTGGCACCCGGCTTAGGAGCACAAGGTGGCGATGCAAGCTGCATCAATGCACTTCGTGGCAGGCAGTTAGGCGATCTCTTGGTTCCCGTTTCCCGTGGCCTCGCGAGCGTCGTTGACCGCGAGATTTCCCCGGCGGACTACCGCGAGCTTGTCTTGAACCGAATTGCTCATTTTAAGGATGCCATTACTCAACGCCCCGTCTCTCCAGTAGCAGCTTCCTAGTGGCGCTCGCATAGCGTCATGAGATCGCAGGCCTGCAAGGCTGGCACTGACGGCGTGCCTTCTAGCAAACCTGCCCGGGGAGCAGCCGAGGAACAGAGCGTTCCGCCATCAGGTCTTCACGGCAGTCCGTCACACCACACTTCTGATTGGAAACATGTCCTCGCCGTAGTGATGAAGCCGCGTATGATGGCGCCGGCATAACCATCGCACCCTCAAAGGTTCGTCGTATTTATCGTGATGGGCGTCAACCGCCTCGACTCCGCAAACCTCGCACGTTTCCTTGTCGAGTTCGCCTGCCTTCACGGCTCGCTGCACGGCGAGGTGCGCCTCGTACTTGCCGGGGTTGGCGCGGCGCCAGTTTGCCTGCCGGGTGTCGGTTTTAAGCATCGTCGCAACGGCCCTTATCAGTCCTTGCAAACTGTGTACCACAAAGTGGCCCGTTTCAAAAAGGGGCACGGGCAAGCCGAGACGCGGACCCAATTTTACCGCGCTTATTATCCCGGGTCTCGGTGCGTAGCTCTTAATCATTGTCATCACCCGACCCCGGGGCACGATGCACCGCCGGCGCATGCTATGATTCTCTATTCCCTTGATCTTCCCATATTGCGCGGAGAAAGCTCAGCCGACCGCGACGATAGCTGCATCGGTATGGTGGGACGTCGACTGCGTTCTTATCTCGCCATTCACCGAAGCTGCATCAAGGTCCTACGGTGTAGGCCAGCGCTGGTCGTTGCATGGTCCTCGGCAAAATCCAGGAACAAAGGCTGACGGAAAGCGTCAAGGCGTCGCTAAACATCGTCTCTGCCACAGTCAATACGACTCGGTCGCTGATACCATTTCTCCAGAACTGAATGAAGAAGATCGTTTGCCGCGGAGTCGTCAACTATTAGCGCTCTGGCGCAGGTCCGCAACAATCGTCCGATCATGTCGTCAGCCGCCCATTGCTCGAGAAATCCTTCCAAGGAAGCCCGCCTAGCTAGCAATCACTGTCCCCAATTTAGCAGCCAATGCCACGCTCATTGCCTCGATAGGACGATCATCAGAAAATGTGAGATCGGTGGGTCTTGAGCCAAGACCGACGAGACAAGATCGCTAAGGACAAAGCTCAATGCGGAGAGGGAGTAAAAAAGTGACACTCTCGGCCATTGTCTTCACGCCGCCTGCGGTTTCCCTAGGCTTTCCTCTCTGGCAAAGGCTGGCTGTACCTGCCGCGGCTAACTTGACAGCCGTGCAAAATTGCACTTTTCCGAGCGAAATCAGATGGATACGCCGGCATAGGACGTGCCTTCCTGGCCCCAATTCGCCGTTAGGGTTCTGTTAACTAAAAACAGTTTGCCGAACAGGTAGAATCGCAGGTATTAATAACGCTTATTGAGCTGCGTTTGAGCTAAAAGCGTTATTCTGGAATCGGCTGTATGAACATGGCAATCAACATCGAGGCATCGGATTTCGATCAGGAGATTCTCCAGCAGGGAGAATTGATTTCTGACAATTTGAACATGCTCCGATTGGAGCAATATCCGCCAGACGCAGAAAAAGGTCTACGCTCTTTCTCGCTGGCTGAAGTCGCAGATTATCTCGGCGTCACTCAAAACCACATTAAGAAGCTTCACCTCGAAGGCAAGGGGCCGGTTCCTGCGACAACCTCGTCCGGCCGCCGAACCTACACGGCCGTGCAGATGCTGGAACTGCGCCACTTCCTCGACAAGAACGGGCGTAGCGATTTCAAGCGCTATGTGCCTCATCGCAGGGCTGGGGAGCCGCTGCAGATCGTCTCGGTCGTCAATTTCAAAGGCGGCTCCGGAAAGACAACAACGACTGCCCACCTCGCTCAATATCTGGCTCTTACCGGTCATCGTGTTCTTGCCATCGATCTCGATCCCCAGGCATCGCTGACTTCACTTCACGGCATTCAGCCTGAGCTCGACAAAAATCCGTCTCTCTTCGAAACGCTCCGCTACGACGACCAGCGCAAATCGATCAAGGAAATCATCCAACCGACTAACTTTCCCGGGCTCGACATTATCCCGGCAAATCTTGAGCTCCAGGAATACGAGTACCAGACGCCACTTGCGGCGTCGAACAAATCGTCCCCGGAGGGGAGGCTGTTTTTCACGCGCATTTCTAGCGCGCTCAAGGAAGTCGATGATCGTTACGATGTGGTTGTGATCGACTGCCCTCCGCAGCTCGGTTATCTTACCCTGACCGCGCTGACGGCTTCAACCTCCGTCCTCATCACCGTCCATCCACAGATGCTCGACATCATGTCGATGAGCCAGTTCCTTCTTATGCTAGGAGGGATCCTTGAATCGATCAAAGGAGCAGGTGCACGCGTCAAGCTGAACTGGTTCAGGTATCTGGTGACACGATATGAACCTACGGACGGCCCTCAGGCTCAGATGGTCGGTTTTATGCAGGCCATGTTCTCGAAGCGCATGCTGCAGAACCACATGCTGAAATCCACTGCCATTAGCGATGCCGGCATTACGAAGCAGACGCTTTACGAGGTGGAAAAGAATCAGTTCACGCGATCGACCTACGACCGCGCTCTTGAGTGCTTGAATGCGGTCAATGGCGAAGTCACAAGCCTCATCCACAAGGCATGGGGGCGCAAATGACTGGACCTTTTGACAGCCGTGCAGAGGCGTTAAATCTATCAACAAATCATCGACTTAAAGGCGTTAGGGAGGCAAACAATGGCTAGAAACCATTCTTTGGCAAAGTTCGTGCAGCCAACGGCCGAAGAGCATCAGCGGACCGCTGACACTCGCGCGGAGTATACACGCCGTGGTGCTTCGCGTTCGATGATGCAGTCGCTCGACGAGTTGGCCGAGACTTCGATTCGCATGCTCGAAGGCGAGACGGTGGTCGCACTCGATCCAGAGCTGCTTGAAGGTTCATTCGTTGCCGACCGCATCGGCGATGATCAGGAAGACTATGTCCAGCTTCGCGAAGCCATTCGTCAGTCGGGGCAGTCAACCCCAATCCTCGTACGTCCCCATCCAGACGCCGATGGGCGATATATGATCGTCTTCGGGCATCGTCGTGCGCGCGCCGCGCGGGACCTTCAGATCCCAGTCAGGGCCGTGATCAAGCCCCTCGAAGACATCGCCCATGTGATCGCCCAGGGTCAAGAAAACACCGCCCGCTCCGACCTGACCTTCATCGAGAAGGCGCTCTTTGCCAGGAAGCTCGTCGCCAATGGCATGAGCAAAGATGTCGTGAAAATCGCCTTAACGATCGACGATACTCTCCTTTCAAGAATGCTGGCTGTCGCCGAGTCCATTCCAGGGCCCGTCCTTGACGCTGTCGGCGCTGCAAAAGGCGTCGGACGCGATCGCTGGGAAGAGTTGAAAAAGCTTGTTCAGGTTCCAGCCAATGCTGACAGGGCGTGTGAATTTATTCACGCATCCGATTTCCGTCACACAGCAGAGGCCGAGCGATTCAATGCACTTCTGGGCGAACTTAAAACAGCAAAGAAGCCGAAGAAAAAAAAGGACGCGTCTCCGTCCTTTCGTCAGTTTGAGGTTGCCGCTAAATCCGTTGCCGTGACGACCAAGTCGTCCGGGAAAACATTTACGCTCGCGCTAACATCGGAAGATGCGTCGAAATTCGGAGCGTTTCTATCCGACCAGCTGGAGTCGCTCTATCAGACGTTCCAGCGTCAAGTGCAAACTGAATCAGGAGATTAACCGCAAAAGAAAAAAGGCCCCCCAAACGTTGCCGTCGTGGAAGCCTTCCTCTGTATGTAGCAATCAGAGAATCGCATTTTCACGAATTCCCGTCAAGAGTCTTGGCACCGTTTCGGTGAACGAATTTCTTTTGCCTAGGTGAAGGTGGAAGAACATGGATGCTGCATGCGTAACGACGCCCTTTGGGCGGCGGGCGATGACGCTTGCCTTGCTGACAAAGCATAGGCAAGCCGAGAAAGCCTCGCCAGACATCAAGCGTAACAAGTGGAAGCTCTTTCGGGCCGTCTGCGAGGCTCGCCATGACCTCGACGTCAGTGACCGCTCGCTAACGGTCCTGGACGCCTTGCTGTCGTTTTATCCTTCGGACGAGCTTTCGGCCTCAAACAGCATGATCGTGTTTCCGTCCAACGCTCAGCTTTCTATCCGGGCGCGCGGGATGACTGCTGCGACGCTCAGACGGCATCTAGCCGCGCTCGTCGATGCGGGTCTCATCCTGCGCAAGGACAGCCCAAATGGAAAGCGTTATGCTCGCAGGGGGAGGGCAGGGGACGTCAGAGAAGCCTTCGGGTTCAGCCTAGCGCCACTTTTGTCTCGTGCGCAGGAGATTGAGACAATTGCCGGCCGCATCGCCGTCGATCGTGAACTTCTCCATTCTACCCGAGAAAAAATTAGTCTTTGCCGCCGTGAGATCACCAAGCTCATTCAGGTAGCACGGGAAGGTGCTATCGTAGGCGACTGGGCAGAGCTTCACGATCGCTTTCGCTCGTTCTTGTCATCCCTTCCTCGGCGGCCATTGCTCGATCAACTGCAAGCGGTGCTGATGCGATTGACAGAACTCCGCATGCGGATCATCAACATGTTGGAAGAACACGATAAATCTCAAAATATGTGCGCCAATGAATCCCAAAATGAGCGCCACATACAGGATTCACATACATATTCCCATTTTGAATCTGAAGACGACCGTGAAACCTCAAACAACCGAGCTTCACCTTCCAGATCTGAGTCCAATGATGCCCCCGGATGCCATGAGAAGAGCCACCCAATCACCAAAGATACCGTTGGGCCAAGCGTTTCGTTGGATACGGTGCTGCGGGCTTGCCCGGAAATCACACACTATGGGCCAGGAGGTTCTATTAAAAGCTGGAGAGACCTTGTGACCGCAAGCTTGATCCTTGGTTCCATGCTGCAGATCAACCAGCCCGCCTTTCAGGCCGCGTGCCGGGCCATGGGCCCGGAGAATGCAGCCGTCGTCATCGCGTGCATCTACGAGAGGGGAGGGGGCATCAACTCAGCCGGAGCGTATCTCAGGGACTTGAGCCGACGGGCCTACCTCGGTCAGTTTTCCGTGGGGCCGATGCTCTTGGCACTCCTCAGGGCAAGACCACGCGCGATAGCCTGAGAACGGAAAGTCAGACCGTTTTGAGACCATGGTAGCGCAAAACCTACCCATGTTTCCGCACCAGCAGCCGTACAGCCGACGGGTGCTAGGAACGTGTGATTTTTGCGTCTTGCAGTCTGCGCCCGGATTTTTAGAGTGCAGATCCCTGTTGGCAGTCGAGGGTATATCGTTTGAGAAGCGACTGGGGTGGCGCTTGACTTCGGCTCAAGACGCGGTGGCTGACGTGAGCTGCATTTTTCTGCGGCCGAGAACGCTCGCACGGATCTGCTCGTGCTCTTGTCGTGCCTGCGGTCGAGGAGGGGGGAGGGTGAAGACGGCTCTGCGCTGTCATGCGATCGGCTTCGTTCAGGGCTTCCAGCGGCCTACCGTCCAGATCATGGCGAACGGAATCTGGGCTGGGCACTCGCGGAACTGCGCCTCATCCTCAATTTGCTACAGAGCAGTCACGCGATTACGCGGGAGAGCTTTGTATACGCTCGCCCTCGTCTCTCGGAGAGTGGCGGTTCCTCGCAGAATGCTCTATATTGCATACATGAGCGACGAACAGACCATATCGAACTCCACCAAGTCGGCCGTTGAGAAGGTCCTCCGTGACCGCCTCGGCCAGGCAGGATTTTCTGGCGCCGACATTCGGGCCGATCGAGACAGCGACGGCGATCCCATCCTTCTCGTCGACGTGAAGTATGCATATTCGGACAAGCCGATCAGTTCGAAACTCACTTACGGTCTTTCGACCGAGGTGCGAAAAGCTTTGAGCGCCCTTGGAGAGACGCGGTTTCCGCATATTCGGCATCATTTCGACGAACAGCAGAAGATCGCAAGCTAAGCCGTGTCGCATGATTTAATCGCCACCGCTCGGCGGCTCGCGAAGGCCAGTCCAAAGCGTCCACGCCAGTCCGACCTGAAACGCGGCGTAAGTACAGCCTACTACGCGCTGTTTCACGCACTTGCTCGGGATTGTGCCGATCTGCTCGTGGGTACGGGCGAAACGCGCAGCGAACCCGCATGGGCGCAAGTCTATAGGACTCTCGAGCACGGTGTCGCGAAAAACTCCTGCAAGGCAGCGGCAAGCCGCGGCTTCCCGGGCAGTGTCGTCTCGTTCGCCGATACGTTTGTTATCCTGCAGGAAGAGCGTCATCGCGCCGATTACGACCCGCTTGCGCGTTATGTCCGGGCCGAAGTCCTGGTTCTGATCGACAACTGTGAGCAGGCAATCAGAGATCTTGCATCGGCGCCGCGATCGGATCGTAAGGCGTTCGCAGTATGGGTCCTGCTCCAGAAAAAAAGATAGGGCCGTTTTCCCGGAAGCCAGAGCGGTTACGTCGGCTTCCGGCGCGTCGATTTGAAAAGTGCGTTCGTTCCTCGTGGCATACCTTGAGACATCTCTGGTGGCGGTTTCTGGCTATGACCCATCGGCTGTGGTGATCATGGCAGTCACCACAGCATCGAGAACCTCTAAACCTACGCCGGGCGGATGCGGACATGCTCACGCCGGAGGGAGACCTGAGTAAGAACTGGGCGTCGCCCTTCGGGCCGGGCTGGTGGCATAGCGGAAGCCCGACAACGGGCTTCCCCCTTCCGGGCGGCCATCCCTGACGGGCGCCGAACGGACCGTGCCGCTTGCGGCTTGCCTGCCGCAAGGGAAGCTTCGCCGCGTCCCGACTTGTCTCCCACCTTCCTTTGGTCATCCGCGCCCCTGCAGCCGTCAGCCTTCGCGGCGACCCGTGTTTCGCTCCTGAAATGTTTTGGGGCGGAAAGGATGTCGAAATATGGAAAGACAGCAAATCGAACGAATAAAAGACGGGGTATCGTGCGGGACCGTGCTGGAACAGGCGGGTTTTCAGGTCGACCTCAAGGAAAGCACGCGTCGTGCCGTCAAATACCGGCGCGGCGGCGAGATCGCCATCGTCACCCATGAGGGGAGGGGATGGTTCGACCCGCTGTCGGACAGGAAGGGAGATGTCTTCAGTCTGCATGCCTGGCTTGAACCGGACGATTTTGCAGCGACCGTGAGGGCAGTTGGTGCGCTCGCCGGCGTTCCGGCATCCGGCACGCCATGGCCTGCGCGATCGCGACGGGCAAAGAGCATAGCCATCCCAAAGCGCTGGGAGAGCCGTCCGACGCTGAGGCAAGGCCTTCTCGCTTACCGCTACCTCAACGATACCAGAGGGATTCCCAGCCGCCTCCTACAGCGTGCTATCGCCCAAGGGCTAATCCGGGAAGGCCCCTATGGCAGCGCCTGGTTCGGCCATCACGGCACCGACGGCAAGATTTGTGGCTGGGAGGAGCGCGGCCGGCAATGGCGCGGCTTCTCCTCGGGTGGCACAAAAGTTCTGTTTCGGTTCGGTAGTCCGACAGCGGTTCGACTGTGCATCACCGAAGCCGCTATCGATGCACTCAGCCTCGCGGCGATCGAACGCGAGCGGTCCGATACGCTCTATGCCAGCACCGCCGGAGGATGGTCGCCAGCAACGGAATCGGCGGTGCGCGATCTTGCCGGTCGGATCGAGATCCTCGTTGCGGCGACCGACCACAACAGCCAGGGGGAGGCCTATGCCGACACGTTGCGGCGCATTGCAGCGCGAGCAAATTGCGGCTTCCGGCGGCTCCGTCCACGTCGAGACGATTGGAACGACGATCTCGCTGAAGACAGGACGGGGTTTCCGGACCGGGCGGTCTTGCGATCACCCCCGGATCGCTGGTAAAGCAGCGTCAGATATCGAGGCATCATCCTGTGAAAAAAACCAACCGCAGCTTCACCGTCGAGTACAAGAACGGGCGCCGCAAAGCAGAACGCAAACCGAATTCGATATGGGGTGACCTCGATCTGAAGTCGGTGGCTCGGCAGGCAAACGAAGCGGCCTTTTCCTTACCCGGTCATGGGGACGCTTCGCAGGTTGGCCAGCCTGAAGGGCAGAACAGTTCGACGGAGCCGATGTTGACACCGGCGATGGCACAGCAGAACAATGAATTGGCGACAGAGGAGATCCCCATGACCGACGAAAGTGAAACCGTGACGGAAACCAATATGCCGGCCCCCATCGTGGCGCCCGCGGCGCCCGTGAAACAGCGCAAGCCGCGAACCGCCAAGGCTGCCGTGCAAGCGGATCCGTCCGAGGTCGCGGGGGCGGCATCAGAGAGCATCGAGGGGACAGCTGACAAGCCGAGACGCGGCCGTAAAGCCAAGACGATCCCAGTTGCAAGTCTTGCAAAAAGCAAGACTCTGAAGGGCGCGCGCAGGACGACGGACGCTGCACCCGCCGCTCCGGTGGACGCCATCGACGACATGGCGGAGCTTCTGCGGCT
>JWIT01000046.1 GCA_000949895.1 Agrobacterium arsenijevicii | reverse complement strand
CCCACAGCTCGTCGCGGCACGCATGAACAATGCCTTTGTCTCGGTTGACGACATGTGGCGTCGATCCGGCGTGCCATCGGAGGCGCTTGTCCAGCTTGCCAAGGCCGATGCCTTTCTGCCGTCCCTGAAGCTTGAGCGCCGCGACGCGCTGTGGGCGATCAAGGCGCTGCGCGACCAACCCTTGCCACTATTTGCGGCCGCCGCCGAGCGGGAGATGGCTGCGATCGCCGAGCAGCAGGAGCCGGAGGTCGCGCTTCGGCAGATGACGGACGGGCATAACGTCATCGAGGACTACAGCCATACCGGACTGACATTGCGGCAGCATCCAGTCGCCTTCCTGCGCAAGGATTTATCAGTGCGCAACATCATCACCTGTGCCGAGGCGATGAATTCGCGGGACGGGCGTTGGGTCTATACCGCCGGACTTGTCCTGGTGCGGCAAAAGCCCGGATCGGCCAAGGGCGTGATGTTCATCACCATTGAGGACGAGACCGGGCCGGCCAATCTCGTTGTCTGGCCGACGCTGTTTGAAAAACGCCGGCGGGTCGTGCTCGGATCCTCGATGATGGCCATCAATGGTCGGATCCAGCGGGAAGGGGAGGTCGTGCATCTTGTCGCCCAGCAGCTGTTCGACCTGTCAGGCGATCTGACCGGTCTGGCTGATCGCGATGAAGAGTTCAAGCTGCCGGCCGGCAGGGGTGATGAGTTCGCCCACGGATCGCCGGGAAGTTCGGATACGCGGGACAAGTCGAAGCCTGTTGTAGCCCCGCGCGACATGTTCGTGCCCGATCTTCACATTGATACGCTGAAAATCAAAAGCCGGAACTTCCATTGATTTTCCCCATCCTGAGGCGCGGTGGCGCCCAGGGAGTTGTCAGTCCGCTCGCAGCAATTTTAAAGCAAAATAAAGCTTGAGCGCAATTTCCAGAACAAAATCGCTGTCTGCGCCCGAGGTTAAGTTTAGAGCATCAGATTATTATACAGGAGAGGCCAGTGGAAGCTTGGTATCGACAAGAAGACCCAGATTTCGGGACCGAGAATTCACGCAGAGCATAAAACAGAGAACCTCATGATACGCGCTTTCAAATCGTCGTCGAACTCAACCGAAATTATCAACCTCGACAGGGATGCCATCCGAGAAAACCATCGGAATGGTCGACAAACCAATATTATGTTCGACACCAATATCCTGATTGCAATCGAAAGCGCCTATAAGACTGGCCAGCGACACCAGGAACTTAAGAATGCTGGTGTTCTGGAACTGGCGAGACTCATCGAGAAAACCTCCAGGTATGGCGTATTCATCTCGCCCGCAGCGGCTTACCAAGAACTGCCCCCAGCGCGTCGAGGCGACGTTGAAGCAGCGTTCGACAGGTTTCTTGCAGACTATCTGCCAAATTTCCGTGAGGACCCAAACTCGATAAAGGTTCCGTATGCTGGTGGAAAGATGGACCCTGAGCACTTTAGCGCGCTGTCGCTAGAGCGTCAGAAGGCAATCTCGTGCTCATATGCTTCGCTGCTCGCTATGAACGTCATACATCGACTAGAGGCGTTGAATGGCCTGGAAAGATTCGCCCTCTACATCGATTATTGCGCCGAGGTACTGGATCTCATCAGTCTTAAGGAACTGACGATCGCTCGATATGTCTTCGCCCCCGAAAATGGCTTAACTGACCAACTCAGGACGCGGAAAGTAGCTATCACAAACAACTTCGTGAAACTGAAAAAGGGTGGCGGCAAAGGCTTGACACCCGTCAAAGTACTGGAGCGCATCGCTTTGAATGGAGCCAACGACCTGAAGCTGATTGCTGCTGCAGATATCGTGAACAATTCGCGCGAGCAGTTCAACTTCGGGATCATCGAGCATGATGTCTGGATCGCAACGAGCGACGATAAGCTCTACGAGTTTTGCTGCGCCTGCCCGGGCTACATGGGTCGGGAACGTGGCGGTCCCCTGGCTAGATATGTCGAGACACATACTGACATAAAGGGAACCCGCTACTGGCGGGATTCCATCGAAATACAGCAGCGCAGACTTGAGGAGCGCTATTTCACAGTAGATCGCGAAAAGGAAATGGACTCAATCGTGCAGTCAGCCTTTGATATCGAGGCTGACCTGCTGAACGGTAAAGCTGACGATTTTTTCAGACTAAGGTCATGGCGATCTGCGCGAGTGATGCATGACTAATACGGGTCCTCGCCCCGGGCCTCTAGACGCGAGCGTTCGAACCCATGCTTTCGCTCCTGCCCCTTTAGCTGTCGAGGCAGTACGGCAATGTCCTCGCTTTTTATCACGCGTTCCGATTTCTTTCCTCTTTCCTGGGACCAAGAAGAGCAGAGCGTGCGATGGCCCTGTTGTCAAACCTCGACGCGCGCACGCTGTTCTGACCAGCTCAATCTTACCGCGCCTCTGAATTGATACCAAAACCGGCCTCTGAGGAGAGCAGATCTCGGCGAGATACGCATTCGCTATAAGGTTTGCTCCCGCATGATCATTGTCGGTTGAACGAGGTCCATAGGAGACGTCCCATCCCGCTCTTGATGGATGGCTTCCTGGTCCGGCCCCGGATCTCCGACGATCAACCCGCTGCGGGGTCGGCTAGCAAGCTGCCGCCGCTCGGCTTCGCCCTCGCGGTGATCGCGACCGGTTCCGGACACTGACGGGAGCCATCGAGCGGGAATGGCCCGCTCCAAAGATGGAGCCTTCAGATGAACACCGATCTTTCCCTTGCGCAGAACCATGCCTTCCAGCTTTCCCGCACCCTGATGGTTCCGGTCACGCTCTTTAGGTCCGGTAACGAGTTCGGCGTTCTGCCGAGCGACGAACTCGACGACGAAGACGATCTGGAGATCGTGCATGAATACGTTCCGGGCGGGTCTCATTGAGACCCTTCTCGCCTTTTTGGTGCCGCTTGCGAGCCGCAGGCGGCAAGGGAAGCTTCGCCGCTGCTGGCACCCGGGCGGTGGCCCAAGGTGCAGATTGTCATCTTGCCAGCCGCGCCCTTGCCTCCCTTGCTCTTCGCGATGTCCGGAGCGGGCCCGCAAGGTGCGGGGAAAAGAAACAGAAGGAAAGGCGGACGCAAAGGTGCGTTGGGAATTCAAATGGAAAAGAAGGAACTGGAAGAACTGCGGAACCGCGTGCAATGCGCCGCGGTGCTGGAGCAGGCAGGGTTTGCCATCGACCTGAAGGAGAGCACCCGCAGGGCGGTCAAATTCCGCGGCGGCGGGGCCATAATCATCGTGATTCACGAAGGCAGGGGCTGGTTCGATCCGCTGTCCGATGCCAAGGGTGACGTGTTCGGTCTTGTCGAGCATCTCGACCGAGTGCCCTTTGTCGAAGCTCTCGACCATGTAGCCTCGCTGGTCGACTTCGTCCCGAAGGAGCCGGTCTGGACCCACGCTGCGCGCGAGATCGATCTGCCGGCCGGGGTTTCAGAACGATGGACCAAGCGCCGCAAGCCGTGGCCGGGTTCGATGACCTGGCGCTATCTCCGCGACGACCGCTGCGTTCCGGAAGCGACCATCCGCGTAGCGATCCGGCATGATCTCGTGCGCGAAGGTCCGCGCGGCAGCATGTGGGCCGCGCACCGTGACAGCGAGGGCGCCGTCACCGGCTGGGAGGAACGCGGGCCGGAATGGCGCGGCTTTTCGACGGGAGGCGCGAAGGTGTTGTTCAGGTTCGGCGCGATCCATGCGCCGCGCCTTTGCGTGACGGAGGCTGCCATCGACGCCATGAGCCTTGCCGCGCTGGAGAGTAATCGGCGCGATAGCCTCTATGTCAGTACCGGCGGCGGCTGGGCCCCTGCCACCGATGCGGCGATCCGTTTATTGGCGGCGCGTAAGGGTATTTTGGTGGTCGCCGCCACGGATAATAACGCGCAGGGCGATATCTACGCTGATCGGTTGGAAGCAATTGCCCGGGACGCGAACTGCGGATTTGAGCGCCATCGCCCCCGCCACGAGGACTGGAACGAGGAGCTTTGCGCTCAGCTGCGCGCGAATTCGAGGAGAGGCGCGATGTCGTGATTATCCGCGGCCTGCAGTGCCGCGACGTATCGCGTGCGCAGATCTCCCACGTCGCCCAGGCTTCCGCTACCCCAGCTGAAGGCCTCGGCGCCCAGTTTTTCCACGAGCAGATCGGCGGCCAGCCGCGCGTGACGTCCGTTGCCGTTCGGAAACGGATGGATGGCGACCAGGCGATGGTGGAAACGTATTGCGATCTCGTCAGGCGCGAATGTTTCATGCTCGACCCAATACCGAACGTCATTGAGCAGCGCCGTGAGTTCGACCGGGATCCGGTAGGCCTGGATGCCGATATTGCGCTCCGTCGTTCGGAAGCTGCCTGCCCATTGCCAGACCTCGCCGAACATGCGTCGGTGCAATGTACGCATGAAGTCTTCGGTCAGCATCCTGCCGACCGGCATGCGCCGTCGTCCACGCGCCCAGGCGGCGCCCTCGACGATGTTTTCCTGTTCCGCCTCGTTGAGATCCTGCCTGTGGGTGATCCAGCTTTGAAGCAGACCCTCGCGCTCCTGCGGCTCGAGCGGTGTTGCGTCCTCTGGTTCCTGGAAAAGGTCGGTCATTTTTCTGACCAGAGATCGCGCTCGGAAAGCTGGTTGCGGATGTAGGCCTGGACGCGGGCTTCGAGATCGTCATCGCCCGTTCCCTGTGCCTCCAGACGCATCGTATGTGCGACCCGCTGGAGTTCGCGCATTGCGATCTTGCGCGCTCGCTCATCGACCGTGGCCTCGAGCGACGTATTCGGGACCAGTGCGTAGACGAGGGTGCAGTCGAGTGCCTCTGCCGCACGCCGCAACGTACTGAGCTGGATCGTTCCGGATGCCTCCGACTTCTCGATCGCTTCGACGGTCTGGGGCCGGATTCCCATCCTCGAGCCGAGCTGCGCTCCAGTCATGCCAAGCGCGTCGCGCAACGCCCGGACCCATCCTTTCGGCGGCGCCCTGTAGCTCTCCGCCTGCTGCAGCCCGCGAAGACGCTCATCAAGCCTTTTGCGCGCTCGTTTCCTTGCATCGTCCTTCATCGTTCAACTTTCCACCGACGCTGCCGATCAGGCAGCAGGCTGATTGAGACGCTTTGTTTATCAGATTGTGAGCTGATAAACAATACGACAGATCAGGCCATGGCATGATCAGATATGTAATCTGATCAGTCTATAAGCTGACGGCTTTGGTCAGATGGAGCAGAATGAAAAAAGGAAAACGTAGAAGGGAGAGGAGGAAACCCATTGCCGCATGCCCGCCGGCCGCGTCAAGGGTAAAGCTTCGCCCGCTGCGCGGCCCTTGACCCGTCCGGGCGGAGAGGCGGCGCCAAGGAGGGGTCAGGAAGGGCTGAAGAGGATGGCGACATCGCGAGGATGAGCCGCGTGTCTTTCCCGACGAGGCTGAAAGGAGCCCGCCGATGACCGTCTCACCAATACGCAAAGTCTTTGAAGGCATCGCCGACCGCCGGCAGATGTTCCGCTTGTTCGACCGCCACGCGCAACGTCCGAACCGCTGGGAGGGTGACGATAGCGCACTTTATCGAGGCGAATGGTTCGAAGTCGCCCAGGCGCAGCACGAATACATGTTCGAGATCCTGCCGCCGCTGTTCATGCGGGGCGATATGTTCGCCATGCGCGAGTTCCTCACCGGCAGCATCACCAGCATCTTTTTCATGCTGAAGATCGACGACCGGATGCGGTATTTCCATGCCTATTGCGACTTGTCCGACAAGGGCTCGCCCGAGCGGATGCGCGCCGCAATCGTCGAGCGCGAAACCCGGCCCGTTCGGGCGATGACGCGCGAGGAACGCCTGGACCACATCTGGTCGAGCACCCATGATGACTATCGCGGCTATGCCGGCGAGCGCTGGCCGGAACACGATCACGGCAAGCGGACCGTGCTGTTCTACGGCGGACGCCTGGGCACCGTCCTGAAGCTGCTCGACGACCTCACGGATGCGCAGATCGCATCGAAGCTGCCGGTGCATCTGCGCTACCTCCCTGACGCGATAGCGGCGTAGGGGGGGGCGATGTTCACTTTTTCTGTGACGGACATCCACGTCGTCATGATGCGCGGACGCCTAGACGCGCACCTCAATGGCGGCTTCCGCAATCCCCACTACGGCATGTTTCCGGGCCGCGATGAGAAGCCCGGTCTTTGGCTGGTCGGCGACGAGAGCGTGTACCTCATGTCCAACGGCAAGCTCGCAGAGGGGCAACGTCCGTTTGTCGTCTATGCCGAAGAGTGCGATCCGAAGTCGAACCCCGACTACTGGCACTACAAGCGCCAGCATTTCGGCGGCGATGACGGGATCGAGTTTCTCGACGGTGCCATGCTCGTGAAGCTAATCGCTGCCAGCCCCGCCTGCACGCATCTGAGGATCGCCTTCCACGGGGATTCGATGCAACTCACCGTGATCGCGCGAGACTAGCGATCCGCAGACGCTCGCCGTCCCGCGGCCGTCCAGCCCACCCAGTTCTCTTCATCCCCGCACGTCGTCAGCCGACTGGAACCTTCCAGGGGGGTGGCGACGCGCGCCTTCACCCAAGGAGATTCCAGCATGTCACATGACGATCCCTTCACCATCGATCTTTTCGGCAACACCGGGCTTTCGTCGGGCCTTGGCCTTGGCGTGACGGCCTTCGCCAGCAACTTCGAGCCCGACGATGATCCCGATCCTACAACTCCAGCGCCGGCCTTGCCGATCGCCGCGGTCGTGCGGCCGTCGTCCCCGGCGGGCCGTGCCCGTGGTCTGAACTTCCATCTCGCCGATGACCGTGGTCTCGCCCGCAGCTGGAAGGACCGTGCGCGCGACAATATTGCCGCGATCCGGCTCGCGGCCGAGATCGAGGCGGACGAACGTCCTGCGACGCGCGAGGAACAGGAGATGCTGATCCGCTTCACCGGCTTCGGCGCGTCCGATCTTGCCAACGGCGTCTTCCGCCGTCCCGGCGAGCTCGAATTCCGCAAGGGCTGGGACGACATCGGTTCCGATCTCGAGGATGCGGTCGGCGAGACCGACTATGCCTCGCTTGCCCGCTGCACCCAGTATGCCCATTTCACCCCGGAGTTCATCGTCCGGGCGATCTGGTCTGGCCTTCAGCGTCTCGGATGGCGCGGCGGCCGGGTGCTGGAGCCGGGGATCGGCACGGGCCTGTTTCCGGCGCTGATGCCGGAAGCGCTTCGTGATCTGTCGCACGTCACCGGCGTCGAGCTCGATCCCGTAACGGCACGCATCGTACGGCTTTTGCAGCCGCGAGCGCGGATCCTCACCGGAGATTTTGCGCGCACGGAGTTGCCGGCGAGCTTTGACCTTGCCATCGGCAATCCGCCTTTCTCGGACCGGACCGTCCGTTCCGACCGCGCCTATCGCTCGCTCGGGCTGCGATTACACGACTATTTCATTGCCCGGTCGATCGACCTGTTGAAGCCCGGGGCTTTCGCAGCCTTTGTTACCAGCTCCGGCACGATGGACAAGGCGGATTCCTCCGCGCGCGAGTATATTACAAAGACGGCAGACCTGATTGCCGCCATCCGCCTGCCGGAAGGCAGCTTCCGGGCCGACGCGGGAACCGACGTCGTCGTCGACATTCTGTTCTTCCGCAAGCGCAAGGTCGCCGAGCCAGAGGGCAATCTTTCCTGGCTCGACACGGACGAAATACGGCCCGCCATGGAGGATGAGGGCGCCATCCGCGTCAACAGGTGGTTCGCCCAGCATCCGGAGTTCGTGCTCGGCACCCACGCGTTGACCGCCGGGCCCTTCGGCGAGACCTATACATGCCTTCCGCGTGACAACGAGGACCTCGCCGCGGCGCTGTCGGCCGCCGTCCATCTTCTTCCGGAAGGCCGCTATGACGGCGAGCCCACCGGGATCGATCTCGATCTTGAGGACGCGACCGACGATAGTCCTCGCGATCTCCCTGCCGGCCGGCATGTCCGCGAAGGCAGCTTCTTCGTCGATAACGCCAGGGGCCTGATGCAGGTGATCGACGGCGAACCCGTTGCGGTGAAGGCCCGTAAGGGTCGCAGCGCCGACGGTATCCCGGAGAAACACATCCGCATCATCCAGAAGCTTATCCCGGTCCGTGACGCGGTGCGCGAGGTGTTGAAGGCGCAGGAGCTCGACAGGCCCTGGAAGGACCTTCAGGTCAAGCTGCGCATTGCCTGGTCGAGCTTCGTGCGCGACTTCGGCCCGATCAACCACACCACGGTCTCGATCACCGAGGACCCGGAGACAGGCGAGACGCGCGAGAGCCACCGCCGCCCGAACCTCCAGCCGTTCGCAGACGATCCCGATTGCTGGCTGGTCGCCTCGATCGAGGACTACGACCTCGAAAACGACACAGCCAGGCCCGGCCCGATCTTTACTGAACGGGTGATCTCGCCGCCCGCGCCACCGGTGATCACCAGTGCCGCGGATGCGCTCGCCGTGGTGCTCAACGAACGCGGGCGCGTTGATCTCGACCATATCGCCGAGCTTTTACACCGTGATCCCGAAGACGTCGTCACTGAACTTGGCAGCGCGATCTTCCGCGATCCCGCCGACGGATCCTGGCAGATGGCCGACGCCTATCTATCCGGTCATGTCCGCGACAAGCTCAAGGTCGCGGAAGCTGCGGCCGCGCTCGATCCCGCCTATGAGCGCAACGTCTCGGCGCTCACAGCCGTCCAGCCGGTCGATCTTCGACCTTCGGACATCACCGCGCGCCTCGGCGCTCCGTGGATACCGGCTGGAGACGTCGTCGCCTTTGTCAAGGAGATGATGGGAACGGACATCCGGATCCATCACATGCCCGAACTGGCATCATGGACCGTCGACGCTCGCCAGCTCGGCTATCTGGCGGCAGGAACATCCGAATGGGGAACGGACCGCCGCCATGCCGGGGAACTGCTGTCCGACGCCCTGAACAGCCGGGTGCCGCAGATATTCGATACGATCAGGGATGGCGACAGCGAAAAGCGGGTTCTCAACGTCGTAGATACCGAAGCGGCCAAGGAAAAGCTTCACAAGATCAAGGCCGCCTTCCAGCGCTGGATATGGTCCGATCCCGATCGTACCGACCGGCTGGCAGGCGTCTATAACGACCGCTTCAACAACATCGCGCCGCGAAAGTTCAACGGCGATCATCTCAACCTTCCAGGGGCCTCGGGCGCCTTTGTTCTTTATGGACATCAGAAACGCGGGATCTGGAGGATCATCTCGGCCGGCTCGACCTATCTGGCGCACGCCGTCGGCGCCGGCAAAACGATGACCATGGCAGCAAGCATCATGGAGCAGCGCCGTCTCGGCCTGGTCGCCAAGGCGATGCAGGTCGTGCCGGGGCATTGCCTTGCGCAGGCCGCGCGCGAGTTCCTGGCGCTCTATCCCACGGCTCGCATCCTCGTTGCGGACGAAACAAATTTTTCGAAGGACAAGCGCGCCCGGTTCCTGTCGCGCGCGGCGACGGCGACCTGGGATGCGATCATCATCACGCATTCCGCCTTCAGGTTCATCGGTGTCCCGTCGGTGTTTGAACAACAGATGATCCACGACGAACTGGAGCTCTACGAAACCCTGCTCCTGAAGGTCGAGGATGAGGACCGCGTCTCTCGCAAGCGCCTCGAGCGCCTGAAGGAGGGACTGCGGGAGCGGCTCGAAGCGCTTTCCACCCGCAAGGACGATCTCCTCACCATCGCCGAGATTGGCGTCGACCAGATTATCGTCGACGAGGCGCAGGAGTTCAGGAAGCTCAGCTTCGCGACCAATATGTCGACGTTGAAGGGGGTCGATCCGAACGGCTCGCAGCGGGCCTGGGATCTCTATGTGAAATCCCGTTTCATCGAGACGATCAATCCCGGTCGGGCGCTTGTGCTCGCGTCGGGCACGCCGATCACAAATACGCTCGGCGAAATGTTCTCGGTCCAGCGCTTGATGGGTCACCCGGCGCTGATCGAGCGTGGCCTGCATGAGTTCGACGCCTGGGCCTCGACCTTCGGCGACACCACCACCGAGCTGGAGCTTCAGCCATCCGGCAAGTACAAGCCGGTGTCCCGCTTCGCGAGCTTCGTCAACGTGCCCGAGCTGATCGCGATGTTCCGCAGCTTCGCGGATGTCGTCATGCCGGCGGACTTGCGCGAATATGTAAAGGTGCCGGCGATCTCGACCGGCAGGCGCCAGATCGTCACGTCGAAGCCGACACAGACGTTCAAGCACTACCAGATGGTGCTGGCCGAGCGCATCAAGGCGATCGAGGAGCGCGAAGGGCCGCCGCAGCCGGGCGACGATATCCTGCTCTCCGTTATCACGGACGGCCGGCATGCGGCGATCGACCTGCGCCTCGTGGATGCCGACAATGACAATGAGGCGGACAACAAGCTCAACAACCTCATCTCGAACGCCTTCAATATCTGGAAGGCGACCGAGGGCAGCACCTATCTCCGCCATGACGGTAAGTCGTTTGAGCTGACCGGCGCGGCACAGATGATCTTTTCCGATCTGGGCACTATCAGCGTCGAGAAGACAAGGGGTTTTTCGGCCTATCGCTGGATCCGCGACGAACTGATCCGCTTAGGCGTGCCGGCGTCGGAGATCGCCTTCATGCAGGACTTCAAGAAGTCTGAGGCGAAACAGCGGCTGTTCGGCGACGTCCGGGCAGGCAGGGTCCGGTTCCTGATCGGATCCTCGGAGACGATGGGAACCGGGGTCAACGCCCAGCTCCGCCTGAAGGCGCTGCATCATCTCGACGTCCCCTGGCTTCCCTCCCAGATCGAGCAGCGCGAGGGCCGCATCGTGCGTCAGGGCAACCAGCATGACGAGGTCGATATCTTTGCCTATGCCACCGAGGGTTCGCTCGACGCGACGATGTGGCAGAACAACGAGCGCAAGGCGCGCTTCATCGCCGCCGCGCTCTCCGGCGACACCTCGATCCGCCGGCTGGACGACATAGGCGAGGGACAGGCCAATCAGTTCGCAATGGCGAAGGCCATCGCATCGGGCGATCAGCGCCTGATGCAGAAGGCAGGGCTTGAAGCCGATATCGCGCGGCTGGAGCGCCTGCGCGCCGCTCATATCGACGACCAGCACGCCGTTCGCCGGCAGATCCGCGATGCCGAGCGCGATATCGAATCTTCCATGCGGCGGATCGCAGAGGTCGGGCAGGATATCGAGCGCCTGGTTCCAACATCGGGCGACGCCTTCTCGGTGACCGTCATGGGCAAGGTCTATGCCGAGCGCAAGGAGGCTGGTCGTGCCTTGATGAAGGAGATCCTGACCCAGGTACAACTCCAGGGGCAAGGCGAGACGATCATCGCTTCGATCGGCGGTTTCGACCTCAAATATGGTGGGGAACGCTTCGGCCGTGACGCTTATCGTTACACCACAATGTTGATGCGCACCGGTACGGATTTCGAGATCGATCTGCCCGTGACGGTGACGCCGCTCGGGGCCGTCTCCCGCCTCGAACGCGCGCTTGGCGATTTCGAGGGTGAACGCGAGCGCAATCGCCAACGCCTTGCCGATGCACGCCGCCGGCTCGCATCATACCAGTCGCGCGACGAAGGCGGCGATTTCGCCTTCGCCGGTGAACTGGCCGAGAAACGTCGGCAGCTTGCCGAGGTCGACGCGGCACTGGCGACTGATGTCGATGATCGGATCGCGGCTTGAAAAGCGATACTCGATTTATCGCGAATTTTGCGAGGGATCGGGTAGACCCGCAAATGCGACCGATCATTTTGATTATACAAAATCGCTCTTCTGAAATGAGAAAATAAGGAAGGGGGGAAGCTTGCTCGCAGACCGGGCAGGCCGCTGACGCTTGCGCTCAACCGCGCCACTCGCGATCCCGGCCCGTCGTCCTGCGCAGGGCTGTAAGCCCTGCTTGGCCAGCCGGGCAGGGATGCTCGGCCGCAGTTGCACCGGCCCGTCCGCTCCGCGGTCCGGGAAGTGTCTTTGGAAAGAACTGAAGACTGAAAAGGGCTGGCACGGCGCCGGCCCATCAATCCCGGAAGGAGCCAATCTCATGCAAATCCTCAAACTCGATCCCCGTGCGCTGAAGGACAATCCCGATGACACGCGTCGCTCGAAATCCTCGCCACAATCCGACGCGCTGTTGCTTGCGACGGTGAAAGCGGTCGGCATCATCCAGCCGCCGGTCATCTCGCCGGAAATCGACGGTGGCAATGGCTACATCATCCAGGCCGGACACCGCCGCGTGAAGCAGGCGATCGCAGCGGGACTGGAGGAAATCACCGTCCTCGTCGTCGCAGCGGCCAACG
The DNA here is from genome assembly GCA_000949895.1 of Agrobacterium arsenijevicii. Classification (GTDB taxonomy): domain Bacteria; phylum Pseudomonadota; class Alphaproteobacteria; order Rhizobiales; family Rhizobiaceae; genus Agrobacterium; species Agrobacterium arsenijevicii. The sequence continues at coordinate 12,382 of JWIT01000046.1, read as the reverse complement.
ACAATGGCGCGATGCGCTCGATGGTGGAAAACATCGCCCGCGAGCCGCTCAACCCCGTCGACCAATGGCGCGGCATCGAACGCCTGGTCGCGCTCGGCTGGACCGAGGAAGCGATCGGCGTGGCTCTCGCACTGCCGGTCCGCCAGATCAGGAAGCTCAGGCTCCTGGCCAACGTGCTGCCTGCCATGCTCGACCATATGGCGCTCGGCGACATGCCGAACGAGCAGCAGCTCCGGACCATCGCCGGAGCCTCGCTCGACGAGCAGAGGCAAGTCTGGAAAGCTCACAAGCCGAAGAAGTCCGAGCGGGCCGACTGGTACAACATCTCTCGAGCACTCTCCAAGACCCGCATGTTCGCCAAGGATGCGAGCTTCGGGGAAGATCTCGCCGCTGCCTATGGCATCGAATGGGTCGAGGATCTGTTCGCTCCGGCCGACCAGGACAGCCGCTACACCACCAACGTGGAAGCGTTTCTCGGCGCCCAGCAGGAATGGATGACGAACAACCTTCCGAAGAAGGGGTCGATCATCGAGGTCAACAACTGGGGCCAGCCGGAACTGCCGAAGAAAGCGGAGCGCGTTTACGGCAAGCCGTCCAAGTCCGATCACGTCGGGATGTATCTCGACCGTGACGGCAAGGTGCAGTCAGTCGCGTACCGGATGCCGGAGGATAAGAAAACGAAGAAGGGCGGTTCGTCCAAGACGGGCGGTCTGGCCGAAGCCGATGATGCAATCATCGACGCGCCGAAGCCGCGCCCGGATGTGACCCAGAAGGGGCAGGACATGATCGGCGACTTCCGCACCGACGCCCTGCATGAGGCGCTTGGACGCGCCCCGATCGAGGACGACATGCTGATGGCCCTGCTCGTGCTTGCGTTCGCCGGCCTCAACGTCCGCGTGGATTCCGGCGCGACCGATACCGTGTTCGGGTCGAAGCGCTTCAAGCGCCACGCCGCCCGGCTGATCGGCGAAACCGGCAAGCTCGCCTTCGACGGGGAGACACTGCGCTTGGCCGCGCGTTCGATGCTGATCGATGTGCTGTCGTGCCGGCGGGGTATGTCCAACAGCGGCGTGATCTCCAGGATCGCAGGTGACGCGATCGGCGCCGACAACTTCCTGCCGAACATGGGCTCGGAGGACTTTCTGCTGTGCCTGTCTCGCCAGGCGATGGAAGCCGCGGCGAAGGAGGCGGACGTGCTTCCGCGCCAGAAGGTGCGGGAGACCCGTGCGGCTCTCGTTGATCATTTCAGGCAAGAGCGCTTCGTTCACACGGCCGCACTCTTCGCGCCCGATCCGCAGGACATCGTGGATCTGATCAAGAGTGGCGAGGTTCTCGATGACGACGACTGCGCGGAAGAAGCAGACGTCGATGAGCCCGCCTTTGATGGAGAAGAAGCCCTCGCCACCCCCGAAGACGAGGCCGATCTTCCGGGCAGCACCGATGACGCTCCCGAAGCCGTCGATCCTGACGAAGAGCAGGATGCTTACGGGATCGCCGCGGAGTAGCCGCGTCCCTCCTTCCCCTTCCGAATGAATGTCCGCCGCCGGTGATTTCCACCGGCGGCGCCTTCGTTTCCCGCCCTAAAGATCAAGGAGATCAACATGTCCGCACATCTCGCATTCCTGGCGCCGATCGGCACCGTTCTGGCGTGGTCCGACGGAAAGCCGCGCCCGCCGGAGCGCCATCGCAAAAAGCTCTCCGCGTGGAAGACCAACAACAGCAGAGGCCGGCTGATACGCAAGCAGGACGAGCGCGGCGCCGGCAACATCAGCCTGCCGCCCAGCTTCACGCTCCATGAAGGCGACTATGGCAGCCGCGGTGTTATTGCGATCCGCGTCCACCGCACATTTTCGCTGGAAACCAGCCTGATGTTCACCATCGTCGAACGTCCGGCGGTCGGCAGTTGCCGTGTCTTCGACCGCCCTGGCGACAGCGCCGACCTCGTCCATCTCGCGACGAGCCGGAAGGCTGCCGAGGAATGGCTGACCACCCATGGCTATCCGTCCGCCGTCCTCGAGGACGTCACGGCGGATGAGATAGCCGCCGATGTCGTGGAAGGGAGGGCTGCCGCATGATCGATCTTCCCAACACGAACACGCCCGACTGCACCCCCGGATTTCCGGGGGTTTCCTTTGGTCTGTCCTGCGAAGGGTTCCCCGTCGCCCGCGTCGGCGATCACGCCTTTGCCATGCTGCTAGGTCATTTCGGACGGCATTATCTGGCCACCGGCTGGAAGATTGGGCGTCCGCTTCCCGAGTGGCGACGGGCAGACTTCTACGGCCATTGCGGCGAACTCGCCGATGAGGCGGCGTTTAGTGCACACGTCCTTGAACAGGCCGAACATCAGCGCGAAATACAGGCGCTCGGACGTCGGAATACCGCCCCCCATGTGCATACGCCATGGGGTTCGGCCCAGCACTCGACAACCTATGCCGAGGGGATCGAATTCCACTCCACTGCAAGCCACGGCGGCTTCAGGCTCTCGGCCGACCGAAACCGCATTGTCCATCCGCTGCTCCGGGCGGACGACGGGTTCTACGAGGAGGATTGCGCCTGGGCTGCCGTGGCGCTCACCTTCACTGAACTGTTCACCAGCTTCGAGAAGCGTTGCGCCAGCGAGACGCTAAAGGACTGGGAGCCCGATGCGTGGGAGGCGATTTTCGCGACTGTGCTTGCTCACGGCGAATCTCATGTGAAGGATCGCCGCGCGTTCAAGCTGGACCACGCCAGCGACTGGATTGTGATTTCGGCACTTCGATCGGATCATCATCCAGGCATGACCGAGGTGATCGCCACACGCGGAGGCAGGCGCGATCATGGCTGCGAGGAACGGCGATTTCTCGTACCGTCACCCGAATACGAAGCAGGCCGTTTCGGCCTCATCATCGATGGAGCGCGGCACGCAGCCTACGACGGCCCATCAAGCTTTGCCTCATGGACGGGGAGGACGGCGGCATGAACCAGTCCATCGATCGACAGGCGGACTTGCAGCGCATGGAAGAAGCGTGCCGGCAGACGCGGCATCAGCTCGACATGATCGACCGCCAGATCATTCGCAGGATGACCGCGCTGATCCCATCGCTTGGACGGCGCAAATACGGATATCGCCGCGGCAGACCTCCTGAACCCGACGCCTTCCTCACCCGCTACCGCTCCAATCTTGCGGCGATCACCGCGCAGCGCCAGCCAGAGATCGATGCTCTGACGCGCAAGCTTATGCGTCAGCAGTCTGCCATTGCGGCAATGCAGGAGACGATACCATGAAGCGCCATGAACCGCTTCCGTCCCTCACGGATCAGGAGGTAAAGGCGCTTCAGGCTTACGCGGCCAGGCACGGCCGATCATGGAAGCGCATTCTCAACACCGTCTGGATGGGCGAAGGGCGCTGCGATGACGGCCAGATCCTTCGCAAGTTGCGCAACACGCACGGCCCGACCTGGCTGGACCGCTATCGGCTGCCGAAACCTTGAGCAATCGGCACAGCCCTGATCAACGCTTGCGCACGAACTCGGTGCGCAGGACCAGGCCTTTGATTGCGTCATGCCGGCAGTCAATCTCTTCCGGATTGTCGGTCAGCCGGATCGAGCGGATGACCGTGCCCTGCTTCAGGGTCTGGCCGGCGCCTTTGACCTTCAGGTCCTTGATCAGCACGACGGAGTCGCCATCGGCCAGCACGTTGCCGGAGGCGTCGCGCACTTGAGCGGCCTTTGCTTTCTCTGCCGCAATTTCTGATGCTGGACGCCATTCACCGGTCAGTTCGTCGTACATATAGTCGTCGTCGTTCTGGTCACTCATCTGGTGTTTCCTTTTGCGAATACTTGTTCGCTGGTCGTGATATCAGGTGGGCGTCTATCGTGGATTGGTGCGGCGAGCAAACCCAGCGGTTGGCGCCGGCCTATCAGGCAGATCGGCAACCCATCCTGGCGGTGCGGAGGTGGCTGACACACGCGGATCGAATGGGTCGGCTCATCGAGGCAGATCTGGCGCGTGCCTTGCATGATTTCCTCTCCGGCTTCGGCATCCGGGATCAGCCCCTTGGCCGTTCTGTCCTTCGGTTTCGTGGCGGTCTGAACCAGCGCCCGTCCGGTTCAAGGCCGCTGTCGCGCCGCGGGGCGGCCGGTCATGCCGCTCTCGACAAAACAGGCACGCGGGCTTCGCAGAACCGTGGGTTCCGCTTGCCCGCCCACCTGCTTCGCTCGATCAGGCCTGCCCGGACCCTGAACCGCCCGGCTTGCGCCGGTTCTTTTCGACCGCACCGAAGGACAGAACGGCCAAGGGGTCGAACGCTTCGGACAAACCGAAAAGGAAACCATCATGGCAAAGCCCGCAACCTCTTCCCGTCAAGCTTCTCGCCCTGCCGCCCGTGTCGTGCAGCTCCGCAAGGGCGCCACGATCGAAATGGTCCGCCTGACATGCCCCGACGAAGTGCAGGCGCTCCGGATCGCCGAAAGCTTCGGGACGGCCATCCTCGACAGCGACGGCATCCGCGACATGCACGAACGCCTGATCGTCGAAACAGCGACCGGCCTCTCCGATGGCCTCGGCGAACGGGCGATGCAGATCCATCTCCAGCGCATCGTCGGCGCCTATGTCGGATCGGCCCATGGCGCTGGCCAGTTCTACAGCAAGGCCGTCACCGAAGCTCGCGATGCGACCGCCAAGGGTGCGTCGGAGGCTCGTGACGAGGATCTCGATGGCCCGGTCGGATACGACAGCGCCGCCCAGCGCAAGCGTGAGTTCGCAGCCGACATGGGTATTCAGGCCCACGCGCTGCGCCTGGCAGCTGAAGGCGCCGTCGCAGCCTACGAACAGATTGTCGGCGAAACGTGGAAGCCATTCGATCGGCCGGTCGACAATCCCGGCCAGGCGCTCGACCGCAAGGCGGCCGCAGCACAGATGGACGCTCTTGGCTGACGTCTCCGGCGGAGCATCCAGCTCCGCCTTCGTCGGGACGAGGCCGCCTCACTCCGAGGCGGCCATTTTTTGTGTCGCCGTTGGAGTAAAGCTCAATGGGGATACAGAAGAAAGACGAAGAGACGCGGGGCGACATCGCTGCCGCGTCCCGTTCGTTGGTCCTGCAGGATCCGGCGGCAAGCCGCAACGGCTGCGCCGTCCTCCACCTGCGTTCCGGCCGTTCCGGTGCGCCTTCCCCCCGATCGCTCCTGCTTTCGGCCCTCCGCGACGGGGCCGCGATGGGCGCGGCCTCCTGAACCGGAGGTTTGGAAATGAGCAGGAAAACAGCAAACACGCGGACCGACATTTATGCACGCATCACCGACAGGATCGTCGCCGATCTGGAAAAGGGCGTGCGCCCATGGGTGCAGCCGTGGAGCGCGGCCAATCTATCGGGCCGGGTGAGCCGGCCGCTTCGCCACAATGGACAAGCTTACACCGGCCTCAATGTTCTCCTTCTGTGGTCGGAGAGCGTCGCCAGTGGTTTCATGTCGTCAACATGGATGACGCTGCGCCAGGCAAACGAACTCGGCGCTCACGTGCGCAAGGGCGAGAGCGGCGCGACCGTCGTCTATGCCAGCCGCTTCACCAAAACCGTACCCGATGCGGGCGGCGGAGAGGTCGAGCGCGATATTCCCTTCCTGAAGGCCTATACAGTTTTCAATTGCGATCAAATCGATGGCCTTGCAGATCATTACTACAGTCGCCCCGAACCGATCGCGAAACCGCTCGAGCGAATCGAGCATGCCGATCGCTTCTTCGATAACACGGGCGCTGTCGTCCGTTACGGCGGCGACAAGGCCTATTATTCTCCTGCCTCCGACCACATCCAGCTGCCGCGGCCCGAACAATTCCGGGACATGGCCTCTTTCGTTGCGACGAGAGCGCACGAAACATTGCATTGGGCGGGCGGTCCCGCCCGACTGAACAGGGACCTGAGCCGCTACCACAAGGATCGCCGCGAAAGGGCGTTCGAAGAGATGCTGGTGGAGCTTGGGGCAGCGATGATCTGCGCCGATCTGGGTATCGTGCCGGAGCTGGAGCCTCGGCCGGATCATGCCGCCTATATCCAGAGTTGGGCCGAAATCCTCGGATCCGACAAGCGGGCGATCTTCAATGCGGCGGCGCATGCGCAGCGCGCTGTCGCCTATCTGCACGACCTTCAGCCGCAGGCGGCTTCCGGACAGGAGGCGGCCTGATGCTACTGGTTCCGAACTTTACCGGTGACGGCGCGTCCTCCCCGATCCGGCTGCGGGCGCTTTCGCTCGGCGCCGGCGTCCAGTCCACCACCATGGCGCTGATGGCAGCGCATGGTGAGATCGGGCCGATACCCGATTGCGCGATCTTCGCCGATACCGGTTGGGAGCCGAAAGCCGTCTACGATCATCTCGAATGGTTGATGTCGCCGAATGTCCTTCCGTTCCCGGTCCATGTCGTGTCGGGCGGCAATATTCGCGACAATCTCATGGACGCCGCCGCCGGCAAACGGTGGGCTTCGATTCCGGCTTTTGCGAAAACCGTGACGCCAGCCGGGAGCGCACGACCGGTTCTCGATGAGGACGATGACGGCGAACTCGTCCAGATCGGTTCCCGCGCGACATCGCGCGATGCCGTATCGATCGGCATGATGCGCAGGGCCTGCACTGCGGATTACAAGATCGTGCCGATCCGGAGGAAGGTCCGGGAATTGTTGGGCCTCACGCGCAAGCGATCACCGGATCATGTGGTCGCGGAGCAGTGGATTGGCATTTCGACAGACGAGGCCAGCCGGATCAAACCCTCGTTCGAGGACTGGCAGATCAATCGTTGGCCGTTGATCGAACAGCGCATGAGCAGGCGCGATTGCCTGGCCTGGTTGCGCCGTCATGATTATCCGACGCCCCCGAAATCGGCCTGTATCGGATGCCCGTTTCACGATAACGGACGCTGGCGCCACATGCGTGATCATGATCCGGAAGCCTGGGCAGAGGCGGTGATAGTCGATCGAGCACTGCGGACCGGCATTCGACGCATCCGTGGCGAAGTTTATCTTCATCGCTCATGTGTTCCTCTTGACGAAGCCGACCTGTCGACGGCCGCCGATCATGGCCAACTCGATCTCTGGCCCATCGAATGCGAAGGCATGTGTGGCCTCTAGGGCAGCCCTCTGGCGCTGCGGTAACGGATGACCGCTCCATTTGGAGCGGAAGAGGCACCGCCATATGGTGGAACTCTGCCGTGAAAGACGCCGGCCCAGTCAGTTCCTGAAGCGGGGGACACGTTCCATGCCGACCAGCCGTTGCGGTGTGGGGCGCTGAGGGCAAGGGGGATTGCAGCATAGTCGAGGCCCTTGCCGGTTGGGAGGAGACACCATCCAGTCGAAGATGGCTCTGCTGTCGAACGGTCGGTAATGCAGACGCACCCATCGGCGATGGCGTCGAAGGGAACGGCAGGTCCGCAGCCGTGACGTGGTGTGAGCATGGTGCCGAAAACGATTGTGCCAGCGGCGTGCTGGTGGTGAGTTCAACGATTGGTCTCGCGGCATGTCGTGGTCGATCCGGTTCGGACAGGCCACACCCACACAGACCTCGATGAATCTGGTGTGACCGAAGGACGCCTTCGTCTCGATCGCCTTGGCCGCAACGGCCATACGCAACTTTCTTCCCCTGCGAACAGGTTCGCATTCCTCGCGGGCCAAGAAAGCCGCTCCCGGCCGTCCTCCACTTCGTTCCGGCCGCCAGCGGTGCGGCGTCGATCGCCGTCGGTCTTAACACCGTCATCGAGGACGCGATGGGCGCGGCCCGAGCAAACCGGAAAGGTTACGACAATGGCAGTCATCGGCGAATTCAACACCAACGGCAACAACTCCATCATCGGCAACGTGCGCACGCTCACAGTCAGCATGAAGGCCCGCCTGAACCCCATCGAGCGCGTCTCGCGCGACGCTCCGGACTTCCGCATCACCGCCGGCAACGGTGTTGAGGTCGGCGCGGGTTGGAACAAGGTCTCCAACGATGGCGAGCCCTTCATCTCCGTCAAGCTCGACGACCCCAGCTTCAATGCCCCGATCACAGCAGCCCTTTGGCCGGGCGAGAAGGAAGGCGAATACGCCCTCATCTGGAACCGCCCGAAGCGGGAGGCCTGATCACCCAGAGGAGCTCCGCTCGACAAGGCGGGGCTCTTTTTCGTCTTTTTCTCACATGGTGAAGCCGGAGGTGGGCATCGAGCCCATTTCATCACTCGGTCGCGATGGATTTCACAGCTGAAGCGACGACGGCGAGAGCATTCTCATCAAGGCCGATCACACCATCCTGTTTTTCGCCGATCAGCTTGGGCGTCGCACCGCTATTGTCCCAAATCCAGGCTCTGTCAGCTCGTTCGAGAAACCACGGAAGTTGATCGAGCGATCTTGCGTAACGGGCACGCACTTTATCAGCCGGAACGTCGTGTCCACCCTTCGCAACGCGAAGTTTGATACGTTCGATCGACCGCTCCGGGCTGTCCAAAACGGTGTAGAAAAGCCAGATGGCAAATCCCACGGCTTCAGCCGCCTCAACCAGACGGCGGTACTTATCCGTCGATAAAACGGTCTCTACCCCGATCGTCTTATGAACGGATATCGATGACTGAATCCAGGCCTCAATGCGCTGAACAGCAACCAAGTTGGCTTCCGGAAGTGGTTTGTTTTCTACCTCACTGATCCGGCCGGCGAGAAGATCGGGGTTGACGATCCATACGGAGCGCCCTTCCAACTCGAGATCCGCATTTGCGTAGACGCTGCTCTTACCGGATCCGTTCGGGCCAGCAACAATCAGAAAGACGGGCTGCTCAAGCTTTTTCAGGCGCACGATCGACAACGCCAGTCACGGCCTTATTATCACGGCGGGCCTTGGCGACATTCCTGCTGAAGACATAGGTAAGATCTTGCCCGAAAGTTTGGCTTTTTGCGTCGATCGTCCGCACAGTGACGAACTGCCCGCTGCTCGAATCCCGAACCCGTTTCTCCGTAACCGCTTTGCCACGCACTCCGGACTTAGGGCCATTAAGCTTTTTGACGACGACTTTTGCCATGTCTGCTCCAATTTTTCACCTTAATATAGCAAGCATCATAGAGCACGAAAAGACCAGTCCTCCTAATGCGTACTCTCGATTCATCCGGTGTCGCCGAGCAGGTTGCGAACAGGATCGCTGTTCGGTAGCCGACCGCTTGGGAGGCGAGAGACGAGACTGCAGAAGCATCGCGCAAACGCTGCCTGAGCACGTTCTACGTTCGCGGCTTGGCCAAGTTCCCCCGTGTGAACGATGCTGCCGCGGGCGTGGTAGAGTTCAATGATACTTTGCTGATAGGAGGAAACGCGGGGAACGCCTTTCATGCAAATTCCAGCCCGGCGCTTGATGCGTTCCGCCACGCCTGGCTGATAGTGGTCGGTGAGCAACGTTTCGAACGCCACCGCAAGAGCGACAATCGCCTCCGACTCGTTGGCATGTGAACCGAATGACTGTCGGAACCAGTCGAGCGCGGTGACGATGCGCTTGTAGAACCTCGCCTCCATCTTTGAGCCGGCCGTGAGATGGACGTGCCGGAAATATCCCTGCTCGACAGTCTTGAGCGCAGCCACGATTTGTCTTTCGAAACGCTTCATCGTGTTCGTCTCCATCGCCTCTGTCGAGACTACGGCGGCGACATCCGACAGTCTCGCGAGATCCAGCGCCGACACGTTCATGGGGACGCGCCGGGTGGCAATCTTTCCAGAGCGTCGACCTTCCCCGATCAGATAGTGGCGGATGTCGAGTGTTTCCCAGTTGTTGACGTGAGCGGACGAGCTGAATTTGTCGATCGAGCCGTCCCGCTCGACCGACAGCGCGTGAAGCATCAGGAGCGCGGACGCAGCCGACCGGATCTTGAGAGTGTAGACAAACTGGTTTTCATACATGTCTCCCGTGTGCGATGTCAGCTTGACGAGCAGCAACGGGTTAGTTTTAAGCCATTGCGCAGCATGCGAGAAATGTTCGATGTCGCCTCGCTCTATACGTTGCCGTATGCCCAACCCGCGTGCCATTTCGATCAGGCGGTCATGTGCCCGCGCGACTGAATTGGTCTGGGCGCTGACGGCAAACCCGGCCGCACGAAACAGGATGTGGCTTTTCAGTCCCGAATTCCTCCAGGGCAGCATCTCCATCTTCATGCCGAAGCTGGTTAGCGGATAAAGGACGAACCCGGGACGCTCGACTCCGGCCGAAGCGAGATCACTCAGCATTTTTCCAGGAACGCCACCCCCACCTTGCTTAGCGCATGCGAGAACATGCTCATCCAAGAGAGACGTACCGACATAAATTTCCTTTGACCACAGCGATCGGGCGATAGCCGCGCGAATATTTACGATATGGTGTTCGATTGCGCCCCGTTCACTGTCGCTGAGTTTCTTCTCATCCGTAACCAGATGATCGATCGAGTTGAACAGATTGAGCTGATTGTGTTTGCTGGCAAGGAAGGCGTCGGACTGGTTGACCGACTTTGACTGCGGAGTGACGACCGTGGCGATTGAGGGATGGCGCAACTGCTCACCATGATGGAGTTTGGACAGAGAAGGTTAATCGAAGCGGCAAAAATCGCCGAATTTTACGAGTAGCTGATGAGCTGCGTCCGGCTTTTCTGCCAGGCCTCGTTGAGATCCAAACGATGCCGTTCAATCCAGGCTACAATCTCCTCCTCGTACGGGCCGGCGCTACCTTCAAGTCGCCGGAGGGTGTCGAGGTTGAAAGCCACGTTGATTCCTCCGCCACGAACGACAACGTTTGCCGGCATCGCGAGATCAGCACAGGTTACGACAGCACTTGCACGGTCATACCCGTGTCGCGACGCGACAACCTCGCGCAATTCCTCCAAGGCCGCTTTCCCTGCCGAATAAATTCCCACGTTCTCAAGCTCGTGGCGGCCGTGAAGTTCGAAGTCATACGGGATGTAGCCGTCCTCCGTCCGGTATAATACTTCTTCAAATTCCTTAGGATCGATGGGCCGGAACGAGAGATACCAGGTCTCTTCTTTCGTCGCTGTCATCAACATCACTCTTTCCAGCTCCGAAGCGTTCAGACCCGCCACGGACTCGACGCAGGAAAGGCCCATGAACTTCGCGAACCTCGGACCGTCGTTTTTCCGGGACCAGGCAGAATAGTTGAAAAGCTTGCGGTCCCGCGTCGGAATTTTGACCTTAATTCTGATGCGCGTCTTATCGGCCGTCCACACACGCCCCTGGCGAAGCTTCGTTTGCTCGACTTTTTCAACATAAGAACGGTGCACTGGATCGAGTTGTTCTCCCGTCGTCAGTCCGTGCCCCTCGTGCCTTTCATCGGTCGTCAGCCATACGACGTCGCGCAATGGCTCTCCGGACCGCCTGGTGACGTGACCCTGGTTGAGCTGAGATGCCAAAATTCCCTCGGCAAGGGAAACAGAAGTATGATGAAAAAGGATCATTGTTATTCCGGGAGACAAATGACTGGAAGTTGCAAACTGCTATAGACCATCGAAATGCGAATGTTTACCCCTGATGGATTGATGTCGCTTAGGTCTGCCGGAAACTATGTGAGTGAAGGGAAGCGCAGCAGATGGCTGAAATTCCGATCCGATGTTTTGCCGTATCCGTCGTACTTCTTCGCAGCGTCGCCGCTGGACCCGAGGTACTGCTTTTACGCTGGAATCGCACGCTGATCGGCGAGTGGTGCCAGATTGCCGGTGGAATTGAAGAGGGGGAGAAAGCATGGGAAGCAGCGCTGCGCGAAGTTCGTGAAGAAACCGGCCTGACTTGTGGTCAGCTCTATTCGGCAGACATATGTGAGCAGTTCTATGAGGCGGATCGCGACGCAATCAGCATGCTGCCGGTCTTCGTTGGTTTCGTGGATGCTGGGGCAACTGTTGTCATCAATCACGAACATAGCGAATTTCGATGGGTGCCGTTCGAAACGGCCTTGGGGATGGTGCCTTTTGCGGGTCAACGCCATGTGCTGAAGCATGTGCAGGCCGAGTTCGTACAGCGACAGCCGGTTCGACACATCCTTATCTATTCGACGCGTGGAGCAATGCGATGTTCATGACGTCGAGTCAGAGCCGTCTCGGCATCGCTCGACTGTCGAACGACAGGTAGTTCAGACGCACCCATCGGCGATGGCGTCGAAGGAACGGCAGGTCCGCAGCCGTGACGTGGTGTGAGCAGGGTGCCGAAAACGATTGTGCCAGCGGCGTGCTGGTAGTGAGTTCAACGATTGGTTTCTCGGCATGTCGTGCGCAATCCGGTTCTGGCTGGCCACACCCACGCAGACCTCGATGGATCTGGTGTGACCGAAGGACGCCTTCGTCTCGATCGCCTTGGCCGCAACGGCCATACGCGACTTTCTTCCCCTGCAAACAGGTTTGCATTCCTCGCGGGCCAAGAAAGCCGCTCCCGGCCGTCCTCCA
>JWIT01000045.1 GCA_000949895.1 Agrobacterium arsenijevicii | reverse complement strand
GTGGGTGGGCGGGCGGCGGCACCGGACGCCTTCGGCAATGTGCCAGGAGAATTTTCGGCACCATGTTGCACGGTGCTTTCATTTTCCCGCGCCACCAGGCTTTTTTCACTCGACCTGTCTGCGAGATAGCTTGCAAGATCTGGGTCCAGCCTTCGCGCCTCCGCCAGCGCCTGCGATCGGGGCGGCAAGAGCCCGAATTTGTAGCGTTCAAGAGAATTCAACGAGTATGTCCAGGACGGTTTGAATCCTAGAAAAACCTTCTCACGCTGGGTGATCGACATCAGCTGGTTTTGATTGAGCCTGCTATATATGGGTCTATCGGTGATATCTACCAATATGCAGGTTTTCGTCGAGGGCGGAAGCAAGGCTCGCCGCTCCTCGAAAATGACGCCTTGCTTCCGTCTGTCTAAAAACCGTGGCATTCCATGTGCGCTGATCGTCGCCAACTGCTCAGGCAGCCCCATCTCCGTCAAGATACTGCTAGCGTATAAAGATGGAGAAGGAGGTCGATCTCTACGGACGAATATTTTATCGGCGTCTTTAGGAAGCCGCTCGACGCGTTTCTTCAGCAACTCGAGCCGCTGATCAGAATTAAGGGCACCAACATAGCTGAAGTCTTCGCCGCCAATCGATACACGCCCCTCGCGCTTCAGCTGATAGCTGAATTCAAAAATCGCGTGCTTCAATTGCATCCTAGCTTCATGCCGACATAACACGGCAAGCTTTTCATCTGCGGCCAGACGATCGTAGTTATCACGAAAGAACTGGTGAGCCGTGGTTTTCGAAGGCTCCCGGCCGATGGAATCTGCCGGTTCAATACCTAGAAGTTTTCTCTCCGCTGCTATCGTTTTTGATAGGTAAAAATCATCAACTGAATGATAAATCGGTTTTTTTCTCTTGAAGCCGACCAGAACACAAACATCGCTCGGCGAGAGAATTTTCCCTGAGCCAAATCTGAACACCTCATCGTCGTCTAATACGATAAACGGCAGCAGGTCAGGCGACGGATCAGCATCAAATGCATCCTTGCTTATGCTGTAAGCCAATTCTCCCGAGAGGCCCGCTTTTCCAAGGATGCCCTTATAGAACTCCCGACTTACCTTGGAAGCATGGCTATAGATCCCCAAGTCCGCCTCGGGTGGCCATTCCTCGAGTTTCGCTGCGTTCGACGCATGCCGGGCTTGAAGGCGAGGAATATTTCCGCCGGTCTGCTTTTCACCCAAAGCACTGGGGATCACGTATTCAAGCTCATCGCTGTCTGCGTCAACACCACGCTGGCTGTAGTTTGTCGAGGCCGGAGGTTCTGCCACCTCGCCCCGAACGCTCCCCGGTCCCGGGCTGACGTGTTGTTGTTTTTCATCGTCGCCCGGATGGACTTCACCCTGATCAGAGGATCGGTGCGCCGATAGATTTTTACGTTCCAAAGCCTCGAGGTCGCGAGCACTAAACTCTTCGAAAGGATCACTTCCATAGTCTTCGGAAGAGGCTCGTAATGACCGTACCGATGACGCTGTCTCCTGCTGCATGGTTGCCTGGCGCTTGTGGGGCAATGTCTCCACCGGTTCGTCTCGATGGCGTTTTCCTCGTGCCACCTGCCGGGTTTTCGCCTGTTCCTCTAGCTGCAACGCCTGCCCGTCATCCATATCCGCAAATGGATCGGAACCGTAACCATCGTCGTCTGCCACATCCGTTACGATGGAAGATGCATTGACTTTGCCCAGCCTGCCGCGACGTTCCAAGATCGGAACCTCCTTGTTCGAACAATCATCCGCCTCCCTTGAGGCAAACGCACGAACGCATACAAAGCAAGCCGTTTTCGGTTACAAATGTCTTCTTTGGCAGAGCCGACAAGCTCGCAACTATGCCCTGGCCCAAGACTTAGCGTAGCGGCGGACGATATCGTAGCTGCCGTCATATCCAAGCGCACAGACTTCCTCGTAAATCTGGATCAGCGCCGGCCGTTCGCGAGACGCCTTGAAGCGTATTTTCCTTTATTCCTGCGCTGGCTATGACAACAACATTGGACAAAGGCCGAAAAGCTGACGCGATTGCAACTGGATCTGGACGTGCTCCGCGTCAACCTTGACGGCATCTACAGCAAAGCTGGCCGATCCTTACGATCAACAGCGGCCGTTACCAAGCGAGCCGCCGCCTGTTTTACACAGGTCCGCCTAAAGACAGGCGGCGGCCTTCCCCGGGAGGAGGATGCTGGTTCTACTGCACCATCCGGCAGATAACGACTTTCGTCAGCCGCTATTTCGGTGTTCGTTGACGACTAATACTATCCTAAATCGTGACGCTTACCGTTATCGGCATCAAACAAATGGATCTTGTCTGTTTCGGGCACCGACCTTACGTTATTGACATCAGCTCCGCCCCGCTGAGGTGAAATGTCACTGACATCAATGCATCCAGAGCGAGCGGTTTTCGCTTGCAGGCGCATTATTCGTGAATCTGCCCCTGCTCGATATTGCTCCTCGCCTCGGGGCGACCGGACATGAAAAGGGGGGAAGGGTACCTCCAATCTCACCTTATGCGATTGAGCCAAATTGCCAGAGGGGGAGATAAATAAACCTTGGTTCTCTGATTTTCGAAGGGGTCCGGGCGATGCGCCGAAAATTTGCGCGAAGCGATCAGAAAGGGATTGCAGCCGTGACGACAATCTCAACGAGGATTTCGGGCGATGCCATCTGGCATTGTGCCGTTGCACGGCTGGGTGCCGCATTGGGAGATGTCCATCCGCTCCAGACTTCGTTCATGGCAGCAAAATCCGCTGCGATGTCTTTCAGCCATATCTGCGCGGTTAACAGGTGAGCCTTGTCCGTTCCGGCCTTTTCAAGATATTTTGCGATCTTCGCCAAAACTTGCGCCGTTTGTCCCTTGATGTCGGCTGAACGATCGTCGGCAGTCAGGCCCGACAGATAAACCTTGCCATCATGGATGACGACACGGCTCATCCTCTGGTTGGTGTCAATGCGAACGATATCGATCATGTCTTGTCCTCTGCTAATGATCTGCATGCGTGTGTTTTGTTAGTGAGCCAGAATCTGCCGAAGGAAAGCCGCTGTCCGTGGATGTTGGGGGTTGGTGAAAAACGCGTCTGGTTTATTCGTCTCGACGATCGCTCCGGCTTCCATGAACACTACGCGATCGGCAACCTGGCGGGCGAAGCCCATCTCGTGGGTTACACAGATCATCGTCATCCCTTCGTTGGCGAGCTCGACCATCGTGTCGAGAACCTCCTTGATCATTTCCGGGTCGAGCGCGGAGGTCGGCTCGTCGAAGAGCATTATTCGCGGCCGCATACATAGTGAGCGCGCAATTGCCACTCGCTGCTGCTGCCCCCCGGAAAGCTGGATCGGATACTTGTGCGCCTGTTCGGGTATCTTGACCTTCTCCAAAAATTCCATCGCGGTTTCCTCGGCGTTACGTTTCGGAATTTTCCGGACCCATATCGGAGCAAGCGTGCAGTTCTCGAGGATAGTCAGATGGGGAAACAAGTTGAAATGCTGGAAGACCATACCGACTTCGCGACGCACCTCATCGATGCTTTCGGCATCGTCGCCGAGCCGCCGCCCTTCCACCTCTATTGTCCCAGACTGATGTGCCTCAAGCGCGTTGATGCATCGGATAAGCGTCGATTTTCCTGATCCAGACGGACCGCAGAGAACGATGCGCTCACCATTGTCGATGGTAAGATTGATGTCCTTGAGAACCTGAAAAATACCG
Organism: Agrobacterium arsenijevicii; assembly: GCA_000949895.1. Taxonomy (GTDB): domain Bacteria; phylum Pseudomonadota; class Alphaproteobacteria; order Rhizobiales; family Rhizobiaceae; genus Agrobacterium; species Agrobacterium arsenijevicii. The sequence goes on along the minus strand of JWIT01000045.1, from coordinate 16,270 downwards.
AACCATTTTCCCAGGCCCTCTATGCGGATCGCCGGCTCGGTCTTTCCAGTTGCTGGTGATTTGGTTAACATCGAAATTCCTCCGGTGCGCTCTAGGTTTCAACGAAATGGTCATCGGGCAAGCTGATCCCGTCGCCCGCGTCCTGCGGAAGGGAGGCAATTACTGAAAGCCCGATAGGCTTCAATGGCGGGCGTATCCGGAAATACCCTGCATCCTTCATGTCTCTGCCCTGGCATTGCGCTACGGTTTCGCTCACAGCAAGCCCGCAAACGCGCCCCTGGCATGGCCCCATGCCCGGCCTGAGCATAAACTTGACCTGGTTCGGCCCCATGGCGCTGTCCCGAACCGCCTGCCTGATCTGGCCGGCCGTCACATTCTCGCAGCGGCAGATAATAGTGTCGTCAGCGGGTTGCCGGACATGGGCCGCGGGAAGATACAACCGATCGATGAACGGCCTCGCTGCCTTCGCCGCAACAAGGGCAAGTCTGAGAGCACCGACGTCTTTACCGCTTACCAAGCCGGCGACGACCTGACCTTCAAGCCAGGCGACATCGGCCCCGCCAATTCCTGCGCCGTCCCCCGCGAGATAGAGTCGGGGTGCAGCCATCAGGTCGTGGTCACGTTCCGGTACGAAAGCGTGCTGCGTCGCCACCCACTCGTGAGAAAGACGCAGGAGGCGACTTGCCTGCTGGTTTGGAACGACACCATGGTGCAGTCCGATTGTTTCTGCCTCGATCCGTTTTTCGGCGCCGGACCATGTCCTGAATCCAAGAGCCTGAACACGACTATCGCCAAGAATCCTGAGATCACGTGCGCCACGATAAATCGGGACACCCGCCAACCTAACGCGCGCGATCAGGCCAATACCCTTCTTCAGGGGGGCAGGTTGACGCAACGCCTTCGGCAGGAAACGCGCGGCAGCAAGATAAGAAGAAACCGGCACTGTCTCGACCAGGGCAACCGGCGGCGCACCAGCTTCGACCATCTGCGCAGCAAGCAGCCAGAGAAGTGGCCCAGCGCCGGTCAGAATGGCCTTGTCGGGGCACAGTTGTGCGGACTTCAGCAGGATCTGCAGCCCTCCAGCCGTCATGACACCCGGCAGCGTCCATCCCGGCACGGGCATAGGGCGCTCCACAGCGCCTGTCGCCAGCAGAACATAGTCTGAACGTAGCACACGCGACCCGCCGGGGCCCGCGTAGTACAAAACGGGACGGTCACCCTCGTATTCAATCTGCCAGAGCGTATGCTGGGCGAAATATTCCACGCCGCTCGACAGGAATTCGCCGACACGCTCGCGGCCCACCATATACTCGGGGCCGAGCGACCTGGCATGATCAAGCGGCGTGCTGCCGGCCGAGCGCCATATCTGGCCACCCGGCTCCAGCTGGTCGTCGATGACCGAAACGCGCAAACCGGCACGCCGCGCAGCGATGGCCGCGCCTATCCCCGCCGGACCAGCACCCACTATCGCCAGATGCGGCACTTTATTTCCCATCATTTCCGGGCACCCCGCTGCAAATCGACGCGCATGCCATCCCTGAGCCGCGTTTGGCAGGCTTGCCGGTTGGGAATACCGTCTATGGCGACAAGGCATTCGAAGCATACGCCCATCATGCAGTAGGCCGTACGCGGCTCGCCGGTCACCGGGTGCACCCGTGTGTGGTTTACGCCGGCGGCGAGCAAGGCGGCGGCAACCGTATCGCCAGCCTTGCCGGTCAGCGTAACGCCTTCCCAGACAAAGGTGAGATCGCACGCGTCATTCAAGGTAGTCTTTCTATCAATTCGTCTGAACATCGAATCTCCGGGCGGACATAGCAGCCAGTTGGGGGGTCAGGTTTGCCGCGGCGATGAGCGGCGCTAGCCGCATCGCATGGATGGGAGCCAGGGTGACACCCGAATGGCAGCTGGCGCTAAACAACCCGGGATGATCCGGATAGACGTCGTAGATCGGGTAGCTGTCCGCAGTCATGCTGCGTATGCCACCCCAGGCCCGGACAAGATTGATCTCTGCAAGCCACGGCAGCATCCTGAGGCAGCGTCCGGCGATGTCCCTCATCACATCCACTGTCGCGCGGTCGTCCGATCCCGCATCGGGTTCCTTGCTGTCCCCGAGCAGGATAGTGCCTACTTCGGTCTGGCGGACTTTATGCGTTGGAAAGTTGAGGCGGGGGGAAACACGTTCCGATACGAGGATTTGGCCTTTTAGACCAAAAACCGGAATGTCGACACCCAATCTCGCACCAAGCACCTTGTTGCCTGTTCCTGCTGCCAGAACGAGCGTAGGGCTCCGGAAAAGTCCGTCCTTGGTCTGAACCGTCCAAGTCGTGCCATTATGTTCGATACCAAGAACCGGGCAGCTGGAGAGCACATCGCCGCCTCTCCGAACGAAGGCCCGATGCATCGCCATCAGCAGTCCGTGAGGGCTTACGTGTCCGTCCTGTCCGCAAAAACCGGCACCGACGACATCCGGACCGATACCGGGTATAAGATCCGCAACCTCATGGCGGTCGAGGATCCGCAAGTCGAGCGCGTTGCCACCCTCGATCTGGCCCATGCGCGCGAACAGAGCGCGACGATCCTCGAGTTCAGCGTCGCTCAGGCAAATATGAAGCCCGCCGTTTCCGATAAAGCCGCAGGAGATACCCGCCTCTTCAAAGAGTTCGGCCTGGAATTCAGGCCAAAGCTGGATGGCCTCCCGCGTCCAGCGCGCGTATTCGGGAAGCGTATCACCTTTCGATTGGCCCCAGACGAGGCCGAAATTTGCGCGTGCGGCCCTTTCAGATTCATCTGCCCCATCCAGCATGAGCACGCGACAACCGAGCCTTGCAAGCCCCCAACCTATGGCGGAACCGACCATTCCCGCACCGACAACGATAATGTCGTGTCCGGCCATCACGCGTCGTGCCTTGCAATGAGCTCAAGAAAGCGTCGGCTGCGCTCCGTGCGCGGTGCGCTGAAAAATTCTTGCGGTGTTCCCGTTTCGACGATCTCCCCGCGATCCATGAAGACGATCCGATCCGCTGCGCTTCTTGCAAATCCCATCTCGTGCGTGACACAGATCATCGTCACGCCCTGCTCGGCGAGGCGACGCATGACGGAAAGAACTTCACCAACCATTTCTGGATCGAGCGCTGACGTAGGCTCGTCGAACAAGATCACTTTCGGTTTCATCGCCAGCGCGCGACAAATAGCAATGCGCTGCTGCTGTCCGCCGGAAAGTGAGGCGACCGGAGCCTTTTCCTTGTCGGCCAGACCCACCAGATCAAGAAGACGCCGCGCTTCTACCTCCGCTTCAGCGCGGCGCATAAGACCGGATCGCACAGGTGCAAGAGTAATGTTGCTCAAAACGTTAAGGTGCGGAAAGAGCGCGTAGTTCTGAAAGACCATGCCTACTTCGAGTCGAACCTGTCGCCAACTGCGCTCGGATCCGCCGCTAACCTGCACGCCACCGACGCTGATAGTGCCGGATGTCGTCGTTTCCAGGCCATTTATACAACGGATGAGCGTCGATTTTCCCGACCCGGACGGCCCTAGCAGGACAACGACCTCGCCCTTGGCGATCGCCAAATCGATGTTTGTAAGGGCTTTGATGCCGCCGCGAAACTCCTTGCAGAGACCCGCGACCGCGATGAGTGTCTCCGTCATCGTCTCGTCTCCTGGTTTGAGAGCTGCTTCAGCAGGTCACATGTCGTTTTAAGCATCGCGGACGCTGCCTCAAGGCGCTTCCGCAAAGCCGCGAACCGCTCCTTTTCATCGGCGAGTCTCACCTCTCCCTCCGCAATTAGTCGCCCGGACTCAGACCGGCTGGGACCGACTGAAAGCGCCGCGAGCGCCTTTTCAGGGTTGATCGCCTCATCGAGGATGTCGTCGATGCCATCCGGTATCTGCGACAGCGTCTCCAGTGCGGCTGCCCGCAGCGCTTCGCGATAGTCCGCCCCTTCCGTCACAAGGCGAACATAGCGGCCCACGATGTGGTGGGCGTCACGGAACGGAACGTCATATCTCAGGGTCAACAGATCGGCGATCGACGTTGCCGTCGCGAAGTTCGCCGCGGCAAGCGTTCGCATCCGCTCCCGCCGGGGCATCGCCGCATCGACGATGATGCTTGCCACGGGCAACATCGTCGCCATCTCGTGCAAGGCATCCCAGATCCAGCGGTTCGTCTCGATGCTGATTTCCTGGCTATGCCCAAATGGCGTGCCTTTCAGTGACGCCACGGCAGTGTTGAGCGCGCCGAGAAGCACTGCCGGCCGCCCCTTGAAGTTTTCGAGGATCGTCAGATTCTTTTTCTGCGGCATGATCGACGAGGTGCTTGCGACCCGATCGGGAAAAGCGATCATGTCGAATTCGAATGTCGACCACAGATAGAAATCCTGGCACATCCGGCCAATCGTCATCGAAAGCTGCATAACCGCGCAGGTGAGTTCGACGATGGCGTCCGGGTTGGCGACGGCATCGAGGGAGTGCGGCTGCGCGGCGGTAAAACCCAGAAGTTCGGCGGTCCGCTCGCGGCGAATCGGCAAACGCGTTCCGGCAAAGGCGCCCGCCCCAAGGGGGCACTGGTCCATGCGCTCGAGCGCGCTCCAGATGCGGCCAGCGTCGCGTGCAAGCGCAGCTTCAATGCCCAGCAGATACCAGCCGAAGGTCATCGGCTGCGCGTGTTGCAGATGAGTATAGCCCGGCATCGTCGTTTCGCACTCGGCTCTCGCCTTGTCGAAAAGCGCGCGCCGCAAGCCGATACAACCGGAAAACAGCTCCATCGCCAGTTCGCGGGCAGAGAGCCGATCCTGCGTGGTCTTCAAGTCGTTGCGCGAGCGTCCCATGTGCAGGCGGCCCGCGTCCGGTCCCGCCCGCCGCGTCAGCTCCGTCTCGTAATTAAACCAGGGATCCTCGCGCTCTGGATCGAGCGTGAAAGCGCCGGGTCCCTCCGTTTCGAGCCGGTCGATCTCTACAAGTAGCGCGCCGGCAACCGCGTCCTCGATCAGACCCTGCTCCGCCAGCATCACCAGGTGCGCCCGGTTGATGGCAGGAAACCACCGAACCGCGCCCGCAAAAGTCCGTTTCAGCCTTGGCCCAGTAATTCTCTCGACAATCTCTCTAGCAAGAGGCTCACTGAGGAACCCGCTGACCTTGGAGCCGCCTGTCTGGTTCTGGAAATGTTGCGCGTTCATCATGCCTTCTCCGGTTCCATGCGTGCGTTTGGAACAGCCACATCGCCGCCGCCGGCATGCCGGTGAACCGTACGCGCCGTAATGATACGTTTCTCAAGCCATGCGGTCAGGAGATTGAGGCTGAAACAGATGACGAAATAGACGCACAGAACGAAGCCATAAACGGCGAAGGCAGGGCTCTCGCCAGTCATCATCGTCGTCCTTTCGACGATGATTTTGGAGGTGCGCAGAAATTCGGATGCGCCGACCAGCGTCGCCAGTGATGTCGCCTGTATCAGGAGCGAGAAAAGACCGGTGAAAGACGGTAGGATTGGCAACAGGATTTGCGGCAGAAGCACAAGGAAAATCGTTTCCCAGGGGCGTAGTCCCAAAGCCATGGCGCTCTCGCGCTGGTGCTTGGAAAGCGCGTTGAAGCCACCCCTGATAATCTCGGATCCATTCGCGCTTCCCCAGCTTGTCAGGCTGGCAAGCGCGGCCATGAACGGGTCCAGCGACAGCCCGATCAGGGGAGCACCGAAGTAGACGAACAGCAGGTTAACGACGAGCGGGATATCGCGAAAAAACTCCACGAAGGCTATCGCAAAGATCCGGAAGCCGCGATTGCGGCTGACAGACATAATCCCGACAATCAGAGAGATGATCGCCGTCAGGAGGAGCGTCAAGGACGCAAGCTGGAACGTAACAATGAGGCCGCGCCAGAGAAGCGGCAAGCTTTCGATGATCAGTTGCATGGTACTTCCTTGTCTCAGGTCGTCCGAAACGGTGCCTGCAGGACTCCCTCGAGCCGTCGAACAGCTATGGAGAGCAGAATGACGATCGCGAGGTAGATCAGGCCGATGGCGAAGAACATCTCCAGAGTACGGAAATCCGTTGCTACCCGGCTCATCGCAACGAAGGTCAGCTCAGCGACGCCGATCGCCTGCAGGTAGGACGAGTTCTTAAGGACCGAAACTGCGGTGTTGAGAAGTGCGGGAATGCAAACTCGTAGCCCGATCGGCAGCGCCACCAGACGCAGATAAAGCATCGGCCTCAGGCCCAGAGATGAGGCGGCTTCCTGCAAGCCCTTGTCGACGGCCGACAGGCCTCCGCGGATGTTCTCCGTATTGTAAGCACCGCCCCAGAGCGAAAGCGCCAGCACGCCGGACCAGAAGCCGTCGAGGCCGAAACCAAGCGATGCCAGTCCGTAGAAGATGAAGAATATCTGCACCAGAAGCGGCGTGGACCTCATGACGTGCACATAGCCGGAAGCGACCTGGGAAAGGACCGGAACACGGAAGAGCCTGAGACAGGCACAAACGATCCCGATCAGGACGGAGAACAGGATCGAGACAAGGCTGATCAGCACGGTCATCCAGAGGCCGTGCATAAGGTCAGGACCGGCCCCCCAGATGTAGGGAAAGCTGAAATGATAGTTCATGGTTGTCACCGAAGCTCCAGAGAGGATCCGACCAGGCGGCTCCTCTCCGTTTTGTCGAAAGAAATAATCGAAGATGCTACTTGGTTGGCTTCTTGGACATGTCCCAAAAGTTCAGCTTGGTTTCCATGTCGGCGTCGTTAGCATACGCCGTGAACCATTCACGGAAACGCCCTTCTTTGGCCATTTTCGCGAGGGAGGCGTTAACAAAGGCCAGCCATTCCTTCTCGCCTGGCCGTACGGCGGCTGCTCGCTGCGTCACCTTGAAGTTTTCGTTGAGCAGACGCAGCTTCGCATTTTTACTAACAAGCGAAAGCAGGACCGGCGTATCATGGGCATAGGCCTCGACACGGTTCTGCATCAGCGCCTGGATGCTGTCAGAAACGCCGTCTAACTGGAGCTGCTCGACCGTCGGATGGCTTTCTTTGAAATAGGTGATCGCCACCGCCCCTTTCACGAAGGCCACCGGCTTGCCATCCAGTTCCGAGACCGTCTTGTAAGGAGAATCGGCGCGTACGACGACACCCTGGGAGGCCCAGGCATAGGGTTCGGTGAAGTCAACGACCTTCGCTCGTTCGGGATCGATTGCCATCGTCGCAATCAGAAGATCAACCTTGTTGCCGAGGAGAGCGGGGACGCGGTTGGCGCTGGTAACGCACACGATCTCCGCCACGGCGTTTTCTCCAAAGGAGTATTTCGCTATCTGGTGCCCCATGGCAACTTCCACACCGACCGGTGTGCCCGCGTTGTCCAGATAGCCTTCTGGTGGGTAGTCACATTTCGTGCCAACACGAACCTTTCCCTGCTCCTGTATGGCCGAAGGCACGCGCGGAAGCTCCTGGGCATGTGCTGCACCACTCGAACCTGCCATTGCGAAGCACACACTCGCTACCGCCCCAAGAAGTTCAGCTTTTCTTTTCATCTTGCCGAAGGTCATATAGTTCCCCTTATTCGTTCCGATCTGTTGTTGCCAGCTCTCCGTCTGGCGCGACTGTCCAGCCACGCTTGATTTTCTTTTTTTTGCGCAGCTAACAGATGCAATTCTCTTGACAATGGGTAATGAAGTCAAAGAATAAATAGTGATTAAGATATAATCTAAACTCATATATTGGAGATGTTGAGTTGCCGGGCATGAGGGTAACCCACCGACAGATCGAAGCCTTTCGGGCGTTGATGCTCACTGGCTCCATGACCGAAGCCGCGCGTGTTCTGTCGGTCACGCAGCCGGCCGTGTCTAAGATCATCACCCAACTTGAAGCGGAACTCGGTTTTGGACTGTTCGAACGCCGGCAAGGAAAGCTCGAACCCACAGCCGAAGCCTATATTCTGAATGCAGAGGTCAAGCAAAGCTATAGCGGACTCGAGCGGGTTATGCGAGCGGCACGCCGCATCAAGAACCGCACAGGAGGCAGTCTGAGGATCGCCGTCCTTCCGACGTTAGCGACCGGCTTTATCGTTCAAGTCGTGCAACAACTGTTTGGGCAGGGACACGATCTGCACCTGTCAATACAGGCCTATGGTTCGGAAGAAATCGCCGACCTCGTCGCTTCCGGCCTCTATGATCTCGGCTTCGCGATGACCCCGATCGACACGAGCCGGGTGCAGATCGGGCCAGTCCTGTCCGTCCCATCATTCTGCATTCTGCCGGCCGGTCATCGCCTTGCGCATCACGAACAGATTTCGGTGATAGATCTCGATGGTGAAAATTTCATCGCGACCGCTGAAGGAACCACCAGCAGACTGCGCACGGACGCATTGTTCACTTCGATGAATGTAACGCGCAACATTCTCATCGAGGCACGGTGGTCAATGACCATCTCGGAACTGGTCCTTGCCGGGCTGGGCTGCAGCGTCGTGGACGGTTTCACAGCCGCCAGTTTCGCCCGGCTGGGTGGAACGGTGCGACCACTAAAGGAGCGCCTAGACTTCACGTTCGTCTACGTTACACCCCAGATGTCAGCCAAGCCGAACGTACTCAAACAATTTCTGGAAGCATTCAATCTCGAATTCGAGAGGTTCCGGTCAGACCTTCTGAACGGAGAACTCGACGCCCGCTGATCGCTGACCTTCTTCCATCGCCACGAATGCACGTAAGCACCAACATACCGACACTCAAAGCAACATACAAACATACAAACACAGTTTACACCGTCATATATCCCGCGAGGTTAAAATAAATAAGCGGCTTGGCACGCTATTCCCAGAACAGAAAAGCGCGCCAAGCCGCAAAACTATCGAAACGAATATACAAAAAATTGGCGAACCAACTATCCCCGACGATCCTTCCCAACCGGTTGAAGACAGCCACCTAAGAGAACATCGCTCCGAACCTGAGCAGTCGTTCATCATCAATCAGCGACGTGATCATAGATCGTATCGCGTCATACTGGCCAGTCTGGCTACCACCAGAGAGGAAACCGACATCCTCAAAGAGGTCCAGGGCCGATGCGAAATCCACAACGGGATTTTCCTTTTTGACGCCGACAGTCTTCTTGCGTCCCAGCGCGTTGAGGGCAGCCGTGGCTGAACCAGGGTCGCTCGCACCGAGCGAGGTTGCCTGCTTGCCAGCACGACGACGCGCCGTCTGCTCGTATTGATCCATGGCAGATTGGAGGGCCTCCAGAGGATCAGCCGGTACGACGCACTCCGTTTCGTCGCGCTTCATTTCCTCAGCGTTGATTGCCTCAACGATCCCAATGTGCAGGGCTTCCGTTTTCATGACGTTCTCCTCGAACATGTCCGCCACCGACAATCGGGCATCCGCGCCTTCGACCTTGCCATCGCCGACTTCCTCGACGGCAGTGTCAACGAGGGTGAGGGCGTGCATTGCGATGGTGGCTTCGTCATCGTTCGAGGCCTTGGGACGACAGATGCCGCGGAGCAGGCGCATGATGCCCTTGACGACGGGTACGCCACGCGGACCGAAGTAATGAATGATCGTTCCGTTGACGCCCGTCGTGAGCGTGAGAGCAATAGTGCAACGGGTGAAGTCCTCCATCGCATCGGGTCCATGCTGGATAAGATCGCGGTAGAGCGTTGGAAGAAGGAAAAGAACAATTGCTCCGGCCTGGCAGAACATGTGGAATGTATCCTCCGTCTTGTGATTTGAATTGCCGGCGGAAGCACCCAGGCGCCAGATATAGTAGACGCCCCATACGATTGTCTGCGACAGGGTAGCCTCGTTGTGCAGGGAAGCCACGATCGCGGTGATGGCAACAAGGCCACCAAGGACGACGATGCCACTCTTCTTCATCAAATCGGGATTGTCGGCCTTGGTACGCGCACGGTCGATCATGGCCAGAACCAGATTGATCACGGTATCGAGCTCACCCTTGAAGGTGTTATGCGCATCCCTGCCGGCGGCGCTCAGCGCAAATTTCCTGCGCAGCCTCTGTGTCTTCTTTTTGAATTCCTGGAGGTTTTGGAGATCGGGAACGAGTGCGGCCGTGGCATCGTCGTAAGCAGCCCCCTCCTGACCGTCGGCGGAGTTGAGCAGCTTAATGACCTGCCCGATTTCCAAGCTTTCCTTGATCATGGGATAGGCGCTCTTGCCGATTGCGACAGCGACTGAGATTGCCGACAGGCTGAGATTGATCTTGCGGTAGCGAGGGTCGTGGTAGAACATCTGGTTGTGTAAAGTCGTCGCGTAAAGCAGAAGACCAGGAGCAGGGACCAGAACGCGCTGTGTGAACATGTCGAGCCAGCGATCGGGGCTGCCCAGCCTACTGTAAACGGCATCGAATAGCAGGGTGGCGTTGCGGACGTTGGTGGCCGTGCGCTGCACGAGAAGGGACTTGTCTTGCCCGCGGATAGGAACGGCGAAACTCGCCGCCGTGGAAAGGATACTCAGCAGTCCAAGACAGCCGCGCTCCCAGGGCTTGAAGCCCGTCTCGAGCCTGTCGGCGCGGTTGAGCAGCGTATCAATGTGGGGTTTGAGGATATCCTTGGCCTTCTGGGGTAACTGGCCCTCGTCGCCGAGATGCTGTTCCTCAATGCGGCCGAGGATGGTGCGAACCTCGTCGAGGAGGCGATAATAGCGAACGGCGCCGTCGCCAAGGGTGTCGGGCTGGAGATTGCCCTCATAGACCTTCAAGGCTTCCGCGAAGTCGGCATTCTTGAACTGGTAGACGTCATCGAGAATGGTAACGTACTCGGCAACGGCATCCATGGCCCGGACAAAGTCGTCGACGACCGCGGTTGAGGTTATTTGAGGGGTAGACATGATGCCGGGAGAAGATTTGGATCGGGTCAATAGATTGAACGGGACGGGATACTGGATGAATGCGCTGAAGCTGAAAGTGCCGGTGAGCGTTGTTCGTGGTGAGGGGTACAGGAGAATTTCAACCTCTTTTATGCCTCGCCCCCGCTGAGCGGAAGCACTCAAAGGGGAAAGCCCGCCGTCGATTGAGGCCGTCGGACATTCGGGTGCAATAACGCCCCGAGAGGCGCAGCAAGGCAGATTACATGTCTCAGTTGAGCCCAATCAGGAAGAGACGATAACCGCCTGATGAAAATCCCTCACGGTCTGGACCGCCGATCTTTCATGCATTGCGGCGCAGCGAAAGTGCGTGTCGCAATGACCGCCAATCAGTTCGGGCACGAGACCATGGGGATCATGCTTTCATGATCTGATGTTCAGCTCGGATGCGTACCGGAAATTGCACATCGAAAATCCGCCAATCGGGAAAGGAACAGAGACCGCGTCACCAGGCAGCCACGTCAGCCAGATGACCACGTCACTAGCGATCTCGGAAGGAAGTTTCGCCCGTCCGCAATTCGGGTGCGATGAGAGCCCGAGAGGCGCAAAGTGATGCGAAGACGAATACGCCTGCCTGGACTTGGAAGGCAACATTGGTAGCCCACTCGCCTATAAGAAGAAGCCCGTTTCCTTCCTCATTTCGTCCTCACCCAGCAACTGCATTCAATCCCGATCAATATCGCCACCGAGAAGTTTTCACACCCGAACAACACCAACTCTTAACATGGTAAGCGCTCTCCCATTACATCGTCCGTCGGTCGCTTACATTCGTAGTCCGGAAAAACATCCAAAGTCGTTTTCCTCGGCGGCGGGCCAGGCGGCTTTGCCGGCGCAGCAGATGCGATGCAGACGACCATTTTTGACGTCGGCGTCTTTGCCGCTAAGGGCCATACGAAGAAGCTCGAGACGGTCGAAGCCATGGGCTACCTCCAGGCCAACGGCTCGATCAAGGGTCACTACAGGCCCCGCCTCTTCCGCAGCCTCGCCCAGGCTACCTCGAACGTTGATATCTTGGTCAACATGATGCCCGCCGACGGGCATGAGGCTCTTCTGGACGAGCTTGCCGGCCTTCCCGTCAACGGCGCCCGCGCAATCTTCGTAGCAAGTGTCTTCTCTGCTCCAAACGTCAAGCGCAAGGTTCCCGGCTTGAAGGTACTCGAAACCCCTACCCTCCCCTATGTCGCACGCTGGGGACAGTCCGCCGTCAACGTCTATGATATCAAGAAGCGCTACATCATCGGACCAACTTTCGACATCACCGCGAAGGAAAAGGAGGAGATCGCCCAGTTGTTCTCTCTCCCCATCGACTGGCAGCCGGACGGCCTCCTTGCCAACTTGAAGGCGGTCAACCCAATCATTCATACCGCTGCCTGCGTCCTCGGATACGAGGAGATCATTGAGGCCAAGGGGCAGACCCATTTCTATCGCAACATCATGGCGAGGGCCGACATTTGCGCGGAAATTGAAGAGATGTCGAAGGACATAGTCGCGGTCCAGAAAGCCTACGGCTACAAGGACAGCCAGATTGAGGATACCTTGACCACTCTCAACAAGAACTACGGCACCGACTTCAAGAGCATCAAGGAATTCGCCGAAAACTCTGTGCCCCACAATTCGGAGTACATGTGTCCCACCACCCTGCCTGATCACCGCTACCTCACCCAGGACGCCAAGCATGGATTGGTCTACCTCTGTGAGGTGGCCCGTCTGCGCAATGTGGAGGTCCCCGCCTTCAAGCGCGTTTTGAAGGGTGCCAGCGATATTCTCAACGAGGACCTTTCCGTCACCGGCCGTACCCTTGCGAACTGCGGCATGGAGGATGCCACGGCCAACGATATCCTCGCTGCTTACGGAGCAAAGCACAGGGTCTAGATATTGACTGTGGAGAATACGGAACGGGATGATGTTGCGTGGTTATCGTTCAGTACACGGGGAAGATTTTTCGGGGATGTCTCAACACCATACGGGGGCAAACTTCAACAGTCCTGCCATGTTTTCGCGTTTGGAATTTACCGGAAGTTGCCTTTGGACAAACTCAAACACTCATTTAGATAGCTGAACACAATTTAAATCCATTTGTTGGAACAATCACCGGGTGCGCGTATACAATAATTGGCCTGTTGCTGGTTTTTCGAACACTGAGTTCGGCTAATCCCATGTACCCGGCCGGCTCATCGAGCAGGTGATACCGTAGTCTGCCATCAACCTCTGAAACTGCTCACTAGTATATTGCACCAGATCGCCATGATCATCACCTCGGTGACGAGTTGAGCCGTCATGTTGGCATTCATCGACCAACCGCCGCAGAGCAGCGGAAGTTCATCCGGCAAAGCTGAAAACGCGAGATATAACTACATCCTTAACTATCCTGCCGTGGCACCCGCCGTGGCACCCGTGGCACCGTGGCAGGACAAATTTTTCAAATCGCATTGATGTGACGTCCGCCGGCTCCGGCCTACTGAGAGGACCTGGAAATTCTTTCCACTGTCTTTTGGAACGACTTGCGATCGCCTCATCTGACAGGGGCTAAGCGTGTTTACGCCCGCAACGGCTTCCGCAATTTGCTGGAGACGGTCGGCGTCGATATTGTCATGCCGGATACCCCTCTCGACAGCCGTTCAATGACGAGATCACCAAAAAAGTCGCCTGCCACGGGACACACCGCCAGCCGACGCATCCCGAACCGATGCTTTTCCGGACGATCAACCTTAGAAACAGATTCATGAAGCGATAAACGGATCCACGAATGAACAAATAGACGTATACCCGTTAGAGCGCTGCGGAACCTCGGGCAACCATCATAAAATAAAGAACAAACATTCAAATAAACAAAACGACAAACAAACTTTTACGCATATTTACGAGTTAACACATATACAATACATGCCTATCTATCCTGCAGAAAATCGGACCCACAATTCCTACCCCAATTTTTCAAAGTGAATTACGCAAGCAAGAGACATGTGGGCGTAAACCGCTTTGGGCGTCCGGGGGATCATCGCTTCTCAGCCCAATTTCAGTGCGGCATGCTTGGCGTTGTCGTCGGCTGATCTCGCTTAGACACCGGGCTGCTCGTATACGCCCCACCCTCCACTACAATTCGATCTGGCCCGCAGCCCATGGCTCGCCTGATGTCATCATTAAAAATTGGCTTACAGGAGAACGGGGCAAAAACAGAGCGCAGGAAATTTAAGCTTGGCGGGTATTAACAAACCCGGCAAGAACGCGCTCGCGACATCGATTGATATCTACACATGACTAGTTGGTCCGACGAAGGGAAACTCCAGCATATTCCTTCCTCAGCGAAGCCAATGCCTTCACAATGCCCGGGACATTATCCGCAGAGACAGCTAAATCGAAATAATTCGGATCGGCTGGGGGATTCCCGGCTTCCTTCTGCTGATCCTGAATGACAATGACCAAACCACCCCTACCCCTGATCTCACGGACGAGGTCGACATCAACATTTTGAAAACACAAAAGCAGGAGGAAACAGCCCATATCTCGCGGATTGAACCCTATGACCTTGAAGAGGTAGTCACATTGTCCCTTGGGATCAGGCGTCCAAGGAGCCATCCTGGTCTGCCCTCCATCCGTCATCAGGCGGTCTTTGAGACTAAGCACCAGGCTGTTGGTTTGAAGGTGCGCGCCGTCATCAATAACGCGGCCCTGAGGGACGAATGTCGCGTTGATTTTAAGCTTGGCATCCGATTTGTATAACGCAGCATCGGCAGCGTCAGTAGGCCTGTGGAAATCGGCTAGACAGCATATTTTTTCCGCTGCAGCAAAAGCCTTGGCAAATTGCTCTCCGACAACATAGTCGAGCCAGTGGAGGTCCTCCACCCCCAGTTTGGTGCGCGCGCGAACGTAGCGCCGTTCGTCAAGGGGCATTGTAGCGGAGTAAACGGTGGGATGATTTGGGTGTGTGTTTGATGATGGTGTTTGCAGACAGACCGCACAACGGGCGGCACTGGCTATTTGTAGATGGCTCCACGGAGGAAGAAGTCCGCGGTCGGACGAAATTTGAGCCGAATGACAGGGTTTCAGTTCGTCATGGTTTAAGCAAAGCGCGTGCATCGAACACCCGATTGGCGCGAAAAACCCTCAAAGGAGGCGGTGAGGTTCGCGTGACGCAGCTCTGGTCGAAAATAGCAATCGGAAGCGAAAAGGAGGGCCACGTGGGCGAATTAAAAACCCGCTTGGCTGACCAGCTGACCGACAACGCGTATTCGCATGACAAACGATGTCAGCTGCCCTTTTGAACGCGTCAGCTGCCACAGCCCCACGCCGAAGGCGATACCTGAAAGGGACTGCTTTGCGCTTGTGGGTGGCCTGTTGACGCAAGGGTATTCTTCACTGCTGCCTGGTCGCCATGTTTTTCCGGAGGCCTCCCATTCTCCCGCTCTCTTAGGCTAAAAGCTGCATTTTCGACTATTTAGGAGGGCTTCTTCTCCCGTAAATAATGAGTTCCCCATCACTCAGCATCCTCAGACATTTACTCCTTTTAGCCATGTCTAAATCTGATTGTGCAGCTCCGAGCGAGGAGGTGCGGGGCCCGCTCCGTCGTGCTCCTGCCCTTGATGTCCCACCTGCCCCGCCTTCAGTCATGTCGGAAGTAACCCTGTGCGAGGAGTACCCTCCCCGCGATTTGAGCACGGTTGATGCAGATCGCCTCAAGCAGTTTCTGGAGCAAATCGAAGACGGTTATAAGGTACGAATACCCGATAAAACCGAATTTCGTTGCTAACCACTACAGCCTCGCTGCCATATCAACTGGGATAAATATCGAGATAAATTCGATAGGATGCTACCTTCATTCGCCAGAGAACAAATTCGCCAGAAACCTCACACCCCGCTTTCCGCTTATACTCAGGAGAACGTAGCGGGAGTGCGTCATGAGATTTTTGATGAGTCAGTTTTCGCGGCTCCCTACAAGTTTGCAACGGATGTCGTCACAATCTCTCTCTTAGCCGTGGCCCTACGACCGCGCGCGCGTGCTCTGTTCGACACCATCGTATATCGGGGCGGGGGCATATTGGACACCAACATCAACGGAACGTGGTACACGGGACATGTCGATCTGAAACCGCGCCTCCCTTCAGTTACCTCCGCTTTCCTCTCACGGGATAAAATGACCTCTCTGCCCGCGATCGTACTGGCGACTTCATGGAACGACAGGTTGATTTCCGATCTCTTTGACCGGGTTGCCAGTGTCCTTCTCATCATATCCCCTGACAACGACGACCTTGAGGGAAGAGAGCCAGACCCCAGAATTCTCGTGCTGGAAGGCGGCTATTCGCTTCCGGAAATTTATGGGGCAGTCGACGAGGCTGTGGCTTCGGACCTGGAGCGCAACGGGCATGATGCTCCAGCGGATGACGTTGATAGTGAAGAGGAAGAGGAGGAGGAGGAGGAGGAGGAGGAGGA
>JWIT01000044.1 GCA_000949895.1 Agrobacterium arsenijevicii | reverse complement strand
GGGGTACGATGCAGGCGGGTCCCGCCATCCAGCCCACCCCGCCGATCATCATCACGCAAACCGGAATATGCGCGGAGGCGGCAAATACCTGCATTCGTCCGCGGGTTCGTTCGATGATGGAAAGCAGGCGGCCGGTATTGGTCGAAGCATCCTTGATGTAGCTGATATTATCGATGTGGCTCAGCCGTTCAATTACCGGCAGAGAGAGATCGGACCGCTGGAACTGCGGATTGGTATAGAGCACCACCGGACGCCCTTTTGCAGCCCTCGCAATTGCGGTGAAATAGGCTTCCACACCCTCGTCGCTGACCGGGAAGTAAGCTTCGAGGATTGCCAGAATGCCATCCGCTCCCGCTTCCACCATATATTCCGTCTGGGCCACCGCATCGGCGGTCGATGTCGACGCCACGCCGGCGACAACGGGAACCCGGCCACGATTGGCCGAAATCACGGTATCTACGACGCAGCGCCTCTGCTCCTGGGAGAGATAGGCAAATTCACCGGTGCTGCCGAGCGGGGCAAGGCCGTGAACGCCCTCGCCGACAAGATGATCCACCAGATCCGTCAGCACACCTTGCATCACCTTTCCGGACGCATCGACCGGCGAGACGAGATAGGGAAATACACCGCTAAAAGACATGGCGGATCGCTCCTTTTTCGGATCAGTTCGGCTTCACGTAGTAGGGAAGCGTGTAGCCGTCCGAACGGCCGGCATAGCTGAGGTCGCTCTTCACCGCCCAGGTGTTCGCCAGATAAAAGACCGGGATGACGCCGAGGTCACCCATTGCGACTTCGGTCGCCTTGCGCAGAAGTTCCTCGCGCTTGGCGTCATCGAGCGTCGCGCGTGCCTCGTTCAGATCCTTGTCGAATTCCGGGTTGGAGTAACGGCCACGATTGCCCTGGCCCGCCTTCTCGCCGTAGGTTTCAAGGATCGGGCCAAGCACGCCGGAGGCTTCGCCGGTTTCCACGGCCGCTCCACCCATGATGAACGAGAACTCGAGGTTCGAGGCGCGTGTGAAATAGACGCTGCCCGGCAGGGTGGCGACTTCGGTCTTCACACCGACACGGCTGAAGAACTGGCCGATCGCCTGCGCGACCTTGCTATCGTTCGGATAACGGTCGTTCGAAGCATGGAAGGTGAGCGAGAAGCCGTTCGGATAGCCGGCATCGGCGAGCAACTGCTTGGCCTTTGTCGGATCATAGGCATCGACCTTGATTGCCGGATCGTAACCGAAATAGCCTTCCGGCACGACCTGACCAGCCGGCACACCCTGTCCATCCATGATGCGATCGACCAGCGCTTCGCGGTTGATCGACAAGGACAATGCACGGCGCACTTCCGGCTTCAGAAGGGGGTTCTTGCCATCCGGCCCCTTGGCGAACGGCGACTCCTCGCGGGCCTGATCCATGTGCAGATACATGATGCGGTTGCCGGCAATATTGACAACCTTCAGCTTGTCCGATGCCTCAAGCCGGCGGGTATCGGCCGTCGGGATGCTTTCGATCATGTCGACATCGCCAGAAAGCATGGCGGCAACGCGGGCGCTCGGGTTCTTGAAGACGCGGAAGGTTACCTTGTCCCACGCGGCCTTTTCGCCCCAATAGGCATCATTGCGTGCAACAACGACATTGTCGTCCGGCGACCAGGAAACAAACTTGAACGGGCCGGTGCCGATGACACCCTTGCCTGTGTTCATTTCTCCAGTCGCGACCTTTTCCATTTCGGCCGGAAGAATGGCGATACGGCTGAGGTTGTTGAGAAGAAGCGGTGTCGGACCGGCGGTCTTGATACGAACCGTCAGCGGATCGACGGCTTCCACCTCGGTGATGGCCTTCACGTAAGCGGCAAACGAGCTTGGGCTGTTGGTCGAGGCAAGTGGAATGCGCCTGATGCTGGCGACCACGTCTTCAGCGGTAAAATCGCTGCCGTCGTGGAACTTCACACCTTCGCGCAGCTTGAATTCCCAGGTTGTGTCGTCGACGATTTTCCAAGAAACCGCAAGCGCGGGCTGGATCTGCTGCTTGCCATCCTGATTGACGAGACCATCGAAAATATTGCGCGCCATCGCGCTGTTCGGGCCGACGACATAAAATTGCGGGTCCATGGATGTCGTTGAGGCAGACAGGCCAACGGTCAGATCCCTCGCCTGACTTGCGAGCGGCATGGCAAAAACGGACGCTGCCACTGCGGCTGCGAAAACAGAAAACTTCATAACGGGGACTCCTCCGGGTTGTCCAACCCGCGCTCCCTGCGGGTAAAAGACGAATTAACGTTTTACCTGGCAAAAGAAAAATTGCATTCTGTACTTAAACCATGCCGCAATGTTATGGAGGAAACCAAGTGAGGCTGAAACCGAGGCAGGTCGAAGCGTTTCGAGCCGTGATGATGACCGGTGGCATTACTGCCGCCGCCGAAGCCATGAACGTCACCCAGCCGGCCGTCAGTCGTCTTATCCGCGATCTCGAAGATATCGTGCAGATGCGGTTGTTTGAACGGGTCGGTGCCAGGTTGGTTCCAACCGCCGAAGCCACGCAGTTTTACCGGGAGGTCGAACGACTGTATCTCGGTCTGGACCAGATCGCCCAGGCGGCCGATGACATACGGGCACACAAGAACACTGTCTTGCGGATCGGCACTGTCACATCATTGGTAAGACCTTATCTTCACAAGGCAATTGTCGAGGTGATTGGTGACCGGCTGGACATTCCGCTGGTCATCGACGTCGAAAACAGCCGCCACATCTGGGACATGGTCGATCAGAACCGCTACGATCTCGGTCTGGTTTTCGGTTCTCCCAGAATGGCAGACAAAAACGCCACGCTTCTACACAGTTCCTATGCCGTCGCGGCAATGACGGCAGATCATCGCCTGGCATCCCGCCGGGTTGTCACGCCTAATGACCTTCTCGATGAACGAGTGCTCATTCCCGGCCGCAATTCTCCGCTCAGGCTGGCGCTCGACCGCGCCTTCTCAATTGAAGACCACCAACCGATAAGCACGATGGAAACATCAATGCTGAACTGCTGCCACTTTGCATCGGCGGGCATGGGCGTCGGCATCGTGGATCATACCAGCCTGCGTTCTGCCGGCGCCGAAGTGGTGGCGATACCATTCGAACCAAAGATCGAAGTGTCCTACTACGCGATACGACCTATTGGTGCGCAGAGAATTGCTGTCCTTGATGAGTTGATTAAGCGCATACGCCAAATGATGAGCGCCGCAGGAGACCTTGGTTCGCATTTAACATTACGGGGGCCTTGAAAGGACTCAAACCTTCGACCCCGTGGTGCGTTTGGCAAATCTTTGCCATGCTGCGTAGTCGCGCTGAGGGCGACGATGAACACCGCCTGTCGCGATAGCGACAGAGCGGAACCATGAGAGACGGACGACATGAAAGCGGCCGGCGTGCATCAGCCAACCGCTGGCAATAGCGCTCCCGCTCGCCCTTGAAATCGTCGAGTTCATGATCCGCCCGAAATCGCGCACGAAGCCCGACCAGGCGACGCGTAGCTTGACAGACAGGTCTTTCCACGGTCGGTCGAACTTCTGAGCTTTCAGTATCTTGCGGACCGCCTCGCGGGTCAGGATCAGTTTCCGGATGATGCGGACATGTTTTTCCGAGATACCGCTTACATCGAAAAGGCGGATGCTTCCAACGTTGCATCCGCCTTCTTTGTCGTCGAACAACGTGACAGGCTTCGTCAAACCGCGATGGGTTTGATCCAGCGGGGGGTGTCGCTTTCGGCGCTATCAACAACCGCTTCCACGAAGGCCACGCCTTTCAATCCATCATACGCCAGGGGAATGTTGCGCCCAATCGCCGTGGGTTCGCGCCCTGCCAGTCGTGCACGAATAGCTTCCGCAAAACCACAGTAAAGATTGGCAAAGGCTTCGAGGTACCCTTCAGGGTGGCCAGGCGGTGTTCGAGAGCGAACCTTGGCGTCTTCGGACAGATCGTCTGCTCCCCGCTTGATGGTCTGCACGCGGCCGTCGAGCGGCGCATAGATCAGCTCGTTCGGTTGTTCCTGAAACCACTGAAACGATCCAGTTGCGCCGAATACCCGCAGTCGCACGCCGTTGGAATTCCCAAGCGCGACCTGCGATGACCAGAGAAGGCCCCGCGCGCCGCCTTCGTACCGCATCAAGACGTGAGCGTTGTCATCAAGGGCGCGTCCCGGGACAAAGGTCGCAAGGTCGGCTGCGAGCTTTTCAAGCGTCAGCCCGGTCACGAACCCGGCAAGATGATAGGCGTGGGTGCCTATGTCGCCAATCGATCCGCCACGGCCATTTTTCTTCGGATCGGTACGCCAGGCGGCTTGAGCATTGCCCTTCTGCTCGATCGCGGTCGCCATCCATTCCAGCGGATACTCGACCTGCACCGTGCGGATGTCACCGATCTCGCCACGGCCAACGCGAACCCGCGCCTCATGAACCATGGGATAACCGGAATAGGTGTAGGTCACGCCGACAAACCGCCCGGATTCCCGCGACAGCGTCTCGAGGGCGACTGCATCCTCGAGCGTCGCCGTCAGGGGCTTTTCGCATATGACATCGAAGCCAGCTTCGATCAGCGCCTTCGCAATCGGATAGTGGGTGAAGTTCGGCGTGCAGATCGCCACCGCGTCGACACGGTCTTCGCGCGCACTCTCACCCGCAATCAGGTCCTGGAAGGTCCCATAGCTTCGAGCAGGATCGAGACCTTCATTGATGGCGAATTCACGCCCTCGGTCCGGATCGACATCAAATGCGCCTGCGACCAGTGTCCAGTTGCCGTCCAGGCGCGATGCCAGGCGATGGATATTGCCGATATAGGCACCCTGGCCACCCCCGACCATGCCGAGGCGAAGAGGTCTCTTACTCATTGTTCCTCCAGTCCGAGCATTGCCCGGTTGGCGCTGCGATTTGCGCCGGACTTGACGAAATCATCGAAGGCGCGGTTCGAAACGCGTATGATGTGGTCGGCGATGAAGCGTGCGCCTTCAGCCGCGCCATCCTCAGGGTTCTTGACGAAGCATTCCCATTCGAGCACAGCCCAGCCATCGAAGCCGTATGTCGTCAGCTTGGTAAAAATTGCGCCGAAGTCGATCTGGCCATCACCGGGGCTCCTAAAGCGGCCCGCCCGTTTGGACCACGGCTGGTAGCCGCCATAGGCACCCGATTTTCCGTCGGGACGGAACTCGGCATCCTTCACATGGAACGTCTTGATCCGCTCGTGGTAGTGGTCGATAAAGGCCAGATAATCCATGCACTGCAGAACCAGATGCGACGGGTCATACATCAGGTTGGCGCGGGGATGCTCATCGACCTTGTCGAGGAACAACTCCCAGCTATGACCGTCGTGCAGGTCCTCGCTCGGATGGATTTCGTAGCAGACGTCCACACCATACTCGTCGAAATCGTTCAGGATCGGCTTCCAGCGCCGCGCCAGCTCGTCGAAGCCTTCCTCAACGAGACCTTCCGGCCATTGCGGGTAAGGATAGAGGTAAGGCCAAAGGAGAGCGCCGGGAAACGTCACATGGCGATCGATGCCGAAACGCTTTGACGCGCGGGCCGCAAACCGCAGCTGCTCTTCCGCCCAGGCGCGTCGCGCGCCGGGGTTTCCGCGGACGTGTTCGGGTGCAAAGCTGTCCATGATCTTGTCATGGGCGGGATGCACCGCCACGAGCTGGCCCGTGATGTGGGATGCCAGCTCCGTGATTTCCAAACCGTGTTCGCCAAGCAGGCCTTTAAGATCATCGCAATAGGTCTGGCTCTCGGCGGCCTGCTTCATATCGATCAGGCGAGTATCCCAAGTGGGGATCTGCACGCCTTTGAAACCCTTGTCTGCTGCCCAGCGGGCGAGAGACGGCAGGGAATTGTACGGGGCCTCGTCCGCCGCAAACTGTGCCAGGAATACACCTGGTCCCTTGATCGTGCGCACCTCAGGCCTCCAGCTTGCTTGCTGGTACGGGGGCGTCGTCGTAGCCGCCGTATACCGATTGATCGAACGGGATGACTGCCCCCGTCATCATGCCGCTCTCGTCGGACGCCATCCAAAGAACCGTGCGGGCGACTTCCTTGGGGTCGAGGATACGGCCGAACGGTTTGGCGGCAGCGGCCCGGTCGATGAAGTGCGGATCGCCGGTTTCCGAGAGTATCAGCTTGCGCTCATGGTCGGAGTTCATCCAGCCGATATCCAGCTGGTTCACATGGATGCGGTGACGCATGAGCGAGAAGCCCGCATGACGCGTGACTGTCGACAGGGCGCCCTTCGAGGCCGCGTAGGGTGCGAGGAAAGGCTGACCAGCCAGACCAGACATCGACCCGATATTGACGATCCTCCCCTCGATGCCATCGCGGATCATCAGCTTGGCCGCGTCCTGGATGAGGAAGAACGGAGCGCGGGCATTGACCGCAAACATGCGGTCGAAGAGGTCCGGCGTAGTGTTCAGCATATTGCCGCGGTCGGTCAGACCTGCGGCATTCACCAGTATATCGACGCGGCCGAAACGCTTGTCGGCAGCAGGAATGATCGCCTGGACGTCTTTGATCTCACCGAGATCAGCGGCAACCAGTTCAACCGGCACTCCGGTTTTGTCCGTGATGCGCTTTGCAACGGCCTGGCCTTTTTCCACACCGCGACCGACGATGACGATGCCGGTTGCCCCAGCGTCGGCAAATTGCTCGGCGATTGCCGCTCCCAAGCCTTGCGTGCCACCGGTGATAACCGCGACTTTTCCTTCGATCCTGCTCATTTCATGACCTCATACCCTGCAGCGTCCATGACGCGGAGAAGCTCTTTGTGTCCCTTTCGGGCCATATCCAGTGGTGGATTTTTGACGGTGTCCTGTTCGGCTTCGACGACGAACCAGCCCTCGTAGCCTTTGGAAGCCAAGGCTTTGACGATCGTCTCGAAGTCCAGGCTGCCATCGCCGGGAACGGTAAAGGCTCCCTTGATGACCGCATCGAGGAAGCTCTCGGCGCTGCGGTCGAGCGCGTCCACCACCTCACGACGAATGTCCTTGGTATGGACATGGGTGATGCGCGCGTGGTGGTTTTCGATCACACGCAGCACGTTACCACCCGCAAATGCCATATGCCCGGCATCGAAGAGCAGCGGAACGGACGAATGCTTCATCAGCAGGTCCAGTTCAATTTCCGTCTCGACGGCCGCCGCCATATGATGATGATAGGAGATTGGCATCCCCTGCCCGGCGCACCAGTCAGCAAATTCTGACAGCTTCCGCCCGTAAGCCGCCATTTCTCGCTCATCGAGCCTGGGCTTGGTCGAAAGAGGAGCAGAGCGCACGCCCTGGATCGAGTGCGCAGTTTCGCCGTAGACGATGCATGGCGCTCCGGCCGCGATGAAGAATTCCATCTGCTGCGCAATGCGGTCTTTCTCCACTTCGATGTCGCCATCCAGCAGCAGGCCGGAGAACCAGCCACCGCAGACGGAAATCCCGTAGCGATCAAGGATTGGTCCGAGCTCCGCCATATCCATCGGAAACCGGCGTCCGGTTTCCATGCCCGTGAAGCCTGCCTCAGACGCCTGTCTCAGGCATTCTTCGAGACTGACATCGTCAGACAGTTCGGCGAGATCGTCGTTCCACCAGGCGATGGGCGCGATTCCAAGTCTTGCTTTCATTTCAAACTCCCAAACGCTGCGCTTCGCGGATTTTTTCCTGAGCGGCGCGAGCAGCACGTACGCTTTCGAAGGTCGAGACGGCCGGAACGCCCACATCCCAGTCGGCATCGCCCGGAACCCATTTCCACGCATCGGAGACGATCGAGATCAGCGTCACGCCTTCATTGCCCTGCGCCCAGTTCATCGCATCCTCGAGGTCACCAAGGCTCTCCACCTTGCGCGCCTTGGCACCCATGGCCTCGGCATGTTTGACGAAGTCGACATGGAGCGGATTTTCACGATCCTGAATGCGGCAGTCGGCCAGAAGATTGTTGAAGCCTGGAACACCCTTGGCCTGTTGAAGCCGGTTGATGACGGCATAACCACCATTGTCGCAAACGACGACGATCATCCTGTGGCCCGTGAGGGCGGCCGAATAGATGTCGGAGTTCATCATCATGTAGGTGCCGTCGCCGAGCATGACGATCGGGGTGCCGCCAGCACCGCCCGGACCGTCCTGAGCCATCGAGCAACCCCAACCCGCAGCGATTTCATAGCCCATGCACGAGAAACCGAATTCGCAGTCGAAGGTGTTCGGGTTCTTGACGCGCCAGCCCTTGGTGACTTCGCCGGGTGTACCACCGGCAGCCGCGATCAGGGTATCTTCTGGACGGGCAACCTTATTGAGGACCCCAACCACCTGTGCGTAGGATGGAACCGGAACATTGGTGGGAGCCTGATGTTCGTCGAGCAACTGGTTCCACTCCGCGAACAGCGATTTCGCGCGCTGCATAAGAGATGCGTCGGCCTTGTAGCTCCCGAGGGCCTCGTCCAGCTCTGAGACGGTTTCAAGCGCATCGCCGACAACCGCGAGCGCGCGGTGCTTGATGGCGTCGTAGCGGGCCGCATTGATCGAGATAAACTGGGCGTCACGCGAAAATGCGGTCCAGGACCCCGTCGTGAAATCCTGAAGGCGCGTGCCGATCGCGATGATCACGTCCGCATCCTTTGCCAGCGCATTGGCTGAGGTTGACCCCACGATGCCGATCGGTCCGGCATGAACCGGATGATGATGTGTGAATGCACCCTTGCCGGCGATCGTTTCGACAACGGGAATTCCGCGCTTTTCGGCAAACTCAGCGAGCTTATCTTCGGCTCCCGAGTATCGAACGCCGCCGCCAGAGATAATGAGCGGGCGCTTCGCCTTCGCGAGGAGTTCAGCCGCCGCGGCAACCGCTTCCCGATCAGGACGCGGGCGCGGAATCTTCCATAGCGTGGGTTCGAAGAACGCCTCCGGGTAGTCATAGGCGAGTTCCTGGGTGTCCTGGGCAAGACCAATGAATGCCGGGCCGCAGTCGGCCGGATCAAGCATCGTCGCGACCGCCTGAGGTAGCGACTGGAGCAATTGCTCCGGAAGAACGATGCGATCCCAGTAGCGAACAACGGACTTGAAGGCATCGTTTGCGGTCAACGTCGGATCACCGAAATGTTCCACCTGCTGAAGAACCGGGTCCGGCAATCGGCTTGCGAATGTATCCCCCGCAATAAGGAGCACGGGAAGGCGATTCGCCATCGCCACGCCCGCAGCTGTCACCATATTGAGCGCGCCGGGACCAATGGATGTCGCGGCGACCATCAGTTGCCGCCGACGCTTCGCTTTGGCAAAGCCGATTGCCGCCAATGCCATGGATTGTTCGTTCTGGCCCCGCCATGTCGGCAACTGATCCTGAACGGTTTCGAGCGCTTCGGAAAGGCAGGTTACGTTACCGTGGCCGAAGATCGCAAACACCCCGGCAAACAGGGGAACGCGCTCGCCATCGATCTCGGTAAACTGATTGCATAGGTAGCGTACAAGAGCCTGAGCCATGGTCAGGCGTATGGTCTTCGCGGTCATCTCGCCTCCTCCTGCGGATGTGAATTTCGGTTTGTTCTGGAATGCATATTGACAAATTGAATAGTTTGCAATGATTATTGCGAAAATATCTCGGGAGGAATTCAGATGCTGAAAATAGCCGTTCTAGGCGTGGGTCGTATTGGTCGGATGCATGCGGAAAACATCGCTGCGCACCCCCGCGCGGCTCTTGCGGGGGTCTTCGATGTGCATGGGCCATCGGCGCAGGAAGTATCCCAGAAACTGGGCGTAAAACAATTCGAATCGGCCGAAGCTGTGTTCGCGTCGGGCGAAGTCGACGCCGTGTTGATCGCGACTTCGACACCCACCCACGCCGACCTTCTCGAAAAGGCGATAGCGGCCGGAAAACCGGTTCTCTGCGAAAAGCCGATCGACCTCTCCCTTGAACGTGTAAACGCCTGTGCAGCAAAAATTGCAGGGACCAGCATTCCGATCATGCTCGGCTTCGTCCGCCGCTTTGACACCGGGCATCGCGCGGTTCGCCAGGCAATTGAATCCGGAGCCATCGGCGATCTGCATCAGGTGATCATCACGTCACGCGACCCCGGCATGGCACCTGCCTCATATATAGAGGTGTCCGGCGGGATTTTTCGGGACATGACAATCCATGATTTCGATATGGCACGCTTCATCCTCGGTGAAGACGTCACAGAGGTCAGCGCGACGGGATCAAGGCTCGTTGATCCGGCGCTGATGCAGAAATGCGGTGACTACGACACCGTGACCGTCGTCCTCAAAACCGCCTCGGGCAAGCAGTGCATCATCAACAATTCGCGGCGCGCCATCTACGGATACGACCAGCGCGTCGAGGCGCTCGGCAGCGGTGGAATGGCAATCTCCGAGAACAGGCCGCTCAACACTATGCGTCTCTATAGTGAGAGCTTCACCGATCAGGCCGCTCCTTTGATGAACTTCTTCATCGAACGCTATGCCGACGCATTCGCCGCGGAAATCAGCTCATTTGTCGATGCGGTCGAAAAGGGCACACCCACGGAAGTCGGGTTCGAGGACGGACGCCAGGCGCTTATCCTTGCCGAAGCCGCCATGCTTTCGATTGCCGAAGGACGCTCCGTCAACACAAACGAAATCGGGTAAGCCATGTACGCGAAATTTGGATTGTTCATCAACGGGAGCTGGGTGCCCGGCAGGGTTACGGGAGATGTCATCTCCCCAGTCAGCGAAAAGACGATCGGAACCGTACCGCTCGCGACGGCTTCAGAAACCCGCCAGGCCATCGACGCAGCAGCAAGCGCGCTGCCGAAATTGCGGGAAATGGGCGGCTTCGGCCGGGCCGAGGCCCTGCACAAAGCCGCTGATGAAATGCTTCGTCGTACCGATGAAGCCGCTCGGATGATTTCTACGGAAACCGGCAAGCCCATAGCGCAGGCCGGGCGCGAATGGGCCCTTGCCTGCGATCAGTTTCGCTGGTTTGCCGAAGAGGCGCGTCGCATTTACGGGCGCATCGTCGACAGTCGCGTGCCGGGTGGACGGTTCGAAGTCAGCCGCGAAGCAGTCGGCATTGTCGGGGCGTTCACAGCCTGGAACTTCCCCGCAGCCTTGCCCGCGCGCAAGCTTGCTCCGGCACTTGCCGCAGGCTGCTCTGTCGTCCTTCGACCGTCTTCGCAGACGCCGGGCGTTGCCATGGTCATGGTCGATTGCCTTCGCGCAGCCGGGCTTCCGGACGGCGCGGTCAATCTGGTTGTTGGTTCGACAGACAATACCTACGGTCCGATCATGGCCGACACCCGCGTCCGCAAAGTGTCGCTGACGGGTTCTACCCGCATCGGCCAGCAGATGATCCGGGACGCGGCGGCAACGGTCAAAAAGGTGTCGATGGAATTGGGTGGCAACGCACCGTTGATCATCTACGACGACGCCGATCTCAAGAACGCTCTTGATCTGACCGTGCCGACCAAGTTCGCCAACTGCGGACAGGTCTGCGTCACGCCGGATCGCATCTTCGTCCATGACAGCCTGCATGACGCCTTTGTCGAAGGTTTCGTTGAGCGTGCTGCCAAGATCAAACTCGGCGACGGTCTGGACGCGGAGACGGGGATGGGGCCGTTGATCAACGCTCGCCGCCTGCAGGAAATAGAGGAGACTGTCGCCGATGCCACCCGGGCAGGCGCGACTCTCGCCCATGGCGGCAAGCGGCCTGCCCAGTTGAACCACGGCTTTTTCTTCGAGCCGACGGTGCTGACCAATGTCACCGATGACATGAAGGTCTTTGCCGAAGAGAACTTCGGGCCAATCGCGGCAATCACCCGGTTCAGCAGCGAGGAGGAAGCCCTTGCGCGCGCGAACGCCTCGAACATGGGATTGTCGGCCTACGCATTCACCCGC
Source organism: Agrobacterium arsenijevicii (assembly GCA_000949895.1). Lineage (GTDB taxonomy): Bacteria > Pseudomonadota > Alphaproteobacteria > Rhizobiales > Rhizobiaceae > Agrobacterium > Agrobacterium arsenijevicii. The sequence continues at coordinate 9,798 of JWIT01000044.1, read as the reverse complement.
TTACCCGACAGGGCGCGCCGTACCGTTGCGGCTTTGAAGTCAGGCATGGTCGGCATCAACAGCTTTGCTCTTGCGGCGTCTGAAGCGCCGTTTGGCGGGACCAATCACTCCGGCATGGGGCGCGAGGGCGGCATTGAGGGCATCGATGATTACCTCGACACCAAACTCGCTCAGCTCGTCTTCTAAGGATCAAGATCATGAAAAAGAACAAGCTGCGCCAAATCTGGGCTGAAGGACGCCCTGTCCTTCACGGATGGCTTTCGATCGCAAGCCCGTTCACCGCCGAGATCATGGCCGCCCAGGACTACGACGCCATCTCCATCGACATCCAGCACGGTGCGATCGATTACAAGGACGTGTTGGGGATGTTCCAGGCGATGCGTGCATCGGACAAGGTTCTGATGGCGCGCGTACCGTGGCTGGACCCCTCCTGGATATCCAAGGTTCTTGACGCCGGCGCATACGGAATCATCTGCCCGATGATCAACACCCGCGCGCAGGCCGAACAATTCGTTCGTTACATGCGCTACCCCCCAATTGGGGAACGGAGCTTTGGGCCAACGCGCGCCATCTACGCCGCCGGAGCGAACTATTCGGCGGAGGCGAATGACGAAATCCTCGCTTTCGCAATGATCGAAACTGCCGAGGCAATGGAAAATCTGGAGGAGATCGCTTCCACTCCCGGTCTCGACGGTATCTATGTCGGCCCGGCGGACCTCAGTTTCTCACTCTCCAAGGGACAGTTGACGCCGGCCTTCGACCGGGAAGAACCGGAAGTCATCGAGGCCATCAAGCGTATCAAGGACGCCTGCCACCGTAATGGCATCAAGGCGGCCATTCATTGCGGCACGGCCGAGTATGCAGCGCGTGCCGTCGAGTGGGGTTTCAATATGACGACGGTGTCTGGCGACAGTCGTCTTATTGCGGCAGCCGCTGCCGAATCCGTAGCCACTTTCCGCAAACTCACCACGAAGGTCACCGCCTCCACTGAACGGCCGGGAGGATATTGATGCCAAACCTTCTTGTTGCCGGGAAAATGCACCCTTCCGGCGAGGCCATATTGCGTGAACTGCCCGCGCACGGCTACTCGGTAAACTACGTCGAAGAGGTATCGGAAGCCTCGTATGCGCCGTTCATCGATACGGCGGACGCCATCGTTATCCGCACCCAGCCCCTGTCAGCAGCAACCATTGCCAAAGCCGGGCGCCTGAAGGTCGTATCTCGACACGGCGTCGGCTACGATTCAGTTGACCTTGCAGAACTCAACCGCAGAAAGATCGCGCTGACCATCGTCGGCGATGTGAACTCGGTCTCGGTTGCCGAACACGCGATGATGCAGCTTCTGGCGGGGGCCAAACGCGCCATTTTGGCCGACAGGTCCGTGCGTGAAGCCGGGCAATGGGGCTGGCGCAACAAACTCGAGCAACAGGAAGTCTCGAGCAAGAACCTTCTCATTCTAGGCTACGGCCGCATAGGCCGGCATCTGGCCCGAATGGCATCGGGATTCGGCATGCAGATCCGGGCATACGACCCCTTCCTTCAACAGTCCGGCTGGCCGGAAGGTCCGGTCACGCCGACCACGCTCGAAGACGGGCTTCCGTGGGCGGACTACATTTCCGTTCACATTCCGAAAGGTCCCAAGCCCGCCATCGGGGTGACTGAAATCGCCTCGATGAAGCGCGGCGTGGTGTTGGCGAACACCGCACGGGGCGGCGTGGTCTGCGAACGTGCCTTGAACGAGGCTCTGGTGAGCGGGCACATCGGTGCGGTTGGGTTGGATGTCTTCGACGACGAACCCCCGGCCAACGATTCGCCGCTGCTTGCACACTACAACGCCATCCTGTCTCCGCATATCGCTGGCCTCACCGCCGAATGCGGAGAGCGCATGGCCATCGCCGCGATCCAGAATGCCGTGAATTTTCTGGCAGGCACCATAGACCGCGCCCTCATCGTCAATCCGGAATATACATATGCCTAACAAACCTGTTCTTCGCGTTGGACTGATCGGTACCGGTTTCATGGGCAAAGCCCACGTCTTTGGTTTCGCTTCCGCACAAAAGGTGTTCGACCTTCCCTATGAGATCGAGCTGCACACTGTCGCCGACATTACCGACGAGGCCGCGGCGCGTGCGGCTGCCGACTTCGGCTTTGCACATTCGACATCCGACTGGCGGTCGCTGATTGCCAATCCGGATATCGACGTCATCGATATCACCGCGCCAAACGCCCTGCACAAGGAAATGGCCCTGGCAGCCATTGGCGCTGGCAAGCATGTTTATTGTGAGAAGCCTCTGGCACCGCTTGCTGCGGATGCCCTCGAGATGGCGCAGGCCGCGTCAACTCGGGGCGTGAAAACGCAGGTCGGTTTCAACTACCTCTGCAATCCCATGCTTCGGCTTGCAAAAGAAATGATTGCCAACGGTGAGCTGGGTGAAATTCGCGGATACCGTGGGTTACATGCCGAAGACTACATGGTCGATGCGGCAGGGGCGTTCACCTTCCGGCACGATCCGGCCGGCGGGGGTGCTCTTGCCGATATCGGATCGCATGCATTGGCAACCGCTGAATTCCTGCTTGGCCCGATCACCGAGGTCATGGGCGATTGCATTACCATGATCGGCGAACGTCCTGACGGCAGGGGCGGCACAAAAAAGGTGGAAGTCGACGACGTCGGGCGCGCCTTTGTCCGCTTCGCCAATGGAGCGCAGGGATCGATCGAAGGCAACTGGATCGCCACCGGACGAAAGATGCAGCATGATTTCGAGGTCTATGGCACCGAGGGGGCTCTCCATTTTAGCCAGGAGCGCTTCAACGAGCTCCACTTCTACTCCAGCCGCGACCCGGCCGGACGCCGCGGCTTCCGTAAGATCGAGGCGGCTCCCGACCACGAGCCCTATGGTCGCTTCTGCGTAGCACCCGGCCATCAGCTTGGGTTCAACGATCTCAAGGCAATCGAAGTCGCTGGCTACATCCACGCGATCGCCGGCACCATCGAAGAACCGTTCGGCTTCGCCGTCGGGCTTCGCATTCAAACACTGGTCGAGACGATCCAGCGCTCGTCATCCACGCGTCAGTGGATCGGCGTACCAGCCTGAGCGGTTTGAAAGGCGGCATGCCCTACTCCCGGACGTCTGGACCCTCCCCCGGACGTCCGCTCCTTTATGAAGGCTCCGATGCGATCGAATAGACCCGATACCCCTTGGTTTTTCGCAACAGATATTGCAAGGTTTTGTCATGAAGCAACAACCCTCGCCCACCGAATCGCCCAGGGACTATGAAGAGTTGATCCGTCTGATCCATGAACGCCATGATCAGATGAGCAAAACCTATCAGAAGATATCGGTCTATCTCACTCAAAACCCCAATGAAGTGGCCGTTCAGTCGGTCAATACGATCGCAGACCGATGCGGTATGCACGCATCGAGCTTCGTCCGGTTCGCTCAGGCCCTTGGATATAAGGGTTTCAAAGAGCTTCAGCTTCTGTTTCAAAAGCGGCTGGCGACGGCCGCTCCGGGCTTTGAGGCCAGGGTCCGGGCACTCGACAACGAACTGCAGAACCGAGAAGACCGGTCCGAATACGGCTTTCTCCACGATCTGGTCGTGCGCGACATTGCCTCCCTGCAGGACATACTCGAACGGACCAGTGGCGAAGACCTCGCAATGGCCGCCGACGTCATAGATGGCGCCGACACGATTTACCTGATCGGCCAGTTGCGCTCGGCCCCCGTCGTGGAACTCTTGCGCTACATCCTCACAATGCTCGGCAAGCGCTGCGTGCTGCTCGATCCCGGTGGCGGCTTGGCCACGCACATGGCGCGCACGATGAAGAGCACCGATGCGTTGATCGCGGTATCGTTCCGATTCTACGCGAACGAGGTGGTCAACATCGTTGAAGAGGCGCAGAAGATCGGCGTTCCCGTCGTCGCGATCTCAGACAGCACACTCTCTCCGCTGGCGAAGTCCGCCAAGGTCCTGTTTGCTGTTCCTGAACACGACTACACCTTCTCCCGCTCGCTTGCCGCGCCCATGTGTCTCGCCCAGGCATTGACTGTCGCCGTGGCGGCCCGGGTTCAAAAGAACACGACCGCTCCTCGAATTCCAACGGTGACAGGGCTTTAGCGGCTACAGGCCAACCACGCCATCCCATACGAGTTTTGCCCCGACAACGGCGACCGAGATGTAGGTCATCGGATAAAAAATGGCGGCGTCCATGCGGCGGACGGTCCACGCACCGAGCCAGGTCGAAGCAACCGCAAGGGGCATCATGATGGCAGCACGGCCGAGATTCTGGAAACCAAATCCGCCAAGCGCGGCATAGGGCACCAGCTTCAGGGCGTTGGTGATCGCAAAGAACATCACCGTCGTACCCGTGAAGATCTTAGGGTCAAGTCGCAGCGGCAGCATATAGACCTGCAGAGGCGGAGAGCCCGCATGTGCCACGAAACTGGTATAGCCCGCGAGGGTTCCCCAAAAGCTGGCAGCCACCGGACGTTCACCGGGGATCGCCTTGGTCGCGTTTCTTCCGAAGACAGCGCGAAAAACGAACGCCAAAGACACCAATCCCACGATCAGCCGCACGGCCGCATCGGATGTGATTTCGGCCGTCAACCAGCCCAGTCCAATTCCGCCGAGCGCGGCCGGCAAAACGAGCAGGAGTATTCTCCAGCTCACCCAATTCTTCCAAGCCGCGACGCTGACGATGTCCATGACGACCAGAATTGGCAGAAGGATTGCCGCCGCGGTAATTGGCGACATTACCAAAGCCATCAACGGTACCCCGAGAAGGCTCATTCCGCCGAGCCCTCCCTTGGAAAGGCCCACAAGGAAAACCGCCACTATTGTGACGGCCAATTCCAGGGGTGTGGTAAAGAACCCATAGGCCATGTTGCGCCTCGAAGACTGTTAAGCTCTGGATGAAGACAATTCAGCTCTTCTTGACCCGTGCCTTCTGCCGATAGACGTCGGTTACGACAGCAGCAACGATAATCAGGCCTTTGACTATTTCCTGATAGTAGGCGTCAACGCGTAGGAAGGTAAAGCCGGACATCATCAGACCGAGGATGATCGTGCCAATGACGGTGCCGAATATCCGGCCACGTCCGCCCGAGAGGGATGTCCCGCCGATAACGGCGGCCGCAATCGCATCCAGCTCATACATCATACCCATGCCCGCCTGTGCGGTTTCGGCGCGGGCGGCCGTTACGACCCCGGCAAGGCCAGCCAGAAGGCCCGCGATGGCGTAGACCTTAACAAGGTGCGCCTGCACGTTGATGCCCGAAACACGAGCAGCCTGTGCATTCGCGCCAATGGCGTAGGTGAACTTTCCGTAGCGGGTGTAACGAAGTGCGAGATGGAAAAACACGGCCACGAGCAGGAAGATGGCAACTGGCCACGCTCCCGAACCGATGGTCGCAAAGCCTTCGGTGGGGAATGAAATCGGCTGCCCCTTGGTGTACCACTTTGCGATACCACGCGCGGTAACCATCATCCCGAGGGTTGCGATAAAGGGCGGTATTCCAGTCATTGCGATCAGTGCGCCATTGATAACTCCCGCGATCAATCCGAGGCCGACGCCGATCATGACAGGCACGATTACAGGCAAATCGGTGAGCCCCGGATAGATGGCGCGGGCGAATTCACTCGTTTGCGCAAAGCTCATGGCGATCATCGCGGTCATCGCAACGACAGAACCAGAGCTGAGGTCGATACCGCCCGTGATGATAACCTGCGTTACTCCAATGGCAATGATGCCAACGACAGAGACCTGCAGGATCATGATCGTGAGGCGTTGCGGATTTCCCAGGAAGCTCTGTCCCTGAACGAACCAGCCCAGGAGTTCAAAAACCAGCGCCACCCCGATCAGCACTGTCAGGATGTTCAACTCCTGCGGCAGTTTTCGTTGGGTTCGGCCGACTGGCTCCGTTTGCACGTTTTCCATCTTGTTTCCTCCTCGGCATTTTCGCCGTTGCGACCTCAGCGGGCCGCAAGCTCCATTATCTTGACTTGATCGGCGTCGGCCCGATCCAGGATTCCTGTCATGTGTCCCTCATGCATGACGAGAATGCGGTCCGACATGCCGAGAACCTCGGGCAGTTCCGACGAGATCATGATGACGGCCACGCCTTGCTTCGCCAGATTGGAAATCAGACGATGGATTTCGGCCTTGGCGCCGACATCAATTCCCCGCGTCGGCTCGTCGAGGATCAATATCTTCGGCTTTGTCAGCAGCCATCGGGCGATCAACACCTTTTGCTGATTTCCGCCGGAAAGGTTTTCGATACGTTCATCAAGGTTTGGTGTCTTGATGCGCATCGCCTTTTTCATCTCGTCGCACAAAATGCGCAGACCGCTCTCATCGACGTAACCCAACTGGGAATGGCCGTGTTGTAGCGCCGCGATCTGCATGTTCTCGAGAATGGTCAGCGGCAGGAAGCAACCCGTTTCCTTGCGGTCTTCCGTAAGAAGCGCCATGCCGGCGCGCATCGCGTCAGCGGGTGAATTGATCGTTGTCTCCCTGCCATTGATCGTGATCGATCCTTCCGTGGCTGGCACGACACCAAAAATGGCTTCGGCAACATTGGAGCGGCCCGAGCCAACCAGCCCCGCCACGCCTAGAATCTCGCCGCGGTGCAAGTCGAAGCTGACACCGCTAAATACACCGCCTAGCCCGAGGTCTTTGACTTCCAGGATCACATCGCCGATCGGCGCTTCCTCCTTGGGAAACATGTTCGTGATTTCGCGTCCGACCATCATCCGGATGATGTCGTCGCGGGTAACGTCGGTGCTGGCGTGGGTCCCGACATATTGGCCGTCCCGGAACACCGAAAATTCATCGGCGATCTCGAACAGCTCGTTCATTTTATGGGTGATGTAGACTATGCCGATGTTTCGGGACCTGAGGTCCCGGATGATCTCGAAGAGATGTGTCACTTCCGATTCCGTGAGGGCCGATGTGGGCTCATCCATGATCAGGACGTTGGATTCGTAGCTGACTGCCTTGGCGATCTCGATCATCTGCTTTTGCGCCACCGTCAGCGTACTCACTTCCGCGGTCGGGTCGATCTTGATCTTCAGCTGAGCGAACAACTCCCTCGTATTCCCAATCATGCGCTTGTGATCGATGAGGCCGAGCGCATTCCTTGGTTCGCGCCGAATCCAGATGTTTTCGGCGACCGTCATCGATGTCATAAGGGCGAGTTCCTGATGGATCATCGCGATCCCCCGCTCCAAGGCATCCCTTGGGCTTTTCAAACGAACTTCCTCGCCCCTCAGCTTCATAGTGCCGTCATCCGGCGTATAGACGCCCGCGATGATCTTCATAAGGGTGCTCTTCCCCGCACCATTCTCGCCCATCAGGGCATGAACGGTGCCCGGCCGGAGGCGAAATTGCACGTTATCCAGCGCAACCACTCCCGGAAACTCCTTACGTATCCCTTCGATCTCCAGAAGATACGGTCCTGCGATCGCTTTGAAATGCTCAATCGCTTGCAAGGTCGCTGTAGAAATCATGTATCACCCGTGATGTCTGGCAGGCATCGCCAAGTTGGCGAAGGCAGTGGCGACCGGGAACATCCCCGGTCGCCACTACCCGGTGCTTAGTTGCTGGACTTGTACTGAGCCACGTTCCCCGGCGTTACGAGCTCGAACGGGACGACTACCCGCTGTTCGGTCTTTTCGCCGCGGGCAATCTTGAGAACGGTATCGAGCGAGCCTTCGCCCTGGCCTTTCGCAGACTGATAGACAGTGACGTCGAGGTCGCCGGCTTCCAGCGCTGCGAGAGCGTCCTGCGTGGCGTCGACGCCACCGATGATCACGTCATCCATCTTGACGCCGGAAGACTTGAGCGACTGGATTGCGCCGAGCGCCATTTCGTCATTATTGGCGAAAACGATGGCTGGCTTGATGCCCGAGGTCGTCCAGTTGGTCATCAGATCGAGTGCCGGGGTGCGCATCCAGTTTGCGGTCTGCTGGTCGAGCACTTTGATGCCCTTGCAGGCATCACTCTTCAGGACGCGTTCCACGGCGGCCGTACGGCCGCGCTGGCCAGTCGTTCCGAGCTGGCCCATGAGGATGACCGCGTCGCCCTTACCGCCTGCGAGCTTGCAGATTTCGGTAGCCTGCAACTCGCCGGCCTGCTCCTCATCGGAACCGACCCAAGCCTGTTTTTTGGGGAACGTGTCCATGTTCGCAGGCAGCATGTTTACGAAGACCAATGGAATTCCGGCCTTTTCTGCGACCTTTGACATTGCCTTGCCGGAGTCGGCATCGACCAGCATCGTGATGATGCCGTCGACACCTGCTGCAGCGAAGTTTTCAATCTGGGACTGCTGGCGAGCAATATCGCCCTGCGCGTCTTCCATCTGGACTTCGACGCCAAGGTCCTTTGCATGGCGCTCAATGTTGTGGCGAAGCACAGTGAGATAGTTATCGTCGAACAGCGACATTGCGACGCCGATTGTTTCGGCCTGCGCGGCTCCTGCCATCAGAGCGCAAAATGCGGTAGTCATTGCAAACTTCTTCATCATGAATTTCTTCCTCCGTTAAATCCCAGCAATCATCGAAGCGGTGTGAACATTCGTTCCGCTCCTCGCCAGACACGGCTTCGCCTCGGCGTAGAGCGCAAACGCTCCGCCTCGAACGTGATCATGTCTCGCGATTGGCCTCCTCGGCACCATCATCTGCGAAGCATTAAAAACGCTTCGCGCTTCTCTCCCATGCGGCGGGTTCGACCCGTCGCATCGTCAACATACTGATGGAAATTCCATTATGCAATAAAAATTGCTAAACTATTTTAACGGCAATAATGCTTCCCGTTTCACGCATGCTTTCACACGGATCGAATACACTATCCGGCTACGACCAATGCTAAAGTTGGATAGGCGGACCACTGACGGCCACCTTCGTTGGCGTGTTCGAAAAACCACTTACGTGACATCAAACGAGCTGTTCGACGGGCGCCCAGGTTCCGCCGTCGCCATTCGACCGGATTGAGGCCCACTCGAGACCGGAGCTACGCAACATATTCGGCCGGGACGATAATGCTCCGGCCACGACATCCCATCGGTCGGACGACCTCGCGCTTGGGCGCCCCCGATGAAGTTACGAAGGCAGAGTGCAAAGCGCTTACCAACCAGGCAGAACAGCGCAAAGACATGGTCGCTGGCACTGGCGGAGCGGCGGCATTGACTGTTGCTTCGGTGGTCCTGTCGGGCGGTGTGGCTCTGGCCACCCGCCCGCGCCGCCATTACCGGGCTTGGCGTGGAGAGAGATCTCGACAGTCTTGTTGCACTCTACGTCGCGGGTCTTTGCGGCATCGGCTATGGCCTGCGACAGATCATCGAGGCGATGGCGAAAGCAGGTGCTGACATACAGCAAATCATCATCAGTGGTGGAGCCGGTCAGCACGATCTGACCCGGCAGATTTTGGCGGATACGAGCGGCAAACCTGTTATCGCCCCCGAACAGCCGAAACTGTGCTTTTAGGTGCAGCACTTCTGGGTGCGACAGCCGCGCATGCCTTCTCCGATCTGAAACAGGCCATGCAGGCCCTCAGCAAGGCAGGCCGCGTCTATCGACCAACATCCGGTGATATCCGGACGACCCACAATAATCGTTATGAGGCTTTCTGCGCTATACAGGCGCATCTCCGCAAGATCAGAGATTTCTAACGGGCTGCCGGCGCTGAAGAACAAAAAGCAGAACGGGCATGATCACACCGTCCGAAGAGCGTCGATGATCACGTAAGCCACGTGACGTAGTCGGACACGAGCAGCCGGTACGGATCAGCATCCTCCTCGA
>JWIT01000043.1 GCA_000949895.1 Agrobacterium arsenijevicii | reverse complement strand
CGTGTGAAAAACGGCATGCTTGGCACAGTCGAGCATGTCGAAAAGGGCCTGATCATCGCCCGGCTCGATGGTCGAGGCGGCGAAAGTGTCAGCGTTCCCACGGACACCTACCAGGCGATCGACCACGGCTATGCGACGACGATCCATAAAAACCAGGGGGCGACAGTCGATCGCGCTTTTGTGCTGGCGTCCAGCACCATGGATCGGCATCTGACCTATGTCGCCATGACCAGGCATCGCGACGGCGTGCAGCTCTATGCCAACAGCCAGGAGTTCGCCAGTGCGGGCCGGTTGGTTGACCATGGCGTTGCGCCCTACGAGCATAATCCGCAATCACGCGTCAGCTATTTTGTGACCCTGGAGAATGACAAGGGCGAACGGCACACGGTGTGGGGCGTCGATCTCAAGCGGGCCATGCAGGAGGCATCGCCCGCGATCGGGGACAGGATTGGTCTCCGGCATGAAGGGGCCACACCTGTCACGCTCCCGGACGGCACGCAGGCCGAGCGCAATGCGTGGCGTGTCGTCAAGGGTGACGCGTTGGCGTACCAGCAACTGACAAGCCGCCTGTCGCGTTCCGGCGCGAAGGAAACAACGCTGGACTATGTCAGAGACTTTGCCGAGCGGCGCGGGATCGCAAGCGACCAATGGATCGCGGAGCAGCTCGGGGTCAAGAGCGAGATCGAACTTGCTTCCGCCCAGGATGAGCGCCAAGAGGTCTTGTCCCGTCCGGCCCATCCGGTGCGGGAGCAACAGGACCGGCCATCAGAGCGTCAGCAGGTTTACGAGGAACGTGCCGGCGATCTGGCCGGCCCCGTTCGCCGCGAAGATCGTCGCAATGAGTTCGCCCGAAAAATTGATGGCGATCGGCGGCACGACCGGACAGAGGACAATAAAGGATATCGCCGCATCCGATGGTCCGAGGTCATGTCGCAAGACGGCGCCGTCCCTGCCCCCACAGAAACTGTCGGCCAGCAATTGCCGCTGGAGACCGGTAAGCCAGCTCCGCTGGTGCCAGCGATCACCCGTCACGACCGCAGCATCGAACAGGTGGCCCGGGAAAGTGCGATGTCAGTCATCGATCAGAGATTCGATACGGTGGAGTCCGCCGCGCGGCACGTGTTCCGTGATCCGGCCGAGGCCGCCGCGAGATTGCGTACCGCGATGACCGAGAAGGAAGGCAATGGAAAAATCATGGCAAAGGCCATGGCCGAGCAACCCGAGCGGTTCGGGGAGCTACGCGGCAAGTCGGGCCTGTTCGGGAACAACAGGGAGCGGAAAGAGGCGCTGCAATATGCCAGGTCTCTGTCTGCCCATATCGGCTATGTCTCCGAGGCATGGGAGCGCCGGCTTGGCGAAGAGCGTCAAAGCGAACAATGGCAGCGCGAACAGCGTGACGTGATCGAGGTTCCCGGCCTCACGTCGCGCAGCGCCGAGATCATTGCCAGGGTAGAAAAGATGCCGGTCGAAAAGCGAAACCAGTTTATCTCAGAACTGCGATCGTTACCTGAGGGGCAAGCCGCGCTTGATGAGGCCAAGCTGGTGGCCGAAGCCCTCACGCGGCGGTTTGGTAGTTCTGATCCTCGCAGGTTCGCCGAGGAGCTTGCAGCACGCCCGGAGCGCGCAAAGCAGGCCGAGCAGATCAAGACGATCGCCCGCATGGTGCATAAGACACGCCATGCCGAGCTCAGCCATGACCACGCGCTGAAACGGCAACTTGACCGGTCTCGAGGGCTTGGACTGAGTCGATAGTAGGCCAGTCTTTGTGCCCGATCGAATTCCCGTGATGGCTTAGCTTGCCAGTCCGACGCTCTTGAGCGGATACGAACTGCCTACCCGCTATTGCCAGTCATGCGCCACCGAAAGTGACGCGTGGAAACGACATTGAGCGAACAAGCGTTCGAAAAAGTGTCAACCCGACCTAGCCTACTTCCGTTACAAAAGGGATGATGCCGGCTCGGCTGATGGTCACAGCTTTCTTTTACCTGGCGGTTGCAAGGTCCCTAACTCTGGCTGTCCACTACTACTCGTTTTCTTCGATGAACGAGCACCATTCCTGTAGATGCTGTTCGAGCTCCACTTCGGTAAGCTCAGCGTTGTCAAACTGAAGATGGACCTCCAACGTCGTGACTAAGCTAACGACGTCTTCGAATTCAGGGATTTCCTCATGATCAGTGCCGACGGGAGCCACCATATGGTTGCCGCCCAATTTCCTGTATGCTGCCATTGCGTGCTTCAGGACTAAGACCTGCGACGCATAACGGGCCAATTCGGGAGCAACTGGGTCGCTGGGGTCGATTTTGAGGTCAACAATCACCCCATCTTTGACGTCGATGATCCCCATTCGCTTCAAGTCTTCGACGATGAGGTAGTTGTCAACACCATCGATCGTTGGCTTTTTCTTTTTCAGAATCTGTCTCTGAAAGGATTTTATGGCGCTGACTAGGTATCTTGGCTCGCTCGCCGGAAACCAATGCTGCGTCTCTGGTTTAGGTAATGAATCGTCGTCGACAGACTTAGCCAAGGCCTTCATACGCTTTACTGTATTGCGCGCCTCAGTGGGCTTGGCATTTTCGATCGCCTTGAGGTAATTTTTGGCGTCAACCGCGTCCATTTCTAGGAAATTTTCGACGACCGTTAGATCGATCTCTATCGGGGCACGCTCCACCTCAGATGGGATATTGTAGTGCGATTGCTCGTGAGGCTTCACAACCAAACAGGCGGCAGCCAAGGTGGCAAACTCTCGCTCTCCCTTCTCCTGAAGTCGCATGTGTACAAGCTTCTCCAGGAGGGCCGGAAACATCGCAAGTTTCAGTCGATCAGCTTCGGTCTCTGCTCCGAAGAGCTTCCCTAAAGCGCTTGATATCTTATCCACGCCTAATCTAGGGCGAGCCCAGGAGAATTTAATCCAAGGTCGACGCACCCGGAACCTGGCAAGTGCGCCAGAACGTTCAGTCAAGGTTTTGGGGATGACATGCCAGCCCGCATAATCTTGAATGATTGTACCCTTTAGCGGCCTCGGGTTCGTGTGATCACCCGCCGAGAGACATGAAATCTCGATGTGCATGTACTCGGTTTGCTCCGAAACACTCGACCGCTCGACCTCGGTGGCCATGTTGTTTGCACGACCAACATCGCCAGTGAAGTCCAGGCTTTTGCTACTGGCCTTCAGACCGAAATCAAGGCCCTTGCGTTGAGAGTTTTTCTCAGTGATTTTCTCGGTTGCTTTCCGCGGGTTTGCCTTTAGCAAAGTTTCATAGGCTGGGCCGTGACGTACGGAGGCGTTGTAAAAGAGCAAATCCACTTCGAACTGAAGGATCTCGCACAGAACCTCCACTTGGGCGCTGCCGATATTGAGCGTCAGATAGTCGCCCTTGGTAAAGGCCGTCAAAGCCAGGTCGAAGCCGTCATCAAAACTGTTCGTCTGTGACCTGAGAGATAGCGATGCCAAATGCCGGTTTATTGCCTTGGGTACTGAAATCTGTTCATCGATGACCAGTTTCGCAAAATCGTTTTCCAGCGGCTTTTCCTCAAGAAATGTTGTCTATCTTCGGTTGTAGAGACCGTTTTTGAATTGTAAATGCAAGGCCGGTTAGGGGAATACTTTCTAGAATGTGCTTGATGAGGATATCGTAGTTAATATCTCCCTTAAGGGCAGTTGAACGGAATCGAACCGCCAGGCTCAACTTAATTAGCTAAACCTCTGATTACATGCTGCTGCCCGCCATTAGACCTATTATGGAAACCAGTCACCAATGGTTTCCGGAGTAGGCGTGGCAGGCTTTTAGAACTACTAAACTCCTAGCGAAGATCGAAGACTACTTCCGGGTGAGGCTTCCCGCAACCGGTTCGGCAGTTGCAGGAAACCCGTGGAGTTCCACATCGCGATATGCGATCTCTTCCGGATTGCGGGGCGGCTGACCAGTTTATCAGCAGCAGTTACGCTCTTTCGGCTGCTCGCTACACGTGGGCTACGACCACCGCTGTGTTGGACATACAGCCTGGAAACGAAACTGACCGGCTGCGCTATTCAGGCGCACGACACAAGAAGATATGACCATGGCAACACCCCGACGACCGTCCAATCCGAAAGACGCAGCCGAGGCGCTGTTCAAACCGGCTAAGAAGGTCACAGCGACGGCCGTTGAACGGCCTGCAATCCCTAACACCAAGGAGCTTGTATCATTGAAGATCGACATCGATGTCCTCGCGCATTTTCAGGCGGACGGTCTAGGCTGGCAAGAGCGCATCAACGATACCTTGCGAGCCGCAATGAATGTGTCCAATTAAGCTCTTGATGGGAATCGGACCGTTGACCCACGCTGTAACTCCTAAATAATTCAGTCTTTGTAACGCAACGCTTCGACAAGCAGGGCAAATGCTGCTGTATGCTGACGTCTGCTGGGGTAGTACAGGTGATAGCCTGAGAATGGCTCGCACCAATCTTCCAAAACCCTGATCAGTCGGCCATCTGCAACATATTGAGCGACCTGGTTTTCGAATGTGTAGGCGAGCGCCAGTCCATCCAAAGCAGCGGACTCCAGCATCAGGCCATCGTTCATGATAAGCGGCCCGTTCATGCGGACCTGAAGTTCTTCGCCATCGCGTTCGAATTCCCAAGCGTACAAACCACCACCAGTTGTTTGGCGATAGCTCACGCCAAGATGCTCACCGAGATCACGCGGCGTTTGCGGGATCTTTCGGTTCGCGAAATAGGCTGGCGAGCCCACAACGGCCATGCGCAGATCGGGGCCGACCCTTACGGCTATCATATCCTTTTGAACTTGTTCACCAACACGAATACCAGCATCGAATCGGTCCGCCACGATATCCGTTAGCCCCTCGTCGAGAATGATTTCCATTTCGATGTCCGGGTATTCCGCCAGGAATTTCGAGACGACTGGCCAGAGCACACTGGTGGCGGCATATCGAAACGTCGTGATTCGGATCGTGCCTGTAGGCTTATCGCGCAGAGCGGTTATGGCAGCAATCTCGTTTTCAATGTTTTCAAAGGACGGCCGAAGATTGCTTAACATTCGTTGGCCGGCATCCGTAAGAGACAGGCTCCTGGTAGTGCGAGAGAGCAGGCGTACGCCCAGTTTCTGTTCCAGCATTCTGACGGAGTAGCTGACTGCGGACTGGGAAAGTCCCAGCTTTGCAGCGGCTCGCGTAAAAGTCCCGGCCTCAGCAACCGCTATGAAGGCTGCAATTTCGCTGAAATCACCGTGTCTCATTCATTTATTCCACTTCTAAGTCGAGTGGGATATAGCAAAAATGCTCCTGTGTTGTCTTCCGTATTCACCGAAGTTCACGAACCATTGATGAGAACTCCGCTTCATGGTCTGTCCACACATTAGAAATCTGGCAACCTGAATTGAGAACCTCGGCGATCGCTGACGGACCCAAAAAGAGAAATCAAAGATACAGCGCACTGGACCCGCGCTGCTTGATCATGGGTAGCGGACATAGTGTCTGACGCCGAGCAATATGCAAAGCGCAGGAGCTACACGCGGTCGCTGTGGGTGGCCACCACCACCGCCGTTTCCGGAGCCTTGGCGCGTTCCAGATCGGTCAGAAACTCCTCCATGAGGGGAGAGTCTCCGAAGCGGCTAAACTGGCGCTCCGATTTAAGTGAGAACGCTGGATTGGCCTTGATGAGACTGCTCATTGATGTCTGTGCATCTCCCAGGTCTTGCCTCGCTGCCTGGAGCGCCGTTTGGATAAGCAGGCAGTTAGCGTCCTGCGGCGCTCGTATCAAGCATTCGCGAATGACGTTCGCAGCTTCATCGCGACGACCGGCTGCATAAAGAGCTTGTCCGTGGACATAGGCATAATATTCGGGCGCCATGGGGTGAAGGCGGCGTGCGCGCTCTGCGTTCGAAACCGCATCCGTATAGTCGCCGTATCGAACTTGCGCCTTTGCCATGGCCATCAAACTATCCGGATCGTTGGGGTTAAGCTCCACCGACCGCCTCGCCGCCTGAAGGGCGCCGACATAATCACCGGTGGCGGATAGTCCGAAACTCACGACCTGGTACCCGCTCGCAAGATTAGGATCGAGGCGGATCGATTGGCGGGCCTCGCTCAAGCCGATCTCCGCATCCCTTTCCGTCGCGCGGCCTGTGACACGTTGTGTCATGTCAAGGATATAGGTCATGGCGAGACCAGCACGTGCCGCTGCATAGGACGGGTCCAGCTCCAACGCCTTCTGGTAAAGCCCGCGCGCAGCCAGTAGTCCGTCCGCGTCTTTAATATCGTGCTTGAACCTGCTGCGGGCCTGCAGGACCAAGTCGTATGCCTGCAGGTTGCTGGTCGGGCGCCTTATCGCTACTTCCTGTTCTGTCTTGCCGACATAGGACACCAGACTGGCGACGATCTGTGATGTCAACTCGCTCTCGACGGTGAAGATATCATCGACATGCCGGTCATAACTCTGCGTCCATAAATGCACTCCGCTCTTTACATCGATCAGTTGTGCGGCAACACGGAGTTGATCGCCGACCCGGCGCGCGCTCCCCTGAACGACGTAGGCGACATTCAGTCGGTCGCCAATTCTTCGGATATTGGATGCATCGTCCTGAACTGCAGACGTGGAATTGGGATCGATCACCTGCAGGTCCGGATTGCGTGCAAGCTGGGTTGTGATGTCTTCAGTCAGACCGTTGGCGAAGTAGGCCTGCGCGGGATCGCTGCTCATGTTGTCAAAAGGCATGACGGCAACGGACGGACGGGGATCCGTTCGTTCAGTGTTGGCAAACATGGACAGCCCGTACGGTAGGCGGACCATCATCGCGGACAAGGGAATTGGCTGCAGCGAAAGTCCGATCAGAACAAGCGATACGGCACCAACTCCATAGGCGAAACGTACACTCATACCAGGAGCCATCGACCACAACCGGCTCCAGCGCGGATCGCGTTGTCCAAGCCGTTTCAATGAATATACATCCAGGCGATCAGGAATGTTCTTTGCCGCTCGGCGCCCGAGATGAGAGAAGCTTTTGCCGCGATTGCGGTCAGCGCTCATGACCACCGCGCTGCTGACAAAAATGCTGCCCGGCGAGGCCATGGCTTCAAGCCTTGAAGCAACATTGACCCCGTCGCCGTAGATATCGCCGTTATCTTCTATGACATCGCCAAGATTGACGCCGATCCTGAATTCGAACCGGCTTTGATCGAAGCCGTTCTGGATCTCGACTGCGGCATCCAATGCGTCATTAACGCTGGCAAAAGCGGCAAGAAATCCGTCGCCGGCATTTTTGAAGGTTCGCCCACCAAACCGTTCAATCGTCGGCTCTATCAGATCGTCAAACACCGCGCGCAACTCGGCGTAAGTTGCGGCCTCGTTTTCAGCCATGAGGCGACTGTAGCCAACGATATCTCCAGCCATGATCGCTGCAAGTTTACGGTCCATGCCTGACTTCCTGTTTGCGATATTCACGACACCTGAAACCGCCGTTGTAAGGATTTCTTAGCGTGCACTGTAAATCAGAACCTGCATGGCGTTAGAAATGCAGCTTTTGAATGACTGAACCTGGCTTGCCGGTACACGTTCGAGTGAACGATATCGCCTTGCGCCACCGCACACGCACGATGTTATATTACGGCAACTATTGGGCCGTTCCTTCGGTTTGCTGGTCTACCAGTCCACTTAACGGTCCAGCAGCATGAGTGCGGACGACGTCAGCAACGACCGAAAGCGCCAGGGCTCTAGACTCGCGCGCGGGTCCAAACATGCCAATCGGCGCCTTGATCCGGTCTGTTTGGTCAGGCGTGTAGCCCAGAGCCCAAAGAGCTTCACAGCGGCGCGCGTGCGTTCTCTTGCTGCCAAGGGCGCCGATGTAGAAAGGATTTTGTCGTAAGGCTGCCTCCAGCAACGGCAGCTCCTGATCAAGATCGTGAAAAAGCACAGCGAGAGCGGTATCTTGATCTATACTTGTGTTGTCGAAATCCTGGGAGCGCCGATCAAAGGAAAACACTTCGATAGCTGAGGCGATGGCCAGCCTCTCCGTGGCTGCAACTTCAATTCCACGACCGCAGAGTATCAACCGAAGATTTGGTTTGTAGGTTCGGATAAACGACGTGTCGCTCCAAGAGGACGCTGCATTGTTGTGAGTCTTGAAAGCTACGATCGCCTGGGCACCTGGGTCGTAACGCAGAGCGATCCTTTTACGCCGCTGCAGCGCCGACAGAATTTGGCGGAGGGGTTTCGCGTTTCTGACGACGTGAATTGCGAGGGTGATACCTCCGCCGCATGGGAGTATGATGTCAAAGAACTCCGATCCCTCGCCAAGACGAAGGTATCTATCCATACCCTTATTGATCGCTGCGATCGCTTCTGCAGCCACTGCTGCTTCCGTGCAGCCTCCGGAAACATAGCCGCAATAGCCGCCATCACCACGAACAGCCATCTGAGCGCCGAGCGCGCGCGCCGCACCTCCTCGGATCTCGACGAGCGTTACCAATGCGCTTCCATATTTCGTCTCGGCGCCATCGGCCGCGTAGTTCACGATTGCCTCGGCGTCATCGGTCATGAAGGCGCAAAATGGCACGGGAGGCGTGTCGAGCACAGAAAACGAAGTCAACATGAAGGGTCCTATCAAACGGGACCGCTACGGCAAGCGCTGCCGCAGCGGTCAACTTTTCAAGCCAGCTTTTCGAGTGTGATTGGCAGGCTACGGATACGCCTGCCCGTCGCGTGGAAGACGGCGTTACCAATCGCGGGAGCAACCCCGACGACGCCGATCTCACCAACTCCCTTGCCGCCCAACGCTGTTGCCTGCATGTCGGGAATCCCAACAGAGATCACCTGGATGTCAGGGACGTCGGCATTGACCGGGACAGCATAGTCCGCAAAGTTCGCATTGACGGTGCGTCCATCTCGCTGGTCGACATACCCTTCTTCCAGCAACGTTTGGCCCAGACCCATGACCATACCGCTGATCCACTGGCTTTCGGCCAATTTGGGATTGAATATCCGGCCGCTGTCAAAGGCAGAAACCATGCGTTTGACACGAATGGTACCGAAATCCTCGTCGACGCGAACTTCAACGAACTGCGCGCACCAACTATGGGCCGATACGCCGCCTTCAACAGCGCCCTTCAATTGCATGAAGCTGCGGTCGGCAGCATTTTTCATGTCTTCGGTTGCGCCCGGAGCGAAGGTACTCCCCTCGATCTCCAGCCTGTCCCTGCCCACGGCTTTCAGCAATTGTGCGATGCTGATACCACCCGCGGGTCGACGGGTGGGGCGTATCACGCCATTCTCGAAGGTCAGTTCGGCCAGTTTCAATGATTGCAACGGCGACTTCGGATCGGATGCGGCAAGCCTTAGCAAAGCCGTGCGGGCATTCTCCGCTGCCTTGACCAGCGCCCCTGTCAAGTTGTTAGCTTGCTGGGAGCCACCGGCGAGCGCCGAGCGCGGGAGCGACGTGTCACCGAGGCGAACCGTGACGGTCTCCACTGGAACGCCCATATAGTCTGCAGCCGTCTGGGCCAGAATGGTATAGGTGCCCGTTCCCATATCGGTTGCAGCGCTCAGAACTTCGATTTGTCCGTTGACATGGAAGACGAGCTTGGCCTCGCTGGCAGTACGGATCATGGGATAGGAGCCGGCGGCCATTCCATAACCAATCAGTTCGCGACCTTCCCGCATCGAGCGTGGAACCGGATTGCGGCTCCACCAGCCGATGCCTTCAGCGCCAGCGGCATAGGCTTCCCGCAACTGCCGCGTGGTCCAAGGCATGCTGTTGCTGGGGTCGACATCTGCCCAATTGGCAAGACGCAGCGTAACCGGGTCCATGCTAAGTGCGTAGGCCAGCTCATCGATGGCACTTTCCAGAGCATAGGCACTGGGGTTCTCGCCAGGGCCACGCTTCCAGCCGGGCTGGACAGTATTGACGGGCACGACATTTAGACGCGTTGAGAAGTTAGGCGTCGCGTACATGATCTTCGTCACATTGTTGCAGGCCTCGACATGGACTTCATCGATCGCCGTCTCGTTCCAGCTTTCGTGAACGATCGACGTAATTTTTCCATCCTTCGAGGCACCGATGGAAAGCGTCTGCCGGGTTGCGGGACGGCCGCCAAGTCCAGTGAACGTCTGGGGACGCGTCAGAGAAACCTTGACCGGCCGGCCGAGCTTGCGCGAGGCAGCGCAGGCCAGTCCGACATGCGGATGTGCGCCGATCTTGGACCCGAAGCCACCGCCGACATAAGGCGAGATCACTCGTACATTCTCGATGTCGATGCCCAGAAACTCAGCGACGACGCTTCTTGCGCCACCAACCCACTGGCTGGGCTCCCAGACTGTGATCTTTCCGTTGTCCCACGACGCGATAGTGGCATGTGGCTCCATCGGCACGTTGTATTCGCGCGATGTCGTATAAGTGACGTCGATCTTTACCTCGGCACTGTCCAGGCCTGCCTTCGCATCGCCCCACGCCGCTCCCATCGGCTCGATAAGCATCGCTTTCGCCTTGGGATCGTTGATGTCGAGAATGGCTTCGCCGTCCTCGTACTCGACCTTGAGAAGGCTTGCCGCTTCTGTCGCCGCTTCAAAGGTTTCGGCAACAACGAGCGCGAGATGCATGCCGTTGAAGCGGACCACGTCGTCCTGGATCGGGGTGAATTCTTCGGTTGCGCCGCCACCCTTGCTGTAGACAGTCGGCTTGTTGATCTTCAGGGTATTCTGAAAGGTATAGACGTCGATAACACCGCGGACAGCTTTGGCCGCCGAGGTGTCTATATTGACGATTCGCCCTGCCGGACGGGTCGATTGGACTGTCACACCATAAGCCATGTTTTCAAGCTTCTGCTCGATCGCATAACGGGCTTGGCCTGCAACCTTCAAGGGCCCTTCCGCACGGGAAAGCCTGGAACCAAGAACTGGCACTTTTTCAGTGGCGGGCTCGGCTGCTAAAGCATTCGGCGAGAGGTTGACGCCAGCGCCGGCGACAGCGGCCACTCCGGCCCCGAGTTTCATGACGGTACGGCGGTCGAGTGCGAAATCGTTCTTCTGTGTCATGCGATATCTCCTACCGTCATCAGGGCGCGTACCACGACCTTAGGTGTCAGCTCGATCTTGAAAGCGTTGTGCCCGCTGGACTTTGCGCCATCGACGGCGGCTGCAGCAGCAGTCCGAAGCGTCGCCTCGTCGATCGGCTTGCCTTTGAGCACATCTTCAACGGCACGAAGGCGCCAGGGCTTGGTGGCGACACCGCCAACCGCGATGCGCACATCGCGAACGGTCTTCCCATCGGCTTCGAATTCGATACCGACAGCAGCGCTGGCGGCGGCGAATTCGTAGGATGCGCGATCGCGGACCTTGAGGTAATGCGAGCGCTTCAACGCGCCGACACGCGGTATCTCGATGCCGACGATCATCTCACCAGGGGCAAGCTCGTGCTCGATATGGGGGGTCTGGCCGGGGAGCAGGTAGAAATCGTCAATTGCAATGCGGCGTTCAACAGAGCCGCGAACGAGCACAGTAGCGTCGAATGCCACGAGCGAAACTGCGAAGTCCCCCGGATAGATGGCGATACAGGCATCGCTGGTGCCAAGCACCGCGTGGTTGCGGTTGACACCATCAAGGGCCGCACACCCGGAGCCGGGATTGCGCTTGTTACAGTTCGGGTAGGCGCCGGCATCACGGAAATAGGTGCACCGGGTTCGCTGCATCAGATTGCCACCAATGGACGCCATGTTGCGCAGCTGCGCCGATGCGGCTCGCCAGAGACTTTCGGACAGCGCCGGTGCGGCATCCTTGATGTCAGCGTGATCGGCAACCTTGCTCATTTTTGCAAGCGCGCCGATCCGGATGACATCGGCCGAGACCTCGATCGTGTCGAGACCCGAAAGGTGGGTGATATCGACCAGGTGCGCAGGGCGTTCGACATTCAGCTTCATGAGATCGAGCAGCGTAGTACCGCCCGCGAGGAACCTTGTCTCGGGCTTGGCGGCTTCGGCAGTGGCAGAAGCCACGTCGTCAGCGCGAAGATAATCAAACGTTCTCATAGTGCGGCCTCCTTCTTGAGGCGGCTTGCGGCATCGCGCACGGCAGCCACGATATGTGGGT
This sequence comes from Agrobacterium arsenijevicii, assembly GCA_000949895.1. Taxonomy (GTDB): domain Bacteria; phylum Pseudomonadota; class Alphaproteobacteria; order Rhizobiales; family Rhizobiaceae; genus Agrobacterium; species Agrobacterium arsenijevicii. The sequence continues at coordinate 11,290 of JWIT01000043.1, read as the reverse complement.
AGGCGCCACACCGACAGATATTGCCGCTCATGTATTCGCGGATATCCTCGTCAGTGCCTGCGTGACCTTCGCGAATACAGGCGACGGCCGACATGATCTGGCCAGGCGTGCAATATCCGCACTGGAAGGCATCATGCTCGATAAAAGCGGTTTGAACCGCATGCATCACACCGTCGGCGGATTGCAAGCCTTCGATCGTCGTGACGGGACGGCCCTCGACCTGGGCCGCCAGGGTGAGACAGCTCAGAACGCGCTGGCCATCGACGTGAACGGTGCAGGCACCGCATTGTCCGTGGTCGCAGCCCTTTTTCGTTCCTGGCAAATCGGCGTGCTCGCGAAGTGCGTCGAGCAATGTCGTTCGTATGTCGAGTTGGAGGTCGTGGCTCTTGCCATTGACCTCAATTGATAATTGACGGGCGGTTGACATCGCGTCTCCTCTCGAACCCGGGTATCGATGATCGAACCTAGCTCGATTGTTGACGAGCGATTAGTCGTCAATAATTGCATGAGGTTAGAAACGGGATTGCTAAATCGCGCACGCTGTCGGGTCGCGAAGAGTGCCGCTGTGCATCGGTCAGCGCGGTTGATGATCGATGACGCTCGATGCCATCAATCGCAGAACCGACGAGCCAAACGGCGGGCAAATGATGCAACAGGCCCTGCTTGACGGATTCCTTAAAGCTTGGACACCGAGCTATGCGAAGGATCATCCACCGGTGACGCTCATGTGGCGGGTGACGACGGGGCGGTTGTTTGTGCGGTCGATGATGAAGTCGTGACCCTGGGGCTTGCGCGAGATCGCCTCGTCGATGGCCGCATAAAGCCGGCCGTCGTCATCGGTGGTACGCATAATAGTGCGCAGGTCGGCGTCGTCGTTTTGGCCGAGGCACATGTAGAGCGTGCCGGTGCAGGTCAGCCGGACGCGGTTGCAGCTTTCGCAGAAATTATGGGTCATCGGCGTGATAAAGCCCAGTCGACCGCCAGTTTCCTTGATCGTGACGTAGCGCGCAGGGCCCCCTGTACGGTAGCCGATCTCGCTCAGGGTGAACTGCTGCTCGAGGTCGACGCGCAGCTTGGAGAGCGGCAGGTAACGGTCGGTGCGATCTTCCTCGATCTCGCCCATCGGCATGGTTTCGATCACAGTAAGATCCATGCCGCGGCCATGGGCGAAGCGGATCATGTCAGGTATCTCGACGTCGTTAAAGTCCTTCAGAGCGACGGCGTTGAGCTTGATCTGCAAGCCCGCCTGGTGTGCGGCGTCGATGCCTTCCATCACCTTGTGAAAATCGCCCCAGCGAGTGATCTGGCGGAACTTGTTGGGATCGAGCGTATCGAGCGAAACGTTGATGCGCCGTACACCGCAATCGTAAAGCTCATCGGCGAAGCGTGCGAGCTGTGACCCGTTGGTGGTCAGCGTCAGCTCGTCCAGACCGGTGCCGATCTGCTTTCCGAGCGCGCGAACGAGATGCATGATGTTCTTGCGCACCAGTGGCTCGCCGCCGGTAAGTCTGAGCTTGCGCACGCCCTTGGCGATAAAAGCCGAACAGAGCCGGTTGAGTTCTTCCAGCGTCAGAAGATCCTTCTTCGGCAGGAAGCTCATGCTCTCGGCCATGCAATAGGTGCAGCGGAGATCGCAGCGGTCGGTCACTGAGACGCGGAGATACGTCACCGCCCGCTGAAACGGGTCGATCATCGGTCGCGCATCGGCCACGAGCAGCATAGCGTCTGCTATGGTTTCAACCCGCCTGTTCATGACGATCCTCCATTTGGTTTGTTGCAACATAAGGGGTCAAGAGTGCAGCATGACCTGTTACTGAGATTCACTCGGTGATCCCTGGCACTCGCCGATCTCTCTTGTAACGATTAAGCAGCTTGAGACCGTAATGCGCGATCATGGCGCAGAAGGCGATGACCGCAGCATGCCGCAGGATAAATTCGAATGCCGCCGCCTCGAAGTCCCAGAAACCAAATGTCGTCTCCATCCGAAGCTTGGGTCCTATTTCGATGACGAACAGGCTGTGGACTCCGTAGATGGCGATCAGCAATGCCAGGCTGCGCAGTGCCAACGATAGAATTCGGGTGTTCGTGTTTACACGCACGACCTGGGCTATGACCTGCATGATCATCGACCATTGCAGCCCGACATGGAGGGCTACGATCAGGAGTATGAGATAGGCAATAAGCGCATGCACCTGCCGGACCGTAAAAGTGCTTCGAAGAGACAGGAAGTCGAAGACGGTCTGCGAGATGATAACGCTGGTGATGAGCAGGCCCACCATCATGACCAAAAGACAAAGCGTAATGCTCTTGCTGAAAATGCTTCGCGGCTCCCGCCACCCTTTCGCAACAACGCCATACCAGCGCCGGTTAAAGACGTTGTGACTGATCAACAGCACGAACATAAGGGTACCGATAATCTCGTGGGCTGCGTTTCCGAACCAGTTATACGCGAAGGCGGCCAGCATCAGGCTGACCGCGAGCAGATCCAGAATCAGACGAAAGAGAAAAAGCGGCTTCAAGGAAGGTAAGCCCGCATTCTATCGGTCGTGAACATGAAATCGTTTTGGGCCTGTCCGCCATGGCAAGACTGACAGCGATCGGCGATTGCTTCGCGTTTGACCTGTCCATTAGTGTCGAACTGCTGGAAATGCCAGTCGCCGGTCCGCTCGTCTTCGGAGGACGCGAGGCCCCAATCGACACCCTTTTCCATGACGAAGTAACTCACAAGCTTGTAATCCGTCCAGATTCCAAGCACCAGCTGAGTGCCGGGCGGCAGTGGCTTGCCGGATTTTGCGATCGCGATCGTTTCGGCAGTGGCAAAGGCCTCCTCTTTCGAAGAACCGCGGTCATATGTGCCGTACAGTACGTACTCTTTGAAATCCTTCGGAAAGGTCGCGCGGTTACCGGTTGCCTGCGCAAACGCCTGTCCGGCCATCAGACTCGTACTTGCGATTGCGATGAACAAACAGATGATGCCAGCAAGTTTCGAGCGGACTGATCGGTGTTTTATTGAAGGCATTCAAGTTCCTCACCTAGCATTTCTGTAGCGGATGGCAGAAGCATAGCCTGCTGTCGCACATCGCATTAGACGCTTTGGTTTGCATGAGGTTAGAAAGCAGCCTTCTAAATCGCCGCCTAATCTTGAGGCCCGTCAGAAGACACCGATCTTCGTTATTTATAAGACTCGCTGATAACCTCATGCAGATTATTGCAGGTTATCGAGCGCTCGCGGACGCGTTACTTCTCATGCAATCGCGGGCGAAGACTAAGGGGGTTCGGCGCGATAAACTGGGCGAGCCAGAATATCGTCGACCGGTTCCAGCGGTCATATTGCGAGCAATCGCTCATGGCCGACTGGCCGGAGGGCCGGCTCAGGTAGGTATTCGGTGATAGGATCGATGAGGGGAACTCTACGAAACATGGAACACCGTGAAAGTATAACTGTCGCAGCCATTTTGCTGGCAGCTGGGCAGGCACGCCGCATGGGGGAAAACGGCCCACATAAGCTACTGGCCGAGTTTGATGGTATACCACTGGTGCGGCGTTCAGCAGCCACATTGCTAGCCTCAAGTGCGACGCCAGTTGTTGCCGTAACGGGACATCGTCGAGAAGATGTGGAACAGGCAATGGCGGGCCTCGATATCTCAACAGTATTCAACCCATCACATGTGACGGGAATGGCCAGTTCTTTAGCCTGCGGGGTCTCTCATCCTGAAATCGCCGAGTGCCAGGGTGTGCTCGTTATGTTGGCAGATATGCCCGGTATCACGACGGAGCATATAGAAAGATTGGTACGTGCCTTCCGGCTACACCGCGGGGAGGCCATCGTTCGGGCCGGTTTTCGCGACAAGCCCGGACATCCGGTCTTATTCCCCAAGATGCTCTATGAATATCTGATTGCCTTGAAAGGCGATGTCGGGGCTCGTGAGCTGATTGTCGATAGCAAACTTAAGGTGGTGACGATCGATATCGGTCCTGCCGCTTTGCTTGACGTCGATACGCCGTCGGCTATCCTCGAAAATGGAGGCGTGTTGCGTGACTGAGCCGGCCCAGGAGGCCGTTGGCGAGGACAGTTGACGACCGCCATCGATCATGATCATCTGCCCCGTGAGATCGGACTTTTCATCCGTCGCCAAGACGAGAACCTCGCTGGCGACTTTCTCGAACGCGGTAGGGATGGCGAAGCTCAAGCCTGGATATTCCGCCCGGACGAAGATGGCCGTGAACCATCTGCTTTCCGCTTGGGCGATTGGCGCTGCTGTCCGATGCGCTTCGGACCGATTTCGTTGATTTCACGATCGAAAACTATCTCGGGATGAACCATTGCTGAACCATCCCCGATTGTCACGGCGTTTACTATCAGAGTGAAGATCAGCGCCATCGGACCAAGCTGTTGGCTTTGTTGGACGAGACATTGGGCGGCAGAAACTGCTGACGTGTCAGCAAGTGAGGTGCACCTCCATTAATGAGGGGAGCGGGTCGCTTGAGGCGCCCCGCTCATAGTGCGTCTAGGCTTGCGCATCGTAAGCAAGGGAATTCGACAGCTCTTTATGGGCATCGATCTGCTGCTGCAACAGGATAAGTTTCTGTTCGACCATGCCGACCGCGTCGGCGCCAGCAACGAAGCGACGAGGCAACTCCGGCAGGTTGACCAGCGTGATCAGGGCCTGGGCGAGCTTGCCCGGATCCCCTGGTTGGTGGCCGCTCGCGGACTTCCATCCCGCGATGTTCTGGGCACGCCGTTCGCTGTAGTCAATCACAGATGAGGCCGCATACTGCGTGGAGTCGTCTGTTAGAAGCTCCGTGCGGAAAAAGCCGGGATTGACGATCATGGTCTCAATGCCAAAAGGCGCGACCTCCGGCTGCAACGACTCGATCCAGCCATCCAGCGCAAACTTCGCCGCAGCATAGGCGCTGCAGAACTCGAAGCCGACCAGGCTAGCAGTCGAGGAAATGGACACGATCTTGCCCGAGCCTTGTCTGCGCATGATCGGAAGCACGGCGCGCGTGACGTTCATCGGGCCGATAAGAGCGCTCGACAGTTGCAGATCCATCTGTTCCGGCGTCAGATCTTCGAAATAGCCCGCGTAGAAGCTCGCTGCATTGTTGACCAGCACGTCGATGCGCCCGAAACGCTCTATCGCTGCGTTGGCGGCTGAGACTGCGTCGGCTGGCTTCGTCACATCAAGAGTGGTCACAAGCAGGTTTTCCGACGGTCCGATTGCCTTTGCGACGCGCTCCGGATTGCGACCGGTTGCTACAAGCTTATCGCCGGAGGCGAGAACCGCCTTGGCGAAATCCAGGCCCATGCCTCGCCCGGCGCCGGTGATCATCCAAACTTTACTCATAGATGTTTTCCTTGGTGTTTCAACCCGGGCCGGCTCCATTAGCCAGTACCGCGGGGATTGAGAGATGCGATGCTAGGCCGACGCTTCTTGTGGTTGTTCTGGGCGATCGTCTTTTACCTTGAACCAGCCTGTCGCGGCCTGGATGACGCCCCACAGCTTTGCCGGAATTTCGATCTCAGGAACTTTCGAGGTTCTGACCTCAACCTCGATCTGATTTTCGCTGCCACTTTTCGACAACTCGACCCAGTTCGGGTTGATAACCAGACCTTGGCCAACCGCCACAAGCGCAAGGCCGAGATCAAGAGCACGTTTTGCCTGCTCGGGCGTTCTGATCTGGCCGGCTGCAACCACCGGAATGCGTCCTGACACACGGTTGGCGATCAGCTCGGCAATCGTGCGATCGTCGCTGCTATCGACCGGCTTTGCTTCAAGCACATTGCTCAGCGACGCGTGGATATAATCCACGCCCGTTTCGATAAGACGGTCGATCAACCCATAGGCATCATCGATACGAAGACCGCCGTCTTCGGCTTCCTCAGGAGAAATGCGGTATCCCAGAAGGAAAGGCCGCTTTGCGTGTTCAGCAATGACCCGCTTGACCTCAAGAACAACGGCGATCGGAAAGCGCATTCGGTTTTCGGCGGACCCACCCCACACGTCGTCGCGCTGATTGTAAAGCGGCGAAAAGAAGTTCTGAAGCAGAAAGCCGTGTGCGCCGTGGAGTTCGATACCGTCAAAGCCGGCATCAATAGCTCGGCGTGTGGCAGCGCCGAAGGCAAAAATCACGTCGAGGATCTCGTCGTGGTTCAGGGCACGAGGTACAACGCCGGCAGCATTAAAAGGCCCCGCAGCGACCGGAACAGTGCTGGCGCTCACGACATCTCCCGCAGGCACCAGACTTGCCTCTGCCTTGTTACCGGCATGGAAGATTTGAAGCACCGCCGGCGCTCCACCGCTTTTGGCGGCGTCCGCCAGCCGGCGCAGACTGGGCATGAATTTGTCGTCATACGAAGCGAACTCGCCGGTGAAACCTATGCCATTGGCAGTGATATGCGTGCAGCCTGTCAGCACCATGCCAACACCCTGTGCCCTGCGCCGGTAGTAGCTGACCTCCTCGTCAGAGACAGTTTGATCGTCGCTGGCGGACCATGTGGTCATAGGCGCCATCACGACATGGTTTCGAAGGGTCAATCCGTTCGGAAAGCTGAATGGTTCGAAGAGTGAGGTGTTCATAAGAGTAGTCTTTCTTGCAGTTTGGCTGTTTCTGGACAGTCATTTAGCAAAGAACACGGATGTTGATTATTTTGCGTAATCTGCATGAGGTTAGAAATCCGGCTTCTGAATGCAGCCGCGGTGAACCAAATAAGGAGAAATTCTGGTGCAGGATTAGCTGAGCCAAGGGTTTTTCAGAAGTCGACGGTTGATCGACCGGCCGCGGCGCTGACTTCATCGAGATTATCCGCCCTGAATGCTGCCATTGGTGAGGTCGGCCTTTGGCTACATCACAAAGGAGTAAGCGCGAATTTCCGTGCACCTTTTGTCATTGAGTGCCGTGCTGCATGAATTGTCCACTTAACGGAGGTGGACACCAAGTGATTGAGGGTGAGGAAAAGGAGCTGGTAATCCGGCGGATTTTGCGAAACGGCCGTCGGAGGTATGACGCGGCGTCGAAGGCACGTCTTGTTGCGACGAGCCTGGAGCCTGGTGTGTCGGTTTCGCGGCTTGCGTTGGACAATGGGATCAACGCCAACCTTTTGAGGAAATGGATCAAGCAAGCCAAGGAGGCTGGTCGTGAACATCGGCCCTCGGCATCGGCGTTTGTCCCGGTTGTGGCCGCCGAATGCAGCCTGTCGACGGCGCCGACTACCCAGCATGGTGAAGATCGTTTGGTGGAACCGGAAAGGCCTGGGGATTTATCCACTCCCGTCAGGATGAGTGTGACGCTACCGAACGGTGTGAAGCTGACACTGGACTGCGGTGATACGGATGTCTTGACGGCGATGATCGGAGCGCTTGGTCATGTTCAGACTGGGCGCTGATCTGAAAGTCTATCTTCATCGCGAACCGATTGACTTCAGGGCCGGGATCAACAGCCTTGCGGTTCTGGTCCAGGAGGAGATGGAGCTGGATCCGTTTGCGCCTGCGGTGTTTGCATTCTGCAACCGTCGCCGTGACCGGATGACATTGCTGTTCTTCGATCGGTCCGGTTTTGTGATGGTCCTGAAGCGATTGACGGAAGACAGGTTCCGATGGCCCCGCAGGGAGACTGCCGTGGTGTCGCTTTCGACCGAGCAGCTCCATTGGATTCTCGACGGCATCGATATCGACGCGATGGTCCGCCATCCTGTGCGGCAATATCAGGTCGCTGGCTGACGGCTTCTCGAATTGAGGAGTTGACGCAGCGGCCTGCTTTCGATTCAAGAATCTGATGAATCGAACCGGCGAACCTGATGTTGCAGAGCTGATGGCACAGTTGGCGGCGAATGCTGCCGAAATCGCTGCGCTCAAAGCTGAGAAGGAAGCGCTTTCGCAGCGCGTGGGCCAACTCGAGGAAGAGCTGGCGCTGGCCCGACTGCATCGCTTTGCGCCTCGCAGCGAAAAGCACGTCGATCGCCTCTTCAATGAAGCCGAACAGATTGCCGTCGAGGACGAAGGCTACGACGAAGAAGGCGATGTCATTGACCTGCCGGACACTGGCCTGCCGCCGGCGGAAAAGCCGGAAGGCAGGAAGCGCGGCCGCAGACCCTTGCCGGAAAACCTTCCCCGCGAACGCGTCGAATATGACCTTCCCGACAATCAGAAGTCCTGCCCCTGCTGTCATCATCAGATGCATCGCATGGGTGAAGCCGTCACCGAGCAGCTCCATATCGAGGTCAAGGCCAAGGTCCTTCAGAATGTCCGGTTCAAATATGCCTGTCGGAATTGCGACCGCAGCGGCATCAACACGCCGGTCATCATTGCCCCAATGCCGGCACAGCCGTTACCGGGCAGCATTGCCACAGCCTCGACGCTTGCCTTCGTGTTGGTTCATAAATATGTCGACGGCACCCCGCTCTATCGCCTGAGCCAGGCCTTCGAGCGCGCCGGCGTTCCCGTCAGTCGAGGTGCATTGGGACACTGGGTGATCGGCTCGAGCCAGATGCATCTCTCCCGCATCTATGATGCGCTGAAGCTGCGGCTTCGATCGCAGCCTTTCATCCACGGCGATGAGACAACGGTCCAGGTTTTGAAGGAAAAGGACAGAGACGCCGCCGACACGTCGTATATGTGGGCGTATCGCAGCGGCGCCGACAGTGACGAGCCGATCGTTCTCTTCGATTACCAGCCGGGCCGCGGCCAGATCCATCCGCAGACCTTCCTCGGCGACTATCGCGGCATCGTCATGAGTGACGGTTACTCTGCCTGGCGCACTCTGGAGGGTGCGACCCATATCGGATGCATGGCCCCATTCACGAAGACGCTTCGTCGACGCCCTCAAGACGAGAAAGAAAGGTGGCGGCCCGCCGGAGCAGGCGCTCAAGTTCTTTGAACAGCTCTACCGGATAGAAAGGCTGGCGAAGGACGAAAAGCCGAACGACGGCGAAACGCAAGTCGACTGCATTCGCCGCTTTCGCCAGCAGCACAGCATTCCCATCATCAATGCGCTCAAGAAATGGCTCGATGACATCGCGCCGAAGGTCTTACCCGACAGCAAGCTCGGCGATGCCATCTCCTATACCCTGAACCAATGGGACTATCTGACCCGCTATACCGGAGACGGCAGAATGCCGATCGACAACAACCTTCTTGAGCGTGACATCAGGATTTTTGCAACCGGCAGAAAATCGTGGCTCTTCAGCGACACCGTCGATGGGGCCAAGGCCAGCGCAGTCGTCTACAGCATCATGCTGACATGCCGGGCTTGCGGCGTCGAACCTTTGGCCTACTTGCGCAATGTTCTGACAGAATTGCCACGGCGGGCCGACAACGCCGACATCTCCGATCTGCTGCCCTTCAACTTTCCCAAAGCCGCAGCGGCCTGATCAGCTTCCAATTCGAACTCCAGGGACCGAACCCAGCCGCGTCAATGTGCAGGGAAATGAGCGCTTACGATTCCGGCATCCAAGGTTGGATCGTCGCAGACAATTATCTTCCCGGTGCCAATGCAGAAGTATCTGTCACTACTGCTGCGGATTTATGGGCTGCTGGAAGTAAGTACAACAACCAAGGAGACATCGCCTCTCTCCAGTGTATCCGGATGGGCCGGTGCATTATTGGGGTTGGAAACGGTGCGCCCGAAGGCGTGGTAGCGGCGGATGTTGGGTCGGAATATACCAACGACGCAACAGGAGTAAAATACTCCAAAACATCTGGCTCTGGGAGTAGCGGTTGGGTGGTTACGGGAACGCAAAGCTAAGGAGACGCGTTATGATACGTCACGAAGAAAGCTCAACTGTATCGATCCACTTGAGTGAAACAGGACAAGTTCAGATCACTTTCAGGGATGCGATTTTGGCGATGGACGAGGTTGCTGATGAGGCTGTTATGACCATACATGCCTCGCAACTTGAAGAGCTGCGGGACGCGATTTTGGCCTTCATCCCGTTGTGAAATTTTACGTGCAATGGAAGATAAAAGTTGCGTAGTTCACTTGAGCATTGATATCGCGGATCATTAGTGGGCTAAACCCTGTATCGCGCAGTATCTTCCAGAACTCGTCAATCTGGTAGGAGTTGGCCGTGATGTGTCGTTCTCTGTATTCTGATAGATCAGTTATGGAGCGAAACTTTTCGTTTCCGTTGTCATATCGGATTTGAACGACCCCAAGAGTTCCGGGTTTGGATACGGCTTTTATTGCCCTCAGTACCTCGATGCCATATTCTTTGCTTGGGAAATGTTGGAAAACAGCCGTGCTGATAAAGACATCAATCGGCTCTTTTACGATCGCCAGAATATCAGAAGGCTGCGCTGTCAGCAAAACCGGCGTAAAGAGGTTCGAGTGTCCTTCCTGCGTAATCATTCTTTCGCATTCAGCAAGGTTGGATGGTGATATATCTACACCATAATAGGTCCGGCACAGCCTTTGCATAGCAAAGAGATTGGTCCCTCCACCCGGTCCCCATTCAAGGGCTACAAAAGGCTCTGGAAAGTGTGGGCGGTCTAGAAGTCTCCAGGTTGCGCGAAGCTTGGACAGTGTGTGCTTTCCTATCGCCTGCCATCGTTTGTCGTCTTTCCAACGGCCAACGCCTCGCCAGTGCGACTGGTCCTGTCGCCACTCCTCGTCTTCATAGCGCTCCCAAACATCTTGCGCGGCTGCGTGCTGTTCCGACATCTTTCCCCTCTTTATCCTACCTGGATTGGTAGCGTATCCGATTAAGTTTTGTAGGTATATCCAATTTTGCTCTAGGCGCATTTTACCGTACTAAGCTGCTCTTATCGTGGCTCCAGTTGAAAAACCGGAGCCATCTTCATGTCTGCAAAACTGCCTGAGACTGTGCCGTTGCATGCGCAAAACCTGCTGGATTTCATCGGCGATATCGAAGCGCCGCAGGGGTACGACACGATTTTCGGAAATCGCCAGGGAAATCTGTCTCTCCCGCTCACCCAGATGACCTACGGCAACATCATCGATGCGCAGGCGAATTGGGGAACAAGACGTGGGTGCGCAGCAACTGGGGTCATAAGACTGCTCCTAATGCCCCCGGTTGTCGCGACATGTGCGATGGCTTCGCGATCACAGCAATCGAGAGCAAAGGCAACGCGGACCTTCTCCTTGTTGTCGCAGCCGATTTCGAAGCCGTCTGAACACCAACGCAGATTGGATTGCTCGACGGCGACGCGACCATCGTGGCGACGAGTGTCGAGTGCACCGGTGTGGCGCTGGAGAAGCATATCGTGAACCTTCATCACCCGGTAGACCCGCTTTGCATTTGGCCATGGACGGTTTTCGCTGCGGGCTTTAC
>JWIT01000042.1 GCA_000949895.1 Agrobacterium arsenijevicii | reverse complement strand
ATTGCGAAACGAGTGGAAAGTGCTGGATACGAAGATTGCAGCAATGATGCGACATCATAATCGCGATCACCGCGAGGAAAGCCGTGATTGCGCGTGACCGAGATAGCTTTCAGCAATGGCTCTGTAGATCGTGATTGCCTGATCGAACTTTTCGATCTCGACAAATTCGTCAGGCTGACCGCTCATGCCGAGTTCTCCAGGTCCGATGATTACGAAGGGCGTCTGGAAGGAAGAGGTATAGATCGTTGCATCGGAATAATAGGCGACGCCCGAGACGCGGGGCGCGATCGATCTGCGTGCGGCGCAGGCCTCAAGGCAGGTTTGGGTGAAGGGGTGATCGATCGCTGTCTCGACGGCTGGTTTGAAGTCGAGGACCTCCAATTCAAGGCCCAAGGGTTTCAGCAAGTCGAGAATGTCTGAAGGCGTCGTCCCGGGACGCATCCTGATGTCGATATCGACAAAGCAGCGATCCGGCGTAACATTCACCGCTGTGCCGCCCTGGATCGTACCGACCCGGATCGTCGGATCAGGCAGAAGCGCGTGATCTGGACAGGGGAGACGTATGGACTGAAGTTGAGGAAGGATGGAGGCCATCTTTATAATCGCGTTATCCCCACCGTTTCCGGAGACATGTCCCACTCGACCAAGTGCCGTCGCACGCAACCACAGGACTCCCATTTCGGCAATGATAAGATTGAGCGACGAGGGCTCGCTCACGAGGATAGCACCCGCTTCCGCAAAACTGCGCTGTTCTACGAACCGCTTCGCGCCAAGGCAGTTTGAGCTTTCGCCAGCGGAGAAAGCAAGCAGGAGATCTCCGGCCAGCGGTGCTCCCGCAACGGCGATCTCAATGAGTGCCGCAGTCATGGCAACGACGCCGCTTTTCATGTCCGATGCACCGCGTCCGTAAAGCCGGCCATTCTTCACGTGGCCGCCGAACGGTTCTTCGGTCCATCCGGTGGTTCCGACGGGCACGGTATCGAGATGCGCTGAGAAAACGAGTGGCGGGTTGGTGCCGCTTCCCGGCAGCCGCGCCAGGAGATTGACGCGACCCGGCGCGAACTCATCCAGTTCCACCTGAATTCCAGCACGGATCAGTTCAGTCTCGAGGCATTTCGCGACCTCGGTCTCGCGGCCCGGCGGGTCGCAGCTTTCGATCCTCACAAGTTTCGAGAGCAGATCGAGTGAAGTCCCGCTTATTGCTGATGTCGACTTGTCTTCGATGTACATCGTTTTTTACCTTACGATTTGTTCAATCATGCTGGGAGATGGACCCGCAGGCGCAATCACTGCTCCTGCAAGGCGAGCTGCGTGCGAGGTCGGGCGTAGTCGGAGCCGGTACGCTCCTGTTGCCTCGCAGAAATTACGATGTACGCAAAGACTGCAGACATGATGATCGCGCCACTCGTCATCGTCGTTGGCGACAAATACTCACCGAAAGCCAGCCATACCCAAAAAGGAGAAAGCGGACCCTCCAGCGCGTTGATCAACGCTGTTTCCTTGGCGGGCAGCATGCGAGCCCCGACGGTGAAGAGTGTGAAGCTCAAAGCCACCTGCAGGAAGGCAAACAATGCAAGGAGTGCCCCATCGTGCCACGAGATCGCCAGTGAGGGAGCCAAGGGAAATGCAACGGCCGCCACAAAGATGTTGGCCGAACAAACATAAGGTAGAAGAGAGTACCCAGGCCTGGCGCGAACCGCGAGTGCCACGAGAACCAAGGCTGCCGTAGAGGCAAATGCCAGCATATCTCCGCCGATACCCTGACCTTGGCCGGAGGACCATAACAGAATTGTCGCGCCGAGAACCACCGCAAACGCGCAGACGATGGTGGCGCCGTCAAGCTGCTCGCGCAGCCAGAAATAGGCTAGCACCGCGGTCAGAATGGGTGCCGTAGCGTAGATAAGAGCGACATTTGCAACTGAAGTCATCGAGAGAGCTGGCAGAAATGTCGCCATACTCGCCGCGATGCCAAACGCGACGAGGAGGCCATGACGAAAATTTCCTCGCGATACGGCAAGCGGTTTGCGGTAATGCGTGATCAAGGCGTAAATCGCGAGAAAAAAGGCTGCAAATATGCTTCGCCAGAAAGAGGTCGTCCAGGTATCAAGGGCGATAGCTCGGAAAAACAGGCCGCCGGTACTCCAGGCGACTGCTGCGGCGCCGACAAGAAGAACGCCCTTCGAATGATTTGATAGGTGTGGAATCATCATGACGCACTGATCCTTTTAGGACTTTCCGGTCGGAAAGCCGCTCCTGGGAAATGATGGAGTGGTACGGCGGTCGACTACCAACCGCGGCAGGTTTCAAGCGACCCGTTCGATAAGGGAGCCTGTGTCCGGGCGTTTGCGACCGACGATGCTGGCGACCACGCCCCAGTCGATTGGGCGCTCTCGATACAGCCGCTGGCAGGACGCACCGAGCCGGATAGTGACTTCCTGACTGTTCACGCCCGCCGCCGCCGCGAGTTCGTCGATCCCGAACTCATCGTAGAGGAAATCAACAGCACAGCCACGCTCACGAGCCGACTCGGGTACATCCGTCAGATCCACCGTTGTGAATTCCATCGAAATGCGTCCGACAACCGGTGCAAAATATTGGCCGATCTTTACGTTGAGTTTGTTTGCACATCCCCACGGAAGTCCATGCTTGTAGCCGATGCCTACAATGCCCAGACGAGTTTCCCGTCTCGTGCGAAAAGTCGCGCTATAGCCGACAGACTGCCGGTGAGGGATGTTTTTAGTTTGGACGAGGGGCGCGCGAAGCCGCACGACCGACTGCAACGGGTTTGGGTAGATGCGGGCATTGTTCATGCCATAGAGCGCTGATCCAACTCTTGCGATGTCAAAATGATAGGAGCGGCCAAGCCATAGTCCAGCGGATGCGCTGAGGCTCCGCCGCGCTTGGGGAAACATCTTTGCAGCCGCGATAAAGCGATCCCGCTGCTGTTTGTTCGCCAGGTCGTGAACATTGTCGCTGCAGGCGAGATGGCTGAAAACGCAAGATGGTGGCGCTCGCCGAAAAACCTTGGACGCTTTTAGGTCTCGCAAACATTCGATGCTGAGACCAAAACGAGAAAATCCCGTTTCAATATTGAGGAAATAAGGGAACCTCTCGTGCGCCTGCAAGCACGCCTCCAGATCCTCTTTGCAATTCACGACCGCAGTCAGGTTTTCTTTCTTGTACGTTTCTCGGAACTTCACCAAGTCGCCTGAGAAAACGACGATCTGGCCGTCTAACCCCGCCGATCTCAGCTCCAGCGCTTCCTCCATATTGGCGACGAAGAACAAGTTGCAGCCTGCTTGGCTGAGTGCTGTGGCGACTTTAACCAGACCAAGACCGTAAGCGTCACTTTTGACTACCGCTGCAATCTCGGTAGGTTTCCCGGCGATCATCTGCGCATGCCGGTAGTTGAACTCAACGGCAGCGAGATCGACCTCAAAGACTGCATTAGGGATGACTGACATATTATCCATCCTATGAAATCGCTGTGGTTCTCGTACGACCCTCCCAAGTCGCGTTCGTTGAAAAAAGCTCCCCGTTTTTACAGCGCCTGGTTCGCTCGCTTATCATGCAAATTTTTTAGGCGACACATGCCCTCCAGGCAGCAACCGAAACGGGCATTTGCACGCAGAACATGCGCCTCAATGTTGAAGCTTTTATGTCGCCCGCATCAGAGAAAATTCATTCTTCGACCATTAATAGAGGATTCAAAAGGTATTAAAAACCTATAGAAACTAATCTTTACTCAAATATAACGCTAATATCCGAAATATACCACCATACCTACGTATGATTATAAAATCATATTTCATTTTTATTCAGTATATCTATCCTAAATCTGTATATTATGGAAATATGTCATTTTGTCAGATTTTTCCGGGGTTATCCCTGTTACCGCATCCGGCTTAGCGCAGAAATCTCTACACGGTAAGGCTGTATCTCACCACGGCACAGCATGGAGGCAATTGCCCGAAATGCCTAATTTTTCGCCCGATAAAGAAATATCCAGATATGGTGGCAACTTACGGTCTCTTCTATCACGACCGGAGCTATCGACGGGCCAAGTAGAGACAGGTTTTATTTAGCGATGTCGTGCATCAATCGATAATGAATCTTCGCTAAAGATTCCCACCCCCCTGTGGTCGGATGAGATCCGCATTCAGCGACCTGGTGTCGGATGAATTGCATCAGCAAGTTTTCATCAAGAATAAAGGGGATCAAAGAACATGCTGCTGAGAGCCACAATATTCGCAATCATCGCGGTCTCGTCTCTTGTCACGGCCGCGGCGGCAGGAGAAAATAAGCCCCTGACCGTCGGGATGACGACGTGGGTCGGCTATGGCCTCCTGCACCTCGCCGATCAGAAGGGCTTCTTCAAAGAGAACAACGTCGACGTTTCGCTCGTGACGGTGCAGGACAAGCCATCGACGGCAGCCGCCATTGCGACCGGGCGCCTTGATGGCTGGTCGACGACAGTCGATACCTTCATTTTCTACAACGCGCAGAAACTCGGTATCAAGCAGGTGCTGGCTGTCGACTTCTCAAAGGGCGGAGAGGGCGTTGTTGCCACGACCGACATAAAAACCGTTCATGATCTCACGGGAAAGACGCTGGGCGCAGAGGAAGGTTCAAGCACCTATTTCTTTCTCTTGAATTTGCTTGCCGATAACCAGATGACGATAAAGGACGTGAAGCTCCAATCGATGCGTGCGGGGGACGCAGGCGCGGCATTTGCGGCGGGCCGTCTCGACGCAGCGGCGACATGGGATCCGTGGCTCTCGAAGGCCAAGGAGCGGGGCGGTCATATTCTGGCAAGCTCCGCCGACAAACCCGGCCTGATCGTTGATACCGTGGCATTTCGCTCCGACGTGATTGAAAAACGCCCCGACGACATCAAGAATTTCATCAAGGCCTATTTCGAAGCCTATGACTACTGGAAAGCCTCACCTGACGACGCCAACGCCGTCATGGCCAAGGCGCTCGGGATCAAGGACGACGAGTTCACCTCGTCGCTCGCGGGCCTTGAGTTCGTCTCACGAGAGCAAAATGAGACATATATCGGCTCGGGCGCTTCTTTGGGCGAGATCAACGGCGTCACGCAGCGAGGCGTCGATTTCTATACGAAGGCCGGCCTCCTAAAGGAGGCACTCGACGCTCGCCATGTCGTCGATGCCAAACCGCTTGCTGCGGCGCTCGGAAAGTGAGGCGCCGGATGAACATTTATTCGATCAAGGGACAGATAGGGGCGGAGCGTCCCTACAAAGGCCGCGCAACCATTAAATCCGGGCGGCGCGACCTGTTCGCCATTCGCAAATCCCTTTCCAGACCCTTGTCCCTGGCGCTCTCGGTAACGTTTTTTCTCCTCCTTCTGGGCGTGTGGACATTTATTTCGGTCGCCGGTTTCGTCAGCGACTTCTTCCTGCCCGGCCCGGCCCAAGTCCTGGGCGCAGCTTGGGATCTCTTTGTCAATAAGGAATTCCTCGCCGACATCGGGGTCAGCATATACCGGGTGCTCATCGGCTTCAGCCTCGCCGCGATTCTTGCCGTTCCCCTCGGATTGATGATGGGATCGGTCCAGTTCTTCCGCTCGCTGCTCGAGCCCTGCCTCGCGTTCATGCGATACATGCCGGCCACGGCTTTTATCCCGCTCCTCGTATTATGGCTTGGCATTGACGACGGGCAGAAATTTTCCGTCATCTTCGTCGGCACCTTCTTTACGCTGACCCTGATGGTGATGGTGAATACGCTGGCGGTCTCCGTCGCCCTGATCGAAGCGGGGATCATGCTTGGGGCTGCCCCGAGGCAAATCATTCTCAAGGTTATCCTGCCTGCCGCCAAGCCGGCGATATTCAACGACCTTCGTATCGTGCTCGGCTGGGCCTGGACCTACATCGTCGTTGCCGAGATCGTCGCGGCATCGAGTGGCGTCGGCTATATCATCCTTAGCGCTTCGCGTTTCATGGACACCCCGACAATCTTCGTCGGCATCCTCACGATCGGCTTCATTGGCCTTGCCAGCGACATGATCTTCAATGCCGCCGGGCGTTATCTTTTTCCATATCTCCAGCGTGGGCGATCCTGAGGAAACATCATGTCGGACATCATCGCAATCCACCGCGTCACGAAGACATTCGGTGACGGCGAAAGCAAAGTCACCGCCCTTGAGGATGTTTCACTGACCATCCGTGACGGGGAATTCATCGTTTTCCTCGGCCCTTCGGGCTGCGGAAAATCCACGCTGCTCCGTATGATCGGCGGTCTGAGTGGCCTTTCGTCCGGTAACATCGTCATCGACGGGCGACCTGTGAACGGGCGTGACCCGTCTGTCGGGATGGTCTTCCAATCCTATACCTCCTTTCCCTGGCTGAGTGTGGCAGACAATATTGGCTTCGGCCTCGATCTGGCGGGAATGGATCGAGTCGCGCGGCAAGAGAAGGTTCGGCGCATGCTCGACCGGGTGTCGCTCGCAAAGTTTGCCGAGTCCTACCCATCGCAGTTGTCAGGCGGGATGCAGCAGCGCGTCGCCATTGCGAGAGCGTTGGCGATCGAGCCCAAGATTCTGCTGATGGACGAACCCTTCGGTGCACTCGATGCATTGACGCGGGTCGAGATGCAGACCTTCCTGCTCGATTTACGCTCTCAAGATAAAAAAACCGTCGTGTTCGTCACTCATGACATCGACGAAGCGATGCTGATGGCCGACCGGATCGTGGTGTTCTCACCACATCCGGGCCGCATCGCCGAAATCATCGATGTCGATATCGCGCATCCGCGCACGATCGAACAGACCGAGCGTGCGGATTTCACCCGGCTACGGCATAGGCTCCGCCATTTGTTGTTCTCCATGGCGCGGAAAGCGGCTTAACACGCCGCTCTCATGCATGCGCGAGGGCATTTGACATAACGCGTGCAAGTGCCCTGGCAGCAAGACTGGGCTGCTTTCGGGAGTACTTGATGCTCAGCGTGGTGTGCGGCAAAGACGGCAGGATCGCTGTGTCATCCAGTATCCGTACGCCGTTCGTCGCATCGCCCTCCGTCACCACCGAGATAGCCAGACCGGCGCGCACCACTGAAAGCACCCCTTCCAGGCTCGTGCAGGAGAACTTGCACTTCCACGGGATGTTCTGACCATCAAGCACGGCCGCTGCGGCTCTACGATAGGCGCATACGCCATTCACCGCAGCTAGAGGTACCACGCCGTCAACCGGCATAGCCCAATTGGGCCCTGCGATCCAGACGATGCGCTCGGTTCGCAAGATCTCACCCGTGCTGCCGCCAACCTCCCGCACCAGCGCGAGATCCAGATTGCGATCCTGCAGATCGCGCAGATGGTTGGCGCCGAGACCGGCACGCATTTCAACCGCGACCCCGGGTTTATCAGCCATGAAGCCCCCCAAAGCCTCGGTGATCAACCCAAACAGATAGTAGTCATCAGGTACACCGATGACGACCGTTCCGCTCAAAAGCTGCGGCTTGAAGCTCTGCTCCAACTCGTCCACCGATTGCAGCACCCTCGCCGCATGGGGGATCAGATCCCGACCGTCGGCCGTCAGCCGGCAGTTGCGTGTCGTCCGCTCGAAGAGCTGTTTGCCCAGATGCTCTTCAAGCCGCGCAATCTGGTGACTCACAGTCGATTGGGTGATGTTCAGGCGCGCAGCCGCAGCCGAGAAGCTTTTCGTATCAGAAACGGTGAGAAAGCAACGAAGTAGCGATGTATCCAAGGAACTCGACCTCATTCATTCTGATTATCGATTATTCCATTACAGATTATCGCTTCTTTGCATGAAACGAAACAGTCATTCTCCAATGATCAGTAGGGGATGGCCAATGCACGCAGAAAATTTACGACATCACATCAGCTCAGTCGAGCAATTCGACGCGGTCGCGTTCCTGCAAAGAATCGTAGCAATCGATAGTTGCGATCCACCGGGAGGTGAACTGGAGGTCGCGGGAGAAGTCCACAAGCAGCTTCTCGCTCTCGGGATCGAATCCGAACTGGACGAATTCCTGCCGGGACGCGCAAATGTACTTGGACGACTTCGTGGGCAGGGCGAAAAGGCGAGTTTCGTGCTGTCGGCTCATATGGATACTGTTCCGGTCGGGAGCATGCCCTGGCGGCATGATCCGTTTTCAGCGAGGATCTCGAATGGGCGTCTCTACGGTCGCGGTGCATCGGATATGAAGAGCGCCCTGGTCGCAATGATCGCCGCGGCTGAGCAACTCGCAAAAAACAGGAGCGCGCTGAAGGGCGACGTTATTCTCGCGTTCACGGCGGGCGAAAGCGCGAACCTCCTCGGAGCCCGTCGCTTCGTCGAGCGGGGACTCAAAAACGAGATCGGAGCGTTCCTGTGCGGCGAGCCGAGCGGCCTCGACATCGTCATCGTTGAAAAGGCGGCGCTTTGGCTGCGGGCGACGGCCACCGGCCGGCTTGGCCATGTCTCCGGCGATGCAGGTATCAATGCCATTTCCGCAATGAATGAATTTCTCTCAAGGCTTGGCGCGCTCGAACTGACATGCGCGGTACATCCGCTCCTCGATCCACCGACCATCCGGGTCGGGCGCATCGAAGGCGGCACGGCCGTCAACCTTACACCTGATCTGTGCGTTGCCGATTTCGACATCCGGCTCCCGCCGGCCACGGACTATCTCGATGTAATCAAGCGGGTGGAGGCGGTTGCGCCAGACGCCATATCGATCAGTATTCTTGATTTCAAGCCAGCCGTGGAGACTCAGCCTGACGATCCGTTCGTTCGCCTCTGTGGCGAGATGTCTCGTCGGCATACCGGCCGCGTGCCACAGCTGAAGGGTGTCTCCTATTACAGTGATGCCACCGTGATGATTGAAGGGCTCGACGTGCCCTTCGCCATTGTCGGACCGGGTGATCTCGGCCTAAGCGGTCAGCCTGACGAGTCAGTGTCGATCGACAATGTAATGACAGCGGCGAAAATTTACGCGGATATTGCCGAGGTCTGGCTGTCATGTTGATGAAGGCCCCACCTCGCCCGCGCATCGGCATTACGCCCGATATCAACGATTTCATAGCACCGGAAACCGAGTACACCGTCCGTCGTAACTACACCGACGCAATATTGGGCTGTGGCGGCCTTCCCCTCATCTTGCCTTACGCAGATGACGTTGCTGCCTATCTCAGGGCAATTGATGGTCTACTTGTCACGGGCGGCATGTTCGATATCGACCCTGAGCTCTACGGGGCCGTCGCCCTGCAGTCCCCTGTCACAAAGCCACTTCGAACGGGTTTCGAGAAGGCCCTGGTAGAGGGAGCTCTCGAAGTAGGCATTCCAGTTCTTGGAATCTGCAACGGCATGCAACTCCTGGCGGTTTGCCTAGGCGGAAAGCTTGTTCAGCATATCCCAGCCGAGGTGGCGGAAGCGCTGGAACACAAACCAGACCAGCCTGCGGACCGTGTCCAGCACGAAATCGAATTTGCACATCGGCCTCGCAGCCTTCCTGCAATTGTACCAGGACGCTATTTGGTGAACAGCGTTCACCATCAGGCTGTCCAGCCTTTTCCGGCCTATCGGACGATCGCTGTCGCAAGTGACGGCGTCATCGAAGCCATCGAGGCTGTCGACAGCGACTTCGCTGTTGGCGTCCAATGGCATCCCGAATACGCGGTGGGTAAAATGGATATTCCGATCCTTAGGGGATTTGTTGACGCCGCGACGGAATTCTCGCTCCACAGGCCAGTCGTCGTCAATGTATGAAAGGTTGGAACGCCGACCGGAAACGCTGGGGCTGCTGGTCGCTTCGATAGCGAAACCAGCCAGCAACCGTCGCAGCGGCAGGATCGTTGTGCCGGACTGTCCTATCCGGACAGAGGCATCTCGAAGGCGACCTGGGGAAATACTTCCGGATAGACAACCGTTCATCCAACTCTTCGGTGAGCAAGGGCGGCAAGCCCGTTTTGCCTTTGGAGTCAGGTCGACGTTGCCCGGCATGCCGGTCGAATTTGAGGCGATCGTTCGCTTGGTAGAAATGGAACAGACGCATGGCTGAGATATTCGTTCTGGGAGCCGGAGTCGTCGGCATGACGACCGCCTATGCCCTTGCGCAAAAGGGGCATTCCATCACGGTCATCGACGCCGGAAGTGCCCCGGCTGAAGGAGGCGCAAGCTTTGGTAATGGCGCCCAACTGAGCTATTGCTATACGGACGCTCTTGCTTCCCCGTCGCTGGTCAAAAACCTACCGGGGTATGTGCTCGGGCTCGATCCAGCTTTCCGTTTCCGGCCAACGGTATCACCTGACTTTTGGTCGTGGATCGCGAAATTTCTAGCGAATGCAACCAAAGCAAGGTTCGAGGCCAATACGATCGAGGTTCTGAAGCTCGCCATGGAGAGCCGCGAGGCCCTCAGCAGCATCCGCAACAGGCTTGATTTCGATCATCGCACCGCAGGCAAGCTCACACTCTATTCCAGCATTCAGACCATGCGAGACGCAGAGGCGCTCAGCCGCCTGAAAAACCTCCATGGCGCGGGACAGGTCATGTTGTCGCCGGCAGAGGCTTGTGAGCGCGAGCCCGCCCTGGCTCGCTATGGCCATGGCTTTGCCGGCGCCCTGTGGTCGCCTATCGACGAGACAGGCGATTCGTATCGTTTCTGCCTTGGCTTGCGGGATCTGCTGGAGAACCAGTATGGTGTCACATTCAAATTCGGTACGACTGTCAGAGCACTGACGAAACGATCCGGCAAGCTCGCTGCCATTCAAACCGACCAAGGCGAGTGGGCCTGCCGCATCGCCGTTCTCTCACTCGGCATCTGGAGCCGCTCTGTCGCCGCGACAGCTGGCATCAGGCTTCCGGTTTGGCCCATGCAGGGCTATTCCATGACGATCCCTGCGACCAAATACGCCCCTGTCGTCAGCATCACCGACAGCGCCCGCAAAATCGTTTTTTGTCGGATCGGCGACCGCCTGCGGATCGCAGGGCTGGCCGACATAGGTCCGGGCATCGGAGAATTCAGCTCCCAACGCTTCAATACGCTGATGGAGACGGCAAAAGGGATATTTCCGGAAGCCGGCGACTATGCCGCGGATCCCAAGGCATGGACAGGCTTCCGGCCGATGACCCCCGACAGCCAGCCAATCGTCAGCCGCAGCAAGGTCGATGGCTTGTTTTTGAATTGCGGCCATGGCTCCCTTGGATGGACGCTCTCCATGGGAACGGCAGCGCGCCTCGCCGAGATTGTCGACGTCCATGCTTGACGATCAATAATCTGTGCGGATGGCAGCAGGCGCATTGTTACTTTTCGCTGCCACGCGGAGATACGGCTGCAACACTCACTTAGCCGAATCACCACGGAGAGCCATCGCTGGTGATCAAGTTCGGTTGGTCAACTCTCCCGGAGATGTGGCGCTTCGAGGGTCGCCAAGGACGAGGCCACCTGCTGGGTGCATCAGACTTAATACTTGCTCCGTGGGAGCGCCTCATTTCCCATTCATTGTTCTGGGAATTCCGCTGCGTCAAGATCTAACCGAGCGCCCGCAAGATGACACCGCTGGTTTCGGGCGATCTCTTGAAGGGTCGCCTGCACAAAAAGCACTTCCCGAAATGGCTGAACGCGCGATCGCCTGGTATGAAACCCGCCGGGGCGGCCCATCTCGTCAGGGAACTTCGCGCGCAGCAGACATTCCGGCGCGCATCACGATCTCACCCGTACCAGAACCACCTCCCGGTCAACGTGCACATTCGCGGTCGATCGGGCTAAACTGGATGCCGCAGTTGACAGTGAGAGCCGAGGAATTGCGATGTTGCAAGACGCTCTTGGACCAGACGAACCAATGACGGCCCGCATGGAAGATGTGGACCAGGCCGCCGCCATCTGCATTCATCGCTGCGAGGGGAAGGTGCCGCAAGTTCTACTGGTCTCCAGTCGCCGCAATGGAAGGTGGGGGCTTCCAAAGGGACATATCGAGCTCGGGGAAACAGCGCGAATGGCTGCGGCGCGTGAAGCCTTTGAAGAGGCCGGTGTCCGCGGCTCGATTTCTTCATTCCCCCTGGGCAAGTTCTTTTATTTCAAGAACTCCACGTCTACGCGTTATAACGTCACTGTCTACGTGCTGGAGGTTCAATCGATTTCTGACGAATTTCCTGAAAAAGGCGTCCGGAAATCACGATGGGTTTCGATCGATCAGGCCATGGTCGAGGCGAGCCAGCCCGAACTAAGGATTTTGTTCCAAAAGATCGAGGCGGCCATACTTAATTCAAAGGTTACGCCGCCATTCTGCTGAAAATCACCCCGAATCGGGGTCAGAACAAGATTAGTGCGAAATTGTACGTTTAGCCGAGAAAGTGATGGTTGAGATCGATTTTCGTTCTAAAAATGGGTTCTAGATAGCTTTTCACCCTAAAACTTCCTATTTGGCACAGACGGCAACCTGCTGAAAACATGGACAAATTCGCTTGGCGTACGATTTCGCACAAATCTTGTTCTGACCCCATCATCGCTGCCGATAACATGATCCGCCCGGGCTCCGGTGAGATCCGAAATTATGGGCGAGCCGTCCGTGATCTTCCCGGTGTTCGTAGCCTGCTTCTCCGGTCGGCACGGGTCTCGAAATCAGTATCCTCGAGGCGAGTGACCCCTACCTACAACCTGCTCCAAAAGAGATTTAAAAATGCTGAAAACGTCATCCTTTCGAAAGGTGAGCGAACGCAGCCGCGCCTTGCGGGCTGATCTCGTAACAATTCCAATGCTGTTGGGTGTCATACCCCTTGCGCAAGCCGCGCAAGATGTGCCGACAAGCATTGCTGCGCTGCATCTGACTGAACTGCAGGTCCATCCAGAGCCGCATCATCAATATGGGAGGATTGTGGAAGGCAGACTGCCGGACGGCAGCTGGATTGAAATCGATCTGGATCGACACGACGAAATTCAGGAGGTTCAGGCGAAGCGCCGTAATGCGTTTCCGCTGGAAGCCATCGCAACCCTTCTGCCCGAACCCGTCCGAAAACATCCGTCACTTTCAGCCCATGCCCAACTCTGGAAGGTGGAATTCGATGATCGTGACGGAATCGAGCTAGAGGGGTATGACGACAATCAGCGCGAATTCAAAGCAGAATTCGCCTCGGACGGCACGCTGCTGGAAATTAAGTTTCACTGACGAAAAAGTGAAATGAACGATCTAAGATCCGTGGCGAAAATCGGACTATGGTGAGCAAGTCAGCTGCGCACCATGCCACCCGAATTTGCCGTGAGTGCTGGCAGCACAGATCCGCGCAAAGGGGAGCGATATGACCAGATTGACCGCCAAGGATTTTCCACAAGAACTGCTGGAGCTTTACGATTATTACGCGCATGGAAAAATCACCAAGCGCGAGTTCCTTGATCGCGCTGCAAAGTTTGCTGTTGGCGGCGTTACCGCCGCCGCACTGGTGGCCACTCTCTTGCCCGACTATGCGCTGGCGCAGCAAGTGGAATTCACCGACCCAGACATTCTTCCCGAATACATTATGTACCCATCGCCCAAGGGACACGGCGAAGTACGCGGCTACCTGGTGAAGCCTGCCAAGATCGAAGGCAAGGTACCCGTCGTGGTGGTAGTCCATGAAAACCGGGGCCTCAACCCTTACATCGAAGATGTGGCGCGACGCGTCGCCAAGGCCGGTTTCATCGCCCTTGCGCCGGACGGACTCACATCCGTCGGAGGTTATCCCGGCAATGATGAAAAGGGGCGCGAACTGCAGGCCACGGTCGACCCGGAAAAGCTGATGAACGACTTTTTCGCGGCTATTGAATTCATGATGGCGCATGAGCAATCCACCGGCAAGGTCGGCATAACTGGCTTTTGTTACGGTGGTGGCGTATCCAACGCCGCTGCGGTCGCCTATCCGGAACTGGGCGCCGCCGTCCCCTTCTACGGCCGCCAACCGCGTGCCGAAGACGTATCCCGGATCAAAGCGCCTCTCCTTATCCACTACGGCGAGCTCGATACCCGGATAAACGAGGGCTGGCCTGCATATGAGCAAGCCTTGAAGGCCAACAACAAGACCTACGAAGGCTACGTATATCCGGGTGTTAACCACGGCTTCCACAATGACTCGACGCCACGATACGACGAGGCTGCGGCAAAGCTTGCCTGGGATCGCACAATCGAGTGGTTCAATCGTTATTTGGCGTGATGTGAATGCCGGAAGCGAGGCCCCACCCTTGCTTCCGGCTATCTACTTCAGTTATTGCTCGATACCGGTATCCGACGCGCGGTCGCTTAGGTCAAGATTTGGGCGGTTGATTGCACGCGGTGAATGCTGCCGGCGCAGCGTGGTCAGGGATACGCTGCTACCGGCAAAGATGCTCAGAGCGCGCCTGCTGCCTCCAGGAGCTTGCGATCGGGATGGCTTGCCACGCGGCTCTGCGTATCGAATATCATCATGCTGCCCTGCTCTTTCGTATAGGCTGGCCAATCGGGCAATCCGGCTGCGCCGGGTTTGCCGGTGCGGGCGAAATTGGGGTCAGAACAAGATTAGTGCGAAATTGTACGTTTAGCCGAGAAAGTGATGTTTGAGATCGATTTTCGTTCTAAAAATGGGTTCTAGATAGCTTTTCACCCTAAAACTTCCTATTTAGCACAGACAGCAACCTGCTGAAAATATGGACAAATTCGCTTGGCGTACGATTTCGCACTAATCTTGTTCTGACCCCTGCTTGGCGCCACCCATCCCGATCCCGACGACGGATCGGTGGTCAACAGGAAGGACAACCGCGTAAAGGCGGGCGTGCTGCTGGCGGCACCAGGTCGAGGCAATGACCTGACCGAGTATGCAGCCCGTACCCACCCTTTCATGTATCCGGATTTCTCGACGATGACAGCACCGACCCTGATCATTGTCGGCGACCGTGATGTGGGCAGGCTTTCGACGCGTGGCGCCGACTGGTGGCGTGATGCCTACGATTTCAGCCCCAAACCCAAGGCATTGTTTACGGCCTTTGGCGGCGAGCATGCTCTTGGCGGCATCCCTGGTTATGAGGCGCGCGAGACGACAGACGAACGGCCCCAGCGGGTCGCCGCCATCCAGCGCCTTTCAACCTCCTTCCTCCGCAGCGCGCTCTATTCCGGCGATCCCGCATTTTCCGATACGGTCGCGACGCTGGCAACCGATGCTGCGCCGGAAGGCAACGTCGAGACGAAATAGGTCGTCGGGCCGCCTTTTCCGGCTCCCTCGTAACACGCACCCCAGCCATATCCACGGTCGCGCGATACCATCACCACAAACAGGAGTTTCACATGAACACCATCCTCATCACGGGTAGTTCGTCCGGCTTCGGGCTTGAGACTGCCCGCTATTTCCTCGATCGCGACTGGACAGTCATTGCCACGATGCGCGCACCGCGTGGGGATCTGTTGCCCGCATCCGTGCGGCTGCGCGTCGTTGCACTCGATGTAACCGACGCTGCCAACATCGCTCGCGCTCTGGATGAAGCAGGGCCGATCGACGCCCTCGTGAACAACGCCGGTGCCGGTCTGATGGGTGCGCTGGAAGGCGTGTCGATGGCAGCAACACGCCAGCTTTTCGAGCTGAACACCTTCGGAACCATCGCGATGTCGCAAGCAGTACTGCCCGGTTTCCGGACGCAAGGAAGGGGCGTGATTGTTAACGTGTCGTCCGCCGTGACGCTCAAGCCGTTGCCGATGCTGTCCGCCTACACGGCAAGCAAGGCGGCCGTAGAAGCATTCAGCGAAAACCTTGCCTTGGAGGTGGAGCCGTTCGGGGTACGCGTGCGGCTCATCATTCCCGGTCGGGCACCGGAAACTTCCTTTAGCGTGAGCGCCCGCGATCGCTCGCAGAACGGCATACCCGAAGCCTATGCCGGCTGGGCGAAACAGGTGTTCTCCGCAACACCGCCGCAGCCGGCCGAAATTACCACTGCGAACGATGTGGCAAAAGCGGTATGGCAGGCCGTTACCGATGCCTCCTCGCCGTTTCTCATCCCGGCCGGCGCAGATGCCGTAAAGCTTGTCGTGCAGGTCGCATAACATCTTACTCCCGTGCCGTCACCGGCCGGATTCGGCTGTTTAAGGTCTTGATAGGAATCGAACTGCCGACCCCGAGATTACACGATCCTTATGTGGTTGAAGAGACCTGAGTGGTGTTGCCATCGATTTGCACCCCCCAGTAACCGCCCCGAAGGCGCTGCGTTGGCCTCACTCCGGCTCGCTGGCAAGATTAGTCCAAACCTCAACCAATTTCATCAAGCCGATGTCGTTTTTATTGCTATCATTCCTCGCGCATAGCCCTGTTGATTTGATCTGCGAGGGGTTTCACCAGGTACGACAAAGCAGTCCGTTCGGTCGTCTTGATGTAGGCTTCGACCGGCATGCCAGCGAGAAGGCTCAAGTTGCTTAGCTTCTTTAGCTCCTCTGAATCTATGTGAATGCGAGAGGTGTACCAGCTTTCGCCCGTTTGCGGGTTGCTGACGAGATCGGCCGCAACTGTTTTCACATACCCGGCAATTTCAGGAGTTGTACGCTGATTAAATGCAGAAAAACGCAGGATCGCCTGTTGCCCGACATGTATCTGGTCGATGTCGGCTGGCTGAATTTTCGTCTCCACCACCAGCCGGTCGTTAACAGGCACGATCTGCATCACTGTTTCCCCGGGGCTGATGACGCCACCGATCGTGTGGACGGCGAGCTCATGTACAACACCGTCCTGCGGGGATCGTATATCGATGCGCCTCAACTGGTCTTCGGCCGTGACCTTTTGCTCCGAGAGTTCGGCAAGCTTGTTCTCAACATCGCGCAGTTCTGTCAAAACTTCAGCCAGCCGGTCCTGGTCGAGCTGTAAAATCTGAAGCTCTGTTTCTGTAATTCGGGTCGCGGCTCTAGCAATCTCGGCCATGAACTGTCCGCGTTCACCATCGAGTTGAGCTCGCAGTCGCTCCAGTTCCGCGAGACGGTTGAACTGGATCAACTGCTGACCTGCCAGGCTTCGGACCCGAACGAGTTCCTGGCCGATCCAGGACAATTCCTCTTCCTTGGCATTCTTGCGAACAACAAGGCCCTCATTTTCCTGACGTATCTGGTCGATACGTTGTTTCAGCTGAGCCTTCTGGCCATCAAGGGTTTGTCTGCGAGCCCTAAAAAGGGCCGCCTCGGCTTGAATGTACTCAGCACCATCAAAGGCTGCCGTATTTGCCGGTGATGTGGACAAAGCCGTCATCTCTCGAGCGTTCTCGCGTTCGGCCGAAAGACGCAAGCGCCGCGCATTGAGCTGCTCGATCTGTTTCTCAACCATGGCCAGACTTGCCCGGGTTACGGTGTCGTCAAGGCGGATCAACAGATCACCGGCCTTGACGACAGCCCCACTGCGCACCCGGATATCGCCGACAATGCCGCCTTCCCGATGCTGGATGCGTTTGACGTTGCCGTCGACAACAACGGTCCCCGCACCCACCACTGCACCGGAGAGATTTGCAGTCGCGGCCCAGCCACCAACACCCAAGATCATCAAGGCAATGGTTCCCGCTCCCGCAATCGTATAAAGCCGGATAGAGTGGCTGGCAGCGCTTGGTTTCGAGGTGTTGGGATTCATGCTTTTTCCGATACAGCGCGCATTGTCGTTTTACGTAGCACCTCGTCACGCGGCCCGAACGCAACCATCGCGCCTTGAGCAAGAACGAGAACATTGTCTACGGCAGAAAGCGCATTCGGCCGGTGCGCGACAATCACCACAATGGCACCTCGATGACGGGCGACGACAATCGCATTCGTCAGCGCCATTTCGCCTTCCGCATCAAGGCTGGCGTTTGGTTCATCCAGAATGATCAGGAACGGCTCGCCAAACAACGCGCGGGCGAGCCCAAGCCTCTGGCGCTGTCCGGCAGAAAGAGACGCGCCGCTATTGCCGATCCTTGTGTCGTATCCGTCCGGCATGGACAGAATGAGCTCGTGCACATCTGCCTGTTTCGCCGCCTCGATGACATCAGACGGGTTAGGCGATCCAGAAAACCGACTGATATTTTCCGCTATTGTTCCATCAAACAATTCCACACCCTGTGGCAGGTAACCGATCGATGGGCCAAGCGCTTCCGGATGCCACTGGTCAATCTCCGCCCCGTCCAGCCTGACGGATCCGCGTGCCGGTGGCCAGATGCCGACCAGAGCCCGGACAAGCGTGGATTTCCCAGAACCACTAGGGCCAATGATGCCCAGTCCCTGCCCCGCTGAAAGCGAGAAGGTGACGTCCCGGACAGTGGGGGATTGGTTGCCTGGAGCCACAACAGCAACACCGGATACAGACAGTGTTTTTGATGGCGCAGGAAGAGCCATTCTTTCCTGATCCGGGCCAATCCTGTCGAGGAGTTGACCAAGGCGCGCCTTTGCCTGCCGAAAGTTGATGAATCCACGCCATTGACCAATCGCCTGCTCAATTGGGGCAAGCGCTCTCGATGTCAGAATGGAAGACGCAATCATCGCTCCCGGTGATGCGAGCTGCTTTATGGCAAGCCATGCTCCCAGCGCGAGAACGGCAGATTGCAGTGCCAAGCGAAAAATCTTCGAGAAGGTTGAGAAGCTGCTCGTCGCATCACTCGCCTGCCGCTGTTCCTCAACATAGGCTGAGTTTGTCTCGTGCCATTTGCGAGCGTAGGCACTTTTCATGCCCATAGCATGCAACGCTTCTGCATTCCGCCGCCCAGCCTCAATGTAATCTGCGCGCGCCGATGAGAGCGCGGCCACTCGCCGTGTCGGGTCACGCAGAACAGCGTCGCTACAAAGCGTCAGCACGATCAACAGGGTAGCTCCGGCAATTGCCAGCCAACCGAGATAGGCGTGAAAGAGAAACAATATGCCGATGTAAAGCGGCAACCATGGCATGTCGCAGATGGCCACCGGACCCGGTCCGCTCATGAACTGACGCATATGTTCGAGATCGCGAACAGGCTGTGCCGCCACCTCCTTTTTTGACATTCTCAGGGGAAGCAACATCACCGCATCGAAAGTCGGACCGCCGAGTTGTTCTTCAATCCTTTCGCCGATGCGCGAGAGAATTCTGGACCTTATCAGCTCAAGAATTCCCAGAAACAGGTAGAGAACGATGGCGAGCATCGATAAGGCAACAAGTGTTGGAACACTGCGGCTTGAGAGAACCCGATCATAGACCTGCATCATAAAAAGCGGGCCAGTCAGCATCAGAATATTGGTGAACGCGCTGAGAAGAGCAACGGACCCAAACGCATTGCGTGTTGCGCGCAAGGCAGCGGCGACCGGAGGTCGCCGCACTTCACTATTCGAGTATTTGGACAAGAGTCAGATCCTATGCAACGAAACGCACGTCATCCCGATGCAGGTCGGTAAGATTGACGTTCGCGAGCGTAATGCCATTTGTGCCGTCAATGTTGATAATGGTGTCATTACCAACCTGTGACGCCGCGGCCAGAACTGCCTCAAAGTCTGCCAGGACGCCACCGCGGAACTCGAGAACGTCATCAGTTCCCGCGCCTGCGACAAAGTCACCAATCGTATCCCAGCCGAATTCGGGTTTGAACACGAAGGTATCGTTGCCGGCACCACCCTCTAAATAATCGCCGGTATTCCGAAAACCTTCGATCAGATCGTTTCCGGCGGTTGTCGCCTGAGAAAGGATTGTCGAACGGACATCTTGTTTACTGTAAGTCCAGTCATCAAATACGAACTGTTCGATCCCTCGTGAATCATCCTCGAGCGTACCTGTGATCAGTATCTGACCACCGGGGCCCTGACCTCCAGGGACGCGAATTACCAAATCACTTTCTCGACGCTCAAAAAGGACGTCATCAAAATTGAAACCCTCTACGACCAGCTGATCGATAGAGTTGTTATCAGAATACTCGACAATAATGTCATTACCGTCGTCTTGAGCGTAGGAGAATATGTCAGATCCATCCCCACCCCACAAAACATCGTTTCCATGACCTCCAGATATAGCGTCGTTGCCGACTCCACCTGAAATTATATCGTCGCCCTCGCCTCCAGCGATAACATCATTCCCGCCATCTCCTCGCAAATAATTGTCAGCGGTATTGCCGGTAAGAGTATCGGCGAACTCGGACCCCGTAACATTTTCGATTGAAACATAAGTCTTTCCGTCCGCATCCCCTCCGACGCCCGTTCCCAAACTCAGGTTGACGTCGACTCCGGATTGAGAGTCGGAGTAATCGACCGCATCAGCTCCTCTGCCTCCCGTAATGGTTTCCTCGGCACCGTCAGAACCATCGCCGCTTTGAGCCTCACCTGCCGCGCTCGCGCGCAGAAGTTCGGGACCTCCGGCACGGGACCGAGAATAGCCATCGAGCGTGATACCAAAATCACCGTTATAGAAATCCCTGATGGCGACGACCGGATGCAAAGGATAGCCAGCCATGACAAACAAATGGGGGATCGATAGTCCGCTTCCGTCAGCAATATAAGTTAAAAAAACCAAACTTTCGCCGGACTTGAAAAAATTGGGAGGATAGAACTCAGCCGCGGCGTACTGACCCCCAACGGCGATTGCTTGAAACTGCTCGTTTGGC
Organism: Agrobacterium arsenijevicii; assembly: GCA_000949895.1. Lineage (GTDB taxonomy): Bacteria > Pseudomonadota > Alphaproteobacteria > Rhizobiales > Rhizobiaceae > Agrobacterium > Agrobacterium arsenijevicii. The sequence goes on along the minus strand of JWIT01000042.1, from coordinate 6,372 downwards.
TCCCAAGATGGATGCCGCATCTGTATCAATATGTTTCCGGCACCGTCACCATCGCCCTCATCAATCGTATCAATGGTCGAAAGAAGTGACGCATAGTTGTCGCTATTGGAATCCTGGCCATAGGCCCAATCCCACGTTTCGCCTTCGGTGATCGAAATCAGGTAGGTGTCGTTGCCCATACCACCTTTTAAAAGATCGCCTACACCATCGTTCCACTCGGTGTGATCCGCAGTCAGGTCAAAACTGCCAAGTTGAGTGGGACTGGAAATAGTTCCGCCGGCGAGAACATCCGCGCCGGCGCCGCCGATAATTCTATCCCGATGCTGGTCACCAAAAAGAACATCGTTACCATCTCCCCCATCCACAATATCGGTATCAATGCCCCCGCCAATTATATCGGATCCACCGCCTCCTATCAGGATTTCAGCATCCATTCCTCCATACAATTCATCCCCGTCGTGGGATAAACCAAAAATGGGTGTATAGGCGGCTACATCGACAGCGCGAAGACCATAGAGGGAGTAGATAAACGCGTTAGTAGCTTGCAAGCTCCCGGCTATACGGTCAATTCCATTGTTTTCAATAGCAATCGACATGGAGCTAGCCGCCAACGCTCCCATATAGAGGAATGATATAGCTACGTCAGAAAATCCGGTAATCGGGCTTGAGCCAATCGTTGTCGCAGCAAACGCCGATGTTGCGCTTTGCAAAAAAGCCGAAAACTCGTAACCCGTAAAATCTACATTGATGATGTTGTTTTGATAAAAAGAATCATCGCCCAGGAATATGAAGAGCGGGTTTCCTGACCATCCACCCTCATCACCGTTGAAATATTGGGAGATGGTTACGTTGGCATCTTTTTCCCCGAGCGTATTGATATCCGGAGCTACGCCGTTGAGCAAAATATCCTCTGCGACGGCCCTGGCCACATTGTTAGACACTGTCTGCAGAGGCACTGTCGATGATTGACCAAAGCGGATGAAATATTGGGAAATCGAATATTCTCTGATGAAGTCGCTATACAGCGTATCACCCCTGTTCACACCACTCGCACCGATAAGCCAGGAAAGCACAGAAGGATCCACACCCACTTTAGGCTGACCTCCCGGCTCAGTTAAAACAGCAAGGATTGTTTGGTAGACCTCATAATAAGGTGCCGCACCAGAGTTGGACGCGTTGAGAGCCAACTCGACAGCGCTGCGCTCAGAATTAGTCAGTATGTATGTCATGGTCAAATGCCCCCAACGAGTTTTCGGCAGAACAAAACTATGTTATCGTCAACTATATTTTCGATTTTATCGGAAACACTCCTGCCTTCGCCCAATCGAATTCTGACTTGTATCTCCAAATTATCGTTAAATACGTAACTTAAATAGACGCCATTCAGCGGAGATTCATTTGGAAATATCGTTTTCTTGATATTGACATTACTATCGTTTTTTAAATCTCTCTTACTCCAGCCAGAGCTTTTCTCGTACTCGCGCCTGAATTTGTCGTATTTGTTTATCGATATTAGTTCGACAACCACATTTCTATCGAAGGAAAGGACGCTGTAGACGCATAGATCGGAGTTAAACAGCCCAGCGGAGCACGCGTCTCTACCCCATATATATGCCTCCTCAAGACGATACCCTTCGGAAATCAATCCCCTGAAGTAAGCAAGTTTTCGCTGCCGACTTTTTACGCCCGCGTCCAAATGAACGTGGGAGCGTTGATCACCGCGCGACAACGAAAATGTCCACCCACCTGTAAGAGGGAGCTTGTAGACGGTACCGTTGGCGTCGAAATCCACATAGCTCTGTACTTGAGCCCAACCAGGCCCCTGTTGGAGGAAAATCAGTAGAAAGAGCAAGAAAGCAAATACACGTCTCAAAATCAGGCTCCGCCTCCTGCGTAAAGTTCCTGCCAATGGGAGCACTTAATCGTGGCTTCGGTTGTTAAGCAACGAACCGCACGTCATCCCGATGCAGGTCGGCAAGATTGACGTTCGCGAGCGTAATGCCGTTAGTACCGTCAATGTTGATAATGGTGTCATTACCAACCTGTGACGCCGCCGCCAGAACCGCCTCAAAGTCCACCAGCACACCACCGTGGAATTCGAGAACATCATCTGTTCCCGCGCCCGCAACGAAATCACCGATCGTATCCCAACCAAAGTTCGGCTTGAACACAAAGACATCGTTGCCAGCACCACCCTCGAGATAGTCACCTGTGTTATGGAACCCTTCGATCACATCATCGCCAGTTGTGGTGAGCTGCGAGAGAAGCGCAGAACGCATATCCGCCTTGGTGTAGGTCCAGTCTTCGAATACGAAATTCTCGATGCCGCTGTCATCATCAAGAAGTGTATTCTTCACGAGAATAGAGCCGCCATCGCCAGCTTCCGTGGCGGATTTTGGAACAGTTATAAGCAAATCGTCGCTCAGCCGGGTGAACTCAACATCGTCAAATATAAAGCCGGACATTACGAGCCTATCACTCGTTCCTTCCGTTGCATTTTCAACAATGATGTCATCTCCTGCTCCGCGGACATAAATATATGAATCATTGCCGTGGCCCAGCGCCAATGTTTCATCTGCAGAGGTGCTCGTCACGGTTTGATCAATGAGCAGCTCTACATCGGCCAACGTCATGTACCCATCAGAAAAGCTGAAGTGTTCGATCCCGCCAAGAGTAACCGAATATCCGTCGCCTTTACTGGCAACCACCTTGCCATCGGCATTTTGTGACCAACTATAATTACTCACTTCGCCTTCGAATGCCACAGAATCGATGCCATCTCCGCCCTCGATAATATCGCTTCCGGCTTCAACCAAACTGAACCAATCATCGCCAGCGCCACCGATGAAATGATTGTCAGTTTTCCCACCATAGAAACTATCATTAAAATTAGAGCCTATGATTTTCTTGATACCTATATAGATATCGCCCCTGGCATCGCCACTTTCTCCGCGACCTTGCTTCATATCGACGGAAATCGCCTTACTTGAGGAAGAGTAGTCCACGCCGGCACCAGTATTACCAACCCCGACACCACCGCTTCCGCCTTTGAATTTTTGGGCCTTGGCATTCCCCGTAAAATCACCGCCGTTTGAGTCGCCCTCAGCGATTTCGATCACGTAGTCGGAGGCATTCACCACATAGCGTTGAGCCGTATCATACCCCTCTGCCTTAAGTTTTTGCAATTTATCACTGATTGATTCGTCATATTCAACCCCAACTTGGTGCCACTTGACGACCGTATTCATGTACCCAATCTGCCCAAGGTCAGAAATAACTATTTCTGGCTTCACCTCATCGATCACATGGATATAACGAATATACCGCTGAAAGAACTCGTAACTATAGTCGTCACCGCTTACTGCAATCCCTCCAATACCATCAACAAATCCATCCAAAGCAAACGCCTCGCCGAAGACATCAGGATCCTGTGGGTCCGTGTTGTAAAATGACAGAGAGTATCCTGCGTCAGATATGTTAGACGTTAAGACAGCTATATTTTCGTTGTTTGACTGCCTAAATGTTCTGTAAAACTCTTCCATGTGCTCTGCAGAAATATATTCAAGATTTATATGATATATAACGGGATTTTGCTTATCCTGCTCCGCAAGATAGTGCAGAGTCTCGACATCATCGACTGACGTCTTTGTATGCACAGTTGCCTCGCCGAGTTTGATTCCATTGTAATAAAACTCGTCCTGATTTTCCGCATTAATGACAATATGTGTATACGGGTACTCGCCACTATCGATGATTCCGAAAAGCATTTCTGGAGAAAGTCTGGCGAATAGCTCTTCTGTGAGATCTGGCATGTCCAAGAGAAGCACATGAGCTGCGGAGTCAAAGAAATACTGATCGATACCTTCTCCTCCCCAAACGACTGAACGGTTTCCCTCACCCATAAAATGAACGGCATCATTTCCAGAACCTAACGAAATCAGGTCGTAGCCACCTCCGGCATAGACGACATCATCGCCATTGCCAGCAAACACCGTATCGGCGTATGTATCGTCCATCTCTTTGCCGTCTTCTGACAGACGACCAGTATAGACGGCGTCATCACCAGTACCACCGAAAAGCAAGTCCGACCACTCGCTACCAATGAGAGTGTCATCACCGCCACCGCCTACGAGTACAACTGGAAGAAGATCAGGACCAACGTTATTGGCGGGGGAATGCGCATCTAGAACGTCATCTTCAGCGCGATCCCCATAGAGTACATTTCTGCCGTCCTCTATAAAGCCTCTAAGCGGGTCTGCTTTTGTATCCAATACAAATTGGGTACCTTCAAATACCGCAAGGTAGGACTTCCAAACACTCTCCGGATATATCAAGCTTTCAAATATATCAGCATCCGATGTATAGTCCGATGCTGAATAGTTCTCGAATATAGATCCTTGACCAACAAAATTTACAAAAAAAGTTAGCCCAATTTTCATTGGATCCACGACTTCACTGAGTATCGAGTTTATATAACTTGTACCCGGTCCACCGGTGAAATCAAAATTTTCCTGCCCCGCAACAATTTCCATAGATTGGATTGTTCGAACACCATTCTGAACTGAAAAAATCGCGTTGCTAATACTATATCCCGTAGTGCCCCATACAAAAGCACGCGTATCGTAATCAGCAGACGTGACATCAATTGGATAAGTTCGAATAGACGCCGCAGAACTTTTCCCTTCAAATCCATTCAAATTCATCAATGCTTCGAGACTGTAAGATCCATCGGCTAGCTGAATCGTATCGTTGAAAAAGGCAGAAACGATACTAAAGTTATTTGGCTTGATATATCTACCCGGGCCATCTTGCATGAACGCTTGCAATCCGACAGAAATACTATCGCCTGAACTTGTCTCCTCACGAATTCTCTCGGCATGATCGGCCAGATCATTGATAGGATCGAATGTCCCGTAAAGAAACTTGTATACAGCATTCTGGATGCTCAAATCGGTGTACGAATATACAGTCATTTTTACCTAAACCTAGTTGGAGTAAATGTAGTAAGCTTTACGGCGATCCGGGACTACTAGTAGAAAACCGTTGTTTTGTTTCCCAACATAGTTTCCATTTGACGAAAGCGCGTTCTGTGAGGCAGCAAGAACATCAGGCCCTATGTTGAGTTTTATATCACGCTGAGACAGATAATCGCTGATATTTTCAAATACTTTTGTATTGAAGCGAGACTGCAGAGGAGTTGGCGTCTCTTGCCAAACAAAGTATTTACGCGGCCGTTCCTGATGGGGGGATGCCGCTTTCTTACATTTTAACCCCTCAAGAAAAGGCACACCGCCGTTTTTAATCTGCTCCGCACTACTTTCAGCAAGGTCGAAGACGGCGAAGATCGCAAAGAAATCGCCTGGACCGCCAATACCTGTATAGTCAGAAACGGCAAACCCCGAACCCTCAACCTCGATACCGCACGGTATATTATGACGAAACCTATCGGGATCTGGCGAAAAACCACGAAAAAGTGCGACGCCCAAAGCAATAGCGACCAACAAAAATACAATCGACCGTTTCATTCTCTCATGGATAACCATATGAAAACACCAAAGCAAGCTACAGTTGAAAACGACAAGAAAAAACATCTAATTCACTGAAATAATTAGTATATTTACTAGGTTTGTATCAAAAAAATTGAGCAATATTGAACCGTGAGCGGTTGCAACGGGGGGTAGCCCACAGGGCAATAGGGCGTGGTTTTCCGCGACAACGTGTCTGTTTTGTATTGTGCTCCAGAGCGGAGCGGAAGAAACGCAAAGGCGCGGATATTCGATAGTCGCGCTCGGCAGGGATTGGCCGAGGAGGACGCAAAACGGTTTCAATCATGTGGCGGCGTCGTACATTGGATTAAACAGTTTCGCAGAAGCCGGAAAACACCCAGGCCAACCCACTTATTCAGGAAATCGCTGGTCGCAAAGTCGGGCAAATTTAATCACAAGCGCGGCGTCTTTCTCTGAGACAACAGCCAAAGAGTCCGCATGCTTTTGCATGTAGGCTTCTGCATCGCTTTTAGATCGTTGAGATCGCTCGAAAATGCTTTCCGCCTGTGTAGCCAGCTTGTCGAATTTTGTTTGGTAGCGTGCGGACATTTTGGCGTCTCCAGCTTCTTGATAAACCGCTGCCATCATCGCAAAGGCCGCTCCACACTGGAAAGGATGCTCATCCGTATTGGGTCCAAGTTCCGCTGAATCTTGACCGTAGCTCGGCGTTCCAAAAGCTACGACCATAAGCAAAATAATAGCACGCATCAAAAGCCCTCTAACCGCTGAGGTTGGTATTCTTGCGTCGCAGACACGGAAATCACCATCCCTCGCCTGGAAAATCAGTTAACCGGACGCTTACGAAGTTAATGTCGGCCAAGGGACA
>JWIT01000040.1 GCA_000949895.1 Agrobacterium arsenijevicii | reverse complement strand
ACCGACTTGACCTTGACGCCCGCCTTGCGGCCGGACGGCTCCTCGGTCTTCAACACCTTCAGGCGCGGCTCGGTCGACACTCCGAAATCGGCCGGTGTCTTCTTGTCGAGCGGCTTCTTCTTGGCCTTCATGATGTTCGGCAGCGAGGCATAGCGCGGCTCATTGAGACGAAGGTCGGTGGTGACCACAGCTGGAAGCTTGATCTCGATGGTCTGCAGGCCGCCATCGACTTCGCGGGTGACCTGGGCTTTGCCCTCACCGATCTCGATCTTCGAGGCGAAGGTTGCCTGCGCGGTGCCGAGCAGTGCCGCCAGCATCTGGCCGGTCTGGTTGCTGTCGTCATCGATCGCCTGCTTGCCGACGATGATCAGGCCGGGCTGTTCGGCGTCTGCCACACCCTTGAGGATCTTGGCAACGGCGAGCGGCTCGACTTGATCGTCGGTCTCGACCAGGATGGCGCGATCCGCCCCCATGGCCAGCGCCGTCCTCAGCGTCTCCTCGGCCTTGGCGGGCCCGATCGACACGACCACCACTTCCTCGGCCTTGCCTTGCTCCTTCAGCCGCAACGCTTCCTCAACCGATATCTCGTCGAACGGGTTCATCGACATCTTCACGTTAGCAAGCTCAACGCCCGAACCATCCGCTTTCACACGGATCTTCACGTTGTAATCAACAACCCGCTTGACTGGCACGAGAATCTTCATGGGCGTTCACCTCTGTTCAGGGGGCGGGTGGTTCAGCGGGAAGGAACGGGCTCGGGGCCATGGTAGTCGTAAAAACCCTTGCCGACCTTCCGCCCCAGCCACCTGGCTTCGACATATTTGACCAGCAGCGGACAAGGGCGTTACTTGCTATCCGCGAGCCCGTCATGGAGCACATTCATGATGGCAAGGCAGGTGTCGAGGCCGATGAAGTCGGCAAGTTCCAGCGGACCCATCGGATGGCTCGCCCCAAGCTTCATACTGCTGTCAATGTCGGCGGCCGAACCGACGCCCTCGTAGAGGGCATAGACCGCCTCGTTGATCATCGGGATCAGCAGCCGATTGACGATGAAGCCCGGATAGTCCTCAGCCACGATGGCAGACTTGCCGAGCCTCCCGACGACCCCGCGGACCGCCTCGAAGGTCTCCTTGCTAGTCGCAATTCCGCGGATGAGCTCGATGACCTGCATGACAGGAACCGGATTCATGAAATGGAGGCCCATGAACTGCTCGGGTCGACTGGTGCCTCCGGCGAGCCGGGTGATGGAAAGCGACGACGTATTGGTTGTCAGGATCGTTTCGGGCCGCAGGTGCTCTGCCAGCTCGTCGAAAATCTTCTGCTTGACCGCTTCCTTCTCGGTCGCGGCCTCGATGACGAGATCGCTCCTCCCGAGCTCCGGCAGATGCAGTGTCGTCCGAATTCGCTCAACAGCAAATTGCCTGCTTTCCTCCGTTATAGTGCCCCGCGTCACTTGCCGGTCCATGTCCTTGCCGATCTTGGCGATCGCGGCGGCGAGTTTTTTGGAGTCGACATCCATCAGCGAGACGTCGTATCCCGCAAGCGCAAGCACATGGGCAATGCCGTTGCCCATCTGGCCTGCGCCGACCACTCCAACGATCTCGATTATCATTCTACGTCTGCCTCGGCCTTTTCGGAGGAAAAGCTCCAGTGTCCGCGACCCAAGATCGGCGAGGCCCTATCGAGCGCGAGCGGGCTGCGCGACAGGCTGATCGGCGTTCTCAAACCCGGCAAACCTTCCGGCGCGATCTTCAGCCCGCGTGCCTTGATCTGCGGCTCGTCGATTGCCTGGGCCACGGTGTTGATCGGCCCGCCTGGTATACCCGTCCTCTCGAGGTCGGCGATCAATTCCGCCTTTGGTCTGAGGCTGGTCTTTTCCGCAATCAAGCTGCAGAGCGTCTCGCGGTTCTCCACCCGCGCGGGATTGGTGGCAAAGGCCGGATCGTCCGCGGCGCGGGCGAGGCCCAGCAGAGCGCAGAGAGCTTGGAATTGCCGGTCGTTGCCGCAGGCGATGATGAGATGGCCATCGGAGGTTGGAAAGACCTGGTAGGGCACGATATTGGGATGCGCATTGCCCATGCGTCGAGGCACCTTGCCGCCGGCAAGATAATTCATCGCCTGGTTGGCGAGCACCGCGACGCCGACGTCGAACAGTGCCAGATCGACCTGTTGGCCGAGGCCGGAGCGTTCACGCTCGGCGAGCGCGGCCTGAATGCCGATCACGCCGTAAAGCCCGGTGAAGACGTCGATCCAGGCGACGCCCACCTTCTGCGGTTCGCCGTCCGGCTCGCCGGTCAGGTCCATGACCCCGCACATGCCCTGTATCAGAAAGTCGTAGCCCGGATGCTGCGCGCGCGGACCGGTCTGACCGAAGCCGGTGACGGAAGCGTAGACGATGCGTGGATTGATCGCGGCGACGCTGTCATAGTCGAGGCCGAATTTCTTCAATCCGCCGACCTTGAAGTTTTCGACCACGACATCCGCTTCTTCGATCAAGGTCCGGACGCGGGCAAGATCTTTCGGATCGGCGAAATCGCAGGTGAGCGATGTTTTGCCCCTATTTGCCGCGTGAAAATAGGCTGCAACCTTCTCGGTGCCGCCCCTACCGTCTGGCCGTTCGATGAAGGGCGGACCCCAGCTGCGGGTATCGTCGCCTTGCGGGCTTTCGATCTTGATGACCTCGGCGCCGAGATCGGCGAGCGTCTGGCCGATCCAGGGGCCTGCCAGAATGCGGGCGAGTTCAACCACTTTCAGGCCGGCAAGCGGCGCGGTGTTTAGGCCGGCCATCAGAAGAACGCCTGGATTCGGGTCTGGGCGCGGCCAAGGATCAGCGCATGGACGTCGTGCGTGCCCTCATAGGTGTTGACCGTTTCGAGGTTCTGGGCATGGCGCATGACATGATATTCGATCTGGATGCCGTTGCCGCCGTGCATGTCGCGAGCGTGCCTGGCGATATCGAGCGCCTTGCCGCAATTGTTGCGCTTGACAATCGAAACCATCTCCGGCGCGAACTGGCCGGCGTCCATCAGCCGGCCGACGCGCAGGCTGCCCTGCAGCCCGAGCGCGATCTCCGTCTGCATGTCAGCGAGCTTCTTTTGGAAAAGCTGCGTGCCGGCGAGCGGCTTGCCGAACTGAATGCGATCGAGCCCATATTGCCGGGAGCGGAACCAGCAATCCTCAGCGGCGCCGAGCACGCCCCAGGAAATGCCGTAACGCGCGCGGTTGAGGCAGCCGAATGGTCCCTTGAGGCCCGCGACACCTGGCAGCAGGGTATCCTCACCGACTTCGACACCGTCGAGCACGATCTCGCCCGTGATCGACGCGCGCAGCGACAGCTTGCCGCCGATCTTCGGCGCAGAGAGGCCTTTCATGCCCTTTTCGAGGATGAACCCGCGAATCTGGCCACCATGCGCTTCCGATTTAGCCCAGACGACGAAGACGTCGGCGATCGGCGCATTGGAGATCCACATCTTTGAGCCGCGCAAGCGGTAACCACCCTCGATCCTCTCGGCGCGGGTCTTCATGCCTCCCGGATCGGAACCGGCATCCGGCTCGGTCAGGCCGAAGCAGCCGATCAATTCACCGGAAACGAGGCCCGGCAGGTATTTGTCCCGCTGCTCTTCGGAGCCGTAGGCGTAGATCGGGTAGATGACCAGTGAGGACTGCACACTCATCATCGAGCGGTAGCCGGAATCGATACGCTCGACTTCTCGGGCGACGAGGCCGTAAGCGACATAATTGGCACCGGCAGCACCGTATTTCTCCGGCAAGGTCACGCCGAGAAGCCCTGCCTTGCCCATCAGCCGGAAGAGTGCGGGATCGGTGTGTTCTTCAAGGTAGGCATCCTGAACACGCGGCAGCAACTCGGCTTCGGAAAAAGCCCTGGCCGCATCGCGGATCATGCGCTCTTCTTCGGAAAGCTGGTCGTCGAGAAGAAACGGATCGTCCCAGGCGAATGCGGTCGTTTGGGATGATGCTGTGAAGGCGGTTGCGGCTCTATCGGCGGTCACGGATTTCCCTCGCATGAAGTGCGGCATCGATTAGTGAAGCAGCTTCCTATGTACATAGCGATTGCATCAGGCGGGAAAAAACCCTATTTAGCCATAACTTCATTCATGAAATGCATAGCTAATGCACCCGCGCCGGTTCCTGCCCTCGATAAGTCTCCTCTCGGCTTTTGACGCCGTCCTCAGGACGGGTTCGACGGCAGCGGCGGCACGTGAACTCGACCTGACGCAGAGCACGGTGAGCCGTCTCGTCCAGAATCTGGAGCAGCAGCTCGGCCGTCCGCTGTTCGAACGGCACAGGCAGAAGCTCATCCCCACGCAAGCTGCCCATGCCTACGGGCGGGACGTGAGCCGGGCGCTCGGTCTCATTCAGCGCAGCAGCATGGAGTTTGCCGCCAATCCGGGAGGAGGCGCCCTGTCGCTCGCGATCCTGCCGGCCTTCGGCACGCGCTGGCTGGCGCCGCGATTGGGGGAATTCCTAGTCAAACATCCCGGCATCACGATCAACCTGGCAACGCGCCTCAAGCGCTTCAATTTTGCGGCCGAGGGTTTCGACGCTGCCATTCATTTCGGGGCGGACGACTGGCGTGATGCCGATCACATGAGACTGTTCGAGGAACGTCTGACGGCCTGCATCTCGCCGGCGCTGCTTGCCGAGCATCCGATCGCTTCGGCTGGCGACATGGCCGGCTTGCCGCTTCTGCAACTGGAAACCAGGCTGAATGCGTGGAAACTCTGGTTTGCCGCCCAAGGCGTGGAACCTGCAAATGTGACAGGCATGCTCTTCGATCAGTTCGCGACGATGACGCAGGCCGCGATATCAGGGCTCGGTGTCGCTCTTCTTCCGGATTATCTCGCCGACAGTGAAATAGCGGAAGGACGGCTGGTGCCGGTCTTGGAGAGATCGGTGCCGGGGTCGGGATCTTACTGGCTGGTCTGGCCGAAATCGCGCGCCAATTACCCGCCGCTGGAAGCTTTCCACGCCTGGCTCGGCGCGGAATTGCGTGCGGGGGTGTCCTAAGTTTCGCTTTGGAGCCTATGCTGCCGCAGAGTCGGAGGGCACGGAAGATGCCGCTTCGATTGCGGCCCCCAGGGTGTCCAAACCTTCCGAGAGGAATTCCCATTCGATCGTCAGCGGCGGCAGGAGACGGATCACGCTCAGGCGAGCGCCGCAGGAGAGAAGGATGCAACCCCGCGCCTCGGCTTCCGCGACGATGCGGTTCGTCATCGCAGGGGCGGCCGTCTTCGTCTGCCGGTCCTCGACAAGCTCGAAGGTGATCATCGCCCCAGGCCTGCGCACGTCGCCGATACGTTCCATGCCCTGCCGCGATGCAAGAGATGTCAGGCGGTCGGTGATGCGCCGTCCGATTTCGGCCGCGCGTTCACTGAGTTTCTCGTCATCGATGACATCGAGCACAGCGTTGGCGGCTGCGACGCTCTGTGGATTTCCAGCATAGGTGCCGTCGAGCCCGCCCGAATGGGCGGTGTTCATGATCTTGGCCCTGCTGGTGACGGCCGACAGCGGAAATCCGCCGGGAGACCCAAGGTCGATGCCTTCCTGCCGTCGCTGAAGTTCGAGCGCCGGGATGCACTGTGGGCGATCAAAGCACTGCGCGATGAACTACTCCCATTGTTTGCGGCCGCGGCCGAATGAGAAATGGTCGCGATTGCCGAGCAGCAGAAGCCAGACGTCTCGCTTCGGCAGATGACGGACGGGCAGGGCTGCTATCGAGATGTAGAGCTGGACTGGATCGATGTCCTTCTTGAACCTGCCTTCTTTTCCTCCACGCTTGAGTATCGAACCCAGTATAGAAACGAGCGGAGAGTTGAGGTTTTGAATATCTGGCAGGGTCCTTATGTGCCGAGCCCGGTGCAGGTTCTCGCTGTTGAGGAACGTTATGATTTTCGGGTTCTCTCCGCAATAATTCCAGGTAAATTCGGCGAGGCGACAGATGGCTTCCACAGGGTCGAGTTCGGTCAGTTGGAGCTTGGGCTCCGAGTTTCGAATCTTCGCGTATACCAGCCGTTGAAACCGGCGGCGTGTCGGCCAACATGACCAGTACTCCTTGGCCCGATTGAGCTTCGGGCGTTGTCATCCCGGTTATCAAAGAACTCGACATCCCGCTGGCGAAGTCGGGGGTGTGCGAAATGCTGATTGGAAGACCGGAGAGAGCCGAAATCAACTCGGGGGCTCGAAAACCAACAATGACAGTAACGGAATGGGCCATGCTTTCACAAGCGCGTACGGCACTCCGTCTGACGAGTGAACTACCATCGAACAACGCCAGAAGTTTGCTATCCGTATAGGTCCCACAGCGACCTGCCAGTCCTGCGGCGAGCCGTACTACAGCCACTTTTGAAGTGGTCCGCAATCCTTTCGATATTGCCTCCCAGATTAAAGGCGCAATCTCATTCACAACTATATCATTGACGACATATTCACACTCAATCCACGCTGATTTACGACGCTTCGGACGGCGCAGGAAGCTTTCAATATTAGACCTGATGCGCTATGTATCCTGTGATCTGCCACCCATTTCGAGTTCGCCGCCTCGTCGCTATCCCATTGAACAAGATTACAAAGATGCCTATGAACATTGCATCCTCATCCGTTGTTGAAAAGCCCGTGCTGATGCAGCGACGGTCGTCGGTTCGTCGGACAATGGAAATTGTTTTCGAGACCTGGAACTTCTTGATCCTTAGAGAAGCCTATTTCGGTGTGCGCCGGTTCGACAAATTTCAGCAGCGTTTGGGAATTCCACGGCAAACGCTTTCGTCCCGACTTTCGAGCCTTGTCGCAAATGAAATCCTATCCACCGGAAAGCGGCCGACCGAGCCGGGGCAGCAGTATTTTCTAACCGGTCGCGGGAAAGATCTTTTCCCGACGATGCTGTCGCTTATGGAGTTTGGCGACAGGTGGTTGGCGGGCGGCAACGAGCCCCCGCTGCAGTTGATTCACAAAAGTTGCGGATGTGAATGCCATCCAACTACGGTGTGCTGTGAGTGCCTTGAGCCGTTTACAGCCAAAGAGGTTGCGCCACGCGACGGACCGGGTGCGGGATATTCTCCGGTCGAAGCCAGGCCGACGTCACGTAGAAGCTCAGATTCGACACTTTTGGAACGGATGAGGCCCTGCTCGGTTGCGCGCACCCTCGGGATCATTGGCGATCGTTGGAGCTTCCTCATTCTCAGAGAAGGCTGGTTCGGAGTTCGCCGTTTCGAGGAAATGCGCGAGAACTTGGGAATTGCGACCAACATTCTTGCCGATCGCCTCGCCCGGCTCGTACAAGCAGGTGTGTTCCGCAAAGTTCCTTACAATGCAGGCGACCGCTTCGAGTATCGATTTACGGATATGGGACTCGATCTTTACAAACCCATGCTCGTCATGATGGCCTGGGGAGATAGATGGCTCGCGGACGGCAAACCTCCTATGCGACTTCGACACAAGGCCTGCGGGCAGGATTTTTCCGCGATCGTGGTGTGCTCCGAATGCAAGAAGCCAATTTCCGCCAAGGAGACCGGCTATATCCTGAGATACCAGTTTGATCTTTGAATGGTTCTCGTCTTAAGAGACCTCGCAATGACGCGATGCTCAGGATGAGTTTGATGCGTCTGCAGACAATATTTTCGGGCGAACCATCTGAAAAATGCGCTCTGGCGTAACCGGCAGCGTTTCCACCGACACGTCGAGGTGCGAAAGAGCGTCTGAGACGGCATTTGCAATCGCCGCAGGCGCACCGATCGTACCGCCTTCGCCCATCCCCCGGAAGCCACCAATATTGTTCGGCAGATCTGCTTCAATGTGAACGATGCCGATGTTGGGAACGCTGCTGGCGACCGGAACGAGATAGTCCGCAAAGCTTGCCGCAACGGCTTGTCCCTGGTCGTCATGGACGATTTCCTCAAGCAACGCAGCGCCGATACCTTGGGCTACGGCGCCGTGGACCTGTCCGTCCACGATCATCGGATTGATGATCTTGCCGCAATCTTCAGCCACGACGTAACGCAGAATCTTCACGGCGTAGGTTTCCGGGTCGACCTCGATCATCGCAAGATGCGTCGAGGAGGAGGCGGTCCCCAGATAGGGATCGTAGGTCTCGGAAGCCGTCAGATCCTCACGTTTGTCTCTCGGAATCCGCCCCATCTGTGTATAGACCGCAGAGGCGACTTCCTTGAGTGTGATGGTAAGATTTGAATGCCGGCTTGAAACAATGCCATCGTGGAGATCGAGATCCTCGACATTCTGATCCATCAGGTAGGCAGCAGCGCGCAATATCTTCGCTTTCACAGTGCGAGCCGCAAGCGTGGCGGCGCCGCCGCCCAATACCGCCGAGCGGCTGGCATAGGTGCCACTGGACATGGGAACCAGAGAACTATCTCCATGCTTGATCTCTATATCTTCAAGCTTGCAGCCGAGCTCGTCAACGATGACCTGCGCCAAAGTGGTCTCGAGCCCTTGTCCATGCGAGGAGATGCCAAATGCCGCTGTGATCGCGCCGGTGGCGTCGATCTCGATCTTTGAGGTTTCCGTTCCCGTGTTGATCGGCATTCCCGGCGCCACCGAGATGCGCGAGCCGATACCGGTCAACTCGGCATAACTCGCCAGACCAATTCCGATCCAACGGCCGCCTTTCCTGGCTTTGTCCCTTTCGCGCACCAGGGCGGGGTAATCCACATGATCGCAGGCTCCTTGCAGACATTCCTGGAAGGCGGACTTATCCCAGATAATGCCGGAAGCCGTGCGATAGGGAAACTCTTCGCTCCGAACAAGGTTCTTCCGACGGAACTCGACCGGATCCATGCCCAATTTGCGTGCCGCCATCTCGATCAGCCTTTCCATCGCGAAGGTCGACGACGGGCGGCCGACACCACGATAAGGGCCCGTTGGTGGTTTTGGCGTAAGGACACCCCGGATCCTGCCTCGGTAATGCTCCATCCGATAGGGCCCGGGCAGGAAGCTGACGACTTGAACCGTCTCCAGGGCTGCGGTCCACGGATAAATTGAGTAGGCGCCGACGTCGCCGATCACGTCGGCGCGAAGGCCGATCAGCAGGCCGTCCTTTGTGACAGCCAGTTCCGCCTCGATCAGTTCGTCAAAGGCCTGACTGGTCGCGGAAAGATCTTCCAGCCGATCGCAGACGAACTTGATCGGGCGCTTCAGTTTTCGCGCCAGCGCGCAGACAAGGATCTCTTCCCCGTAGAGCGATCCCTTGCCGCCAAAGCTGCCCCCCACATCGGGGGCGATGACGCGCATGCGCGTCCCTGGAAGATCGAGGCAGCCCGAGAGCACATCGCGAATGACGCCTGGAATATTGGAGGAAGTGTAAAGGGTTAGCGACTGTCTCCGGCTGTCCCACTCGGCGAGATAGGACCGGTTCTCCATGGCAGCGGCGGTCTTTCGCGTCATCCGGAACTTGCCTTTCACGGTGACGGCGGCCTCCTGGAATGCCGCGTCGACGTCGCCACGCTTGAACTCGCGGCGGATGATCGTGTTGGTGCCGGCCTCCTCATACAGGAGGGGTGCATTGTCCTTGACTGCATCGACCTGTCGGATAGCGAAGGGGAGCGGCTCGTACTCGATAGTGATCTGTTCAAGCGCGTCTTCCGCCGCGTACCGGCTTTCGGCCACAATGGCGACGACCGGCTCGCCTACATATCGAACTTTGCCGCGCGCGAGCGGCCATATAGGGGTGGCGTAGTAGCCAGGCATGCGTGAGGTCGGAATGGCCGGTTTGATTTCTCCTTCCAGATCGCTCGCGTCATAGATCGTGACGACCCCGGGTATCGAGAACGCATCGCCGACATCGATGCCGAGGATACGAGCGTGTGGCTGGTCGGAGCGCCGCAATGCCACATGCAACATTCCGGCCGGCGCCATGTCATCGACATACTGACCAACACCCGTCAGAAGACGAGGATCTTCGGTGCGCCTGATCCGCTTGCCGACAAGTTTGGGCCGCAGTTCGACCGATTCGTCATGATGGCTCATTGGTAGAACTCCGTGCCTTTTCGCAATCCTTGCCATTGCTCGTCGTCGTGGCCGGAGATGATGGTGGCTCCCCGCGCCCGGAGAGCTTTCAGATTAACGAGTGCCTCCGCAGCGAGTTCAACGTTCCACGTATTCTTCGGGGCGACACCGGACTCGATGTTCGTCTGGAATGGCGCAGCATCCGAAGCAAGGATGAACGCACCATCCATTGCAAGATCGATACGTGCGACCGTCATTCCGGGGGTATGACCCGGCATGGGCAGCAAGACTATTCGGCCGTCGCCAAACACATCATGCTCGGCATTGAAGGTCTGAAATCCCTGGGGCTGCTCCCACTCTTTGCGGAGATAGCCAAGGTTTTCTGCACCATCTGCCTTTGCCGCCTGCGTCTCCGCCTCATGGCACAGGATCGTCGCGCGCCGAAAGTACGCGTTGCAACCGCAATGATCGGGATGAAGATGTGAACAGATCACGACGTCTATGTCCTCGGGCTCGAGGGCCAGGATTTTCAGCTGACGCACGACGGTCTGCTCAGGTGAAAAGATCGGCGTCATAACCTTGCTCAACCCACCCCATCGCGCCACCGGATCAATTGCGGCCTCAGGACTGCATCCGCTATCAAACAGGACGTTGCCCTGGGGATGACGCATCAAGGTGGCGTGAACCGGCAACTCGATCGTTTCTTCCTTCGCCGCGCCGGATACGTAGATTGACCGGCGCATACGCAGCCGGCCGCCTTCAAGAAAGTGCATCTTCATCTGAGGGGTCCTCTCTCGATGGCCAGTTCGCGAACGGCGTTGACGATGTTTTCATAGCCCGTGCAGCGACAGATGTTTCCCGATAGCGCTTCACGGATTTCCTCATCGGTTTCCAGTGGATGGTGGCGAATGAGATCAGTGATCGCCATGATGAAACCGGGAGTGCAGAAGCCGCATTGCAGGCCGTGATGCTGGCGAAAGGCTTCTTGAACCCTACCAAGCTTATCGATGCTTCCCTGGCCCTCGATCGTTTCGATCTCCACCCCTTCTGCCTGCACCGCCAGGGTCAGGCAGGAGCGCGCGCTACGCCCGTCAAGAATGACGGTGCAGGCACCACAAACGCCGTGTTCGCATCCGACATGGGTCCCGGTCAGACCAAGCTCCTCGCGGATGAAGTCACTCAGCAGCATACGTGCTTCGATCGTGCGCGTCATGGACTGCCCGTTAACGCTGACGGTGATCGTTTTCTCACTCATTTGCTCAATGCCTTTCGTGATTCACGCGGCTCCAGGCGGCGCGAATGGCCCGTTTGGCGAGGACGCCCGACAGATGTCTGCGGTAATCTGCAGATGCGTGGATATCCGTATTGGGGGTCAGGATTGCAGCCAGGCGATCCGCCACTTTGTCGAGAACCGGCTCGGACACATCCGTCCCCTCGACGATGTGCTCAATCTCTTCAAGCCGTAGCGGGGTTTCACCAACCCCCATCATCCCGACCCGCACGTCGGATGCCATACCGTCTACGCAACGAAGTGTCGTGGCAAAACACGCAAGTGCGAAGTCCCCGTGGCGCCTTGCAAATTCTTCAAAACCCCATCCTGCATCCGGTTTCATCGCGTCAAGTTCAACGCCGATGACAAATTCATCCGGTTCGAGCGAATTGACCAGCGATCCGACAAAAAAGTCGGCTGCTGGTATTTCACGTCTACCGCGCTGAGAGTAGGCGATGATTGTGCCGTCAAGAAATCGTGTCATCATCGGCATCTCGGCCGCCGGATCCGCATGCGCGACGCTGCCGCAGAAGGTGCCCCGGTTGCGCACCGTCATATGTGCGACGTGGTGCATCGCCTCATGCACGATTGGCAAGTGCGTGTGAATGATGTCGTCTGTCGCGGTCATGTGGTGGCGAACCGTCGCGCCAATCTTCACCCGATCGTTGTGCAGTTCGATCCGGTCAAGGCCAACTACCCGGTTGATGTCTATCAGAATGGCGGGCTTCACCAGTCGAAAATTAATCATCGGCATCAGGCTCTGGCCGCCGGCGATAATCTTGCCGTCGCCCTCGGCTGCGGCAAGGGCGGCGGCAACCGCGTCGATCGTGGCGGGGGCGATGTAGTCAAACTGCGCGGGCTTCATGTCTGCTGCGACCCGACCTGCAAAACTAGCGTCCTCTGCATGTTTTGTTCCTCCCGCATCGCGGCTCTCTGCGATGCTCTAATTATTACTTGCATTATTAGACTTACGATAGGAATGTCAAGCAATGTGATTTCGCCGCCAAAGGCGGCAGCACCCAACACTCAGATGAGGAGACCTACGCATGGAAATGTCAGGCAAGCAGTTAATTCCAGCGGCCAGGAAGGACGTATGGGCGGCGCTAAACGACGCTGACGTGCTCAGCGTTTGCATCCCTGGGTGTCAGGAACTGACGAAGTCTTCGGATACTGAAATGTCTGCCGTCGCCGTCATGAAGGTTGGGCCGGTCAAGGCGCGGTTCCAGGGAGCGGTAACGCTGTCCGATCTCGATCCTCCGAACGGGTATAAGATTACCGGCGAAGGGCAGGGCGGCGTTGCGGGCTTTGCCAAGGGCGTTGCCGTTGTAAAACTGTCTGTGGTGGACGGCGGAACCGTGCTCGACTATACGGTGGACGCGCAGATCGGCGGCAAGCTCTCGCAGCTCGGCGGTAGACTGATCGATGTTACCGCGAAACAGATGGCGGGCCAGTTCTTCAAGCGATTTGCCGAGGAAATTCAGGCGCGCCAGAACCCGCAGGAGGCAACCGGGACGGCGCAGCCGGCTGAAGCGAGCGCCGCATCAGCCCAGCCCGCGCCTGTTTCGCCGCAGGGGGGAGCGTCTGCCATCTCCGTTGCCAAACCTGCCGCTCGGGCGGCGATGGCCACCGGTTCCGGTGTCTCACTGCCAGTGCTTGCGCTCGTGGTCTTTGCGTCCGTTCTTGTCGCCTTGTGGGCCGTCTATGGTGGGCTACTGCCGAGTCTCTCGCCAGCGGATGCCTCGTCGCATATCTCGCCCGATCTTGCCAATGTCGTCCAGCTGGTCATGGCTGCCGCTATAGGCTACCTGTTTGGAAGGACCTCGAGATAGTCTTTCCCATTCCCATTAAAAATGGCCGGAGCGAGAGCTCCGGCCATTTTTCAATGGCGCTTGCATAGGAAGACTTTCTATTCGCCTTTCTGGCGCTCCAGGAGCAACTTCAGTTCCCCGAATACTCCGCGCTTGAACATCATCACGCAGACTACGAAGAATAGGCCGATGATGAAGGTAATTGGCAGGCCGCTGGTCGACAGGAAGTGTTCGAGCCCGACGACGATGGTCGTGCCGACGATCGGGCCGATCAACGTTCCCATGCCGCCGAGGAGCGTCATAAGAATGACTTCGCCCGACATATGCCATGTCACGTCGACCAGCGAGGCGAGCTGGAAGGCGATCGCCTTCAGCGAACCGGCAAAGCCCGACAGCGCGGCCGACAGCGTGAACGCGATCAGCTTGTATCGCTCCGGCTTCAGGCCGAGCGAGATTACGCGCGTCTCGTTTTCGCGAATGGCAGACAGCGTGTGCCCGAAGGGCGAGTTGACTGCGCGCCAGACGATAACGAGACCGATCATTGTGCCGCCGAGAACCGTATAGTACATCGCGTTGATGTTCGTGAGGTCGATCACGCCGAGCAGATAGCCGCGGGGCACAGCCTGGATGCCGTCCTCGCCGCCTGTGAACGGCATCTGGACCGCCATGAAATAGACCATCTGTGCCAGAGCCAGCGTGATCATGGCGAAGTAGATGCCGTGGCGGCGGATGGCGAGTGCCCCGAATGCAAGACCCAGCAAAGTCGCGAAGACCGTTCCGGCCAGCACCGAAAGTTCGAACGGCCATTGCCAGACCTTTGCGGCGTGGGCTGCGATATAGGCCCCGCCACCAAAAAAGGCGGCGTGTCCGAAGGACAAGAGCCCCGCATAACCGAGAACAAGATTGAAGGCTGCCGCAAGCAGGACGAAGCACAGGATCTTGATCAGGAAGAGCGGATAAACTGCAAGCGGCGCGATCAGCATGATAGACACAACGGCGAGCAGCAGGATGCGGCCAATCATCTGGCTATGACCGGAGGTGGCGGCCGGGTTGGAAAGGGTTGCGCTTTTCATATCATGCCTCCCGGCTGAACAGGCCGGCTGGCCGGATGAGGATCACGAGCACCATCACGATGAAGACCGCGATCGAGGAGGCCGCCGGATAGAACGTCTTGGTGAGGCCCTCGATGATGCCGAGCCCCAGCGCGGTTACGATCGAGCCGCCGATCGAGCCCATGCCGCCGATCACGACCACAGCGAAGATGGTGATAATGATGCTCGAGCCCATTCCGGGGCTGACCTGATAGAGGGGCGCCGCCAGCGCACCGGCAAACCCGGCAAGCCCTACGCAAAACGCATAGGTCAGCGCCAGCATGAACGGCACATTGATACCGAAAGCCTGGACGAGCGAAGGGTTTTCGGTTGCCGCTCGCAGGTAGGCGCCAAGCTTGGTTTTCTCGATGGCGAGCCAGGTGAGCAGGCAGATGACGAGCGAAACGACAATGACCCAGGCGCGGTACATTGGTAGGAACATGAAGCCGAGATTGATGCCCCCCGTCAACGCCGCGGGTACAGGATAGGGCTTGCCAGCGGCGCCGAAGACATGGCGGAAAAGGCCTTCCAGCATCAGCGCGATGCCGAATGTCAAGAGCAGGCTGTAGAGATGGTCCATGCGATAAAGCCGCCTCAAAAGCAGCTTCTCAACCATGACGCCGACGAGGCCGACCAGTATGGGTGCGGCGACGAGCGTTCCCCAATACCCAAGACCGAGCGTCGACAGCATGTACCAGGCGACGAAACCGCCCAGCATATAGAAGGCGCCGTGAGCGAAGTTGATCACGTTGAGCATACCGAAGATGATCGCCAGCCCGAGGCTGAGCAGCGCATAGAACGATCCGTTGATCAGACCGAGCAGCAATTGGCCGAGAAGTACGGGCATCGGCACCCCGAGGAAATCTGTCATCTGATTTTGACCTGTTGAAGCATGCACATGGCGATCAGACCCCCAGATACCGGTTCAGCCGGTCCATGTTGGCTTCGAGCGCATCATTGGAAATCTCATCGATGACCTTTCCCTGGTCGAGGACGAAGTGCCGGTCGGCCACAGAGGCTGCGAACCGTAGGTTCTGCTCTACCAGTATGATGGTCATGCCGCGATCCTTAAGGATGCGCAGCGCCGCCCCGATCTCTTCGACGATGACGGGGGCAATGCCCTCCGTCGGTTCGTCGAGCAGGATGACGTCGGCTCCGGTGCGCAGGATGCGGCCGATCGCCAGCATCTGCTGCTCGCCGCCCGAAAGCCGTGTGCCCGGCGTGGTGTCGCGGCCCTTGAGGTTCGGGAAGAGGCTGTAGATTTCCTCGACGCTCATGCCACCCGATTGCCAGGCGGGCGGAAACATCAAGTTCTCGATGACACTCAGCTTCGAGAATATGCCGCGCTCCTCGGGGACATAGCCGATGCCGAGTCGCGCGACCTTGTGCGCCGGCGTCAGCAGAAGATCAACGCCCTTGTAGGTGCTGCTGCCGGCTCGCTTACTGACGACGCCGATCAAGCTGCGTAGTGTGGTGGTTTTGCCGGCCCCATTGCGGCCGATCAGGGTGACGACCTCTCCCTTCCGGACATTGAAATCGATGCCGTGGAGGACATGGCTTTCGCCATACCAGGCCTGAAGATTGCTCACTTTGAGAAGTGCTTCAGCCATGAGCCCCTCCCATATAGGCTTTGCGGACTTCGCTGTTCGTAGAGACCTCGGGGTAGGTGCCTTCTGCAATTACTTCGCCGCGGCGCAGGACCGTGATCGTGTCAGACAGATCCGCGACAACTCCGAGATTGTGCTCGACCATCAGTACGGTCCGACCTTTGCCGACACGGCGGATCAGCGCCGCTGTCCTGCCGATGTCTTCCGTACCCATGCCGGCCATCGGTTCGTCGAGCAGGAGGACCTCAGGCTCCAACGCAAGCGTCGTTGCCAGTTCCAGAGCGCGCTTGCGTCCGTATGATAGCTCGCTCGCTTTCGCCCTGGCCTTTTCGGCAAGGCCGACGCTTTCAAGAAGCGACAGCGCCTCTTCATCGAATCGCTTCAAACACCGATTGGATTTCCAGAATGAAAATGTTTCGCGCTCGCGGGCCTGCAGCGCCACTCGGACGTTTTCGTGTGCGCTCAGGTGCGGAAAGACCGACGAGATCTGGAACGAGCGGACGAGGCCGAGCCGCGCGATATCAGCAGGGGCCGTCTGCGTGATGTCCCGCCCTTTGAAGAAGATCTGCCCGGAACTCGGGGAGAGGAATTTTGTCAGCAGGTTGAACAGCGTGCTCTTGCCGGCACCGTTAGGGCCGATCAGCGCATGGATCGTTCCCGGCCGAATCTGGATGTCGACATTGTTGACGGCGATGAAGCCGCCAAACGAGCGCGTCAATTTGCGCGCCTCAATGATGGGTGCGTTCTCCGGCATGTGTCCTCCCTACCAGCTCGATTTTCTCCTCCGGTGGCGTCGGGTGATGATCGCCACATGCCTCTCCTCACAAAGGGCAGCGCCAGAAAAACACATCAGGTCTAATAATGCAAGCTTGCATGAAGGGCGAATAGCTGCTTATCTTACTCGGGTCGCCTGTTGGATCGCACCATAAGCTGTCTTCTGGCGAGCATGAAGTATGATATCGCAAGTTTAACGTCGGCGCTCGAGGAGGAGCTTCAGCGCCGCATCTGGGAGGATGGATTGATGAAGCATGTGCGATTTTTGCTGTCCTGCGCCGTGGCTTTCGGGACCGTGGGCATTCAGGCTCAGGCCCAGGACAAGGAGCCGATCCGGATTGGCGTCCTGACCGATGTCAGCGGCCAGTTCTCGCACGAAAGCGGGGAGGGGGCGATCATGGCGGTCAAGATGGCCGTTGAGGATTTCGGCGGCAAAGTCCTCGACCGTCCGCTGGAAGTGGTCGTCGCCGACCACCAGAACAAGCCGGAAGTCGCCGTATCTACCGCACGTGAATGGTACGAGTCCCAGGGCGTGACGATGATCAACAACCTGATCAATTCCGGCATCGCACTGGCGGTGACGCAAGTCGCCAAGGATGAGGACAAGATCGCGATCGTCAATGGCTCCGGTTCCTCACGTTTGACGAACGACGGCTGCACGCCAAACAGCATCCATTACTCGTACGATACCTATGCGCTGGCAAATGGTACCGCCAACGAGCTGATCCGCGAAGGCAAGAAGAACTGGTACTTCCTGACCGCCGACTACGCCTTCGGCCATGCGCTGGAAGCGGATGCCAGCCAGATCGTCAAGGCGAATGGCGGGACCGTGTCGGGTGCCGTCCGCTATCCGATCGAAACCTCCGACCACAGCGCCTTCATGCTGCAGGCGCAGGCTTCGCCGGCCGATGTCGTGGCCATGGCCGGTTCGGGCACAACGTTCATCAACGCGGTCAAATCGGCCGCCGAATTCGGTCTCGCGTCCTCGGGCAAGACCGTAGCCGGCCTGCTTGTATGGGATACGGACGTCCATTCGCTCGGGCTCGAAACTGCGCAGGGCATGATCCTGACCAACGCCTTCTACTGGGATCGCGACGAAGGGACGCGGGCATTCGCCAAAAAGTTCGAGGCGCGGGTAGGCCGTCCGCCGCATATGGGCGACGCGGGCGATTACTCCTCGACAATGCATTACCTGCAGGCTGTGAAGGCCGCCGGAACCACCGACACGAAGCAGGTCATGGCGAAGATGAAGGAAACACCGGTCAATGACTTCTTCGCCAAGGGCGGCAAGATCCGCGAGGACGGCCGTATGGTGCATGACATGTATGTCTACCAGGTCAAGACGCCGGCTGAATCGAAGGGCGAATGGGATCTTCTGAAGCTTGTCACCACCATTCCAGGCGACCGAGCCTTCCGTCCCCTCTCCGAAAGCCAGTGCCCGCTGGTCAAAAAGTGAGCGAAAAGAGCTCCCGGCTTCCCTGCGCCGGCGCTCGCCCCACCATAGGCATGGGCCGGCCGCGGTTGCGGTCGGCAGGAAGAAACGAGTAGGACATGAGTGACATTCTGGTCGATAAATCCGATGGCATCGCCATCGTTACGCTGAACCGGCCAAAGCAGCGCAATGCCGTGACCTATGCGATGTGGTGCGAACTTGCAGAGCGGTTCCGTGCATTCGATAGCGATGCGGATATTCGCGCCGTTCTGTTGATGGGAGCGGGGGGCGACTTTTCGGCGGGCGCAGACATCAGCGAATTCGATGCGGTCAGGGGCGGTGCAGAGGAAAGCACACGTTATGAAGTCGCCGTCGATGCGGCAGGTGATGCCATCTACGAGGTCTCCAAGCCCACAATCGCGATCCTGCGCGGCTATTGCCTTGGTGGTGCTGCGCATCTTGCGATGTCCTGCGATTTCCGGATTGCGGAGGAGAGCGCCGTCTTTGGAATTCCTGCCGCTCGCCTATCCATCGTTTACGGCGTGTCAGCGACCAGAAAGCTGTTTTCGCTTGTAGGCGTCACCGAGGCGAAACGGATTCTCTATTCGGCAAGCCGGTTCGCGGCGCGTGAGGCGCTTGCCAACGGCTTCATCGACGAGCTGGCGGGTGATGCCACGGCGGCGGCCCTAGAGCGCGCCAATGCCATGGCCGCCAATGCGCCCCTCACGATCAGAGGTGCGAAGTTCATCCTCAACGGCTGCGCCCGGGGTGACCTCGATCGGGTCGAAGCGGAGAGACTCATTAGCGAGGCCAGTAAGAGTCACGACTACGCAGAAGGACGCAAAGCGTTCGCGGAAAAGCGCACCCCGGGGTTTCTTGGCTGCTGAGGGCCGAACCCGAGCCTATCGATATGTTCGCTGCAAATGCAGCCCCCACTAACAAGGAGACATGCAATGGAATCCAATCTGAAGGGCAAAGTGGCGCTCGTTACCGGCGGCGGTCGGGATGTCGGCGGCGACATTGCCCGCACGTTCGCTGCCGAAGGCGCCATCATCGCAGTGAACTACGCCCGGTCGAAGGACGAGGCCGAAGCGGTGGTGAAGTCAATTGAAGCAGGCGGCGGCAAGGCGAAGGCGTATCAGGCGGACATCAGCGACAATGCTCAGGTCAAGGCGATGGTCGCGGCAGTCAAGGCGGATTTCGGTACGGTAGATATTCTCGTCAATAATGCCGGCTACGTAAAATACCAGCGGTTCGTGGATTCGACACCGGAAGACTGGAAAAAGCAGATAGACGTGTGCCTCTATGGCGCTATCAATTGCTGCCACGAGGTGGCGCCGCTGATGATCGCGCAGAATTCCGGCCGCATTATCAATCTCGTCGGCGACAGTTCCCGCATCGGCGAGGCAAATCTTGCCCTGGCGGCGGCGGCGCGTGGCGGCACCATAGCCCTCGGCAAGTCGCTTGCCCGCGAATTCGGCCGCAACAACATCACCGTCAATACAGTCTCGCTTGGCTTGATCGAGACCTCCCATTCCGATCCGGAATTTCTCGAAAAGAACCGCGAGAAGATCGTCAAGGCCTATCCACTGCGCCGCATCGGCAAGCCCGATGACGTGGCGCCGATGGTGACTTTCCTTGCCTCGGGCGCGTCCTCTTGGGTGACCGGCCAAGTCATCAGCGTCAATGGCGGCTTTGCGATGGTCTAACCGGAGGAAGGGGAGGAATTGAAATGATACACTTCGAGCTCATTGCACCTGTCGGAAAAATCCTTCGGCGGAACGCGCGCCTGTACCCGGAGAAATTGGCATTCGAGGACAAGACAAGATCCGTCTCCTATGCTGCGCTTGACCGGGAAACGGAAGGTTTGGCGGCGCGTTTGACGGCCCTCGGTCTACAGAAGGGTCAGGCGGTCGCGATCTATCTGCCGAATTCCGTCAATTGGGTCGTGGCATGCCTCGCGGCGGTCAGGGCCGGCGGTGTGGCGGTCCCGATCAGCATTGAATCGACGGAAGCCGAAACAAGCTACCGCATCACCGATTCCGATTGCGTTGCCGTCATTACCTTACCGGACAAGCGAACGGCAACGGAAGCGTTGCTGCAGCGTCTGGGCCGGTCGACCGCCCTGATCACGGCAAAGAACAACGCCGTCTTCGATCTGCCGGATGCTTTAGAAGCTCTTAGCTTCGAAGACGATCAGGACGTCGACCGCCCCGCCTACATCGTTTACACCTCCGGAACGACGGGCCAGCCGAAGGGCGTGCTGCTCTCGACGCGGTCGATGCTGTGGGTCACGAGTGCATGCTGGGCTCCCATCGCGGGAATGAACAGCAACGACGTCGTGCTCAACACGCTGCCGCTCTACCACTCATATGCCCTGAATATCGCGGTGCTTTCGATCATTGCGACCGGCGCCAGCGAATATATCATGGAGAAATTCTCCACCAGTCAGGCCACCGAATTGTTGCGCTCCGGCCGCTTTACCTTCATGCCCGGTGTGCCGACGGTCTTTCACTATTTCCTGTCCGCCTGTCAGGCGAGTGGTGAGAAGCTCCTCGCCTCCGTGAGGCTTTGCGTGTCAGCTGGTGCGATCATGCCCGGCGGCCTCAACCACGATTTCGAGGAGTTTTTCGGCGTGCCCCTGCTCGATGGCTACGGGATCACCGAAACATCGACCATGGTGACGATGAACTGGGCAGGCCCCTGGCGGGTCTCCGGATCGTGCGGCCTGCCGCTGCCCGGGCTGACGGTGCGCCTCATCGATCCGAAAACCGGTCTCGATGTACCGGCCGGCGTCGAAGGCGAGCTGATCTGCAGAGGTCCCAACCTGATGCAGGGCTATCACAACAAGCCGTTAGAAACCCAGAAGGCGGTGGTGGACGGCTGGTATCATACCGGCGATCTCGCGAGGAGCAACGAGAACGGCTTTCTGACGATCACAGGTCGGCTCAAGGAACTCATCATCCGCGGTGGTCAGAATATCGCTCCCGCAGAGGTCGAGGAAACAATTCTACTTCACGACGCGATCATGGATTGCGCGGTGATTGGAATGCCGCACACCATGCTCGGCGAGGTGCCCGTCGCCTGCGTGGTGCTGAAGTCGACAGAACTCTTTGACGAGGAAACGCTGCTGCGCCACTGCAAGGAGCGCCTATCCACCTACAAGGTTCCGGACAGAATATTCCTCGTCGACGAAATTCCGCGCACCGGCTCCGGCAAGATACTGAGGATCAAACTCAGGGAAAGCCTGCCGGGCGCATAATGCAGCACCATAGGAGATGCCCATGAACCCCTTTGTTTTCAGCACGACCAGCCAGATCGTGTTCCGGCCCGGCGCTTCGGCGGATATCGGTGGTCTCGTCAAGCCGAAGCTCGGAAACCGGATCCTGTTCGTCACCGACCCGGGATTGCGCGAGCTCGGTCTTTGTGATCCGGCGCTAATGTCGATGTTCGAGGCTGGCATCGAAACGACTGTGTTTGACGGTGTCGAGGCGGATCCGTCGCTTGCGACGGTGCTTTCCGCCACCCAGGCTGCAAAATCCGCCGGTGTGACGGGCGTCATCGGCTTTGGGGGTGGCTCGTCACTCGACGTCGCTAAGGTCGCTGCGCTGCTCAGCGGATCCGGCGAGGACATCGATGGCGCCTGGGGCGTCGCCAACGCCAAAGGGCCCCGGCTGCCGCTTGTTCTTGTACCGACAACCGCCGGGACAGGCTCGGAGGTCACGCCGGTTTCGATCATCACCGTCCAAGGTGACGAAAAGCGAGGTGTATCGTCGCAGATTATCCTTCCCGATATTGCCATCCTCGATGCCGATCTGACCCTCCGTCTGCCGGCGCACATTACAGCAGCGACTGGGATCGATGCCATGGTGCATGCGATCGAGGCCTATGCGTCCAAGAACGCCAACAACAACCCGCTGTCGAAGATGCTTGCCCGCCAGGCGCTTCAACTGCTTGGCGCAAACATTGAGAAGGTGGTCTTCGACGGCAAGGATCGTGATGCCAGAGGCGCCATGCTGCTCGGCTCAATGTTGGCTGGCCAGGCCTTTGCGAATTCACCGGTGGCTGCGGTCCATGCGCTTGCTTACCCGATCGGCGGCACTTTCCATATCCCGCATGGGCTCTCCAATGCGCTCGTGCTACAACACGTCCTGCGCTTCAACGCACCCGAGGCTGCATCCCTCTATGCGGAAATTGCGGCCGACGCTTTTCCAGATCTCGTATCGGAGCAAGGCACACAAAGCCGCTGCGCCGCTTTCATCGAGCGGCTTGCCGATCTTTCCTCGAAGCTTGGACTGCAGCCTCGCCTGCGCGATGTCGGTATCGGTGAGGAGCATCTCGCCGCTATGGCACGCGATGCGATGAAGCAGACGCGGCTTCTCGTCAACAATCCGCGCGACGTCAGTGAGGCGGACGCGCTCTCGATCTACAAGGCGGCCTGGTGATGACAGAACGCGCAGCGCCCGCAACCAAGTTGTCCTACAAGGTCTTTCGCACCATCGCTACGCGCTGGTCCGACAATGACAGCTACGGTCACATGAACAATGTCGTTCACTACAGCATGTTTGACACGGCCGTGAACAGCTTCCTGATCGAAAACGGCGCCCTGAATATCAAAGACGACGCGCAGGTGTTTCTCGTCGTCGAGACCGGTTGCCGCTATCACGCCGAGATGACGTTTCCCGACATGGTTACCGCCGGGATTCGCGTTTCACGATTGGGCAGTTCATCGGTTCGCTACGAGATCGGGTTGTTTCGAAACGACGAAGACACGGCCGCTGCCGAAGGTTTCTTCGTCCATGTCAATGTGGACCGCATCTCGCGCAGGCCGATCCCGTTCGGTGACGTGACCCGGCGGCTCCTGGAACCGCTCGTCGTTTGAGCAAACACAAATTTCACGAAAGGACAGTCAAAATGACAGCTCCCAAACTCAAGGACCCGTCGCTTCTGCGCGGTCAATGCTTTATTGCAGGCGAGTGGCTGGACGCCGATCAGGGCCAGGTGATTGATGTCGGCAATCCGGCAGACGGCATGACGATCGCATCCGTTCCGAAGATGGGCCGTACCGAGACGAGACGAGCCATCGCCGCGGCGGAGGCGGCCCTGCCAGCCTGGCGCGCGCTCGCCGGCAAGGAACGGGCGGCGATCCTGCGCAAATGGTTCGACCTCCTGATGCAGAACCAGGACGATCTCGCCGCCATCATGACGGCAGAGCAGGGTAAGCCTTTTCCCGAAGCCAAAGGCGAAATTGCCTATGCTGCGTCTTATATCGAATGGTTCAGTGAAGAGGCAAAGCGCGTTTATGGCGACACCATTCCAGCCCCGACCGCGGACAAACGTATCGTCGTCATCAAACAGCCGATCGGGGTATGCGCAGCTATCACGCCGTGGAATTTTCCGGCCGCGATGATCACCCGGAAAGTCGGGCCGGCGCTCGCCGCGGGCTGCACCATGGTCATAAAGCCGGCCAGCCAGACGCCATTGTCTGCGCTCGCCCTTTGCGTGCTGGCCGAACGGGCCGGCGTGCCGAAGGGCGTGTTGTCGTGCGTGACCGGATCGGCTTCGGACATCGGTGCCGAATTGACCTCCAGCCCCACCGTTCGGAAGCTCAGCTTCACCGGTTCAACGGAGATCGGCAAGGTCCTGATGGCGCAATGCGCGCAGACGGTCAAGCGGACGTCGATGGAGCTTGGCGGCAACGCGCCGTTCATCGTCTTCGACGATGCCGACGTCGAAGCGGCGGTCAAAGGCGCGATCGCCTCAAAATATCGAAATGCCGGCCAGACCTGCGTCTGCGCCAACCGCTTCCTGGTCCAGTCCGGGATTCACGACGCTTTCGTCAAGCGACTGGTCGAAGTCGTGTCCAGTCTCAAGGTCGGGGCCGGTTTTGATGAAGACGTCCAGATCGGCCCTTTGATTGACGATAACGCCGTCGCGAAAGTCGAGGAGTTGGTATCGGACGCTGTCAGGCGTGGCGGACGCGTCGTCACCGGAGGTCGCCGGCACGCCCTCGGTTACAGCTTCTTCGAACCGACCGTCGTTGCCGACGCATCTCCCGATGCACAGATCTTCGTTGAAGAGATCTTCGGGCCCGTTGCGCCGGTCTTCCGCTTCGACACCGAGGAGGAAGCGATCCGCCTCGCCAACAACACGCAGTTCGGACTGGCGGCCTATTTTTATGGCCGTGACATCGCGCGCGTCTGGCGGGTCGCCGAAGCGCTCGAATACGGCATCGTTGGCATCAACGAGGGTATCATTTCGACCGAGGTCGCACCGTTCGGCGGCGTGAAGGAAAGCGGCAATGGTCGCGAGGGATCGAAGTACGGCATGGATGACTACCTTGAGATCAAATATATGTGCATGGGGATTTCATGATGGTCAATCTGATCCTGATCGGCCCACCCGGAGCGGGGAAAGGAACGCAGGCTGAGCGTCTCGTGCGGGACTACGGTCTCATCCATATCTCCACCGGCGACCTGCTGCGCGAGGCGATCAAGGCAGAGACGCCTCTCGGCCGCAAAGCCAAGGCGGCCGTCGACGGCGGGGCGCTCGTCCCGGATGAGGTCGTAATCGGCCTCGTCGAGGAACGTTTGTCCGGAAAAGAGCCGGAACTGGGCTTCATCCTGGATGGCTTTCCAAGAACGGTGACACAGGCCGAGGCACTCGAGCATCTGCTTTGCAGTTTGAGCACTCTGCTCGATCACGTCATCATCTTTGATATCCCGATCGACCTTCTTGAGGAGCGGATTGCGAAGAGAGCCGGACAATCGCGGGCAGTCGGCACGCCACGCTCCGATGACAACGTGGAGGTCCTGAAGAAAAGAGTCGAAGAGTTTGCTCGCGCCACGGCGGCGCTGTCGCCGTTTTATGAGCATCGCGGATTGCTCCGTCGTATTGACGCTGCAGTCGGCATTGACGACGTCGCCGCCCAGATCAGCAATTTGCTCGGACGGTAATCGAAGTCACGTGTGAACTGCGGACCTATGCCTACAGGATATCCCGAATGACCGAGCATGATTTTAGTGAGGACGATGTCGTGTTGCCGAGGGTTGCGCTCGTGATAGACGAACCGAGTGAGATCCTCCGCTATGCGCGTGACTCTTGTCTTGCGGGCGTTCCCGTCGCCCTGATCACCCTGGTTGAGGTCCGGGGTGGTGCGGCGCGAGCGATCGGAGCACAGATGGCAGTGCGGGGAGATGGCCGCTACTGTGGCTTCGTCTCTGGTGGTTGTACCGAGGCCGCCGTGGCAGCGGAAGCTGTCCGGGCTCTGCGCAAGGGGCATGATCGTTTCCTGCGGCTTGGAGAAGGTTCGCCGTTCTTCGATATCGTGCTTCCATGCGGGGGAGGGATTAACCTATCGATCCACCTCCTCAAAAATGCAGATCCGGTACACCGGGTCCTGTCAAGTCTGGCATCCCGACGCCCGGCGATGCTTCGGTATAGACCTGAATCGGAAGCGATTGAGTTCTGTGGAGAGGGCAGTGGGAGCCAAATCGGTTGGCTCGACGGGACTTTCATCACGCACTACCAACCGATTACCCGTGTCATTCTTTGTGGCCATTCGGTCGAACTGACGACCAGCGCCGCAGTGGCGAAGGCGGCCGGCTACAAGGTCGACCAGATCGACCCGGCCATTGACAGCAGTGCATTCGCTTCAAAGATTGACGCGTTTTCAGCTATCGCGTTGCTGTTCCATGACCTTGATCGGGAGTTGCCTTTGCTCCAGGGTGCGTTGCGACCCGTTTTATATCGGGGCTCTGGGAAGCAAGCGGACCCACGAGAAGCGGACAGCATTGCTCCGCGAGCGCGGCTTTGGAGATGCCGATATTGCGAGGATCAAAGCGCCAATCGGCATCTTCGACAAGGCCCGGGATGCTTCATCGATAGCGCTTTCCGTTGTCGCCGATATTGCCGCAGCCAAGAGTCGCGCTCTACAAGCTTCGCTCTGGGATAGATAATCGTCGCGTCGACACCCGCCATGCGGCGTATCGCCGTCGGACTCGACCTCATGGGTCTGCTTGTAGTCGGAAGTTTCATGGCTATTCCTCGAATATGCCGGCTGCCCAGGAAGATGTAGATGGCGTGGGTTCCGTGGATTCAAAGCGAAGGACAGATGGACGATTATAGAACTTGTACAACCAAATGTCCTCGCTTTTGAGTCGATTGTTCGCACCCTATGGATTGATAACAGTTGATAAAGCGGATCCCTTGCCGCCCCAGCGGGAAACCGGTTTGGCGGGCACCCAGGAGGGGACGGATAACCGATAAGTTCCCGGTTTTGATTGCGGTCGTCACGCCACTCGCGACGCGGCTGAGCATTCACAAATTTTTCCATGCAAGTCATTGCGGCTTGCAACAGATTGACAGTGAGTGGTCAGCTTTGTGACATGAGGACCCTCACACCCATTCCGGATTACCATTCGGGTAGCGTTCGCCGAAACTGCCGTCTGGTACAATCTCTTTGATTGTGGCGAGGTCGTCCTTCGTCAGCACAATTTCAAGGGCGCCCAAATTCTCCACAAGCCGCATTTGTCGGCGGGTACCTGGAATCGGAACGATATCCTCGCCTTGGGCAAGAAGCCAGGCGAGCGACAGTTGGGCAATCGTTGCACCTTTGCTTTCGGCAAACTCGGCAAGCTGACGCACCAAGTCCATATTCCGCTCGAAGTTGCCTGGCTGCCAGCGCGGATCGTAGTTTCGGCGCATATCGCTTTCTTCATAATCGACTGACGGCTTCACGCCGCCAGTCAAGAAGCCGCGCGCAAGCGGCGAATAGGCGACGAAACCGATACCGAGCTCGCGCGTCGTCGGAAGAACGCTTTCGACGTCGCGCTCAAGAACAGAATATTCTGTCTGTAGCACCGTAATAGGCTGGATCGCATGCGCTTTCCGGATTGTCTGGGGGCCGGCCTCGCTTAATCCGAAATACTTCACCTTACCTTCTTGTATGAGGTCGCGAACCGTTCCTGCCACATCCTCGATCGGCACATTGGGATCAACGCGATGCTGATAGAGGATGTCGATATGATCCACTCCGAGAAAGCGAAGGCTGTTCTCGGTCACCTCCCGTATGTGTTCCGGACGACTGTCGGTCTCGAAGTTCCGTTTGTAGCCGAATTTTGTGGCAATCACGACGTCATCACGAAAACCTCTGACGGCCTGCCCGATGAATTTCTCATTCTCGCCCCAGCCGTAGAGTTCGGCAGTATCAAAAAAAGTTACGCCGAGTTCATATGCCCGGTGGACGGTTCGCAAACCCTCCTGATGATCGCTCGGGCCGTATGCAAGGTGAAGCCCCATGGCACCATATCCGATCGCTGAAACCTCGGGGCCATTCACTCCCAATTTACGCTTTCTCATAAGAGAACATCCTTTCAATCTGTGCACCAGGGGTGCAGGGCTGTCGCGTCGAATGTGGCCTTCGACCGCGCGTCTTATGTCGCTTTGAAATGCGACATCGTTTCAGCCTTTGGCCCGCAAAGCCAAAGGCCGACCTTGGACGACGGCACCACAGCATACCGCTCTTGTGCATGTCGCCGTCCAAGGCTTGGGCACTTTCAAGTCATCAAATCCTCCGGCCTGTCCGCCCACGAGGAAGGCAGGCGTGGATTCAGAGGCAGTGCCTCGCCATCCGCTGATTGCAGGTGCGTCACGCGGCTTTGTTGGCGATGTTGATAACCTTGAGCTGCGTATATTCCTTCATGCCGTCAATGCCGGACTCGCGACCGATACCCGATTGCTTCGCCCCACCGAAGGACACATCAAAAGGCATATCCAGATGCTTGTTCACCCATACCGTGCCGGATTGGATGCGCAGGGCAACTTGTAGTCCGCGGTCGGGATCGTCCGTCCAGACTGTACCGCCAAGGCCGTATTCGCTGTCATTGACGCGCTCAATGACTTCGTCAATGGAGTCGTAGACGAGAACAGGGACGACTGGGCCAAACTGTTCCTCGCGGACGAGGGGTGCATCGTCTGACAGATCGCGAACCACGGTTGGCTGAATGAAATAACCGTCGCGTTGAACAGCGCTACCGCCGGCCAGCACTTTTCCTTCGGCGCGAGCACCTTCGATCAAGTCAAGCACTTTCTCGTATTGCTGCTTGTTCTGAACCGGGCCGATCTGGGTTCCCTGATGAACACCGTCATCGACAACCGCCTCGCGGGCAAGCTTCGCCAGTTCTTCACATAGAGCGTCATAAAGCGAGCGCGGAGCGTAGATGCGCTTCGCGGCAAGGCAAACCTGACCGGCATTGAGCATGGCCGCGTTGAAGACCTTGGGCGCAATTTCCTTCACGTTAACATCATCCAGGACGATCGCCGCATCGTTGCCGCCCAGTTCCAGCGTCAACCGCTTTACCGTTCCGGCAGCGCTTTGCATGACGCGCTTGCCTGTTGGAGTGGAGCCAGTGAAGGCAACCTTCGCCACATCGGGATGCGAGGTAATTTTACCGCCGAGGTCGTTCGCGTCGATAATGACATTGAAGACGCCGGGGGGCAGGATCTTGGCGGCAACCTCTCCGAATAGCGCCGTCGTCAGCGGCGTCGTTGGAGCAGGCTTGGCAATCATCGTATTGCCAACGCTGAGCGCGGGGGCAACTTTTATCATCAAAAGCGCAACCGGAAAGTTCCAGGGCGTGATCGCTGCGACCACACCGAGCGGAGCGCGTTGTTCCAGGATTTTCCCGTCCTCGGTTTCGCGAACCGTTTCCAGAGGGAAGGACTGTTCGCCGAAATAGCGCAGCGCAACGATGGATCCGGCAATTTCGAACTTGGCCTGGGGCAGTGGTTTGCCTTGCTCGCGGGTCAGCAGTTCAACGAATTCGGTTTCGCGAGCCTGGACCGCGTCTGCAAGACGATTCAAATAGTCGCGGCGTTCGGCGTGGCTGAGGGCCGCCCAGGCCGGAAAGGCCCGTTTGGCTGCGGCAACGGCCTGCTCGAGCTGCGCCTCGTCAGCGCGGGCGCAGGACGCAAAGACCGTGCCATTCGCAGGATTGATGACGTCCAGAGTGGAGGCGCCGTCGACAAGATTACCATCGATCAGTAGTTTGTATGCCATGATATCTCCTCCGTTTTAGTGTTGGAAACCAGTCGTCTCGAAGCAGGTGATGACGCTTCGTGCGATCACTCCCTTCTTGAGCTCCTGATAGGCGTCGTTGATCTCGTTGATGTTGATTTCGCGGGATATCAGATCGTCGAGATTGAAGCGGCCCTGCAGATAGAGGTCCGCATACATGGGAATATCGTGCTTGATATTGGTGGAGCCCATAAACACGCCCTTGATCGTCGCCTGATTGGCGATGAGATCCATCAGGGCGTCGACATTGATCGGAGAATTGGGCTTGTGAATGCCGATCAAGTACGCACCTCCGCCTTTCCGCAGCATCTTCACTGCCTGCTCGGTCGTTGATCGTAGACCGATGACCTCGAAGGCGTGATCGACACCACCGTTCGTGAGCGCGCGGACCTTTTCAACCGGATCGCCATCGCCTGCATTAACGAAGTCAGTCGCCCCGAAGCGATATGCGAGATCTGCCTTTGCGGGCTGCATGTCGATCGCGATGATGCGCTCGGCGCCCGCAAGCCTCGCACCCGAAATGACGTTCAGCCCAACGCCGCCGATCCCTATGATTGCCACGGTGTCACCGGGTTTGACCGCTGCTGTGTTGATGGCAGCGCCGGCCCCTGTGATGCAACCGCAGCCAAGGATGGAGGCTTGCGGGAACGGCAGTTCCTTCGGAACTCTGGCAAGCTGGTTTTCATGTACCAACGCGAGTTCCGCGAAGGCGGCGGTACCGAACATCGGGGTGACAGGCTGGCCGGCCCGGCTGAGCCGCGGCGGCTCTTCGGGCCCGCGCAAGGTTTCCTCCGGGTGCGTGCATTGAAACGTTCGGCCGTCGAGGCATGCCTTGCAGTGCCCGCAATACTGCACGAGCGAGCCCACGACATGATCGCCGACCGCGAATTCTCGCACATCCGGTC
>JWIT01000004.1 GCA_000949895.1 Agrobacterium arsenijevicii | reverse complement strand
GTGGGCTCACGCTGAGCCTGCGCGGCGAATGCCTGCGGCCCCATGGCGGCGTTGCGGTCGGCAGCGGCGCGGACGCGCGCGGCGACATCGGCCAACGACATGCTCTTCTCGGCAGAGATTTCCTGCTGTTCAGGCGTCAGCTTTTCGGAAGCGGCGGAAAAATCCTGCGCCGGCCGTGCGCCAAATGCCTGATTTGCTGCGGGGGGAACGCGTGCCGGCGGGCTGATGGCCTCCGTCACGAAGGACGCTTCGCCTGCGCCGTCGTCTTCATCGTCATAGACCGGCGGCAACTGCCCGGAAAACGCGCCGGTAGGCCCGGTCTCGTTGCTTTCGATGATCCGGCGTATGGACGCCAGAATTTCTTCCATGGACGGTTCACGCGCTACGCTTGGCTGAGCCATATCAATCCCCGGTTTCCACTCTCGAGCGCCCGGCCGCATCACCTCGGATGCCGGAAAGGGCGCTTTGCACCTGTTCAATTCCTACATCGCGTTTGCGACAATCGCACCCGATCGCCGCCCCGATGCTCTGAAACATGTCAGGTCAAAACCGCCGAGCGTCTTTGCCATCCCTGTCGCAGGCTCATGCGGGGCAGAAATACGCACACCCCGAATCACCCTTAGTCTAGGGCAGCATAGTCAGGAACTAAATCACTGATTCGACAAGTTTCGCGGTGATGCACAGCTTTGTGAAAACGGCCTCTTCTGGGCAATGCAACGGATGATACAGGTCGCGCATGGGCTATCCGGAAAAAACAAACGCCGGAGCGAAAAATCCGCCCCGGCGTCAAAACACGATGATCGTTTTAAGGGATCAGAAAACGAATTCGGCCGCCTTGGCAAAACCAGGCAAAGGCTTGATCGAAGCGTTGAAAGAGGTCACAGCCGATGTGCTGTTACCATCGCGGCGATAGACGGTGGCCTTTGCGGCATTACCGTAACCAACGACGACAACCAGACGTCCGCCGTCGCGCAGCTGATCGGTCAGTGCCGCCGGCACTTCCTCGGCCGAACCGTTGACGAAAACGAGGTCATAGGGCGCTTCGCCCGCATAACCCTTTTCGAGATCGCCGGTGACGACAGCGACGTTGTCATATCCGAGCGAGGCCAGCGTCTCGGTTGCCTCGGCCGCCAGCGTCTCGTCACATTCGAGCGAAACCACCGAACCGGCGAGCTGCGAGAGGATGGCAGCCGCATAACCGGCACCGCCGCCCACTTCCAGCACCACGTCTTCCTTGGTCACCGCCGCAAGCTGCAAAAGCTTCGCCAGCGGCGAGGCCTTCATGACATAACGGGCCGGACGGCCGTCGCGGGCGGGACAGATCTGCAAATCCTCGTCCACATAGGCAATCTGCCGCACGCCTGCCGGCACGAAAGCTTCGCGCGGCACGCTCAAAAACGCCTTCAGCACCGAATGCGACGTCACGTCGGTCGTGCGCAACTGGCTGTCGACCATATTGGCGCGTGCGGTTTCGAAATCCATCATATCGTTATCGCCTCAATTTCGCGGATGCCGGTCGGGAAGCCTCGGCTCCAAAAGCTCAAAACGGCACGGGTCTCCCCTTACCTTTAAACAATCTCATAATTGCCCAAGCCTGCGCTTTCAAGCGTGGTGAACGGCAAGTGCTGGAAAAAGCGAAATGGCAGGGATTTTTTAGAACAACAGGAACGTGAATGACCGCAATGAAGGCGCACCATGGTCAAGACGACAGGTTCTGTTGGCGAGATTTTTGGAAGCTTCGCCCGGAAGCTCGAAAAATCAGCTTTTATATCGGCCGACAAATCTGACGCGCCAACGGTATGTTCAGCGGGCGCTTATGATCCGCTGGTTTCCTTGTCCTTCTTCGCTTGATCGTGATGCCACTTGATGGCGAAGAACATGCCCGTGCCTAACACGAGAACCTTGAGCGGAAAGACCACTATAGGGAACCAATCTACCCAATCCCAATCCATCATTTTGAATATTTCCAGGCTGTTACTTGACACTATCGATCGTAACGAGCGCTACCCCAAAACTGCTGCTTCAACAACTTCAATCGATGCCCTCACGCAGGGTCTTTTTGACGCAGCCCCAACCGGCCGCCGGCGTTCATTCCGGTATTCTCGCCAATCGAAAAGCTTACTCTTCCCGGCGAAAACCGTGTCTGCATGCCACTCGAAATGGTGCGATATTGTCTGCTCGAAACCCTGAGCCGACAAGGACAACCGCCAATTCGCGGATATGTCTTTGAACAGACGCGATGTAGCAAATCTTGAAGTTCTCGGGGGATCGGAAGAAGAATGTTGGGTTTGCCGCAGACGAGCACCTGAAAGTGCTGCGCTACACCGGCCTGAAATGCGGCGGACGGCTCAGGCCGAGATTGCCACACTCAAATAATAATGAAGGTATTTCAAATGCTTGCTTCCGGTGAAGAAGCTTATTGGAGGCCTCGCCCGGAATTGAACCGGGGTACAAGGATTTGCAGTCCTCTGCGTCACCACTCCGCCACGAGGCCTCACACGCTCATCAATTCGAGCGATGGCGGGCATTTAGAACGAATCCATTATGGGCGCAAGAGGGTTCGTTCCGAATGTGCTGTTTTTTCCGGCCAGTTGGACGCGGCGCAATTGCTCATCCTCTAAGCCATTCGGATTCCGTCATTTTTTGTATCTCACTCATATTTCAGAAGAAACAATGCCCGCATTCGGCGCTTTTGCGCCGGTGCGGGCATCACGGCATATCAAATACCGATCGGTCAGATGCGGCCAAGCAGGAACAGGACGAGGACGATGACCAGAACCAGGCCGAGACCGCCCGAGGGGCCATAGCCGTAATTGTGGTAACCCCAGCTTGGCAGCGCGCCGATCAGGAACAGAATGAGCAGGATAACGAGGATAGTGCCGAGCATGTTTAGCCCTCCGGTAATAATATGCGTCCCGCCTGTTTTAATGACGGAACGCGCAGAAGGTTCCCGTTTCCTCTGCCCGCGATGGCATGGGGAGGAAAAGCCATCTCCTTCGGATTCAACGGGTTAAACATCGTTTGCGGACAAGAAGGCGGGGCACACTCGCCTCTGGCGGCAAAAAAAGACGTCTTATTTGCCGGATAATTATTATGCCGCGCCGGACCAATGGCGGCGTCCGGGTGCGACCCGCTCTGCGGCCATCCCCTATGGTCGACCATAGTAGCGATTTATTCGAGGTGATTTCTCGGTCTATGTATATTGGCGGTCGTTCGTCATACTAAATCAAGTCACCCGTTCCCTGAAACTGGCGGGGGACTGGGAGACCTGGTATCACTGGCAGTGCGCCAGGTCTCACCTGTTGCCTTCTCCCCCGGCAATTTCTCCGTGACAGGCAGACCCCTCCCAACACAGGCACACGGATATTTTACCCGCGACGCTGCGCGCCGCGCTTGCCTTGCCTCTTTCTCTTCGGTTAGACCCCGGACCGGGAGGGAGAAACGAGAATCATATGTCTGGTTTTGCGAACCTCATCCCGCTTTTCATCTTCGGCCTCGTCGTCTACGCTTTCTTTCGCTGGGTCGCGCGC
This sequence comes from Agrobacterium arsenijevicii, assembly GCA_000949895.1. GTDB lineage: Bacteria > Pseudomonadota > Alphaproteobacteria > Rhizobiales > Rhizobiaceae > Agrobacterium > Agrobacterium arsenijevicii. Next base: position 511,260 of record JWIT01000004.1, on the reverse strand, counting down.
GACACTCAAAATCCGAGACGCAAATAATCGGGGCGAATACTTCTGTCCTTTTTGCCTGCCGGGAACCGTTGCGCCTCCATATCGTTTTCGCAGACGCACTTCGGAGGACAGGATGAAAACGCTCGTATCATTGGCCACTATCGCGCTTACGCTTGCGGGATGCACGGCCGTTGCCGTCGGCCCGGCTCCTTATGTCGAACCAATCCCCGGCAGCATCATCTATAATGGCCAGCCGCGTACCAAGCTGACGAAATCGCCGATCGGCAGCACCTTCACGCATGACTTCCGCATCGATGGCAGCACACGGGCGGTGGAAACCTACCGCATCGCGCCCGACCGCTCGCTGCAACTCATCGACCGGCGCATCATTCGCGAGTGGCTGTTTGGGCGCGACGACTGACCGCACCGCAACCGGAGCGAACGGGATTGCGCATCCTGCCCGCTTGGTTTAGAGCCGGGCACGACAACCAATACGGATAAGCATAAGCGATGAACACGCGCTGGCAAAAACCCGTCCTGATCGCGTTCGAAACGCCGGGCGACTATACGAGCATCGAGACAACGCAGGCGGCGTCCTGGGCCATGATCGAGGATTGGCCGATAGAGGATGGCGATGCGCTGGACGCGGCGCTGCTGGTCTGCGCCGCCGTCGACGCCGGCAGGAAAAAGCCTGAAGATGCGCGCAAGGCCTTCATCGCCGCCGCAATCGAGGCTGGCCTCGACATCAAGGCCTGATGACGTAAGGCCATTGGCCGGAAAACGCGCCCTGTCGCGCGAAAACGTGAAGACAACGGGTTCGAAGGGTTAAAACAGATGGAAGCTTCCGCAAACATGAAAAAAGCCCTGTTCATTTTCCTCCTCTCCTGCCTCGCCATCGGCCTTCTCGGCCACCTCGTGGTCGCCTTCGTCGTCACCGGCTGAAACGCCGAAATCCTTGTCCGTCATAAGGCGGAGAGGTGCGTATTAAAAATTCCTGAATTTTACTATTCTGTTATGGAACCGCGATAAACTCTGTCCGTTCTCTTTTCGCCCAACACAAGGAGGATTGGAATGCGTGACGGATTGAACGGTTTTCTCGAAATTTCGATGCTCGGCTTCGTGATCGCAAGCTGCTTTTTCATGGTCAACCCGCCGATCTGACCAGCCTTAAAAATCCTCTCCCCACCGGTTCGGCGCCTCAAAATGCCGGCGTAAAGAAAATGCGGCCTTTTGGGCCGCATTTCTTTTTCAATCAACCTTGGCTCAAGCGGAAAGCTTGGCGGCCAGCTTGGCAACATGTGCGCCCTGATAGCGTGCAGCTTCCAGTTCGATTGCGGAAGGCTGACGCGAGCCGTCACCATCGGTGATGGTGGAGGCGCCATAGGGCGAACCGCCCTTGATTTCATCAACGCCCATCTGGCCCTGGAAGGCATAGGGCAGACCGACAACGGCCATGCCGTGGTGCAGGAAGGTGGGGATGAAACCGAGGATGGTCGATTCCTGACCGCCATGCTGCGTGGCCGACGAAGTGAAAGCCGAGCCGACCTTGCCGACCAGCTTGCCGCCGAACCAAAGACCGCCGGTCTGGTCCCAGAAATTGCGCATCTGCGAGGCGACCGTGCCGAAGCGCGTGCCAGCGCCGACGATGATGGCGTCGTAGTCAGCCAGTTCGTCAACGGTTGCGATCGGCGCTGCCTGATCCATCTTGAAATGCGAGGACTTGGCGACTTCTTCCGGCACCAGTTCCGGAACGCGCTTGACGACGACTTCCGCGCCCGTCGACTTCACGCCTTCCGCGACGGCGTAAGCCATCGTCTCGATGTGACCGTAAGAAGAATAATAGAGTACCAAAACTTTCGTCATTCTCTTTGTTTCCTTTGTTGGAACTGTTTCCGGCGTGCCGGCTAGAAGCTTCTTCAAAAACTCGATGATCATCGGCGTTGACCCGTCAAATGTGTGTGATGGGAAGGTAACCGAGAGGCCGGCCCCACGCCAGCGGCCTATCCGCATACGCACTGTTCGCAATCAGTGAACGAAAAGCCGGAGCGTCAACTGTTTACAAAAAGACATTTTTCCAAAACCGCTTTGCATTCACCGGGCGGGGGACTAACGTCGGACAAAACAGCTGACGAGTACCCCCATGTCCAATCCCTCCCCCACCGCCTCCATCGTTACCGCCGCCATGCTCGCCATCGGCGACGAATTGCTGTCGGGGCGCACCAAGGACAAGAATATCGGGCATCTCGCGGATGTGCTCACCATGTCCGGAATAGACCTGAAGGAAGTACGCATCGTTGCCGATGAAGAGGATGCGATCGTCGAGGCACTGAACGCGCTGCGCGCCCGTTATGATTATGTGTTTACCTCCGGCGGCATCGGCCCGACCCATGACGATATCACCGCGGATGCTATCTCCGTGGCATTCGGCCTGCCCTGCGAACACGATGCCGAGGCGTTGCGCATATTGGGCGACATGTACCGCGTCCGTGAGATGGAATTCACCGAAGCCCGCAAGCGCATGGCCCGCATGCCAAGAGGCGCCACGCACATCGTCAATCCCGTCTCGGTCGCCCCCGGCTTCGTTATCGGCAATGTCTATGTCATGGCCGGCGTTCCGCAGGTGTTTCAGGCCATGCTCGACAATGTCATGCCGACGCTGCGCACCGGCGCGAAGGTCATGTCGCAGGCGGTGCGCTCGCCCTATGGCGAAGGCGACATCGGCACGCCGCTGACCGCCATCCAGAAGGCGCACCCCGAAACCAGCATCGGTTCCTACCCGAAATATGACGGGCAGCGTTTTTCAACTGAGATCGTCGTGCGTGCTCGTGACGCCACCGTCCTGAAAGCGGCGGCGGATGCGGTGGCGGCGATGATCGAGACCATCGGCCATGAAAAAAGACTGGCGGCCAGCAAAGGCGATGCAACCGCCTGAGGTGGAAACGGGTTGACCAAGATCAAGGTGGCCCCCCGGCAAAGGGAGCCACCCTCCCCACAGAAACGACGTGTCACTGAGGAGCGAAAAATGGGTTACAAAACGATACTGGCAGTGATCGACAATGTGGCGAACACGCAAAAGCTCGGCGATTTCGTGGTAAGCCTTGCCGACCAGTTTTCCTCGCATGTCATTGGCCTGCATATGGAAACGCTGGCCGCCGTTCCGCTCGTCGCGCCGATGGAAATTCCCGACCCCGCCACCGTCCAGGTGCTTCAGGATGTGGCGCACAAGGAAACCACTGATGTTGGAAACCTTTTCGAACACACGCTGTCTGCCAACGGCATCTCGCATGAGTGGCGCAGCTTCGTAACCTCGGTGGGTTACGCCTCGTCATCGGCGATCGACAGCGCGCGCTGCACCGATCTCATTGTCGCCCGCCAGAGCAATTCCTCCGCACTGTCCGACAGCCGCTCGGATATCGACGGTTTTCTCTATGAAAGCGGCCGCCCCGTTCTCCTCGTTCCGCATGTGCTGACGGTTGCCAAACCGATCAAGCGCGTGCTGATCGCCTGGAACGGCTCTCGCGAGGCGACACGCGCCACTTTCGACGCCCTGCCCTTCCTGATTGCGGCCGACAGCGTCGAAATCTTCTCCTTCGATCAGGCCGAGAGCGAAACGCAATCCTCCGGCCTTGCCGGCGCCGAACTGGCCGCAACGCTTGCCCGCCATGGCGTCAACGTAACGGTCACCTCGCAGGAAAAGATCGCCGGCGTTTCACCGCAGGCGGCAATCGAAAACCGGCTGTCCGACCATAGCATCGACCTTCTGGTCATGGGGGCCTATGGCCATTCCCGCTGGTGGGAACTGCTGTTCGGCGGCGTGACGCGCACGTTGCTCGATTCCATGACGGCAATGACGCTGCTGTCGCGCTAAAGACCTGCAAAGGTGGATGAAACCGCAAGATCCTGCGCGGAAAGCTTGCCTTTTTGCAGGTCTTGCGGCTATTAGCCAAAGCCATCGACAATTTTGACCAGATGGTAGACGACATGTCCCTTCCCGATAAAGCCTTTCCCGTATCCTGGGATCAGTTCCACCGCGACGCCCGCGCACTTGCGTGGCGTCTTGCCGGTCTCGACAAAGAATTCCGGGCGATCGTCTGTATCACCCGCGGCGGCCTCGTGCCGGCGGCGATTATTTCCCGCGAACTGAACATCCGCATGATCGATACGGTCTGCATCGCCACCCGCCACGATTACGTCAACCAGGGCGACACCGTTCTCCTGAAGGGCGTGGCGCCGGAGCTGATGGCCGATAGCGGCGAAGGCGTGCTGGTCGTCGACGATCTGACCGATACCGGCAAGACGGCGCTGGAAGTGCGCGAAATGTTGCCGAAGGCGCATTTCGCCTGCGTTTACGCCAAGCCGAAGGGCGTTCCGACCATTGACACCTTCGTCACCGAGGTCAGCCAGGACACCTGGATCTATTTTCCGTGGGACATGGGCTTCACCTATCAGGAGCCGATCGCCAAGGGATCGCGCGGCTGATTGCTCGCCGCCGCCAAAAAACAGGCCTGAAAAGCCGTCCCTTCGGGGCGGCTTTTTTGTGTGGAATCGCTTTTTTGACAACGGCAAAAAAATACGGAAAAACCGCAGTGTCGCCTTTATGCCTCACCCCGGAAATGCTGGGTTTTTGCTTTCCGCTGCGGAAACCAGCCTCGCACAAGCTTCAAAGTTCCGCGCCAAGTCACTGATTTTTTTGAACGCTTTTGCTATCCCCGTTTTCCACAGGCACTGCACACAATATCTTGTGGTTAAAAAACGGTTTCAATCTATGTCTTGACGAATCTATGCCGCGGGAGGAAAGTGACAGTTATGTTGCGGCGGCAACGGACCGGAAAGTAACGAGGCCGGTTCCTTTCAATCTCAGTTCGCAAGTCTAGAAGGGGCGTCCCGACCATCAGGGGGCGGTTCGCCGGTGGATTTTGCGTGCCTTGCGGATACCGCCAAAAACATGACGCGGGGACTGGCGGCAGGAAGCTGTTGATACTATATTTAGTATTCCACACTATGCTTGCAGCCGAATAAGCCACGAGATACAGGGATCACATCCAAGGATGAACATCCCTTACAGAACGGCAACAACCGGCTGCGCGCATAGTCCGCACGGCTGGACCGGATTTTTGCGCCCTTCACCGGGCGCCCAATGGACGAGGACAGGAAACCATGCGCATTGAACGCCGCTTCACGAAGCCCGGCCAATCGCCTTATGCGGAAATCGACTTCCGCAAGGCCGTCAGTGAAATCAAGAACCCGGATGGATCCATCGTGTTTCGTCTGGCGGATATCGACGTTCCCACGCAGTTCAGCCAGGTTGCCACCGACGTTCTGGCGCAGAAATATTTCCGCAAGGCCGGCGTGCCGAAGGTGCTGAGACGAGTTGAGGAAAACGACGTTCCTTCCTTCCTCTGGCGTTCGGTTGCCGATGAGAAGGCCCTGAAAGAGCTGCCGGAAGCCGAGCGTTACGGCTCCGAGATCGATGCACGCCAGGTTTTCGACCGTCTGGCCGGCACCTGGGCCTACTGGGGCTGGAAGGGCAAATATTTCTCCACCGAGGAAGATGCCCTCGCCTTCCGCGACGAGCTTGCCTATATGCTCGCCACCCAGCGCGTTGCCCCCAACAGCCCGCAATGGTTCAACACCGGCCTGCATTGGGCATACGGCATTGACGGCCCCGGCCAGGGCCACTTCTATGTCGACCCCTTCACCGGCAAGCTGACCAAGTCCAAATCCGCTTACGAGCATCCGCAGCCGCATGCCTGCTTCATCCAGTCCGTCGAAGACGATCTGGTTAATGAAGGCGGCATCATGGACCTGTGGGTGCGTGAAGCACGCCTGTTCAAATACGGCTCCGGCACCGGCTCCAACTTCTCCTATCTGCGCGGCGAAGGCGAAAAGCTTTCCGGCGGCGGCAAGTCCTCCGGCCTGATGAGCTTCCTCAAGATCGGTGACCGCGCAGCTGGCGCCATCAAGTCCGGCGGCACCACCCGTCGTGCGGCCAAGATGGTCGTCGTTGATGCCGACCATCCCGATATCGAAGCCTATATCGACTGGAAGGTGAACGAGGAGCAGAAGGTGGCCGCGCTCGTCACCGGCTCCAAGATCGTCGCCAAGCATCTCAAGGCAATCATGAAGGCTTGCGTCAATTGCGAGGCTGACAATGGCGATTGCTTCGACCCGGCCAAGAACCCTGCCCTGAAGCGCGAAATCCGCGCTGCCAAGAAGGACATGGTGCCGGAAAACTACGTCAAGCGCGTCATCCAGTTCGCCGAACAGGGTTACAAGGACATCCAGTTCAAGACCTACGACACGGATTGGGATTCCGAAGCCTACCTCACGGTTTCAGGCCAGAACTCCAACAACTCCGTCTCGCTGAAGGACGACTTCCTGCGCGCTGTCGAAAATGACGGCGACTGGAACCTGACCGCCCGCAAGGACGGCAAGGTCATGAAGACGCTGAAGGCCCGCGACCTCTGGGAAAAGATTTCCCACGCCGCCTGGGCGTCCGCCGACCCCGGCCTGCACTTCAACACGACCATGAACGACTGGCACACCTCGCCGGCAGCAGGCTCCATCCGTGCTTCGAACCCGTGCTCGGAATACATGTTCCTTGATGACACGGCCTGCAACCTTGCCTCGCTGAACCTGCTTCAGTTCAAGGATCAGGCAACGAAGCGCATCGACATCGCCGATTACGAACATGCGGTTCGCCTGTGGACCGTCGTTCTCGAAGTATCCGTCATGATGGCGCAGTTCCCCTCGCGCCAGATTGCCGAACGCTCCTACGAATACCGCACGCTTGGCCTCGGTTACGCCAATATCGGCGGCCTCTTGATGTCGTCTGGCATTCCTTATGACAGCGACGAAGGCCGCGCCATTGCCGGTGCGCTGACCGCGATCATGACCGGCGTTTCCTACGCCACCTCGGCTGAAATGGCCGGCGAGCTTGGCCCCTTCCCGGGCTTTGCGCCGAACCGCGACAACATGCTGCGGGTCATCCGCAACCACCGCCGCGCCGCCCATGGCCTTTCCTATGGTTATGAAGGCCTGTCGGTGAACCCGGTTGCCCTCATCCATTCCGATTGCACGGATCAGGACCTTATCGCCCACGCCACCGCCGCCTGGGACAAGGCGCTGGAGCTTGGCGAAAAGCACGGCTACCGCAACGCCCAGACCACCGTTATCGCGCCGACAGGCACGATCGGCCTCGTCATGGATTGCGACACGACCGGCATCGAGCCCGACTTCGCGCTGGTGAAGTTCAAGAAGCTCGCCGGCGGCGGTTACTTCAAGATCATCAACCGCGCCGTTCCGGATGCGCTGCGTTCGCTCGGTTATTCCGAAAGCCAGATCGCCGAGATCGAAGCCTATGCGGTTGGCCACGGCAATCTCAACCAGGCGCCTGCCATCAACCCCTCCTCGCTGAAGGCCAAGGGCTTCACCGATGAGAAGATCGAAGCTGTCAACGCCGCGCTGAAAAGCGCCTTCGACATCAAGTTCGTCTTCAACCAGTGGACGCTCGGCGCCGACTTCCTCAAGGGCACCCTGAAGGTTTCCGACGAGCAGCTTTCCGACATCAGCTTCAACCTTCTCGACCATCTCGGTTTTGCGAAGAAAGACATCGAAGCGGCAAACGTTCATGTCTGCGGTGCGATGACGCTGGAAGGAGCACCGTTCCTCAAGAACGAGCACCTGCCGGTATTCGATTGCGCCAATCCCTGCGGCAAGATCGGCAAGCGTTATCTCTCGGTCGAATCCCACATCCGCATGATGGCGGCGGCACAGCCGTTCATCTCGGGCGCGATCTCCAAGACGATCAACATGCCGAACGATGCGACGGTTGAAGATTGCGGCGCAGCCTACATGCTGTCCTGGAAGCTGGCGCTGAAGGCCAACGCCCTTTACCGCGATGGTTCCAAGCTTTCCCAGCCGCTCAACGCTTCGCTGGTGGAAGACGAGGATGAAGAGGATCTGGTCGAAGAACTGATCCAGCAGCCGCTCGCTCAGCAGGCCGTGACGATCACCGAAAAGATCGTCGAACGCGTCATCGAGCGGGTTTCCCGCGAGCGTGAAAAGCTGCCGAACCGCCGTCAGGGTTACACCCAGAAGGCAACGGTCGGCGGTCACAAGGTCTATCTGCGCACCGGCGAATTCGGTGACGGCCGCATCGGCGAAATCTTCATCGACATGCACAAGGAAGGTGCCGCTTTCCGTGCGATGATGAACAACTTCGCCATCGCGATTTCGCTCGGCCTGCAATATGGCGTGCCGCTGGAAGAATATGTGGAGGCCTTCACCTTCACCAAGTTCGAACCGGCCGGCATGGTGCAGGGCAACGACGCGATCAAGAACGCCACGTCGATCCTTGACTACGTGTTCCGTGAACTCGCCGTGTCCTATCTCGGCCGCCACGATCTCGCCCATGTCGATACGTCGGATTTCTCCAATACGGCACTCGGCAAGGGTATCCAGGAAGGCAAGACCAACCTGCTCTCCACCGGCTGGACACGCGGTTACAAGCCGACGCTGGTTTCCAGCAATGAAGGCGAACGCTCCGCTTCCGAACCCAAGGGTTCGGCAACGGCAGCCCCCGCCCGCGCCTCGGCCAACGTCACCTCCTTTGCAGGCTCAGCCGCCCGCAAGCTGGAACCGACAGTCGCCATCTCCACCTCGGAAATCGTCTCCTTCAAGCGCGATTATGAAGAGCGCGCCAAGGAACTGGCGGAAGAGATTGCCGAAGAGGTAATCGACGACGTGGTGCAGGAAGCCAAGCAGACCGCCACCGCCCTCTTCTCCGACAAGGCCGCCGCCGACGCGGCATCGGCCAAGGCGGAAGCCAAGAAGAAGGAAAACGAACGCCGCATGCGCTCGATCGCGCAAGGCTATACCGGCAACATGTGCTCGGAATGCCAGAACTTCACGATGGTGCGCAATGGCACTTGCGAGAAGTGCGATACTTGCGGTGCGACGAGCGGTTGCTCTTGATAATAGTCAAACAATTAAAAATAATTGCGTAGAAAATGGGCCGTTAAATTTTAACGGCCCATTTTTTTCTTTGAGTCAATATATAAAGATAACGATCAACAAGATATTCGTGGTCAATACAGCTTGACACTGTCCATGTCGCAGACTATAAGTCCGGTATATTTCCACAGCTATAAATATGTCCATTTACTTTAATGGAAAGTCTCAGTATTTATTTATTGAGTGATTCGCATTGTGCGCACTCGATAAACGTAAAAGAGACTGAAATGGCAACAAATCCCCCAAAAGGCGACGGACGCCGCATCGGCGCAGTGAAAGACCGATCGCAGGTATATAACCCCCAAACTGAAACTTGGACCAAACGCGGTCCGGATGGAAAGTTCATGGACGGGAAAAAAGACGGGACGCCTTTCAAAGGCGTGCGGAAGGAACGCTAGTGTTCCGCAGTGTCGCGACTAAGCGCCAACTTAGCCACGACACGCCGCGAAAGCCAATGCAACGCGGGGCAAAGAGACTTAATCCCTATACCGTGCAAACCGAATTATAGGAATCTAAGTATCAAAGTCGAGTAGCTTGGCACCCTTTGTTTCCAGGAGTGTCTAAATGGCATCTATACCGACGTTTGGGTTTTCTGCTTTTTTGCGGATGATCTGCCTTAATGATCGACCACAAAAAACGGCAGTTCGCGATCGACATCGCCCATCGAAAAAAGGTGGCTATGATTTCCATAAAAGCTTGAGGAATGGCATTCAACAACTTGCCAGAGGAACTGGTTCCGTTGAGCAGGTGTTAGGTTCAGTTTCTGCCATCGTACAAAAACCTGAACGGGAATCGGCAACGCGAGGTATCGAAAAATTCAGCGCATGGATTAAGGAAAATCCCGGTGCGATAACGTTTTGCGATCCATTTATATTTACCAGCCCCAGTGGACTTTTTCGCGTGGCATTCCAACCCGATTTCGTAATCGATTTATCGGGTCGAAAAACTGCGGTTCACGTTTGGAACACGAAGTTGAAATTGAGTGGTAATCTCGTAATGGCTTCACTCACGCTAGTTGCTAAAAACTGGCGCGTATATCAAGATTGCCCAAATGACTTTGCTGTTCTTTCTCTTAGAGATGATCAGTTGTATCGGTGGTCAGATGATCCCAACAGCCACGTTAGTGCCGGGAATGCGATAATGTCGCATTTGGATCGTTTATGCGTTCTGGCGCGTAAAGATTTTAACCTGCCCTCCATCGGAGAACAGCCGGAATCCCCACCTCCACCGGCAGAGTAGTGGGTACGGCGGCCGCGCTCCATAGAAGCGCGGCCTGACTCCTTCCCTCACCCCACAAAATCAAACAGCAGCTTCACATTCAGAGCCGCAATCACCACCGCGATAAACCATGCAAACGCCGAGAGCCATCGCGGAGCGCACAGTTCGCCCATCTTGGCGCGGTCGGCGGTGAACATGACAAGCGGGAAGACGGCGAAGGACAGTTGCAGGCTTAAGACCACCTGCGTCAGGATCAGCAGTTGAGCCGTACCACTGTCGCCGAAGGCGATGGTGACGCCCGCCGCCGGGATGATGGCGATGCCGCGGGTGATGAGGCGGCGCAGCCAGGGAGCAAGCCGCATCTTCAGGAAACCCTCCATCACGATCTGGCCCGCAAGCGTTGCCGTAACGGTGGAGTTGATGCCGCAACACAAAAGCGCCACCCCGAACAGCGTCGGCGCAATCGCAAGGCCGAGCAGCGGCGCGAGCAGGCTATGCGCTTCGCCCAGTTCGGCAACATTCGTCTGACCCGTTTTGTTGAAGGTCGCCGCTGCGAGAATGAGAATCGCGGCGTTGATGACCAAAGCAAACGTCAGGGCGATGGTCGAATCGAGCGTCGCAAATTTGAGCGCCTCGCGTTTTTCGGCAATCGTCTCGCCGATGGCGCGCGTCTGCACGATGCCGGAATGCAGATAGAGATTATGCGGCATCACCGTCGCACCCAGAATGCCGAGCGCCAGATAGAGCATTTCAGGATTGGTGACGATCTCCGTCGTCGGCGCAAAACCGCGGATCACCTGGTTCCAATCAGGGTCGGCCAGCGCCAGTTGAATGGCAAAACACACCGCGATGACACCGAGCAGCGTGATAACAAGCGCTTCCACCCAGCGGAAGCCGAGCCTTTGCAGATAAAGGATCAGGAACACATCGAGCGCGGTGATGAGGACGCCGAGTTCGAGCGGAATGCCAAAAATAAGGTTGAGGCCGATCGCCGTGCCGATGACCTCGGCGATATCGGTCGCGATGATTGCAATTTCGGCCAGCAGCCAGAGCACCATCGCCACGGGCTTCGGATAGGCATCACGGCAGGCCTGCGCCAGATCGCGGCCGGAAGCAATCGCCAGACGGGCACAGAGCGCCTGTAGAACGACGGCCATGATGTTCGATATCAGCGCGACCGTCAGCAGCGTGTACCCAAACTTGGAGCCGCCGGCGAGCGATGTCGCCCAGTTGCCGGGATCCATATAACCGACCGCGACGAGATATCCGGGTCCGAAAAACGCCATCGCCCGGCGAAACGTGCCGGCATTCGGGCTTATCTTGATCGAGCTGTGAACGTCGGACAGCGAGAGATCGTCGCCATTCCGCCGCCATCCAAAGACAGGCTTGTCCATTCTCTAAACTTTCAGCATGGGAGGTCGAGTTGATGCAATTGCAAATCATTCGCATAAAGGATGCGGACTGGCAAGCGGAGTCTCATGGCTGGATGGCGGTACCAGATGCCGCAGGAGAGCGTTCGGTTTGAATGCAACCACCGGCACAACACGTCATGATTTGGTGGCGTGAGCCCCCTACCTCGTCATTCCGGCCTTGAGCCGGAATCCAGCCAGCCCAAGTCTTTGAGTTGAAAAGAGCCCTCTCCGCCACGCGGACGCGCGCCGGCTGGATTCCGGCTCAAGGCCGGAATGACGGAAGCTGAAAGAGGCGGACAGCGGACAAGGCAGAGACTGCCGCACCCGGACCAGTAGGCAACGGGACCCCGCAGCCAATCAACCGCCCCCTCACGGCCTTGTCATCGCCCCTGCCCCATCATTGCGGAACAGCCGTGCGCATGCCTGCGTTTATCTTTCACGAAGCAACGATAATCCGGGGAAGTTCATGCGACACGGCAATAAATTCAGCGTGGCGAACCAGCCGAGCCGATGGCCGAAATATATCATGGCGCAGCGAAGGCCACGCGACTGGTTGATGACGATCAGCGGCATCGTTCTGCTGTTCATCGTCGCCGCTGCGGTCGCCATGGGTTATCTCGTCACCAGCCATCCCGGCAAACCCGAGCCGAACACCGGCATCAAAGAGGAAAGGGCAACGGAGAACTGGCTTTAAAGCGACGGCGCAAAACGCGCCGCTGTTTAGCTCAGACCCGGAAGATGCCCGCTGAACTGCGCTTCGTGCAGGCGGCTGTAATGGCCCTTGGCGGCCAAAAGCTCGGCATGGGCGCCGGTTTCGGCAATGCCGGTCTGGTCCACCACGACGATGCGGGAAGCATCGCGGATCGTCGCCAGCCGGTGGGCGATGACGAGCGTGGTACGGCCCCTGGCAAGCTCCGTCAGCGATTGTTGGATGGCCCTTTCGGTTTCCGTGTCCAGCGCCGAGGTCGCCTCATCGAGAATGAGGATCGGCGGGTTCTTGAGGAACATGCGGGCAATGGCAAGGCGCTGTTTCTGGCCGCCGGAGAGCTTGACGCCGCGCTCGCCGATGACAGTATCGAGCCCGAGCGGCATAGCCTCGATGACGCCATCCAGCCGCGCACGCCGCGCCGCATCCATGATCTCCGCATCCGACGCGCCAAGCCGGCCATATTCGATATTCTCGCGGATCGTGCCGCCGAACAGGAAAACATCCTGCTGCACGATGCCGATCTGGTTGCGCAGCGAAGCGAGCTTCATTTTTCTGATATCGATGCCGTCAATGGTGATTGCACCGCTGGTGACGTCGTAAAAACGCGGCAGCAGCGAGCAGAGCGTCGTCTTGCCCGCCCCCGAAGGCCCGACAAAGGCCACCGTCTCGCCAGCGCTGATCTTCAGGTCGATATTCTCGAGAACCCGTTTGCCCTCGGCATAACCGAAACCGACATGGCGATATTCGATATCGCCGCGAAGCAAGGGCGCTTCCACCGCATCGGGAGCATCGACGATGTCAGGCGCGGTATCCAGAAGCTCGGTGAAGCGGCGGAAACCGGCAATGCCCTTCGGATAGGTCTCGATGACCGAATTGATCTTTTCCACCGGACGGAAAAACACGCCAACCAGAAGCAGGAAGCCGACGAAGCCGCCCTCCGTCAGGCCGCCATGCAGCACGAACCAGGCACCGCAGATCATCACGATCATCTGCGTCAGCCGCATGCTCATGTAGCTGAGCGAAGTGCTGGCCGCCATGATCTTGTAGGCATCCAGCTTCGTGCGGCGGTATTTCTGGTTGTCCTTCTCGAACAGCGCCCGCTCATGGTCCTCGTTGGCGAAGGCCTGCACCACCCGCATGCCGCCGACATTTTCCTCGATACGAGCATTAAAGTCACCGACACGACCGTAGAGCGCGCGAAAGTTCTGCGTCATGCGGCCGCCGTAACGGCTCGTCACCCAGGCGGTGACAGGCACGACGGCGGCGGTGACAAGTGCCAGCGGCACATTGACGGACAGCATCAGCAGGAAAGCGCCGATGAAGGTCATGATGGCGATGAACAGATCCTCGGGGCCGTGATGGGCCACCTCGCCGATCTCTTCCAGATCCTTCGTCAGCCGCCCGACCAGATGGCCGGTCTTCTGGTTGTCGAAATAGCGGAAGGAGAGCTTCTGCAGATGGTCGAAGGCCAGACGCCGCATGTCCGTCTCGATATTGATGCCGAGCATATGTCCCCAGTAGGTGACGGTCGCCATCAACCCGGTATTCAGCACATAGATGACGAGCAGCCCGACGGAGGCGGCAAGGATGATGCCCCACTCACCGCCCGGCAGCAGCACGTCGACAAAGGCCTTTACCGCCATCGGGAAGCCGAGTTCGAGCACGCCCGACAGAACCGCGCAGGAAAAATCGAGAATGAACAGACCGCGATAGGGACGGTAATAGGCGAAGAAACGGCGCAGCATGGCATGACCTGGAGATCGGACGCGGCAACCTTACGCCGCAATAAAAACGGAGTTCAATTGTCATATTTCAATGCGCGCGCCAAGACCGATGTTCTATTTTTACCAAAATCGTTCAATAGGCTAAGCAATAAACACACAACGGTAATGTGATCCGGTTATATTGCACTTATATGTATCGGTGTGACAGAGTGAATGCACCCTTCGGGGAGAATGCGAGAAAGAGCCTGCCGTGAGTAATATTGACAGCCGTAAGCCCAATGGCGAACCGAGATGGCTCGGCCCCGCCAGCCCGACGCGGATCGCCCTGATCCCGCCCATATCGGCTGCGCGCTGGCTGCTCGTTCTCGTTGCACTGGCAGGCATCTATTTCTTCCACGGCTTTCTGGTTCCGGTTCTCGCGGCCCTCGTCATCGGTTTCGCCAGCTGGCCGGTCTATACGCGGCTGCTGCGGCAGGTGGGCGGCAACACCACGCTCGGCGCCACCATCGCCATCATCCTCATCATCGCCTTCCTCGTCGTGCCGATCTTCATTGCCGCCTCCTATACGGCGAGCGAAATCCGCGAATGGTTCGGCTGGGCCGTGCATGTCAACAAAACCGGCGCGCCCGTACCGGACTGGATCGCGGCGCTTCCCGGCGTCGGTGCCTGGCTTGGCGAGCAATGGGTAAAATATATCGGTACGCCGGGTGCCATCGGCGAAGTCATTCAGCTCGTCAGCGGCGCCAATATCGGCAACATCTACCGGGCGATCCTCGCCGCCGGCAATGGCGCGTTCCACCTGGTGCTGACCCTGCTGTTCATGCTGATCGCGCTGTTCTTCGTTTATCGCAACGGTGCCGCCTTCACCCGCCAGGTCGACCTTGTGGGCGAACGCATCCTGCCGACGCGCTGGGAGCGCATCTCCCGCGTTGTGCCCGCCACCATCAGCTCCACCGTGACAGGCATGACGCTGATCGCCATCGGCGAAGGCATCATCCTCGGCATCGCCTACTGGATTGCCGGCGTCCCCTCGCCCGTCACGCTGGGTGTGCTCACCGGCGTCATGGCGCTCATTCCCGGCGGCGCACCGCTTTCCTTTACCCTCGTCTCGATCTATCTGGTCGCCAGCGGCTCCCCGGCTTACGGGCTGGCGCTGTTCATCTGGGGCTCGGTCGAACTTTTCATCGTCGACAAGACCATCCGTCCGAAACTCGTAGGCGGCCCGATCAAGCTGCCCTTCCTGCCGACCTTTTTCGGCCTCGTCGGCGGCGTCAAGACCATGGGTTTCCTGGGCCTCTTCATCGGCCCGGTGCTGATGGCGCTTCTGGTCGCAATCTGGCGCGAATGGGTGCGCGAAGTGGAAATCTCCACGGGCGCCAGCGTCGACGTTCCGCCCTCGCCTTCCAAAGACCCGCTCATTGATGTCGTCGCGGACGACGACGATGACAACGAAACGACCGCGTTTCGAAAAGCCGCGTTTTGATTATTGAAGCCTGCGGATCAGGCTCGCTTTAATGCGGCTTGGGTTGGCGATACGGTCTGAAACCTCGCCTTCGTCATGCTCGGGCCTGTCCCTGGTATCTGCAACCGATTGATTTTGGGATACGTGGCTGGATCCTCGGCACAAGGCCGAGGATGACGTGGAGTGTGCGGCAAGGCTTGCCAGCAAACTCCCGCCTGCCCTAAAGCGCCTTCTCCATGAACAGGCTGAGCGGATCGGGCCTGTAGGGCGCGAAAGCCTCGATCTCGACAAACCCCGCCTTGCGGTAAAGGCCGATCGCTTCCGGCTGGCTGATGCCGGTTTCAAGCCGGATAGCGGCAAGCCCAAGCTCAACGCCGCGCGCGACAAGCGTATCCATGATCAGCTTGCCGATCCGTAATCCCCTCGCCTCGGGATCAACGAACATGCGCTTGATTTCCGCCGTGCCGTCACCTGCCTCCACCAGCGCGCCACAGCCGACGACGCTGCCGTCATGCCGTGCCACGAAGAAGGAGACATTGTCCTTTTCCAGCTGGCCGATATCGACCAGATGATTGCTCTCGGCGGGATAAAGCGATGCCATATAGGCGTTCGACAGATCGATGAGACGCAGAACGGCTTCCTGGCGGGGTGTTTCAAGCTTGATTTCGGGGGCCAATGCGATGCCTGCTTTCTTTCAAAAAATGCGTATTTCGTCGTAATGTCACTGCAATCCGATTAGATGAGTTTCTAGAGCATAATTCCCGACAGAGGCAACACACCATGAAAACAGCCCTCGTTCTCATGACCTTTCTAGGCTGTGACGACACCGCCACCGATTGCCATTACCTCGCCACATCGCAGCAGCGCTGGACGAGTATCGAACTGTGCGATGCCGTGTCGGAAAAAGAGCTGGAACGGTATGCCAATGCCTCCTACCCGGTCGTGGTAGCTGTGTGCCAGACGCCGGGCGAGCAGACACCGCAAACGGCAGGCAATGCGCCCGCTACGCCACCCGCTGCCGCACCGACTGATACGACGCCGCAGGCAAGCGAACAGGTGACACAAAAGGAAGAAGAGAGCCTGACCCGACAGGCGATCAGCCGCGTCAGCCGTATCCTGCCTTCCACAGAGGGTGTGAAGCACCTGCTCGGAACGCCGGTCAGAATGGTCGAAAACAGCTATTCCTGGATCGCCAAGCGCTTCGAGAAGTAGACCTCAGGCCGCCTCGACCGTCAGCGCCTGCGCATAATGCCGCGCCTTCTGCCGTTCCTCGGCAATGGTCAGCTTGCGCACGGCGTGCAGCAGCTCGAACAGCGTCTCGGAACCGTCAACATTACGGAAATGCGCCAGCAGTTCGGCCGAGACGGAGGCTGAGGCCTGCGACAGATGCGAGCGGGCAGCGCGGCGCCACATCAGCGTCGCCTCCATGAAGACGTCAACGACATCACCCAGAAGACCGACGGACTGGAACAGCGCTTTCAGCGCATGCGGTCGTCCGGTCGCCAGAATGGCGCGCACCTTGCGGTCGTCGAGCCCTGAGAGATTGACCATCGCCGCCGTGAAAAATTCCAGCCGGCCCGAACAGACGGCATGAATGAGGAGCGCCGGTGTCAGTTCCAGCCTTTGCCGCAGATGCTCCACCAGCGCCGGCAATTCAGGCGCAGAAACGTTGGCGGCGATGAGGATAGTGGCGGAATCTTCCGCTTCACGAAAAATACTGTCAGCGCGGTTGCGCGCAATCAGCGCATGAACCAGCGCCGAACCCGCCAGGGCCTCGCTGACACGCGCCATCAGGAGATGACGGGCATCGGCGGGCAGCACCTCGCGGCAAAGCAAGAGATCGCGGATATCGGCGTTGCAGCCGTGACGTTCGGCAATGCGCCGCAACGAAAACGGCGTGATGAAGGCATCATCGTTCTCAAGGAGGATGATCGTTTCCGGCAAATCGCCAACTTCGGCAAGTGCTGCGCAGACACCGCGCGGCAGGCCCGGCCTTGCGGCGATGAGGGCACGGGTGAGGCTTTCACCGCGCCCGGCAAGATCAACCAGATCGGCTTCGCAGAGAACCGGCGAACGGGCGATCACGGTGCAGGCGATTTCCGGCTGGTCTTCGGCAAGCGAAACGAGAATGGCACGCGGAGCATCAGCGGCATCCGCCAGCGCCTCGGCGAGTGCCAGCCGCACACGCGGCGAAGGATCGTCAAGAAGATAGGTCATCGCCATATAGGCGGCATCGCGGTTTTCCCGCACCATGTCGGAATGCAGATAGGCACGACCGAGAGCATTGGCAGCCTTCGCCCGCTCGGTCGATCCAGCCTTTTCAGACCAGCGAAGAAATGCCTGTACGATCACCTGAGCCTCGAAACACATTCGCAACAATGGATGACGGCATCATTGCCGCCACCATGTATAAAACTCTAGGCGCAAATGGTTTACGTTTGGTTCACCATAAAATTTAACCGTTGCCGGCGAAGAACTATATTTACGGCGCAGTAGAAGGACGCTGCAACTGGAAGACATCGCTGCCGCCGTCGCAGTAATCCATATAGCCCATACGCGCGACGGGACGTGCAAGCCCCATATCGATGCGCCCTTCGCGAATGATCGCCTCGTCGATATGGATCGCCATGACCTGCCCGATCACCATCCATGAGTCCGCCGGCTTGCCGTCGATGTCCATGAGTTGCTGTATCTGGGTCACGCGGCATTCCAGAACGGCCAATGCCTCGCCCACGAAAGGCGCATCCACCACGCGCCCGTCAACGGGGGTAAGACCGGCAAGCTGGAATTCGTCGACATCATAGTCGACCGCAGCGGAAGACGCATTCATCCGGTCGATCAGGTGACGGCTGACGAGGTTGGCGGTGAAGACGCCGGTCTCTTCGACATTGCGCAGGCTGTCTTTACGTCCGCTGGAGGAAAACATCACCAGCTTCGGCCGGTCCGAAATCGCATTGAAAAACGAATAGGGCGAAAGGTTGAGAGAACCGTCCCTGCCCTTCGAGCCGATCCAGCCGATCGGCCGGGGCGCGACGATCGCCTTGAACGGATCATGCGGCAGGCCGTGCTGGTTGGTGTCGGTGGTGTAGAACATCAGTTTTCCCCGACCCCATTGCCCACCCAGGTCACCACATCGGCAAGCTCCGGCCGCGGCCGTTCGACCAGCGGGAATGTCGTGGAACCGATATGGATAAATCCGGCAACCTTCTCTTCCGCAGCAACACCCAGTTCCGACAGGAAGGCCGGATCGAAAGCAAGCCATTCCGTCAGCCAGTTTGCCGCAAAACCATTGGCATTGGCGGCGAAGATGACGTTGAGGCACACCGCGCCAGCGGACATGACCTGTTCCCATTCCGGAATTTTGAAATGCGGCTTGGCGGTACTGATGACGGCAATGACAACAGGCGCGCGGGTGAAGCGGGTGCGTTCCGCATCCTGCTGCTGAAGGTCCAGTTCCGGGTTCTTCTCGAGCGCAATCCGCAGCGCCGCCTCACCGAGACGCACGCGATCTTCGCCGCGATAAACGACGAAACGCCAGGGCGCCAGCTTGCCATGGTCAGGCACGCGCACGGCAAGGCGCAGGATTTCCTCGATTTCCGCTTTCGAAGGACCCGGCTCACCAAGTTGCAAAGCGGGGGTGGAACGGCGAACATTGAGATAGTCGAGGAGCTTGATGTCACTTGTCATGATCAAAAATCTTCCATTGTGCTGTCATCGCGAAATTATGGGCCTTGAAATAGCCACGGCATTGGTTTTGAAGTGGTCCGGGAAAATCAAGAAGTCAATCGGTATCGAAAATGTCGGCAATCAAATTCGCGGCACGTCTGGCCATAGCGTTCGCCGCGATCGGCGTTTTATCACAAGCGGCTTCTTCGCAGGACGCTTTCAAGGACTTCAAGCAGCTGGGCGGCACGCCGAAAATGCCGAAACTCAACGCTTTTACTGCCCCTTCCGCCCCCAACGCCCCGACAAGCACCGCTCGTGATATCGCCATGGAAGCGAAGCTTACCAGCGAAGGTGAAGCGGTGAAGGAAGGTCTCTCCTGGCGCGTCTTCAGCCCCATTCCGGGCGCTGATGGCAAATTGCCGATGCTGGCAAGCTCCGAGGGCGGCTCGGCACATTTCAATCTGGTACCCGGCGAATATTTCGTCAACGTCGCCTTCGGCCGCGCTGGCGTTACCAAGAAACTCAATGTTCCAAGTTCCGGCAATGTCCAGAAACAGGTGCTGATTCTCGATGCCGGCGGTTTCGTGCTGAATGCGATTGCGGGTTCCGACAAACAAATCTCCGGCAACCAGCTCAAGTTTTCAGTCTATTCGTCCGACGCCCGACCGGATGGTGAGCGTGGCCTTGTCATGGCCGACATCAAGCCGAACACCGTCGTCCGCCTCAATGCCGGCACCTATCATGTGGTTTCGGAATACGGCAACGTCAATGCGGTGGTGCGCGCCGACATTCAGGTGGAAGCCGGCAAGCTGACCGAAGCGACCCTGCAACATCAGGCGGCGCAGATCACCCTGAAGCTCGTCTCCGAACAGGGCGGCGAAGCCATTGCCGATACGGCCTGGTCGGTGCTGAACGGCGGCGGCGACGTGGTCAACGAAAGCGTCAGCGCGTTTTCGACCATGGTTCTGGCCGAAGGCGAATATACCGCCATCGCCCGCAACAAGGACAAGGTCTACCAGCGCAACTTCAAGGTCACCTCCGGCCGGGACTCCGATGTGGAAGTGCTGATGAAGGATCAGGCGCCGGAAGACATGACCGGCGATTTCGAGTAGGTTTCACCGTCCTCACCGTCATCCTTGGGCTTGTCCCAAGGATCTAATCACGTCCAATTAAATCGAAACGTTGCAGATGCTCGGGACAGGCCCGAGCATGACGGAAGAGAGCTTTCAGGACTTTGCCCGCAAACAAAAACGGCCCCCGAAGGGGCCGTTGTCATTTATCACGCAACCTGCTTCTTCGCCGCAAGCTTGCGCTTCACATCCGGCGGCGTCGCCTCGTCCACGAGGCTTGTAATCGCGTCTTCGAGCGACATCGGTGTCTGGTTCTGCGAACCGAGACGGCGGATGTTGACGGTGCGCTCTTCCGCTTCCTTGCGTCCGCAGACAATGATGACCGGAACCTTGGTCACCGAATGCTCGCGGACCTTGTAGTTGATCTTCTCGTTGCGGAAGTCGGTCTCGACCGCCATGCCTGCCTCGCGCAGCGCTTCGGCGACCTCGCGGCCGTAATCGTCCGCATCCGACGTGATCGTGGCGACCACGACCTGAAGCGGCGCAAACCACAGCGGCATGTGACCGGCGAAGTTCTCGATCAGGATACCGAGGAAGCGCTCCATCGAGCCGCAGATGGCGCGATGGATCATCACCGGCTGCGTCTTTTCGGAGTTCTGGTCGATATAGAAGGCGCCGAAACGTTCCGGCAGGTTGAAGTCCACCTGCGTCGTGCCACACTGCCATTCACGGCCGATGGCGTCCTTCAGCGTATATTCGAACTTCGGCCCATAGAACGCGCCCTCGCCCGGCATAATGCCGGTCTTGATGCGACCGCCGGACTGTTCCTCGATGGTCTTCAGAACCTCCAGCATCACGCTTTCGGCGCGGTCCCACAGATCGTCGGAACCGACGCGCTTGTCCGGGCGTGTCGAAAGCTTGACGACGATCTCGCTGAAGCCGAAATCCTCATAGACGGAGAGGATCAGGTCGTTGATGCGCAGGCATTCCGCCGCCATCTGCTCTTCCGTGCAGAAGACGTGCGCATCGTCCTGCGTGAAGCCGCGAACACGCATCAGGCCATGCAGAGCACCCGATGCTTCGTAGCGATGGACGTTACCGAATTCCGCAAGACGCACGGGCATTTCGCGGTAAGACTTCAAGCCATGCTTGAAGATCTGGACGTGACCCGGGCAGTTCATCGGCTTCAGGGCAAAGACGCGCTGGTCGGCATCCTCGTCTTCGGGATGGGTGAAAGCATGGGCGGATTTCACCGCGAACATGTTTTCCTGATACCAGCCCCAGTGACCGGAGGTTTCCCACAGCGACTTGTCCAGCACCTGCGGCGCGTTGACTTCCTGATAGGTATTGGCGAGACGCCGGCGCATATAGGCCGTCAGCGTCTGGAACATGCGCCAGCCCTTGCCGTGCCAGAATACGACGCCCGGACCTTCTTCCTGGAAATGGAACAGGTCCATTTCGCGTCCGAGACGGCGGTGGTCGCGCTTTTCGGCTTCGGCCAGAATGTGCAGATAATTGTCCAGCTCTTCCTGCGTCGCCCAGGCGGTGCCGTAGATACGTGACAGCATCGCATTGTTGCTGTCGCCACGCCAATAGGCGCCGGCCACCTTCATCAGCTTGAAAGCGGTACCGATCTGCCCCGTAGCCGCCATATGCGGACCACGGCAAAGATCGAACCAGTCACCCTGATAATAGATCTTCAGGTCCTGACCTTCGGGAATGGCATCAACCAGCTCGACCTTGTAATTCTCGCCCTTGGCGGCAAAAACTTCCTTGGCCTTTTCGCGCGACCAGACCTCGCGGGTAAACGGCTTGTTGCGCTGAATGATTTCTTTCATGCGCTTTTCGATCTTCGGCAGATCTTCCGGCGTAAAAGGTTCGTTCTTGGCAAAATCGTAATAGAAGCCGTTCTCGATAACCGGGCCGATCGTCACCTGCGTGCCGGGCCACAGCTCCTGCACGGCCTCAGCCATGACGTGGGCGGCATCGTGGCGGATGAGTTCCAGCGCGCGGCTGTCCTCACGCGTGACGATCTCTATCTTGCCATCGGTGATTGCCTCGGACAAATCGCGCAGAGTGCCATCAAGCCCAATGGCGACAGCCTTCTTCGCAAGCGATTTGGAGATGGATTCGGCGACCTCGCGGCCGGTCGTGCCGGCGGGATAGCTGCGTACGGAACCATCGGGGAATGTTAGGGAAACGGTTTGTGACATCGTCAACTTCTCCTGATCCAGTCCCGCCAACGAATGCGGGTGGTGTTGGAATAAAATGAACGCCCTCTTTTGAAGATGGGCAGGCAGGCTGATAAAGAATTTTCCCGTTCCAGTCAAAGGTGAACGGCAGCTCAGCGAAGCATTTCGGCAATTCCGTTGACGGTATTGGCGTTGCGGGTCGTGCCGATACCGAGCCTTTTCGTGGTCAGCACCGAGAGAAGCCGGCTTTCGCTCGGCTTGCCGCAAAAGTCGATCCACAAGTCGCCGCCGACGATGGCGATCTTTTCCTTTTGGCGATACTTCTCCAGAAATCCGATGGCATCCTCGCCAAGCGGCTCCCGCATCACCCGGATGCAGACATCCGGCGGATTACCGTGCGGAAACGGGTTGGTGGCGGTCAGGGCCAGCCAGTCGGGGGCCGAACGAACGAGAATATCCACATGTTTGCCGAACCGCGTTTCAAAGGCGCGCTCCAGCACGTCCTCTATTTCGCGAACAGGGGCCGCCGGTGCACGAAAGACCAGATTTCCGGTTGCGACCAGCGTCCTGCATTCGTCGAAACCCAGCTCCTGCGCCATTTCACGCAGATCGGCCATGATAAGCCGCTTGCCGGCGCCTAGCACGATGCTATGCAGCAAAGCCACATGGATCATCGGTGCAGTGTCCAATAACGCCACGGTGTCCACCAGTGCCTGTTGGCGTCGAGCGTTTCCGGCACGGGGTCAAGCCCGCTGGTGCCACCCGGCCCGCAGCGCGCAACACGAAACAGCGTCATCCAGCCGCCCGGCCAAAGCCCGTGGCGCGCGATCGCCTCATAGCCATATTCGGAACAGGTGGGGATATGGCGGCAGGAATTCCCGACAAAGCCCGACAGGGTCAGCTGATAGAGCCGGATGAAGCCGACGCCGAAAAGACGGCCAGGCGTCTTGGCAAAAGTCCCACTCCAGTTGCGGGATCGCCCGACCTTCTTCGCCGTCTTCTGATGTCCGCAATCCGGTTCGCCGCACATCGCCTAACCCGCAGCGTTCAGAGCCGGCGACCGGTCTTCGATCTGGTCGAGCGCATCGACAACCGCTTCGAAAGTCAGCATGGTCGAGGCGTGGCGGGCCTTGAAATCCCGCACGGGCGAAAGCACCCGCATATCCTCAAAACGGCCCGTAGGCCCCTCACCGCCCTGTTTCAGCATGGCGAGCATATCTTCCCGCGCCTGCCGGATTTCACCGCTGGAGGCGCCAATGATATGATGCGCCATGATGGAGGCCGACGCCTGCCCCAGCGCACAGGCGCGGACTTCGTGTGAAAAAGCCGTGACGATACCGCCTTCGACCTTCAGATAGACCTTGAGTTTTGAGCCGCACAGCCGCGAGTGTTTTTCAGCGCTGGCATCGGCATCATCAAGCACGCCGGTCAACGGAATATTTCCGGCAAATTCCAGAATTCGGTTGTTATAGATATCGTCCATCGTCAGGTGTCCGGCGCGTAAAAGAATGCCCAAAAACGGGACAGGTCAAATTTTTCAAACACAGTGTTTGTCGCAGTCAAGCTTTCCTGCCCTTCATTCTCATTATATGCTAACGAGCTTTCTGGACATCAAGCCGGTATGAAATTAACGGCTCCGATACCGAAATATCAGCACTGGCCTTGCCAAAATGCTGTAAAACAACCAGATAGCAGCAACGGCGGGCAAAGTCCCCGCTACGAAAAACAAAGTTCAGGTGCGGCCTTGACCCGCATCGGGAGAGACGGAATGGATGCGATCGTGAAGAATTTCCCCGGCGCTGGCGCAAAACCCGAAGTGGCCGAGGCTCGCCCAAGCCAGGCGGAAGCGGAAGAAGCGGTACGCGTTCTTCTGC
Source organism: Agrobacterium arsenijevicii (assembly GCA_000949895.1). Classification (GTDB taxonomy): domain Bacteria; phylum Pseudomonadota; class Alphaproteobacteria; order Rhizobiales; family Rhizobiaceae; genus Agrobacterium; species Agrobacterium arsenijevicii. Next base: position 486,939 of record JWIT01000004.1, on the reverse strand, counting down.
GCTGGGCAGGAGAAAATCCCGCCCGCGAAGGACTTCTGGATACGCCCAAGCGCGTCGCCAAGGCCTATCGCGAGCTGTTCGCCGGTTATGAGCTGAACGTTCAGGACGTGCTCGGCACGACCTTCGAGGAAGTCGGCGGTTATGACGATGTGGTGCTGGTGCGCGACATCCCCTTCTTCTCCCATTGCGAACACCACATGGTGCCGATCGTCGGCAAGGCGCATGTCGCCTATCTTCCGGCTGGCCGCGTGCTTGGCCTGTCTAAGATTGCCCGCGTCGTCGAAATCTTCGGCCGCCGCCTGCAGACGCAGGAAAACATGACCGCGCAGATCGCAAGATCCATCGAGGAAACGCTGAAGCCGCGCGGCGTGGCTGTCATGATCGACGCCGAACATATGTGCATGTCCATGCGCGGCGTAAACAAGCAGGGGTCCACAACCCTCACCACCAGCTTCACCGGCACGTTCAAAAACGATCCGGCCGAGCAGGTGCGCTTCATGACCATGGTGCGGAACCGTTAAGGTTCCGCTTTTCCTCCGGGGTTAGCAATGTCCACATCGTTTCCGTCCGCGCCTGCGGACAAGGAAGTGCTCGAAAACGCAGGTCTATTCTCGCCGAAATTTGATGCCCACGGCCTTGTCACCGCCGTGGTCACCGATGCGCGCGACGGCGAATTGCTGATGGTTGCCCATATGAATGCGGAAGCCCTGTCGCTGACGCTGGAAACCGGCATTGCGCACTATTACAGCCGTTCGCGCGACAAGATCTGGAAGAAGGGCGAAACCTCCGGCAACCTGCAGACGGTGAAGGAATTCCGCACCGATTGCGATCAGGACGCCGTGTGGCTGAAGGTCTCCGTCGCCGGTCATGATGCGACCTGCCATACCGGCCGCCGCTCCTGCTTCTACCGCACGGTTGAACTGGCTGATGGCGATGCCGTGACCAAAATCACCGACGATACCCGCCATTTCGATCCGGCGAGCACCTATTCGGCCACCTGAACGGCGACCTTCCATAGACTGCACCAATTTGCTACCAATAGGTCTGGATTCGGGGAGGACAGGCCGGATCTGAGGAACTGGCAGGGAGTGTACGGTCATGTTGGGCTGGGGAAGCAATCGTCACAATCCTCTTGCGGCTGGAAACCCCGAAAACATCGTCAACGAGATCGTTGATACGCGCCGGATCGCGCTGGCGCTCGGCGGCGGAGCTGCGCGCGGCTGGGCCCATATCGGTGTCCTGAGGGCGCTCGATGAGGCCGGGGTGAAGATCGGCATGATCGCCGGAACCTCGATCGGCGCACTGGTCGGCGGCTGTTATCTGGCCGGCAAGCTCGATGAGCTGGAGGAATTCGCCCGTTCACTGACAATGCGCCGCATTGCCGGCCTGCTCGATCTGACGATCGGCGGTGGCGGTCTTTTCGGCGGCATGCGGCTGACCAAGCGCATGCAGGAACATCTGGAAGGCTTGCGCGTCGAAAACCTCGAACATCCCTTCATCGCCGTCGCCACGGAATTGCGTACCGGCCACGAGGTCTGGATCCATCAGGGCGACCTCGTTACCGCGCTGCGCTCATCCTATGCGCTGCCGGGCATTTTCGAACCCGTGCAATGCAACGGCCGCACCCTGATCGACGGCGCGCTCGTCAACCCCGTGCCGGTTTCAGTCTGCCGAGCCTATGAGCAGGCGCTCGTTGTCGCCGTCAATCTCAATTACGATCTGTTTGGCCGCTCCGCCGTGGTCAAACACGCCTCTTCGCCGCCCAATGGCGCCGCGCCGTCGCTGGAAAGCCCGCCACGCCCCGGCCTGCCGGGCGTCATGGTGCAGGCCTTTAACATCATTCAGGACCGGATTTCGCGCTCGCGCCTGGCGGGCGACCCGCCCGACCTCATGCTGCACCCCCGTATCAACGATATCGGCCTGTCGGAATTCCATCGCGCCAGCGAAGCCATCGACAGGGGATACGAGGAAACGCGCGCCCGCATTCCCGAACTGGAACGCATGCAGCAGGCATTCCGGCGCTAACGCGCCGCTCCAGAAACGTCTCCAAAGCCCGAAACGGATCAATGCAACGCCCAGCCGTGGTGAGAGGTGAGAGATCATGTATTGGTATATCTCAATCCTGCCTCCAGCCGCCGAAAATACGCTGTACGACACGAATCGATTGATCGGGTTTCTGGAAGGACAGCCTGAGCTCAAACGGACAGGCGCCGTTACTTTTGGGCCGGCGGACCGTCAGCCTTGGATCAGCATCACCATTGTGAAAGGCGCCGCCGATGGCAACTGGTCAAGCGACGGCACATTCATTTCACAGTTCAACCGGGTGGAAATTGTCTGCTCTGATTATGAGCGGCAAGACTTCTACGCAGAAATATCCGCTAAAATAGCCGATTTTCTTCAATGGCAACCTGTGACGCAGGACGATGCGTGAGGCCCGGCTTGAGACTGAACCTTTTCCAGCTATCTAAGGCCGGGACGCAAGATCATCCAGCAATATAGGCCTTGATATGCTCGGCCTCTGCCTCGATCTCGCCGATGCGCGCCTTCACCACGTCACCGATGGAGATAATGCCGGCAAGACGGCCGTTCTCCTCAACCGGAATATGGCGGAAACGTCCGCCCGTCATGATTTCCATCAACTCGTCGGTGGTGGAGTTCTGATGACAGCGGATGACGTTCTTGGTCATGGCCACCGAGACGGATTGCTGGAGGGAGGCAGCACCCTGGCCTGCAATGACCTTCACCAGATCGCGTTCCGTGAAAATGCCGAGAACAACGCCGTCGGCATCGGTCACGACGATGGAACCGATCTTGTGCGCATGCAGCGTTCCCGCCGCCTCGCCAATGCTCACGCCCGGACCCACAGTCACGACATCCCGGCCCTTGCGGTCGAGAATATCCTTTACGAATGTTGCCATGCTTTCCTCCTCCTGTCAGCAATCCGCAGCGCGACGAAGCCTCCCCGCGGTTGCAAATCATGGAACATGGTGCGCTGAGGCCTGCTTGAATGCAATCCCGGATGGGACGCGCGCAAGCAAATTTGCGCCACGGCCGACAAGGAACGTGATCGCCCTAGAGCGGGTGTTCCGCACTACCATCGGAAAGGCTCTCGCGGATCGGGCGGTCGAACAGGCCGAAGAACAGGAAGCCGAGCACAAAGCCGAAAACATGTGCATCCCAGGCGATTTCACCGCCGACATCGCCGAACAACGGCACACCGACAGCAATCAGCACATTGCCGAACAGCCACATCAGCGTGAAGATCAGCACGGTCCTGTTTGAAAGCGCCGCCAGAATGCTCTGCCTCGGCATCAGGTGACCGAAAGAGGCGCTGTAACCGCCGCGTGACGGAAACGCGAAACGGCACGCGGCCCCCATCAGCGCCGAAACGACACCGGACGCCCCGATCAGAACCGTGGCATCGCCCCAGTTCAGCGCCGCGTGGCCAAAGGCCGAAACGGCGGCGGATATGCACCATAACAGCACGAAGCGAAGCGTTCCGATCCGGCGCAGAACCGGTGCGCCGAAGGCCATCAGCCACAATCCGTTAAAAAGAATATGCTCGATGCCGCCGTGCAGGAAAGAATATGTTACCGGCGTCCAGAGCCATTCCAGCCCCTGCTGGGAAAAAGGCACCGCATAACGCAGCGGAATGAAGCCGAAGGTGAAGATGAACCAGCCGTTGCCATCCCCCGACAGAAGGTAGGCGGGAACCACAAAGGCAATGAGCAGCGCCGCCAATATGCCGACCAGAAGCGGCGGCAGGTTGAAGACGGGATTGTGTGCGTCCTCTTTCAGTTCCGAAGTTTCCGAAACCGGCGGCTGTTCGCCGTCCCCATTGGACATGATTCCATCCCTGTCTTTGTGGAAATTTGCGTCCCCCGAGCAATATAGGAAGCCCGGACGAAAAAAAAGCCGTCCTGCCTTCGGGTGTCTGACGCGAAAACCGCAACCGGTTCCAGCGCCGGCACCCAAGGGCAGTCCGGCTTGCGCTCCCGCCGTAAAATCACGGGGGAAAGCATCAATTGTGCTGACGGGAGCTTGCCCCAGACATTGCCGCACCGATGCCACGGCCTTGGTCGCTGCGCAATCTCAACCATTTGTTAACCTTAACAAAATCGGTTGGCACGAAATTCGCTACACCACAAGGAACGGACGTTCGGATGGACATGATGTCCCAAAAACGAACATGGAGAAGATGCTATGAAGAGCATGGCCGGACTGGACATATATGCCTATTGGGATGCGTTGCGCGGCCAGAAGGCCGCGCCCCGCCGCGAAGACATCGATCCCGCAAAGCTGAAACATCATCTCGGCGACCTGTTCATCCTCGTGGACAAGGGAGAGAGAACGCCGTTCTTCCGCCTTGCCGGCACGCGCCTCTGCGACCTGTTCGGTCGGGAACTGCGGGACCATCCGTTTTCGGATCTGTGGCCGGCGGCAAACGCCACCTTCCCCTGCCGCGTCGCCCGCGGCATCCTGCAACATCAATTGCCCGTGGTGTTCGATCTCGAAGCGGAGGATGATCATGGCGCCACACCGCTGGCATTCGAAATGCTGCTGTTGCCGTTAAGTTCGGATAGTGACGCCGCCCCGAGGCTGCTCGGAGCGCTGTTGCCGGAACGGCCACGTCACGAATTCGCAGCACCCGTCAATTACCTCCTGATGAAGAGCAGCCGCCTGCTGCGCATGGACATCACACCGACGGATTATTCGGCAAATGCCGGAGCCGCTGTCATGCCGCACGCGGTCACTCGCTGACAGGCCACCCAGTCCAGCAAAATGACGATGGATGGCGCGCATCCATCACGGAATTTCGCACGAAATACGTCAAAGCTGTAACGATTTTGTCGATCCAAAAAATTGTAAGGGTTAAACAATACAGTCTGTTAACCCGGGTGGCGTAGAGATTTCCCATCATCATCCGTTACAATTGCGCTGTTCATGTTTTCATCTCGTTCGGTCAACACTGCCCAAATCATGCGTCCAGTTGAAGAGGTCCACTTCGACGATCCCGTCCGTGTGTCCTTCACCGGCCGCCTGATGTTGCCCGACCATCAGGAATATGATTGCACCGCGACCGAGATGACCGCCGAAAAAGCGCTATTCACCTGCTCGGGCATTGCCCGCAACGGCGATCGCGTCATTGCCTATCTCCAGCATATCGGCCGCATCGAAGGCGCTGTGACAGCGCTTACCGCATCGGGCTTCGTCATTGCCATCAATGCACCGGAGCGCAAGCGGGAAAAGCTTGCAGCCCAGCTCGCATGGATCGCCAAGCGCCAGCTGCTCGGCCTGCCGGAAGACCGCCGCCACGATCGCCTAACGCCACGCAACACGCGGGCGCATCTGGTGCTGGAAGACGGCGTGCTTCTCGCCTGCCGGCTGATCGACCTGTCTTTGTCGGGTGCAGCCATCGAGATCGAAAACCGGCCTCCACTCGGAACCAGGGTCCAGCTCGGCAAAAACATGAGCGGCAAGATCGTGCGCCACTTCATGGAAGGCGTCGCGGTCGAATTCGACCGGGTCCAGTCGCCCGACGCCCTGATCGAATTTCTCTAGATCATTCCGGTAATACAGCGAGCGGTGCGGCGTTTTCGGCGTTCGCCAGCGCTCGTCACGGCTATTGCTTCCGTCATTCCGGCCTTGAGCCGGAATCCAGCCAGCCCGTGTCATTGGGTTGAAAAGACTTTTGCCGCCACCGCCGCACACGTCAACGAGATTCCTGCTCAAGGCCGGAGTGACGGCAGGAAAGCGCTTTCTCCAATCCCATCACCGACAATCTTGAGTTCTGCGCCGCATGCATTCGGTTAAAACCGAATGCCGTGCCACCCGGTCGAGGCGGCCGGATTGCTCCATTTCGTGTTACTTCCGCGCAAAACCGCACGGGAAAAGCCGGTTCCAGACATTTTTTCCAGGAAAAATGCATTTTTTTGAAGTTTTTTCCGCCGCTTTTTTATGGTGTTCCGACTTGAAACACCCATCCCAAAACGGGAAATCCTCGTGGCCACCCTGCTTCACCAGAGGATTGTAGGCGGCGGCAGCAACCTGCCCACGCAGAAAATCACTTTCAATACAGCGGTATAGATGACTACCGAAAGCCTAACGGCAAGATAGGTAAAATTGTAATCAAATTCGATTCAAACAATCATAAAAACCAGTTCAAATACAGTTCAAAATTGCCGCTAATTTGCTGAAATATAAGCTTAAATTGACACACCCATCTTTCCGCGGGGTCAAAATATACCTGCGAATGTCTCCTCAACACGGGGAGACAAGCAATGAACAAAAACAACCGTTTCGGTTTCTTTCTGATCGCATTCATCGTCAGCGCCATCGCCCATCAGGCCAGCGCGTCACCATCCGCCGCCATGCGCGTGATCGGCAAGGCCAACCCGCCGATTGGCCACTATGAGTTCTGCCAGACCTATCAGAGCGAATGCCAGCCGACTTCGCTGGATAACGGTCCGATGAAGCTCACCGAAGAGCGCTGGAAAACGATGCTCGACGTCAACTACACCGTCAACACCACGATCACGCCGATGACCGACATGGAAATCTACGGTGTCGAAGAACGCTGGGCCTATCCTACCACGGTTGGCGATTGTGAAGACTTCGTGCTGTTGAAGCGCAAGATGCTGATGAACAAGGGCTTCTCCGCCACCAACCTCCTGATCACGGTTGTTCTGCAGCCGAATGGCGAAGGCCATGCGGTTCTGACCGTTCGCACCGATCGCGGCGATTTCGTCCTCGACAACATGCGCAACAAGGTCATGAACTGGTCGGAGACCGAATATACCTACCTGAAGCGCCAGGACACCACCAATCCCGGCCGCTGGGTGAAAATTCAGGATGGTCGCGCCACCACTGCGGTCGGCGGCATCAACTGAAGCCAGTCAACCAAACGAAATACCGTCTCCCCAAACGAAAAAGCCGGCTCCGCAAGGAAGCCGGCTTTTTCATTTTCATCAAATCCGTTGACAGTCAGAGCAGGCCAAGCTCGGCCAGTTCCCGCTTGAGGTCGGAAGGCATCTCCTCGCCGCCGAAATCGCCGCCACCGAGATCGCGCGGGGCTTCGTTGTCCTTGAGGTAACGCCAGCCCTGAAACGGCCGTTTCGGTGCGGGCGAGGTCTCGATCACCTCGGGGCCGAGAATGAGATCGCAGCGGGAAATACCGTCTTCGCCCTTGAAGGAGCGGATATCGAGAAGTTTCTGCCGCGCCTGCACCTGCCCCTTGATGACCCAATAGAGCGAACCGCCTTCCAGCAATTCTTCAACCCGTTTCGGAAGCATCCGGGTGGTGTGCACGCTGTGCGGCTCAAGGCCTGCGGCCATTGCGGTCAGCGAGCGCTGGGCGACCCAGTCTCTCAAATCCTGGAGTGAATCCGCACCGACGCAAAGTTTTATAAGATGTAGAGGCATATGCTTATCAATGCCTTTTTGCGGCGGGCGTCAAGCATGTGGACCATGCCTGACACCCTGCCCGCTCAGCATTCCACAACGTTGACGGCAAGACCGCCGGTGGAGGTTTCCTTGTATTTCTCGCTCATGTCGTTGCCGGTCTGGCGCATGGTTTCGATACAGGCGTCGAGCGGCACGAAATGCTGGCCATCGCCCTTCAACGCCAGCGAGGCCGCCGTCACCGCTTTCACGGCACCCAGCGCATTGCGTTCGATGCAGGGCACCTGCACCAGCCCGGCGATCGGATCGCAGGTCATGCCGAGGTGATGCTCAAGCGCGATTTCAGCGGCATTTTCAATCTGCTCGGGCGATCCGCCCATGACGGCGGCAAGGCCTGCTGCCGCCATCGCAGCAGCGGACCCAACCTCGCCCTGACAGCCGACCTCAGCACCCGAAATAGAGGCATTGTGCTTGATGATGCCGCCGATGGCGGCGGCCGTCAGCAGGAAATCACGCACGTCGTCGACGGTCGCATCCTCGTGGAAATGCCGGAAATACCTGACGGTTGCCGGAACGACGCCCGCAGCACCGTTGGTCGGCGCGGTAACGACGCGGCCGCCGGCGGCGTTTTCTTCATTCACGGCCATTGCGTAGACGCTGAGCCAGTCATTCGCCATGACAGGGTTCAGCCGGTTGCTGCGCCACTCCTCATTCAGCTTCTCATAGATGGAACGGGCACGGCGGCGCACCTTCAGGCCACCCGGCATGATGCCGTCCACCTTCAGCCCCCGTTCGATACAGCCGTTCATCGCCTCCCAGATCTGGTCGAGCCGCTCGTTCAGTTCGTCGCGGGAGATCACCGTTTCTTCGTTGGCGCGTTTCATCTGGGCGATGGTGCGGCCGGAACGGCCCGCCATCTCAAGCATTTCCCGCGCCGTGGCGAAAGGATAAGGCACGCGCGGACCGTTATCGATGGTCTTGCCGCGCTGCTTGATCGCCTCCAGTTCCGTATCGGTGACGACGAAACCGCCGCCGACGGAATAATAGATGCGCTTGAGGAGCAGCCTGCCCTGATTGTCGAAGGCGGAAAAGGTCATGCCGTTGGCATGGCCCGGCAACGGGTTCTTCTTGTCGAAGACCAGATCTTCGGCCGGACGGAACTCATAGGAAGGATGGCCGGGCGGCGACACGATGCCGGCCTTTTCGACCTTTTCGATGATGGGGTCCATGGCATCGGGATCGACAAGGTCCGGCCGCTCGCCCGTCAGGCCGAGAATGACCGCACGCCCGGTGCCATGGCCGATGCCGGTGAAAGCAAGAGACCCGTGCAGGCTGACCTTCAGGCGCGATACAGTCGCACCCGCCGGACGCGGCCATTCATCACCGAGGATCAGCGCGAGAAAGCGGTTCGCCGCCGTCATCGGCCCCATCGTATGGGAGCTCGAAGGACCGATACCGATCTTGAAGACGTCGAAAACCGAAAGAAACATGAGGTTTACCCTGAATGATGATGGATTCCGTCGCCATCATATCCAAAGCCGGGACAGATCGCCACAAAAGAGCGTCAGCGGTTTGCGCAGCTGCGACATATGGGTCGCAGAAACGAAAACAGCACGGTTTCCAAAGGAAAACCGCGCCGTTTCAAAACCCGTCAATTCAGGAGAAGTGCTTATGGGCTGCCAAAAATGTACGTCAATGCGAGAAATGCGGCAAAGCCTGCAAGTGCGCGTATGGTGACGCCCCAGCAGGATTTCTGAGCGGTTTCGTCCATGATTACTCCAGCTATTCACTCTCCGGGCGATCTTCAAGACCCGGCCCGTGGAGGAAGCATTTATTAAAATCCGGAAGAGAACGCAAATGCAAAAAGCGGCTAAATGAAGGCGTTTTTGACGAGCTGCCATTCGCCAAATGCATAGGTGCGTGAAAAAACAAGGCGTTAGAACGGAGCCTCCAGATTGCCGTTTTTGCCGCTCGCCGCAATTTGAACTAAAGTGTAACCGGTTTATGAAGGTTTCGCACAAACGCCTGTTGAAAACCGCCCTGCCCAGCACGTCAGGGTCGAATTTCCGTGCCCGGACTGTTGCGCCTTGAAAGCCTGCCGCCTCTGCCTTATCGACAGAGAACGGCAACGGGGTTCGTCATTACATGCAGCAGGCATCATCCTTTCCCGATCGCGAGACGGTCGCATCGAAACTGGCTTCGCTTACAAGCGAGGACAAGGCGTGGGTGCTGCTTTTGATGGAAAACGTGTCGCAGGATGAAAACCTGCTGGCCGGCCTCAATCTCTATCTCGACCAGCAGGCCAACGCCGCTTTCCTCAACAGTCTGAAACTGGAAGCGGCCGGCGAATGGCTTGGCGGCAATGCCCCTGCCCGCCTGCAGATCCGCATCACTGAAACGGCCAAGGCCAGCCAGCATCCCGCCTATCTTGCCTTCCGCAAGGGGCTGACGGCATCGGCAGGTCTCGAAAAAGCCTACCCCAGGGCGCCGATCTGACTTAGTCAGGCACCCTGTCGACGACGGCGATGATCGGCCCCATGGGAAACAGCGAGTCCCGCCTGTTCATCGCGGGAATGTCGACGCTGGAAATCGTGCCGTCGAGATAAAGCGCATTGGGCGCATCCAGTACATCCCTGAACAGCGTGGCGAAATCGTAGAAGCGCACGGTGTTTTCCGAAATGGCAAAATGCACCATGCCATCGCGGGAAACGCCGACGCCGTTGCGGCGCTTCAGGCTGTCGCTGTCGGGCAGAAATCGCGGATGCAGCTTGCCGTCGATCACCAGCATCGGCCCGGACTGGGTGGCGAAATCCGGTTTCAGCCCGGCAGAGAGATAGGCCTGCGTTTCAAGCACGCCGGCCGCTGCCCCCTTCAGATAAAACACGCCATTCGGCAGAAGATGAAAATTGCCCCAGCCGCCACCCGTGCTGATCTGCGAACGTTCGACGCCGTTTTCAATAAACAGGCCAACGGGCGAATAGTCGGAATGGTACATGCCGCCATTCATGGCGAAGACGCTGAACATATGCTGCCGCCACAGCGCGGAAGACAAATCGGAAAAGGAGCGATATCCCTGACCGGAGACATGATCGCGGTCGTAAATCCGGATCGTGCTTTTTGCCGGATCGAAACTGCAGACGGTATAACGCCCGCCCGCATGCTCCATGGTTTTGCAGAAATCCGCCTGTCCACCCGCCTCAGCCGAAAACGGCAACAACAATGGCAGCAGCAACCTCACCAGTCTTTTCATCGCCGGTCTTTTCATCGACAGCCCGTTCATGCCTTCTCGCTCGCATATGGTGCGATTCTTACAACATGAACTTTGACGGCGAAATCAGGTCAAAGAAAAGGCATCACCCTTCATTCAGGGTGATGCCAGACCTTGAAGGGGAGATATTTAGCGACGCGCAGCGCGGTCTACGCTGCGACCTGCGTCTTGCGTTGCGTTGACTGCATTTGCCGTGTCCCGGCCAACACCACGAATGGTGTTGCCACAGGAACTCAAGGTCACGACGGTCAGCAAGGCCACGAAAACGGTCGAAAGAATGCGTGTGATCATTTGAAACAACTCCCCTATGACTTGCCGTCCAAAGGCAAGCGCCGATGTGATATGCGTCACAATAACGTGAGCCTAAAAAATCGGTTCCATCGGCGTTTCAAAAAATCCCGTCGGTGAAAATTAACATGGTTTTGAAGTTCGCAAGGGAAACTCGGGCGCAGGGATCATGATTGGGAAAATCGTGTGGGTGACATGACTGAGATAAACAATCGGCTACTGGTAATGACGGCGGGCGGCCTGAACCCGAATGTCATGATCAATGCGCTGGCTGCCCGGTTTCCGGATATCCATGTGTTCGTGGAGCAGCCGGAAAGCAAATCGGCCATTCTGAAACGACGAGCGCGGCGGCTCGGCTGGATTGCGGCCGCAGGCCAGATGGCAACGATGGTCGCCTCGCGGCTCGGCAAACGCTTCACGGTTCGCAGAACCAATGAGATCATCGCCGAACACGGCCTCTCTCCCGATCTCGGTCATGCCGTTCCCGTCACACAGGTTGCCTCGCTGAACGATGCGGAATGCCACGCGGCGGCAAACCGGCTGCAACCGGCGGCGATCTTCACCATTTCCTGCCGCCTTCTGACACCGGCGACACTTCAGGCCCTGCAATGCCCGGTGATCAATTTCCACGCCGGCATCAATCCCGCCTATCGCGGCCAGATGGGCGGTTATTGGGCGCTGGTGGAAAAGGACCGCGGCAATTTCGGCGCAACCGTGCATCTGGTCGACAGGGGCGTGGATACCGGCGCCACCCTTTACGAAAAGCGGCTGAAACCCTCGCCTTCCGATACGATTGCCACCTACCCGCTGCTTTTAACCGCAGCCTCGGTCGATATTGCGGTCAGCGCCATCGAGGACGCCCTTTCCGGCAGCCTAGCGCCCCAACCGCCACTCCCCGGAAAATCCGTGCTGCGGTTTCCGCCGGCGATCTGGACATGGTTGTGGAACGGCCTGACCAAACGCGTCTGGTGAGGAGAAAGCGGTAATCCCGCGCCGAATATGAAGCCAAGCTTCGTCGCAGATGCAGGGCTGTCTTGCCGCAACAGGCAAAGACTTGGGCGAAAAACCGGTGCATGATAAGAAAAAGGACCAAATACAAATTGCCCACGACCTCTACCTCTCCCGCCATTGCCGCCTCCATTGAAGCCTCGCCCGCACAGGTGCTCGGCCCGGCAAGCCTCGCCGGTCTGTTTCCGCAGGGTGTGCGTGTCTATCTGACCGATACCGGACAGGCCTCGCAGGAGAGGCTCGTCGATGCCGCCAAACATCTTCGCGATCTCGGCTACACGCCTGTGCCGCATCTCGCGGCGCGGCGCATATCCTCCCTCACGGAATTTGAGGAACAGGCAAAGCGGCTGGCAGGCGAAGCGGGCGTATCGGATGTGCTGGTGGTTGGCGGCGGCGTTGCCAAACCGGCCGGTCCCTTCGCCTCCAGCATGGACATGCTGTCGACCGGCATTTTTGATCGCTACGGCATAAATCACATCGCAATCGCCGGCCACCCCGAAGGTAGCCCCGATTTCAGCGAGGAGACGGCAATCGCCGCCCTGAAGCTGAAACGCGATTTTGCGCAAAGAAGCGATGCGGCAATGCGCATCGTCACCCAGTTCGGCTTCGACCCCGCCCGCTTCATCACCTGGGCGGATGGGCTTGCGGCCTCCGGCATCGATCTGCCGGTGCATATTGGCGTTTCCGGCCCTGCCAGGATCACGACGCTGCTGAAATACGCCGCGCTCTGCGGCGTTGGCAATTCCATCGCCTATCTGAAGAAGAACGCACTCTCCCTGACGACGCTGGCCAAGGGCCATTCACCGGAAAGCGTTGTCGGACCGATCGAACGGCACTGGCAGGCAAATCCGGCAGGGCCGATCCGGCAGATCCACGTTTTCCCCTTTGGCGGATTGCAGAACTCGGCCGACTGGCTGGTTGGTCGTGGAAGCTGGCAGACAAACGGGACCGAATGTTCGGCAGCGCTGGGCACGGTAGCGGTCTAAGACCCACCTTTGCCTGTGGCGCGACGGACGCTGGCCCGTCGCGCATTCCCGTTATTGACGCGTTATCTCAGGCCGCCTTGGCGACTTCGACAAAGGCATTGCGGATGCTTTCGGCGACCGCAAGGATCGGGCGCGAGGGTCTTTCAGCCGTGATCAACCGAATATCGAAGGCGCCGAGTTCCGGCAGGCCTTCCTTGTCGCCGAGAATGACCATGTCGTTCTGCACATAGGAGCGTGGCAGGGGTGCGATGGCAAGGTCGGCAGCAATCGCCGCGCGCTGCGCCATGGTATGACCGCTGAGATAGGCCACCCGGAAATTGCGCCCGCGCTTTTCAAGCGAGTTGATCGCTTCCGAACGCCAGATGCAGCCCTCTTCCCAGATCGATATGGGCAACGGGTCGCGCAGATAGGCTGTGCCGCATTTCGCACCCGCCCAGACGAGACGTTCGCGCATCAGCACCTCGCCCGTATCCCTCAGCGGATGCGACGCACAGTTGACCAACGCCAGATCAAGTCGCCGTTCATCCATGCGCTTGTAGAGATTGGAACTGGAATCGATCGTGACATCGATCATGATGCCGGGGAAAACCTCGGCAAAACGCTTGAGAATACCCGGCAGCAAACCACGCTCGCCAATATCCTCCGGCGCACCGAGGCGAACGACGCCGGAAAGTTCAGGCATGACGAAACGCGAGACGGCCTCGTTGGAAAGCGCAATCATCCGGCGCGCATAGGTCAGAAGCGTTTCACCATGCGCCGTCAACGTCACCGAACGGGCATCACGCAGGAACAGGGTCGTCTTCAACTGTTCCTCGAGTTTCTTGATCTGCATGGAAACGGCCGACGGCGTTCTGAACACCACCTCCGCTGCGGTCGAGAAATTTCCCGTTTCCGCAATCGCGACGAAGGTTCTCAATATGTCGTTATCCAGCAACGGCAAAGGTTGGCGGAAAGTCACGGTCATGGCACGCACCTTCAAATATTTTGATCTATAGATGGATATCATTTCGTTTGATTGATTGTCAACAAGCGCACATCATCCGGGACATCGAATGACAGGGCGATCAGGGCCTCGTCGGAGTGAAGCGCTGGCCCCCTCATGGGCAAGCAGGAAGCCCGGCAGGCAGCGAAAGTAAGTCATTCCTAAAATTGATGAATGATATGAAATTCATTCTCTTGTTTGATGCGATATGTAAGCGCATACCGAAGTCGCAAACAGGATCGTGGTTCAGGAAAGGATCAAGACATGACCATGATACATTATCTTCCGGCAGCAAACCGCTCGTCGCTCCGCCCCTCGTCCGGCAGCTGGCTCAACCGCCTGTCCGGCCAGATTTCCGCTTTCCACACCTCATGGCAGCGCGCAAGGATGCTCCGCGCGCTGGAAGCATTGCCGCCTGAAACATTGAAGGACATCGGATGGCCGACGACAGACAGCAACAGTACGCGTTTCATCCGCAAATGATGCCCGGGCCCATGGCTCGCAACCGTTTCAAGACTTGCGAGCCATCCCCGCCGATCCACAAACGCCCCGGCATAGGCGTAAAATGACCTGCCTGTTTTACATGCGACAAAACGCCTTTTTAAAAGGCTTGTCGCAAATTTTGCATATTTCAAAAGCTATTTTTTGACAGCCCCGATTCCACGGCGTATTTTTCGTTAAAGATGTCGCAAGCAGGACATCCAGAAGACCGATTCCAAGGGAGGAATTGCGTATTCGCAACGGAGCACGGGCAAATGAGCAAAAACTCCCAGAAGAAACGCTCAATCGTCTTTTTTCTCATTCCGCAATTTACCATGCTGCCATTCGCCGCAGCTGTAGAAACGCTTCGCATCGCCAACCGCATGCTGGGCTATCAGGCTTACGAATGGCGCATCTCCTCGCTCGATGGCCAGAAGGTCATGTCATCAAGCGGCATCTGTCTTGAGGTCGACACCTGTCTTGCCGATGAGCGCCGATATGTCAGCGGTGAAAACCGTGCTGAAATGGCGATCATCTGTTCGGGCATCGATGTCGACCAGCACATCAACAAGTCGGTCAATGCCTGGCTGCGCGAAGCCTATAATCGCGGCATCGCCATCGGCAGCCTCTGTACCGCCGCACATATCCTTGCGCAGGCCGGGCTGCTGAACGGCAAACGTTGCGCGATCCACTGGGAGAACCTGCCGGGTTTTTCCGAAGCCTTTCCGCAGGTGGAAGTTTATGCCGATCTCTTCGAAGTCGACAGCAACATCTACACCTGCGCCGGCGGCACCGCCTCGCTCGACATGATGCTGAGCCTGATCGGTCAGGATTTCGGTGAAAATCTCGTCAACCGCGTCTGTGAGCAGCAACTGACGGACCGGGTGCGCAGCCCCAATGACCGCCAGCGCCTGCCGCTGCGCGCCCGCCTCGGCGTCCAGAACAGCAAGGTTCTGTCGATCATCGAATTGATGGAAGGCAACCTCGCCGAGCCGTTGTCTCTGCTCGACATCGCCGATGCCGCCGATCTGTCGCGCCGGCAGGTGGAGCGCCTCTTCAGGCAGGAAATGGGCCGCTCACCCGCCCGCTATTATCTTGAAATCCGCCTCGACCGCGCCCGTCACCTGCTCGTGCAATCGGCCATGCCAGTCGTCGAGGTCGCCGTCGCCTGCGGCTTCGTCTCCGCCTCGCATTTCTCCAAGTGCTATCGGGAAATCTACAATCGCACCCCGCAACAGGAGCGTGCGGAACGCAAACTGCTGATCAGCGCGTCGCGAATGGCGATGGCGAGCCAGGGCAAAGCTGCACATTAAGAACGTTTCAGGCGCGATGGCAGGCGCCTGATCCGCACTCGACGAACACCCTCACACAAACGGCCGCACCGCGTGGGCGAGATCCTCCGCCGTCATGCCAGCACCTGCCCTGCTGCCGGCCTCTCCATGCAGCCAGACGCCGGCTGCGGCCGCCTCGAAGGTGGGTGTGCCCTGGGCAAGCAGCGCGCCGATGATACCGGCCAGCACATCACCCGATCCGGCAGTCGCAAGGCTCGCAGGCGCATTGCTGTTGACCAGCGCCCGACCGTCCGGTGCGGCGATCACCGTGTCCGCGCCCTTGTAGACCAGTACTGCGCCGCTGCGCACTGAAGCAACCTGCGCCTTCTCGATCTTGCTCAGCGCCGCATCAACGGCGAGATCGGGAAACAGTCGCGCAAACTCGCCCTCATGTGGCGTCAGCACGAATTTCCCCGTGCGTGAGGTCAGCCGGTCGAACAGAGCTTCCGGGCGATCCTTAAAGGCAGTGATGGCATCGGCATCCAGCACGACGGCCTTGTCCCCGAGCAGAGACACGAATTGCCGCGCCTTTTCGAGATCGCCGAAACCGGGGCCGAGAACAAAAGTACCGTGACGCCTGTCGTCAAGCCAGCGCTGGAGATCGTCGGCATTATCAAGAGCCGTATTCATCACCGCCGTTAGCGTCACCGAAAGCACATCGAGCGCCTCTTTCGGGGCAGCGACGGTGACGATGCCCGCGCCTGTCTTCAGCGCCGAAAGCGCCGTCATGCGGCTTGCCCCTGTCGCATGCGGTGGACCGGAAAAGACGGTCAGGTGTCCGCGCCTGAATTTATGCGTCTCCATGTCCGAACGCGGCAAGGCATCGCGCCAGACGAGCGGATCGTTTTCCATCACCGACCCCGCATGAGCGGTTAGAATGCGGGAGGGAATGCCAATATCGAAAACCTCAAGCGCCCCGCACAACTCCCTCCCCGGCATCAGCAGATGGCCGGGTTTGCGTGCCATGAAAGTCACCGTCCGCTCCGCCTTGAACGACGCGCCGAGAGGCACACCCCTTCGGCCGCAGAGACCCGACGGCAGATCAACCCCGAGTACCGGCACCCTCGACTGCGTCACCGCATCGATCATCCGGTGAAGCTCCGAGGGAATATCGCGGGATAATCCGGCGCCGAAAACCGCGTCGATCACCACATCGCCGGTCATGGCCGTGTAATCGCCAAGCGGCAGGGGCATCATTCCGCTTCGTTCGAAAGCCGTCCGCGCATCGCCCTTGAGCGCCGTGACATCGCCAAGATGATGAACCGTAACAGCCGCCCCGCTTTGCAACAGCACACGCGCCGCGACGTAACCATCACCGCCATTATTGCCACCACCGCAGAGCACGACAAAACGCCGCGCTTCCGGGTAATGGCGCAGGGCCGAGGCGGCGACCGCCTGCCCCGCCCGCTCCATCAGATCATAAAGGGGAATACCGGATTGGCCGGTTGCCGCATCGATGCGGGCCATCGCAACAGGGTCGATCAGAAGGAGATGCAATAGAGATTTCATGGGCGCGATCATCCCTTCAAAACGCCGGAAAGGCAATCGATACAAAAATAAGCAAATAGCGACGGTGAAATAATAATCAAATGCATAAAATATAAACAAACCAACAAAACACGTCCGCGCATTCTCAAACATTCAAAACAACTAAAATAAGGAAAACCGACAGAATTGATGACGGATTTTTTGGATTTTGGCGAGAAATTGGCTGGAAATCCACAAAAAGCGAACGCATTTTGTGTCGGAAAGCCGGGCAAGCGAAGTTTTTTCTTCAAGCCCGCTTCCGATCTGGCACAATACGTGCATTCTTGTGGCAGAGCGGGAATTACCTGCTTTAACGGGAGAAGCGGAGAGATATTTTCTCATGAAAAAGATCGAAGCGATCATTAAGCCTTTCAAGCTCGACGAAGTGAAGGAAGCCCTTCAGGAAGTCGGACTTCAGGGAATCACGGTCACGGAAGCAAAAGGCTTTGGTCGTCAGAAGGGCCACACGGAACTTTACCGCGGAGCGGAGTACGTCGTGGACTTTTTGCCGAAAGTGAAAGTCGAAGTCGTACTGGCGGACGAAAATGCGGAAGCCGTCATCGAGGCAATCCGCAATGCGGCGCAGACCGGACGTATCGGCGACGGAAAGATTTTCGTTTCCAATATCGAGGAAGTCATCCGCATCCGTACCGGTGAAACAGGCGTGGACGCCATATAATCGGAACCAGGTCCTGAGCCGGGGAGGCTCAGGTTTTTCACCTCGTCACCACCACACTCAAGGAAAACGTTTAAATGACGACCGCAAACGATATCTTGAAGCAGATCAAAGATAACGACATCAAGTTCGTGGACCTGCGCTTTACCGATCCCAAGGGCAAGCTGCAGCATGTTACCATGGATGTTGTCTGCGTTGACGAAGACATGTTCGCCGATGGCGTCATGTTCGACGGCTCCTCGATCGCCGGCTGGAAGGCCATCAACGAGTCCGACATGGTGCTGATGCCCGATCCGGCAACTGCCCATACCGATCCGTTCTTTGCCCAGTCCACCCTCGTCATCCTCTGCGACATTCTCGACCCGGTTTCCGGCGAAGCCTATAACCGCGACCCGCGCGGCACCGCCAAGAAGGCGGAAGCCTACCTCAAGGCCTCCGGTATCGGCGACACGGTTTTCGTCGGCCCCGAGCCTGAATTCTTCGTCTTCGACGACGTGAAGTACAAGGCAGACCCCTACAACACCGGCTTCAAGCTGGACTCGTCTGAACTGCCGTCCAACGACGACACGGATTATGAAACCGGCAACCTTGGCCACCGTCCGCGCGTCAAGGGTGGTTACTTCCCGGTTCCCCCGATCGACAGCCTGCAGGACATGCGCTCCGAAATGCTGACGGTTCTGTCCGAAATGGGCGTCGTCGTCGAAAAGCACCACCACGAAGTGGCTGCCGCACAGCACGAGCTGGGCGTAAAGTTCGACACGCTGGTTTCCAGCGCCGACAAGATGCAGATCTACAAGTACGTTGTGCACCAGGTCGCCAATGCCTATGGCAAGACGGCAACCTTCATGCCGAAGCCGATCTTCGGCGACAACGGCTCGGGCATGCACGTTCACCAGTCGATCTGGAAGGGCGGCAAGCCGACCTTTGCTGGCGACGAATATGCGGGCCTCTCCGAGAACTGCCTCTATTACATCGGCGGCATCATCAAGCACGCCAAGGCCATCAACGCCTTCACCAACCCCACCACCAACTCCTACAAGCGTCTGGTGCCGGGTTATGAAGCGCCGGTTCTGCTGGCCTATTCGGCCCGCAACCGCTCCGCATCGTGCCGTATTCCCTTCGGCTCCAACCCGAAGGCAAAGCGCGTCGAAGTCCGCTTCCCGGACCCGACCCAGAACCCCTATCTCGGTTTTGCAGCCATGCTGATGGCCGGCCTCGACGGCATCAAGAACAAGATCCACCCCGGCAAGCCGATGGACAAGGACCTTTACGACCTTCCTGCAAAGGAACTGAAGAAGATTCCGACCGTCTGCGGCTCGCTGCGTGAAGCGCTGGAAAGCCTCGACAAGGATCGCAAGTTCCTGACCGCCGGCGGCGTGTTCGACGACGACCAGATCGACTCGTTCATCGAGCTGAAGATGCAGGAAGTCATGCGTTTCGAAATGACCCCGCATCCGGTCGAATTCGACATGTACTACTCGGCCTGATCGGCATTCGGGACGCCTTTCGAGGCGTCCCTTCCCGCTCGGCGGTTTTCCCCTGGAAAGCCGCCGTTTTCTTTTGATGCCCAGCCATAATCACGGACAATGTCGATCAAGCCAGCCTCTCAGCAAACGCGCCTCACGGACTGGCTCATCTTTCTGGCGGTGCCGTTCTTCTTCTCCAGCAACGTCATTTTCGGCCGCGGCGTCGTCGGCGAAGTCTCGCCCTTCATCGCCGCCTTCATCCGCTGGATGGGATCAACCCTCATCATCACCCCCTTCATGATCGCCGACTGGCCCAACTGCCTTGCTTTCGTGCGCCGGAAAACGCTGCTGTGGCTCGTTCTCGGCATTCTCGGCATGGGCATCTGCGGCGGTGTGGTCTATTGGGGCCTGACCATGACGACGGCTGCCAACGGCACGCTGATCTACACGACATCGTCGCTGTTCATCATCCTGTTCCAGCGCATCTTTCAGGGCCGCCCCATCCGAAAGCTCGAAGTGCTGGGCATGATCATCGCTTTTGCGGGCGTGGCGGCGATTGTGCTCAAGGGCGACATTTCCGCTCTCTGGCAGCTGAAATTCAACATCGGCGATTTCGCCATTCTGACGGCGGCGATCGCCTTTGCGATCTATTCGGTGCTGTTACGCGATCCGACAGCACGGCAGATGGCCTCCCTCAGCCTTTTCGGCCTGATCGCGTTTTCCGGCGCGCTGGTGCTGTTACCGCCGGCCGCAATTGAACTGGCGCATGGCGGCCTGCTGCCGGCCACCCCGATGGCCTGGGCGAAGATCGGCGGCATCATCCTGTTCGCCTCGCTGCTCGCCTTTTATTGCTTCACCCATACGGTGCGCGTTTTCGGGCCTGTCACGGCGGGCATCACGCTTTACATGATGCCGCCGGTCTCTATCGTCATGGCCACGCTCTTCCTCGGTGAGACCTTCGAGACCTATCACGCCATCGGCATCGTGCTGGTTACGGGCGGCGTCGTCATCGCCACGGCACCGATCGGCCGCAAGGCCTAGGGCATTAGACGGCGGATAGGGCCGGATACCGCTAGCCCTTGATATTTCCCGTTCCGCACCCAACTATTAGTGGGAAAGGAAGTTCATGCCATGAAACAAAGAGACGCAAAATTCACGCTTGGCGAGATCGTCCGCCACAAGGTGTTTCCGTTCCGCGGTGTGGTCATCGACGTGGACCCGGAATATGCCAATACCGAGGAGTGGTGGAACGCCATTCCCGCGGAAATCAGGCCGGATCGCGACCAGCCCTTCTATCATCTTCTGGCCGAAAACGAGGAGACGGAATACGTCGCCTATGTTTCCGAACAGAACCTCGTTCACGATGAAAGCGAGACGCCGCTCCGAAACCCGAATATCGGCCGCCTGTTCGACAAGGCTCCGAACGGAGACTGGCGTCCGAAGATATCGATGGCCCATTAAACAGCGGTCACGAGGATTACCCTCGCCTATCGCGAGACATAAAAAAAACCGGTCTGTTGCCAGACCGGTTTTTTGTTTTTGATGTAATGCAGCGATCAGGGCTTTGGCGCGCTCTTGGCGGCGTCCTGAGCGGCTTCCAGCTTCTTGCGAGCTTCTTCCGCCTTCTTCTGCATGCCTTCCTGCAGGCTGCGCTGGCTTTCGGCGAGCTGCGACTGGGAGATAGCCGCACCGTCATAAGCACCCGTGAAACCGGAGAGCGCGATCTTGATGGGGTTCGGCGCGCGACGGAAGTTGATCGAGGTGAAGACGATCTCGTTGCCCTTCTTCAGCGACGCGATCATGGCGTCCGTCAGCGGAACTTCGGCCGTGCACTTGTCGGGAAGGCAAACGGCGTAATCGAGCTTCTGGCCCTTGCCGCCGTCGATCTGCATCATCACACCCGGGGGGATGAGACGCGCGGTCGGAACGGAAACCTGCAAGAGCTTGCGGTTGACCTTGCCTTCGACGGTGATGAGGCCAACGGCAGTGATCATCTGGCCATTCTGGGCAAGAACCACGTTCTGCACGACGCAGACGTCGTTGTCTTCCTGTTTGGAGCAGGTCTTGAACCAGCCGAGCGGCGGAGCGCCAGCGCCCTGATTGGCGGGAGCATCCTGTGCCTGCGAGATGGCCGGAGCGGAAACCGCGCCCAGGGAAAGAACGAGAGCGGACAGAGCTGTCCGGGTGAATGTGTTTGCCTTTTGCATCATAAGAGTTCCGTCTCCTGAATGTCTGCCAGAACAGAACCGCGGGTCCTGCTCGCCGATGGCGGTATCCTTCTGCCCGTTCAACTGTCGTTTAAATGAGGCAAATGCGTGACCCGTCTCTTCCGGCCACCCTGTTACATGCCGTTCGCGGCGATATCCAGCACTTCTTTAACTTTTTCTTGAGCGAACCCAAGATTTCCCGCCCTCGCATGGGTCCAGCCATGGGCTTGTGCTACATATTTGCCAGAATCACGACGGAAAAGCCGTTCACGACGATAAATTGGACGGACAGTTGAGACAGGATAGTGACATGCGTAACCTTGCGGCCCTCATACCCGCATTGTTTCTTTGGGGATCGACCCTGCTTTCCCCGGAAATCGCCGTGGCGCAGCCGCTTCACGCCATTTCCATGCACGGCACGCCGGCGCTTCCGGCCGACTTCCGGCATTTTCCCTATGTCAATCCGGACGTGAAGAAAGGCGGTCGCATCTCCTACGGTGTCGTCGGCACCTTTGATAGCCTCAACCCCTTCGTTCTCAAGGGAATGCGCACCACCGCGCGCGGCGTCTGGGACCCGGAATTCGGCAATCTTCTCTACGAACCGCTGATGCAGCGCTCCAGCGACGAGCCTTTCAGCCTTTACGGCCTGCTTGCCGAAACGGTGGAGTGGGATGAGGAACGCACCTTCACCCAGTTCAACATCAATCCAAAGGCCAAATGGTCGGACGGCGAACCGGTGACGCCCGACGACGTGATCTTCACCTTCAATCTCCTGAAAGAAAAAGGCCGCCCGCCCTTCAACAGCCGTCTCGACGGCGTGGCGAAGATGGAAAAGATCGGCGATCACGGCGTCCGTTTCACCTTCAACGACAGGGCGAACCGCGAAACCCCGCTCATTCTCGCCTCCTCTACCCCGATTTTACCGAAACACGCGATCGATCCGGAAAAATTCGAGCAGGCGGGCCTCGGCGCGGTCGTTGGCTCGGGTCCATACCGAATCAAGACGTTGCGTCCGGGCGAGCGAATCATCTGGGAGCGGAACCCGGATTATTGGGGCAAGGATATCCCGAGCAAGGTCGGCTTCGAGAATTACGACGAGATCAGCGTCACCTATTTCCTTCAGGTCACCACCATGTTCGAGGCCTTCAAGAAGGGTGACATCGACATCTACCCCGAAGGCGACGCCATCAACGGCACGTCAGATACCTCCCACTGGGGGCAGGCCTATAACTTCCCCGCCGTTCATCGCGGCGATATCGTCAAGGACGTTTTCCAGCCGCGCCTGCCATCGGGCATGTTCGGTCTTGTCTTCAACACCCGCCGCGCGGTCTTTGCCGACGAAAAGGTACGTGAGGGCCTGTCCTACGCGCTTGATTTCGAGTGGATGAACAAGAACATTCTCGGCGGCGCCTTCAAGCGCACGCAGAGCTATTGGCAGAACTCCGCGCTCGGCGCCTATGGCAATGCCGCAGACGAGCGTGAGCTTGCTTTGCTCGGCGACGCTGCCAGGACCATGCCGCCGGAACTATTGGCGGGAACCTATGCCCTGCCGACCACCGACGGCACCGGCGCGGACCGCAAGGTTCTGAAACTGGCCGTCGATAAGCTGAAAGAGGCCGGGTACAGCATCAAGAATGGCAGGATGTCCGACGCCAACGGCCGCCAGCTCGCCTTCGAGATCATGACGCAGAACCCAGCGCAGGAACGCATAGCGCTTGCCTATCAGCGGTCGCTGAACCTGATCGGCGTCGCCATGGGCATCCGCTCGGTTGACGACGGCCAATATCAGGCCCGCTCCAACAGCTTCGATTACGACATGATCATCCGCTCCCTGCCTTCCTCGCTCTCGCCGGGGGCCGAACAGCTCAATCGCTGGAGTTCACTGTCACGGGATGCGCAGGGCAGCTTCAACTATGCGGGGGCGGCCAGCCCCGACATAGACCGCATGATCGAGGCCCTGCTGCAGGCCCGCTCGACGGAGGATTTTCAGGCGGCGGTGCGCGGTTATGACCGCCTGCTGGTTGCCGGACACTACGTCATTCCGCTCTACTACATCGGCGCGCAATGGATAGCGCGCTGGAAATATATCGACCGCCCGGATATGACCCCGATATCAGGCAATCAGAAACAGACCTGGTGGGATGCGCGGGCGCAATAACCCGCCTCTCCCCGGTCCAAGACAACGGAAGATAAAGCCATGGAACGCATCGTTATCGACGTCGTATCGGATATGGTCTGCCCCTGGTGTTACCTGGGCAAGGCAAGGCTCGATCTTGCCATTGCCGAAGTGCAGGACGAAATCAGCGTTGACGTGAACTGGCGGCCTTACCGCCTCAACCCGGATTATCCGCCGGAGGGCGTCGACCAGAAAGCTGCTCTCGAGGAAAAGCTCGGCAAGGAGCGCCTCGAACAGGCCCATGCCACGCTCGTACAGCTCGGCAAGGAAGTCGGCATCCATTACGATTTCGATGCGATCAAGATCGGTCCGAACACGCTCGACGCGCACCGCCTGTCGCTCTGGGCGCATTCCGAAGGCCGCGACGTTCAGGAAAAGATCGTCACCGGTCTGTTCAGGGCGAATTTCGAGGAAGGTCGCAACATCGGCGATCATGCCGTGCTGATCGACATTGCCGAAAAGGCTGGCATGGACGCCAAGGTGGTGGCACGGCTTCTGGCGTCGGATGCGGACAAGGGCACGGTCATCGCCGAAATTGATGCGGCGCAGCAAATGGGCGTTTCCGGCGTGCCGTTTTTCATCGTCGACCAGAAATACGCCATCAGTGGTGCGCAAACGCCTGATGTATTAATTGCTGCACTGCGGGATATTGCAAAAATGAAGGCGGACGAGCATAAGTCGATGAACTGACGGTCGAACCACCGACAGCTTGCCCTAACCGAAAAACTGTTGGTGTTTTCCCGTGTCCGACCAGACCCTGAAAGGCATTCTGCTTGCCTTTGCCGCCTTCGCTGCCTACGCATGGAGCGACGCAAGCGTTAAACTCATAGAAGGCCAGATTTCGCCGATCGAATCTGCCTTCTTCGGCGCCATGTTCGGGCTTGTCGCCCTGCCCCTCATCCGCAAGCGCAACGACCGCTGGGTGGATATCGTCAAGACGACGAACCGCCCGCTCTGGCTCATCCGCTTTTTTGCCTCCGGCATCGGGGCGGTCGGTAGCGTCACCGCCTTCACCCATCTTTCCATGGCAGAAGCCTTCGCGCTGATCTTCCTGCTTCCTTCCTTCGTCACCATCATGTCGGTGGTATTTTTGAAGGAACAGGTCGGCATCAAACGCTGGTCGGCGGTCATCATCGGCTTTGTCGGCGTGCTGATCATCCTGCGGCCCGGCTTCCGTGAACTGGGCATCGGTCACCTCGGCGCTATCCTCGGTGGTTTAAGCGGCGCATTGTCCATCGTGATCTTCCGCGCCATGGGGCCGTCGGAAAAAAACGTCTCGCTTTATGGCGCGGGCGTGCTGGGCTGTCTGGCGATCAGCGGTCTGGCCATGATCCCCACTTTCGTGCCGCCAAGCGGCGAACAATGGCTGCTTCTCGCCGGTTACGGCCTTCTCGGCGCAGTTGGCAACGTGCTGGTCATGTATGCCGCCCGCTATGCTCCGGCCGCCATGATCGGCCCGACGCAATATAGCCAGATGCTCTGGGCCATGCTGTTCGGTTACCTGATCTTCGGCGATAGCATCGATAGCTGGATGCTGGTCGGCATCGCCCTCATCGTCGGCTCCGGCCTTCTGACGCTCATCCGTGAAAAGCAGCGAAAAGTGCCGATGCCGGCTTCCATCGCCGCCACCGACCAGAATGTCGCTGTCGGTATCACGCCGGAAGACGCGCCGCGAACCATTTAAAACCAGGGCGCATTCTTCCGTCGCTATTTTGGTTTGTCCGCGAAGGGTCAGTAGCAGACACGCGCGCGATACATATCGCCCCAGCTATTCTGCCGCCAGACGACATGGCAGCTTGGATATGCGGGCTGATAGATCACCGGCGGGCCGTAAACCGGCGGACCGTAAAAAGGCTCGCCATAATAGGGGCCGCCATAGGAATGCCGCGCCCCGGCGATGATGGCGCCGCCGATAATTGCTCCGGCGATACCCGCGGCAATGCCCGCGCCGCCATGCCCATGTCCGAAATGACCGCGTGCTTCCGCCTGGCTGGTGGTGGCAATTGTGGTGCCCGCAATTGTCAAAGCAACCAGACCTGCGGAGACGAACCTGTTCATCCTGATCCACATTGTCTTGCTCCTTCGTCTTCCGGCTGCGCGTGGTAGTTAAGCGCAGCACAGGACAGGAAAACAAGACTACGCCCACCGACGCTACCGGCGCATGTCCGTTTCATTACATCCCGGTAATGTTTGCGGAGGTCGGCAGGCCCAATAAAGCAGATGGATGTCGGACCCTTCCGCTTTCGTTTGTCCGGACGTGCTTTAGGTGTTGGTCTTCGGCAGGTTGTCGATCCACAGCGGACCGCAGGTGTGTGGGGCTTAACCCCCCTCTGCCCTGCCGGGCATCTCCCCCTCAAGGGGGGAGATCGGCAAGAGGCCCTTTTGTCGCTTCATGCGCAAACGTTGAGATGGGCGAGACCTTGCCGCATATCGATCTCCCCCCTTGAGGGGGAGATGCCCGGCAGGGCAGAGGGGGGTTAAGCCCCACACGCCTCGGTCCGCTATGGATCGACAACCTCCCGAAAGCTTTAGGAACGCGCCAGTTCCGCCAGCTGTGTCATTACCATAGCAGCACCCGTCAGCCGTTTTTCCGGCGTTGGCAGATCGCGGGTCAAGAAAAGGCTGTGATCGGGGCGGATCTTCGCCATCGATCCCTGTTTGCCGATATAGGCGACGAGGGCCGCCGGGTTCGGGAATTCCTTGTTACGGAACTGCACGACGACGCCCTTCGGCCCGGCATCCACCTTCTCGACATTGGCGGTCCGGCAGAGCGACTTGATGTAGACGATCTTGAGGAGATGCTGGACTTCCTTCGGCAACGGGCCGAAACGGTCGATCATTTCCGCACCGAAACCGTCGATCTCGCCGATATCGGCAAGTTCGCCGAGGCGGCGGTAGAGACCCATGCGCAGATGCAGATCCGGGACATAGTCTTCCGGGATCATCACCGAGGTACCGACCGAGATTTGCGGCGACCAGCCGCTGTCCTGCACCTGCTCGTCACCCTTCACCTCGGCCACGGCCTCTTCCAACATCTGCTGATAAAGCTCGAAGCCGACTTCCTTGATATGACCGGATTGTTCCTCGCCGAGCAGATTGCCCGCACCGCGAATATCGAGATCGTGGCTGGCAAGCTGGAAACCGGCGCCGAGCGTATCGAGCGATTGCAGCACTTTCAGCCGCCGCTCCGCCATCGTCGTCAGGACCTTGTTGACCGGCAGGGTGAACAGCGCAAAGGCGCGCACCTTGGAACGGCCGACACGGCCGCGCAGCTGGTAAAGCTGGGCGAGACCGAACATATCGGCGCGGTGCACGATCAGCGTATTGGCGGTCGGAACGTCGAGACCGGATTCGACGATGGTGGTCGACAGCAGCACATCATATTTGCCGTCATAGAAGGCATTCATGATGTCTTCGAGTTCGCCCGCCGCCATCTGGCCATGCGCCACCGCCACCTTCAGCTCCGGCACATCCGATTGCAGGAAGGCGTGGATATCCGCTAGATCGGCAAGGCGCGGGCAGACGTAGAAGCTCTGGCCGCCGCGATAATGCTCGCGCATCAGCGTTTCGCGGATCACCAGCGCATCGAAAGGCGAAATGAAGGTACGAACCGCCATGCGGTCCACCGGCGGCGTGGTGATGAGCGACAATTCGCGCACGCCGGTCATGGCCAGCTGCAGGGTGCGCGGAATGGGCGTCGCCGAAAGCGTCAGCACATGCACGTCGCTTTTCAGCTCCTTCAGCCGTTCCTTGTGCTTCACGCCGAAATGCTGCTCTTCATCGATGATCAGCAGGCCAAGATTGGCGAAATTGATACCCGCACCAAGCAGCGCGTGGGTGCCGACGACGATATCCGTCTTGCCGTCGGCCACTTCCTTCTTGGTGAGCGCAAGTTCCTTGGAGCCCACAAGGCGCGAGGCCTGCTGCACCCGGATCGGCAGCCCGCGAAAACGCTCCGAAAAGGTGCGGAAATGCTGGCGGGAAAGCAACGTGGTTGGCACGACGACAGCCACCTGAACGCCGTTCATGGCGGCAAGGAAGGCGGCGCGCAACGCCACTTCGGTCTTGCCGAAACCGACATCGCCGCAGATCAGGCGATCCATCGGCCGCCCGGCACCGAGATCGTCGCGGACCGCCTCGATGGCGTTCAGCTGATCCTCGGTCTCGTCATAGGGGAAACGGGCGGCGAATTCGTCGTAAAGCCCGTCCGGCGCGATCAATGCCGGCGCGTGGCGCACAAGGCGGGCTGCTGCAATGCGGATAAGCTCATCGGCCATATCAAGCAGGCGCTTCTTGAGCTTGGCCTTGCGCATCTGCCATGCGCCGCCGCCCAGCTTGTCCAGCGTGGCTTCCGCAGCGTCAGAACCATAACGCGACAGGAGATCGATGTTTTCGACCGGCAGGAACAACTTGGCGTCGTCGGCATAATGCAGTTCCAGACAGGCGCGTGGCGCACCAGCCGCCTCGATGGTCTGCAGACCGACAAACCGGCCGATACCGTGTTCGGCGTGGACGACGAGCGACCCCACGTCCAGACCGGCCACTTCCGAGATGAAGTCCGCGCCACGCTTGCGGCGCTTGGAGCGGCGCACCATACGGTCGCCGAGAATATCCTGCTCGCCGATGACCGCGAGCGTTCCGGTTTCAAAACCGGCTTCGAGGCTCATAACCGCCGAGGCGGCCTCACCCTTGCCGAGCTTCTCCACCTCTTTCAGCGATGTCACCGGCTTGATCTTCTCAAGCCCGTGTTCGTTAAGCACTTGCAACAGACGGTCGAGCGAACCTTCCGACCAGCCTGTTATCAGCACCTTCCAGCCCTTGGCGCGCCGTTCGGCAATATGCTTCACCGCCAGATCGAAAACATTGATCCGCTCTTCGCTGTTGCCTTCGGTCAACGGACGAGCCCAGCGCGGGCCGACATGGGCGTCGAGCGTCGCGACCGGACGGCCTTCGGTATCGTGTTCGTTAAAGGGCGTCAGCCGCACGGCATTGACGCTGGCAAGCGCCGCCTCGAAGCTCTTGCCGTCGAGATAGATTTGCCCCGGCGATACCGGCTTGTAGGGCGCTCCCTGCGTCGAGCCCTTGGTCTCGCCGGAAGCCCGCCGCGCCTCGTAATAATCGAGGACCAGCTTGGAGCGTTCCTTCGCCGCCTCGCGCGCCGTATGATCGGTGACGATACGGAAACCCTTGAGATAATCGAAAGCGGTTTCCAGCTGTTCGTAAAACAGCGGCAGCCAATGCTCCATGCCGGCGTAACGGCGACCTTCGGAAACGGCCTGATAAAGCGCATCGTCGCGCGTCGCCGCACCGAACATCGACAGGTAATTCTTGCGGAACCGGCCGATCGTATCCGGCGTCAGCGTCACTTCGCTCATCGGGTTGAGATCGAGTGAACGAGCCTGACTGATGGTGCGCTGACTGGCCGGATCGAAGGTGCGGATGCTTTCCAGCGTATCACCGAAGAAATCGAGCCGCACCGGCTCTTCCGTGCCGGGAACGAAAACATCGAGAATGCCGCCACGCACGGCGAATTCACCGACTTCGCGCACCGTTGCCACCCGATCGAAACCGTTGCGCTCCAGCCGCGCGGCGATGTCTTCCATACGGATCTGATTGCCGGGCTTCGCCGAAAAGCCAAGGCTCTCGATGATGTCGCGCGGCGCCATCTTCTGCAGCATGGCGTTGACGGTGACGAGCACGATGGCCGGATGCGGTTTCTTGGCGTGATTGATGAGGCCGGCAAGTGCCGCCAGCCGGCGAGCCGAGGTGTCTGCGCTCGGTGACACGCGGTCATAAGGCAGGCAGTCCCAGGCAGGAAGCGTCAGCACCGGAATGTCAGGCGCGACGAAACCGAGGACCTGTTCGAGATCGGCGACCCGCTGGCCATCCGACATCACATAGGCAACCGATGTGCCCGCCCGCGCCATCTCGGCCAAAAGCAGGGCTTCCATGCCGGAGGGCACATTTCCGATGGTCAGCGGCGTATCGGCCGACGTCACCAGCTTTGCATCGAATCCGGCTATCATGTTTCAGGCCTTCAAGGTTTCGGATGTAACGAGATCGAAATCCGGGCGGTAGGAGGCGATCTTTTCAAACAGCGGGGTTTGGAATTTTTCCGGTACGGCCAGAGCGCCCGTCACCATTTGAACCAGGTCCTGGTCCTCTTCCGCCATGATGATCTCCAGCTCATCGAGCTGATCGTCGGAAAGCCCGGCAATATGGTCTTCCGCAAATTGCCCGAGCACGAGATCCATCTCGCGAATGCCCCGGTGCCAGCAGCGGTAAAGTATCCGCCTGCGTCTCGGATCGAGGTCGGCACTCGTGCGCACCAGTCCAGTCATCGCATTCACCTTTCGGTTGGCTATTCAACAATTTGTTGACTGCGACCTCCTATAGAACAGGAGGCGAACGCTTGGGAACCGGTTTTTATCGAAATAATGCCGGACAAAACAAAAACTGCCGGTGATAAACCGCGTTTGTCGAGACGCACGTCTTGCATAACGCGTCCCCTTCCCCGATTTTGCTGACCCATGCGCCCGGCCATTCTCGATCCGCTATTTGCCTCCGTTTCCACCCTTGCCGGTGTAGGGCCGAAGCTTGCCGACCTTCTGGCCAAACTCCTGAGCCGGGAAAACGCCGAAGACACCCGCGTGATCGATCTCCTGTTTCACGCACCATCGAACGTCATCGACCGGCGCAACCGCCCCGGCATTGCGCTCGCAGCCCCTGGCGCCATTGTCACCATTCAGGGACGCGTCGACCGCCACCAGCCGCCGCCATCAGGCAATCGCTCCGCACCCTACCGCGTTTTCCTGCATGACGAGACCGGCGAACTGGCGCTGACCTTTTTCCGCGCCAAAGGCGACTGGCTCTCCAAGGCCCTGCCCGTCGATGAAGAGGTTCTGGTCAGCGGCAAGGTAGACTGGTTCAACGGCCGCGCCTCCATGGTGCATCCCGATTTCATGGTGAAGCTTTCCGAGGCCGAGAACTTGCCCTTGGTGGAAGCCGTTTACCCCATGACCGCCGGACTGTCCCCCAAGGTGCTGCGGCGAGCGATCGAAGGCGGGCTTTCGAAACTGCCCGTCTTTCCCGAGTGGATCGACGAAACCCTGAAGACCCGTCAGGGCTTCGGCGATGTTGCGTCAAGCTTCCGCGAATTGCACGACCCGCGCGACAGCGCCGATATCGAGCCGCAGGCCCCGGCGCGCAGACGTCTCGCTTATGACGAATTCCTCGCCGGCCAGCTTTCGCTGGCGCTGGTGCGTCAACGGCTGCGCAAGGTGGCGGGCCAGCCGATCCGCGCCAAGGGTGACGTTGCCGCTAAAATCCTGTCGTTACTGCCCTTCTCTCTGACACCAAGCCAGAGCGCTTCAGTGAAGGATATCCTGACCGATATGGCGGGCGAGGATCGCATGCTTCGCCTGCTGCAGGGCGATGTCGGCGCCGGCAAGACGCTGGTGGCGCTGATGGCCATGGCGACCGCCGTGGAGGCCGGCGGACAGGCGGTGTTGATGGCCCCGACCGAAATCCTTGCCCGGCAGCATTTCGCTACCATCTCGAAACTCGCCAATGCCGCGGGCATCACCGTCGAGGTGCTGACAGGCCGCACCAAGGGCAAGGAGCGCCGCGAGATCGAGGAGCGCGTGGCATCCGGTGAAGCACAGATCGTCATCGGCACCCATGCGCTGTTTCAGGATAGCGTCGCTTACAAGAACCTCGTGCTTGCCGTGGTGGATGAGCAGCACCGTTTCGGCGTGCACCAGCGCCTGCGCCTCACCGCCAAAGGCATCACCCCGCATATGCTGGTCATGACCGCCACCCCCATTCCGCGCACGCTGGTGCTGGCCGCGTTCGGCGATATGGATGTCTCGAAACTCACCGAAAAACCCGCAGGCCGCAAACCCATCCAGACCGTGACGATCCCCACAGAGCGCATCGGCGACATTGTCGAGAGACTGCGCGCCGCGCTGAAGGAAGGCAAGAAGGCCTACTGGATCTGCCCGCTGGTGGAAGAGACGGAAGAGTCCGACCTGATGTCGGCGGAGGAACGGCATGCGGTTCTCTCGCAGATGCTCGGAGCCAATATCGGCCTCATCCACGGGCGCATGAGCGGTCCGGAAAAGGACGCCGCCATGCTCGCCTTCAAGAGCGGCGAAACCCGGCTGTTGGTGGCGACGACGGTGGTGGAGGTCGGCGTCGACGTGCCGGACGCCACGATCATGGTCATCGAACATGCCGAACGTTTCGGCCTTGCCCAGCTTCATCAGCTGCGCGGCCGGGTTGGACGCGGTGACGAGGCATCCACCTGCATCCTGCTCTACAAGGGGCCGCTCAGCGAAAACGGCCGCGCCCGGCTTTCCATCCTGCGCGACAGCGAGGACGGCTTCCTGATCGCGGAAGAGGACCTGAAACTGCGCGGCGAAGGTGAATTGCTCGGCACCCGCCAGTCCGGCACTCCGGGCTTCCGCATCGCCAGCTTGGAGGCCCATGCCGACCTTCTGGAAATCGCCCGCAAGGACGCGGCTTACGTCATCGAGCGTGATCCGGAACTGACAGGCCCGCGCGGCGAAAGCCTGCGCACCCTGCTCTACCTGCACCGCCGCGACGAAGCGATCCGCTTCCTGCACGCCGGCTGAAAGTTGTGACCGCCATGAACATGATCGACCCACGCCGCCCACCGCCCGCCTTCAGGAAAGGCTACGCGCTCTGCTCGCCGCAAAACATCCTGCAACCGGATACATTCGCCAAAAGCCAGAAAAAGGCGATCGGCAAAGCCTTCAAAAAACCCGGACGCAAGAAGGCGTGGTCGGAGGCCATGGAGCAAGGCTGGAGCGTGCGGTTAGTCTATATGCGGCTTTTCGTTCCCGTATTCCACGCCACGACCACGGGGACAGAGGTGGATGATCTGGATGATGAGGATTGATTTGGTCCATTGAATGGACTAATGTTGATCAAGCTTTAACACTGAGACAGCCATGCAGATATCCGTGACTGACGCAAAAGGCCAACTTACCGAATTGGTGCGACGCGCTGAAGCAGGCGACGAAATCATTCTCACCCGGCATGGTCACGCAGCCGTGCGGCTGGTTCCAGTCACCGCAGTGGTGGACAAAACTTCCCGTAGGGCAACGCTTGCAAAAGTGCGCGCGGCCGTCGCGACCAAAGCCGATAACGGCCCGGATACCGCGCATAGTCAGGATTTCCTCTATGACGAGCACGGCCTTCCCAAATGATCGTCATCGATACGTCGGCTCTGATGGCGATCCTGTTCGACGAACCCGCAGCAAACGCCTGTGCCGCAACTCTCGAAACGGATGAGCCCCTGCTCATTTCCGCCGGCACGCTCGCAGAAGCCATGATCGTTGCGCAACGGCGCGACCGCAGCCGCGAACTCGAAATGCTGATCGAAGGGCTGAGCGTCGACGTCAGACACGTTACCCCCAAATCGGCGCACGGCATTTCCGAAGCCTATCGCATCTGGGGCAAGGGTATTCATCCCGCCGGGTTGAATTTCGGGGATTGCTTTGCCTACGATCTGGCGAAGACCGAAGGCTGCCCTTTGCTTTATGTCGGCAGCGACTTTTCCCGGACCGACATCGTCAGCGTTCTTTAGCCCTCAAACCGGTGCGATCGCCTTCGGTGGCGTGAAATCCGGGGCGACGAGACCGCCGGAAATCAGCAGTTTCGCTGCGTCCTCGGGCGTCATGTCCAGCATCACGATCTTGTCCTTGGGCACGAACAGCAGGAAACCCGCGGTCGGAACAGGCGTCGGCGGCAGAAAGACGGTGACCATTTCCTGTCCCATCTCGTTGAAACGATAGGCAAGCTCGCCCTTCGCGTCAGAGGCCACGAACACCATCGCCCACATGCCGGGTGAAGGAAACTCGATCAGGCCGACCTTCTTGAAAGAGTTCGAATGCTCTTTCAGAACGGATTCGAACATCTGTTTGATGCTCTTGTAGATCGGCCGCACCAGCGGCATGCGGTTGAGGATGGATTCGCCGAAACCGACGATCCATTTGCCGATGAGGTTGTTGCCGAGGAAACCGATGAGCGTGATGCCGATGACGGCAATCAGCAGGCCGAAGCCGGGAATAGCCACATCGAAATATTGCTCGGGATCGTAACGGGCGGGAATATAGGGCTTAACCCAGCTATCCGCCCATTGCAGGAAACTCCACACCAGCCACATGGTGATGGTGACGGGCGCAAGGATGAGCACGCCCGTGAGGAAGCTGTTGCGCAGGCGGGCTGCGAATGAAATTTTGACTGGAATATCGGTCATTTACCGTTCGGAATTAAGCGTTGTCGCTATCGAAACCCGGATGAAAACCGACAATGCCGGATGGAGTTCCACCATGCAAGCGAAGAACTGTGAAATATTCGTCAGGAATCCCTTCGCCGCTCAGGCCTTCAACGTGGCGAAAACCGAAGCGGCCGTAATATTCCGGATCACCCGCGACAACTGCGCCGGAAGCACTCAGCCGCTCCAGCGCGGCAAGCCCTTCCCGCACCAGCCCGGAGCCGACACCCTGCTTTTGCCGATCCGGCGCCACGGATAGCGGCGCGAGGCAGAACCAGCCCGCATCGCCGCTGGATATCGTTACCGGCGAAAACCCGACATGGCCGATGATGCCTTCGCTGTCCTCGGCAACCAGGGAAAGCGTGAGCGCGCCGGCCTTGCGCAGCCGGTCGACAATCAGATGTTCGGTCTGACTGCTGTAATCGACGTTACGGAAGGCATCTTCCGTAACGCGAGCAATCGCCTCTTCATCGCCCTGTCGCTCCGGCCGGATTATCATTCCACCGTCACCGATTTTGCCAGATTACGCGGCTGGTCCACATCCGTGCCCATGAACACGGCGGTGTGGTAGGCGAGCAGCTGGATCGGCAGCGAGAAGACCATCGGCGCGATCAGTTCGTCGACATTTGGCAAGGTGATCGTCGCCATGGTGTCGAGCTTGGAAGCGGCGGCGCCCTTCTCGTCGGTGATGAAGATGATACGGCCGCCGCGCGCGGCGACTTCCTGCATGTTCGAAACCGTCTTTTCGAAGAAGCGGTCATGCGGCGCGATGACGATAACCGGCATGTTCTCGTCGATCAGGGCGATAGGCCCGTGCTTCAGCTCGCCGGCGGCATAACCTTCGGCATGGATATAGGAGATTTCCTTGAGCTTCAGCGCGCCTTCCAGCGCCAGCGGGAAGCTGGTGCCGCGGCCAAGATAAAGCACGTCCTTGAAGCGCGACAGATCGCGCGAAAGCGCCTCAATCTGCGGCTGGATGCTGTTGAGAACCTTGCTCATGATGCGCGGCATCTCGGTCAGTTGCTGCACCAGTTCCTTTTCCTCACCCGGCTTCAACGTGCCGCGCGCCTTGCCTGCGGCAACCGCGAGCGAAGCGAGCACGGCAAGCTGGCAGGTGAAGGCCTTGGTGGAGGCCACGCCGATTTCCGGGCCGGCGAGGATCGGAAAGATCGCATCCGATTCCCGCGCCATGGTCGATTCACGGGTATTGACCACCGCGCCGATCTTCAGCCCCTCTTGCTGGCAATAACGCAGGGCCGCCAGCGTATCGGCGGTTTCGCCCGATTGCGAAATGAACAGTGCGGCCTGCGTGGGAACGAGCGGGATCTCGCGATAACGGAATTCCGATGCAACATCGATTTCCACCGGCAGGCGCGCATAACGTTCGAACCAGTATTTGCCGATCAGGCCGGACAGATAGGCCGTGCCACAGGCGGAAATAGCAAGGCCGGAAAGCTTGGCGAAGTCGATTGCCGTGTCGGCCTGCTTCACGGTCTTGGAGGCAAAATCCACGTAATGGCTGAGCGCGTGGGAAATAACTTCCGGCTGCTCGTAGATTTCCTTTTCCATGAAGTGGCGATGGTTGCCCTTGTCGACCACGAAGGCGGTCGCCTGCGAAATCTGCCGCTCGCGTTTCACCGGCTTGCCGGAGAAATCGATGATTTCCGCACCCTGATGGGTGACGACGGCGCAATCGCCGTCGACCAGATAGGTGATTTCGTTGGTGAAGGGCGAAAGCGCAATGGCATCGGACCCTAAGAACATTTCGCCCCTGCCGTAACCGACGGCAAGCGGCGGACCGGAGCGCGCCGAAAGCAGCGTGCCGGGATCGTCCTTGAACATCACCACCAGCGCATAGGCGCCCGTCACGCGGTTCAGCATCTTCAGCATCGCCTCGCGATGGCCGAGACCTTCGCGGGTGTACTTCGCCAGAAGCTGCGCCACCACTTCGGTGTCGGTCTGCGTGGTGAAGGTTGCACCCTCGGCGCTCAGTTCATCGCGCAGCTCGGAGAAGTTTTCGATGATGCCGTTATGGACGACGGCAACGCCTTCGACGAAATGCGGGTGGGCATTGGTTTCGTTCGGCACGCCATGGGTTGCCCAGCGGGTGTGGGCAATGCCGACGACGCCCGGCAGTGGCTTTTCCGAGATTAGCTTCTCCAGATTGAAGAGCTTTCCTTCCGCACGGCGGCGGTCCATCGCGCCATTGTCGATGGTGGCGACACCAGCCGAATCGTAACCGCGATATTCGAGGCGCTTCAGCGCATCGACAAGCCGTTCAGCAACGGGCTGGGTTCCGACAATTCCGACAATTCCGCACATATATTTCTCCAGACGGCGATCTCTTCGCCGAAACTTC
Organism: Agrobacterium arsenijevicii; assembly: GCA_000949895.1. GTDB lineage: Bacteria > Pseudomonadota > Alphaproteobacteria > Rhizobiales > Rhizobiaceae > Agrobacterium > Agrobacterium arsenijevicii. The sequence continues at coordinate 450,481 of JWIT01000004.1, read as the reverse complement.
CAGAGTATTTTCGCCTTTCCCTGAAATGCGAAAATACTCCACCTTTTTGTTCTCACGCATTTCCGGACGTAAAACCGCTGCGCATTTTTACTGGAAATGCTTTAACCGTTTCCTTGAAATCGGCAATTATGCCGCCGGTCACTTTCGGTATCGCTTGGTAACGTCATCTAAGAGGATTTTTTCTTCGCTTCCTTCAGCGCTTTCGCCCGCTCGCGCACGGCAACAGCCCGGCCCGGCTTGACCTCCTGGCGCGCGCGCCCGAAAGCCAGCGCATCGGCAGGCACGTCATCGGTAATCACGCTACCGGAGGCGATATAGGCACCCTCTCCAATGGTGACGGGAGCGACCAGCGACGAGTTCGAGCCGATGAAGCTATTGGCCCCGATCCGCGTTTCGAACTTGTTGTAACCATCGTAATTGCAGGTGATGGCGCCAGCGCCGATATTGCTGCCCGCACCGACGAAGGCGTCGCCGATATAGGTCAGATGGTTGACCTTGGCGCCCACACCGATCTCGGCCTTCTTGACCTCGCAGAAATTGCCGACCTTGGAATTGGCGTGAAGATTGGCGCCCGGACGCAGGCGCGCATAGGGACCGACCTCGGCACCTTGCGCAATATAAGCCCCATCCAGATGCGTAAACGAATGGATGACGGCGCCCGGCTCGATCGTCACGCCGGGGCCGATGAAAACGTTAGGCTCGATCAGCACATCCTGACCGATCTTCGTGTCGAAGGAGAGAAACACGGTTTCGGGCGCAATCATCGAAACGCCGTCCAACATCAATTCGTAGCGGCGGCGCTCCTGCCAGAGCTTCTCGATAAAGGCCAGCTCGGCGCGGTTGTTGCAGCCGATCAGCTCCGTTTCCGGTGCATCGATGGCAACGGCACGGTGGCCGAGAGAACGGGCGATCTCGACGATGTCGGTCAGATAATATTCGCCCTTCACATTGCTGTTGCCGATCCGGTCGAGCAGGTCCAGCGCATTGCGGCCGTTGATGGCCATCAACCCGCTATTGCACCAGGTCACCTTGCGCTCCTCGTCGGTGGCATCCTTTTCCTCGCGGATAGCCACCAGCTCGCCATTCTCGACCAGCAGCCGCCCATAACCCGTGGGCCGGTCGGTGTGGAACCCGATGACGGCAACATCGGCACCGGCGGCAATCGCCTCACGCGCCCTGTCGAGCGTAGCGGAGGTGATGAGTGGAACATCGCCATAAGCGACGATGACGTCATCGAAACCACGCTCGATCGCCGGGCGTGCAGCAAGAACCGCATGGCCGGTGCCCTTGCGTTCCTTCTGCAGGAAAGCTTCGACCTCAACGCCCTTCAGGCTTGCGGCTGCGGCCACGTTATCGGCATCGCGCCCGACCACCAGCGCCACCGCGCCGACACCCGCTCCAGCCACCGCCTGCACCACATGCGCGATCATCGGACGCCCGGCGACCGGATGCAGCACCTTGGATTTCGACGACTTCATGCGCGTGCTATCGCCCGCTGCGAGAATAACGGCTAGAGAGCTACGCTCCATAAGACCTCCAACACCCTGTCACGGGCCGCAAGACGACCGGCAGGCATATGTTTGACTTTACGCCAGCCGGCGGAGCGGATGGGCGTATCGGTGATTTCATTCCGGCATTGCTATAACGGCGCCCCACTTAAGAAACCATGCAAATCTGCACCAAATTTCCGCTTCCGTTTTCATCAAACGTGATCAGCGATTGGGATTGCGGGCCGTGAATTCCAATATCTGCTGACGGCCGTTTTCAATCAGCCTTTCCATCTCGCGCCGGGCGGCGGCCTCGTCACGCAGGCGAAACGCCTCCACGAGCCTCAGGTGAGAGGCCGAGACATCGGAAATCTCGTTGGGGTCGGCTTCCGGATTGCTCATCCTGAAAATGCCCGCCAACGCCGCCTTTATCAGCGAACCAACGGTGCGCATGAACGGATTGCCGGACATTTCAGTGATGAGGACATGGAAATTCATGTCCGCAAGCGCCCGTTTTTCTTTGGTATAGGCCGTGTTACCCATCTCGTTGGCGTAGGCGACAAGCCTTGCGATATCGGCGTCCTTTGCCCTGATAGCGGCAAGGCCCGCGCCATAGGGTTCGAAAGCCTGGCGGATATCGTAGAGATGCAGCAGGAATTCCTCGCTGACACCAGCCTCGAAGTGCCACAGCAGCACCTCGCTGTCGAACATGTTCCAGCTTTCGCGCTCCGTCACACGGGTGCCGATGCGCGCCTTGGGGGAGATCATGCCCTTGGCAGTGAGTGTCTTCATCGCCTCGCGAAGCACCGTTCGGGAAACTTTCAGCCGTTCCATCAGCTCGGCATCACCCGGCAGGATGTCACCCGTCTTGAAGAAGCCGGACACGATATCGAGGCCGAGCTTGTGAACGACCTGTGCATGATTTGTCCGCAACTTTCGAAAACCGATCGCCGCATCGAGCATTCCACGCTGCAAATCCCATGTCCTTCTGTTCGGCTGGCGATGTAAAAATCACGCCTGACTTGTGTAATCCAAGAAAGAGGCCCGATTTTCAACGCTGAATACAGTGAAAAACATCAACACGCGTGAAAAGCAAAGCCAAACTTCGTTCGAATAATAAAACACATCAAAATAACAAAGACCGCGCATGAATTTGCATGCGCGGTCCCGTTGGCAGTTAGTACCTGCACATCACATTATTGCGGCAGCTTGTCGTCCACGCCGGCAACGTAGAAGTTGAGGCCGAGCAGAACCTTGTCTTCGGCCTTCTCACCCGCCTTCAGCCATTCCGAACCGTCCTGCTTCTTCACCGGACCGGTGAAGGGGTGCAACTCGCCCGACTTGATCTTGGCTTCGGTTTCCTCAGCCATCTTCTTCACGTCATCAGGCATGTTGGTGTAGGGCGCCATGGTCAGGATGCCGTCTTTCAGGCCGTCCCAGATGGATTCGGACTTCCATGTGCCGTCAAGCAAAGCCTGCGTGCGCTTGATGTAATAAGCGCCCCAGGTGTCCTTGATGGCGGTCAGCTGGGTCTCCGGACCGGCCTTGATCATGTCGGAAGCCTGACCGAAGGCCTTGATGCCGCGTTCTGCTGCAACCTGCATCGGCGCTGTCGTGTCGGTGTGCTGCGTCAGGATATCGACGCCCTGGTCGATCAGCGCCTTGGCAGCATCGGCTTCCTTGCCGGGGTCGAACCAGGTGTTGGCCCAGACGACCTTGACCTTGAACTCCGGATTGACGGACTGCGCGCCGAGAACGAAGGCATCGATGCCCATCACCACTTCCGGGATCGGGAAGGACGCGATGTAGCCGGCGACACCCTTCTTCGACATCTTCGCGGCGATCTGGCCCTGAATGTAACGGCCTTCATAGAAACGCGAATTGTAGGTCGCAACGTTGTCAGCGGTCTTGAAGCCGGTGGCGTGCTCGAACTTCACCTTGGGGAACTTCTGGGCAACCTTAACGGTCGCATCCATGAAACCGAAGGAAGTGGTGTAAACCAGCTCGCAGCCCGAGCGGGCCATGCGCTCGATCGCGCGTTCGGCATCCGGGCCTTCTGGAACGCTTTCGAGGAACGGCGTTTCGATCTTGTCGCCGAAATGCGCCTGAAGTTCCTGACGACCGATTTCATGCGCCTGCGTCCAGCCGCCATCGGTGCGGCTGCCGACATAGATGAAGCAGACCTTCTTTGCGTCGGCGGCTTCAGCGGAGGAAACAACGCCTCCAAGCGCCGCGATAGAAGCGGCAAGTGCGATGACCAGTTTTTTCATTTTTACCCCTGTTTGGTTTGGAGAGTCGGTATGTCTTCAACGATCCGGTACGAAGGATTTGCCTAGGGATGCCGGTGTATTGATCAAGGTCGTGCGGCGATTATGCGAGATGATGACCAGCACGACAATAGTTGCGAGATAGGGCAACGCCGAAAGCAGTTGCGACGGCACCCCGATGCCAAATGCCTGCGCATGCAATTGCCCGATGGAGACGGCACCGAAGAGATAACCGCCCGCCAATACCCGCCATGGACGCCAGGAGGCGAAAACGACGAGCGCCAGCGCAATCCAGCCACGTCCGGCCGACATGTTTTCCACCCATTGCGGCGTATAGACGAGCGACAGCTGCGCACCGGCAAGACCGGCGCAGGCACCGCCGAACATCACAGCCAGATAACGCGTGCGGATAACGTTGATGCCAAGCGCATGGGCGGAAGCGTGACTGTCGCCGATAGCGCGGATTTTCAGGCCCGCGCGGCTTTTGAACAGAAACCAGCCTGTGCCGAAAACCAGCGCGATGGACATGTAGAAGATCAGATCCTGCCGGAACAGCAAGGGGCCGATAAAGGGAATATCCGACAGCAGCGGAAAGACGATGGGCTGCAGCTTGACGCCCGGCAGGCCGACGAAACTTTCACCCAGCATGCCGGAAACGCCAAGCCCGAGAATGGTGAGTGCCAAGCCCGTCGCCACCTGGTTGGTGACGAGCGTCAGCGTCAGGAAGCCGAACAGCAGCGAAAAAACCGCGCCGGAGGCGATGCCGGCCAGAATGCCGAGATAGGGAGACCCCGTCATATGGGCGGTCGCAAAAGCGCAGACCGCACCCATGATCATCATGCCCTCGACGCCGAGATTGAGGACACCGGAGCGCTCCGTCACCAGCTCGCCGGAGGCGGCAAGGACGAGCGGTGTCGCGGCAGTGATGACGGTGAGGAGGATGGCCTGAAGCATATCCATCATGCCGCTCCTTGGCTGTTATGCGCCTTGCCGGTGAAGACGACCTTGATGCGATAAAAGATCAGCGTATCGCAGGACAGCACGAAGAAAAGCATCAGCCCCTGAAACACACGCGTCACCTTGTCCGACACACCGATGGAAAGCTGCGCCGCCTCGCCGCCGAGATAGGTCAGCGCCAGCACCAGCCCGGAGAGGATGATGCCGAGCGGATTGAGACGGCCGAGAAAGGCGACGATGATGGCCGTGAAGCCGTAACCCGGTGAAATGCTGGGCTGCAGATGGCCGATGGAGCCGGAGGCCTCCGAGATGCCCGCAAGCCCCGCCAGCGCGCCCGACAGCAACATCGAAAACCACACCATGCGGCTTGACGAGAAACCGGCGAACCGCCCTGCCCGCGCCGATTGGCCGAGAACCGTGACCTCGAAGCCTTTCAGCATGTAGCGCATCATGAACCACAGCGCGATTGCCGCGACGATGGCGAAAACGAAACCCCAATGCGCCCGGCCCGATGCCAGCATTTCCGGCAGGACGGCGCTTTCGTTGAAAGGCTTCGTCTGCGGGAAGTTATAACCGCCCGGATCACGCCAGATGCCGCGTGTCAGCCAGTCGAGAAACAGCTGCGCGACATAGACCAGCATCAGGCTCACGAGGATTTCGTTGGTGTTGAACTTCGTCTTCAACAGCGCCGGAATACCGGCATAAAGCGCGCCGCCGATGGCGCCCATCACCAGCATCAGCGGCAAAAGCATCGGCGAATGCCAGTCGGGATAAAGAACCGGCAGAATGGAACCGGTGATCGCGCCGATGGTGAATTGCCCTTCCGCGCCGATATTCCAGTTGTTGGAGCGATAACAGATCGACAGTCCGACGCCGATCAGGATCAGCGGTGCAGCCTTGATTGCCAGTTCGTGCAGCGACCATACTTCCAGCAGCGGATCGATGAAAAAGGCATAAAGCGCATCGAGCGGATTTTTGCCGAGCATGGCGAACATGACGGCGCCGACGAGCAGCGTCAGCACAAGTGCCAGCAGCGGCGAAAGAAGGGTGAAAAGCTTCGAGACCCCTGCCCGTTTTTCAAGCTCAATGCGCATGCTGGGCGGCTCCCGAATGTGACGCGTTAATGCCGCCCATCAGCAGGCCGATCTTTTCAAGCGTCATATCTTCCACCGGATAGGCCTCAGAAAGCTTGCCGTCGGAAATGACCGCGATATTGGTGGCGACCTCGAAGATTTCATCGAGATCCTGACTGATGACGATAACGGCCGAGCCCGCCTTTGCCAGATCGACAAGCGCCTGCCGGATACGGCTTGCGGCTCCCGCATCCACGCCCCAGGTCGGCTGGTTGACAACAAGCACGGCGGGCTGACGGTCCAGTTCGCGCCCGACGATGAATTTTTGCAGATTGCCGCCGGACAGCGATCCTGCCAGTGGATCGGCCCCGCTTTTGCGCACATCCATGGTTTCCGAAATGCGCCGCGCCGCCGCCTTGATGGCAGAACCGCGCACGACGCGCAGGAAACCGCCGGTCAGAAACGCCTTGCGGTCCGAGCGCGAGCGCGCCAGCAGCAGATTTTCGGAAAGGCTCATACCGGGAACGGCGGCGTGACCGTGGCGCTCTTCCGGCACGAAACCCGCGCCCATCAGCCTGCGGCCGTTGATGCCGAGACGGCCAACCGGTTTGCCGCGCAGATGGATCGCGTCGTTATTATAGACCGGAAATTCGCCTGAGAGCGCGTCGAACAGCTCACCCTGCCCGTTTCCGGCAACGCCGGCAATCGCCAGCACCTCACCGGCGCGCACATTCATGGAAACCGCTTTCAGCGCCACGGCAAAGGGCGTGCGTGGCGCAACGGACAGCGCCATGACCTCGATCTGCGGTTGCCCGAGCGCCTCACCCGTCGGCCGCGAAACGCTTGCGACATCGCTTCCGACCATCATGCGCGCCAGAGATGCGGGTGTTTCCTTACGTGGGTCGCAGGCACCCGTCACCTTGCCATGGCGCAGAACGGTGGCGCGGTCGCAGATGCGCTGCACCTCTTCCAGCCGGTGGCTGATATAAAGTACGGAACGGCCTTCGGCCTTCAGCTTCGCCAGCGTTTCGAACAGCTTGTCCGCCTCCTGCGGCGTCAGCACCGAGGTCGGCTCGTCGAGAATGATGAGACGCGGGTTCTGCAGCAGGGCGCGAACGATTTCGATCCGCTGGCGCTCGCCGACCGAAAGATCGGCCACATGCGCATAAGGGTCGAGCGGCAGACCATAGGCGCGCGAAAGCGTTTCGGCCTCTTTGGCGATTTCCTTCAGCGAAATTTTCGGATCAAGGGACAGGGCAATGTTTTCAGCGACCGTCAGCGCTTCGAACAGGGAAAAATGCTGGAATACCATGCCGATGCCTAGCTTCCGGGCCTCGCTTGGCGAGCCTACGGAAACCGGCTGGCCCTGCCAGACAATATCACCCTCGGTTGGCGAAAGGACGCCGAACAGCATCTTGACGAGCGTGGACTTGCCCGCGCCGTTTTCACCCAGAAGCGCATGGATTTCGCCCGGCGCTATATCAAGGTCGATGCCGTTGCATGCGGCGAAATTGCCGAACAGCTTGGTCAGCTTGCGAACGGACAGGAGAGGCACGGCCTCCGGCGCCATAGTTCCAGTCACGAATTCCCTCTCTACACCGGCCACCCATGCTTTCTTCGAAGCATTTCAACAACCGTGATCATTGTTCCCAATCACATGGCAATACGTATGCAATGCTGCGCGATCATGATTTATTGATAACTGTTTTGCTGCTGCGCACAACTGAAAAAGAAGCCGCCTAAATGCAATTTGCACAAGCAATAAACGGCTTTACGCTTTTCTTATTTCGCGCCGAGCGAGGGGAAAAACTGCAATATTCCGCCGATGCAATAGAGATAAAGCCCGCTCGCCACAAAACCGATCACGGCCCAGGTCGGGGTTTCGAAATGCGTCAGCAGCGCATAACCGCCAAGCGCGCACCAGACGAACACGACCGCCAGATTGAGCGGCCGCAATCGTTTCACCCGCACCGGATGCAGAAAATTGATCGGCAGGAACGTCAAGAACACCGAGACGGTAACGACGGCCATGGCCGTGGTGGCACTGGCATCCATGACGAAGAGGGTGAACACCACCATGTTCCAGACAACAGGAAAGCCCGAAAAGAAATATTCATCCGTCTTCATGCCCATGTCGGCATAATAGATGGCGCTCGACACCACGATCATGCCGGCCGCCACGAAAGACAGCGGCTCACCGATCATGCCACTCTGGTAAAGCGCAAAAGCGGGCAGAAGCACATAGGTGACGTAGTCGATTATATTGTCGAGCGTGTCCCCGGACCAGTTGGGCAGGACTTCCTTCACCCGCACCTTGCGGGCGATGGGTCCATCGATGCCATCGACCAGAAGCGCAAGCCCCAGCCACCAGAACATGTCGACAAAGCGGTGTTCGGAAGCGGCAACGACGCCAAGAAAAGCCAGGAACGATCCGGACGCAGTCAAAATATGAACGGAAAAGGCGCGGATTTCCGCGTAGGGAACACGCTTATAGTTGAAAATTTTCATGGTCAGCGTCTGCGCCCCGCTTATCATCCGCCCTTGTTCATTCCGGTATGCGGCCATTCACCACGCTTTGCAACCGGCTGATCTGGCTTATCCTAAGACTAATATAGCGCTACAACCAACGAATGTTTACGCCGGGATGTTCCGGGGGCGAAGTGGATTTACCCGCGCAAAGCCTCTATGCTGTGCCGGAAATAACAACGGATCAGGACCATGAGACACTTCGATATCGCCATAACAGGTGCGGGACTTGCGGGCCAGATTGCGGCAATCGCGCTGGCAAGGGCGGGCCGCCATGTGGCGCTTGTCGCGCCTTCCAGCGAAAAGAAGGACCGGCGCACCACGGCGCTGATGGACCAGTCGATCCGTTTCATGGACCGTCTTGGCCTTTGGTCACGCATCGCCCCTTCCGCCGCGCGCCTTTCCACCATGCAGATCATTGACGGCACCGAGCGCCTGTTGCGCGCGCCGACCGTGCAGTTCCGCTCTTCCGAAATCGGGCTGGATGCCTTCGGCTGGAACATTCCCAACGAGGCGCTGCTCGGCGTTCTCAGCGAAGCGGTCGAGCAGGAACACAATATTACCCGTCTCGACACCACAGCCGAGACGATCGACATCGGCAATGACCGTGTATCGGTAACGCTTGGCGACGGCGAAACGTTCTCCGCCGATTTTCTGATCGGCGCGGATGGCAGGAAGTCGATGGTTCGGGATGCAGCCGGTATCGGCGTCAAATCCTGGTCCTATCCGCAGACGGCCATCGTATTGAACTTCAGCCATAGCCGGCCGCACGGTAATGTCTCGACAGAATTCCACACACCAACGGGACCTTTCACCCAGGTTCCCCTGCCCGGCGACCGCTCCAGCCTTGTCTGGGTCGTCACACCGGCGCAAGCGGAGGAACTGACGGCATTGCCGCTTGAGGCGCTTGGCCTCAGGATCGAGGAGCGCATGCAATCCATGCTCGGCGCTGTTACCGTCGAGGACAGCGTGCAGGCATGGCCGCTGTCTTCCATGACGGCGCACCGCTTCGGTAAGGGCCGCGTGGCCCTGATCGGCGAGGCCGCGCATGGTTTCCCGCCCATTGGCGCGCAGGGGCTGAACCTCAGCCTGCGTGACATCATCGCGCTGACCGAACTGCTCGGCGCCGTCTCCGACCGCCCGATTGCGGCAGATGCCGGCAGCAGCTTCGACCGCAAGCGGCGGGCGGATGTCTACACCCGCACCCTCAGCGTCGATCTCCTCAACCGGTCGCTGCTTTCCGATCTACTGCCGGTGCAGATGGCGCGTGCGGCTGGTCTGCATGTGCTATCCGGCATCGGCACGCTCAGAAGCATGGTCATGCGCGAAGGCATCGAGCCGGGGCGCGGATTGAAGGCCCTGCCCTCGCTGCTGTTCGGCAGCTTCAAAAAGGCTGGATGAAATAAACCACGCCCGTCAGCGTGAAGACCGAAAGCACCGTCGAGATCAGGATCGTCGCCGACGCCCTCTCCTGCCAGACGTGATATTGCTGGCCGATGACGAAGACATTCGTCGCGGTCGGCAAGGCCGCAAGCAGCACGGCGGAATAGATCCACACCGGCTCGAACCGACCGAGCGACGACAGAACGAAATAGGCGGCGAGCGGATGCAGGATCAGCTTTGCCGGAATGATATAGCTGATTTCGACCGGCACCCGTCTCATAGGTCGCAGCGCCAGGGTCACGCCCATGGCAAACAGCGCGCAGGGTGCTGCCGATTGCGCCAGATAATCCACCAGCCGCTGCACCGCCTCAGGCGGCTGCCATGACAGCGAGGCGGCCAGAAAACCGACGATGACAGACACGATGAAGGGATGTGTGATGACCTTGCGCGCCACATCCAGCGCAAGCCGTGCCGGCGAACGCTTGTCGCCGCCCGCAACCGCCATCATTGCCGGCGCAACGATGAAATGCGCGGCGTTTTCGAGACAGACGATCAGCGCGACAGGCACCGCCGCCTTTTCACCGAGTGCCAGAAGCGCGATCCCCGGCCCCATATAGCCGATATTGCCGTAGCTCGCCGCGAAACTCTGGATCGTCGTTTCGGCAAGGTTATTCTTCCGCACGAACCGGCCGATCAGGAATACAGCCAAGAAAATGCCGTAGGTGCAGGCAAGACTGGCAGCGACGAAATCCATGCGCGCCAGTTCTTCCACCGGGGTTTTGGAAACGAGCTTGAAAAACAGCGCCGGCAGGGCGGCATAAATGATGAAGGTGTTCAGCCAGCCCATCGCCTCGACCGGCTGTCTCGTGATACGCGCTGCGCCATAGCCGATGAAGATCAGGCCGAAAAACGGCAACAGCAATCCGACGATATCGGCCACGATCTTTCCCCCGCCTATAATGTCCGCGGCTGGCTTAGCCGATTTTCATCAGGATCGGAAAGGTCTCCTGGAACCAGATCGCCACATTGGTGATGAAACCGGACATGAAGGCGAGACCGGTGAGCACCAAAAGCACGCCCATGAGCTTTTCCACCAGACCGAGATGGCGGCGGAAGCGGACGAGGAAACGCATGAAGGAACCGGAAAACGCGGCCGCGATCCAGAACGGCACGGCAAGGCCGAGCGAATAGACCGCAAGCAGCATGGCGCCATCGCCAACCGTATCGCGCGAAGCGGCAATACCGAGGATGGCGCCGAGAACCGGGCCGATGCAGGGCGTCCAGCCAAAGGCGAAGGCCAGACCCATGACATAGGCGCCGGAAAGCGTGGCCGGTTTACCGGCACCCTGAAACCGCGCCTCGCGCGAAAACAGCCCGATGCGGAAGACGCCAAGAAAATTCAGGCCCATCAGGATAATGATGAAACCGCCGATCTTGGCGAGAATATCGAGATTCTGACGCAAAAGCGTACCGATCGTCGAAGCGCCAGCGCCGAGCGCCACGAAGACCGTGGCGAAACCGAGCGTGAAGAAGAAAGCCGAAAACAGCACGGCCTTGCGAATCTCCGGCCGCGGCGCGGTCTCCTCCGTCCTGAACTGCTCGACCGAAACGCCCGCCATGTAACAGAGATAGGGCGGCACCAACGGCAGGACGCAAGGCGACAAAAACGACAGGGCACCGGCCAGAAGCGCGCTGAACAGGGAAATATCGGCAATCAGCAAGAAAGAACTCCGAATCCGGCAAAGCACTCGCGATTCGTGAGATTCGCTGGCACTTCACGCTCTTGTTTTGGCGCATGTCATTGCTGCAACACGGTTTCACCCGTTTGACCGACATGTCTGAAGCCGCTTTTATCCCCAGCCAGCCCCTCTCTCCAATCACCTTTTCGGGGGTGCGACAAAAAAAACCGGATTGATTGTAGAAACCGCTTTTTTTGGGTTGACCGAACGGATCGCTCTACCTATGTTCCGCGCACTTCCGAAGGGCAACCAAGCCCCGACACGGGAGAGCGTAGCTCAGCCGGTAGAGCAACTGACTTTTAATCAGTAGGTCCAGGGTTCGAATCCCTGCGCTCTCACCACCTTAAATCCTGTTTTTCAATGACTTACGAATGATCCCCATCTTTGATGACGGGACCCTGCACCGAGTAGAAAAAGCTCCGTTCGTGACTTCACGGCACAAAATTCCCGCACCCATCGCAAGATCGCGTTTGGAATTGAGGGTATCAATACCCGCAGCGAACCACGATCAGACGGCCCACACCGCAATGATCGTCACTAAAGATAAGCGTACACATACCGCGCAATATTGTCATAGAAACTGGAGAGATAGGCCGGGACCCGCTGGAAGCGGGCGAACTTGCTGCCGCGATATTCGGCGCGGGTGCCGACCAGCGTGTCCGGATCGCCGAAAGGCAGGAAGTCCTTGTCGGTCACGTAGACGCGCGTGCCGTAACCCCAGCCGCATTCCAGCGCCCGGTCGAAAGGCAGCGTCATCGCTCTTGCCGTTTTCAGAAACCGTTCCGCCCCGCCGCGTGAAATGACGTAGCAGGCCGACGATCCTTGCGGACCATAGACGCAGCGCCCGATCGTGTCTCCGAGAGCGCTGGTCTTCCTGCCTCTGAAACCGCTGTGGCGGTGATTGGTCAGCTTCACGATGGAATTTTCCGGCATGACTGCGACCAGCGCTTTGACCCGATCGGAGAAGTCAGACGTGAAGGCAACATCGTCCTCCACGATCACCGCCACGGGCGCATCGGTGGCGAGGAAAATCTCCAGTGCCTTTATGTGGCTGGCGTAACAGCCATATTCTCCGGGCAAGGCGTGACGGCCGTTGCGCAGCTCGAAGCCACGCCTGTTGAAGTCAGTCCATTCGGCAGCGGGAATGTCCTTGCCGTCGACACCTTCTACCGGACGCAGATCCAGTCCGAGACCGGAGGCTCCGTTCAGCATCTTTTCAAGACGGGCGCGCGCCCTGGCGATGGAGATGATGTAGACGGGAAAAGCGGAGATCGACAGCATTCAGAAGACACCATGCGCATTGGAGCGGGAAACCGTCTCCTACAGCATGGCGCGCGCGCTGTCTGCATATCGCTATTCGAGACCGCAGAATTTCAGGCGCACAACGCGCAGGCTTTGATTGCCCGTAAAACCCGAGCGGGCGATTATTTGCGTGGGGCGGTGCGGCGGCAGCGCCAATTCCAGTCTCTGGCTTCACCGGTATCCATGTGAACCGATTCGGTGTGGCAATAGGTGCCGACACCACCACGCTCAGGAAGCGACCGCAGATAGGACGCAAGCTCCCATTTGGAGACGCCCTTGATCTGGATGTCGGCGGCATCGCAGGTATAGTGCTTGGATCCCTGCCTAATGCCCTTCGGCGGGCGATAACCTGAAGTGACAATTGCCGGGCTGTTATAGTGACGTTCGACGTCCTTGATCATCTTCACCAGTTCTGGCTTGAAACAGCCGACTTCGACATGATCCGTCTGCAAGAAAAGCCCGTTCGGGGAGACACGGGTCAGGCCGGAGAGCGAGGCAAGCTTCATCAGGCCAGTCGGCTGGTCATCCTCGTCGTCGAGATGCGCATCGTCGAATTCGTCAGACATCACCGAACGGCCGGAAAGCGCAATGCCCATCGTCCTGTCCGGCCCCCCGGGAAGCGCCGCGACCTGCGTATTCTCCGCTGTACCGTTTTCGATCATTTTCGGAAGGCGCTTCTTGGCGGCACCGGCGAAAAAGGCCGCAAGCGTCACGCCCGTGCCTTCACTTTCCTGCCCCGAGCCTGCACGTTTAGCGTCTCCGGAAGGTTGCGCGGCAACGGCAGCCGCCTGTTCCGATGCGTGCTGCGGCACGGGCACGGGAACCACCTGCCGGTTTTCGCTGTGCTGTTCCGCCGGCACCGGCACCACGACCGGTACTGGTGCGGATACCGGCTGCGGCTGGGCCGCCTGTGCTGGTGCCGAATAAACACTGCTGACGGCGGGAACGATCCCCTGCGATGGCGCGCCGGTTGTAGCAGCAGCACCCGCCGCAACGGCAGGCCTGGGGGAATAGATGCTGGGCCGGTTGTAGCAGCAGCACCCGCCGCAACGGCAGGCCTGGTGGAATAGATGCTGGATGTTCCGGCGGAAATCGCCGTCGGTTGCGTCGAAAGCCCGCCAATATCGGCGGCGGCGCCATAAGCCTGCGCCGGACCGCCGGGTGTGTGCGACTGGACGGGCACGGCCCCGCCGGTTGCCGAGGCCACGGCGGGGTCAACATAATGCCCCTGCTGCTGTTTGGCAGCCGGATTATTGACCGCCGATGCCGCCTGCACCTTCTGCTCGGCGGAGATTGCCGGCTTCTTGGCATTTGCGGCCATGTCGTCATCCGTCACCGCCGAAACGCATCCGGCAAGCCCGAGCAGCGAAACCGCGACAACAAGACGCTGACAGGAAACGCGTCCTTTCGCGCTATCGACAGCTTTCATGGGTGGCCTCCGTATCTTGCATTTACAACAGCAGGACGGGAACGGAATCGTCTGCTTTCTCCAAAACAGGACATGCCGTTTCGATTCGCGGACTATGCCTCAACCTATCCGGACAAGGCAAGAGTGCCCGAAACCGCCGCCGCTGGCCGGTAAAACCCCTACCAGGAACCGGTATTCGGCATAGATATCCACGGTTCGGCTGGTGCGAGGCTTTCGCCCTTTTGCAGGATTTCGAAGGAAATGCCGTCCGGCGAGCGGACGAAGGCCATGTTTCCGTCACGCGGCGGCCGGTTGATCACGATGCCGTTTTGCTGAAGGTGGGCGCAGTAATCGTAAATATTGTCGACCTCATAGGCCAGGTGCCCGAAATTGCGTCCGCCGGTGTAATCCTCGGTGTCCCAATTGTAGGTGAGTTCGAGGCACGGCGCCTTTTTTTCCCGAGCCGCAGCAATATCGTCGCGCGCGGCAAGAAAAACCAGAGTGAAACGGCCTTTTTCGTTTTCGATCCGGCGTATTTCCTCAAGACCCAGCAGGTCGCAATAGAATTTCATTGATTCGCCAAGGTCTTTGACGCGAACCATCGTGTGCAGATACCGCATTTTCTTCCTCTCCAATACGCATTCCGGGGGCATAAACGCATGATCGCAAGCCCCGGACAAGGACGGCGACATAAAAGCAGCTGAGCAAATCAAAAACTAGGGCTTGCGTGAAACCGTTACCAAGATGTTAATCTGGTACACAGGAATCAGTTGTCCGGTGTATGGCGCGTAATCGAGGGGTTGGCAGGATATGGCTGATAGGATGTCATCGAAAACAATAGTCGATGTCGAGGACCTTTCGGCCGATGCCGTGGACCTGATCGAAATCACCGGAGCGGTAAAATGGTTCGACGTTGCCAAGGGTTTCGGCTTTATCGTGCCTGACAATGGCATGCAGGACGTGCTGCTGCATGTCTCCTGCCTGCGCCGCGACGGATATCAGACCATTCTCGAGGGTACACGTATCGTCGCCCTCATCCAGCGGCGTGATCGCGGCTTTCAGGCTTTCCGTATCCTGTCGATGGATCAGTCCACCGCCATTCACCCGTCGCAGCTGCCGCCGGTGCGCACCCATGTACAGGTAACGCCTTCAAGCGGCCTTGAGCGCGCCATCGTCAAGTGGTTCAACCGCACCAAGGGTTTCGGCTTTTTGACGCGCGGCGAAGGCACCGAGGATATTTTCGTGCATATGGAAACGCTGCGCCGTTTCGGCCTCACGGAACTGCGCCCCGGCCAGGTGGTGCTGGTGCGTTTCGGCGATGGCGACAAGGGTTTGATGGCGGCGGAAATTCACCCCGACAACCCGGCTCCGATCGGGATGTCCCACTAATGACCGTCCTGTTTCGTAACATGATGAAGAGCGCCGTTCTGGCGCTTCTTTTTTTCACGCTTGCAGGCGTTGCGCAGGCTCAGCAGTTGCAGACATTCCAGTCCGAGCCGCTGACGATAGAAACCGCCTCCGGAGACGTCCACGAATTCGCAGCGGAACTGGCGCTCGACAACGACCAGCGCGAACAGGGTCTGATGTTCCGCAAGTCCATGCCGCTTGAAAGCGGTATGTTGTTCGACTTCGGCAAGGAGCGCGACGTGGCCATGTGGATGAGAAACACTCTCATTCCGCTCGACATGCTGTTCATCGCCCGGGACGGGCGCATCACCCATATCCACGAAAACGCGGTTCCCCATTCGGAAGCGATCATCAGCTCCCGTGGGGCGGTAAAATTCGTGCTGGAATTGAATGGCGGCACTGCCAAACGCTACGGTATCAAACCGGGCGACATGGTCCGCAGTGCGCAAATCGGCAACCGGAAATGACGTTGCCGCGTTACTGCGTCTGAAACAAGCCGGACGATGTTTCGCCCGGCTGACACGATGTCAGTAGACCGGCTCGATATGGCTCAAAATCCGGCAATTGGAAATGGATGCGGCAAGATTGATGGCGATGTCGATCGCCTCGACCGAATCGGCCGTTCCCTCAAGATAGATCACGTCATTTTCGACGCTTGCGGAAATCCGCGACTTCTCAAGACCCGACTCGAAGGCCAGCGCCGAGGTGATCGCCTCGCATACACCCGCCATGCGGTCTCCAAAGAAGCTTTCCTGAATGCCTGACAAATTGAACATGTGCGTTCTCCTTCTTACGGATATTACAACGCCCGAATCGCGGTTTTGTTCATCTCCGGTTCATCATTCCGTTCATCTTCCATTCATCTTGGCAAATTGAAACCCCCTGACCGATCACATTTTAGGTGATCGGGAACCATTTCGTGAGGTGAGCATTTCGCGCATGGGAATGAAATTTGCCGTCAAGGCGCGTGAAACAGGGAGGAAATGACATGCTGATTAACAGAACGGAGCCGTGTCACCACGCCTTGTGGATGAAGCCGGTGGCGATCCACCTGCCGCTGTCCGCAGCCGTGGAGATCTACAGCCCTCTGGTAGCGCTGGACATGCTGATGTACCGCTGGCCAGAGGAACACGGCCCCGAATATGAAGACGCGCGCAGGAACTGCCTCGATGCCATCGCCGGAAAATGTGATATCGAAAAAGCGCGGGAATCGTTTCTCGTCGCAAGCAGCCACGCGCATATTCTGAACATCCACTAGGGCGTAATGCCGATCGTTGAGTACGTATTCTCGACACAATATCAGTAGCTTACGTTGATGATATCCGGATGATCGACAGGCCGTCGATCAGCGTTCGTCACCATGCTGCCAAAGGTCAAAAAAGGGGCGATCCAGTGACATGGATCGCCCGTTCGGTTGAAGCGCTGCTTCGTCCTGATCAAATCACCAGGCGCAGAGGGATCGGGACGTTGGCGTCAAATATACCGTCTCGATTTTACGCCAGCACAGGCCGTCCATATGCGGATAGATTTCGTTCGTCCAATCGGTGTTTTGACGTAACCGTTCCTGATAGCGCGTCACACCCGCCTCGTCCTGGTGGCATTCGAACCAGACAAAAACGGTCTCTCCTTCGCGAACCGGCAGCCGGCGAAAACCGTTCGCGCTTTGCTCGGTAACAAACGCGGCATCAACCCGTGCGCCCGCTTCCTGAATGACCGGGAGTGCGCAATCGAAAAAGTAACACGCGAAATCGCCGTCTTTCCCGGGCGCCAGCGAGCAGGTATTGACGATGACGATGCCTCCCGCCTGTGGCCGCTGCGTCTCCTGTTCCCTCGTCACATTGTCCGCGAAGGGCTGCGCGGCGCCGGCCGATTTCAGCAACAGCACATTGTCCGAGTTGAGCATGGTTGCGTTTGCTTCCGACCCGAATTTTTTCCAGATAGGTCCCGTATAAAAGGATTGAAGCGCTTCCGTCCGCGCCTCCATGTCCCGGAAAGAACGCACCCAGACGAAAGCATCGGGATCGTCAAGATCACGAAACTCGGCCACGACACCCATGCCCAGCGCCTCCTGCGGTTCAACAAACTCCCTGTCAAACAGACTAATCAATGGGTCCCGGCCTCCGGGAAGGAGCCGATAGCGACGGAGTTCAAATATCGTGTGGGGTTCCATGTTTTCTCCTGACAGGTCGATCGTCCTGTTTTAAAAAGAGGATGATTGACCTGTTTTGTCAAGATGCTATTGTGCGCAAAATTCCTTTGGAGGTGCATGATCGAAAACAGAAGAACAAACGACCCTCAGGGCGTGCGCCGCCGCATCGTCGATACCGCCTATGATGCCTTCGTCAGACAGGGTTACATTGCAACCGGGATGATGGAGATCCGCGAAAAGGCCTCAGTGTCTGGCGGCGCCATGGCGCATCATTTCCCGGCAAAACGCGAACTCGGGCTGGCGGTTATCCGCGATCGGGTGAGCCACGCTGTTCAGCAGACGTGGATTGAGCCGCTGGATGCATGTGTTGATGCGCCTGCCGCCATCGCTATGATTTTCGAGGGTATCATCGGCGAATTGGCCGACAAGGGCGCCGTTTCCGGCTGTCCGCTCAACAACATGGCTATGGAAGTCTCCCCCCATGATCCGGAAATGCGCGTTGCTCTCGGTGAAATTTTCGCTGCCTGGCACGATGCCTTGTCTGCAAAATTTCAGGCTGACCTGACGTCGGGACGTGCAAGCGACATCGACCCGAGCCGTCTGGCGACGCTGGTAATCGCCACCTATTCCGGCGCCATGGCGATGGCAAAAGCACATCAGAATGTTCGTCCGCTGGTCGATTCCCGGACGGAACTGGCAGCACTTCTGGCACTGAAATATCATACGGCGCCTCCTGCCGGTTAACGCGCCGTTTTCAGCTCGTCAGAGATGGTTTGCCCCCGCTTCTCCGCCATTGCTCGCCCGGACAACCAAGGCCGCACCCTGCCCTCCTGCGGGCGATGACATGTAACTGTCACTCAAACGTTATAATCCGCAGTGACGAATTCCATGGAATCGGTTGGCGGAAAAACCGCTGAGAGCTTGGGAGTGGAACTGGCCAGCATGGAAACTGTTTTTGCCCTTTGCGCAATTCTCCTCCTCGCCTTCAATCTTCTCGGCGTCGTTCTGGCCGGCTGGCGCCTGACGCGGCGCGACACGGAAAGCGCGCTTGTGCGGCAAAAACCGCCGGTCTCGCTGGTAGTGCCGCTGCGCGGCGTCGAAAACTTCACGCCACTGACACTGTCGCGGGCGTTTCAGCTCAACTGGCCGGATTACGAATTGCTGTTCTGCGTCGCCGACGAGTTCGATCCGGTCATCGAGGAAGTGCGCAAGGCAAGCGCCGCTTTCCCGGCGGTTTCGGCGCAATTGCTCATCGGCGATGACCGCATCAGCGCTAATCCGAAACTGAACAATTGCGTCAAGGGCTGGCGCGCTGCCCGGCACGAATGGGTCATTCTTGCCGATTCGAACGTGCTGATGCCGCAATCATATATCGCAACGATGATGTCGGCCTGGCGACGGGATAGCGGACTGGTCTGCTCGCCGCCGCTCGGCTCCCGGCCCACGGGCTTCTGGGCGCATGTGGAATGCGCCTTCCTCAACGGCTCGCAAGGCCGCTGGCAATATGCCGCCGAAGCAATCGGCATGGGCTTCGCGCAGGGCAAGTCGATGTTGTGGAACAAGCCGTTTCTGGAAGAACGTGGCGGCATCCGCGCTCTGGCCGCCGAAATCGCCGAAGACGCCGCCTCCACGAAACTGGTCAGAAACGCAGGCCGCAAGGTGCATCTGGTCTCGGCCCCGTTCGAGCAGCCGCTCGGCCAGCGCCATGCCGGTGAGATCTGGTCGCGGCAGACCCGCTGGGCACGGTTGCGGCGCGTGACCTTCCCGCAATATTTCGCCCCGGAAATCCTGACAGGCGCGCTGCCCCCGCTTCTCTTCGCACTCGCTGCCGCCGTTGTCGCGGATGCGAACCTTGCCATCACCGCCATTGCCGTTCTCGCCATCATGTATGGCCCGGAACTGGCGCTTGCCGCCTTCAACCGGTGGCCTGTGTCCATCTACACACTGCCTGCCATGATCGCGCGGGATGTCATCATGCCATTCGTCTGGGCACGCAGCTGGATCGGTAGCGCAGTCGCCTGGCGCGGCAATGTCATGACGATCGGCACAGCCGAAAGCACATTGGCCGGACCTTCGGCGGATTGAACGAAAGCTTTTCTTTGAGGGGGTTACGCCAACAAGCGAATGTTTCGCTTTAAATGGTCGGAGTGGAGAGATTCGAACTCCCGACCCTCTGGTCCCAAACCAGATGCGCTACCAGACTGCGCTACACTCCGCCGAGGCGATGGCTGGGGAATACACGGTTCACCCGCAGTCCGCAACAGGGAAATTCATCTTTGTTCAGCCCATTGTCTCTATCGTGGAAAACTCATGCAAAACGGCAGGACCGCGAAGAGGCAGCAAGGGATAATCGTCTTGACTCTCACATGAAGTCAGTCCATTTCAAATTCAGCGTTCCTGACACGATTTGGTTATTCTATTCAGGTACGTGAATAGTAATCTGGGGCGAGACGCCCCGCCGCCCAACCGGAGCAGTTTCGACATGTCTGCGAAGATTTACCGCCCTGCAAAGACCGCCATGCAATCCGGTACGGCGAAAACCAATGTCTGGGTTCTGGAATTCGACGCCGAGGTCCCGCGCAAGATCGATCCGATCATGGGATACACCTCGACAACCGACATGAAGCAGCAGGTCAAGCTGACATTCGAGACGCAGGAACAGGCCGAAGCCTATGCACAGCGCAAGGGCATCGAATACCGCGTCATCCAGCCGAAAGAAGCCACCCGCAAGGTTGTTTCCTACACGGACAATTTCCGTTTCAGCCGCACCCAGCCCTGGACGCATTGAAGACGACGCACTGAACGATTTTCAGCCGGAGCATTAATAGCCCGGCAGACGGCCCCTTAGCTCAACTGGATAGAGCAACTGCCTTCTAAGCAGTAGGTCGCAGGTTCGAGTCCTGCAGGGGTCGCCACTTCTTCTCGACTTATTTGTTCTTCGGTAAAATACCGAACTGATTTCGCACACCGCCTGCTCAACAACTCACGCCTGATTTCTGACTTTCAAAAAACGGTTACGCAAGCCCCAGAAGACGTCAAAGGTCAAAGAGATTCATTTGCAGTCCCTCGAGTTCGGCGATGATCCGGCCCTTTGTTTTGGAACTTCGGAAAAGCTGATAATGCGCGGTGCTTTTGACGTTGGCGCATGCGTTGGCTACCAGCGTCAACGCTTCCACGACAAGTTTTCGAGCTTCGTCACCGACCGGCAACGAAGCCTTCTTTTGTGTAAGGATCAGATGAGCAGCATATAGAACGAACCAATGACCATAGACGAGATATTGATGCTCGCCTGTCGGTGGTTCAATTACATCTCGTTGTTTGGAGGCATAGGCGTCGCGCATCTCCTCAATCAACCTGTAAAGCTCTACCAATCGACATAGGTCCTCTATGACGTGATGTTCGTGGAAGATCACATTGAAGCGCTCCCCAAAAATGGTATCTGAATCAGCTTTCGCTCGGTCAGGTTCACCCAATTCATATGAAAGCAGTATTTGTCCCATCTTCAGCGCGTCAATACGCTTCTTAGGGTCGCAGTCGGCGTGCATGTTGCGTTTGCGTTCGAAAAAATAACCGCGATCGTGGAAAGCTATTTCAAGTTTTTTGAGAACGGAGTGATTGGCTCTCAGGTCGCGTGCCTGAATACGTGCCTGACTATTGGTAGCTACCGCAACCCTCTCAGTTATGTCGCTGCGCGCGGTAGCATAAACGCGCACCATGAGCACCACGTTCTCGAAAGCTTCAGGCGATTTCTTATAGGCTTCGAGAAGCGAATGCGAGGTTTGAGCACCGTTAACGATCTGGAAGTCTTCAATCCGGATCATCGGATTCGAGTGCCCTTTATTAAAGGCGTAGTCCTTGCAGGTGATCGTAATACCGTTATTTAGATACCAGAACAAATGACTGTCATCAGATACGGCGGTTTGAATGATATTGCTGTTATATCCGCCGTTTGCTCCGAGAAAGATTCTTAGATTCTCGTCGAATAAATGCCGTTTGATCGACTTCTTGTCGGAGGTCTGGATCATTTCGACGAATGACCGTGCGTCAACTGACGCTATAACCCCGCGGATATCTCCATCGGTTCGCTCAAATGCCTCCTTCCCAATTACTTGAAGACATCCAATTTCGCGTTCTCTACCGCTTGAACCGATGTCACGCATAATTTCGGCTGGACCGTACACCTCATAATCAACGCTGGGCATCGAACTAAGCGTGCTATCGAGAATAGATTTAGCAGATGGGGTCAATCCCTTGCCGTTACTGCAGAAGACGATGCGATAACGACAAATGACACCACTCTTATGAAGTTGCCAAATTCGCGCCACTGCTTCAGTCAACTGAAGATTTCCTGTCTTCAGTAGTCGATCTTCTCTGTCAAAAAGCCCAAGGAGAAAAGACCCAATTCTGAGAACCTCGCCATCATTAATCGTACGATCTGTTGATACCAATGAAGTCCGGTGTTTCGATTGAAAGATGAGGACTTCAGCCCTGTCTTCTCGCTCAAGGATTTCTATGGCATCGACTCCGAGATCGTTGCCCCCGTCAACAATCATCTCCGGATAATCAGAAGCTCTATCTGGGAAATATTGTTCCAGAACCAGGTAAAGAAAAGCAATTGACGGCCCGGGAAGTCTATAACGAACCGTGGCCGCAGATACTCTCGCTTCGACTATATCCCATTCGATCGATGAAACGGCAGGCATATCAATACCTCGGTTGAAGTTGATATACGTTTACCCGCCATACTCGAAGCTCGCATAGGGCTTATGTGATTTATTCACCATTTTTGTACTAGGAATAAAGCAATACTCCCGCCCTACCCCTGCCCGAACAGCGTGAAATACCCCCAAGCGGCCACGAAAAATGCGATGATGGCGGCGATTGTCAGGGCTTTTTTCGATTTCGGCCCGAGCGGCTGGCGCGGTTTTTTCGGCGGTGCCGGTTTGCGGAACTTCACCACATTGTCGTTCATTCTATCATCGTCCTGCATGTCGCTGCTGAAACCGGCGCCACCTCGATGGCATCGGCCTTTCCGGATTTATATCTACCAGATCAGAGCTATCATAAATATTACCAAGTTTTCACTTCCCCCTTTGGGCAAGCTATGTCACTTCCCACAATCAGAGGAATACAAACAGCGATAGACGGACCGGAAAACAGGGGTGGAAACAATCCTCTGTGGTATTTTGAATTTTGCGGGTGATGAAAATGAATGACGCCAACACCAATGGTCGCGACACGGAAAACAGCCAGCCCGATCTGCGCGACATTCTGGGCTCGAACAGGTCAGGCAGGAAGAAGAAATCGCGCCGTTATCTCTATGCCGCAGCAGCCCTCGTGCTGATCGGTGGTGGCCTTGGCTATTATTACCAGTCGCGTGCCGCAGGCGTCGCCTATACCTACACCACGGAAGCGGCGCGGCAGGGTGATCTTTCCGTCATCGTCACCTCCACCGGCTCGGTGCAGCCGACGGATCAGGTCGATATATCGAGCGAATTATCCGGCACCGTGCGCAAGGTCAACGTTACCTACAACACGCCGGTCAAATCAGGCGATATTCTGGCGGAACTGGACACCAACAAGCTGGAGGCCGATGTGCAGAGCGCCCGCGCCAAGCTTGCCTCCGCCAAGGCCAATGTGCTGAAGGCACGCGCCGATCTCGGCTCGGCAAAAACCTCGATGGAGCGCCTGCGGTCCCTCGTGCAGAGCCGGGTGTCCAGCCAGCAGGATCTGGATGCCGCGCAGTTCAACCACGATGCCGCCGCCGCCACGCTACAGGTCAACGAAGCGACCGTGCTTTCCGCCGAGGCGGATTTGCGGCTCGCCGAGGTCAATCTCGGCAAGGCCAAGATCGTCTCGCCCATCGATGGCGTCATCCTTACCCGCAGCGTCGATCCCGGCGCCACCGTCGCTTCCTCGCTGAACGCCCCGGTTCTTTTCACCATCGCCGGTGATCTGCGCCATATGGAATTGCAGGTGTCGGTGGATGAGGCCGATGTCGGCAAGGTCGAGACCGGGCAGAAGGCCACCTTCAACGTCGATGCCTATCCCGACCGCAGCTTCCCGGCGGAAATCGAAACCGTGCGTTTCGCGTCCGAGACCGTGTCGAACGTGGTGACCTACAAGGGCATATTGACTGTCGACAATGAGGAATTGCTGCTTCGCCCCGGCATGACGGCGACGGCCAATATCATTGTCGAGGAAATCAAGGACACGCTGCTGGTGCCGAATTCGGCGCTTCGTTATACGCCGCCGCGCGAATCCGCCTCCCGTGGCGGTGGGTTGATGAGCCTGTTCCGCCCACCCCGCATGGGCCGTTCGCAGAACCGCGATGCCGGTCAGGCGGCAACGGGTAAAAGAACGGTCTGGGTGCTGCGCAACAATGCACCGGTATCGGTTCCAATTGAAACCGGCTCCACCGATGGCCAGCATACCGTGGTAAAATCGGGAGAGTTGAAAGCCGACGATCTGGTGATTACCGACGCAACGGCCCGTAACGCCGGCTGACGGAGGAAAACCGCATGCAACAGCCGCCGCTCATAGAGTTCCGCAACGTCGTCAAGCAATATGGCCGTGGCGAAGCGACGATCCACGCGCTTGATGGCGTCAGCCTGTCGATTCGCGAGAAGGAATTCGTCGCCATCATGGGTCCATCAGGCTCGGGCAAATCCACCTCGATGAACATCATCGGCTGTCTGGATGTACCGACGGCGGGCGAATATCTGTTTCAGGGCGTGCCGACCAGCGGTTTCGACAATGAACATCTGACGCTGCTGCGCCGCCATATGCTGGGTTTCGTGTTTCAGGGTTTCAATCTTCTCTCACGCACCTCAGCGGTGGAAAATGTCGAACTGCCGCTGATCTATCGTGGCATGAAGGCATCGGAACGGCGCGCACGCGCCATGGAGGCGCTGGCACAGGTGGGATTGAAGGGCCGCGAGGATCATACCACGCAGGAGCTTTCCGGCGGCCAGCAGCAGCGTGTGGCCATTGCAAGGGCCATTGTCACCCGCCCCGCCCTGCTTCTGGCTGACGAGCCGACCGGCAACCTCGACACCAAAACCAGCGCCGAGATCATGGACCTGATCACCGCGCTCAACCGCGACAAGGGCATCACCGTCGTCATGGTCACCCATGAAGAGGATATTGCCGCCCATGCGGGGCGCCTGTTGCGTTTCGTCGACGGGCATCTCGCCTCCGACAGCGCGGCGGAAAAAAAGGAGACCTCCGATGTTCTTTGAAACGTCGCGTCTTGCGCTGCGCGCCATCAGCCGCAACCTCTTGCGCTCCTTCCTCACCGTACTCGGCGTCGTCATCGGTGTCGCCGCCGTCATCGCCATGGTCACCATCGGCAATGGCACGACGGAACAGGTGAAATCGGAATTGTCACGGCTTGGCACCAACATGCTGTTCGTGCGCCCCGGTCAGTTCGGCCCCGGCCGCGCCAGCACGGAGGCCAAACGCTTCGATGATCGCGATGTCGAGGCCATCCGCAACCAGATATCAGGCATTCGCGCCGTTGCCCCGCAAAACCGCAGCTCCGCCGCGACAGTGATTTTCGGCGGCAAGAACCACCAGACCAGCGTCATCGGCACCACCAATGATTATCTCGTGGCGCAGGACTGGACGATTGCGCTCGGCAGGGATTTCCAGCCCGCCGAAGATCGCGGCGGACAGATCGGCTGCATCATCGGTGAAACGGTGCGGCAGGAACTGTTCGGTGCGGAAAACCCTGTCGGACAGACGATCCGCGTCAGCAACATCTCCTGCCCCGTCATCGGCGTTCTCGCCAGAAAAGGCCAATCCGGCCTCGGCGACGATCAGGACGATACGATCATCATGCCGCTGAAGATCCACCAGCGGCGCATCGGCGGCACCACCACCATTTCCTCGATCATGGTTTCGGCGCAGGATGGCGTTTCGACCGCCAAGGTGCAGAGCGACCTGCAGAACCTGTTGCGCGAGCGCCGTCGCATCGGCATCGGCCGCGAGGATGATTTTACCGTCAACGACATGACGCAGATTGCCTCCGCCATGACCGGCACGACGACGCTGCTGACCGGGCTTCTGGGCGCGGTCGCCGCCGTCAGCCTTCTGGTCGGCGGCATCGGCATCATGAACATCATGCTGGTGTCAGTGACGGAACGCACCCGCGAAATCGGCATTCGTCTCGCCATCGGCGCGTTGGAAAAACAGGTACTGACGCAGTTTCTGGTGGAAGCCGTGATGCTCTCCGCCTTCGGCGGCACCGTCGGCATCCTGACAGGCCTTGGCCTTGCCTATGGCGTCGTCAACTATCTCAACGTGCCCTTCGTCACCAGCCCATCGATCATCCTCCTAGCCTTCGCCTTCTCGGCGGCCATCGGGGTGATTTTCGGCTATTTCCCGGCACGGCGGGCAGCGAGTTTGAGCCCGATTGAGGCGCTGCGGCACGAGTGAAACGGGTACTTTAAGTTTCTAAAAAAGCGAGGGTAAAACAGGCGCCCTTCACATGGATCGCGCCATTGTGCAGCTCCATGATTTCCTTCACGAGATTAAGTCCGAGGCCGGTTCCGGAACTGCTAGGCAGAAGCCGATTGAACGGTTCAAAGATGTCCTCCAGATTTTCCGGGGGTATTCCCTTTCCCTCGTCCGAGACTGTGATCGAGCGATTTTTCGAAACCGTGACCCGGATGGTTCCCGCACCGCCGCCATGATCGATGGCATTCTGGATGAGGTTGGTGACTGCGCGTTCGATAGCCATCTGGTCGCCCTGGACAACGACTTTGTCGCCGTCCGGCTCAAAGGACATTTCATAACCGGCTGCAAATGCCAAAGGCGCAAGATCGAGCACGACGCGACCGGCAACGTCAACGAGATCGACAGGCAGATGCTGTACGGAAGCGTGATTGAGCCTTTGAAGATCAAGAAGCTGGCCACTCAGATTTGCCAATCTCGACGTATCCTGCAAAAGCCGCGTCTTTTCAGGACTTTGAGGCAAAGCCGCGATACGCGCGCTCAAAATCGCGACCGGCGTCCTCAATTCGTGAGCGGCCTGCGCCAGAAAACGGTCGCGGATCGCGTGCCCCTTGTCCAGCCGGCTCAACGCATCATTGATCGCAGTGACAAGCGGCCGGATTTCATCCGGTACTTCGCTCGCCGATATGCGAACTCCCCTTTTGTCATAGGTGATTTGCCCGGCCTGATCGGCCGCCTGCTTGATGCCTGTCAGTGCAAACCGGACGACGAGCGGCGTCATCGCGAGAGCGGCCAGAACCATCGCCGCCAGAACCGGAAAGATAACCGTCAGCATTCCGGCGGAGATTCCCGTCAGCAGTCGCTTGACCGAAATCCGGCCCTGGGTGCCGGTGAATATCTGCACGTCGCCGGCTTCTGTTTCCTGCCATTTGACGATCGCATCCGGGCGATTGGCGCGTCCGGACTGATTGGTCAGCCGCGCATCGCTCACATGGTCCAATATGGCCAGCGTTTGCGCAAACGCCGGAGGAATAACGCCCTCAACGAGTTCCTGACCGTTTCTGTCGCGCACGACAAACCAGAGGTCATGCACATCGGCCCGCAGCTGTCTTAAATCAGGGCTTTCGACAAGCGCCAGCTTGCCATCGTGATCGCGAATGAGAGCGTCCTTGAGCACATCGATATTGCCGCCCTCATAGTCCTCGATCAGGTAGCCCGAACCCCAGAGACCACCGACGATGACGGCCAGCACGGACATGATGATAAGAGTTTCAAAGATGACCAGACGGCTGACGAGACGCCATTTCAGCGATCGGGCGCTCCAGAGCCTCATTCCGTTTCCCGCAACAGGTATCCAAGCCCCCTGACGCCGTTGATCGTCACGCCGGCATTCGCATCCGACAGTTTGCGGCGCACCCGGGAGATATGCGTGTCGAGTGCGTTTGAATCGATTTCGTCATTCATGCCGAAAACGGCCTCCATGAGCGTCTCACGTTGCACCATGCGGCCCATACGCCGCGACAGGGCTTCGAGTACGAGAACCTCCCGCCTTGGCATTTCAACCCGCTCGCCCGAAACCCATGCCTCACGATGCGCGAAGTCAAACTCCAGAGCGCCGATCTTCGCCACGTCGGGCGCCAGGCTGGATGGCCGGCGCAGCAGGGCGCGAACCCGGGCAAGCAGCTCTTCAATCGCAAAAGGTTTTCCAAGATAGTCGTCGGCACCGTTTTGCAGACCCGCAACCCGATCATCTAGGTCGCCTCTGGCCGTCAATACGAGCACAGGAATGGTCTGTCCCCTCGCCCGCAATCTCGGCACCAGTGACAAACCATCGCCATCGGGAAGTTGACGGTCAAGCACCAGGACATCGTGCACATTCTCTTTCAGCATGTGTTCGGCAGCGCCAATCGTTGAAACGCTATCAACAATCATGTTTTGCCGAGTGAGGACGTTGCAAAGAGCGACCACCATCTCCTCTTCATCCTCCACCAACAATACCCGCATCTCGGCCCCCGGTGTCCGTTGATTGTTCAATCGAGCGCTAATATCGCCTTGTACATTGAGGCTACCTTGCATGGATGCACAAGCGGACCGTTCTTTTGCAATGCGTAAATCAGCAGCGACGTGCCGCATGACACGCTGCCTCAATCTGGAGGTTGCATCCGTTTCTTCGTCACTCACAACACACGCGAGGAAACACCGTGAAACCAACCCTGCACGATGGCCCGTCAACAGCCTCTACGCTGCCACGTTCCTTTTACAACCTCGGAGCGTCCCATGTCAGTCGCTGATCTGCTCCCGTTTTTGCGATCCTGGGTTCGCAATCCGCTTCGAACCGCGGCAATCATGCCCTCCGGTCCTGCCGTATCGGCACTCATGACGCAGGAAATCCATGCCGACATGGGGCCGGTGCTGGAGCTTGGTCCCGGTACGGGGCCATTTACCCGTTCACTTCTCGAACGGGGCATCCCGGAGGCTCAACTCACGCTGATCGAGTATAGCGACGAATTCACCCGTCTTTTAAAGGGTCGTTTTCCCCAAGCCCGCATTCTTCAGATGGACGCCGCGCGGATCGGCGAAGCCGATCTCTTTGAAACAGGAACAGTCGGTGCAGTGGTCAGTGGGCTCGGGGTGCTCACCATGTCTCCGAGACAGGTGAAGGGCATCCTCATCGGCGCGTTCAAATACCTGCGGCCCGGAGGATCCTTTTACCAGATCACCTATGGCGGACGCTGCCCGGTCTCCTCGGCGCTCCTCGACCGTCTGGATCTCGAGACCAGTTTTGTCGGACGCACCGTGCGCAATGTTCCGCCCGCATCGGTTTACAGGATCAAGCGCAGTTCTTGCCCCTCTGCCGCGGAGTGAAGGCTATGGATACCCTCAACTGGTTTGCACCACTGCTCGGTTATGGCTTTATCGGTATCGTCTGCCTGGCAGTACTGGAAAAATTCGTACCTCTTTTTCCATCCTATCTGCTGCTCATGCTTCTCGGCATGGCCATTGGCAATGTTCATGGCCTTGTTAATACGATCGTGGCCACCACGGCCGGTTCTACTCTGGGCGCAATATGCTGGTACTCCATCGGCAAATTCTGGGGGGCCGACCATGCAGTCAGTATAGTCAGGCGATATGGACGGTATCTCTTCGTCAGCCCGCAATTTTATGACCGAATGACGAATGCCTATCGCCGGAACCATTTCTGGGTGACGCTGTCAGGACAACTCATACCCGCAGTGCGCATTTATCTTGCACTGCCCGCAGGCGTTCTGCGGCTCCATTTCCCGAGTTTCGCGGCTGCGACCTGCATCGGGAGCCTGCTGTGGAACGCCACTTTCCTGTGCCTTGGATACGGTATCCGGGCGTCGCATTATGATCCGGTCAAGGTGGGTTTCTGGGCAGCCATATGTCTTGTTTGCGCGGAAGCACTGATTGCCTCTTCAATCGCAATTTACAAACGGGCGTATCGATGACTTTGCGGAATGTCCGATTGTATCATGCCCAATGATCAGAGCAGGAAGCAGAATCGATTTTCGACGGGAACAATGCGCAGATTGAAAGTGTCAGCGCGTCCTTTATCCATCCGAAAGAACGCATGTCACCCGAAACCGTCCAACCGTTTCGGGTGACATGTCCTAAATCAAACGCTGGCCTCTGCCTCGCGCTGCTTGGCAAGCGCCGCCAGATCGGCAGGCTTCAGCTCAACCGATTCGCCGCAACCGCAGGCGGATGTCTGGTTCGGATTGTTGAAGGTGAAGCCGGAGCGCATCTTGGTTACTTCGAAATCCATCTGGGTGCCGAGCAGATAAAGCACGGCGGAGGGCTGAACCCAGACCCTGGCGCCATCGAATTCGACCAGATCGTCCTTCGCATCCGCTTCGGTCACGAGGTCGATGGTGTATTCCATGCCCGCGCAGCCGCCCTTCTTGATGCCGACGCGCACGCCTTTGGCATCAGGGCCCGAATTTTCGACGATTGCTTTAACGCGCGAGGCGGCAGCCCCGGTCATGGTCATGATCGCAAAGCCCATCGGCTCATTCTCCTTCGACAATCGAGTTCAAGGCTCGATGTTCACGGATTTGAATTTAGTAGTGCTTGAAGGCGCCATCAAGGGAGGGCGCCTGTCAAAATCACGTCAGTCTCAATACCAGCCGACGGCGACCTGCGCCTCTTCCGACATGCGCTCCGGCGTCCACGGCGGATCGAAGGTCATTTCGACCGCAACACCGGAAACACCCTCGACGGCGCCCACGGCATTTTCCACCCAGCCCGGCATTTCGCCCGCCACCGGGCAACCCGGGGCCGTCAGCGTCATGACGATCTTGACCATCCGGTCGTCTTCGATATCGATCTTGTAAATCAGGCCGAGTTCGAAAATATCGGCCGGAATTTCCGGGTCGTAGACGGTCTTCAGTGCCGAGATCACGTCATCGCTGAGACGCGCCAGCTCGTCGGGCGGAATGGAAGATGGCTTTGCCGTCTCTTCGGTCGCATCGGGTGTCTTTGCAGTGGCTTCCGCAGTCATGGTCTGATCCTCAATCCTGATCTCTTTGTTGGCGACATCAGGCGAAAAATTTGCGCGCATAGTCCAGCGCCTCAACAAGAGAGTCTACTTCGGCGCGGGTATTGTAAAGGCCGAACGATGCCCGGCATGTGGAGGTGACGCCAAACCGTTTCAAGAGCGGCATGGCACAATGGGTACCGGCACGCACGGCAACGCCGCGCCGGTCAATCACCATCGAGACGTCATGGGCATGAATGCCCTCCAGTTCGAAGGAGAAGATGCCGCCCTTGTCAGGCGCATTGCCGATGATGCGCAGAGAATTGACCTCGCGCAGCCGCTCAGCCGCGTAAGCCGCAAGATCGGCCTCATGTGCGGCAATCGCGGCACGGCCGAGATTGTCCATATAGTCAAGCGCGTAACCGAGACCGATGGCCTGCACGATCGGCGGCGTACCCGCTTCAAAGCGATGCGGCGGCTCGTTATAGGTCACGTTGTCTTCGGAAACGTCGAGGATCATCTCTCCGCCGCCCTGGAACGGCCGCATCTCGCGCAAGCGGTCAGTCTTGCCGTAAAGCACGCCGATGCCCGAGGGACCGTAAAGCTTGTGGCCGGTCATGACATACCAGTCGCAATCGATATCGCGCACATCGACCGGCATGTGAACCGCGCCCTGCGATCCATCGACCAGCACCGGAATGCCACGCTCATGGGCGATGCGGCAGATTTCCTTGACCGGAACGATGGTGCCGAGCGCATTCGACATATGGGTGATGGCGACGAGCTTGGTGCGCTCCGTCAGGCTCTTTTCGAAAGCCTCGATATGGAACGCGCCGTCATCGTCCACCGGCACCCAGACGAGCTTGGCGCCCTGCCGTTCGCGGATGAAATGCCACGGCACGATGTTGGAGTGGTGCTCCATGATCGAGATGACGATCTCGTCATCCTCGCCGATCTTTGGCATGCCGTAACCGTAAGCGACCGTATTGATCGCTTCGGTGGAGGATTTGGTGAAGACGATCTCGTCCACCGAACCGGCGTTGAGGAACCGGCGCACCTTTTCACGCGATGCCTCATAGGCATCGGTTGCAGCATTGGAGAGGAAATGCAGGCCACGATGCACATTCGCATATTCGTTGGAATAAGCATGCGAAATGGCGTCGATCACCACCTGCGGCTTTTGAGCGGACGCGCCGTTGTCGAGATAGACCAGCGGCTTGCCATAGACTTCGCGCGACAGGATCGGGAAATCCTTCCGCACGGCTTCGACGTCATAGGGGGCCGCCAATGCGGCGCGTTCGCTCTCAGGCATGATGTTCCAGCCAGCTGGAGATGATGGTCTCCAGCGCCTCTACCAGATTTTCTTCTTCCAGTTCTTCGGCGATCTCAGCGACAAAGGCGTTGACGAGCATCGCCCGCGCCTTGGCCCGCGGCACGCCACGCGCCATCAGGTAATAAAGATGGTTGTCGTCGATATCGGCAACCGTCGCACCATGACCGCACTGAACGTCGTCTGCGAAGATTTCAAGCTCCGGCTTTGCCGAGAACTCGCCATCATCAGACATCAGCAGCGTGTTGCACGCCATCTTCGCATCGGTCTTCTGGGCATCGGGTGCCACCCGGATCATGCCCTGGAAAATGCCCTTTGCACGGTCGAACACAACATTGCGGAACACTTCCGTCGAAGTCGTGTTCGGCACGTTGTGGCCAAGAACCATCGTCACGTCGGTATGGGTTTCGCCGCCCAGCAGGTTGACGCCGCGAACGATGAGGTCAGTACCCTCGCCATCCACGTCGATGCGCAGTTCCTGCCGCACCAGCTTGCCGCCGGCATTGATGACGAACAGGCGAATCTTGGCGTCCGCGCCGATCTTCATGCGCAGCTGGCCGAGATGGATATCGGCCGCACCCTGTTGCTGCAGGATGATCCAGGTCACTTCCGCGCCGTCTTCAACGACGATATCGGTGACGGAGGAAACGAAGGCTGCACCGGGAGTCACCGAAAGGTGACGCTCAATGACGGTTGCCTTGGAACCCTTGCCGAAACGAACCGGGAAACGGCTGTGAACCTGACCGGCGCCATGGATCGCCTGCAATTCGATCGGCTTTTCGATCTCTGCATCAGCAGGAATATCGAGCACCAGACCGTCGCGCACGAAGCTGCCGTTGATACGGCCGATCACGTCGTCCTTGCTGGCTTCCGCAAGACCTGCGGCGGCGGAGCCGTCCGCCAAGCTTTCGGCGAAGCTCGAGACACCAACGTCTTCGATCTTGCCGATATTGGCCGTGCCATGCAGCACATAGGCGACCGGCGAACCGGCGATGACAGGCGCAGCCTTCTCGATGACTGGAGCAGGCTGGTCTTCCGGAACGGCGCGCAGCAGGCTCTTGAGATCGGTATAGTGCCATGCCTCGATGCGGCGGGTCGGAAGACCACCGGTCTTCAGATCGTCGAACAGCACGTCACGGGCAGCGACGACCGCACCATTGCCCGGCAATTCGCTGAACTTGGCGGTATAGGCGTCGATGAGCGCGGTTTCCGCTGGTGTCAGCCGATTGGTAGTTTGAATGTTCATGGACATCACCTCCTGGCCTCTGGCTTAGGCCGCTTCACCGATGATGTCGGCGTAACCATTGTTTTCCAGCTCGAGCGCCAGAGCCTTGTCGCCCGAACGGATGATCTTGCCCTTGTAGAGAACGTGAACGCTGTCAGGCACGATGTAGTCGAGCAGGCGCTGGTAGTGGGTGATGACGACGGTGGCGCGATCCGGCGACTTCAGCGCGTTGACGCCGTCAGCCACGATCTTCAGCGCGTCGATGTCGAGGCCGCTATCGGTTTCGTCGAGAACGCAGAGCTTCGGCTCCAGAAGCGCCATCTGCAGGATTTCGGCGCGCTTCTTTTCACCGCCGGAGAAACCGACGTTCAGCGGACGCTTCAGCATGTCCATGTCGATCTTCAGGTCGCCGGCGGCTTCCTTGACGCGGCGGATGAAGTCCGGCGTTGTCAGCTCGGCTTCGCCACGCGCCTTGCGCTGCTCGTTCATCGCAACCTTGAGGAACTGCATGGTGGCGACGCCCGGAATTTCGACCGGATACTGGAAGGCAAGGAAAATGCCCTTGGCAGCGCGTTCGGCAGCGTCCAGTTCCAGAATGCTTTCGCCGTTATAGAGGATGTCACCGGAGGTGACTTCATAGTCTTCGCGGCCCGACAGGATGTAAGACAGCGTCGACTTGCCGGAACCGTTCGGGCCCATGATGGCCGCAACTTCACCAGCGGCAACCTTCAGGTTGAGGCCCTTGATGATCTCGGTTTCGGTATCGGCGATCTTTGCGTGCAGGTCGATGATTTCAAGCATGGTTTTGTTCCTGTTCGTGGTGCGGTTTCAAGGACCGCCTCGTAAGCCCAGTTACGGGCCTGTCTCAACTTTTGCATCCGTCATCCTCGGGCTTGTCCCGAGGATCTAATCCGTCAATTGTAGTCGCCCCACTGCCGCGTATTTTCGTGCGGCCGATAGGCATTTTCGATCTCGTTGATGCGCTCGTAAAGGTCCATCCAGGTCGGATTCAGCTCTTCTATCAACCTGATTTTCCATTCCCGCGCATAGCGTTTCAACGATTTCTCCCGCTGGATCGCCAGCACGATATTTGGATGGGTTTCAAACCAGACGAGGTTCTTTGCCCTGTATTTCTCGGTATAACCCTTTTGCAACGCGTTTCGATGTTCAAATACCCGTGCCTGTAGATCACTTGTGACACCGGTGTAGATCACACCTCGCGGCTTGTCGGACATCATGTAGACGAAACCGCTCATCCCCGCATCCCACGTTGCAGATCCTCGGGACAAGCCCGAGGATGACGAAGAGCAAGAGTTAACCCACAGACCCTTCCAGCGAGATGCCGATCAGCTTCTGCGCTTCAACCGCAAATTCCATTGGCAGCTGCTGGATAACGTCCTTCACGAAACCGTTGACGATCAGTGCGATCGCCGACTCCTCGGGAATGCCGCGCTGCAGGCAGTAAAACAGCTGGTCTTCGGAAATCTTCGACGTCGTCGCCTCGTGCTCGAAATGAGCAGACGAGTTCTTCGCCTCGATATAGGGCACGGTATGCGCGCCGCACTTGTCGCCGATCAGAAGCGAGTCGCACTGCGTGAAGTTTCGCGTGTTGGTCGCCTTGCGGTGGGCCGAAACCTGGCCGCGATAGACGTTTTCCGAAAAGCCGGCAGCGATACCCTTGGCAATGATGCGGCTCGACGTATTCTTGCC
Organism: Agrobacterium arsenijevicii; assembly: GCA_000949895.1. Taxonomy (GTDB): domain Bacteria; phylum Pseudomonadota; class Alphaproteobacteria; order Rhizobiales; family Rhizobiaceae; genus Agrobacterium; species Agrobacterium arsenijevicii. The sequence goes on along the minus strand of JWIT01000004.1, from coordinate 415,563 downwards.
GAGATGGATCATCTTGGTGCCAGAGTCGATCTGCTGATGACCGTTAGAGACGGCGATCGAATAGAACTCACCACGGCTGTCGTCGCCACGCAGAATGCAGGACGGATATTTCCAGGTGATGGCCGAGCCGGTTTCCACCTGCGTCCACGAGATCTTCGAACGGTCGCCACGGCAATCGCCACGCTTGGTCACGAAGTTGTAGATGCCGCCCTTGCCGTCCTTGTCGCCCGGATACCAGTTCTGGACGGTGGAATATTTGATTTCGGCATCGTCGAGCGCCACCAGCTCAACCACGGCGGCATGAAGCTGGTTCTCGTCGCGCTGAGGTGCCGTGCAGCCTTCCAGATAGGAGACGTAGGCGCCTTCTTCGGCAATGATCAGCGTGCGTTCGAACTGGCCGGTGTTCTTTTCGTTGATGCGGAAATAGGTGGAAAGCTCCATCGGGCAACGCACGCCCTTCGGCACGAACACGAAGGAACCGTCGGTGAAGACAGCCGAGTTCAGCGTCGCGTAGAAATTGTCCGTCTGCGGCACGACCGAACCGAGATATTTCTTCACCAGATCCGGATATTCGCGAACGGCTTCGGAGATCGACATGAAGATCACGCCGGCCTTGGCCAGTTCTGCCTTGAAGGTGGTGACGACGGACACGCTGTCGAACACGGCATCCACGGCCACGCGGCGGTTTTCCACGCCGGCGAGGATTTCCTGTTCCTTCAGCGGAATGCCGAGCTTCTCGTAAACCTTCAGCAGTTCCGGATCGACCTCGTCCAGCGACTTCGGGCCGGGCGTGCTTTTCGGTGCGGCATAATAATAGAGATCGTTGAAGTCGATCTTGGGGTAGCTGACGCGCGCCCATGTCGGCTCTTCCATCGTCAGCCAGCGCTTGTAAGCCTCAAGACGCCATTCCAGCATCCATTCCGGCTCCTGCTTCTTGGCCGAGATGAAGCGGATCACCTCTTCCGAAAGACCCTTGGGGGCCTTGTCGACTTCGATCTCGGTTTCGAAGCCGTATTTGTACTGGTCCACATCGATCTGGCGAACCTGATCGATCGTTTCCTGAACCGCTGCCATGTCGTTCTCCAATCTCGCCGGAGCCAAGGTCCGGTGGCTTGTCAACGTATCAGGCGGCAAGCCGCCTTATCCATCTTCGGGCAAATAATCCGGGCCCGTATAAACGGGGCGGACCTTATACCCATGTAAGTGCGGGATGGCGCTTTTCACACATCCCGGCAAGCGGAAAATTGCTATTCCGCAATTCTTTGCCGCATTTTAAGCGGCCTGACCGGCCAGCTTGCGCCGCCCGGCAATTTTCGTGAACGCCGCAAGCGTGCGCTCAATGTCTGCCTCATCAGTCGCATGGCCAAGGGAAATCCTGAGTGCGCCAAGCTTGGGATCGCGTCCCATCGCCGTCAGCACATGGCTTTCCCCTACCTTGCCGGAAGAGCAGGCCGAACCGGCCGAGAGTGCTATGCCTTCTATATCAAAGGCGATCTGGCCCGTCTCCGCCTTCAAACCGGGCAAGGTGAAAAACGTGGTATTGCCGACACGTCCGACATCCTCGCCGTGGATGATCACGTCAGGCGCATTTGCCCGCATGCCGTCTTCCAGCCTTGCGCGCAACGCGACAAGACGCGTCGCTTCCGCCTCGAGATTTTGCGCGGCAATAGCGGCCGCGGCACCAAAACCGAGGATCGACAGGGTATTTTCAGTACCCGAACGGTGTCCCTTTTCCTGGCCGCCACCGTGGATCAACGGCTTCGGCATCATCACCTCGCCACGCGACACCAGGGCACCCGCCCCCTTCGGGCCACCGAGCTTGTGGGACGAGAGGACGAGGAAATCCGCATCGAGACTATTGATATCGAGCGGGATACGACCGGCTGCCTGCACGGCATCGACAATCATCAATCCGCCCGCCGCATGCGTAAGCCGCGCCGCTTCCGCCACTGGCTGAAGAATGCCCGTCTCGTTATTGACCAGCATGCAGGCGACCATCGGCAAGCCGGCGGATTTGTCGTGCGAAGACAAGAGCGCTTCGAGTGCGGCGAGATCGATGACACCAGCTGACGTAACGGGAATTTCCGTAACGTCAGCCTTGCCGAACCGACCGCCTTCACGAAAAGCCGGATGTTCGATGGCCGAGACATAAAGACGGCCATAGCGCACGGGAGCGCGTCCCATCCTGAAATCCGGCGTCAACACCAGATTGGCCGCTTCCGTCGCACCGCTGGCAAAGGTGACGTGCGACGCCTGTGCGCCGCAAAGCACCGCCACATCACGACGGGCAGCCTCAACGGCCGCGCGGGCGGCACGCCCTTCCCGATGCACGGAGGACGGGTTACCGGCAATCTCCAGCGCGGAGACGAGAACCTCCCGCACGGCGGGCAAAAGCGGCGCCGTGGCGTTCCAGTCCATATATGTGCGCGTCAAACCCGTCATCGCGGAATAGTTTCGCTCAATCTTAATTGCGCCAAAACGCATTTTTCTTGAAATTACAGTTGCGCTTGCCTTATGACACGACCGAGTGCTTAAGCACACGCAAAGTTTCGAATTATTCTAAACTGCGTTCTAGAAAAGATGACACAGTTCGTCAAGTCTTCTCATCGGAAGAATGCGGTTGGAGAATGAAAAAACACGACCGGAGTACCAATGCCCGAAGTCATTTTTAACGGCCCTGCGGGTCGCCTCGAAGGCCGTTATCAACCCTCCAAGGAAAAGAGCGCGCCGATAGCGATCATCCTTCATCCGCATCCGCAGTTCGGCGGCACGATGAACAACCAGATCGTCTATCAACTCTTCTATCTTTTCCAGAAGCGCGGCTTCACCACGCTCCGGTTCAATTTCCGTTCGATCGGCCGCAGCCAGGGCGAATTCGACCACGGTGCGGGCGAGCTTTCTGACGCCGCTTCCGCTCTCGACTGGGTGCAGAGCCTGCATCCCGATTCGAAAAGCTGCTGGGTTGCCGGTTATTCCTTCGGCGCCTGGATCGGCATGCAGCTTCTGATGCGCCGTCCGGAAATCGAAGGCTTCATGTCGATTGCGCCGCAGCCCAACACTTACGACTTCTCCTTCCTCGCCCCCTGCCCGTCGTCCGGCCTCATCATCAACGGCGATTCCGACAAGGTCGCGCCTGAGAAGGACGTGAATGGCCTGGTGGAAAAGCTGAAGACCCAGAAGGGCATCCTCATCACCCACCGCACCCTTCCCGGCGCCAACCACTTCTTCAACGGCAAGGTGGATGAGCTGATGGGCGAATGCGAGGACTACCTCGACCGTCGTCTCAACGGCGAACTGGTTCCGGAACCGGCAGCCAAGCGTATTCGGTGATAAGCCGCGCATCGTCGGGGCAGCTCTTCACCTAGCTACAATGATCGACGGCGGGTGTGGCTCACCCCCCTCTGCCCTGCCGGGCATCTCCCCCTCAAGGGGGGAGATCAGCCAGATGCCTGCTCTTTGCCTAAGCTGCTACGTGCAAGGTGACCGATAGGTCGCTACGATTCGATCTCCCCCCTTGAGGGGGAGATGCCCGGCAGGGCAGAGGGGGGTGAGCTACACCCGCCATCGTCTATTACGCCCTCACCAAAACCCCACCCGTCACCGGCTCATTCACACCCGTCGTGCCGGGATAGGTCAGCGGCAGGCCTTTAAGCGATCGCACGGCGAGATAGGCCCAAGCCTCCGCCTCCATCGCCCCGCCATCGAAACCCGCCTCTTCCGCCGCAATCACCCGCGCCCCCACCTTTGCGGCAAGGTTTGCAAACTCTTCCATGATCACCGGGTTAAGACGTCCACCACCGCAGACCACATAGGTTTTCGCTTCTTCCGGCAGGTAGCCTGCCGACTTGAGGATCGCGGCCCCCGTCAGATGCGACAGCGTACGCGCGCCGTCGGCAAACGAGGCCTCGCCCTTTTGCGGCGGCACGAAATCGCTGCGATCAAGTGAGCGGCGGATATTGGCCGAGAAGAACGGGCTTTCCATATAGCGTTTCACAAGCGAGGCAACGACGGTGCCGCCCGCAGCCGTCCTGCCGCCCTTGTCGAAGGCTTTGCCCGTATGCGCCTCGATCCACTGGTCGATCAGCATATTGCCGGGACCGCTGTCGAAAGCCGCAAGCCGCCCTCCCTCGCCGATATAGGTAAGGTTGGATATGCCGCCGATATTGACGAAGACGGCAGGCGTTTCGTAGCCGTCAGGCAGATTGGCGGAGAGCGCCATGTGATAGGCGGGAATGAGCGGCGCGCCCTGCCCGCCATGCACCATGTCGTTCGCCCGCATGTCGTAAACCACATCGATACCGGTTTCTTCGGCCAGCAGCGCACCGTCGCCGATCTGCACGGTCAGCGCCTCATCCGGCCGGTGCAGCACGGTCTGGCCATGAAAACCGATCACGTCGACATCGCCGGCTTCAAGCCGGTGACGGTGGAGAAAAGATTTCACCGCCGCCGCATGGGCAAGCGTCAGCTTGCGTTCGGCCTCTGCCAGATCGCCGGGGCGTTCGCGCCGCTCACGAATGGATTTGGCTGTCGTGAGCGCCTTCTGCCAGATGGCGCGCAGGCCCGGATCATAGGGAAAATAACCGCTCGGTCCGTGCCGGACGATGCTTTCGCCATCCGTGCGCAGAAGAGCGATATCGATGCCGTCCATCGATGTCCCGCTCATCAACCCGATCGCCGTTTTGACCTCGCCCACGCGCCGCTCCTTTGCAATATCGAATCATGCTTACACGAATCGCCGTTATTCATGGCCGAAACGGGTGCACTTTTCAAAAAACAATGGTAAAGCCCCCGGCGTTCATTGGCTGCCAATGACGATAAATATCCAACCAGAAAGAAAAAGGTTATGTCCAGGTTCAAGTCCGATTTCCTCCGCACGCTCGACGAGCGCGGCTTCATTCACCAGATCTCCGACGAGTCGGGTCTCGACGAACTGTTCGCCAAGGAAACCGTGACCGCCTATATCGGCTATGACCCGACGGCCTCGAGTTTGCATGTCGGCCACCTCACCCAGATCATGATGCTGCATTGGATGCAGAAGACCGGCCATCAGCCGATTTCACTGATGGGCGGCGGCACCGGCATGGTCGGCGATCCCTCCTTCAAGGAAGAGGCCCGCAAGCTGATGACGATCGACATGATCGAGGACAACATCACCTCGCTCAAGCACGTCTTCGCCAACTACCTCGATTACGACCGCGCCAACAATCCGGCGCTGATGATCAACAATGCCGACTGGCTGCGCGGCCTCAATTACCTCGAGTTCCTGCGCGATGTCGGCCGCCACTTCTCGGTCAACCGCATGCTGTCCTTCGACAGCGTGAAGACGCGCCTCGACCGCGAGCAGTCGCTGTCCTTCCTCGAATTCAACTACATGATCCTTCAGGCCTACGACTACGTGGAACTGAACCAGCGCACCGGTTGCCGCCTGCAGATGGGCGGTTCGGACCAGTGGGGCAACATCATCAACGGCATCGACCTTGGTCACCGTATGGGGACACCGCAGCTTTACGCGCTGACCTCGCCGCTCTTGACCACCTCCTCGGGTGCGAAAATGGGCAAGTCGGCATCGGGCGCCGTTTGGCTGAACAAGGATCTGCTGCCGGTCTATGATTTCTGGCAGTACTGGCGCAACACGGAAGACGCGGACGTGGTTCGCTTCGCGAAGCTCTTCACCACGCTTCCGATGGATGAGATCGCCCGCATTGCGGCGCTTGGCGGATCGGAGATCAACGAGGCGAAGAAGATTCTCGCAACGGAAGTAACCGCCATCCTGCATGGTCGCGCTGCTGCGGAAGAAGCAGCCGAAACGGCGCGCAAGACTTTCGAGGAAGGCGCGCTTGCTGAAAACCTGCCCTCCATCGAGGTTCCAGCATCCGAACTCGATGCCGGCGTCGGCGTACTGTCGCTCATCGTCCGCGCTGGCCTTGCCGGCTCGAATGGCGAGGCCCGCCGCCACGTTCAGGGCGGCGCGGTAAAGATCAACGACAAGGGCGTATCCGACGACCGCCAGATGATCGGCTCCGCCGAAATCACCGGCGACGGCGTCATCAAGCTGTCAGTCGGCAAGAAGAAACACGTTCTCGTTCGCCCGGCGTAAAACCCGCGCAAAACGTTTGATAAAGGGCCGCGAAAGCGGCCCTTTTTATTGGAACTCGAAAATCTGCCGGAAGACACCGGGCGCGATCAGCGACAGCGGGTTTATCGTCAGCTTCGGCTGGTCCGTCTGGCCTGATAGCTTGAAGGTGATGCCGAGCAGCCCGCGGTCGCGGCCGTTGCCGAGGAAGATGCCGATGAAGGGCAGCTCGCCGAACAACCGGTTCAGGCCATAAGCGGGCATGAAGGTGCCGGTCATCTCCATACGGCCGCTCTGGTCTTTCAGGAGGCCCTGGAACGTCGCGCCGATCTGTTCGCCGCGCACCACGCCGTTTTCCACCGCAACCGAGCCGTTGACGTAAACGAGCCGGGCAAAACCGCGCTGGAACTTCTCCGAGCTGACGTCGATATTACGGCGAACGGCGTTGTTGAGGCTCCTGCCGTCATCGCCCGTCGGCGTCGCGACGATATCCTGAAGCTTCGCCTCGTTGACGACGGCGAAGTTGCGCAGGTCGAGCGAGCCGCTCCAGTCGCTGCCGTTGACAGTCGTCAGTGCAAGATTGAGAAGACCACCGCGAATGCGCGTGTAGATATTGGTGAAACGGGCGAGAGAACCGGCGTCGCTGCTGGTGAGGGTCACCGTTCCCGTCGCACCGCGATTGGTGGTCTGCGCCACGACGGCCTGCCCCTTGCCCGTAACACCGCGAAAATCGACCGAGCGGACCTTGCCTTCGCGCACGCTGACATCGGCGCTGACATTGGAAAGGATCTCGTCGTTGAAACCGTAGACCTTTTCGAGCTGCGCCTTGATGGCAAGCGAAGGCTGCGAACGCGATGTGCCGTCACCTCCCCCTGAAGAGCTGCGAAGCTTCGAGAGGAAAGGCCGAAGATCCGCCGATTTTCCCGAGGCGTTGATGCTGTATCCATTTTTCGAGGCCGTGACCGCGACGGCGTAATTGTCGGACGGTGACAATTGCACGCGGCTGAGATCGGCCGAAATCAGCCCGTTCTTGCTGAAGGTGATATCGCCGGCAGCACCGAAGCCATCACCGGTGAGGGAAAAATCGCTGACCGTCGTGCGGCCGCCATCGCCGGTTTCCAGGGTAAAGACGGCTTTTGCCGGAATACCGACGCCCTTGCTCCAGCCAAGCCCCGGCAGAATGATCGATGCCTTCGCCAGATCGAGCCGGATCTCCTGGCTTTTCGTATCCGCGCCTTCGATTTCCACAACCGTGGTGCCGCCCAGAACCGTGGAAAGCTCCGGCGCGAGCTTGGCGACCTGCGTCTCGTTCAGGGTTGCCTTCAGCGACAGCGTCGGGGCGACGTCGCTGTTCTTGCGCACAGGCTCCGTCATCTGGATATTCATCGGCACGTCATCTACCCGGCCCTTGCCCTCAAGCTTGAGCTGCCGGTCGTTGATGGCCATGAAACCGTCGAGCGCGGTCACCTTGCGGCCGCCGAACGGCTTTGTCAGCGACAGGTTCTTCAGATCGAGATCGGCCGTCCACACCGGCGGTGGCGGATTTTGGCTGGAGAGCATGCCAACGGTCAGCTTTGCATTCGCCTTCACGTCGCCGGTGAAGTCCCCCGGCTTGAACTGCGTATCCTTGAGCGCGTTGATGGGCTTCAGCGTTGCAAGCTCCGCCACGGCATCGGCCGAACCCGAAACGTTCAAATCGAGATTTCCGAGCAGGGGCTTGTCATAAACGTCGGAGATGGAGAACCGGCTGTCCTCCAGCGCAAGCGACCGGTTGGAAGAAAAATAGGATGTCGCGCTCTTGAGATCCACATTCAAGCGGCCGCCGACGAGATTGAAATGCGCGTCGACATCGCGCAACGGCGGAATGTCGCCGGTGGTGTTGAGCCGCGTCCCATTTATATCGAAGCCGATTTGCAGTTCGCTCTCGCCGAGCACCAGCGGGCAACCGGGACCGCACATCCGCCCCAACGGAATGAAGACCGCAATCGAGCCGTTCGTGACCGTACCACCATAAAGATTGGACACCACCCATTCGCGCGGCTTGTGCGCCATCCAGAACGGCCAGAGCTGTTTGACCGCCGTGGCCTCCATCTTCGGAATCTGCCCGACGAAGCTGATTTCAGGCGAGGCCTCACCGAAGCGGATTTTCAGCGATCCCGCCATGTCTCCAAGCGGGCCGGTGACGTAAAGCGAGGGAACCTCGAGCTGTTTGGTTGCCACCGTGAACTGCCCGTCCGCCTTCAGGCTGAAAGGAACGGGTTCCTCGCCGGACGCTGCGGCCGAAGCGATCGCATTGTCGATCCGCAGCGAAAGACCGAAGCCACCTTCGGTGTCCCTGATTTCGCCGGTGACCGGAATAGTTGTTCGCCCGAGATCGATCCGCGAATTGTCGATCACGAGGCTGCTTTTCTGAAAATCGTAGCGCGCATTGACGGTGCCTGCGGTGAAAGGCTGCGCCTCGCCGCCGATGAGAAGCGTTCCGTTGCCCATGCCGACCGAGACGTCCAGCCGTGGCTCATGCCCTTGCATGGCGCGCCGAGCGAGGATGCTCACACCGGTCTTGACGTCCAGCCCCTCGTGAAGATTGCCGTCCGGATCGAATTTTTCAAGAAAAGGACCGATGTCGAAACCGTCGATCCGCGCGTCAAAGCCATCGATCACACCGCCGGCTCCCGACGTCTTCAGCGACAGGCTGGCGATCTCGCCGTTAAACAGCGTTTCGCCCTCCAGTGAATATCCACCCTGCTGGTCGGGGGTCAGCGAAAGTTCGCGCACTTCTATGGTGCGCGGCTTGCCGGCTTCGCTCGGCGGCAGGTGGATCGAAACGCTGGAAAGATCGATTTCCTCGGTTCCGCTGCTTAGAAACGCCTGCGCCAATTTGTCTAGCTGGGAAAATGCCATCTGCAACTGCTGCGGCACAGCATCGAGCCTGAGCGTGGCGAGATCAAAACCGTCGCCCTTCGGCAGCAGGGCCGTATCGAGTTCCATCCCGTCTGCTTCGAGACTTTGCACCGAAACGCGACCGGTCAGAAGTGCGAGCGGATCGAGCGCCATGCCGATCGCCCTCGCCCGGCTCATATGCTGGCCGGACTCCTTCTCGACGATATCCACATCCTCAGCCACCAGCGCGAGACGCAGCCCGGTCGAGAACCTGATGGCCGAAGAGCCTATCCGCGCGCTGTAATGGGGGCCGAGCGCCCGTTCCAGCGCCTGCTGCGCCTGGTTGGAAAGGGCTTTATCGATCGACCCGGTCTCGACGGAGAGGATGATGCCACCGATGGACAGGAAGGCCAGCACGAAAAGAGCAGCGAAAACCTTGCAAAGAGCACGCGCCATGGAGCGCGGCGCCGGGCAATGCACGATAAGGGGATCTTCGGCCTGCGCCGAAGGAAGATCGTGCAGCGCAACGATATCGCGCTTGCCGAATCTGACCATTTCACCCCGTATTTCAGCCATACGCCCGTGTTTGCCCCTGAATAGCTTTTGTTTCGCCTCAACACTGGACGACGCCCGGTTCGCTATATATCGAATGTGGCGACTTTCACTCAACATCCCGGCGAAAGAAAGATGGATTATGACAGACCTGACAATTGGCAGCCCTGCTCCGGACTTTACTTTGCCCCGCAACGGTGAAGGAACGGTGACATTGTCCGGCCTGCGAGGCAAGGCGGTGGCTCTCTATTTCTACCCGAAAGACGATACTTCCGGCTGCACCGCCGAAGCGATCGACTTCAGCGCCCTTGGCGGAGAATTCGAGGCCGCGAACACGGTGGTCATCGGCATTTCTCCCGACAGCGTCAAAAGCCACGACAAGTTTGCTGCAAAACACAAGCTCTCCGTCATGCTGGCCGCCGATGAGGACAGGAAGGTTCTGGAGGCCTACGGCGTCTGGACGGAAAAAAGCATGTACGGCCGGAAATACATGGGCGTCGAACGCACCACCGTCCTCGTTGCCCCGGATGGGAACATCGCGGAAATCTGGAAAAAGGTGAAGGTCGCGGGCCACGCGCAGGCCGTCCTCGACGCCGCAAGGAAACTCTGAGAGACGGCCCCGTCGTGACGCCCTCTTTCAAGATCATCTCCCTGCGTGGCGGTGCGACCGATGCGATTGCCAGCGCCGATCTCGATCGAAAAACCGCCTTGGCGCAAGAAACGGCAACGCGGTGGTTCGAGCGTCGTCTTTCGCTGCGCTCCCCGCTCGATCCGCCCCTGCCCGAACGGCCGGGCAGGCCGGAGAAACCGGAACTCGTTCCGCCGACCGCCGTCGAGCGCCGCTCCCTCCATACCGTCAAGGGCCGCATAGCCCTGCTGCACGCCATCGCCCATATCGAGCTGAACGCCGTTGACCTCGCGCTCGACATCGTTGCCCGCTACGCCAGCGAGCCAGTGCCGCATTCCTTTTTTGACGGCTGGATGCAGGTTGCCTTCGAGGAGGCGAAACATTTCCGGCTGGTGCGCGACAGGCTGCGAGACCTCGGCGCCGACTACGGCGACCTGCCCGCCCATGACGGGCTTTGGCAGGCGGCGCATTCCACCCGCAACGATCTCACCGCGCGGCTGGCGGTCGTGCCGCTGATCCTCGAGGCGCGCGGGCTGGACGTGACGCCTTCCCTGCAGGCGAAGATGCGGGAAACCGGCGACCTCAAAAGTGCCGCCGTTCTCGATGTCATCTATAATGACGAAAAGGGCCATGTCGCCATCGGCGCCAAATGGTTCCGGTTCCTCTGCGCCCGCGAAAAGAAGGACCCGGCCGCAACCTTCAAACAGCTGGTGCGCGCCAATTTCCGCGGACCGCTGAAACCGCCCTTCAACGACCTCGCCCGCGCCGAGGCCGGCTTAACGCCGTCCTTTTATCGCTCGCTCACCGCGGTCAGCAACAGCTGACGCCGCTTTCCGGCCCTAAACGCGGCTTCCGGCAAAACTTCGTTAACCTTAACGAATTATGATTTCCTGTAGAGCGCCATACGTCCACTCGGACAAAGACCGCTCTAACGTGTTGAATCTACGCATCGTGCTTTGCAAAAATCGGCCAGCCGGAGAGAGATTTTGACTGATACAGCGGAAAACCGGGTATTCGGCAAAAAGCGGCAGCAGCACGTCCTCGTTCTGGCGAGCGGCGACAAGGTTCGGCATATGACGATCCGGCCGTGGATGACGGCGCTCGTCGGCTGCACGATCGGCCTTTTTTCTCTCGGTTATCTCGGCGCCACCGGCTATCTCATCCTGCGCGACGACCTGATCGGCGCGACCATGGCGCGCCAGACCCGCATACAGCACGATTACGAAGACCGCATTGCAGCACTGAGAGCACAGGTGGATCGCGTCACCTCGCGGCAATTGCTCGACCAGCAGGTGGTTGAAAAGAAAGTGGAAAAGCTGCTGCAACAGCAGGCGGCTCTCACCTCCAGGCACGGACGCATGAGCGAATTGCTGGAGCGCGCCGAAAATTCCGGCATCGCCGCCTCAACGGCCACTGCCCCGGTTTCGACCGCGCCCTCCTCACTCTCGAACGCGATGGCGCCGGAAAAACGCGCCGATCTGACGGGTGGCCTCTCCGCCATCGAAAACCTCATGGCGCCCCGGACGCCACAGCCCGAAAAAGCAGCCGGAACGGACAAGCGCGCGGCCTATGTGCCCGAAAACGGCGAAACGCCTTCCGACCGGGCCGACCGGGTGTTTTCCAAGGTGACGCTGTCACTGAAGGACATCGAACGCCAGCAGATATCGCGAATAACCAGACTGACCAGCGACGCCGAGGACAAGGCGAGCGCGATGCAGGACATTATCCGCCAGGCAGGCCTGAAAATCGACGAAAGCGGCACGGACGATGTTGGCGGTCCCTATGCGGATCCGCAGCGCAATGAAGCCGATCCGTTCAATATGTCTTTGACCAATCTCGATAATGCGCTCAACCGGCTGGATATCGTCAAGGAAACAGCAACCGCCCTGCCCTTCGGCAACCCGGCCCCCGGCAGGACGATCACCAGCCGGTTCGGCAACCGGATGGATCCGTTCCTCGGGCGGCCTGCCTTGCATACCGGCATCGATTTCCGCGCCGAAACCGGCGCAGACGTCAAGGCGACCGGTGCCGGCAAGGTAACGGTTGCGGAAAATTCCGGCGGCTACGGCAATATGGTCGAGATCGATCACGGCCAGGGCGTATCAACGCGATTCGGCCATCTCTCCACCATTCTGGTGAGAGCCGGCGACAAGGTGGAGGCTGGCGACGTCATCGGCCGCGCTGGCAGCACCGGGCGCTCCACCGGTCCGCATGTGCATTATGAGGTTCGCCGCAACGATACGCCCGTTGATCCGATGCGGTTCCTGATCGCCGGGGCCGAGCTTAAAACCTATCTCAAATAGCAGTCCGATTTTAACGCTTTTTTCGCCCTTTTTACGATAAATCGCCCGAAACCGCGCCAATGGCTAAAAAGCCTCGCCCGCCGCCCGGCGTTTCGCGCGCATTTCCCGTTGTTTCCTTGACTTTCCGGCAATTTGGGCATATCCCCGCGCCAAGTCTTTGCAAGTGTCGCAGCGGCACGCAGGTGTTCTTACCGAACCAGAACGGAAAAAGTTCTTCCTTTGACAACATTCTCTGATCTTGGCCTGAGCCAAAAAGTTCTTTCCGCTATTGCAGATGCCGGCTACACGACGCCGACACCCATTCAGGCCGGCGCAATTCCGCCCGCACTGGAAAAGCGTGATATCTGCGGTATCGCACAGACCGGCACGGGAAAAACCGCGTCCTTCGTTCTGCCGATGCTTACCCTGCTGGAAAAGGGCCGCGCCCGCGCCAGAATGCCGCGCACGCTGATCCTTGAGCCTACCCGCGAACTTGCGGCACAGGTGGCGGAAAACTTCGAGAAATACGGCAAGAATCACAAGCTGAACGTCGCCCTTCTCATCGGCGGCGTCTCGTTTGAAGATCAGGACCGCAAGCTTGAGCGCGGCGCAGATGTCCTTATCTGCACGCCCGGCCGCCTGCTTGACCATTGCGAGCGCGGCAAGCTGCTGATGACCGGCGTGGAAATCCTCGTCATCGATGAAGCCGACCGCATGCTGGACATGGGCTTCATTCCCGATATCGAACGTATCGCCAAGATGATCCCCTTTACCCGGCAAACGCTGTTCTTCTCGGCCACCATGCCGCCGGAAATCCAGAAACTTGCCGACCGGTTCCTGCAGAACCCGACACGTATCGAAGTTGCCAAGCCCTCCTCTACCGCAAAGACCGTTGCCCAGCGCATCGTCGCTGCGCACAACAAGGACTACGAGAAGCGCGCTGTCCTGCGCGATCTCGTCCGCGCCGAAGAGGCTGAGCTCAAGAACGCGATCATCTTCTGCAATCGCAAGAAGGATGTCGCCGACCTGTTCCGTTCGCTGGATCGTCACGGCTTCTCCGTCGGCGCACTGCATGGCGACATGGACCAGCGTTCGCGCACCACGATGCTGCAGAACTTCCGCGACGGGAACCTGACGCTGCTGGTTGCTTCCGACGTTGCAGCCCGCGGACTGGACATTCCCGATGTCAGCCACGTCTTCAACTTCGACGTTCCCATTCATGCCGAAGACTATGTCCACCGCATTGGCCGTACCGGTCGTGCGGGCCGTTCGGGCAAGGCCTTCACCCTCGTCACCAAGAGCGACGCAAAGTATCTGGACGCGATCGAAAAGCTGATCGCCGAGAAGATCGAGTGGCTGAGTGGTGACCTGTCCTCTCTCCCCGCGCCCATGGAAAGCTTTGAAAGCAACTCCTCCCGCCGGGGTCCCAAGGAACGTGGCGGCAGAGGCCGCGACAGAAACCGTCGCGATGCACCGGCATCGCCGGTCGAAATCATCAATCAGGATGCGCAATCCACTGTGGATACGGACATCGCGGCTCACGGAGAAGACAAGGTGAAGGCAGAACGCAGACCGGAAAAGACCCCGCGCAATTCCGAGCGCAACAGCCGGAGCCTGAACTCGCAGCACGCCAATGACGACAACCGCGACCGCCGCCGCCATTATCGTGACCATGACGATGGCCCGACACCGGTTGGTTTCGGCGACGACATTCCCGCATTCATGCTGATCGTGGCCAACGCCAAGGCCTGAGCCCCAAAGGGCTGGTGCAGGAAACAACAAGCATGACGCCGACGATCAAGCCAGGACAAGACTTTCCGGGTGTCGGCGTTGGGCTTGCCATATTACGCGATGGCCGCCTGCTTTTATGCCGACGCCTGAAAGCGCCGGAAGCCGGATACTGGAATATTCCGGGCGGCAAGGTCGATCACCTGGAACCCTCCCTCGCCGCAGCACGACGAGAGGCCGAAGAAGAGACTGGGCTGACAATCGGCAAGGTCGAATTTCTCTGTCACAGCGAATATATAAATCCGGAAGACCATCACCATTGGGTCTCGCTGATCTTCGTCACCCGCGACACGCAGGGTGAGCCGGCGCTGACCGAGCCGGACAAGCTTTCCGACATCGGCTGGTTCGCCCCCGATGCGCTTCCCGAACCGATCTCCGCCTTTGCAAAAGACGCGTTGGCGGCTCTCACGAAATAAGCCGAATAACGGACGGACGCCGCAACTGCGCCGAAAGGCGCGGGCTTTCGGCGGTCTTCAACGGAACCTTGAGCCGCGTCAAAGACAGACCCGGCCTGAGACGGGCGTGATCCCTCTGCGCGATTTCTTTCCGGAAAATATAGTTATGGGGGAATATCTTTGCGCGAAGCTTTTGGAATACAATTTAAAATTGCTTAAATTAGCTTCACATAAAAAACCGCCCCGGTTACCCGAAGCGGTTTATTCGTAATGAAAATAATAGAATATATAATGTAATATAGTTTGGCAGTGCTTACATTCGGAACACTTCCGAGGCTTGTTACAGCCAATTTCAGTCGTCCCCTGAAACACGTATATCTAAGCTAATCATTTACTTTCCGTCAAGCAGATCTTCTCGCAAATGCGAAAAAAACATGGCAAAGCACAAATAGAGATCGGGGGAACATGTATATTCCCCTTAAATATCAATCGATTACGTGAGTGAAAATAAAATGTGCAATTTATTGGGTTGCACTATAAAAAGCAGAATCGCAAACCTGCTCTTCATAAACTGTGCTTATACGCACTGCATGTTACAGTTTTATAAAGTAAAAATCCTCTAAACCATGACGGGAAGTACTTCTTCGCTCGCGCAATACAATAGTGAATTGCCAACCTTAAAAATGAATCTCGTCCGAGAGCAGTCGCGCGCAATTCCATTGAATGACAACAACTATAACGTGTTGCTGCGGCCTGCGGTTCCAAATCGGACAAGTTGCGATCAAAACCGCCGCCTCGCGAACCGGGATGTGCGATTATGATGGGGTGTCAGTGATTTTTCCTTTGGAAAACCGGTTGTTGCCGATAAACATCAAGCCGGGACAACAGGATTTCGCGCACGTCATGCTTTCACTTCGCCTGCTAACGATCATCGCCGGTTTTGCCTTCGCGGGCTCAGCATGCGCGGCGTCGATCGGCATTGTTGCCCCGCAGAGCGGCCCGTACGAACTTCTGGGACAGCAGATCAGGCAGGGCGCGAAAGCAGCCGCGGCCAAGCTCGGGCTTGATGTCGTTGAAATCCATGAAAGCTGCGAAGACGGCAGCGGCGGTGCGATCGCCGACGGTCTCGTGGCCGCCAAGGTCAGCGCCGCAATCGGTTTTTTGTGCACCGAAACGCTGCAGGGCGTTCTGCCACCGCTGAAGGCAGCTGCCATTCCGGTGATCACACTCTCCAGCCGCGCGCCGATCCTGATGGAAGACGCCCTGAAATACGGCTGGCCGCTTTTCCGCCTCGCCCCATCGGACAAGGCCGAATCGGACAGGGCCGCAGAGATCATCCTGCGCGACTGGAAAGGACATTCCATCGGGCTTGTGGATGACGGCACGATCTTCAGCCGCGACATGGTCGACCGCATCCGCTCGACGCTGGAAGAAAACGGGCTGAAACCCACGCTCACCGATACGATGCGCCCCGCCCAGGAACAGCAGGTGGCGCTTGTGCGCCGGTTGGCGCGCACCGGCATCACCCATGTCTTCATCGGCGCGGAACGCAACGACGTCGCCATCGTCGCCCGGGATGCCGGTTCTGAGAACATTCCCCTCACCATCATGAGCGGCGATGCCATGAATGCGGCAAACAACCCCGTCCCCCTTGCAGCTAATGTGCTTGCGGTCACACGCCCGGCCTACGACACGCTGCCATCGGCACAGGCCGTCTCCGGCGAATTGCGTGCTGCCAACATCGAGCCCGAGGGTTACGTCCTGCCCGCCTACGCGGCTGCGGAACTGACCGCGGCGCTTGCCGAAGCGGCGCAATCACAGGGAAAGCCCGCACCGGAGATACTCGCGAAGGGCACCGTCTTCAAAACCGTGATCGGCGATCTCGCTTTCAACCCGTCGCATGAGCTTGTCGACAATCCCTATCGCCTGCAGCGCTGGAACGGCCAGCGCTTCGACCCGGCGGACAAGGCCGAAAGACAATAAGCGAACCCGGCATGCCTGAAATTCAATAAGTCACGGCTGAAAACCGTCGACAACCGCCCGGCAAGCCGTTTCAAACCCGGATACTTGATGCTAAAGGCAGCTTACGCAACGCGTCGAGAGGAGTTTGCCCCATGTCCCTGCCCATCCGCATAGCACCGTCCATTCTGGCGTCCAATTTCGCCAAGCTGGGACAGGAAGTCGCCGATGTGACGGAAGCGGGCGCAGACTGGATCCATCTCGATGTCATGGACGGTCATTTCGTACCCAACATCTCGTTCGGTCCTGACGTCATCAAGGCGCTTCGTCCGCACAGCAATGCCTTTTTCGATTGCCATCTGATGATTGCCCCCGTCGATCCCTATCTCGAAGCCTTCGCCAAGGCCGGCTGCGATGGCATCACCGTCCATGCGGAGGCTGGGCCGCATCTGCATCGCTCGCTCCAGACCATCCGCACACTCGGCCGGAAGGCCGGTGTGACGCTCAATCCCGCTACGCCGCTTTCGGTCATCGAAAACGTGCTTGATGATGTCGATCTCGTGCTGATCATGAGCGTCAATCCCGGTTTCGGCGGTCAGAAATTCATTCCGGCCATGCTCGACAAGATCAGGGCGGCGAAGGCGATGATCGGTGATCGGCCGATCGAACTGGAAGTAGATGGCGGCGTGACGGCAGAGACCGCAGGCGCCATCATCGCGGCGGGCGCCAACGCGCTGGTGGCCGGTTCAGCCATCTTCAAGGGTGACGGCGTCGCAGACTATCGCAAGACGGTGTCGTTGTTGCGCTCGGTGTCGGAAGCCGCACGGTCCTGACCCGCCGCCGAACGCGGATACGCCGGAGGCAAGACGACAGGGCGTTTGGTGGGGGGCTTTGATGGATAGCGACAGGCAGGATCTCCGCAAAGCAATCTCGGCAGCGCTGTTTCCGCTCCTCGCCCCGCTTGTCTGGGCGGCCATTTCGGCGGCCACCGCCACTCTTGGCCTCTATCTCCGAAACCGGCTGGAAACCGATCACGCCGCTGATATCGCGGTGCTGTTCTTCTGCGGCGGTCTCCTGGGCTGGCCGCTGTCCATGCTGGCCTTGCGCTTCCTTCCCGCATCCACCGGCCTGCCGCTGCGCTTTGCGGCAAGCTGTCTTGCCATCGCTTTCTTTACAATCGCGGTCGCGGCGGCATTTTTTGCTCTCCAGTACCGCATCTTTTATGCGCAATGGCACGCACCGGCATTTTCGCGCATCTGGTTTTTCCAGCAGTTCTTCACCTCGCTCGGCGCGATCTACCAGTTCTGCATTCTCGGCCTCGGTCTCTATTTTCCGTTTGCCGCCGTTCCGCTGGCGCTGGCAGGCGCAATCCTCTGCAGACGGGCGCATAGAGCGCCGTACGTCCCTTCGGACGCACAAAGGACGCCCTGACATTTTGAATACGCGCATCGGGCCGATGCGCAGGCTTCATAGTTGATTGAGATTCGCGGAACACTTTGCTAAACGGGCAGCAAAGCTCCTCCACCAAGAAAGTCATTGCCATGATCCCTCGTTACTCCCGGCCGGAAATGGTCGCCATCTGGTCGCCGGAAACAAAGTTCCGCATCTGGTTCGAGATCGAGGCGCATGCCTGTGACGCGCTGGCCGAACTCGGTGTCATTCCGAAAACGGCCGCGCAGACGATCTGGGAAAAAGGCGGCAGCGCAACCTTCGACGTCGCCCGCATCGATGAAATCGAAGCCGTGACCAAACATGACGTCATCGCCTTCCTCACCCACCTTGCCGAATTCGTCGGTCCCGACAGCCGTTTCATCCATCAGGGCATGACTTCGTCCGACGTGCTTGATACCACGTTCAACATCCAGCTCGTGCGCGCCGCCGATCTGCTGCTCGCCGATATGGACCGGGTGCTTGCCGCTTTGAAGACACGCGCCTTCGAACACAAGGACACGGTACGCATCGGCCGTAGCCACGGCATCCATGCCGAGCCGACCACGATGGGCCTGACCTTCGCGCGCTTCTATGCCGAGATGCACCGCAACCGCGAACGTCTCGTCAATGCGCGTGCGGAAATCGCCACCGGTGCGATCTCCGGCGCCGTCGGTACCTTCGCCAATATCGACCCCCGCGTCGAGGAACATGTCTGCGCAAAGCTCGGCCTCGTGCCCGAGCCGGTCTCCACGCAGGTCATCCCGCGTGACCGCCACGCCATGTTCTTCGCCATTCTTGGCGTCATCGCCTCGTCGATCGAAAACGTCGCCATCGAAATCCGTCACATGCAGCGCACCGAGGTTCTGGAAGCGGAAGAGTTCTTCTCCCCCGGCCAGAAGGGCTCCTCGGCCATGCCGCACAAGCGCAACCCGGTTCTCACCGAAAACCTCACGGGCCTTGCCCGTCTGGTGCGCATGTCGGTGGTTCCCGCGCTTGAAAACGTGGCGCTCTGGCACGAGCGTGACATCAGCCACTCCTCCGTGGAGCGCGCCATCGGCCCCGACACGACCGTCACGCTCGATTTCGCGCTGAACCGCCTTGCCGGCGTCATCGAAAAGCTGGTAATATATCCGGACAACATGTTGAAGAACATGAACAAGTTCCGCGGTCTTGTGCACTCGCAGCGCGTTCTTCTGGCGCTGACGCAGGCCGGCGTCTCCCGCGAGGACGCCTATCGTCTGGTGCAGCGCAATGCCATGCGGGTCTGGGAACAGGGCGCGGATTTCCTTGAGGAACTGCTGGGCGACGAGGAAGTGCGCGCCGCCCTTCCGGAAAACGTCATCCGCGAAAAGTTCGACCTTGGCTACCACACCAAGCATGTCGACACGATCTTCGCCCGCGTCTTCGGCAAGGCCTGAGGCAAGGCTTCCTAAGTTAATGCCGTCGCGACCTTGATCGCGACGGCATGAAACCACAGATATGGGCCCATGAAAGTTTCAGAAGCAGATATTCTCATCGTACCGGGTTACACCAATTCCGGTCCTGACCACTGGCAGACCCGCTGGGAGCGCAAGCTTTCGACAGCGCGCCGCGTCGAGCAGGCGGAATGGGCAAAGCCGGTGAAGGAAGACTGGATCGCGCGGCTGGTGGAAGAGGTCAACGCCTCGACCAAGCCCGTTGTCATCGTCGCCCACTCGCTGGGTGTGCCGACCGTGATCCACGCTCTTCCGGAAATCGGCAAGAAGGTCGCAGGCGCACTTCTGGTCGCGCCGCCGGATGTCGCCAATCCCGATATTCGCCCGAAACATCTGATGACCTTCGGCCCCTACCCGCGCGATCCGTTGCCGTTTCCGGCGATCACCATCGCCAGCCGCAACGATCCCTTCGGCTCCTATGAACATGCCGACGATATTGCTAGCGCCTGGGGTGCCATGTTGGTTGACGCCGGCATGTCCGGCCATATCAACGCCGAGTCCGGCCATGGCCCCTGGCCCGAAGGCGGCATGGTGTTTGCCCAGTTCCTGAGCCGCCTGAAGGTGAACGAGCCCTGACGATTGCGGCCGGCCGCTCACGCCGGCCGATTTTCGGCCGGACAACATTCTTTGGCCCGATACAAGAATTGAAGGGAAGATATGCGAGCCGCATTGTAGAATGCACTCTTTTCCTTTATGGGACCGCTCAAAGATACAAACGCAACGCCACCAGAATCGGCGTCAACCAAGAGACCTGCCATCATGAACCGTCGCCGCCGTATTTACGAAGGCAAGGCCAAGATCCTCTACGAAGGTCCGGAGCCAGGCACGCTTATCCAGTTCTTCAAGGACGATGCGACTGCCTTCAACAAGAAAAAACACGAAGTCATCGACGGCAAAGGTGTGTTGAACAACCGGATTTGTGAATACGTCTTCACGCATCTGAACAAGATCGGCATTCCCACACACTTCATCCGCCGCCTCAACATGCGCGAGCAGTTGATCAAGGAAGTCGAGATGATCCCGCTTGAGATCGTCGTGCGCAATGTCGCCGCCGGCTCGCTCTCCAAGCGCCTTGGCATCGATGAAGGCGTGGTGCTGCCGCGCTCCATCATCGAGTTCTATTACAAGTCCGACGAGCTGGAAGACCCGATGGTCTCCGAAGAGCACATCACTGCCTTCGGCTGGGCCAACCCCGCCGAGCTTGACGACATCATGGCGCTCGCGATCCGCGTCAACGACTTCCTGTCCGGCCTGTTCTTGGGCGTCGGCATCCAGCTCGTAGACTTCAAGATCGAATGCGGCCGCCTGTTTGAAGGCGACATGATGCGCATCATCCTCGCCGACGAGATTTCGCCAGACAGCTGCCGCCTGTGGGACATCGAGACCCAGAAAAAGATGGACAAGGACCTGTTCCGCCGCGATATGGGCGGGCTTGTGGAAGCCTATTCCGAAGTGGCACGCCGTCTCGGCATCATCAATGAAAACGAACCGATCCGCGGCACCGGTCCGGTACTCGTGAAGTGACATTGGCCTAAAAGGCAAAAATCAGGAGAAGATCAGGTGATCAAGGCACGGGTGACTGTTACGCTGAAAAATGGCGTTCTCGATCCGCAGGGCAAGGCAATTGAAGGCGCGCTCGGCAGCCTCGGTTTCGGTGGCGTCGGCCATGTCCGTCAGGGCAAGGTCTTCGATCTCGAACTGGAAGGCGCCGATACGGCCAAGGCCGAGACCGACCTGAAGGCGATGTGTGAAAAACTCTTGGCCAATACGGTTATCGAAAACTACTCTATCGCCATTCTCTAAAAGCCGCAGGAGCCGCCGACCATGAAATCCGCTGTCGTCCAACTTCCCGGCCTCAACCGCGATCGCGACATGATCGCGGCGCTCACGAAAATCTCCGGCAAGGCGCCCGTCACCATCTGGCAGACGGAAACGACTATCCCGGATGTCGACCTGATCGTTATTCCGGGCGGCTTTTCCTACGGTGACTACCTGCGTTGCGGCGCGATCGCCGCACGTATGCCGGTCATGCAGGCCATCCGCGAGAAGGCCGAGAAGGGCGTCAAGGTTCTCGGCGTCTGCAACGGCTTCCAGATTCTCGTTGAAGCAGGCATGCTGCCGGGCGCGCTGATGCGCAACGCCTCGCTGAAATTCGTCTGCCGTGAAGTGAAGCTCGAAGTCGTCAACAACGACACCGAATTCACCCGCGCCTATGACAAGGGTCAGGTCCTGCGCTGCCCCGTTGCCCACCACGACGGCAACTATTTCCTCGATACGGATGAGCTTAAGTCCGTCGAAGACAATGGCCAGGTTGTGTTCCGTTATGCTGATGGCACCAACCCCAACGGCTCGCTGAACGACATTGCCGGCGTCATCAACGCCCAAGGCAACGTTCTCGGCATGATGCCGCATCCGGAAAACCTGATCGAAGCCGCCCATGGCGGCAATGACGGCCGTGGCCTCTTCGCCTCGGCACTTGGCGTTATCGCAGCCTGACTAGCGGGCGGGCTACCAGCCTGCCCTCTTCTCGATGCCGCTGCTCTTACGGCTCCAGTTTTTGGCCCCTATTTTGGATGACGCGATGAACCGCCTGCTCTGCTCCCACGCCCCGAAGGCCGCTGGATTGCTTCTTGCCGCAGCAGCGCTTGTCGCCTGCCAGCCCAAGCCGCAACCGGTATCGTCCGTCTCCCGTGCGGCATTGCCGACCATGGAACGGGTGGCGCTTGGCGCCAACGCCTGCTGGTTCAAATCGGGCGACCCGGCCTTCAAGGCCTATCGCCTGGCGCCTGAACTGAATTCCTTCTCCGGCCGCCCCCGCATTCTGCTCGTACCGCGCAACAGCCCGGAATCGCGCCCGATGCTGGTCGTTCAGGCCGAAGGCAACCCGGCCAAGCTCGACGCTTTCGGCCCGGCTATGAACGAGGCCATTGCCGGCCGCATCGCAACCGACGTCAAACGCTGGGCGAATGGCGGCAAGGGCTGCTGATCTAGCGACCTTGACGTACTCAGCAAAGATTTGACGATAAAGCCACCCCACACGCGACGTCATCCTCGGGCTTGACCCGAGGATCCACAGCCGCATGAGAATGGGTCCTTGGGTCAGGCCCGAGGACGACGGAGGGTGGAAAATTCAATACAAAAAGACCCGCCAACGCCGGTTGGGACTGGCGTGGCGGGCCTGCCGAATGGCAATCAGGCACCGGGGAAAGAAGGCGCCGCTCTCCGGCAGAAAATCAAAGCGGTCGTGACGGCCAGGAGAGCAGCTGCGATTTGGCGGCCTCTTTCAAGGCCTCCTCCCGCGTGACGCCGATATCCTCCAGAAGATCGTCAGACAATTCTCGCAGGGCAAGCCGTCCCTGACGTTTGCCGTGCCAATAGGACAAGCCCGCAATCATGCGACCAATAAACGTGCGAGCGATCCGGGCCGGAAAGGGCGACGGTGCGACCATGTCGCCGGTATCGCGGAACACGCGTTCCCGTTCGTAACCGTCAGGATAGAGTGTATCCGCTGTCGAAAGGTATTGATCCATCTTGCGCATATTGCACCTATTGTCTCCGTGTGTTTGATCTCATTTAATGCAGCCAATAAATACAATTGACTCGGGTACAGATACAATGCATAAATTGTCACCATGACAAATTGGCTTCCCAACATGACCGAGGGCGACGGCCCGATTTATCTCCGCCTCGCGGACAGCATTGAAGGTGCGATTTCGGACGGTACCTTGCAGGCCGGTTCGAAATTGCCGCCGCAGCGCAACCTCGCCTACGATCTCGGCGTGACAATCGGCACAATCGGCCGCGCCTATGCTCTCATTCACGAACGCGGCCTCGTCAGCGGCGAAGTCGGCCGTGGCACCTATGTCAATGAACGCAAGACCCCTGCCCCGTTATCGCGTGCGGAACCGGCCGCGTCGGCATTTGGCGGCACGCGCTACGCTATCGACACCGGCGCCGAGTTCCGCCTGAACACCACGGCAGCACCCGATGTCGGTCAGAGTGTTCTGGTCAGCAAGCACATCGAGGCCCTCGCCAGAGAACATCCTTTCGAAATCTCCAACTACACCCGCAGCTTTCCCGACAACTGGTGTATGGCGGGCGCTCGCTGGCTCTCCCAGAACAGTTGGTCACCGAAACCGGAAAACATCGTCTCGACGCTCGGCGCCCATGCGGGGGTGATGAGTGTGGTAACGGCAATGACGGCACCGGGCGACCGCATCGTCTTCGAACCCGTCACCTATTCCCACATCAGCCGCAGCTCCACCCTTGCCGGACGCCGTGTCACGCTGGTGGAAGCGGATGAAAAGGGCATCGTGCCTGATGATTTCGAGCGCGTCTGCGCCCAGCAGCATCCGAAAATGATCTTTCTGATGTCAGCTGGCCAGAACCCCACCTGCGCCACCCTGCCCGAGGATCGGCGGCGCGCGATCGCCGATATCGCCCGCAGATACGGCGTATGGATCGTCGAGGACAATCTCTACGGCGCCATGACCCGCGAGCAGATTCCGCTCATCGCGGAATTCGCACCCGACCTCACCTTCGTCGTTGGCGGCCTGTCGAAATCCGTTGCCGCCGGTGTGCGGGGCGGCTGGGTCGCCTGCCCGGCGCAATTCTCCTCGAGAATACGAATTTCGCATTCGATGATAACCGGCGGATTGCCCTTCATGCTGGCCGAACTGAATGCGCGCCTCGTCAACAGCGGCGACGCCGATGACATCCGCAAGGATTGCATCGCCGAGATCAACCAGCGCGAAGCGATCGCCAGACGCGTCTTTGCCGGGCTGGACTTCAACTCCCTGCCCGATATCGCCTTCCTGTGGCTGCGACTGCCCGAACCCTGGCTATCAGGCACCTTCCGCAATGCCGCCATGAAGGAAGGTGTGCTGATCGACGATGAGGACGAGTTCAAGGCTGGCCGGTCGGAAAAGGTTTTTCACCGCGTCCGCATCAGCTTTTCCGGGCCGTCCACGCGCGAGGAACTGACGCATGCCTTCGGCATCCTGCGCAATTTGCTCGACAATGGTTCATCCGGCTATGAAAGCGAGGCGTGATGCGGGTTGCGGCCTCCAGGGCATCGCCCGCAGCCGGTGAATAACGGCAAAAACCGCCCATTAGCCAGCAAAACTGCGCATTTTCCTGTCGCACGGAGAGGCCTCTTGCGCTAAAGAACCGGAAACTTTCCTCGGCTCGAACCGCGTGAGACCTATGTCGATTCCAAACTCCATCAAGATCACCCCGGAACTCGTTGCATCCCACGGGCTGAAGCCCGACGAATACCAGCGTATCCTCGACCTGATCGGACGGGAGCCGAGCTTTACCGAGCTTGGCATTTTCTCGGCCATGTGGAACGAGCACTGCTCCTACAAGTCCTCCAAGAAATGGCTGAAGACCCTGCCCACAACGGGCCCGCGTGTCATTCAAGGCCCCGGCGAAAACGCCGGCGTGGTTGACATCGATGATGGCGACTGCGTCGTCTTCAAGATGGAGAGCCACAACCACCCGTCCTATATCGAGCCCTATCAGGGCGCGGCAACCGGCGTCGGCGGCATCCTGCGTGACGTCTTCACCATGGGCGCACGCCCGATCGCGGCCATGAACGCGCTCCGCTTCGGCGCACCCGACCATCCGAAGACCCGCCACCTCGTGGCTGGCGTCGTCGCCGGTGTCGGCGGTTATGGCAACTCCTTCGGCGTGCCGACGGTTGGCGGCGAAGTGGAATTCGATCCGCGTTATAACGGCAACATCCTCGTCAACGCCTTTGCCGCCGGACTTGCCAAGTCCAATGCGATCTTCCTCTCTGAAGCCAAGGGCGTCGGCCTGCCGGTGGTCTATCTCGGTGCAAAGACCGGCCGTGACGGTGTCGGCGGCGCGACCATGGCGTCTGCCGAATTTGACGAGTCGATCGAAGAAAAACGCCCGACCGTTCAGGTCGGCGACCCCTTCACCGAAAAGTGCCTGCTGGAAGCCTGCCTCGAGCTGATGAAGACCGGCGCGGTCATCGCCATTCAGGACATGGGTGCAGCCGGCCTCACCTGCTCGGCCGTTGAAATGGGCGCCAAGGGCGATCTCGGCATCGAACTCGATCTCAATGCCGTGCCGGTGCGCGAAGAGCGCATGACGGCTTACGAAATGATGCTGTCAGAAAGCCAGGAGCGCATGCTCATGGTTCTCGAGCCCTCCAAGGAAGAGGTCGCCAAGGCGATCTTCGTGAAATGGGGTCTGGACTTCGCCATCGTTGGCAAGACCACCGACGACCTGCGCTTCCGCGTGCTGCACAATGGCGAGGAAGTCGCCAACCTGCCGATCAAGGATCTCGGCGATCAGGCTCCGGAATATGACCGCCCGTGGACGCCCGCCAAGGTTCAGGCTCCGCTTTCGGAAAACGACATTCCCTCGTCCGATATTGCCGATGCGCTGGTTTCGCTGGTCGGTTCGGCCAACAACTCCTCGCGCCGCTGGGTCTACGAACAGTATGACACGCTGATCCAGGGCAACTCTCTGCAACTGCCGGGCGGTGATGCCGGCGTGGTCCGTGTCGAAGGCCATGACAGGAAGGCGCTCGCCTTCTCCTCCGACGTGACGCCGCGTTATGTCGAGGCCGATCCTTTCGAAGGCGGCAAGCAGGCCGTCGCCGAATGCTGGCGTAACATCACCGCAACCGGCGCTTTGCCGCTCGCGGCCACCGACAATCTCAATTTCGGCAATCCGGAAAAGCCTGAGATCATGAGCCAGCTCGTCCATGCCATCAAGGGCATCGGCGAAGCCTGCCGCGTGCTGGAATTCCCCATCGTTTCCGGCAACGTCTCGCTCTACAACGAGACCAACGGTCAAGCGATCCTGCCCACCCCCACCATCGGCGGCGTTGGCCTCCTGAAGGATTGGGGCCGCATGGCGCGCATCCGCTTTGCTGCCGCTGACGAAGTGGTGCTGCTCATCGGCGCGCCTGCCGGCCTCGGCACCCACATCGCCCAGTCGGTTTATATGCGCGATATCCATGGCCGCATCGATGGCCCGGCACCGCATGTCGATCTGGCTGCCGAGAAGAAGAACGGCGATTTCGTCCGCACGCTCATCACCGATGGTCTTACGACAGCCGTTCACGATTGCTCTTCGGGCGGTCTGGCACTTGCGGTTGCCGAAATGGCAATTTCCTCCGGCATCGGCGCGACGATCGATGCGGTCGAAGGCCATAATCCGATCCTCACCTTCTATGGCGAAGACCAGGGCCGTTACGTCCTGACGGTGAAGAAGGGTGATCTCGACAAGGTGCAGGCGGCGGCGAAGGCGGCAGGCGTTTCCTGCCCGGCAATCGGCGTTACCGGCGGTGCAAGCGTAAAGCTGGGCACGGCGCGGGCTGTCGAGATTAAAGAATTGCACTTGGCCTATGAATCGTGGTTCCCTCAATTCATGGACGGCGAAACTTTGATCGCCGCAGAATGAATTAAGGAGAAACACCATGCCCATGAAACCCGGCGACATTGAAGACATGATTAAGGCGGGAATTCCCGGGGCAAAGGTCACGATCCGCGATCTGGCCGGTGATGGCGACCATTACGCGGCGGAAGTCGTTGCGGATGCGTTCAAGGGCAAGACCCGCGTGCAGCAGCACCAGATGGTCTATGACGCACTGAAGGGCAATATGGGTGGTGTTCTGCACGCCCTTGCCCTGCAGACCTCGGCTCCCGAATGACCGTGGCCGTCAAAGCCGTTCAGGCAAGACAGTTTCACTGTCCTGCCAATGCATAAAGGCTCCGGACTAAAATCAAAGGCCCGCGTGATACTCTCACGCGGGCCTTTTCATATCCGGTAGAATGAGCGGTAGCCGCTTACAAAACAGGCGGGCTCTGCGATTCCAGATCGGCAAAAGATGCGGCCGGTAAAGGTCCAGCCGTTAGCAGCGTAAAATCGTAACCGGACTTGCGGTCCGGCCCCAGAACATATTGCCGGTGCATGCGCAGGAAGTTGCGCTTGTTCTTTTTATACCGCTCCGGCGAAAGCGAATGCTTGAAGCGGATCGGCACGATCTTCGGCAGCGGTGCATCCTTATGGCCGGTCAGCGCCACCGTATTGCACCTATAGAGGTGGATCGGATCGGTCAGGCACTGGATATCGAACCATGTCACTTCAGGGTGATGCGCAATGGTGCCAATGCTCTTTCGCAGCCTGTCTGCACTCGACAGCAGCCCGCATTGCAGGGCAGCACCGCCAAGCGTCGCAAAGGACAGCTTCCGGCCATCCAGCGCATCGGGCTTGAGTTCCAGCACGCGGCCAATCACGGCAAGCGCCAGACTGGCACCCATGCTGTGAGACACGACCAGAACCTCGTCGGCAGATTGCTCCAGCGCCTTGAGAACGAGTGCCGCCTTTTCCTCGATCCAGTTGCGAGCAATCGGCGCATCGCGGCCAACGGCCAGCGCGAAGCGCCAGTCGGCATAAAGATGCAACGTATGAAACCGCTCCGCGAAAGGCAGAAACGCCTTCACGAAAAACAGCGCGGCAGCGGACACGCTGATCGCAAGAAGCCAGACGGAAAGACCGAGAAGAACGGGTAAAAGCGCAATCGCCAGAGTGAGGGCGCCGCCCACCAGCATCAGCAGGAATGGAAAGATGAAGAACAGGCCGAAACGCCACGCATGGCGCAGATAACGCCCGGCACCACCCTCCGCAACGATGCCAGCCGCGGCCCCAAAGCCCAGCGCGATCTGCCGCCAGAGTGGCGCATCCCGCAATTGCGAGATAACCGCATTATGGTCGTAGACGACGATGGTGGAGTGGGTCCGCCAGTCGCCCGCCGAAGCCTCCACCGTGAATGTTTCACCCGCCGGCGTGTTCGTGAGCGCGCCGACCGCATAATTGACATCCCACGTCTTACCGGCGAGCGCCGCCGCCCGCTGATAGCGCAGATGATGGGCCGCCGCATCCAGCGGATCGAAGCCGGGGAAATAAAGAACAAGTCGTGACCTGACGGGCGGCATGCACAAACCTTCGGGCTGGAGCATTTCCAGTAAAAGCGGCACCGCTTTTACGTCAGGACAATGCGTAAAAACAACGAGATAGAGCGTTTTCGCGTTTCGGAGAAAAGCGGAAATGCTCTAGCGACACCCGAAAGGATCGCTTGATACAGTGGGCGATGCACGTATAGTAAAAATCGCGACGGAAATATGATTTATTTACTGGCGAGGGAAATTTGTCTGGCATCGTCGATCAATTGCTCAGCGGCGTCGTCAAGAGCGCGCTATCTGAAATTCTCACCAAGACCGGTCTTCGCAAGACCCGCCGTACCCGCCGCCGGACGAAAAGCAATACTTCCCTCGCAGGCGGCATCGTCGGTTCCGTTCTGGAAGCGGCAATAAACGCCGCAGTCAAACCCAAGCCGGCCAAGAAACAGGTGAGCAAAAGACGCACCGCCGCCGCGCGCAGCAGACAGCGGCTTCGATGATGCATCGCCTCCGCCTGCTTCCCACCTTTTTGGTGTTGGCGATTTCGGGGCCGCTACAAGGTGCCGCAGAGGTTAAGAGCAGCAAAGAGATCAAGGTCGGCTTCGTCGTGGAGCTTGATGGTGCTGATCGGATATCTGGCACAGCCTTCTGCAAAACCGGCGACACCTGCCGCCTAGTGGAACAGAAAAGTCCAAAGTTAATTCTCGATCTTAAGGTGCACAGCTTCTATAGCGAAATGGAGATTGACTGTCAGGACGACTGCTCGTTGCCGAGCGGCAGACGAGCCATAACGTTCGATAACACTCGCGAATTCCATATTTCGGAAGGCGAAACAGGTGTATTGACGCAATCAGTCTTCAGACGGTGGAAGCGGGTTGGAAAAATAGTTCTCGACTTTTCTTACCCGAAGAGAGCGACGCGCTGGTAGCCGGAGTTTCAACCCGCACTCAGCGATACCACACCAGCGCATTTTTTACGCTCCACGGGTGGAAATCGCGCCGCGACATGTTATCTAGAGACAAAGTCAAAGCAGCGGCCTTGAACCGCATGTGAAAGGAATAGGCCATGAGCGGCATTCACGATATGATCGACAGCGAAGTGAAGAGCAACGATATCGTTCTTTTCATGAAGGGTACTCCGCAATTCCCGCAGTGCGGTTTTTCCGGTCAGGTCGTACAGATTCTTGATTATCTCGGCGTCGACTACAAGGGCATCAACGTGCTTGCCGATGCCGATATCCGTCAGGGCATCAAGGACTACTCCAACTGGCCGACCATCCCGCAGCTCTATATCAAGGGCGAATTCGTCGGCGGCTGCGACATCGTAAAAGAGATGTTCCAGTCCGGCGAGCTGCAAAGCCACTTCCAAGAACAGGGTATCAGCGTCCGCGGCGCGGCCTGATTTCGGCCGGTTCATCCGGCCCACCCTGATTGTCAGAAAACTATGCCAGGCGTTGCTTCATGCAACGCCTTTGCCGTTCTTTTTGGGGCAATCCTGTGACAGAACTTTCACAATCCACTTCCCGCGCCGGTTCGATGGGGCGCACGGAATTTATCGCGCTCGCCGCGATGCTGATGGCGCTGAACGCGCTGGCCATCGATATCATGCTGCCCGGCCTGCAGGAAATCGGCGCATCGCTGGGCGTCGTCAATGAAAACCATCGCCAATACGTCATTTCCACCTATCTTCTCGGCTTCGGCATCGCCCAGCTTCTGTACGGACCGATTTCGGACCGTTTCGGGCGCCGCACACCGATGCTGGTCGGGCTTGCCATCTACATCGTTTCAGCCATTGCCGTGGTCTTCGTACCGTCATTCTCCGGCCTGCTGGTCCTGCGCTTCATTCAGGGCATCGGCTCGGCGGCGACGCGCGTCATCACCATCTCGATCGTGCGCGACATCTATGGCGGCCGCCAGATGGCGGAAGTCATGTCGCTGATCATGATGGTGTTCATGGTCGTTCCGGTCATCGCGCCCGGCACCGGCCAGATCGTGCTATTTTTCGGTGACTGGCACCTGATCTTCGCCTTCATGGCCGGAATTGCCGCCGTGGTAACGGCTTGGATGTATTTCCGCCTGCCGGAGACCCTGCACCCGGACGACGTCCGTCCCTTCACCGTCCGCTCGGTGCTTGGCGGCTTCAAGATCGTGCTCACCAACCGTATCGCGCTCTGTTACACGCTCTCCAGCACCTTCATCTTCGGTGCGTTGTTCGGCTTCATCAACTCGGCCGAACAGGTCTACAAGGGCATTTACGAGCTGGGTGCATGGTTTGCGGCCGCTTTTGCGGGCGTGGCTTTGTTCATGGCCTTCTCGTCCTTCATCAATGCAAGGCTTGTCGGCCGGATCGGCATGCGCAAGCTGTCGCACGGGTCGTTGCTTGGCTTCATCGCCATCACCTTCCTCTGGCTGGTGGTGCAGATGGTTGGACCGGAACCGATGCCTTTTGCCATCTTCATCGTGTTCTTCGCCCTTGCCATGTTCCAGTTCGGCTGGATCGGCTCGAACTTCAACTCGCTCGCCATGGAGCCGCTCGGCCACGTTGCCGGCACGGCCTCTTCGGTCATCGGCTTCATGGGAACGGTCGGCGGCTCGCTGATCGGCGCAGCCATCGGCCAGGCCTTCGATGGCACGGCGCTGCCAATGGTGGCCGGCTTCTTCGTCGTCTCCATCATCGGTCTCATCTTCGTGCTGATCGGCGAAAAGGGCGTGTTGTTTCATGCTCACAACAAGCCGACCCGCTAAGGGCGGATAAACAAATAAAAAGGGCGCGGAACTCGGTTCCGCGCCCTTTTTTTTGTTGGTTACAGCTGCACTTCGCTCAGACCGTGAAAATCTTCTCGCGCAGCAATTCCCACGTCTCCTGATCAGGAGCAAGCAGCAGGCCGCCATCCAGATGGCGCGGCAGATAGGGAGAGCCGTCGAGACGGGCGGCATAGGCGCCCGCTTCCTGCGAAAGCAGCGTGCCGGCCAGATGGTCCCAGGGCATGAGCTTATTATACATCAGGAAGTGCATATGGCCGCCGCAGAACACGCGGTACTCATGCGCCGCGCAGCGATAGCTGGTGAACAGCCGCACATCCGCGAGGTTCATGAGAATCTTGCGGCGTGTCTCCACATCGAAATAGCCGGTATTGGCGATGCCTACCATTTGCGACAATGCAGGCGCGGTCACGACCGACATCTGCGTCTGCGAACCATCGGCGGCACAAAGCCACGCGCCGGAGCCTTTTTCGGCAATCGCCCAGTCATTGCCCATCGGATCGAAGATCAGGCCGGCGACGGTCTCGCCCTTCGAGATGACACTCATCATCACGCCGAAGAGCGGCAGGCCGGAGGCAAAGTTGTAGGTGCCGTCGATCGGATCGACCACCACGGCGAGATCGGCATCGGCAAGCTTGCCAAGCAAGGATGGATCGGCCGCAACGGCCTCTTCGCCGATGAACAGTGCGTCCGGCATGATTTCCTGCACGCGGGCACGGATCAGCCGCTCTGCAGCCTCGTCGGCCTCCGTCACGAGGTCGATCGCCTCGGTCTTTATCCTGACGTCGCCTTCGCCCAGATTACGGAACCGCGGCAGGATTTCCTCTGCCGCCGCCTCCTGAAGCGTATTGGCAAGAGAGGCGATGTCGAGTTCGATAGCCATGGGCGATATCCTTCTGTCTAAGCGTAAAACTATAAAGCCACGATTTCCCGGCGCAGCATCTTCCAGCTTTCCTTGTCGGGCGCCGACAGGATGCCGCCTGTCGTCTGGCCCGGTCGGTAGGGCGTATTGTCAAAACGAGCCGTGTAACCACCCGCTTCCTGATGGACGAGGACACCGGCGAGATGATCCCAGGGCATCAGCTTTTCATGGCCGATGAAATGCAGCTTGCCGGCCGAGGCAAGCCAATATTCATGTGCCGAGCAATTGATTGAAAGCGCCATCTTGATCTTGGCCATATTGGCGGCGATCACCGGACGGCGATCCTGATGGCTGTGGCCCCAGGAAAAGATACCGACCATTTCAGACAATGGCGCGGGATCGGCAACCCTAAGCTTTGCCTGCGTGCCGTTCTTGCGGTTAAGAAAGGCGCCCTCGCCCTTGAGGGCAACGATGGTATCGCCCATGACAGGATCGTGGATGATGCCCGCAACCGTTTCACCCTTGACGGTGACGGCGAGCAGCGTGCCGAAAGCTGGAAAACCGGAAGCGTAGTTGAAGGTGCCGTCGATGGGATCGATCACGAAGGCGAGCGGCGCGTCGACAAGGGCGGGAATGACGGATTGATCCGCGTCATAGGCCTCTTCGCCAACGATATGGGCCTGCGGAAACCGCTGCAGCAGAGCGGCGGTGATCGCCTTTTCCGCCAGAACGTCAGCCTCGGTGACGAGGTCGATGGCGGAGGTCTTTTCGGAGATTGCGCCGGCGCTCAGGTTTCGGAAACGGGGCATGATTTCATCCGTGCCGGCAGCGGCAACGGTGGAAACGAGGAAGTCGATATCTTTATCGGAAAGGGTCATCGCTAAGGGCACTTCTTCATAAGGGAGGGCTGGCCTCACTACGCTCTTCAGGTGACGCCCCGGTGACAGAAAGCGCCGAAAAATCAAAAAGCTTCGGGTCGAGCAGATGCGACGGATTGACGTGGGCAAGCGCCCGCAGCATCACGTCCTTGCGGCCCGGCATGCGCCTTTCGATGTCGGCCAGCATTTCCTTCATGGCATTGCGCTGAAGCCCGTCCTGCGAGCCGCAGAGGTCGCAGGGAATGATCGGGAACTCCATCGCCGCTGCGAATTTCGCCATATCCTCTTCGGCGCAATAGGCAAGTGGGCGCAGCACCATCAGGTCGCCCTCGTCATTCATCAGCTTCGCCGGCATGCCCGCAAGGCGACCGCCATGAAAGAAGTTCATGAAGAAGGTCTCGAGAATATCCTCGCGGTGATGGCCGAGCACGAGCGCGTCGCAGCCCTCTTCCCGCGCGATGCGGTAGAGATTGCCGCGCCGCAGCCGCGAACAGAGCGAACAATAGGTGCCGCCCGCCGGCACCTTTTCCTTCACCACGGAATAGGTGTCGCGATATTCGATGCGATGGGCAACGCCGATCTTCGCCAGATATTCCGGCAGCACATGTTTGGGGAAATTCGGCTGGCCCTGATCCAGATTGCAGGCGATGAGTTCGACAGGCAGAAGGCCGCGCCATTTCAGATCGAGCAGCAGTGCCAGAAGACCGTAGCTGTCCTTGCCGCCGGAAAGGCCGACAAGCCAGCGCTTCTGGCCATTCAACATGCCGAAATCCCCGAAGGCCTGACGCACATTGCGAAGCAGCCGCTTACGCAGCTTGTTGAAGGAAACCGAACGCGGTGCGGCGTCGAACAGCGGATGCGAACCGCCGTTCTCTCCGGCCAGGTCCTGATCGGCCTCGACCTCGTCTGCGATGCTGGTGAGAATGTTCATGATTAGCCCGCTCTGGCGCTTAGCCATTTTCAATGCAGGAAATGCCCGCATCCGCCCGCAATATCAAGCCCCGAATACCGACCAGCCGGTTTTCGTCGCCAGCATTTCCAGCGCCTGCGACCCGAGTGCCGAATTGCCGACCTTGTTGAGACCCGGAGACCAGACCGCAATCGACGCCTTGCCCGGCGCCACCGCCATGATGCCGCCACCGACGCCGCTCTTGCCCGGCAGGCCGACATGATAGGCGAAATCGCCCGATCCGTCATAATGGCCGCAGGTCAGCATCAGCGCATTGATGCGCCGCGCCCGCCGATCCGAAACGACGGTATGACCGGTCAGCGGATTGCGGCCGCGATTGGCGAGGAACAGCCCGGCCCGCGAAAGCTGCGCGCAGGTCATCGAAAGTGCGCACTGATGGAAATAGACGCCAAGCGTATATTCTACGGGATGATGCAGATTGCCGAAGGAGCGCATGAAATTGGCGAGCGCGAAATTGCGGAAACCCGTCGCCTGCTCGGATTTCGCCACCGTGTCATCGATGCTGATCGTATCGTCGTCAGCGAGATAACGCACGAAGCGCAGAAGCTCACCGATCGCCTCGCGCGGCTGGTGGCCGGAAAGAACGATATCCGTCACCACGATGGCGCCGGCATTAACGAAGGGATTGCGCGGAATGCCGTGCTCATGCTCCAGCTGGACGATGGAGTTGAAGGAAGACCCCGATGGTTCGCGCCCTACCCGGTTCCATACCGTTTCCCCCGCCTTGCCGAGCGCCAGCGTCAGCATGAAGACCTTGGAGATGCTCTGGATCGAAAACGGCGTGAGCGCATTGCCGGCCGTATAGGTGGTTCCATCGACGGTGGTGATGGCGATGCCGAACTGGTTCGGATCGACCTTGGCAAGCTCGGGAATATAGTCCGCAACCTTCCCCTCACCCAGCCGCGGCACCATGCTGTCGTAAATGGAATCGACGATCGCCTGAATGTCCTGCATGCAAAGCCTTCCCCAGCAAACAAAAAAGCCGCCCCGAGGGGCGGCTTTCTCAATACTGAAACGCGTCGATTAACGCGAGTAGAATTCGACGACCAGGTGCGGTTCCATGACGACCGGGTACGGAACGTCAGACAGAGCCGGAATGCGAGCATAGGTCGCAACCATCTTGTTGTGATCAACTTCGATGTAATCAGGAACGTCGCGTTCTGCGAGCTGAACGGCTTCGAGAACCGTAACCAGCTGCTTGGACTTCTGACGAACTTCAACAACGTCGCCCGGCTTGCAACGGTAAGAACCGATGTTGACGCGAACGCCGTTAACCGTGACGTGGCCGTGGTTGATGAACTGACGCGATGCGAAAACGGTCGGAACGAACTTGGCGCGGTAGACGATGGCGTCCAGACGCGACTCGAGCAGGCCGATCAGGTTCTCGGAGGTATCGCCCTTGCGACGGTTTGCTTCGTCGTAGGTGGCGCGGAACTGCTTTTCACGCAGTTCGCCGTAGTAGCCCTTGAGCTTCTGCTTGGCGCGCAGCTGCGTGCCGAAGTCGCTCATCTTGCCCTTGCGGCGCTGGCCGTGCTGGCCCGGGCCGTATTCGCGGCGGTTTACCGGGGACTTCGGACGGCCCCAGATGTTTTCGCCCATACGGCGGTCAATTTTGTACTTAGCCGATTCGCGCTTGCTCATCGTATTTCCTTCTCAAAAGGTTATGCCGGCCTGTTACCAAACCGGTTTAAGGAAACACGCCCTCCTCTGAAGTCCGTTTCAGGACCTCTGACAGGCTTCTCACATGCAAATGGAGAGACCACGGGACATGTCGGTGATGTTGACCGCCGAACGTCAGCTATTAAACTGCAAGGCAGTCAACGAAACACACCGGACATGACTGCCCGGCGTTGGGGCGGCTTCTAAACACGTTTTACAAATTTGTCAAACAGCGCCTTCCGCTTTTTTCCTGGCAATGCCCTTGAAAAAATGCCCTTGAAAACACGGGGACTGCTCCCATCTACCCATCGTAATCAGGACTCGGGCCCCTCTGGCGTGTTACCGGACAACACGCGATGTCGAGTCTCTTGAAGGTTGGGGCCCACGTCGATTCTTGATACGCGTTCCCCATCCGCAAAGCCAACCTCGTCCGGCAAAAGGTTGACTGATGGACTTCCTCCTTACAGATTTTCTCGGCACGCCCACATGGATGTGGGCGGTCTTTATTTCTCTCGTCCTTGGCCTGCTCGCACTCGATCTGGGCGTATTGCACAAGAATTCCAAGGAAATCGGCATTCGTGAAAGCCTGATGATGTCGGGTTTCTATATCGCCATCGGTTTGGCCTTCGGCGGCTGGATCTGGTACCAGTCCGGCGAACAGTCGGCGATGGAATATGTCACCGGCTTCGTTGTCGAAAAAAGCCTGGCGATGGACAATATCTTCATCATCGCCATGATCTTCTCCTATTTCGCCATTCCCCGCCAATATCAGCACCGCGTGCTGCTGTGGGGCATCCTCGGCGTGATCGTCCTGCGCGGCATCATGATTGCCGGTGGCGCTGCCATCGTCGAAAACTTCCACTGGGTGCTTTATCTCTTTGCGGCCTTCCTCGTCTTCACGGGCCTCAAGATGCTGTTTTCGTCCGACCACGACGAATCCGACATCGGCAACAATCGCATCCTGAAATTCCTGCGCAGTCACCTTCCGGTGACAGAAAAGCTGCATGGCGAAAAGTTCTTCGTCAAGGATACCGATACGGCCACCGGCAAGCTGAAAACCTTCGTGACGCCGCTGTTTCTGGCGCTCATCATGGTCGAAATCGCCGACCTGATCTTCGCGGTCGATTCGATCCCGGCGATCTTCGCGATCACCACCGATCCGTTTATCGTCTATACCTCGAATATCTTCGCGATCCTCGGCCTGCGTGCGCTCTATTTCGCGCTTGCCGCCCTGATCCACCGCTTCGCCTATCTGAAATACGCACTGGCTGCGGTTCTGGTGTTCGTCGGTTCGAAGATCTTCGTCGCTGACATGCTGGGCATCGCCAAGATCCCGCCCGTCGTGTCGCTCGGCGTCACCGTCGCCATCCTCGCAACCGGCATCATCGGTTCGCTGATCGCGACGCGCAAGGAAACAAAAGCCATAGAATAAGGCTCGAAACGGTTGGCGGCAGGAAAACCTGCCCCAACTTACTCGGCCGCAAGCCTTGCATCATCTTCTGCCGCATCCGCATCGCCGGGTGCGGTTTTTGCGTCGAGATCGGGGAAAGCCACGATACGCTTGCCGGAGAAATCGGCATGCACCACGACGAGTTCCTTCTCCTCGAAGTACCCGAGAAGACGACGCGCGCGACGGGCGGAATGGGTGCCATAGGCACGGGCTATGCGAGCGTCGGACGGACAAGGCTCCTCGCCCAGCGCCGCCTTGACCAGCAGCAGGAAAACGCCCTGCAGATCGTCGGAAACCGACATCGACAGTTCCAGCGCCTTCTCCCAGCCTTCGCTGGCCGCCATCGCCGCATCCACGCCGGAGCGGGCAATCGCCACCTGCCGGCGGAAATCCGCCAGCGTCATCGGTGTGCCGGGAATGCGGCGCATGCGGGCGCGCACCAGAAAATCCTGATAAAGCACGGCATCGGTGCGATAGGCGGATTGCGGATCGTCGAGAATTTCGACGAGTACGGCCGCAATCTTCTCTTCGCGGTCCTCCGGCGTCATTTCAACCTGGCCGGCGCGTGGCTGGTCCGTGGAGGGGCCGACGGCGGCGGGGGTGGAGCGGGACAGTTCGGCAAGAATATCTGTGGTTGGGCGCGGTGCCGGCGGCGTGCGGCGGACAGTGGGCCGGGTGAATTCTTCCGGGTCCGGCGTGAAGATCAGGTCTTCCACATCCTGTGGCGCATCCGGCAGCGGCATCAGCTTCGGCGAGGACGAGCGCGCAGAGGTTTCCACTGTCCCGATGACGATGGGCAACGGGCGGCGCGACAGCGCAGGTCCAAGCGCCACGAAATTACCGCGTTGCAGATCACGGAACATTTCCGCCTGCCGCCGGTCCATGCCGAGCAGATCGGCCGCGCGCGCCATGTCGATATCAAGGAAGGTGCGGCCCATCAGGAAGTTCGAGGCTTCCGCCGCCACGTTCTTGGCGAGCTTGGCAAGGCGCTGCGTGGCAATGACGCCCGCAAGCCCGCGTTTACGACCACGGCACATCAGATTGGTCATGGCGCCGAGCGACGCCTTGCGTGCATCCTCGGTCACCTCGCCGGCGACGGAGGGCGCAAACATCTGCGCCTCATCCACCACGACCAGCACGGGATACCAGAATTCACGATCCGCATCGAACATGCCGTTGAGGAAAGCGGCGGCAGCCCGCATCTGCTGTTCGACATCAAGGCCTTCGAGTGTGAGCACGCAGGAGACGCGGTGCTGGCGAATGCGGTTGGCGATGCCCGCAAGTTCGGCTTCCGTGCGCTCGCCATCCACCACCACATGGCCGAACTTGTCGGAAAGCGTGACGAAATCGCCCTCGGGATCGATGATGACCTGCTGCACCCATTGCGCCGATTGCTCCAAGAGCCGGCGCAGAAGATGCGACTTGCCGGACCCGGAATTGCCCTGCACCAGCAAACGTGTCGCAAGCAATTCCTCAATATCGAGCTTGGCCGCCTGCCCGCCCGATAGGGTCCCCATGTCGATGCCGACCTGCAATGTTCAATTCCTCGTGCTGCATCAAATCGGGCCGATTCCTGCGCGGACGGCCGAACATGCTCTTTACCAAAAAATCCGGGATTGCGTCTGTCACATCCGCACAATGCACAGACAAATGCGCTTTCGCCTATGCGATCTTCGATATCCGGAAAAAACGCAGGCGTCTGCCGAAGACATTCAACACCAGACCCGCAATCACCAGCCCGCCGCCAAGCACTTCGAACAGCGTGATATGTTCGGCAAAGGCAAGATAGGCGCTGATGAAACCGACAACAGGCACCAGCAACGAAAACGGAGCCACGGTTCCCGCCGGATAACGCAGAAGCAGATAACTCCAGATACCGGCGCCGACGATGGTCGCACCATAGGCCATATAGATCACCACGAAAGCCATCGTCGGCGTCGCATTGAGCAGGCCTCCCACAATCGCTTCAGGTCCTTCCACCACCAGCGAAAGCAGGACCAGCGGTAGAACGGGCACAAGGCTCGTCCATGCGACAAAGGAGACCGCGCTCACCTGGCCGATGCGGCGGTTAACGATGTTGCCGCAGGCCCAGGCGATGGCCGAGCCGACCCCCATCAGGAGCGGTATCAGCGCTGCCGCCGTCATGCGCTCCACGCCGATGACCGCCAGCCCGCCAAAAGCAACAATCGCGCCGACGATCTGTGAAGGCAACGGCCGCTCGCCGAGAAACACCACGGCAAGCGCCAGCGTGAAGAAGGCCTGCGACTGCATGACGAGCGAAGCAAGCCCCGCCGGCAGGCCAAGCTTGATGGC
Organism: Agrobacterium arsenijevicii; assembly: GCA_000949895.1. Lineage (GTDB taxonomy): Bacteria > Pseudomonadota > Alphaproteobacteria > Rhizobiales > Rhizobiaceae > Agrobacterium > Agrobacterium arsenijevicii. Next base: position 376,267 of record JWIT01000004.1, on the reverse strand, counting down.
CGGGTAAAGCAGGCCGAATTGCACGAAACCCATCGCCATGCCGTAAACGATCATATGCCGCCACGGCACATTGGGTTTCGGCAGGAAGAACACCAACGGCACGGCCGCAAACAGATAGCGCACCCCCGTCAGAAACAAAGGTGGCATGTCGGCGACGCCGATCTTGATGGCGACGAAGTTGAAGCCCCACAAAAACACGGTGATCAGGGCAAGAAGAATATGCGGCAATGCCATTTTGTTATGTCCGAATTTCAGGCGATCGACCGGCGTTACGCCGAAGCGGCCCTCTTCCAGCCAAACGTAATGAGACCCGCACCGATCAGGAGACCGCCGCCCGTACGGTTGACGATGCGCTGAACCTTCGGTTTGCGGATCGTATTGCGGGCGGCGCTTGCCAGAAGTCCATAAAGGGCCGCATTGCAGGTGGCAAGCACCAGGAATGTCACTTCAAAAATCAGCACCTGCGGCCAGAATGGCAATGTCGGCACCAGAAACTGCGGCAGGAAGGCGACGAAGAACACAATGCTTTTCGGGTTGAGCGCGGTGACGATATAGGCGTGCAGGAAGATTTTGAGCGGCCTTTCACGGCCCGTCACGCCCTTGCCTTCCACCCCTTCGCCACCAACCGGTGAACGCCACAGCTTGATGCCGAGATAGATAAGATAAGCGGCGCCGATCCATTTCAGACCGGTGAAAAGGGCCGCCGATGTGGCAAGCAGCGCACCGAGCCCGAGCATCGAGGCCGTCATCGCGGTGAAATCACCAAGTGCCACGCCTGTCACCGTCGCGGTGCTCGCCTTGCGTCCGTGACCGAGCGCATAAGAAATCACCAATAGGATCGTGGGTCCCGGAATAGCGAGCATGATGGCGGATGTGGCCACGAAGGCCAGCCAGTTTTCAAGCGGCATGACGCAATCTCCCCTGTTCGATTTTGGGAGCAAGCCACGGAAATCTTACTCTGACAAGAGTTCCATTTCTGCTTCGGCAAGACGCGCAAGCGCCGCCTCGTCGAAGCGCAAGAAAACGCTCTCCACTTCGCTTGCACCAACGCGACGGTAGAACCGTTGAGCGCCGGCATTGTCCCGGCCGGTAGTGAAATCGAGGCGTGAGCCACCCCGTTCGAAAACGATCTTAGCCGCTTCGCGGATCAGCGCTCCGCCGACACCACATCCCCTTGCCTGTTCCGCGACGTAAAGTTCCTTCATGAACCAGACCGGACGCAAAGCCACGCCGGGAAACATCTCGAACATCGAGAGAATGCCCAGAGCGCCGTCATCGAAGGCGGCAAGCATGATGCCCTGACCGGATTGCAGGAAGCCTACCAGTCGGGTGCGGACCGTCTCCTCATCAATCGCGCCCTCTCCCTCATAATACCGCTCCATATCGACAAAGACGGGACAAAGCAGTTCATATCGGCCGCTGTGACTTTTCGTATCCGCATCAAATTCCACTCCAAAAACGCCACGAAAGCAGAAAATCATGACGACAGCGCAAAATCGCAGCGTGCCCCGCCGGACCCTCAGGGGCGGCGGGGCACGGTCAGCGCCACGCCATCAAAACCGCGGCGCCCAGTGAGGTGTCGACCACTCGCGCCGCCTTTTCCGCCTGGACGGCTCGAGGCCGATATCGTTCAGCAGCCGCTCCGGCAGATCGGTAACATCGGTTGGCGGCGCGCGTGGCACCATTGCCGCAACGAGAACGGCTTTCAGGGTTTTCCAGACGCCGAATGTGACAAACAAACGGTCGACCGCATCCGGCAGCGCACATGCTACCAATGATTGATTTTTTTGCATAGGGGATCCATCCCGGCGCGGCAAAGCGGCCAGGTCCTTTGTCGATGGAAAACGACATGCTGCAACGGCGGGCGCAACACGCGGCTACGCGGACGCACAATTTAGATGTCGAACGAAGTGAAAATGCCAAACGGCAGGGAAATCAGGCCATAAGCCTTATCGGAGGTCGATGCCTCGGGGCATATAACCACCAATGACCATGCCGGAAATGCCAGACATGCCGTTAAGGCGCATATTCATATAGTCAGTCATTCCACGCCTCCTTTTATAGCGGTTACAGACGAAAAGCATCTTACACGAGATGCCGGACGCGACAAGAGGTCACAATCTCGAATTGCAAAAGTCAAATGAAATAGATGCAAAAATACAACAGGCAGTCAGGTCAGCGAAACGCTGAGGCCAAACCCCTGCATCAGCCGCCGCGTGGCGAAATCCGGTTTGCCTGATGTGAAGACGGCGAAGTCGAAACCATCGGGATGTTCCGCATCCTGCGGCAGCGGCACCAGATGGCGGGCGCGCCTTGCGATCGCCTCGGCCGGGTCCAGCCAGTCCACCGGCCAGGGGGCCAGCCGGCGAAACACATTGGCCATGAAGGGATAATGGGTGCAGGCGAGAACGACGATGTCAGTACGCTTGCCATCGCTGTCAATGAAGCAGGGCTCGATTTCGGCCAGAACCGCCTCGTCCGTAACCGGCTCGCCCCTGATCCAGCTTTCCGCCATGCGTGCCAGATTTTCCGACCCCACAAGACGGACGTGGCATTGCGTGGCGAAGGACTGGATGAGATCACGCGTATAGGCACGCTTGACGGTGCCCGGCGTCGCCAGCACGGAGACAAGGCCGGAGCGGGTGCGCTCGGCTGCGGGTTTGATGGCGGGAACGGTGCCGACGAAGACCATGTCCGGAAACCGCGCCCGAAGATCGGCCCCGGCCAGAGTGAAGGCCGTGTTGCAGCCGATGATACAGACTTCGGGGCTATAGTCTTCGAGAAGCTTTTCGAAGAGCGAAAGAATACGCGCCTTCAGCGCCTCCTCTTCCCAGCCGCCATAGGGGAAACCTGCATCGTCGGCCACATAGATGAAACCGCGCTCGGGCATCAGCACGCGCGCCTCGCGCAGAACCGTCAGCCCGCCAATGCCGGAATCGAACACCAGCACCGGTTTCAGCTCGTTGGCCGCCGCCTCACTCGTTTTCAGCATTCTCCCCCGTACCCTCCGACGATATCCCCTCTGCCGTTTCCACCTTGCCGACCTGTTTTGGCCAACGGCGGGGAAAACGGTCGAGCGTATTGAGTACGCCCCGGAAGACGCTGATTTCCTGTTCGGAAAATCCGCGTCTCGACAACACCGCACGCAGATTGTCGACCATTTTCGGCTTTTTTTCGGGCGGATGAAAATAACCGCGTGAATCGAGCGCTTCCTCGATATGTTCGAACAGGCCGAAAACCTGTTCCTTGGTCGAAGGACGCTGCTCGACGGACTGGAAAAGCGTCTCGCCCAGATCGTCCATGCCTGACTTCATCCACTCATAGGACATCAAGAGCACGGCCTGTGCGATGTTGAGCGAGGCAAAGGCGGGGTTGACCGGAAATGTCACGATCTCGTCGGCGAGCGCCACTTCCTCGTTGGTAAGGCCCCAGCGCTCGCGCCCGAACAGGATGCCGGTCCTGTCACCCGTCTTGAACTTTGCACGCAATGTCTCGGCGGCGGTAACAGGCGCACGCACCGGCTTGAAACCGTAACGCTCGCGCGCGGTCGTCGCATAGACGAAGTTCAGATCCTTGACCGCCTCTTCAAGCGTCTCGAACACCTTTGTCCCGTCAATGACATGATCGGCCTTGGAGGCGGCAGCGCGCGCCTTCTCGCTTGGCCAGCCGTCACGCGGATTGACCAGGCGCAATTCGGCAAGGCCGAAATTGGCCATCGCCCGCGCCACCATGCCGATATTTTCGCCGAGCTGCGGTTCGACCAGAATGATCGCCGGGCCTTCCGCCAGAAGTTCAAGCTCGCTGTTTGTGCCTGCCATCGTCGTTTGTCCGTTTTTTTAAAGCGCTGCATCGGTTTCGCCCCGATGCTCTAAAGCGCGCCTCACTGGCACAGATCGGCGCTAAAATCAAAGCCGGAGGGAGCAAATGGCAGCCTTCGCGTGGGATGCAGACTGCCACCTCACATTCGACGTCATCCTCGGGCCTGTCCCGAGGATCCACGCACGTCTCGTAAAATCAATCTGTTGCAGATGCTCGGGACAAGCCCGAGCATGACGGAGGAGAGGTTTTCAAGGGCCGCGAACCTCCGTATATGCGCCTTCACTCCCCCTTGATGATCGCCGCCATCTCTTCACGCAGCGAATCCCTGCCCTCATCGCCGACGCGGTGAATGTCGCTGATGACCGGCTGGCCATTTTCCTCGATGACATCGAAATGCACCTCGTCGACCGTCGCCTTCATCTCCGCCTCGTCCATGCAGGCCCAGAGCTTGAACTTCGCCGTCACGTCAGTCACGCCGTCCTTCACCGCACCCGGCGTTACCGAAACATCCACCAGCGGACAGCCATCCTGCGAGTTGGTCACCACATCATAACCGAAGGGATCGCCGGTCTCGCCGCTTTCCGCCTCGTAAGCCGGCTTTTTGGAAGCTTCGCGATATTGCGCAACGAAGTCCTTGCTGAACAGGCTGGTCAGCATGTCCTCGTCAAAGATGTATTTCCAGTTCTCCGCATCGCCGGACCAGTTCTTGACGGTGATGTCCATCACCTTCTGGACGGGATCGGCAGGCCCGGCCGCAAGGGCGCTGTGGGAAACGAGGACGGCGGCAGTAAGAAGCAGAATATTCCGCATGATGTGATCCCGAAGGTAGGCCCGATGGCGGGCGAAGCGATTCGCCTGACTGTATTCCGGCAATATGGTTTGGCAATGCGCAAAGCGATATTGCACCGCGCCAAAAAAGCGCCCCCCATGGCTTTGCCTCAGACGCTCGCAATGCTATAGCCGCACCGGATATTTTTCCGAATACCGGCGTTATCAGACGCCACAGCTTCGAAGGTGAGGAATTCATGGCAAAGATCAAGGTAGCCAATCCGGTCGTCGATCTCGACGGCGACGAAATGACCCGTATTATCTGGCAGCTCATCAAGGACAAGCTGATCCTGCCATACCTCGATCTCGACATCGAATATTACGACCTCTCGGTTGAAAACCGCGACGCCACCAACGACCAGGTCACCGTCGATGCGGCACACGCCATCAAGAAGCATGGCGTCGGCATCAAGTGCGCCACGATCACCCCGGATGAGGCACGCGTCGAGGAATTCGGCCTGAAGCAGATGTGGAAGAGCCCGAACGGCACCATCCGCAACATTCTGGGCGGCGTCATCTTCCGCGAGCCGATCATCTGCAAGAACGTTCCGCGCCTCGTACCCGGCTGGACGAAGCCGATCGTCGTTGGCCGCCACGCCTTCGGCGACCAGTACAAGGCAACCGATTTCAAGTTCCCCGGCAAGGGCAAGCTGACGATCAAGTTCGTCGGTGAAGACGGTCAGGTCATCGAAAAGGACGTCTTCGACGCTCCGAGCGCCGGCGTTGCACTCGCCATGTACAACCTTGACGAATCCATCCGCGAATTCGCCCGCGCATCCATGATGTACGGCCTGATGCGCAAGTGGCCGGTCTACCTGTCCACCAAGAACACCATCCTGAAGGCCTATGACGGTCGCTTCAAGGACATCTTCGAAGAAGTCTATCAGGCCGAGTTCAAGGCGAAGTTCGACGAAATCGGCATCATCTATGAACACCGCCTGATCGACGACATGGTTGCCTCCGCTCTGAAGTGGTCCGGCGGCTACGTCTGGGCCTGCAAGAACTACGATGGCGACGTGCAGTCCGATACGGTTGCGCAGGGCTTCGGTTCGCTCGGCCTGATGACCTCAGTTCTTCTGTCGCCGGACGGCCGCACGGTCGAAGCCGAAGCTGCGCATGGCACGGTTACGCGCCACTACCGCCAGCACCAGAAGGGTCAGGAAACCTCGACCAACTCGATCGCCTCGATCTTCGCCTGGACGCGTGGCCTCGCCCACCGCGCCAAGCTGGACGACAATGCGGAACTCGCAAAGTTCGCAGCAACGCTCGAAACCGTCTGCGTCGACACCGTTGAAAGCGGCTTCATGACCAAGGATCTGGCCCTCCTCATCGGTCCGGACCAGCCGTGGCTCTCCACCACCGCCTTCCTCGACAAGATCGATGAAAACCTCAAGACGGCAATGGCCGCCTGAAGTAACCGGGCAATGCCAGTCTGAATATTAGAATACGAAAACCCGGCTGCAACGCCGGGTTTTCTTTTTTTGTTCACAGTATCTTGATTAGATGTAGCACTAGGCGCAGACTTCGATTCCGCACTGTGCCGCGGCCACTACAACAATAAGACGAAGCTGAAACAGCATCAATTTACATATAACTTGCCCGACACAGTCAAAATTTTACCGGAGCATCGGCGCAATCTTGAGGAATGCGAAAATGATGCTGCAGACTATAAAAAAACACCGCGCCAGCACGAAATCCATAACGGTTTTCCCGTGATGCTTCGGCGATTTTGCTTGGGGAGGCAAAAGCATGAGTGAATTGATCTTTTACACCAATCCCATGTCGCGTGGACGCATTGCCCGCTGGATGCTTGAGGAAGTGGGCGTTCCGTACAAAACGGAAATACTCGGCTTCGAAACCTCGATGAAGTCGCCCGCCTACCGGCTGATAAACCCGATGGCCAAGGTGCCGGCCATCAAACACGGCGATATCATCGTCACCGAGGCGGCGGCGATCTGCGCCTATCTAGCCGATGCCTTTCCGGGCGCGAACCTTGCGCCGACGCCGAAGGCGCGCGGGCTTTATTACCGCTGGATGTTCTTCGCCGCCGGCCCGCTGGAAATGGCATTGAGCATGAAGGCGATGGGTTTTGAAGTGCCAAAGGAAAAGCTGCGCATGGCGGGCTGCGGCAGCTATGCGGATGTGATGAACACGCTCGAACGGGCCGTCAGCGAAAACCGCTTCGTCGCCGGTGATCTCTTCACCGCGGCGGATGTCTATGTCGGCGCCCATGTCGGCTGGGGGCTGCACTTCGGCACAATCGAAAAACGGCCGGCCTTTACCGACTACATGGCGCATCTGAGCGACCGCCCGGCCTTCAAGCGGGCAGCCCAGCTTGATGAAGAAGCGGCAAAGGATTTGCAGGCGGCAGGTTGAGAAAACCGGCAGGCCATTTCGGCTAAGAGCGGAGCATCGGCCCTCGCAAAAATCACAAAACGGATTTTTGCGACGGTCTTACTTGCTGGACTGGCCGAGTGGTTCGCCGATCTCGATTGCATGCCCGTCCGGGTCATAAAAACGGAACACTCTCTGTCCCCACGCCTGCCGCTCAACGGGATGGATCAACTCCACATGCGGCGCAATATTCTGAAAAGCCGCATCCACATCCTCATGTTCGAAATAGAGCAGCAGATTTCGCCCGCCGTAAGGTTCGCCCGTGTCCGACGATGTCCGCCAGACAGTCTGCTCAAGCGACCGCCCCTCATGTATTGCAAAGCCGCTTTCAAAGAGGACGAAGTTTCCGAAATCTTCCAGAACTTTCAGGCCGAGCCTGTCGCGATAGAATTCCCTGGAGTGGCTGATATCGCGCACGAAAGGGATGGGATTTACAAAGCGCATCACATTCCTTTCGGAGTTCACCATCCAGAATCAAAAAGGCGGGGTAGAACCCCGCCTTTTTCAATTCATCCAGATCAGGCCGCCAGGGCCGCTGCCACCGCGTCGATGGCGTCCTGCGCCTTGGCGCCATCAGGGCCACCGGCCTGCGCCATGTCAGGGCGTCCGCCGCCACCCTTGCCGCCGAGAGCGGCAGAGGCCGTGCGGACGATGTCGACGGCGCTGAAACGGCCAGTCAGATCTTCGGTCACGGCGGCGACAGCGCTTGCCTTGCCGTCTTCGGAAACCGCGATCAGCAACACGACGCCAGAGCCGAGATTTGCCTTGGCTTCATCGGCAAGGCCCTTCAAGTCCTTGGCATCGATGCCGGACAGGGATTTTGCGAGGAAATTGACGCCTGCAACCTGCTGAACGTCGTTTGCGCCGGCATCCGAGGAACCACCGCCCATTGCGAGTTTCTTGCGGGCATCGGCAAGTTCGCGCTCCAGCTTCTTGCGCTCGTCGAGAAGTCCCTCGACACGCGACAGTACCTCGCCCGGCTGAACCTTCAGCGACGAAGCCAGTGCCTTTACGCGCTCATCCTGCTCGGCGAGATAGGCAAGCGCGCCCTGCCCCGTCACGGCTTCCAGACGGCGCACACCCGCACCAACGGCGCTTTCGCCGAGAATGCGGATAAGGCCGATCTGACCGGTTGCGGCAACATGCGTGCCGCCGCAAAGCTCGACGGAATAGGGACGGTTGGCTTTCGCACCGTGAACGCCGGTGCCCATGGACACCACGCGAACCTCATCGCCGTATTTTTCGCCGAACAGCGCCATAGCGCCTTCGGCAATGGCGTCGTCGACGCTCATCAGCCGGGTTACGACCGGCGAGTTCTGCAACACGATCTCGTTTGCCATTTCCTCAACGACCTTCAGCTCCTCGGCCGACATCGGCTTCGGATGTGAAACGTCGAAGCGCAGGCGCTCGGGTGCCACCAGCGAACCCTTCTGGGCGACATGGGTGCCAAGCACCTCACGCAGCGCCTCGTGCAGCAGGTGGGTGGCCGAGTGGTTGGCGCGCAGACGCGAGCGGCGGTCATGATTGACCGTCAGCTGCACGGCTTCGCCGAGCTTCAACCCGCCCTTGGACACGGTGCCGGCATGCACGAACAGGCCTTCGCCCTTCTTCTGGGTTTCGGAAACGGTAAAGGCACCATTGTCGCCGGAGATCACGCCGGTATCGCCCATCTGGCCACCGGACTCGCCATAAAACGGCGTCTGGTTGACGACAATCTGCACCGTCTCGCCCTCGGCGGCGCTTTCAACCGACTTGCCGTCCTTGACGATCGCCTGAATGACGCCTTCGGCGGTTTCGGTGTCGTACCCCAAGAATTCGGTCGCGCCGAGCTTTTCCTTCAGTTCGAACCAGACTGTTTCGGTCGCCTTGTCGCCGGAACCGGCCCAATGCGAGCGTGCTTCCGCCTTCTGACGCTGCATGGCGTCGGTGAAGCCGGAAATATCAACGCCGATTTCGCGGGCACGCAATGCATCCTGCGTCAGATCGAGTGGGAAACCATAGGTGTCGTAAAGCTTGAAGGCGGTTTCGCCGTCCAGCATGTCGCCCTTGTGCAGGGTCGAAGTCGCATCAGACAGCAGCGACAGGCCGCGTTCCAGCGTCTTGCGGAAACGGGTTTCCTCAAGCTTCAGCGTCTCGGAAATCAGCGCCTCGGCGCGAACCAGTTCCGGATAGGCGCGGCCCATCTGCTGGATCAGCGCCGGCAGCAGCTTGTAGATCAGCGGCTCGCGCGAGCCGAGAAGCTCGGCATGGCGCATGGCGCGACGCATGATGCGGCGCAGGACGTAACCACGGCCTTCGTTCGACGGCAGGACGCCATCGGCGATCAGAAACGCGGAGGAGCGCAGATGGTCGGCAATGACGCGGTGGCTGCCGCGCTTTTCGCCTTCTGCCGGAACGCCGGTCGCTTCGACGGAGGCCGAAATCAGCGCCCGGAACAGATCGGTGTCGTAATTGTCGTGTTTGCCCTGCAACAGCGCCGAAATGCGCTCAAGACCCATGCCGGTGTCGATCGACGGGCGCGGCAGGTCGATGCGCTCTTCCTTCGTCAGCTGCTCATATTGCATGAAGACGAGGTTCCAGATTTCGATGAACCGGTCGCCATCTTCTTCCGGCGAACCGGGAGGGCCGCCCCAGATATGATCGCCGTGGTCGTAGAAGATTTCCGAACAGGGACCGCAAGGACCGGTATCGCCCATGGCCCAGAAATTGTCGCTGGTCGGAATGCGGATGATGCGGTCGTCGGAGAAACCGGCGATCTTCTTCCAGAGATTAAAAGCCTCGTCGTCGGTATGATAGACCGTGACCAGCAGACGATTGCGGTCAATGCCGAATTCCTTGGTGATCAGGTTCCAGGCATGGGTGATCGCCTCTTCCTTGAAATAATCGCCGAAGGAGAAATTGCCGAGCATTTCAAAGAAAGTGTGGTGACGGGCGGTATAACCGACATTGTCCAGGTCGTTGTGCTTGCCACCGGCGCGCACGCATTTCTGTGCCGAGGCAGCGGTGGAATAAGGGCGGCTTTCAAGACCGGTGAAGACGTTCTTGAACTGCACCATGCCGGCATTGGTGAACATCAGCGTCGGATCATTGCGCGGCACCAGCGGGCTGGAGGGCACAATCTCGTGTCCGTTCTTCTTGAAGTAGTCGAGAAAGGTCGACCGAATTTCATTCACACCGCTCATGCCCACACACCGCTCACAGCTGGAGTCCATCATCACCATCCGAAACGATGGCTATCTTGCAAAATCAATGGCTTTTATCGTCCGCATCCTGCCCTGTCCAGCCATGGAGGCGCACCAAGGCATGTAGGCAAAGAAAAAGGGCCGCGCGAGAGAAAATCGCACGACCCTTTTGATCTAGACCAGCTCATGCCGGCAAAGTCTCCGGACGTTAATTCCGGACCTTTGCGAATGCATCAACCTTCGTCGCTGCCATCGTCGCTTTCGCCGGCTTCAGGGCCACCATTCTGCAGGAAGCGATCGGCAATCAGACCGGCGTTCTGGCGCAGCGCCAGTTCGATCTCGTTTGCCATTTCCGGATTGTCGCGCAGGAAGGTCTTGGCGTTCTCACGCCCCTGCCCCAGACGCTGGCTGTTATAGGAGAACCACGCACCGGATTTTTCGACGATACCGGCCTTCACGCCGAGATCGACAAGCTCACCGGTCTTGGAAACGCCTTCGCCATACATGATGTCGAATTCCACCTGCTTGAAGGGCGGTGCCATCTTGTTCTTGACGACCTTGACGCGTGTCTGGTTGCCGACAACCTCTTCACGCTCCTTGACGGCGCCGATACGGCGGATGTCGAGACGTACCGAGGCGTAGAACTTAAGCGCGTTACCGCCCGTCGTCGTTTCCGGCGAACCGAACATGACACCGATCTTCATGCGGATCTGGTTGATGAAGATCACCATGCACTTCGACTTGGAGATCGAGGCGGTCAGCTTGCGCAGCGCCTGGCTCATCAGGCGTGCCTGAAGGCCCGGCAGGCTGTCGCCCATCTCGCCTTCGATTTCGGCCCGCGGCGTCAGCGCCGCAACCGAGTCCACCACCAGAATGTCGACGGCACCGGAGCGCACCAGCGTATCGGTGATTTCCAGCGCCTGTTCGCCGGTATCCGGCTGCGAGATCAGGAGGTTCTGCAAATCAACGCCAAGCTTGCGGGCATAGACCGGATCGAGCGCGTGCTCGGCATCCACGAAGGCGCAGATGCCACCCTTCTTCTGGGCTTCCGCGATCGTCTGCAACGCAAGCGTCGTCTTACCGGAGCTTTCCGGACCGTAAATCTCAACGATACGCCCCTTCGGCAGGCCGCCGATACCGAGCGCAATATCCAGGCTGAGCGAACCCGTCGAAATGGTCTCTACTTCAACCACATTTTCATTGGAACCGAGCTTCATGATCGATCCCTTGCCGAACGACCGTTCGATCTGGGAGAGCGCCGCTTCCAGTGCCTTGCTTTTATCCACCGATTTATCCTCTACGAGACGCAAAGAATTTTGTGCCATCCGATCCACCTTTAGGTTATTGAAGCCACACAGGCAACGAAGCAATATGGAAATAGGATGTACTCTATTTGTTCTCATCTCGCAAGGCGCAGCCAGCATATTGAAAACAAATAGCGATAAGTCGTTTGTTCTGCTTTCGTTTTTCCGTGTCGGGCCTATCGCCGCAGACCGGATGCGAAGGTGGAAAAACAAAAGGTTCGGACGAATCGTCCACCCTTTCCATCCGCGAAAGAGGGAAACGCAAGCGTGAAGAAAATACTCGTTCTGGGCGGCGCGCATATCGACAGACGCGGCATGATCGAGACTGAGACGGCGCCCGGCGCCAGCAATCCCGGCTCCTGGATGGAAGAGGCAGGCGGCGGCGGTTTCAACGCGGCACGCAATCTCTCCCGGCTTGGCTTTGCTGTCCGTATCATCGCGCCGCGCGGCGGCGATGTGACCGGCGAGGCTGTGGCGGAGGCAGCAAGGCAGGCGGGCGTGGAAGATACGCCCTTCGTTTTCCTCGATCGCCGCACGCCGAGCTACACCGCCATTCTGGAGCGCGACGGCAATCTGGTCATCGCGCTTGCGGATATGGACCTTTACAAGCTGTTTTCGCCGCGCCGCCTTAAAGTGCGGGCGGTGCGCGATGCGATTACCGCAAGCGACCTTCTGCTTTGCGACGCAAATCTGCCGGAGGATACGCTGAAGGCAATCGGCCTCATTGCCCGCGCCTGCAAGAAGCCGCTCGCTGCCATCGCCATTTCACCCGCCAAGGCGGTGAAGCTGAAGGGAGCGCTCGCCGATATCGATATGCTCTTCATGAACGAGGCGGAGGCGCGCGCCCTGACCGGGCAAACGACGGCAAATGTCCGCGACTGGCCGGACATCCTGCGCAAGGCCGGCCTTGCCGGCGGCGTCATTACCCGCGGCGCAAGCGAAGTGGTGGCCTTCAATGCCACGCAGACCGCAAGCCTCCACCCGCCCCTCATCCACGACGTGAAAGACGTGACGGGTGCGGGAGACGCCATGGCCTCCGGTTATCTTGCAGCAATCACCGAGGGCAAAACCATCGCCGAAGCGCTGCGACTGGGTGCCGCGGCCGCCGCCATCACCGTGCAATCGCCTTTCGCCACCGCCCAAGACCTGTCAAAAGACAGTGTCGAGACCATGTTGGGGCTTGTCCCCGAAGCCGAAATGCTGGCATGAACCCGTTTTTTTATAGTCTGGAACAAATAGAATGACCCGCCCCATCTCCCCGCTTCTGCCCATCGTCTATTCGCAAGAGGTCGCCGCCGCCAAGCAGCGCGGCGCGCCGATCGTAGCGCTCGAATCGACCATCATCACCCACGGCATGCCCTATCCCGGCAATATCGAGATGGCCGAAGGCGTTGAACAGATCATCCGCGATCAGGGCGCCGTTCCGGCAACCATCGCCGTCATCCACGGCACCCTGCATATCGGCCTCGAGAAAGAACAGCTCGAAGCGCTTGCCCAGACCACCGACGCCATGAAGGTCTCGCGCGCCGATATCGCCTTTGCGATTGCCGAGCGCCGTACCGGTGCGACGACGGTTGCAGCCACCATGATCGCTGCCGCCCGCGCCGGCATCCGCGTTTTCGCCACCGGCGGCATCGGCGGCGTGCACAAGGGTGCGGAGGAGACTTTCGATATTTCCGCTGATCTGACCGAGCTTGCCAAAACCGGCGTGATCGTCGTCTGCGCCGGCGCCAAGGCCATTCTCGATATCCCGAAGACGCTGGAGGTTCTGGAAACCAACGGCGTGCCGGTCGTCACCTTCGGTTCGGAAGAGTTCCCGGCCTTCTGGTCGCGTTCCTCCGGCCTTTCCAGCCCGCTTTCGCTCAACAGCCCGGCGGCCATCGCCAATTTCCAGGTGACCCGCGAACAGCTCGGCATCGATGGCGGCATGCTGATCGCCAACCCCGTGCCGGAAGAAGACGAAATTCCGCGCGAGGAAATGGAAATCTACATCAACCGCGCCATTTCCCACGCCGAGCGCGAGGACATCACCGGCAAGGCAGTCACACCCTTCCTGCTCGGCGATATTTTCCGTCTGACCGACGGCCGCAGCCTCGCGACCAATATCGCGCTGGTGCGCAACAATGCCCAGCTCGCTGCGGAGATCGCCGTCGCGCTGAACTAAAGGGCAACCTCCTTTCCTTGGTCATCCTCGGGCTTGACCCGAGGATCCACACTCCGGTGCAAATAAACGGATTCTCGGGTCAAGCCCGAGGATGACGCCGAGTTGCTGGAAAGGCTTGTCAACAACAACAAAAAAGGCCCGTAGAGCTTGCGCTTTCCGGGCCTTTTTCAGTTCCTGAACCCAATCAGTTCTGGGCGACCGGCCTTACCAGCGGCGTGACGCGGCGGATGGTGACGCGGCGGTTCTGCTGTTCCGGGCCGAGCGTCTGGACCTTCAGGTAGCGCTCGCCATAACCCTGCGTCGCGAGGTTTTCCGGCGGAATGCCGTAAACATCGGTCAGGACATTGGCGACGGAGGCGGCGCGCTCGTCGGAAAGCACGAGGTTGCTTTCATCCGAACCGACAGCATCGGTATGGCCTTCGATCAGGAAGGTTTCCGCCGGGTTCTTAGCCAGCGCCTTGTTGATCGCATCCGCCACCTTGCGCAGCGAACGCGCCTGCGCCATCGGGATTTCAGCGCTGCCCGTGGCGAAGGTGATCGTATCGAGGTCGATACGGCGCACCTTGTCGCGGATACGGGCCGAATAACGCACTTCATCCAGCGAATAGACACGCTCCACCGGCTCTACCGGCGGCTGCTCCAGGAAGCGGTAATAATCGCGGTCCGGATCGCTCGACGTGTCGATGATGTAATCACGGACGGGAATGCGCAGACGCATCGGCGGCAGGTCGAGACCGGGATCGCGATAGACGTATTCGCGGTCCGGTTCTTCCATCAGTTCCGGTGCGTAGAACAGCACATATTCCCGGCCACGGTCATCGATGCGCGAACGCTGGATGACGTCGCCGTAGCGGTTGCGGATCGTCACCACCTGCGTGCCATCCCGGCGCTCGACGGTCTCGCGGACGCGTCCGCCGGGCAGGCGCTCGTAATAGGGCTCGCCGCCATCACGGATGAAGCGCTGGTTGTCGTCGCCGCGCACCACCACGCGGTCGCCGAATTGCAGGATGATCGGCGCATCGCGATCCTGGTCACGCCGGCCGCCTTCGCGCGGCTGCCATTCCCGCGCACCTTCCGGCCGGTCATATTGCGGACGGCGGTCGATGCGCTCGCCCTGCTGGGAAGTGATCGCCTCCATCTTCACCGGCGGCGGCGGAGCCTTGCCTTCGGCGGCACCGGCGCGCTGCGCCTCGGCATCTGATGTCGGCACCTTCACGTCACCGGCCTGCTCACGTTCGCGGCGACGTTGTTCGCGTGCCTGGTTGTTGCCGGAGCGTTCCACTTCCTTGTCGCTGTCGAGAACGGCAGCCCCCTTGTCGACGGGCAGGATAACGGTGTCGGCGGTCTTGGACGGATCCTTGGCGATAGCCTTGGCCTTGTCCAGTTCCTGCTTCGTTGTCGGAGGCGCTTCCGTCTGCGGGATAGCGACCTGATTGGGAACGGGTTCGCCGGCAGGCGCCTGTCCGGTCGTCGCACCACTTGGCGGCGGAGGCGTTGGCGTGCCCGGCAGCGGCGCTGCGGGCTCCGTCTTGCCCTGGCCTTCAGGTGCCGGTTTTTCGGAAGGCTGCTGGCCCGGCGCGGGGTTCGGCTGCGCCTCCGGAGCCGGCGGCCGTGCCGGTGTCGGCGCTTCCTTCGGAACTGGCACTTCCTTTACGGCGGGTTCGGGGGCGGCAGGCTTTTTCTCCGGTACGGCCTTTTCAGCCGGCTCCGCTTTCGGTTCCGGGGCCGGAACTGGAGCTGGTGCCTTTTCCTCTACCGGCTTCTTCTCGGGGGCGGGTTCGCGCGGCTTGGCGGGCTGCTCGGTATTTTCAGGGCGCGCGGCAGGCTGTTCGGCCGCCGGCTCCTTTGCAGGCTCCGGTTTGCGCGGACGTGGCGGACGCTGCTCGCCCTCGCCTGCGGGCTGTTCTGCCCGTTCCGGTTTACGCGGCCGTTCCTGCGGCTGCTGTTCTGCCGGGGCTGGCGCTGCGGGTGCGGCTTCCGGCTCGGCCTGTGGGCGCTTGCGTGCGGGGCGCTGTTCGCCCTCCCCCTGCGGCTCCTGCGCACGACGCGGGCGCTCCTGCGCCGGTTGTTCGGCTGGCGCCGGTTCCGGGCGGGCTTCGCGCTGCTTCGGTTCCCTTTGCGGCTCGGGCTGAGGCTCCCGCTGGGGTTCTGGCTGCGGTTCCCGTTTGGGCTCTGGCTGCGGTTCCCGTTTGGGTTCGGGGCGCGGCTCGGCAGGTGCTGCTTCCGGCTTGGGCTCGCGCGCCGGCTCTGGCGCCTGTTCATGTTTCTGCGGCTCGGCCTTCGGCTGTGCCTCTTCGGCCTGCTGGCGCTGCTTGCGCAGCAATTCTTCCGGGTTCTGCTCTTCCGGCTGCGGTTGTGCCTGCGCCAAGATTACCGGTGTCTGTGACTGGGGCATTTGCGTCTGCACCCGTGCGGCTCCGGCATAACCGGCAGCAGCCGGCTCCACCGCGATCGCCAGCGACATGAGGGGGAAAACCACCCCCGTCAGCAATGTGTTCTTCTTCAGCATCGGTGCTTCCTCATCTGCCAATCGTTATACGCCGCTTATACCGCGACATTGTGAATCCGGCCGCGCGTGCAGGCGCTGGTCAACGCGCTTCACACGCTTCGGTTCCCATGATGACCAAAGCCTTGTGTACCGGAAATGAACAGATCAAGGCGTTTTCGTGAAAGCTCCGCGGCGGAATCGCGGTCACTAATATTGCAGTTGCATTTTTTGACCAACCGGATGAATAATCTGAGCCGCGCCGAAGGCCACGAACGGCAAACCGTTCTGTCGCGCCTGGCGCTCAAGGCGTCCGCACTGAAAAAAACAACAGACTGCGGATGAACGACCAAAAGAGAGGATCGAAATGCCTATTTCCACCCGCCTGCTCGCAGCCGTATCGATTGCCGCCATCTCGCTGTTTTCCGGCGCCGCCCTTGCGCAGGACAAGATCGTCATCGGCACCGAAGGCGCCTACCCGCCCTTCAACAATCTGGAAGCCGACGGTACGCTGACCGGCTTCGACATCGACATCGCCAAGGCGCTGTGCGTCGAAATGAAGGCCGAATGCACCTTCGTCACCAATGATTGGGACGGCATCATTCCCGCCCTTCAGGCCAAGAAGTTCGACGCCATCATCGCATCCATGTCGATCACCCCGGAGCGTCTCCAGAAGGTCGATTTCTCCAAGAAATATTACAACACCCCGCCGGCAATCGCCGTACCGAAGGATTCGCCGATCAAGTCCGTCGACGACCTGAAGGGCAAGTCGCTCGGCGCCCAGGGTTCCACCACCCACTCCAACTATGCCGAAAAGCATTTCCCGGGTTCCGACCTGAAAATGTACCCGACCGCCGACGAATATAAGCTCGACATCGCCAACGGCCGCATCGACGCCGTCATCGACGATATTGTCGTCCTGTCGGAATGGCTGAAGTCGGATGCCGGCAAGTGCTGCAAGATCCTGACGCCGCTTCCGGTGGATGTCGAGATCAACGGCAATGGCGCAGGCATCGCTGTCCGCAAGGGCGACACGGCGCTCGCCGACAAGTTCACGGCCGCCATCGCCGCCATCCGCGCCAACGGCAAGTATCAGGAAATCAACAAAAAATACTTCGATTTCGACGTTTACGGCCAATAACCGGCATAACGCTTGTTGAAATCTCGTGGCGGAAGGCTTGCCCTTCCGCCATTTTTGTTTGAAAACGTAACCATAACAATCACGGCGGCTTAAGACCGCGGGGGAAAACTGGCATGAGCGGAGCATTTTCCGCCATAGGTGCGTTCTGGACCTATGTCTCGACACTTCTCGATCCCTTCTGTGGGCCGGTCGGTCTCTTCACGCTTTTCGGAAACGGCACTCTCGTTACCTGCGGCGATGCCGGCTGGGGCGACGAGATCGCCTTTGGCGTCAAGGTCACGATCTCGCTGGCGCTTGCCACCCTGCCCGTCGGGCTTCTGATCGGTTTCCTCATCGCGCTCGCTGCGCAATCGGAGGAAAAATCGCTGCGGCTGGCGGCCGGTGTCTATACCACCATCTTCCGTGGCCTGCCGGAACTCCTGACCCTGTTCATCGTCTATTACGGCATCCAGATGCTGCTGCAATCGGTTGCCGGTTACGTCGGCATTACCGGTCCGATCGAGATCAACGCCTTCGTGGCGGGCATGGTCGCGCTGTCAGTGGTGTTCTCGTCCTATGCCTCCGAAGTGCTGCTGTCGGCCTTCAAGGCCATTCCGAAGGGGCAATATGAGGCGGGCGACGCACTTGGCCTTTCGCGCAGCCGCACCATGGTGCTTATCATCATTCCGCAGCTGGTCAGGATCGCCCTGCCCGGCATGACCAACCTCTGGGTCATCCTGCTGAAAGATACCTCCTACGTCTCGATCATCGGCCTTGCCGATATCATCCGCCAGACCGGCATCGCCGCCCGCGTCAGCAAGGAAGCCTTCTTCTTCTACGGCATCGCCTGCCTGCTCTACCTCATCCTCGCACTTCTCTCCTCCATCGGCATCGGCTTCATTGATCGCTGGTCGCGCAAATCGGGAGTAAGCCGATGAGCCACGTTCAGGAACTCATTCCGCCACGCCCGGCACCGATCGCAATCGACAAACCCCTCAACATTTCACGCGTCCTCGGCATCGCCGTCATCACGCTCTGGCTGCTGCTCGCCGCCGGGCTGATCTTTGCCATGATCGAAGGCTGGGATTGGACGAAATTCGAGCGTTACGGGCCGCGTTATATCGATGGTCTCATCACCACGCTGACGCTGGTCGGCAGTTCGATCGTCCTCGGCTCTCTTCTCTCGGTACCGATCGCCTTTGCCCGCATGTCGGAAAACCGTATTATCGGGGCGCTTGCCTACGCCTATGTCTACATCTTTCGCAGCACACCGCTGCTGGCGCAGCTTTTCCTGATCTATTACGGCCTCGGCAGCTTCCGTCAGGGGCTGGAAACCGTCGGCCTGTGGTGGTTTTTCCGCGAGGCGTGGTATTGCGGGTTGCTGTCGCTCACCCTCAACACCGCCGCCTATCAGGCCGAAATCCTGCGCGGAGCGATCCAGAGCGTACCGCGCGGCCAGCATGAAGGCGCCGCTTCGCTCGGCCTGTCGAAATTCATCACCTTCCGCAAGGTCGTCCTGCCGCAGGCACTCATCGTGGCACTGCGTCCCTATGGCAACGAGATCATCCTGATGATCAAGGGCTCGGCCGTGGTCTCCATTGTCACGGTTTTCGACCTGATGGGGCAGACACGTTATGCCTTTTCCCGCACGTTCGATTATCAGGCCTATCTCTGGGCCGCGATCTTCTACCTGACGATCGTCGAAACGCTCCGACACGTCTGGGCATGGCTCGAAGCCCGCCTGACACGCCACCTCAAGCGTTAGGGACCAAGTTGGCAGCACTCACTAACAGAGGCTGCCAACATTTTGAAAAATATAACTATTTTGTGACAATCCACACCTTTGGCAAGGTTGGATTAACCCTGCCGTGTTCCCATATTCGATACAGCGGCAATGCTGTGATCGGTAATCATGAAAACGGGAACCGCCGTCATGAACAAGGACATGGAAATGATGCTGAGGGGCTACGGCCTCACCACCGCCCAGATTTTTTATCGCATGCCGGACCATCCGCTGGTTCTGCAGACCTATGTCTGGCAGGACTATGATCTCGCCCCGGACTTTCCCGAAATGCACGGTTTCCTCAAATTCTGGCAGGAAAAGCTCGACGGCCCGTTGCACTCCGTCCGCTACGTGCACCGGCAGGTTATCTCGGCGCAGGAATGGCGCGCGCTGAAAGGAGAGTTCATCCTCCACTGAGCCATCGCGCCACATTAGCATTGCGCCCGTTCCTCTTGCGGCTTACAGCAGACGTCAAACGAAAATGCTGACGGATACCGCACGATGACGAACAATCAGAAAATTGACGAAGAGGCGCTTGCCGAAGCCTACAACCGCGCGCTCGCGCTTGAAAAAGCCGGTGATATCGACGCGGCGGTGAAGGCCTATGAAGAGGTTCTGGCCATCGACCCGGACGATCACGGCGGTGCAGCCGTCCGTATCGCCGCCATGGGCCGCGGAGAACCGCCGGCGAAAGCGCCCGACGCCTATGTCGAAACCCTGTTCGACCAGCATGCCGAAGCCTTCGAGGATATTCTTGTCGAACAGCTCGGTTATGCCGTACCGATGATGGTGCGCCAGCGCCTGCAAACGCTTGATCTCGGCCCCTTCAAGCGCCTGCTCGATCTCGGCTGCGGCACCGGCCTCACCGGCGAAGCGCTGCGCGACATGGCTGACGACATCACCGGCATCGACATTTCCGAAAACATGGTCGAGATCGCCCATGAAAAAGACCTCTACGAGACGCTTTACGTCGCCGAAGCCGAGGATTTTCTTGAGGACAATGACGACGAGCCCTTCGACATCATCACCGCAACCGATGTGCTGCCCTATCTCGGCGCGCTGGAACCGCTATTTTTCGGTGCCGCCGAAAACCTTGTCCCCGGTGGTCTGCTGATCTTCTCGTCGGAAACTCTACCTGAAGCGACCATGGCCGGACGCCCCTACATGGTCGGCCCGCACCAGCGTTTCGCCCATGCGGAAACCTATGTCCGGGAAAGACTGGCGGCGACCGGTTTCGACATCGTCGAAGTCACCGATATCAACGTGCGCATGCAGGACGGCAACCCGACGCCCGGCCATCTGGTGATTGCAAAGCTCAAGGGCTGAGACAGAGGCAGGCGCTCCTGAAATGGAGCGCCTGCCTGAATCAATCTCTCAGCAATAACAGCCAGACGGTTGAAGAGACTCGGCTTTCCGCCCGGCTCAACTGGCCTTGGGACGCCAAACGATATCTGCCACCTTGAGTTTCTTCGGCACGATTTTCAGATCGTAGAACTCGTCGGCAAGTGCCTGCTGATAGCTGATGGCCTCATCCGGCACCAGCGACACGCGTCCCAGATCCGCCCCCGGACGCGTCAGCGAGACCTTGGTGACATCCTGCGGAACGCCGGTGATCGCCGCCAGCAATTTTGCGGTCTCGTCGATATTGGCCTGCGCCTTTGCACCGACGCTCGCGAGTTCTTTCAGGATCAGCGGCACAAGATCGGGATTGCTCTCCACGAAGTCGCCATTGGCGAGGAAATAGCTCCACGGATCGACAATACCCTCGGCACTCGCAAGAACCCGCGTCGTCGGCTCCTTTTCCGCCACGGCGAAATAAGGGTCCCAGATCGACCAGGCGTCGATGCTGCCGCTGCGGAAAGCCGCCGCCGCATCCGGCGGGGCAAGGTCGATGGATGTTATGTCGTTCAGCGTCAGACCGGCCTTTCGCAATGCTTTCACGGTGACATTATGGGCGCTGGAGCCACGCTTGAAGGCGACCTTCTTGCCCTTGAGGTCCGCCAGCGTCTTCAGTGGTGAATCCTTCTGCACCAGGATTGCCGATCCGCCGGCCGCGCCCTTGTAGGTGCCCACATAACGTAGATTGCCACCGGCGGCCTGCGCGAAAAGCGGCGGCACGTCGCCCGTCGGCCCGATATCCAGCGCGCCCGCGCCAAGCGCTTCGAGAAGCGGCGGCCCGGAGGAGAACTCCGACCATTTGACCTCGATGCCGCGATCCTTCAGCAGCGCTTCGAGCGCACCCTGGCTTTTCGCCAGTGCAATCACGCCATTCTTCTGCCAGCCGATCCGCAATGTGGTGGTGGCAGCGCCTGCCCGCCGGATATGCGGCAGGAATGCCGCCCCCGTTGCCCCTGCAATCAGTCCCAATGTTCCGCGTCGTGTGAGCATGTGGATATCCTTCGCTGTTGCCATCATCAGATATATAAAGCGTAGATATTCGAGCGATTTTATCAAAATCCCAGTTTGCGTGGAGGAAGCACGAAGAGAATTGAATGTGCGAATTTGCCGTTACAGGCGAAATAAGATTGCCGCGCCGCATCCGCGCGCCTCTCGGGTACGTTTCTCAAGCAACCGGCAGATGACCAGCTTGAGCACTTGCGAAAAACAAAACCGCAGAACGAAAAATGCCCTCCCCGGCATCCGGAAAGGGCATTGTTCAAAGGGCCTGATCAGTCGCGGATCATTCCTCGCCGGATTTGGGATTATCCAGCAGCATGTAATCGAGCGGCAGTTCCGTCGTGTATTTGATCTGTTCCATCGCGAAGGCAGACGAAACGTCGCGAATTTCAATCTTGGCAATCATGCGCTTGTAGAAGGCGTCATAGGCCGCAATGTCAGGCACAACGACGCGCAGCAGATAATCGACATCGCCGCTCATGCGGTAAAACTCGACGACCTCAGGAAACTCGGAAACCACCTCGGAAAAACGCTTCAGCCATTCGATGGAATGCGAGGCGGTGCGGATGGAGACGAAAACGGTGACCTTGGTGTTGACCTTGACCGGATCGAGCAGCGCCACGCGCCGGCGGATGACGCCATCTTCTTCCATCTTCTGGATACGCCGCCAACAGGGCGTCGTGGAAAGGCCGA
Organism: Agrobacterium arsenijevicii; assembly: GCA_000949895.1. Lineage (GTDB taxonomy): Bacteria > Pseudomonadota > Alphaproteobacteria > Rhizobiales > Rhizobiaceae > Agrobacterium > Agrobacterium arsenijevicii. Next base: position 354,098 of record JWIT01000004.1, on the reverse strand, counting down.
CCTTCTTCGCCAGATCAGCGACAGCCAGCGTGGAATCCTCTTGCAGAATGCGCAAAATCTTACGGTCTAGGCGATCCAATGCGTCTACCCTCCTGAATTAATTTCCTTTCAATACACTAATTTTTACAAAAAAACAGAAAATTGTTTCACTAAAGCCGCATTTCCACATGTTGTCGCAGAACCGGAAGCAACTCCTCGGTAAACCACGGGTTCTTCTTCAACCAGCCGGTGTTGCGCCAGCTCGGATGCGGCAGGGCAAAGATGGCCGGCCCCGAATTCGAGTGAAAATAGCTGCGCCAGTCACGCACGGTTTCGGTCATGGTTTTTCGCCGCCTTTCACCGAGATGAAAGGCCTGGGCATATTGGCCGATGGCAAGGATCAGCTCCACCTGCGGCATTGCCGCCATCACCCGCTCCCGCCATTGCGGCGCGCATTCGCGCCGGGGCGGCAGGTCGCTGCCCTTGTCGTCATAACCGGGAAAACAGAACCCCATGGGTACGATGGCGAAGCGGTCCGGGTCATAGAATGTCTCCCGGTCTACATTCAGCCATTGGCGAAGCCTGTCACCGGAAGCGTCGTTGAAGGGTATCCCCGTTTCATGCACGCGAAGCCCCGGCGCCTGCCCCGCAATCAGGATACGCGCCTTCTTCGACATCACGACCACCGGCCGCGGCTCATGCGGCAAGGGGCCGTTGAGCGGGGTGTCGCGACAGATGCGACAGCGGGCGATCTCGCCGCGAAACCCATCCAGCCCATCGCCACGCGTCGGCGGTGTTTGATCCGTCTCAGCCATGATCCCATCCCAGAAGATGACGGATGATGGTGAGGAAACCCGCTGCGGGCGTCTCCAGATCCGCAGCGCGGTGTTCGCGCCGCCACTCCGACGGTTTTTCGAATTCTCCCGCCCAGATACCGCGAGCCTCCCTGCGCGCCACGGCCTGCTCGCTGGAGAACTGGAAATAACCGGATGCGATGGCAAAACCCGCCGCCACCATTTCCGAGGACACGTCCCTGTCGCCCGCCGTGCAATAAACCAGCAGCCGCCCATAACGGTCTCTGGAACTGCCGGAACAGGAAAAGGCGGCACCCTCGATCATCCGTTGCAGAACACGGCGCGCCTCCGCACCGCATGGCCAGGTTTCACCGCCGCGCCGGCAGATCTGCGAAAGCTCCGGCGCATCGATGCCGAGCAGCCGGAACCGGTCCTCGCCCTTTGAAAGCGTGTCGCCATCGATCACGAAGAAACGGCCTGCATAGGTCTCGCTGTTGATCTGGTCGAGCTTGGCAGCAATCAGGATGCCGAGAAAAACCGTGGCAAGAAAAAGCCCGCCGTCACGAAACGTCGAGAAAAAGCCGCGCCTGCCTCCATTTCGTCTCATGTCACAACAAACCCTTGTCAGAAATGGCAAACAAATCCTTTAACGGCAGCATCTTCTTAAGATTTTGTGCGTAGCCTGCAAAGGGTTCATGTCACCTGCGTTGTAACAATGAGTAAAAGCGTCAGCACGTCCACCGATAAGATCATCGTCGACCGCTCACGAAAACACCGTAACAAGGCTGTTTTCGACACGGTGAAGACGACGCGTGAACGCCTGCAGCAAGGGGCTGGCGGAAGCGAAGCCTATGAACGCGAAATGCTGACAATGCACATCGCCGAAGCCCTCCAGGGCGCGATGATCATGCCGCTTTTTATCGTGTTCGCCTCTATCATCGGTGTGTATATTACCCGTGACATTGGGCTGATCATCTGGTCGCTCATCGCGCTCAGTTTCCACGCCATGTCTCTCGTGCTCGCCAAAAGAGCCGCAAAACACGAGATCACGACGGAAAACCTGCCGAAATGGCGCAATCTTTTCCTCGGCATGCAAATCATCATCGGCTGCGCCTGGGCCATGTTCGCGCTGGCCGAACCGGTACGCAACGATCCGACACTCATTCTCTTCTTCAAGGGCGCGACGCTGCTGATCGCCCTCTCGCTCACCGCCATGGCCAATTTCATGCTGCGGCGGGCAACCTTCATGACCTTCCTGCCGGTGCTGGCGGCGCTTTGCGTCACCTCCGTCATTTCCCGCGATCCGTTCGATGTCGGCCTTGCCCTGATGTTCGGCATGGCGATCCTCTTCTGTCATCGCATCACCAGCCGGCTTTACCAGACCAGCATCAAGCTGCTTTCGTCGCAGACCGAAAAGGACGACCTGATCGCCGAACTCGAAGTCGCCAACTCGATGTCGGACGAAGCACGGCGGCGGGCGGAAGAGGCCAATCTGGCGAAATCGCGCTTCCTCGCCTCCATGTCGCATGAGCTCAGGACCCCGCTCAACGCCATTCTCGGCTTCTCCGAAGTCATGTCCGCAGAGGTACTCGGCCCGCTCAACAATCCGCTCTACAAGGAATATTCCGGCGATATTCACCGCTCCGGCCAGCATCTGCTCGACCTCATCAACGAAATCCTCGATCTGTCGCGGATCGAGGCCGGCCGCTACGACCTCAACGAGGAGTCGGTCTCCATGCTGGAGATCGCCGAGGATTGCATAGGCATGATCCAGCTTCGCGCCCGCGCCAAGAGCATCAGGATTTCGCAGCAATTCGAAAGCAGCCTGCCGCAGGTCTGGGCCGATGAAAAATCGATCCGCCAGGTCATCCTCAACCTTCTCTCCAACGCCGTGAAATTCACTCCGCAGGGCGGCGAAATTCTCGTGAAGGCGGGCTGGACGGCGGGCGGCGGGCAATATGTCTCGATCCGGGACAATGGTCCCGGCATTCCCGAAGAAGAGATTCCCGTGGTGCTGTCAGCCTTCGGTCAGGGATCGATCGCGATCAAGAGCGCCGAACAGGGAACCGGCCTCGGCCTACCCATTGTTCAGGCCATTCTTGCCAAGCATGACGGCCAGTTCATCCTGAAATCGAAATTGCGCGAGGGTACCGAAGGCATCGCCATCCTGCCGGCAAAACGTGTGCTGCAAAGCCTGCCGGCCGTGGAGGAAACCCACGCCATCCAGCCGCGCCGCCGGTCCTTCGCTTAAGCATCAAACCTGCCGCTCAAAAGAACAGCGTCGTCACCAGCGAATAAAGCACGAAAAATCCGTTGGCCATCAGAAGGCAGAAGACGGCGAAGGAGCCGAGATCCTTGGCGTGCCGCCCGACGGAAGAGATTTCCGGCGAGATGCGATCCACCAGTTCCTCGATCGCGGTGTTCAGCGCCTCGACCGCAAACAGAAGCAGCATCAGCACCGTAAAGACGAGAAGATGCACAAACGGCGCGCCGACGACCAGAAGCAGGGCAAGACCGACGCCGAAGGCGAGAACCTCGTGCCGGAACGCCGCTTCCTGCCACAGCCGTCCAAGCCCCTGCACGGAATAACGGGCAGCAGCAAAAAGATGCCGCCAACCCTTTTCCTTGCGGAAGGCGGGTTCCGGTTGCTTCTTCTGCGGCGTTGCGTCCATCTTCGGCCTCAATGTTCAGTGTGGGCACTGGTGCGGGTATCGACACCCGCAGCTTCGAAAGTCGCCATGCCGGAATGGCAGGCGGCGGCAGCCTTGACGATGCCGGCTGCCAAGGCGGCACCCGTGCCCTCACCCAGCCGCATACCAAGCGCCAGAAGCGGCGTCTTGCCAAGTTTCTCAACGGCGGCCAGATGGCCGGGCTCACCGGACACGTGGCCGATCAGGCAATGGTCGAGCGCCGAAGGATTGGCAGCCTTCAGAAGTGCTGCGGCAGCGGTCGCCACATAACCGTCGATCAGCACGGGAATGCGCTGCACGCGTGCGGCAAGGATGGCGCCGGCAATCGCCGCAATCTCACGACCGCCGAGACGGCGCATGATTTCCAGCGGGTCGGACAGATGGTCCTTGTGGAACTCCACGGCAGCCTTCACCGCCGCGATCTTGCGCGCCATGACCTCGCCCTCGGAACCCGTACCGGGACCGGTCCACTCTTCCGCCGTACCGCCATAGAGCGCCAGATTGATCGCCGCTGCGATGGTGGTGTTGCCGATGCCCATTTCGCCGACGCAGAGAAGGTCGGTGCCACCGGCAATCGCCTCCATGCCGAAGGCCATGGTCGCTGCGCAATCACGCTCGGAAAGGGCAGGCTCGCAGGTAATGTCGCCGGTCGGATAGTCGAGCGCCAGATCGAAAATCTTGAGACCGAGATCGTTAGTGACGCAAATCTGGTTGATCGCCGCACCGCCTGCAGCAAAATTCTCCACCATCTGCTGCGTTACTGAAGTCGGATAGGGCGTGATGCCGTGCCGCGTAACGCCGTGATTGCCGGCGAAGATCGCCACCAGCGGACGGGTGACGGCGGGCGAACGGCCGGACCATGCGGCAAGCCACATGGCGATCTCTTCCAGACGGCCAAGCGAACCCGCCGGCTTCGTCAGCTGCGCATTACGCTCCTTGGCCGCGACCAGCGCATGCGTGTCCGGGCCGGGAAGCTCGCGCAGCAGCGCGCGGAAATCGTCGAAGGGCAATCCGCTCATGCTCATGGTATCTATCTTTCTCGTCGTCGGGTTGGCGGAAACTTGTGTTTTCCGGCAAATCGGTCTTTGTTGCGCCTCTCATAATCGCGGACGCGCCGCGGAACAACCGGAAATGCAAGCATAGCAACGGAGACAGCATGAAGGCCGGGGATTTTATAACAGATGTCGCGCATTCCGTTGCCTTTCTCAGCCGCCTGCCGGTTCCCTCGCGTTTTTTCGGCGATGATAACAGCACCTCGATGCGCCGGACCGCGCGCGCCTTTCCCGCTGCCGGTCTGCTAATCGCCCTGCCCGCTGCTGTCCTCGTGGTGGCATTAGCGAGGTTCGACGCCTCACCGCAGCTCACGGGCTGGCTCGCCATCGCCCTGACTGCACTCATAACCGGTGCGCTGCACGAGGATGGGCTGGCCGACATGGCCGATGGTTTCGGCAGCGGCAAGGACAAGGCAAGAACGCTTGAGATCATGAAGGACAGCCGCATCGGCAGCTACGGCACAATCGCCATGATCCTGTCCTTTGCACTGCGCGCCACGGCACTCGCATCGCTGATCGAGACCCTGCCTGCCAAGACCGCCGCCGCCTGCCTCATTGCAGCACTGGTGATGAGCCGCGCCCTGATGGTGTGGCACTGGCAGGCGCTACCGGCCGCAAAAACCTCCGGCATCGCCGCCGGCGCCGGTCAGCCGGGGACAAGCGAGCGTAACATCGCGCTCGCGACCGGGCTGCTGTTGCTCGTACTCTTCACACTGCACGCCCTGCCCATAGTATCAATAGTGGTTGTTCTGGCGGCGGCGTGCCTCGCCGCGGCGCTTTTCGGCAGGCTCTGCGTCAACAAGATCGGTGGCCACACCGGCGACACCATCGGCGCCTGCCAGCAGATCACGGAGATCGTGATTCTTCTCGCCCTTGCCCTTGCGGCATGACGGCCTGATATAGATTCACCATGGAAACACCCTGCATCCACATCTGCTCCCTGGACGTGACCAACAGCCTCTGTATCGGCTGCGGCCGCACGCTGGAGGAGATCGGCAGCTGGGCGAGCTATAACGACGAGAAGCGCCGCATGATCATGTCGGCGCTCCCCGAAGGACTGGCAAAAGCAGGCAAGGACACCGCCAAGGAGACGGACACCGCATGAACAGGCTGACTTTCGTTCTCCTATTGCTGGCCGTGGGTCTCGGCCTGCTTCTCGTCAATCACGACAGCGGCCGCACCTTCGGCATCGACAACGAACAATTCGGACGGATGGTCTATCTCGTGCCGATCGCCGGGCTTTTGTCGGCAGGCATTCTGGCGGGAAGCCGCGGCAGCTTTGGCACCGTCATCCGGCAACTCGCCATCTGGCTCGTCATCATCCTCGGCCTCGTCTCCGTCTATCTCTATCGCTACGACCTGCAATCCTTCGGCGACCGGCTGCTGGGCGGCCTGATACCCGGTCGCGCCGTGGTGGTGACGACGGCAGGCGGCGAACAGGAAATCGTGCTGCACAAATCGATGAGCGGCCATTTCGAGGCGAATGTCGGCATCGAAGGCAAGACCATCCACATGCTCGTCGATACTGGCGCAAGCTCCGTGGTGCTCGCCAATGCCGACGCGGCCGAGATCGGCATAGATACGACCAAACTGCGCTACACCGTGCCTGTCATGACGGCAAACGGCCGCACGGCGGCAGCGCCCGTCACCCTGTCGGAAATCGGCATCGGCCCGATCACGCGACGCAACATCCCCGCCCTCGTCGCGCAGGACGGTCAGCTGGGCCAGAGCCTGCTCGGCATGAGCTTCCTGTCGACACTCGGCTCGATGCAGATGCAGACCGATGAATTGCGATTGCGCGACCGGTAAACCTCAGCCATTTGAAGATCATTCTCCGGTGTCCGGGCCAGCCATTGGTCCCGGAACGGAAATACCCCGTTTCGAACGCAATCGGGATATTCATTTCGCGTGCACCGGCAATGACAAACCCATTGCCGCTTGCTTCCTTCCCGTTTGATAATTTATGTTGGCGATGTTCTCAGGGCGGGGTGCAATTCCCCACCGGCGGTATCGGGATTTTCCCGGAGCCCGCGAGCGCTTCCGGTCTCCAAAGCCGGAAGGTCAGCAGATCCGGTGAGAGGCCGGAGCCGACGGTATAGTCCGGATGGAAGAGGACAAGGCATAAGGCGCCCGCACGCAGCGGGCCTCGCATTGCATTGTTCGCCCAAGGGATATTTGGCGCTTCTTGAAGCGCGAAAATGCCGCAAAACGGCATAACCCTTGAAAGGCCAGAAAGAAAATGACCATTGCTAAAATTGAAGACGCGATCGACGCCATATCCCGTGGCGAGATGGTGATTGTCGTTGACGACGAAGACCGCGAAAACGAAGGCGATATCATCGCCGCTTCAGACAGCATCACCCCGCAGCAGATCGCCTTCATGATGAACCATGCACGCGGGCTGATCTGCGTCGCCATGCCCGGCGAGCGTCTCGATGCGCTCGACATTCCGCTGATGGTGTCGCGCAATACCGAATCCCTCAAGACGGCCTTCACCGTGTCGGTGGACTATATTCCCGGCACCACGACAGGCATTTCGGCGGCGGACCGGGCAAATACCGTGCGTGCACTGGTGTCGGAAGGCTCGCGTCCGGAAGACTTCGCCCGGCCCGGACATATCTTCCCACTGCGTGCCAATCCTGAAGGCGTGCTCGGCCGCACCGGCCACACCGAAGCGGCCGTTGATCTATGCCGTCTTGCCGGGAAGTTCCCCTCCGGCACCATCTGCGAGATCGCCAATGACGACGGCACCATGGCCCGCCTGCCGCAGCTGAAAGTCTTCGCCGAACGCCACGGCCTGCTCGTCGTGACGATCAAGGACCTCGTCTCCTATCTGAAGGGCGAGGTTGTGGAGGAAGTGGCGCAAAAGCAGGTCGCCTGATCTGCACGTCTTGCTATCCGAATACGAAAACGCCCGGTGCAAACCGGGCGTCACATTCGCGGCAAATCCTGCCCGTCAGTTGCGCAGCCGGTAGCCGGTCTTGAACATCCAGCTGACGACGCCAAGGCAGATTGCGAGGAACAGCGTGATCATCGCCAGGCTGATGAGGGGATTGACGTCGGCGATCTCGTAGAAGCTCCAGCGGAAACCGCTGATAAGGTAGAGCACCGGATTGAAATGGCTGACCGCCTGCCAGAAGGGCGGCAGCATATCGATGGAATAGAAGCTGCCACCGAGGAAGGTCAAAGGCGGTATCACCAGCATGGGGATGACGTTCAACTGCTCGAAATTCGTCGCCCAGATGCCGATGATGAAGCCGAACAGGCTGAAGCTTACCGCCGTCAGCACGAAGAACAGCACCATCATGAACGGATGGGCGATGGTGATATCCACGAAGAAGGTGGCCGTTATCAGGATGATCACGCCAATCATCAGGCCCTTGGTCGCCGCCGCCCCGACATAGCCAGCGACAATTTCCGTCGTGGCCACCGGCGCGGACAATATCTCGTAGACCGTTCCGGTGAATTTCGGGAAATAGATACCAAAGGAACCGTTGGCGATACATTGAGTCAGAAGCGTCAGCATGATGAGGCCGGGCGTTATGAACGCACCGTAGGAAACTCCGCCAACCTCCTGAATCCGCGAACCAATCGCGGTTCCGAACACGATGAAATAAAGCGAGGTGGAAATGACCGGCGAAACGACGCTCTGCAACAGGGTGCGGCGCGTGCGTGCCATTTCAAACAGGTAGATGGATTTGATGGCTTCGAAATTCATTTCTGGCCTCCCACCAGCGAGACAAAGATATCCTCAAGCGAGCTCTGCCGCGTTGAAATATCCTTGAAGTGGATGTTGGCGGCGGAAAGAGCGCCGAGAAGATCGGCAATGCGACCCTGCTCGCCATTGTCAGCGATTTCATAGGTAACGGTGCAACGGTCGTCCGAAAGCGTCAGGCCGAAAGGCGCAAGACTATCGGGCAATTGCTCCACGGGCTGCGCAAGTTCAAGGAAAAGCTGCTTGCGGCCAAGCTTCTTCATCAGCGCCGTCTTTTCTTCCACCAGCAGCAATTCACCGCCATTGATGACGCCCACCCGGTCGGCGATTTCTTCCGCCTCCTCAATGTAATGCGTGGTCAGGATGATGGTGACGCCCTTGGCGCGCAGCTCGGAAACCACATTCCACATGTCGCGGCGGAGATTGACATCAACGCCGGCGGTCGGTTCGTCGAGGAACAGGACCTTCGGTTCGTGCGCCAAGGCCTTGGCGATCAGCACGCGCCGCTTCATGCCGCCGGAAAGTTCCCGCAGCATATTGTCCTTCTTGTCCCACAACGACAGGGACTTGAGAACGCTTTCGATCAGTTCAGGCTTCTTCTTCTGTCCGTGCAGGCCGCGCGAGAAACTTACCGTGTTCCATACGGTCTCGAACATATCCGTCGTCAGTTCCTGCGGCACGAGGCCGATCAGGGCGCGGGTCTGGCGAAAATCCTTCACCACATCATACCCGCCAACAAGCACCGAGCCTTCGCCCGGATTGACCAGACCACAAATGATCGAGATCAGCGTCGTCTTGCCCGCGCCATTCGGCCCGAGAAGAGCGAGGATTTCCCCCTCTTTGATATCGAGGCTGACACCTTTGAGCGCCTGAAAGCCATTTGCGTAGGATTTGGTCAGATTCCGTATCGAAACAATGGCATTCATGGCAAAACTTTCGAAAAAACCGACAGAGATGCACGCCATATAGGCCGTGGGGCACGCAAATGCCAGTCCGGATGGCCTGAACACTGTGTTCCGCGAATAGGGAAAATCAGCCGTAGACGCTGTAGAAGAACTGCGCTGCCACGAAGGCCAGAAACACCCCGAAGGCCCGCTCCAGCTGCTTCTTGCTGAGCGCATGCGCCAGCCGCGCACCATAGGGCGCGACGACAAGCGTGATGGGGATGAGCAACACCACGGCAACCCAGTTGATGAAACCGGTTGAAAACGGCGGCAGGCCCGCATCGCCCCAGCCGGCCCAGATGTAGCCCAGGAGACCCGGCAGCGAAATCAGCACCCCGACGCCGGAGGATGTGGCAACCGCCTGATGGATGGTGCGTCCGTAAAGCGTCATGAAGGTATTGTTCATCACCCCGCCACCCACACCCATCAGGCCGGACAGAAGCCCGATGCCGGTGCCCACCAGAAAGCGGGCGGGATTTTTCGGCAGGTCAGAACCGAGATGCCAGCTCGCCCGGTTGACGATCATCCGGAAGGCGAGCGCAAGCGCGATGCAGGCGAAGATCAACCGCAGCGCGACGCTGGAAGCATGGGCGGCTACCACCGATGCGAGGATGGTGCCGAGCGGCACGGCGACAATCCAGCCCTTCAGAAGGTCGATATCGACGGCGCCTTTCTGGCGATGCGTCAGGAACGAACGGATGGAGGTCGGCACGATGATGGCAAGCGATGTGCCGAGTGAAAGATGCATGCGCACCGCCTCCGGCACATCCAGAAGCCCGAAGACATGGTAGAAGACGGGCACCAGAACCGCGCCGCCGCCAATGCCGAACAGTCCCGCCAGAAGACCGGCGATGACGCCCGCTGCCGCAAGCGCCGCGGCAAAGACGATTAGCTCTGAAACAGGGGGCATGAATGCGGACTCCTGCGGGCCGTTGTCACATACATGTGACGCTCATAGCGTATCAGAGACGGGCGGCAAGCCATGTTGGCCGCAGGTCAGTACGGCGCGATGTTTTTTGCCGGATATCCGCACCGGATGGACCGTTTATGGGATCGTATCCCATTGCATGCCCTTGCAAAGACGCCGATATCCCCCGATATGGCAGTCTTCTTCAACCGGCCTTAGGGCCGGTCTTTTTTTGGGCAGCAACACGCGACCCGACAGGCTGAGTTTCCCTTGCAGGCGTCCCTCACCTCCGTACTCGACGTCATCCTCGGGCCCGACCCGAGGATCTGCCAACGTCTCATAAAAACGATAGGTTACAGATGCCCGGGACAGGCCCGAGCATGACGGAGGAGAGGTTTTCAAACTTCGTCATCAACCTCGGCAACCCTCAAATCCACTCTGCCAGTACGATTTAATCACAATGCCTGTAACCGGACTTTCGGGTGCGCAGATCGAAGTGGAAATGGTTCCAGTGATTGGGATCGCTGCCCGGCCCGAGAACGGTCGAGAAATATTTGCAGCTATCCGATCTGACCGCTTTCAGCAGCGCCTTTTCGCGGAAGGCGAAGAAGCTTTTGCTGCGAACGTCGATTTCCTTGCCGTTGTTCAGAGTGATGGTGCCGATATCGATGGCGTTGCCGCGCGCATGTTCGGACCATGGGTTGCTGGAGCGCGAATTCATCTTGCGGCAGGAATAACCGCCCATCGGCGTGATGCGCCCGACGCCCGACAGATAACGGAAGCGCGAGGATGGCACGAGTTCGAACTTCACCCATTTGGCAAAGGCAAGTGTGACCTGGCAATTGAGCTTCACCGACGGCCGGATGGCAACACCACTGGCGAGACCACTGAGTTCGATCGGATAATCGATACCGCAGGTCGGGCCATCGGCAATGCGCGCGACATCGCGGAAAGCAACGCCGAGGCGACGCAGTTCGGAGCGGCAGGCCACTTCCGAAGGTGGCATGATGCCGGGCGGCATGGCCGACCGGTTGCTTTGCTGTCCACCACGCGCCATCGGATCATCAGGCATCAGCATGGCGACCTCTTGCACCGGCTGGCGGCGGGAGGACGAACCGGCGGGCGGCGGCGGTATCAACCGCGATTGACCCGTGCTTTGCTGGCGGCGCGGCGGAGAAACGGCCACCGGATTGTCGGTGCCGATACCGTCCACTACCGGCTGGGTGGAAGCACCTTCGGCGATGTCGGCATCCTGCTCTTCCGCAAGCCCGCGAACCGGCTCCACGCCCAGCATGGAATCCATGTTCACCCCGCCCTCGCCTTCGGCGATCTGGCTGGAGGTAACCTGCTGGTTGGGCGTGCTGGGAGAGACCATGCTGTGGCCACTCGCCGCCATGCGGGCCTGATGCTGGCCATCGAGTGTGGAATAGCCCTGAGCTCCCTGCGGCGACTGTAGCAGCGGATCCTGCGAGGCGTAGACCTCCGGCATCGGTTGCGATACGGCTGCGGGATAATCGGCAACCTGCCCGGCCCGCTCGGCCTGATGGATCGCGCCTGATGGTGCGCTGTAACCCTGCTGCCGCGACGACCGGATTGAGCTGACACGCGCCGTGCCATCGACCTCCGCCGGTGGCACGAGGCCCTCCGCCGAACACGACACCATGACCGTGGAAATCATCAGCAACGTCACAAGACGACGCGGAAGGGAAACATACGCCATACGAGAACCTGTACCTTCAGCGGCCGCTACCCGCGGCAATACAGGCAAATTTTAAAGAAACGGGGTAAACGAATCCTTATTGGTTACGAGAAATAACGAACGGCCTGTTTCGTGACGCGGGAAATGGAGAAGGCTCGACCGCAATCACCCCGAAGGCGATGACGAAAACGCTGAAACCTCTCTTCAGTCAGCCGGCACTCAAACCTCTCCTCCGTCATCCTCGGGCTTGACCCGAGGATCTACAGCCACGCGAGGAATGGATCCTCGGGTCAAGCCCGAGGATGACCTGGAGTGTGGAGAGACCTTGTCAGTCATCCAAGACCGCGCCCTCCACTCTGCCCAAAACGGACAAAATCACGCAGCCCGCGAAATCTCGCGTCCCGTATCATGTCCAAGTTCGAAACGGGAAAGCAGCGAGCGCAGCTGGCGGCTTTCTTCGGCGAGCGTCTGGCTCGCCGCTGTCGTTTCTTCCACCATGGCGGCGTTCTGCTGCGTCATCTGGTCCATATGATTGACGGAGGTGTTGATCTCCTGCAGGCCGGTCGCCTGTTCCCGCGCCGCCGTAGCGATGGAATTGACGTGACCGTCAACGCGGTTGACCAGCGCCACGATCTCGTCCAGCGCATCGCCTGTCGAGCGCACAAGTGCGACGCCGCCACCGACTTCTTCTGCGGACCGATTGATAAGGGTCTTGATCTCCTTGGCCGCATTGGCCGAGCGTTGCGCCAATTCGCGAACCTCCTGCGCTACCACCGCAAACCCGCGTCCCGCCTCGCCCGCCCGCGCCGCTTCCACACCGGCATTCAGCGCCAGAAGGTTGGTCTGGAAAGCGATCTCGTCGATGACGGAAATGATCTGGCCGATACGTTTGGACGATTCCTCGATACGGCCCATGGCATCGACGGCATTACGCACGATTTCACCCGAGCGGCCGGCGCTCGTTTTCGTATCCTGCACCATCTGCCGCGCTTCGTTAGCCCGCTCGGAAGCGGTGCGCACGGTTGCGGTGATTTCGTCCAGAGCCGCCGCCGTCTCCTCCAGCGCCGCCGCCTGCTGTTCGGTCCGGCGTGAAAGATTGCCGGTCGCACCGCTGATGTCAGAAGCGCTGTCATTGACGACATCGCCGGTTCTGGCGATGGCCTCGATCGCCCCATGCAGAGCACCAACAGCCCGGTTGAAATCCATGCGCAGTTTTTCATATTCCGCGCCGATATCGGCAAGCTCGACGGTCAGATCGCCGTTGGCGAGCGCCTCAAGCGAATTGCCAAGCTGGTTCATGGCATGAGCCTGACGCTCGGATGCGGAGCGCAGGGCCATCTCATTGCCCTGTCGCGCCTCCTCCAGCGCCCGCTGTTGTCCCGCCTCGCGGGCCTGCAAGGCGCTGCGCTCATTGACGCTGTCACGTAGCACCAGCAAGGTCTTGGCAATCGCGCCGATTTCGTTGCGACGGTCGGCGAATTGAATTTCGGCCTCGCCGTCACCCTCCGCGATCCGCTTCATGCTCTGCCGGATAAGATCGATCGGCCGCGTCACGCTGCGCACGACAGCAGCAGCGACGCCGATGATCAGAAGCGCGGACAAACCGCAAAGACCGACATAAAAATAGGCCTCGCTCCGGAACGCGGCCTTGAGATCGTCGACATAAACACCGGTGCCGACAATCCAGCCCCAGGGCGCGAAACCGGCCACATGGGAGAATTTCTCCACCGGCTCGGGCGCGCCGGGTTTCGGCCAGTAATAATCAACGAAGCCCTTGCCGCCAGCCTTGACGGTGTTGACGAATTCGACGAACAGCGCCTTGCCGTTCGGGTCCTTGTTGGCGGTGAGGTCGGTGCCGTTCATTTCAGGTTTGATCGGATGCATCACCATTGTCGGATGCATGTCGTTGATCCAGAAATAGCCGCTGCCATTGCCATAACGCATAGCCGCGATCGTCACCTTGGCCTGCTGCTGCGCCGCCTCCCGGCTCAGGCTGCCGCTCTGTTCCAGGCGATAATATTGCTCGAGAATGGCGATGGCGGTTTCGTTCATCGCCGCAAGGCCCGCTTTCCGCTCGTGCTCCATTTTGCGGTAGCTTTCGAACAGGCTGAATGTCAGGGCTGCGATCAAAGTTGCCAGAAACAATGCGACGAGCGCATAAAGGCGCATAGATATCGTGACGTTTTTCATATTCCCCCCAATGCCGTTGACGGCACTTCCAGCCGCGGATGTTAAAGGGCAGAAATTTATTATTATTAAATGCACATATTATACGTTGGTATTATTCCAGTGCCTGCGGCCGAAGGTCCGTAATACTCCCCGCCACTGTTCGAAACCGACGTAACAGGCCGGAATTTGGCAAAGATTCCCCGATTTTAAAGAGCTCGTTAACCCTGCCGCCCTATCCTCTTTTGCCAAAACAGAGCTGCCTGGAGGTGTACGATGGCCCGGCCGAATTTCCGCTTTACGCATTATGACCTGAAGGAATTGCGGGCTGGGACGACCATTGAAGTATCCCTGTCGGCCGTCAACAATGTGCGGCTGATGACAGCGGCGAATTTCCAGCGTTTCACCGAGTTGCTGGACTTCAAATATCTCGGCGGCGTCGCGAAGAAATCGCCGATCCGCCTCAGCATTCCCGAAACATTGCACTGGCATCTGGTGATCGACGCCGAAGGCCATAACGGCCTCGCTGAATCGTCGGTCAAGATGCTGCCGGCGCAGACGCAGGCAGCCCCGCATCGCAAGGCATCCTGATTTCTTTAATAAACAAAGAGATAGCGCGGCTTTACGATTCTTTTTGCCAGGCACATGATTCATTTTGTGAGGAGTGCGGCTTAACGCGATCCCCGCTCCCGGCGCAGCTTTGCCCACCAGTCGAGACGCTTGCGGATTTCCCGCTCGAAACCCCTGTCCGGCGGATCGTAAAACGTCGTGCGTCCCATTTTTTCCGGGAAATAGTCCTGCCCTGAAAAGGCATCCGGTTCGTCGTGGTCGTAACGGTAACCGTCGCCGTAGCCCTCGCCCTTCATCAGCTTGGTCGGCGCATTGAGGATGTGTTTCGGCGGCACCAGCGAGCCGTTTTCCTTGGCTGCCCGCATCGCCGATTTGAAGGCGTTATAGACGGCATTGGATTTCGGTGCGGTGGCGAGATAAACGCAGGCCTGCGCCAGCGCCAGTTCACCTTCCGGTGAACCGAGATAGTCATAGGCGTCCTTGGCGGCATTGCAGACGGCAAGCGCCTGCGGATCGGCAAGGCCGATATCCTCCACCGCCATACGCACCAGCCGCCGGCCGATATAGAGCGGGTCTTCACCGGCATCGAACATGCGGCAGAGATAATAGAGTGCTGCGTCCGGGTCCGAGCCGCGCACCGATTTATGCAGCGCGGAGATGAGATTGTAGTGGCCGTCCTGGCTCTTGTCGTAGACCGGCGCCCGCCGCTGCACGATGCGCGTCAGCCCTTCGGTGTCGAAAGTCTCGTCCTTCCTTGCCGCACGCCAGACCTCTTCGGCAAGCGTCAACACGGCACGGCCATCGCCATCGGCCATACGGATCAGGCTGGCACGCGCCTCTTCGGTCAGCGGCAGGGGCTTGCCCTCCGCCTCCTCGGCGCGCTTCAGAAGCTCGCTCAGACTGTCCTCGTCATGCGAACCAAAAGTCAGGACACGCGCGCGCGACAAAAGAGCGGCGTTGAGTTCAAACGACGGATTTTCAGTGGTCGCGCCCACCAGAATGATGGTGCCGTCTTCCATGACGGGCAGGAAGCTGTCCTGCTGGGCACGGTTGAAACGGTGGATCTCGTCGACGAAAAGCAGCGTTTGCCGACCGTTCATCCGCCGTGTCCGCGCCGCCTCAAAAACCTTCTTGAGATCGGCGACGCCGGAAAAGATCGCCGAGATCTGCTCGAAAGCCAGCCCCGCTTCGCCGGAAAGCAGCCGGGCAACCGTGGTCTTGCCAGTACCGGGCGGTCCCCAGAAGATCATCGATCCGAGCGAACCGCTGTCGATCATGCGGCGCAAAACGCCCTCTTCGCCCGTCAGATGCGGCTGCCCGCTCACCTCAGCCAGCGTCTTCGGACGCAGGCGATCGGCTAGAGGCCGCCGGTTGGCGACCTCCACGGGCACTTGCGGGGCGAAGAGGTCGTCGCTCATCGCAGGAACTGCCGGATGCGTTGCCCGTCACGCAGGATTTCCACCCGCCAGAAGCCGGGATTATCATCCAACGCCTTCTCGACTGCAGCCGTGGAGCCGATATCCGCGCCGTTCAGCGACAGGATGACATCCTTCGGCTGGAAACCGACGCGATAGGCCGGCGAACCGCGCTTCACGTCGGTAATGACAACGCCGGTCACCTGCGAAGGCATGCGCAATTCATCGGCAAGCTTCGGCGAGAGGTTGGCGACGGTAGCACCCGCGAAAGGATTGCGGCCTTCAAGCAACCGTTCGTCACGCGGCGCGGTTTCCGGCGCCGTGTCGAGCGCGATGGTCACCTTCTTCTCTTTGCCCTTTTCCACCAATGTCAGTTCGGCCGATTTGCCGATGCCGGCCGTCGTCAGGCGATAACCCAGCGCATCCGGATGCTCCACCTCGAAGCCGTTGACGGCGGTAACGACCTGTCCCGGCTCGATACCCGCCTTTTCGGCCGGACCGCCCTTGACGACGCTGACGACGAGCGCCCCGCGGGCGCGGTGCAGGCCGAGCGCCTCGGCAACATCAGAGGTCACCGGATCGAAGGTCGCGCCGATATAGGGCCGCTGGAAGCTCGTATCACCGCGCTCGGCGGCAGCGACGAAAACGCGGACCAGATTGGCGGGAATGGCAAAACCGATGCCGTTCGATCCGCCGCCCTTGGAGAAGATGGCGGTGTTGATGCCGATAAGCTCACCCGCCATGTTCATCAGTGCACCGCCGGAATTGCCGGGGTTGATGGAGGCGTCGGTCTGGATGAAGAAACCGAAATCGCCCTGCGTCACCTGGTTGCGCGCCAAACCCGAGACGATACCGCTCGTCACCGTCTGGCCGACACCGAAGGGATTGCCGATGGCAAGTACGAGATCGCCGACCTCGATGGCATCGGAGTTGCCGAGCGACAGCACCGGGAACTGTTCCTTCGCATCGATCTGCAGAATAGCGAGATCGACCCGGTCATCCTTCAGCAGCACTTTGGAGGAGAATTCACGCCCGTCCGCCAGCGCCACCTTGATATCGTCGGCACCGTCGATGACGTGATTGTTCGTCACCACGAGACCACCGGCGGTCACGATCACGCCCGATCCGAGCGACGACTGCTTTTCCGTACGGTTCGGCATTTGCTGGCCGAAGAACTGTTCAAAGAACGGGTCGCCGGCAAAGGGCGACGCACGCCGCTGCACGATACGTTCGGCATAGACGTTCACCACAGCACCCGCGGTACGCTTGACCAGCGGCGCGAAGGAAAGCTGCATTTCCGTGTGGCTTGCGGGCACGGTCTTGTTGTCCTGCGCCCGCGCTCCCGCCGGAACGAAAAGCAGCGCCGCAAGAAAGCCGGTGGACAGATACTTCAGCACGCTCTGCATGTGATTCCTCATCCTCATCAGTATGATGGAGTTATAACGCGAAAGCCTATAAAGCAAAGCGCGGCAAGATGATGGCCGATCTTTTTCATGCGGGAACCTGCTTGCGCAGGTGGAACCAACGGCACCCCTTCCCGGTTTCACCCGCACCAGACTGTCCTCAAAAATGAGACGATCCATGCATCTGAAACAGATACTTCTTGCCTCCGGCATCATCCTCGCCGCCTCTTCACTGGGTTCACCGGCAAGCGCCGCCAGCTTCGATTGCACCAAGCCCGATCTTGCACCGGATGAAAAGGCGATCTGCGACAACCGCGCCCTCAACGATCAGGACGTGAAGATGGTCACCACCTTCGACATCCTGACCCAGCTGATGGCGATGGGCGCACGCGACACTTTGCGTGACGAACAGAGCAAATGGCTGAAGAAACGTCAGGAATGCAGCGCCGATGTCGCGTGTATTACAAGCGCCTATGAGGAGCGCATGAAGCGGCTTGGGGAAGCCTTTCAGAGCATCTCCCGCCCCCTGTGATCAAAATCCACAATTGACAACATACTGTCAACATGACAATGTATTGTCATGAAAACGGATATCGCACGCACCCTTTCCACCTTGGCGGTGGCAATCTTTCGAACCAATGGCGCATTGATTGCGGCAGGCGATGCCCTGTCCGCACCCTTCGGCCTCTCCAGCGCCCGCTGGCAGGTCCTGGGCGCCGTGGCGCTTGCCGGTCAGCCGCTGACCGTGGCGCAGATCGCACGCAATATGGGCCAGACCCGTCAGGGCGTGCAACGTCTCATTGATGAGATGGAACGACAGGGTATCGTCGGTTTCGAGAACAATCCGCATCACAAGCGGGCCAAACTCGTTCACCTCACTGAAAAGGGTGAGAACGCCTATGCCGCAACCATGCGGCAATGGGACGAACTGGCCAGCCGCCTGGCCACGGAAATGCACGCGGAGCAACTGAATGTTGCTATCGACTGCCTCAATCAGCTTTTCGCCGGACTGGACACCGATCCGCCGCCCGGCTGACCTGCCCCTCTAAAGGACGACATCAATGAAGACCCTTCACCCCGTCGCCGGCACGCTGGCGCTGGCGACCATACTCGCCTTTTGGTTATCCACCGCGTTCACCGAAATTTCCGGTTCGAGCGAAGCGATCCGCGCCGTCAAGCTCGCCATTCCCTGGGGCTTTCTGGTGCTCGTACCGGCACTTGCCGTTACAGGCTTCAGCGGCTTTCGCCTCGGCGCAAGGTGGAAGCATCCGCTGGTCGCAACCAAGAAAAAACGCATGTCGATCATCGCGCTGAACGGGCTGCTGATCCTTGTTCCCTGCGCGCTGGTCCTTCGACACTTCGCTCTCTCAAACGATTTCGGCGCCGCCTTTTATGCCGTTCAGGCTCTGGAGCTTTGCGCCGGCGCGCTGAACATCACTCTCCTCGGAAGAAGCTTCCGCGATGGTTTACGGTTGAAACGCCGGCTGGCGGTCTAAGTGGAGAGCTTGTGAGTCTATACCGCACGAATGACGTTCTCCATCAGCCCATTCAGCTGGTCGCGATAACCTGTTCTGGCCGAGGGTGCGTCCTCACGCGACGTCATCACCACGGAAAGGCGTCTGGAGGGAACGATGTAGAGCATCTGCCCGCCATAACCCCAGGCATAATAGACCGTCTCGCCCGCCATCTCCTTGATGAACCAGCAATAGCCGTAACCATCGCCATTAAAGACGGAATTGGTGCGCTGCTGCCAGGATTGCTCGATCCAGCCTTTTGAAATCAGTCGCTTGCCATCAGGCGTGACACCGCCTAGCCGATAAAGCTCGCCGAAGGCCAACAGCGACCGTGCCGTCATCGCCATCTGGTTGCCGCCGAGATAGATGCCCTGCGGATCGCGCTCCCAACTGCCGATGGAAAAGCCTTGCAGCGGCCGGAACCAGTCGCGCGCCAGAGACAGCGTCGAGCGGCCGGATGCCTTCGTCAATATCGCCGAAAGCAGATGTGTGGACGCGGTGGAATACAGCATGCCGCCGCCCGGCTCTCCGTCGAAACCCGACCCGAGCGCCATTCGCACCCAGTTGCGGCTTTCCACCCAGCGACCGTAATTCGGGCCGGACATGCGCTCCAGACCAGATTGCATGGAAAGCAGGTTGCCGATGGTAATCCTTTCCAGACGCGGATCGGGATCTTGCGGAAAGTCGCTGCGCAGAATTGTTGCGATCGGCTGATCCGCCCCGGCCAGCATCTTGCGATCGATCGCCATGCCGACCAGCGCCGAAACGACCGATTTCGACGCCGACTTGATATTGGTGGAGCCGGCAAGGCTTGCGCCATGATAGGCGCGGCTGGCAACCTCCCTGCCGTCGATGCTGACGATGACAGCCTTGAGGCTGGAAAGCGCATCCGCATTCCGCAGCAACGGTTCGAAACGGACGCCGTTGCCGGGGCTTTGCGCGCGGGCGAGATGCGCAAAAGGCAGAGAGGCGACAAGGGCGAGTGCGGTTCGTCTTTTCATGCTGTTGAAGTTAGCCATCGCCGCACGGAGGAAAAGCCCCGGTGGACGAAATCACTCCAACGTGACCGCGGAGATGGCCGGCATCCGGTCGGGAGTTTTCGAATTTACAACGCAAAACAGTAGTTTGCGCCGGTTTTAAGAATCAAGCTCTGAGGCAATTGAATCTGTTTCTGAACCGCGAGTAGCATCGCCAAAAGCGCAATAAAAAAGCCGCCCAAAAGAGCGGCTGATTAGGGTGGTAAATCTCACCTCACACGCAACGTCATCCTCGGGCTTGTCCCGAGGATCTATCCACGTAGCGTCAAATCGACGGGTTGCAGATGCTCGGGACAGGCCCGAGCATGACGGAAGAGAGGTTTCGGCACCTCCATCATCAACCGGAAGCCGCTCGAAAAGAGCCGTTTACTCCGGCAAAATCCGCACGGCACCCTTGTCGGCACTGGACGCAAAAGCCGCGTAGGCCTTCAGCGCGGTTGTGACATTGCGCTTGCGCGGTGCCTCCGGCTTCCAGCCGAGTTTATCCTGTTCGGCACGACGCGACGCCAGTTCCGCTTCCGCAACGCTGAGGTTGATCGTGCGGTTCGGAATGTCGATCTCGATCAGGTCGCCCTGACGCACGAGGCCGATCGCGCCGCCCTGTGCCGCTTCCGGCGAGGCATGGCCGATGGAAAGGCCTGACGTGCCGCCCGAGAAACGACCATCGGTGATAAGCGCGCAGGCTTTGCCGAGACCCTTGGACTTGAGGTAGCTGGTCGGGTAAAGCATTTCCTGCATGCCCGGGCCGCCCTTCGGTCCTTCGTAACGGATGACGACGACGTCGCCCGCCTTGACCTCGTTGCCGAGAATGCCCTTCACCGCTGCATCCTGGCTTTCGTAAACGACCGCCGGGCCGGTGAATTTCAGGATGGATTCGTCAACACCCGCCGTCTTCACGATGCAGCCGTCGAGCGCGATGTTGCCGTAAAGCACAGCCAGACCGCCATCCTTGGAGAAGGGCTTTTCGACCGAGCGGATAACGCCGTTTTCGCTGTCGGTATCCAGATCGTCCCAACGCGAGGACTGGCTGAAGGCCACCTGCGTCGGCACGCCGCCGGGCGCTGCCTTGAAGAATTCGCGCACCGTCTCGCTGTTGGTGCGGGTGATGTCCCAACGGTCGATGGCATCGCCAAGCGTCGCTTCATGCACCGTATAGGTATCGCGATTGAGGAGACCGCCGCGATCCAGTTCGCCGAGAATACGCATGATGCCACCGGCGCGGTGAACGTCTTCCATGTGCACGTCCTGCTTGGCAGGCGCGACCTTGGAAAGGCAGGGAACCTTGCGGGAGAGACGATCGATGTCTTCCATGCCGAAATCGACACCGCCCTCATGCGCTGCTGCGAGAATATGCAGCACCGTATTGGTGGAGCCGCCCATGGCGATATCCAGCGACATGGCGTTTTCGAACGCCGCCTTGTTGGCGATGGTGCGCGGCAGAACGGTCTCGTCGTCCTGCTCGTAATAACGGCGCGCCAGATCGACGATCAGGTGACCGGCCTCAACGAACAGCCGCCGGCGATCCGAATGGGTGGCGAGCGTCGAACCGTTGCCGGGCAACGAAAGACCCAGCGCCTCGGTCAGACAGTTCATGGAATTGGCGGTGAACATGCCGGAGCAGGAACCGCAGGTCGGGCAAGCGGAACGCTCGATGATCTTGACGTCTTCGTCGGAAATCTTGTCGTCGGCAGCCGCAACCATGGCATCGACCAGATCGAGCGCAACCGTCTTGCCGTGCAGAACGACCTTGCCCGCTTCCATGGGGCCGCCGGAAACGAAAACGGCGGGAATGTTAAGGCGCATCGCCGCATTCAGCATGCCGGGCGTGATCTTGTCGCAGTTGGAAATGCACACCATCGCATCGGCGCAATGGGCATTGACCATGTATTCCACTGAGTCAGCGATGATCTCGCGCGACGGCAACGAATAGAGCATGCCGTCATGGCCCATGGCGATGCCGTCATCGACCGCGATGGTATTGAATTCCTTGGCCACACCGCCGGCCGCCTCGATTTCGCGGGCAACGAGCTGGCCGAGATCCTTCAGATGCACATGGCCCGGAACGAACTGCGTGAATGAATTGACCACCGCGATAATCGGCTTGCCGAAATCGCTGTCCTTCATGCCGGTGGCGCGCCAAAGGCCGCGCGCGCCCGCCATGTTGCGGCCGTGGGTTGTCGTTCTGGAGCGATAGACTGGCATGGTGTTTTCCTCGATCTCTTAGGCAGAAGAGCGCATTGCCGCAACGCGGTCAAAAAGCCCTCGCCCTATTTTGCGGTTTTTCTAGCGCAAACCACAAGCCCTGTCACTGTCACCTTCGGGCAAAACAGTACGGTTCGGTACGGTACGCTCACTTTCAACGCTGCAATCCGGGCAGCCTCTCATCACAAATGCGCGATTTCCGCCGCCCGACCGCTGTTTTTGCGCAGAGGGCTGAAACATATCTGTGCAGCAGCCGTATAGCCTATCATAATCGATTTATCGCCGATGCACCCGGCTTTTGTGGAGGTTGAAATGCCCGCCTATCGTCCGCCCCTGATCGCGGCTAAAGAAATCACGCCGAAGAATATCTACCTGTCCCGACGCGGCTTCCTCGGTACGGCGGCAGGACTTGCGGCAATCGGGCTTGGCGGCCGCGAGGCAATTGCCGCTCCGCTTGCGGCGAAACCCGGCGCCTACAAGCTGGATGAAAAGCTCACGCCGCTCGATGCCGTCACCAGCTACAATAATTTCTACGAGTTCGGTGTCGGAAAATCCGACCCGAAGGAAAATTCCGGCAAGTTCAAGCCCACCCCATGGACAGTGAAGGTGGATGGCCTTGTCTCCAAACCGCAGGAATTCGGCATCGAAGAGCTGATGAAATATCAGCTCGAAGAGCGTACCTATCGCATGCGCTGCGTCGAGGGCTGGTCGATGGTCATTCCGTGGATCGGTTTCCCCCTCGCCGCGCTTCTCGACAAGGTAGAGCCGCTCGGCAGCGCCAAATACGTCTCCTTCGAAACCGTCGTGCGGCCGGAAGAAATGCCCGGCCAGAGCGGTCTGTTCCAGCCTTTGTCCTGGCCCTACGTCGAGGGTCTGCGTCTCGATGAGGCACGCCATCCGCTGACCATTCTGGCCGTCGGCCTATACGGCGAAACGCTGCCGAACCAAAACGGTGCGCCGATCCGGCTCGTCGTTCCGTGGAAATACGGTTTCAAGGGCATCAAATCCATCGTCCGGATTTCATTGACCGAGAAACAACCGGAAACGACGTGGAAAAACTCCAACGCCCGCGAATATGGCTTCTACTCCAACGTCAATCCGCATGTGGACCATCCGCGCTGGAGCCAGGCGACGGAACAGCGCATCGGCGAAGGCGGCTTTTTTGGCACCCAGAACCGCCCTACCCTGATGTTCAACGGTTATGACGAGGTGGCAGGCCTTTATACCGGCATGGACCTGAAAGCGAATTACTGACCATGGCCCTCGCCTTTTCGCTTCCGTCGCTGCCGAAGCGTTACCAGCCGGCGGCTATCTGGTCGCTTTATGCGATCGGTCTCTGTCCGGGCGTCTGGTATTTTTACCTCGCCGCAACCGGTGGCCTCGGCTTCAATCCGGTCAAGGATTTCGAGCACCTGCTCGGCATCTGGGCGCTGCGTTTCCTCTGCCTCGGGCTTCTGGTGACGCCGCTGCGAGACCTGTTCAACATCAACCTCATCGCCTATCGCCGGGCACTGGGGCTGATCGCCTTTTATTACGTGCTGGCGCATTTCACCGTCTATCTGGTTCTGGATCGTGGCCTGATCATCAGCTCCATCGCCGGCGATATTCTGAAGCGGCCCTATATCATGCTCGGCATGGCGGGGCTCACCATGCTCATTCCACTTGCGCTCACCTCCAACCGCTGGTCGATCCGCAAGCTCGGCAGCCGCTGGAACACGCTGCACAAACTCGTCTATCTCGTGCTGATCGTCGGCGTGCTGCATTTTGTGCTGGCGCGAAAATCGATCACGCTGGAGCCGGTGTTTTATATC
Organism: Agrobacterium arsenijevicii; assembly: GCA_000949895.1. GTDB lineage: Bacteria > Pseudomonadota > Alphaproteobacteria > Rhizobiales > Rhizobiaceae > Agrobacterium > Agrobacterium arsenijevicii. The sequence goes on along the minus strand of JWIT01000004.1, from coordinate 330,200 downwards.
AGCACGATGGTGGTATTGCTCGGATACCGGCTGGTGCGGCCTTCAATCATGGCGATGAAGAGGGCAAAGCGCGCCAGACCCGTCCGGTCATGAAAGACGCGGCCGCAATCCCCACAACATAACAAACGATATTCCAAAGCGAAAAAACACGGCCGAGCAACAAAGCCCCGGCCGCCGTTGCACGAAACGCGTCCAGCGCCGGAAAATGGACAAGCCGGATCAGCTCAACAATCACGACGGCAAGAATGGCGACGTGAACCTCATAGCCATGCCAGCGCGAGGGAAAGACGGCTGCCAGCAACAGGTAGACCATCGCACCCCAGAGCACGGATCCGCCATATTTCACCGCCACGAACGGCAACCCCACGTCGTAGCCGAACGCCCGTAAGCAAAGGCCGCAAACGACCACCGCCACTGCGCCGGCCAAAAGCCGGATGCGGGCAAAATAAGGCGGGGATAGGGGTGGCAAGCCCATGCGAGCTCCTTCCGGTTTTCGTATGAAAGGTGACGAATGCAAATCGGGGCGTGAACATGAGCATAGGGACAACTCCAGCCACAAGCCGCCTCTCCGTCTTGGACAATCTGCTTTGCGATACCTATCCCTGGGGCGAACTCAAGGGCATCAGGCTTTTTATCGTCGAGTTTCTCTATTTCGGCATCAAGGAAGCCCGCGCCTGCCTGTTTGCAGGCTTGTTCTTCATCTCCATCTTCGTGACGCCGCATGGCGGACTGTTCGGTATTCCGCGTTATGACGTGCTGCTGGTCATTGCGCTCGCCATTCAGTTCTTCATGATCTGGAGCAGGCTGGAAACGCTGGACGAGGCCAAGGCAATCCTGCTGTTCCATATCGTCGGCTTTGCACTGGAGGTGTTCAAGACTTCCAGTGCCATCCAGTCGTGGTCCTATCCGGATTTCGCCTATACTAAAGTGCTCGGCGTGCCGCTTTTTTCCGGCTTCATGTATGCCGCCGTCGGCAGCTACATCATTCAGGCATGGCGCCTGCTGGATGTCCGCATCCGCCACTATCCCACCTACTGGATGGCGACGCTGATCGGCATTGCCATCTACGTCAACTTCTTCACCCACCACTTCATCGGTGATTACCGCTGGTACATCGCCGCCTGCGCCATCGGCCTCTATTCCCGCGCCACCGTCGTTTACCGTCCCTATGACCGCGACCGCAAGATGCCCCTGCTTCTCTCCTTTGTCCTGATTGGCTTCTTTGTCTGGCTGGCGGAAAACATCTCCACCTTCTTCGGTATCTGGAAGTATCCCGATCAGATCGGCGCCTGGTCCGTCGTGCATATCGGTAAATGGAGCTCCTGGTCGCTGCTTGTCATCATGACCTTCACCATTGTCGCCCACCTCAAACACATCAAGGGCCGTATCCACGTTCCGGAGTGAGAAAGATGAATTACTCCAAGGCATTTTCAAGTCTCGCAAGTTTTACAACTAAGCGCGTGGGCCTGAAATCCAACAATGGAACTGGCGGCCCTATATTCGCATTCCTAATAATCGCTTTGGCCGGTTGTGGCGTAGATTCACCTGATCGTTTGCGCAGCGATATCCCGACGGCATCCCCGCTGGTGAGACCGTCTACTACAATACCAGATGGTTTGAATGCGCTGTCGCCATTTACAAGCTCGACTCCGTTTTCATGGATAAGGTCCGTCGGAACGGATTGCTTTCTCTAAACAAAGCAACATCCGCGCCTTGGGCTGAGGCGCCGGTACTGGGGGCGAACTACGCCATGGATCGCTGGATCGCTGGATCGCTGATTTTGGAAGTAGTTTGGACTGCACCGAAGACAAGAAGCTGCAAACGCTCTTTGAGCGAGCATCAGCCAACGGCGGCTATTTTCAAGTTCAGCTTACAAACTCGACAACCCTAATCGCGCCTGATGAGGGTTTAATGATGGTTGGCGGATACGAGTAACTGCATCGCTAAGTATGGATTTAACTATCCCCACTCCAACATTTCGCCGCGACGCGAAACCTTAATCATTCTGTCGGTTGATATCTGAACGCAAAAAAGCCGGGTGATCTCTCACCCGGCTTTTTTATTCACGACGCCTGAAGGCGTCAGAACTTATGCGGCTTCGGCAGCTGCAGCTTCGGCAGCAACGCGAGCCTTGTCGGCTGCGCCCTTGGCATCAACGTCGCGCTCGACGAATTCAACAACGGCGAGAGCCGCGTTGTCGCCCTGGCGGAAGCCGGCCTTCATGATACGCAGGTAGCCGCCGTTGCGGGTTGCGTAACGCGAAGCGATCGCGTCGAACAGCTTGCGAACAGCGTCCTGATCCTTGATCTGCGAGATCGCCTGACGACGAGCGTGCAGGTCGCCGCGCTTGCCGAGAGTGACGAGACGCTCGACGATCGGGCGGATTTCCTTCGCCTTAGGAAGCGTGGTTACGATCTGCTCATGGGTGATGAGCGAAGCAGCCATGTTGGCAAACATTGCCTTGCGGTGGCTGGCGGTTCTATTGAGCTTGCGGCCTGAATTTCCGTGGCGCATTGCTATTCTCCTTTAGTGCAGGCTTCCTATCCGGACCTGCCGTTTCCTGGCACATGCAGGTGACTTACCTGCTGTTTGACGGGGAAAGGCAGTCTTTAAAGGGTCTGCCTTTTTGCTTGTTAGTATTGATCTTCGTAACGCTTGGCGAGATCTTCGATGTTCTCAGGCGGCCATGCCGGTACTTCCATACCGAGGTGCAGACCCATGGAAGCGAGAACTTCCTTGATTTCGTTCAGCGACTTGCGACCAAAGTTCGGCGTGCGAAGCATTTCGGCTTCGGTCTTCTGGATCAGGTCGCCGATATAGACGATGTTGTCGTTCTTCAGGCAGTTAGCCGAACGAACCGACAGCTCGAGCTCGTCGACCTTCTTAAGAAGCGCCGGGTTGAACGCGAGTTCGGTAACCGATTCTTCTTCTGCTTCCTTCTGCGGCTCGTCGAAGTTGACGAAGACGCCGAGCTGGTCCTGAAGAATACGAGCGGCGAAGGCAACGGCGTCTTCGCCGGAAACCGAACCGTTGGTCTCGATCGTCATGATCAGCTTGTCATAGTCGAGAACCTGGCCTTCACGGGTGTTTTCCACCTTGTAGGACACTTTCTTGACCGGAGAATAGAGGCTGTCCACCGGAATGAGGCCAATCGGGGCATCTTCCGCGCGGTTGCGTTCAGCCGGTACGTAACCCTTGCCGTTGTTGACGGTGAATTCCATGCGGATTTCAGCGCCTTCGTCCAGCGTGCAGATCACGTGGTCGGGGTTCAGGATCTCGATGTCGCCAACCGTCTGGATGTCACCAGCGGTAACGGCACCTGGGCCCTGCTTGCGCACGACCATGCGCTTGGAATCGTCACCATCCATCTTGATGGCGATTTCCTTGATGTTGAGCACGATATCCGTCACGTCTTCCCGAACGCCGGGAATGGAGGAGAATTCGTGCAGAACACCGTCGATCTGCACGGCCGTCACAGCGGCACCACGCAGAGAAGACAACAGAACGCGACGCAGCGCGTTGCCGAGGGTGAGGCCGAAACCACGCTCCAGCGGCTCGGCAACGAGCGTTGCCTTGGTGCGGCTGGACGAGGTGAACTCGACCTTGTTCGGCTTGATAAGTTCCTGCCAGTTCTTCTGAATCATCTTTAAACCTTCCGTTCGCCGCCACCATCCAATCGTGACGGACCGAGCATGAAAACACCGAGAGGAACCTAATTCAGTGGTTCATCGGTGGGTTCTTGAGCGCAAGTCCGTCGATCGAAATCGACGCGCACACGCCAGATACACGAAAATTCCGCCTGACCGAAGGAAAGGCGGAATTTCCGAACCACGGTCGCGTCAGACGCGGCGCTTCTTGCGCGGACGGCAACCGTTGTGCGGGATCGGCGTCACGTCGCGAATGGAGGTGATCATGAAACCGGCAGCCTGCAGAGCGCGAAGTGCAGATTCACGACCCGAACCCGGACCGCAAACTTCAACTTCAAGCGACTTCATGCCGTGTTCCTGAGCCTTCTTCGCGCAATCTTCAGCAGCGATCTGGGCAGCAAACGGGGTCGACTTACGCGAACCCTTGAAGCCCTTGGCACCAGCAGACGACCAGGCAATAGCATTGCCCTGCGCGTCGGTGATGGTGATCATCGTGTTGTTGAAGGTCGAGTTGACGTGCGCGACGCCCGACGTGATATTTTTACGTTCGCGACGGCGAACGCGTGCGGCTTCCTTGGCCATTTTATACCTTTCATTGATCTCTTCACCGCCGTAACACCAGCGGCTACACCGGCGATCAACCCGTTTCCGAGCTTCACGCCAAACTCAGAAAGGCTGGCGCAGACCGCACCAGCCTCCCCTTTCCGGAGAACCGGAAAATTACTTCTTCTTACCAGCGATAGCCTTCGCCGGACCCTTGCGGGTACGGGCGTTGGTGTGCGTGCGCTGACCGCGGACCGGAAGGCCACGACGGTGACGCAAGCCGCGGTAGCAGCCGAGGTCCATCAAACGCTTGATGTTCATCGACGTGTCGCGACGCAGGTCGCCTTCGACCTGATAGTCGCGGTCGATGGCTTCGCGGATCTGAAGAACTTCAGCATCCGTCAGCTGATGAACGCGCTTGTCAGCCGGAAGACCGACCTTGTCCATGATTTCCTGCGCGAATTTCGGACCAATCCCGTGAATATAGGTCAGCGCAATAACAACGCGCTTTGCAGTCGGGATGTTGACGCCAGCGATACGTGCCACGTCTTTTCTCCTTGGTTCCAGTTGCCATCCGGCAAGTGGTGATTCCATTCGAGCGGCCGAAACCGCCAGTTCAAAATTGATGTCCGTGACAAGTCAAAACGACCGAACCCGGATCTCCCTTCCCTCAGGGAAATCCGCGCCAGTCGCTTGGGATGTCGCGAGTTGGCGCGGTGTTTAACGGAATCAGCGCAAAAAAGCAACCGGCTCCGCCAAGATTCTTTTGCGATCCAAAGGATCTGTTAAACCAGAAGAGCGGATATCCAGCGAAAACCGTTTAAAGCTTCCGCCACCCCGCTCCAGCCGTCAGGCCGAGGCTTTCTCGAGAATGCCTTCAATGGCCGCGGTAACGGCATCGACATCCGCCATGCCGTCCAGCGTCACAAGCTCGCCCTGCTCGCTGTAATAGTGCGACAACGGTGCGGTCTTCTCGCGATATTCCGTCAGCCGCTTGCGGAAGGCTTCCGGATTGTCGTCAGAGCGAACCGTGCCACCGGCAGCAATGGTCTCCGCGACGCGGTTTTCGATTCGGCGAATCAGCGCCTCTTCGTCGACCTTGAGCTCAATGACGGCATCAAGGGCAATATTCTTCTTGCGCATGTTCTCGGCAAGCGCCTTGGCCTGCGGAACGGTGCGCGGATAGCCGTCGAGAATAAAGCCCTTGGCACAGTTCGGTGCTTCGATGCTTTCAGAAACGATCTGATTGACGATATCGTCGGAAACAAGCCCACCGGCGTCCATGACGGCCTTGGCGCGCTTGCCGATTTCGGTGCCCGCGCTAACCGCAGCGCGAAGCATGTCACCGGTGGAAAGCTGCGGGATCCCGTACTTGTCAGTCAGGCGCTTGGCCTGGGTTCCCTTGCCCGCACCCGGCGGACCCAAAAATATCAGTCTCATCGTCCCCTCTTTCCTCCACGCAACTTCGACTTCTTGATCAGCCCTTCATACTGCTGAGCGATCAGGTGACCCTGGATCTGCGCAACCGTGTCCAGAGTTACACTGACAACGATCAAAAGCGAAGTACCACCAAGGGCTAATGGAATGCCCGTACGTGCGATAAGTGTCTCAGGAAGGATACACACGAAGACCAGATAAACAGCACCGACCACCGTGATGCGGGTCAGAACGTAATCGATGTACTCCGCGGTGCGCTCGCCCGGACGAATGCCGGGAATGAAGCCGCCATGCTTCTTGAGGTTATCGGCCGTGTCCTTCGGATTGAAGACGATAGCCGTGTAGAAAAACGCAAAGAACGCAATGAGCAGGCCGTAGAGAGCCATGAACAACGGCTGTCCGTGCTGCAGCGACGCGATGATCGAGGTTGCCCAGCCCGGCAGATTGGTGTTTCCGGCAAAACCGGCAGCCGTCGCGGGCAGAAGCAGCAGCGAGGATGCGAAGATCGCGGGAATGACACCGGCCGTGTTAAGCTTCAGCGGCAGATGCGAGGTATCGCCCTGGAACATCCGGTTGCCGACCTGGCGCTTCGGATATTGTATCAGCAGACGGCGCTGGGCGCGTTCCACAAAGACGATGAGGGCGATGACGCCGATTGCCACGATGACGACCATGAGGATGAGCGTCGTCGACAGCGCACCGGTGCGACCGAGTTCCAGCGTACCGGCAAGCGCCTTGGGCAGACCTGCGGCAATGCCAGCAAAGATGATCAGCGAAATACCGTTGCCGATACCGCGCGACGTGATCTGTTCGCCGAGCCACATCAGGAACATCGTGCCGCCGAGCAGCGTGATGACGGTGGAAATACGGAAGAACAGGCCCGGATCGACCACAAGGCCGTTGCCGCTTTCAAGACCGACAGCGATGCCGTAGGCCTGAAGCGTGCCGAGCAGCACCGTGCCGTAGCGCGTGTACTGGTTGATGATCTTGCGACCGGCTTCGCCTTCCTTCTTCAACGCTTCGAGCGAGGGCACGACCGAGGTCATGAGCTGCACGATGATCGAAGCGGAGATGTAAGGCATGATGCCGAGGGCGAAAATCGCCATACGCTCGACAGCGCCACCCGCAAACATGTTGAAAAGGCCGAGAATACCGTTGGCCTGGCCACGGAAGGCCTGCGCATAGGCTTCTGGGTTCAGACCCGGAAGCGGAATGTGGGTGCCAAGACGGTAGACGAGAAGTGCGGCAAGAGTAAACCAGAGACGCTTTTTCAGATCCTCCGCCTTAGCGAAGGTCGAAAAATTCAGGTTCGAAGCCAGTTGTTCCGCTGCTGAAGCCATAAATTTCTCCGAATGACCCTTGCCGGCCAGTGAAAACCGGCCAATGCGGAAAGGTCTAAAAATACCGGTTCAAAAACGGGCTTCGGACGAACACGGCTTTGCGCCGCCATCATGCCTCACCCTGTTTTTTTATGTCCTATCCCCTCCCCTACGGAAGTTCAAGAACTGTGAGGCTCTCCCTGCAGCACTTTGTGCCGCATGTGGCGCGCATAACAGCTGCACCGCGAAGAGTTTGCCATGATGCCTCCATAAATCGATTTAAATCGAGAGCACCATAAGCCAGGGAGCGCAAACGCCCGGAGCGACTATGCCCCGGGCGTCTGAAGTCTATATATTACTCGGAAGCTTCAGCTGCAACCGCGAGAAGCTTGATAGTGCTACCAGCCTTCTCAATCTTTTCGAGTGCGGGCTTGGAAGCGCCGGCAACTTCGAAAGCGACCTTGGTCGTCAGTTCGCCGTCAGCGAGAATGCGAACGCCGTCCTTGGTGCGACGGATAACGCCAGCAGCCTTGAGGGCGGCAGCATCGATCGTTGCGGAAGCGTCGAGCTTCTTGGCGTCGATGGCGACCTGAATGCGGCCGAGCGATACAACAGCAAATTCGGAAGCGAAAATGTTGTTGAAACCGCGCTTCGGCAGACGACGGTAGATTGGCATCTGACCGCCTTCAAAACCGTTGATGGCGACGCCCGAACGAGCCTTCTGACCCTTCACACCGCGACCACCGGTCTTGCCCTTGCCAGAACCGATACCGCGACCTACGCGGATACGGTCCTTGGAGGAGCCTTCGTTGTCTCTGATTTCATTGAGTTTCATGATAGGTTACTCCGTCTCACTTCTCGTCAACGACGCGAACGAGATGCTGGACCGCACGGATCATGCCGCGAACCGCAGGAGTATCTTCCAGGGTGCGCTGACGGTGCATCTTGTTGAGACCCAGACCGACCAGCGTCTGACGCTGGATTGCCGGGCGGCGGATAGGGCTGCCGATCTGTTCGACCGTAACAGTCTTATTGGCTTCAGTAGTCTTCTTGGCCATGATCCAGCTCCTTATTCTTCAGAAGCGTTGCCGGAAGCGGCACGGCGAGACTGAAGGGTAGCATACTTCAGACCGCGCTGTGCAGCGATGTCCTTCGGATGAACCTGATGCTTCAGAGCGTCGAACGTTGCGCGAACCATGTTGTACGGGTTCGAAGAACCGGTCGACTTGGCAACAACGTCATGAACGCCCAGCGTTTCGAAAACAGCGCGCATCGGACCACCGGCGATGATACCGGTACCAGCCTTGGCCGAACGCAGCAGAACCTTGCCTGCGCCGTGACGGCCATTGACGTCGTGATGCAGCGTGCGACCATCGCGCAGCGGAACGAAGATCAGATCGCGCTTTGCGCTCTCGGTTGCCTTACGGATGGCTTCCGGAACTTCGCGAGCCTTGCCGTGACCGAAGCCAACGCGGCCCTTCTGGTCGCCAACGACGACGAGAGCAGCGAAGCCGAAGCGACGGCCACCCTTAACAACCTTTGCAACGCGGTTGATCGCGACCAGCTTGTCGACGAATTCGCTATCGCGTTCTTCACGGTTCTGGCGATCGTCGCGAGAACCTCTTTTTTCCTGTGCCATTGTCCTTGTCCTTTTTCTTTTACGGGTGGAACGGCAAACGAAAAGACCACCGGCCTCGATGAAGAGACCCGCATGGCCCGGTGAAATTCCGCCCGGATCGTTGTCCGGGCGGAAAAAAATCAGAAGTTCAGACCGCCTTCGCGGGCAGCTTCTGCCACAGCCTTGATACGGCCGTGATAGATGAACGCGCCACGGTCGAATACGACATCCTTGACGCCAGCCTTGACGCCACGCTCAGCGACGAGCTTGCCTACGACAGCTGCTGCTGCAACGTCGGCGCCGGTCTTGAGCGAGCCGCGCAGATCGGCTTCGAGCGTGGAGGCGGACGCAAGCGTCTTGCCGGCAACGTCATCGATAATCTGAGCGTAGATGTTCTTCGACGAGCGATGAACCGACAGGCGCGGGCGGCCATTGGCAACCGCCTTGATCTGGCGGCGCACACGGCTCGCGCGACGTGCAAGTGCTTCTTTCCTGCTAGCCATTTCGCGTGATCCTTACTTCTTCTTGCCTTCTTTGCGGACGATACGCTCTTCAGCGTACTTCACGCCCTTGCCCTTGTAGGGCTCGGGACCACGGTATTCGCGGATTTCCGCGGCAACCTGGCCAACCTGCTGCTTGTTGATGCCGGAAACGATGATTTCCGTCGGCTTCGGAACGGCAATGGTGATGCCGACCGGAGGCTCGTAAACAACATCGTGGCTGAAACCGAGAGCCAGCTGCAGGTTCTTGCCCTGCAGGGCTGCACGATAACCAACGCCGTTGATTTCGAGCTTGCGTTCGTAGCCGTCCTTAACACCCTTGAAGATGTTCTCGATCATCGTGCGGGACATGCCCCACTTGGAACGAGCTTCCTTGGTGTTGTTGGCCGGCGTTACGGAAACGCCATTATCTTCGAGTTTCAGCTGAATATCGTCATTAGCGACGAAAAACAGTTCACCCTTCGGGCCCTTAGCAGTGACCTTCTGGCCGTCGACATTGGCCGTAACACCTGCTGGAACCTGAACGGGCTTTTTACCGATACGAGACATTGTTCAATCCTGTCTGTTCGTTATGGAGATCCGTGCTCGGGTCTTAGAAGACCGAGCAAAGAACCTCGCCACCAACGTTCTGTTCGCGAGCTTGGTGATCGGCCATCACGCCCTTCGGGGTCGAAAGGATGGTGATGCCGAGGCCGTTCGCGACCTGCGGAATGGACTTTACCGAGACATAAACTCGGCGGCCCGGCTTGGAAACGCGGCCGATCTCACGGATCACGGACGCGCCTTCGTAGTACTTCAGTTCGATCGTGAATTCGGCCTTGCCGTTTTCGAAATCGACCTTGGAATAACCGCGAATGTAGCCTTCAGCCTGCAGCACGTCGAGAACGCGTGCGCGGAGGCTGGAAGCAGGCGTGCTTACCGAAGACTTACGGCGAGCAGCACCATTGCGGATGCGGGTGAGCATATCACCCAAAGGATCAGTCATGGTCATGTGCCCGTCTCCTTACCAGCTCGACTTGACAATGCCCGGCACCTTGCCGGAATTGCCCAGCTCACGAAGCGCGATACGCGACATCTTGAGTTTGCGATAGAACGCGCGCGGACGGCCCGTTACTTCGCAGCGGTTGCGGATACGCGTCTTCGAGCCGTCACGCGGCAGCGAAGCGAGCTTCAGAGTGGCCTTGAACCGGTCTTCGATCGGAAGAGACTGGTTCATCACGATCGCCTTGAGTGCAGCACGCTTGGTAGCCTGCTGGGCGACCGACTTGCGGCGGCGCTTGTTCTTTTCAACTGCGCTTGTTTTCGCCATATCGGAGTTCCTTTTCTACGCTCGTCGTTACGGTTAGTGACGGAACGGGAAGTTGAACTCTGTAAGCAGAGCCCGAGCTTCGTCGTCCGACGTCGCCGTCGTGCAAACGATGATGTCCATGCCCCACATCTGATCAACCTTATCGTAGTTGATCTCAGGGAACACAATGTGTTCCTTGATGCCCATGGCGAAGTTGCCACGGCCGTCAAAGCTCTTCGGGTTCAGACCCCGGAAGTCGCGAACGCGCGGCAGCGCGATGTTGACCAGGCGATCAAGGAATTCATACATGCGTGCGCCACGAAGGGTAACCTTCGCACCGATCGGCATGCCTTCGCGAACCTTGAAACCAGCGATCGAGTTGCGAGCGCGGGTAACAACCGGCTTCTGGCCGGCAATCGCAGCCAGGTCACCGGCAGCGATGGTTGGCTTCTTGGAGTCGGCAGTTGCCTCGCCAACACCCATGTTGATCACGATCTTTTCAAGCTTCGGGATCATCATCACGTTGGCGTAGGAGAACTTCTCCTGCATGGCGCCACGGATACGGGAAACGTACTCCGTCTTGAGACGCGGCTCGTACTTATCAGCCATCGATCACTTCTCCCGAACGCTTGGCCACGCGGACCTTCTTGCCGTCTACAACAGTGAAGCCAACGCGGGTCGGCTTGCCATCCTTATCGACGATGGCAATGTTGGAGATGTGCAAGGACGCTTCCTTGTTGATGATGCCAGCTTCCTGAGCCTGGGTCTGGCGCTGGTGACGCTTCACCATGTTAACGCCACGCACAACGGCCCGATCTTCCTTCGGCATAACCTGGATTACTTCGCCGGTACGGCCCTTGTCCTTACCGGTCAATACGACAACGTTGTCGCCTTTACGAATTTTCTGCATCGCATACGCTCCTTACAGTACTTCCGGAGCCAGCGAGATGATCTTCATGTGGTTCTTGGCGCGAAGTTCGCGCGGAACCGGTCCGAAGATACGGGTGCCGATGGGCTCTTTTTTGTTGTCGATAAGAACGGCTGCGTTGTTATCGAAACGGATGACGCTGCCGTCAGCGCGACGGATGTCCTTGGCGGTGCGAACGACAACCGCCTTCATCACATCGCCCTTCTTGACGCGGCCGCGCGGAATAGCTTCCTTGATGGAAACGACAATAATGTCGCCAACAGAAGCATACTTGCGCTTCGAGCCGCCCAGCACCTTGATGCACATGACACGACGTGCGCCGGAATTATCCGCCACGTCGAGGTTTGTTTGCATCTGAATCATGTCAGGTCGCCTTCTTGTTGTTACCGGAACGGTTGGGCAAACTCTCCCGAGTGAGCCCCCTGCCCCAGCTTATGAATGTCTCTTCTATTGCGCGGAAATGTCGTGACAGGGTGGTTTCCCGAAGGACCTTCCGTGCGCATCAAAGCAAAAGACGCTCGATTCACGAGCGTCCTTGCGGTGCTTCATACAGGATTTCGCGCCAAGTACAAGAGACCTGGCGCGATTCTGATGAAATTAAGCGTGGGCGGAAACGACCGTCCAGCGCTTGTCTTTGGAGATCGGTGCGCATTCCTCGATGGAAACGACGTCGCCGACCTTATACTGATTGTTTTCGTCGTGTGCCTTGTACTTCTTCGAACGGCGAACGGTCTTCTGGAGCAGCGGGTGAGCGAATCGGCGCTCAACCCGGACTACAACAGTCTTCTCGTTCTTGTCGGACACTACGACGCCCTGCAGAATGCGTTTCGGCATATTATTTTTCCTTAGGCCTTGGCTTCTGCCGCCTTCTGGCGGGCAATGGTTTTAACGCGGGCGATGTCCTTGCGGACTTCGTTGATGCGCGAGGACTTCTCCAGCTGGCCAGTCGCCTTCTGGAAGCGCAGGTTGAACTGCTCCTTCTTCAGATCGGCGAGTTTGTCCTTGAGCTGGTCGGCGCTGAGGCCGCGAACTTCATCGGCTTTCATGTGCCTTGCTCCTTACTCTGCGATGCGCTGTACGAAGCGCGTCTTGACCGAGAGCTTGGCAGCGCCGAGACGAAGCGCCTCGCGGGCGATCTCCTCGGTAACACCGTCGATCTCGAACATCATACGACCGGGCTTGACCTTGCATGCCCAGTATTCGACCGAACCCTTGCCCTTACCCATACGAACTTCGGTCGGCTTGGCCGTTACCGGAACGTCAGGGAATACGCGGATCCACACACGACCTGCGCGCTTCATGTAACGCGTGATCGCGCGGCGGGCCGCTTCGATCTCGCGTGCATTTACGCGGTTCGGTTCCTGCGACTTCAAGCCGAATTCACCGAATGCCAGGTCAAAGCCGCCCTTGGCGACGCCCTTGATGCGTCCCTTGAACTGCTTACGGTACTTAGTACGCTTTGGCTGCAACATTTTCTTACTTCTCCGAGCTTATCTTTCGCCAGCGTCAATCAAGCGTTTTCGCGACGACGATCGGGACGATCGCCACGCTCACGGCTTGCAGGGCCCTGAGCATCGCCTTCGAGACCACGACGTTCAGAAGCCATCGGATCGTGCTCAAGGATTTCGCCCTTGAAGATCCAGACCTTGATGCCGCAGATGCCGAATGCGGTTACGGCTTCAGCCGTGCCGTAGTCGATGTCCGCACGCAGAGTGTGCAGCGGAACGCGGCCTTCGCGGTACCATTCGGTACGAGCGATTTCTGCGCCACCGAGACGGCCACCGCAGGTGATCTTGATGCCTTCGGCGCCAAGACGCATTGCGGACTGTACCGAACGCTTCATCGCACGGCGGAAAGCCACGCGGCGCTCGAGCTGCTGGGCGATCGACTGAGCGACGAGAGTCGCGTCGATTTCCGGCTTGCGCACTTCAACGATGTTGAGGTGCGTTTCGGAGTTGGTCATCTCGGAAAGCTTCTTGCGAAGCTTCTCGATGTCCGCGCCCTTCTTGCCGATGATCAGACCCGGACGAGCCGAATGGATCGTAACGCGGCACTTCTTGTGCGGACGCTCGATGACCACCTTGGCGATACCGGCCTGCTTGAGTTCCTTGATCAGGTAAGCCCGGATCTTCAGGTCTTCATGCAGCAGCTTGCCGTATTCAGCGGTGTCAGCGTACCAGCGGCTATCCCAGGTACGATTGATGCCGAGGCGGAAGCCGATCGGATTGATTTTCTGACCCATTATGCGGCCTCCCCTTTTTCCTCAACTTCACGAACAACGATCGTGAGGTGAGAGAACGGCTTTTCAATGCGGGATGCACGACCACGGCCACGAGCGTGGAAACGCTTCATGGTGATGGACTTGCCAACATAGGCCTCGGCGACGACGAGAGCGTCGACGTCGAGGTCATGGTTGTTTTCCGCATTGGCAATCGCAGATTCGAGCGTCTTCTTGACGGTCCCTGCGATGCGCTTGCGGGAGAATTCGAGCTCGGCGAGAGCGCGATCCACCTTCTTGCCACGGATAAGAGCGGCAACCAGGTTCAGTTTCTGGGGGCTGACGCGGAGCGTACGGGCAATGGCCTGAGCCTCATTGTCCTTCAGCCGGCGTTCGGTCTTAGCCTTCGCCATGATTACTTCCTCTTTGCCTTCTTGTCCGCGCCGTGACCGTAATAGGTACGGGTGGGAGAGAATTCACCGAACTTGTGTCCGACCATGTCTTCATTGACAGAGACGGGCACATGCTTGCTGCCGTTGTACACGCCAAACGTCAGTCCGACGAACTGCGGCAGGATCGTGGAGCGACGGCTCCAGATCTTGATTACTTCATTGCGTCCGCTTTCGCGCACCTTCTCAGCCTTAGTGAGAAGATAGCCGTCAACAAACGGACCTTTCCAAACTGAACGAGCCACTTGAGACTTCTCCTCTTACTTCTTGCGCTGATGGCGCGAACGCATGATGAACTTGTCGGTCGACTTGTTCGAACGGGTGCGCTTGCCCTTCGTGGGTTTACCCCACGGAGTAACCGGGTGACGACCACCCGACGTGCGACCTTCACCACCACCGTGCGGGTGGTCGACCGGGTTCATGACGACGCCGCGAACGTGCGGACGCTTGCCACGCCAACGCGAACGACCGGCCTTGCCGTCGTTGGTGTTGCCGTGATCCGAGTTCGAAACAGCACCGATCGATGCGAGGCAGGAGCCGTGCACCAGACGCTGTTCGCCCGAGTTGAGACGCAGGATAGCCATACCGGCATCGCGGCCGACGAGCTGGACGTACGTACCGGCGGAGCGGGCAATCTGACCGCCTTTACCCGGCTTCATCTCGACGTTGTGGATGATCGAACCAACAGGAATGTACTGAAGCGGCATGGTGTTGCCGGGCTTCACGTCCACTGCCTTGTCGGAGGCGATCACCTTGTCACCGGCAGCGAGACGCTGTGGCGCGAGAATGTAAGCCTGTTCGCCATCGGTATACGTAACCAGCGCGATGAACGCGGTGCGGTTGGGGTCGTATTCCAGACGCTCAACGGTGCCTTCCACGTCGAACTTGCGACGCTTGAAGTCCACCAAACGGTAGGTCCGCTTGTGACCACCACCCTGGAACCGGACGGTGATCCGGCCCTGGTTGTTGCGGCCACCCTTGGAGCTGAGGCCCTGGGTGAGAGCCTTTACCGGCTTGCCCTTGTAGAGCGAAGCGCGGTCCACGATAACCAGCTGACGCTGGCTCGGCGTGGTCGGATTGAAACTTTTCAATGCCATATTCTTGTTCCCTTTTGGGTCTTTGCCCGCTTGGGCCTAACCTTTAGAGTCCGGTGGACACGTCGATGGATTGACCTTCGGCGAGCGTAACGACGGCTTTCTTGACGTCTTTCAGCTTACCGGCGAACCCACGGAAACGACGGGTCTTACCCTTGCGGATAAGCGTGTTCACAGCCGTGACTTTGACGCCGAAGAGAGCTTCCACGGCAGCCTTGATTTCAGGCTTGGAAGCGCTTTTGGCGACGTTGAATACGACCTGGTTCTGTTCGGATACCAGCGTCGACTTTTCCGTGATCGAAGGAGATACGATCACATCGTAGTGGCGAAGATCCGTCATTTGAACCGCTCCTCCAGAGCCTCTACAGCAGCCTTGGAAAGCACGAGCTTGCCACGACGCAGGATGTCGTAAACATTGATGCCCTGAACCGGCAGAACGTCCACATTCGGGATGTTCTGAGCTGCGAGCTTGAAGTTGCCATCAAGTTCAGCGCCACCGATAACGAGAGCGTTGGTCAGGCCAAGCGAAGCGAAGCTGCCCAGCAGAGCCTTGGTCTTTGCTTCGGACGCGACGAGCTGATCGACGATGATCAGTTCTTCAGCCTTCAGCTTTGCAGACAGGGCGTGACGCAGAGCAAGCGCGCGAACCTTCTTGGGAAGGTCGTGTGCGTGGCTGCGAACGACCGGGCCGTGGGCCTTGCCGCCGCCGCGGAACTGCGGTGCGCGAGCCGAATGGTGACGAGCGCGGCCCGTACCCTTCTGCTTGTACATCTTCGCACCGGTACGGGAAACTTCCGCACGGGTCTTGGTTTTGTGAGTTCCCTGCTGCTTCTTGGCAAGCTGCCAGCGAACCATACGGGCCAGGATATCCTGGCGGGGATCGAGGCCGAAAATCTCGTCCGACAGAGAAACCTTGCCGGCGTCTTTTCCCTCGAGGGTCTTGACGTTCAATTCCATGATAAGGCTCCCTTACTTCGCGGCCGACTTGACGGCGTCGCGGACGATGATCCAGGCGCCCTTGGAACCGGGAACTGCACCCTTGACAAGGATCAGGCCACGGTCTTCATCGGTCGAAACGACTTCGAGGTTCTGGGTCGTAACGCGCGTCTGGCCCATATGACCAGCCATGCGCTTGCCCTTCCACACGCGGCCCGGATCCTGGTTGTTACCAGTCGAACCGTGCGCACGGTGCGATACGGAGTTACC
The DNA here is from genome assembly GCA_000949895.1 of Agrobacterium arsenijevicii. Lineage (GTDB taxonomy): Bacteria > Pseudomonadota > Alphaproteobacteria > Rhizobiales > Rhizobiaceae > Agrobacterium > Agrobacterium arsenijevicii. Next base: position 313,953 of record JWIT01000004.1, on the reverse strand, counting down.
GTGCGAAGCGCGGCCACCACCGAAGTTGTGACGCTTCATAGCACCGGCAAAACCTTTACCGATCGTGGTACCTGTCACGTCGACCAGCTGGCCGGCCTGAAAATGAGTTGCGGTCAGTGTTGCACCGATATCGATCAGGTTCTCGGGGGAAACCCGGAACTCGACGAGCTTTGCTTTCGGTTCGACATTGGCAGCGGCAAAATGACCGCGAAGTGCCTTCGTCGTGTTTTTGACCTTGGACTGGCCGGCACCGAGCTGAACTGCGGTGTAGCCATTCTTGTCTTCCGTGCGCTGGGAAACGACTTGTACGTTATCCATCCGCAATACTGTTACGGGAATATGTTCACCAGCGTCGTTGTAGACGCGGGTCATACCCACTTTCTGTGCAATCACACCTGAACGCATTGGTTCATCCTCTTGCGAGCCTTGAAGGGAGAACCCTTTTTGGCCTTTGTTAAGGAGTGCCCTTCGACATCTCACGATGTTTCCGGTCTCCGGATTGGAAGCCGTTGGATTTCTCCACGTACCTTCCTTGTTATATGGCCCTCACTTGGATGAGGTCAGGCCAGTCTTAGAGCTTGATTTCCACGTCAACGCCAGCAGCGAGGTCGAGCTTCATCAAAGCATCAACAGTCTGCGGGGTGGGGTCAACGATATCGAGAAGACGCTTGTGCGTCCGCATTTCGAACTGTTCACGGCTCTTCTTATCAACGTGAGGAGAGCGGTTGACGGTAAACTTTTCGATGCGGGTAGGCAGCGGAACCGGGCCGCGAACGCTGGCGCCGGTGCGCTTTGCGGTCGACACGATTTCACGGGTAGAGGCATCGAGGATCCGGTGATCGAACGCCTTGAGGCGGATACGGATATTCTGGCCGTTCATTCGTCTTGTCCTTGTTCTTTGTTATTCGTTTCCGCACGCGGAAACACATGAACTTCTATTGATCGTGGCGCCGCAGATTTTCAAAAATCGAGAGGGATGCGCGTCACACCCCAATCATTTCAGTAGTCTGTATTGCTAAAACACCGCGCTCCGCAATTGCTTGCGAATCCAGCGGGTGAGTGTGAGTGCGCGTTTACGCGCTTTCACCGAATTTTTCAAGCACTAAAAATGCAACGCCGCCAGGCTTTTTTACGAAAAGCCCGGCGGCGGTGTCTGTAACACCGCCGCCGGTCTGAATTTTAACGTCGCGAAATTACTCGACGATCGAGGCAACGATGCCGGCGCCGACGGTACGGCCGCCTTCGCGGATAGCGAAGCGCAGCTTTTCTTCCATCGCGATCGGAACGATCAGCTCGACTTCAACCGTGACGTTGTCGCCAGGCATAACCATTTCCGTGCCTTCAGGAAGCGAAACGATGCCGGTCACGTCAGTCGTACGGAAGTAGAACTGCGGACGGTAGTTCGTGAAGAACGGCGTATGACGGCCGCCCTCTTCCTTCGTCAGGATGTAGGCTTCTGCCATGAACTTCTTGTGCGGCTTGACCGAACCCGGCTTGCACAGGATCTGACCACGCTCAACGCCGTCACGGGTAACGCCGCGAACGAGTGCACCGATGTTGTCGCCGGCCTGGCCCTGGTCGAGCAGCTTGCGGAACATTTCAACGCCGGTAACCGTCGTCTTCGAGGTCGGACGAATGCCGACGATTTCGACTTCTTCACCAACCTTGACGATACCGCGCTCAACGCGACCCGTCACAACCGTACCACGGCCGGAGATCGAGAACACGTCTTCGATCGGCATCAGGAACGGCTGGTCGATCGGACGCTCAGGCGTCGGGATGTAGGCGTCAACAGCGGCCATCAGCTCGCGGATTGCGTCTTCACCGATCTTCTTGTCGGAATCTTCAAGAGCGGCAAGTGCCGAACCCTTGACGATCGGAATGTCGTCGCCCGGGAAGTCGTAGGACGACAGAAGTTCGCGAACTTCCAGTTCAACGAGCTCGAGAAGCTCGGCGTCGTCAACCTGGTCAACCTTGTTGAACTTCCAGTTCAACGAGCTCGAGAAGCTCGGCGTCGTCAACCTGGTCGACCTTGTTGAGGAACACGACGATTGCCGGAACGCCAACCTGGCGAGCGAGCAGGATGTGCTCGCGGGTCTGCGGCATCGGGCCGTCAGCAGCGGAGCAAACCAGGATCGCGCCGTCCATCTGGGCAGCACCGGTGATCATGTTCTTCACGTAGTCGGCGTGGCCGGGGCAGTCGACGTGCGCGTAGTGACGGGCAGGCGTTTCGTATTCGACGTGAGCCGTCGAGATCGTGATGCCGCGAGCCTTTTCTTCGGGTGCAGCGTCGATCTGGTCATACGCCTTGAACTCGCCGAAATACTTCGTGATCGCAGCAGTCAACGACGTCTTGCCGTGGTCGACGTGACCGATCGTGCCAATGTTGACGTGCGGCTTATTGCGCTCAAACTTGCTCTTTGCCATTAGTGGCTCTCCATTCTTGTCCCTTGACGGGAATAATCTTCAAATCTCTGATGGGGCGTACCCCGATCACTTCTGACCGGAGTACTTTGCCTGGATTTCCTGCGCCACGTTCGACGGAACCGGCGAATAGTGATCGAACGTCATCGAGTACTGCGCGCGGCCCTGCGACATGGAGCGCAGGTTGTCGACGTACTTGAACATGTTCGCGAGCGGAACGTGTGCGCTGATCACGATGGTGATGCCACGCGATTCCTGACCCTGGATCTGACCGCGACGCGAGTTCAGATCGCCGATCACGTCACCGACGTAATCTTCAGGGGTCACGACTTCGACCTTCATCATCGGCTCGAGAAGCTGTGCACCAGCCTTCTTTGCTGCTTCGCGGAAGCAGGCACGCGATGCGATTTCGAACGCCAGAACCGAGGAGTCAACGTCGTGGTATGCGCCGTCGATCAGCGTCGCCTTGACACCGAGCATCGGGAAGCCAGCGAGCGGACCGGAAGACAGAACGCTTTCGATACCCTTCTGAACGCCCGGGATGTATTCCTTCGGAACAGCACCACCGACGATCTTGGATTCGAACTTGAATTCTTCGCCTTCAGGGTTCGGTTCGAAGATGATCTTCACGCGAGCGAACTGACCGGTACCACCGGACTGCTTCTTGTGCGTGTAGTCTTCTTCGTGCTGACGCGTGATGGTTTCGCGGTAGGCAACCTGCGGAGCACCGACGGTAGCTTCAACCTTGAACTCGCGACGCATACGGTCAACGAGGATGTCGAGGTGAAGTTCGCCCATGCCTGCGATGATCGTCTGACCGGACTCTTCATCCGTCTTGACGCGGAACGAAGGATCTTCAGCAGCCAGACGGTTGAGCGCGAGGCCCATCTTTTCCTGGTCGCCCTTGGTCTTCGGCTCGATCGCGATCTGGATGACAGGCTCGGGGAATTCCATGCGCTCGAGGATAACCGGCTTCAGCGGATCGCAGAGCGTATCGCCAGTGGTGGTTTCCTTGAGGCCAGCCAGAGCAACGATGTCGCCGGCAAAGGCTTCTTCGATGTCTTCACGGCTGTTGGAATGCATCTGCAGCATACGGCCAACGCGCTCGCGCTTGTCCTTGACCGTGTTGATGACCGACGTGCCCTTTTCGAGCTTGCCGGAGTAGATGCGGGCGAAGGTCAGCGAACCAACGAAGGGGTCGTTCATGATCTTGAACGCGAGCATGGAAAGCGGCTCGCTGTCGTCGGCATGACGCTCGATCTCGGCTTCGGTCTTGAAGTCGATGCCCTTGATCGCCGGGATGTCCAGCGGCGAAGGCAGGTAGTCAACGACGGCGTCGAGAAGCGGCTGAACGCCCTTGTTCTTGAACGCAGTACCGCAGAACATCGGGTGGAACTTCACGTCGATGGTGCCGCGGCGAACGAGCGCACGGATCTTGTCGTTGTCGGGCATGATGCCGTTCAGGTAGTCTTCCATCGCCTGTTCGTCGACTTCAACAACCGTCTCGATCAGCTTTTCGCGATATTCGTCAGCCTTGGCCTTCATATCTTCCGGAATTTCAACGACATCCCACTGAGCGCCGAGCGATTCGTCGCGCCAGATGAGAGCATTCATCTCGATCAGGTCGATAACGCCCTTGAACTCGGTCTCAGCGCCGATCGGCAGCTGCATGACAACGGCGATGGCGCCGAGACGGGTCTTGATCATTTCTACCGAGCGGTAGAAGTCAGCACCGGTCTTGTCCATCTTGTTGCAGAAGATCATACGCGGAACGTTGTACTTCTCAGCCTGACGCCAGACGGTTTCCGTCTGCGGCTCTACACCGGCGTTGGCGTCGAGCAGAGCGATGGCACCATCGAGAACGCGCAGCGAACGCTCGACTTCAATGGTGAAGTCGACGTGGCCGGGGGTGTCGATGATGTTGAAACGGCGCATCTTGCCATCGCGACCCTTCCAGAAGGTCGTGGTCGCAGCGGAGGTGATGGTGATACCACGCTCCTGCTCCTGCTCCATCCAGTCCATCGTGGCAGCGCCATCATGGACTTCACCGATCTTGTGCGACTTACCGGTGTAATAAAGAATACGCTCGGTGGTCGTGGTCTTGCCGGCGTCGATGTGCGCCATGATACCGAAATTGCGGTAGTCTTCGATTTTATATTCGCGAGCCATAATGGACTGCCTTTCGATATGCGACCGTTTAAGATTACCAGCGGTAATGCGAGAATGCGCGGTTTGCGTCGGCCATCTTGTGCGTGTCTTCACGCTTCTTGACAGCAGAACCGCGGTTGTTCGCAGCGTCCATGAGTTCGCCGGAAAGGCGATCGACCATGGTCGTTTCGTTGCGCTTGCGAGCAGCAGTGATCAGCCAGCGGATGGCGAGAGCCTGACGGCGCTCCGGACGAACATCGACCGGGACCTGATACGTGGCACCGCCAACGCGACGCGAACGTACTTCAACGTGCGGAGCAACGTTGTCGAGGGCGGAGTGGAACACGCCGAGCGGCTCCTGCTTCGTCTTGCCCTGAACGACGTCGAACGCGCCGTAAACGATGCTTTCCGCAACAGACTTCTTGCCGTGAAGCATGATGGCATTCATGAACTTGGTGACGACCAGATCGCCGAACTTCGGGTCCGGGTTGATCTCACGCTTTTCTGCACTATGGCGACGGGACATATTCTTTGTCTCTCAATGTTATTGACGCTAAACCACGCGGAGAACCTCGCGCAGCGCCTGATTGTTGTTGCCGAAAATTACTTCGGACGCTTCGCACCGTACTTCGAACGGCGCTGCTTGCGGTTCTTGACGCCCTGGGTATCGAGAACACCGCGGATGATGTGGTAACGCACGCCCGGCAAGTCCTTTACGCGGCCGCCGCGGATCATGACCACGGAGTGTTCCTGAAGGTTGTGACCTTCGCCCGGAATGTAGCCGATGACTTCGAAGCCGTTGGTGAGGCGGATCTTGGCAACCTTACGCAGAGCCGAGTTCGGCTTTTTCGGGGTCGTCGTGTAAACGCGGGTGCAAACGCCACGCTTCTGCGGGTTTTCCTGAAGTGCAGGAACCTTGTTGCGCTTTACCTGTGCCTGGCGAGGCTTGCGGATCAGCTGGTTTACGGTAGGCATATAACCATCCCTTGCAAAAACTACTTTAGCCACCCTCACGGGTGGCGGCTATGCCGTTTCCGGCGACGAAGCACGCATATATCCTCATGCGCAAAACGTGGCCCGATCCGTTTTCACGGATGGACCACCAAGAGCAGAGGACGCCGGATGAGGCGTCTTGCGTGCAACATTCGTGTCTTCTACGTGCAATGAAGCTTCATTTGAGATGATGTTCGGGAAAAACGTTTCCGAACGGCCAGCACAGATAGAGGCTCCGATGGCGGGCGTACTACTGTTTTAGCCAGCTTTCGTCAAGGGCGAATCCACATTTTGCGCTGGCACCCGCGGCCACAAAGCCTGCGCACGGGCCATTTCCCCCTCCTTCTAACATAAGTCATCGCCGACAGCAGCGATTTTGACCTCCGGCCTTTGGCTTTTCACAAAATCCGTCTATTGATTCCCTCAAGCGGGCCGGAGCTGGCCCCGCCGTGCGCAAGACCGATTCCGGCCGGCCCGCATACTCCACAACGACATATCAAGGAACCGCGTCATGACCACCCTCCCCGACAACGACAACGGACGCGACGAGCCGATGGTCTTCATCGTCATCGGCAAGGCTTACGAGCACGACAATTCCGAAGGCATCGACATCCACGTCATCCTGCGGGCGCCGGACGACGACACCGCCGTGCGCGAAACGCTGAACGCGCTTTCCGAGGAAGGCTTCATCGAAGCCGACCTCGACCAGATCGGCATGCTGACCGAAGTTCCAGATGAAGAACCGCATGCTTCCGCCTATCAGGGCGCACTTGAAGGCGAAGTCGCCATCATCCGTTTCGCCTGAGGCATGGCCCTCCAAGGCGGCGAAGCGCATCGTCGCCGACATAATGACACCCGACCTCGCAAGGGCGGGTGTCTTCCATAGCTTGATCCCACTACAGAAATCCGGTGCGTTCGCCGCACGTTCCGGCCTGACCCTTTCGGCGAAATCCTCAATATATTAAGTCACTCATAGAATATGTACTTTGACTATAATAGTATTAATTGTATTTCTGTTGAATAACCAAAAGATATACGATTAGGGTAATCCAAACGCATGATTTCGGTGGCGGGTTGGATAATATATCTTCGGCAGACATTATCGATGACATCTACGAGGCAGCACTTTTTCCCGACCGTTGGGTGAATGTGATAGCCGCAATTGGCCACCGGCTCGATTTCTGGGGCGGCGCCCTCACCTGGGGCAAGGGCGCGGAGGAAGCCTGGCTCTATACGGCCAACTTCCAGGAGTTGATGCAAGCCTTCATGAAGGGTGGCTGGAACCACCGCAACGACCGCCTCGCCCGCGCTGTCCGCGAGGGGCAGTTTTCCTTCGTGCACGATTTCGATGTTTTCACCCATGACGAATGGGCCGGGCTGCCGATCGTGCGTGATTTCCTCATGCCGCGCGGACTGGGATATGGGGTGGCGACGCAGGTCGCGCCACCGGACCACCCTGAGATGACGGTGTTGTTCGAACGCAAGCTCGACAGCGGCATCATCGGACCGGAGACGATGGCGGCACTCGCCCGGCTGAGGCCGCATATCGCCCGCAGCCTCACCCTCGCAACAGGGCTGCAACGCCAGAAGGCCAATGCCATGACACTTGGCCTCAACGCCATCGGCGCGCCAGCGGCAGTGCTCCAGGCGAGTGGGCGCGTTCTTTCCACCAATACCCTGTTTGAGACGACCAGAAAGTGTATTTCTACCAGCGCCCGCGACAGGATCTTGATCTTTGACGAGAGACTAAACCGGCTGCTCTACAAGGCGCTTGCCGGGGGCAGTGTCAGTTCCTTCCCCCTGCCGCCCTGCGAAGACAGGGCCTGCATCCTTCATGTCATACCGCTGCGCAAGGACGCGCTGGATTTGTCCCCGAACGGCAGCGCCATCGTGCTGATATCGCAACCGTCGGATACTGTTGCCGACGCCACATCGCTCCTTAAGGGGCTGTACGATCTCACCAAGGGCGAGGCCCGCGTCGCTCAGGAAATCCTGAAGGGCCTTTCGCTTCCCTCCGTGGCGAAGCAACTCCAGATCTCCCATGAAACGGTTCGCAGCAACGCCAAGTCTATCTATGCAAAGACCGGCAGCACCGGCCAGACCGATCTCGTTCGCCGGCTTTCCGTTTTGACGCGCTACACCATCGGCGAACAGGGCTAAGCCCCGCGAAGCGGCAGGTAACCTGAAAGACCCGCCCCCCTTGAACCATCCCGAAACAAAAAACGCCCGGATTGCTCCGGGCGTTTTACTGAACTTTGGCGGGGCTTCGCAAAGCCCCTGCCCTTTAGCTGACCTTATTCGGCCGGAGCCGGATCCGTCATGTCCTGCAGCATCTGTGTTGCAGAGCCTGCACCCGTACCCTTGCGGCGTTCCTCGAGGATGAGGTCGTCGCGCGAGGTGGCGATGCGGCGGATCTGCGTCATGGTGCCGCCAGTACCGGCCGGGATGAGGCGGCCGACGATGACGTTTTCTTTGAGGCCCTGCAGCGTGTCCGTCTTGCCGGCGATCGCAGCTTCCGTGAGAACCTTGGTGGTTTCCTGGAACGATGCGGCCGAGATGAAGGACGGCGTCTGCAGCGACGCCTTGGTGATGCCGAGAAGAACCGGATCGCCATAAGCGGGCTTCTTGCCTTCTTCGATCAGGCGGTCGTTGTTGTCGTCAAGCTCGATACGATCGACATTGTCGCCAACGATGTAGTGGCTGTCGCCCGCATCGGTGATCTCAACCTTCTGCAGCATCTGGCGAACGATCACCTCGATGTGCTTGTCGTTGATCACAACGCCCTGCAGTCGGTAGACTTCCTGGATTTCGTTCACGAGGTAGGAAGCCAAAGCCTCTACGCCCTTGATTGCCAGAATGTCGTGCGGTGCCGGATTGCCGTCGAGAATGTATTCGCCCTTCTCGATGTAGTCGCCTTCCTGAAGATGGAAGGGCTTGCCCTTCGGGATCAGGTATTCGACCGGCTCGACGCCATCTTCCGCAGGCTCGATCATCACGCGACGCTTGTTCTTGTAGTCGCGACCGAGGCGGATCGTACCATCGATCTCAGCGATGACAGCATGATCCTTCGGACGACGTGCTTCGAACAGTTCGGCAACGCGCGGCAGACCACCGGTGATGTCCTTGGTCTTGGCGCTTTCCAGCGGCGAACGTGCAAGCACGTCACCCTGGAAGACCTTAGAACCAGGCTCAACCGACAGGATCGCGTCCACGGAGAGGTGGAAGCGAGCTTCGCCACCGCGGCTAAGCTTTGCAACAGCGCCGGAAGCATCCTTGATGATGATCGCGGGCTTGAGGTCCGAACCGCGCGGCGTCGAACGCCAGTCAATGACCTGACGCTTGGTGATGCCGGTGGATTCGTCGGTGGCTTCCAGAACGGAAAGACCGTCGACGAGGTCCTCGAAGTGAACGGTACCTTCCACTTCCGTCATCATCGGACGGGTGTAGGGGTCCCACTCTGCAAGACGCTGGCCGCGTTTTACCTTGTCGCCGTCATCAACGAAGATCTTCGAACCATAAGCGACACGCTGCGAGGAACGTTCCACGCCGCGCTCATCGAGAATGGTGACCGACATGTTACGGCCCATTGCGATGAGAACGCCATCGGAGTTCCGCAGGATGTTGCGGTTCTTGATCTGGATCGTGCCTTCATACGAAGCTTCCAGGAACGACTGGTCGACCACGTTTGCCGTACCGCCAAGGTGGAAGGTACGCATGGTGAGCTGCGTGCCCGGTTCACCGATCGACTGTGCGGCGATGACGCCAACGGCCTCGCCCATGTTGACCGGAGTACCGCGAGCAAGGTCACGACCGTAGCAGACGCCGCAAACGCCGACCTGCACTTCGCAGGTCAGTGCCGAGCGGATACGGACGGACTGGATGCCAGCCTTCTCGATGATGGCAACGTCGGCTTCGTCGATCAACGTTCTGGCCTTGACGATGTTCTCGCCAGTGACCGGGTTGTCGATATCGTCCAGAGCCGTACGGCCGAGGATACGTGCGCCGAGCGAGGCAACGACCTGACCGGCATCGACGATGGCGGTCATGGTGAGGCCCTTGTCGGTGCCGCAATCCACGGAGTTGACGATGCAATCCTGTGCCACGTCGACGAGACGGCGGGTCAGGTAACCCGAGTTCGCCGTCTTCAAGGCGGTGTCTGCGAGACCCTTACGGGCACCGTGGGTCGAGTTGAAGTACTCGTTAACGGTCAGGCCTTCCTTGAAGTTCGAGATGATCGGCGTCTCGATGATTTCGCCCGAAGGCTTGGCCATCAGGCCGCGCATGCCGCCCAGCTGACGCATCTGGTTCGGAGAACCACGGGCGCCGGAGTGGCTCATCATGTAGATGGAGTTCATCGGCTTCTGGCGGCCCGTTTCCGGGTCGAATTCCACAGCCTTAATGCGCGCCATCATTTCTTCGGCGACCTTTTCGGTCGCCTTGCCCCAGGCGTCGACAACCTTGTTGTACTTTTCGCCCTGGGTGATGAGACCGTCGTTATACTGCTGTTCGTATTCCTTCACCAAGGCTTCGGTGTCACCGACGATCTTAACCTTGCTGTCCGGAATGACCATATCGTCCTTGCCGAACGAAATGCCTGCGCGGCAAGCGTGAGCAAAGCCGAGCTGCATGATACGGTCGCAGAAGATGACCGTGTCTTTCTGGCCGCAGTGACGGTAGACCGTGTCGATCATCTTGGAGATGTTCTTCTTGGTCATTTCCTGGTTGCAGACGTCGAAAGGCACGTTGACGTTCTTCGGCAGAAGTTCGCCAATCAGCATACGGCCAGGGGTCGTTTCATGGATCTTCGAAACCGGCTTGCCATCGGCATCCACGGTCTTGAAGCGGCCACGGATCTTGGCATGCAGCGTCACGACCTTGTTTTCAAGCGCGTGATGCAATTCACCGATATCCGAGAAGGCCATGCCTTCGCCCGGCTCATTCTGGTTCATGATCGACAGGTAATACAGGCCGAGAACCATGTCCTGCGAAGGAACGATGATCGGATGGCCGTTTGCCGGATGCAGGATGTTGTTGGTCGACATCATCAGCACGCGGGCTTCAAGCTGGGCTTCGAGCGACAGCGGCACGTGAACGGCCATCTGGTCACCGTCGAAGTCGGCGTTGAAGGCCGTGCAGACGAGCGGATGCAGCTGAATTGCCTTGCCTTCGACCAGCATGGGTTCGAAAGCCTGGATACCCAGACGGTGCAGCGTCGGTGCGCGGTTCAACAGAACCGGATGTTCGCGGATGACCTCGTCGAGGATATCCCAAACTTCCGGCTTTTCCTTTTCAACCAGCTTCTTGGCCTGCTTGACGGTCGAGGAGTAACCCTTGGCGTCGAGGCGGGCGTAGATGAACGGCTTGAACAGTTCGAGCGCCATCTTCTTCGGCAGGCCGCACTGGTGCAGCTTCAGTTCCGGACCGGTCACGATAACCGAACGGCCGGAATAGTCGACGCGCTTGCCGAGAAGGTTCTGGCGGAAGCGGCCCTGCTTGCCCTTGAGCATGTCGGAGAGCGACTTCAGCGGACGCTTGTTGGCACCCGTGATGACGCGACCGCGACGACCGTTGTCGAACAGCGCATCGACGGATTCCTGCAACATACGCTTTTCGTTGCGGATGATGATACCCGGCGCACGAAGCTCGATCAGGCGCTTCAGACGGTTGTTACGGTTGATGACGCGGCGATAGAGATCGTTAAGGTCGGACGTCGCGAAACGGCCACCATCCAGAGGAACCAGCGGACGAAGGTCCGGCGGGATGACCGGAACGACCTTCATGATCATCCATTCCGGACGGTTGCCGGATTCCATGAAGTTCTCAACGATCTTGAGACGCTTCATGTACTTCTTCTGCTTGAGATCCGACGTCGTCTCGGCAAGCTCGGCGCGCAGGTCGCCGGCGATCTTTTCGAGATTCATCGAAGCCAGCATCTCATAGATGGCTTCAGCGCCGATCATGGCAGTGAACTGGTCTTCGCCGAATTCGTCAACGGCGATCATGTACTCTTCCTCGGACAGAAGCTGGTTCTGCTTCATCGAGGTGAGACCCGGTTCGGTGACGATGTAGTTCTCGAAATAGAGAACGCGTTCGACATCCTTCAGCGTCATGTCGAGCAAGGTCGAGATACGCGAGGGAAGCGACTTCAGGAACCAGATATGGGCAACGGGCGCTGCGAGCTCGATATGGCCCATGCGCTCACGGCGAACGCGCGACAGCGTCACTTCAACGCCGCACTTTTCGCAGATGATGCCCTTGTACTTCATGCGCTTGTACTTGCCGCACAGGCACTCGTAGTCCTTGATCGGTCCGAAAATACGCGCGCAGAAGAGACCATCGCGTTCCGGCTTGAACGTACGATAGTTGATGGTTTCCGGCTTCTTGATCTCGCCGTAGGACCACGACAGGATTTTTTCCGGCGAAGCAATCGAAATCCGGATGGAATCGAAATGCTGCGCAGGCACCTGAGGATTGAAAAGATTCATGACCTCTTGGTTCATGCCTTGTCTCCTTGAGAGGCTAGCTGCTGCCCCTGTTTGCATCCGGACCGGCTTCTTCCCGGGTCACCGTCCAGAGCTTTAAATACGGATTAACCGCACAATGCGGCGAAAGTGTCCCTCGGCAACCGCAGGTCGCCGGGGAACCGGCAGGCGCCTAGAAGGCGCCCGCCTCTCTCAATTTTATTCCGCTGCGTCGGGCAGCTGATCCTCGGACTGGTTCTCGACCTTCGAGTTCTCCAGTTCGACCGAAAGACCGAGCGACCGCATTTCCTTGACGAGAACGTTGAAGCTCTCGGGGATACCGGCCTCGAAGGTATCGTCGCCACGGACGATCGCTTCGTAGACCTTGGTGCGGCCCGCCACGTCGTCCGACTTGACGGTGAGCATTTCCTGCAGCGTGTAAGCTGCGCCGTATGCTTCCAGTGCCCAGACTTCCATTTCCCCGAAGCGCTGTCCGCCGAACTGCGCCTTGCCGCCCAGCGGCTGCTGGGTAACGAGCGAGTAAGGACCGATCGAGCGAGCGTGGATCTTGTCGTCAACAAGGTGGTTCAGCTTGATCATGTACATGTAGCCGACGGTGACCTGGCGGTCGAACTGCTCACCGGTACGACCGTCATAAAGAACGGACTGACCGGATTCCTGCAGACCTGCCCTCTTCAGCATCGCGGCAACGTCTGGCTCATGCGCACCGTCGAAGACCGGGGTCGCGATGGAAACACCGCGCTTGGCTTCTTCGGCAAGCTTGACCAGCGACGCATCGTCAAAGCGCTGTACCTCATCATGCGATTCACTCGCATAGATTTCGGTAAGCTCCGTGCGAAGCTCGCTGATGTCCAGCGTCTTGTGATACTCTTCGAGCATCTCGCCGATCTTCTTGCCCATACCAGCGCATGCCCATGCGAGGTGGGTTTCGAGGATCTGGCCGACGTTCATGCGCGAAGGCACGCCGAGCGGGTTCAAGCAGATGTCGACATGCGTGCCGTCTTCGAGGAACGGCATGTCTTCGACCGGAACGATACGCGAGACGACGCCCTTGTTACCGTGACGGCCGGCCATCTTGTCGCCCGGCTGGATCTTGCGCTTCACAGCAACAAAGACCTTGACCATCTTCATGACGCCCGGAGGCATTTCATCGCCGCGCTGGACCTTTTCGACCTTGTCCATGAAGCGCTGTTCAAGGCGCGACTTGGATTCGTCGTACTGGCCGCGAAGCGCTTCCAGTTCGGACTGAGCCTTTTCGTCCTCGACCGCGAACATCCACCACTGCGAGCGGGGATATTCGGAGACGACGGCGTTGGAAAGCTCGACGCCCTTCTTGAAGCCCTTCGGACCGGCGATGGAAACGTGACCACGCAACATGTCGATCAGGCGGCCGTAGACGTTACGGTCAAGAATTGCCTGTTCGTCGTCGCGGTCCTTCGCCAGACGTTCGATCTCTTCGCGCTCGATTGCCATCGCGCGCTCGTCTTTCTCCACACCGTGACGGTTGAAGACGCGGACTTCCACGACCGTACCGAACGTGCCCGGAGGCATACGCATGGAGGTGTCGCGAACGTCGGAAGCCTTTTCACCGAAGATGGCGCGCAGAAGCTTTTCTTCCGGCGTCATCGGGCTTTCGCCCTTCGGCGTGATCTTGCCGACGAGGATGTCGCCCGGCTGAACTTCCGCACCGATGTAAACGATACCGGCTTCGTCGAGGTTCTTCAGCGCTTCTTCCGAAACGTTCGGAATGTCGCGCGTGATTTCTTCCGGACCAAGCTTCGTGTCACGCGCCATCACTTCGAATTCTTCGATGTGGATGGAGGTGAACACGTCGTCGGAAACGATACGTTCCGACATCAGGATCGAGTCTTCGTAGTTGTAGCCGTTCCAGGGCATGAACGCGACGAGCGCGTTGCGGCCAAGTGCCAGATCGCCGAGGTCGGTCGACGGGCCGTCCGCGATGATGTCACTCTTGGAGATGACATCGCCGACGGAGACCAGCGGACGCTGATTGACGCAAGTGTTCTGGTTCGAACGCTGGAACTTCTGCAGACGGTAGATATCGACGCCCGACTTGCCGGCATCGAGTTCTTCCGTAGCGCGGATAACGATACGGGTCGCATCCACCTGGTCGACAACACCGCCGCGGCGAGCCGCGATGGCAGCGCCGGAGTCACGGGCAACGATCGGTTCCATGCCGGTACCAACGAACGGCGCTTCCGCCCGCAGAAGCGGAACGGCCTGACGCTGCATGTTCGAGCCCATGAGAGCGCGGTTGGCGTCGTCGTTTTCCAGGAACGGAATGAGAGCCGCCGCGACCGAAACGAGCTGCTTCGGCGAAACGTCCATCAGGTTGATGTTGTCGCGCGGTGCGAGCATAACTTCGCCCGAGTGACGGCAAACGACGAACTCTTCAGTGAAGGCGCCTTCGCCATCGAGTTCGGCATTGGCCTGTGCGACGTAGTACTTGGCCTCTTCCATGGCGGAGAGGTAGATAACGTCGGTCGTCACCTTGCCGTCGATGATCTTGCGGTACGGGCTTTCGATGAAGCCGTACTTGTTGACGCGGGCAAAGGTGGCAAGCGAGTTGATCAGACCGATGTTCGGGCCTTCAGGCGTTTCGATCGGGCAAATACGGCCGTAGTGGGTCGGGTGAACGTCGCGGACTTCGAAGCCGGCGCGCTCACGGGTCAGACCACCCGGTCCAAGAGCCGAAAGACGGCGCTTGTGAGTGATTTCCGAAAGCGGGTTCACCTGGTCCATGAACTGCGACAGCTGCGAGGAACCGAAGAATTCACGAACCGCGGCAGCTGCCGGCTTCGCGTTGATCAGGTCCTGCGGCATCACGGTGTCGATTTCGATCGAGGACATACGTTCCTTGATCGCACGTTCCATGCGCAGAAGGCCGAGGCGGTACTGGTTTTCCATCAGCTCGCCGACCGAACGTACACGGCGGTTGCCGAGGTTGTCGATGTCGTCGATTTCGCCCTTGCCGTCGCGCAGTTCGACCAGCATCTTGACGACAGCGAGGATGTCTTCCTTGCGCAGCGTGCGCACGGTGTCTTCCGCGTCGAGGTCGAGACGCATGTTCATCTTCACGCGGCCAACAGCCGAAAGATCGTAACGTTCGGCATCGAAGAACAGCGAGTTGAACATCGCTTCAGCCGAATCCATGGTCGGCGGCTCACCCGGACGCATGACGCGGTAGATGTCGAACAGTGCTTCCTGGCGGTTCTGGTTCTTGTCCGCATGCAGCGTGTTGCGGATATAGGCACCAACATTGACGTGGTCGATGTTGAGGACCGGAATCTCGTCAAAGCCGGACTGAAGAATGAGGCCGAGCGTCTTCTCGTCGATTTCGTCGCCGGCTTCGAGATAGATCTCGCCCGTCGAGTAGTTGACGATGTCTTCGGCAAGGAAGTTGCCATAGAGGTCTTCGTCAGTCGCCTTCAGTGCCTTCAGGCCCTTGTCGACGAGCTGGCGGATAAGACGCGGGGTCAGCTTCTTGCCACCTTCGACAACGACTTCGCCGGTATCGGCGTCGATCATGTCGGTGATGACCTTGGCATTCTTCAGCGTCTCAGGCTGGAACGGAATGCGCCAGCCATCGCCGGAGCGCTCGTAGGAAGCCTTGGTGTAGAAGGTAGACAGGATTTCTTCGCCATCCATGCCAAGCGCCATCAGGAGCGAGGTCACGGGCAGCTTGCGGCGGCGGTCGATACGCGCGTAGACGATGTCCTTGGCGTCGAACTCGATGTCGAGCCAGGAACCGCGATACGGGATCACGCGGGCAGCGAACAGAAGCTTGCCGGAAGAATGGCTCTTGCCCTTGTCGTGGTCGAAGAATACGCCCGGCGAACGGTGCATCTGCGAAACGATGACGCGCTCTGTACCGTTGACGATGAACGTGCCGTTATTGGTCATGAGCGGCATGTCGCCCATGTAGACGGACTGTTCCTTGATGTCCTTGATGGACTTCGCGCCCGTATCCTCGTCGATATCGAATACGATGAGGCGCAGCGTCACTTTCAGCGGCGCTGCGTAGGTCAGATCGCGCTGACGGCATTCCTCGACGTCGAACTTCGGCGCTTCGAATTCGTAGGATACGAATTCGAGCATGGACGCGCCGGAAAAATCGGTGATCGGGAATACGGATTTGAATACGGCATTCAATCCCTCGTCGGGACGGCCACCCTTGGGCTCGTCAACCATGAGAAATTGGTCATACGAAGCCTTCTGAACCTCAATGAGGTTCGGCATTTCCGCTACTTCTGGAATTTTGCCGAAAAACTTGCGTACGCGCCTGCGACCGTTAAACGAAATGGTCTGAGCCATCGTCGCTCCTTTAAAATTGCATCCGGGCCTGCAACGGACGGGAACCGATGGCCAGTCGATCCCGTCAAGCAATGGGTATCATCAATCTCGTTCCACATCCCGGATCGATCAGGCCGGATTGCCTAGATGAGCCGGTTCGGAACCATTCTCTTGAAGAACCCATTACCCAAAAGCCATTTTCACGCGGCTTTTGGGTAATAAGTTGGATAACGAGGACAGACGGGGAAGGCTGAGACAGCCTCCCCCGCAAGCAATCGCAAGATTACTTAACGTCGACCTTGGCGCCTGCGTCTTCAAGCTTCTTCTTGAGATCAGCAGCTTCAGCCTTGGAAACAGCTTCCTTGACAGCCTTCGGTGCGCCTTCAACGAGGTCCTTAGCTTCCTTCAGGCCGAGACCCGTGATAGCGCGGACTTCCTTGATGACGTTGATCTTGTTGGCGCCAGCGTCAACCAGGACAACGTCGAATTCAGTCTTTTCTTCTTCAACAACAGCAGCAGCACCGCCAGCAGCAGCAGCAACAGCTACCGGAGCAGCAGCGGAAACGCCCCACTTTTCTTCAAGAAGCTTGGACAGTTCTGCAGCTTCCAGAACGGTCAATGCGGAGAGGTCGTCTACGATCTTTGCGAGATCAGTCATGTTTCAGTTCCTTTAATTCGGTTCGAACCGGTTAGAATATTTACAGCGAAAAACCGCCTTAAGCGGCTTCGTCCTTCTTGGCGTAAGCCGAAAACACGCGTGCAAGCTGGCTTGCAGGTGCTGCGACAACCGTAGCGACGCGAGTTGCCGGGGCATTGAGAAGGCCCAGCAGCTTTGCGCGAAGCTCGTCCAGCGAAGGCAGGGTCGCAAGCGACTTGACTGCTTCGGCGTTGAGCGTGGTTGCGCCCATGGAACCGCCGAGAACAACGACTTTATCGTTGGTCTTTGCGAAGTCCATGACGACTTTCGGAGCGATCATAGGGTCGACGCTGTATGCAATCAGCGTCTGGCCCTTGAAGAGATTTGTCATCCCTTCCGACTCCGTGCCCTGAAGAGCGATCTTGGCCAGGCGGTTCTTCGCGACCTTGACGGTGCCTCCGGCAGCGCGCATTTTCGAACGGAAGTCGTTCATTTGCGCAACGGTGACACCAGCATAGTGGGCCACGACAACCGAACCGGAAGCCTTGAAGACTTCGTTCAGCTCCGTGACGAATTCGCGTTTTTCCGCTCTTTCCACTGTCTGTCTCCAGTAGACGGGGCCACATAAGTGTGAACCCGTCGGGTTTGCCTTTGCCCCAAGGGACCTTTTTACAAAGATCCCGAGCGACGCTCGAGGATCCTGTCCCCCGCTCTGTCGCCGCAAACGGCTTCAGGCACAGGCACACCAGGTTCGAACCGGATAGTCAGGCATCTGCGATGCCTCAAATCCAGCCTCACCCGTCTCATGCAGGTTGAATGATTAAGGCCAAACCCCGAAGGACATGGCCACCCGCAATCTCGGACAGGAGTTCCGGGTTTCCCCGGAAATCTCCGGCTCCCTGAGAGCCGGAAATTCTTTTATTCACACTCCCCCAAGGAAGCGCGAGAATTGATTAAGCCGAAACCGACGAAGGGTCGATCTTGACGCCCGGACCCATGGTCGAGGAAATGGCAACGCGCTTGACGTAGTTGCCCTTGGCACCCGTCGGCTTTGCCTTGATGACCGCATCGGCGAAAGCCTTGATGTTTTCTTCAAGAGCCTTGGCGTCGAACGAAGCTTTGCCAATGCCAGCGTGTACGATACCGGCCTTTTCGACGCGGAATTCAACAGCGCCGCCCTTGGACGCCTTGACGGCGCCGGCAACATCCATCGTCACCGTACCGACCTTCGGGTTCGGCATCATGCCACGCGGGCCGAGTACCTTGCCGAGACGGCCGACGAGCGGCATCATGTCCGGGGTCGCGATGCAACGATCGAAGTCGATCTTGCCGCCCTGAACGATTTCAACCAGTTCTTCCGCACCAACAACGTCAGCGCCAGCAGCCGTGGCTTCATCAGCCTTGGCGCCACGGGCGAAAACGGCGACGCGAACGTCACGGCCCGTGCCGTTCGGCAGGTTGACAACGCCACGAACCATCTGGTCCGCATGACGCGGGTCAACGCCGAGGTTCATCGAAACTTCAACGGTTTCGTCGAACTTGGCGATTGCACGTTCCTTGACCATCGAAATGGCGTCGGTGAGAACGTAGAGCTTGTTGGGATCCACGCCTTCGCGGATCTTCTGAATACGCTTTGCTACCTTGGCCATGATCAACCTACCACTTCCAGGCCCATGGCGCGGGCAGAGCCCTCAACCATTGCCATTGCGCCTTCGATATCGGCAGCATTCAGATCCTTCATCTTGGCTTCAGCGATCGTCTTGACCTGAGCCTTAGTGATGGAACCAACCGAAGCACCCTTGCCGGGCGTCTTGGAGCCAGCGGTGATCTTTGCTTCCTTCTTCAGCCAATAGGTCATCGGCGGCTGCTTCATGACGAAGGTGAAGGACTTGTCCTGGTAATAGGTGATGACGACCGGGATCGGCATACCCTTTTCCATTTCCTGCGTGGCGGCATTGAACGCCTTGCAGAATTCCATGATGTTGATGCCACGCTGACCAAGTGCAGGACCGATCGGCGGGGACGGATTAGCCGACCCTGCCTTCACCTGCAGCTTGAGCTGGCCCATAACTTTCTTAGCCATTTCTCTCTGCCTTTCAATTCAAACCGGTTTCCCGGTCTCTCTTGGGCCGGATCTCTCCGGCGGCTGCGGTTGCGTGGTGCGGCGCCCTGCCCCGGCTATGGGAGCCCGTTTGCCTTCCACGCGATTGGGGTCTCACCCCTCCAGTCAGACCTTCTCGACCTGACTGTATTCCAGCTCGACCGGCGTAGCGCGGCCGAAAATCGAAACTTCCACCTTCAGGCGCGAACGCTCTTCGTCGACATCCTGAACAACGCCGTTGAACGACGCGAACGGACCATCGGAAACGCGAACCTGTTCGCCGATCTCGAACGAAACCGAAGACTTCGGACGCTCGACACCTTCCTGAACCTGACCGAGAATACGATCGGCTTCATAATCCGGAATCGGAACAGGCTTATTGTCCGAACCGAGGAAGCCGGTCACCTTCGGCGTGTTCTTGATGAGGTGATAGGCCTCATCCGTCAGGTTGGCGCGCACCAGCACGTAACCCGGAAAGAACTTGCGCTCGCTGTCGACCTTACGGCCACGACGCACCTCGACAACCTTTTCGGTCGGCACGAGGATTTTCTCGAAAAGATGAGAAAGACCCTTCTGACGGGCCTTCTCTTCGATCGACTCAGCGACCTTCTTTTCGAAATTCGAATATGCGTGAACGATATACCAGCGCGCTGCCATTTTTTTATTCTCCGTTCAATCCGTTACCGGCCGACGTTCAGCACGAGGCTAAGCACCCAGCCGATGAGCTGGTCAGCAGCAAAGAAGAACAGAGCCGCAAAAATGACCATCACCAGCACCATTGCCGTCGAAATCATGGTCTCGCGGCGAGACGGCCATGTGATTTTAGACGCTTCGGCGCGAACCTGCTGCAGAAACGTAAACGGATTGGTTTTGGATGCCATTGACTGCCCACGCAATTACGGCGCGTAAAGCCGAACTAATCAGCCCCACGCACCGCGTGTCTGTTTTGACCTTACATAAACACCGATTCCCCTTTTAACAAGAGGAAATCGACATTCGGCGAAATTCGCCGGAAAACCGGCACCCATCTGCCATGCAGCGATGACCGCGCTTGCGAATGGAAAGTGGCAGGGGCAGTAAGGCTCGAACTTACGACCTGCGGTTTTGGAGACCGCCGCTCTACCAACTGAGCTATACCCCTTTAACACCGTAGCCGACCAAGAAAATCACTTGGCCGCTTCGGTATGCGTTCCTTTAAGGCGCACGGAAAAGAATGGCAAGTCTGTTTTTTGTTTTTTCACATAGTCTGGCAAAATACGCCGACACCACGCCTGCCGCGCCACCGCACACTCCTTATTTCCTTGATCTTCCACACACACTTTGCAGGAAAGCCCATGAGTATTTATCTCGTCCGCCACGGCCAGACCGAATTTAACGCCGCCCGCCGCTGGCAAGGCCAGGTCGATTCGCCCCTGACGGAACTTGGGCGGCAACAGGCGATGCGCATGGGACAGAGACTCGCCGCGCTGACCAGAACCGATGAGGTGCATATTTTCTCAAGTCCGCTCGGGCGGGCAAGGCAGACCTGCGAGATCGTCGCGGGCGAGATCGGCATGATCGACGGCATCACCCTCGATCCCGGCCTGATGGAAATCGGCATGGGCGCATGGGACGGCCTGACGGATTACGAGATCGATCAGGAATATCCCGGCATGCGCGACGGGCTGGATCCGCACGAATGGTTTTTTCACGCACCCGGTGGCGAAACCTTCGAAAGAATGATGGGCCGTGTGGCCCGCAGTCTGGAGACGATCAGGCAAAGGCAGGCCCGCGATGCGATCGTCATCTGCCACGGCATAACGAGCCGCATATTGCGCGGCGTTTATGCCAACCTTTCGAAAGAGGTAGCGCTGCGCCTCGATGTGCCACAGGACGCGTTCTTCCATCTGAACGACGGCGACATCGTACGGATCGACTGCTGAGCCTTTTCACGCAACAAAAAACCCCGCTGTCTCCAGCGGGGTTTTTCTCAAGCCCTTGCGGGTTTGAAATTACTCGACGATCGAGGCCACGATGCCGGCGCCGACGGTACGGCCGCCTTCGCGGATAGCGAAGCGCAGTTTTTCTTCCATCGCGATCGGAACGATCAGCTCGACTTCAACCGTGACGTTGTCGCCAGGCATAACCATTTCCGTGCCTTCAGGAAGCGACACGATGCCGGTCACGTCAGTCGTACGGAAGTAGAACTGCGGACGGTAGTTCGTGAAGAACGGCGTATGACGGCCGCCTTCTTCCTTCGTCAGGATGTAGGCTTCTGCCATGAACTTCTTGTGCGGCTTGACCGAACCCGGCTTGCACAGGATCTGACCACGCTCAACGCCGTCACGAGTAACGCCGCGAACCAGCGCACCGATGTTGTCGCCGGCCTGGCCCTGGTCGAGCAGCTTGCGGAACATTTCAACGCCGGTAACCGTCGTCTTCGAGGTCGGACGAATGCCGACGATCTCGACTTCTTCACCAACCTTGACGATACCGCGCTCAACGCGACCCGTCACAACCGTACCACGGCCAGAGATCGAGAACACGTCTTCGATCGGCATCAGGAACGGCTGGTCGATCGGACGCTCAGGCGTCGGGATGTAGGCGTCAACAGCAGCCATCAGCTCGCGGATTGCGTCTTCACCGATCTTCTTGTCGGAATCTTCAAGAGCGGCAAGTGCCGAACCCTTGACGATCGGGATATCGTCGCCCGGGAAGTCGTAGGACGACAGAAGTTCGCGAACTTCCAGTTCAACGAGCTCGAGAAGCTCGGCGTCGTCAACCTGGTCGACCTTGTTGAGGAACACGACGATTGCCGGAACGCCAACCTGGCGAGCGAGCAGGATGTGCTCGCGGGTCTGCGGNCTTGCCGTGGTCGACGTGACCGATCGTGCCAATGTTGACGTGCGGCTTATTGCGCTCAAACTTGCTCTTTGCCATGTGAATTGCTTCCTGTGAACGTGAAGTAGTTTTCCCGGCGAACCGGTTTGGTGTCGCCGTTTAAGGCTTTGTAAGCGAATGCGCAAGACTTAATTGTTAAAGCGCAGTCGCGCACGCTCATAGCGTGCCTCAAGGCGCCTATATGGGGTGTTTCTTGCGATATTCAAAGCCGGTCCAGCCTTTCGGCGGACGGGTGGGAAGACACACGGACGGCCCCCTGCCCTTGTCCCCCTATTCGCACAATCGGATCACTTAACAAGCTTTTTCTTCATCACAACTTCTTTACCTCGACCGGCATCATGGCTTAAGGAAATTTCATCGCCGGGGGGAGACGGGCGAGCGGGACGATGCGCCGGGCGCACCACCACATGCCACATATTGATCAGCCGCGCTCTCCCGCGCGACCTTTATATCCGCTTCAGGACCATTCCATGGAAATCTTCACAGCCGCCGGCTTTACGGCATTCATGCAAGTCATCGCGATCGATCTTGTTCTCGCAGGTGACAATGCCATCGTCATCGGCCTTGCCGCCGCAGGCCTTCCCGCCCATCTTCGCCGCAAGGCGATCCTGGTCGGCATCATCGCCGCCACCGTTCTGCGTATCGGTTTTGCCGCCGTCACCGTGCAGCTTCTTTCCATCGTCGGACTGCAACTGTTCGGCGGGCTTCTGCTTGCCTGGGTGTGCTGGAAGATGTGGTCCGAACTGCGCGAAGCAGCTGGTTCTATCGAAGACGAGGTAACGGACGAAGAAGCTGACCTCACCAAGGGTCACAAGACCTTCTTTCAGGCCGCGACCCAGATCGTCATCGCCGATGTGTCCATGTCGCTGGATAACGTCCTTGCCGTCGCCGGCGCCGCGCAGGATCATGTAACGGTGCTGATCATCGGCCTCGTCGTTTCGATCGCTCTTATGGGATTGGCCGCCAATTACGTCGCCAAGCTGCTGCACCGCTATCGCTGGATTTCCTATCTCGGCCTGATGGTCATCATCTATGTGGCGCTCAACATGCTTTACCACGGCGTGATCGAAGTCCTGCCCTACATCAAGCCCTATTTCGGCTAAGACCGACTGCCGTATTCCCTTCCCGAAAGGCCTGGAAACGAAAGTTTCCGGGCCTTTTTTTTTACATGCGGGCATCACAGTCCCTCGCCCGCGCAGCACCGCAGACGCGCCCGCAATACGGGATCGGCGCACAGGGGAATCAGGCGCGGCCCCCGCTGCAACATTCGGATAAGACAGGGAAATCGTGATTTTTCGCCTGTGGGTTTTGGCAATTGAGGTAAGCCACAGGCAAGCCTAGTGAGCTAGTTAATAAGTCATAAAAATAAAAAGAAAGGTAAAGCTGCCAATGGCTTATGACTGGAGCGGCGGTCGTACCCGCCGCCTTCGCCGGATGAAGCTGGGCGCTGTTGCAAGCTCTCTCATCCTGCTGGCACTTTTGACAGCGCTCGTTCTAGGCTGAACGCGCTGCGCGCAATCCAACGCTGAACGGCGGCATGGCAAGGTTTCCTAAAACCGCCCTGCCGCCGCCCCTTCAGGACCGCCGCCCTAAACATATGAAATTCGCAGGAATATCAGCTGCATCTCGCGGTTATGCCGCCCAATATGCGTCACCGCATATTCATCTCGGCCCTAAAGCTGCAGCAATGCCTATCGAAACAGCCAATAAATGATGCCAAGGACCATCGTCCACATCAGCAATGATATGGCGAGTATGGCGAGGTAGTTTCGAAATCGTCTGGTCATCCGCCCACATTACCGGCCGGCCACCACGGGAAGGCCATAACCGTTTGATTGCTGGATGCGGATCGAACCGCAAGATCAACTCTTTCTATCAAGATGCCGAATCGCAAACCATTCGCAGATTTTACCCGCCCGAAAACGGGGTTGCCGGACCGCGCCGAACATAAGCCGCCGATGGATTTGCAGAGCACACAAAAACGCCTCACGTCCTTCCTGGACGTGATTCAAACACGTTCCGGCTGGCCGAATCGACACGTCGTGCCTTCCGATATGGTTGCGGATGACGCACCGTTGTTGGGGCAACGGCGATCAGCCGCCGCCCCAAAAAATCGCCTCAGCTCTTCAACGCAGTGTTGCACAGGCTCCAGTAACCGCCGCCCTTCTGAATCCACTTCAGATCGCCGAGCGTGCCGTCATCCTTGTTTTTATGATAGGAGTCGACGCAGGTCTTCAGGCGGGCCTTGCCAGGAGTCTCGCTTGAATATTTCTTATCGACAGCACTCGGAAAAACGACGCCCTTCGGGGCTTTCATCGTTGCTTTCGCGGGTTCTTTGTCGGTAGTGGCCGCGACTTGCTTGTCGTCGGCAGCACTTTCGGCAGCTGCATCGCTACCGCAGAACTTGGCGCGATAGTCATTCCACTTGACGTCCTTCGCGGACCCGTCGGTTTTCGCCGCCTGGTACTTCACGCTGCACTCTTTCATGGTGAGTGCGGCTGCGGGGGAGACAAACGCCGCCGATGCGAGCAGCGCTAAGGATGAGAGAATTACAACCTTGTTAATCATTGAAGACTCCCGTTTGCATGATTGCCAGCAGACTATCCGACCGGACTTTCCGCTTGTCAACGAGCAGTGCGATAAGGACCAAGGGTTTGAACGCATTGCAACATAAGGCGGCTAAGGCTTTAATCGAGGCGCGGATGAAAATATTCGCCTGATCACTCGTCTTCCGGAATAAAGCCTCCTGTCTGGCGTTTCCAGAGCCGCGCGAATAATCCGCCCCGTTCGACCAGTTCCTCCGGCCGTCCCTCCTCAATGATCCGGCCGTGATCCAGCACGATGATCCGGTCCATTCTGGCAATCGTGGAAAGCCGGTGTGCGATCGCGATCACCGTTTTGCCCTCCATCACAAGGTTGAGCTTGTCCTGAATGGCCGCCTCGGATTCGCTGTCCAAAGCGGACGTGGCCTCGTCGAGTATCAGGATGGGTGCGTCTTTCAACAGCACGCGCGCAATGGCAACACGCTGGCGTTGTCCGCCCGAGAGTTTGATGCCGCGATCTCCGACAAAGGCCTGGTATCCCCTTCGCCCTTCGCTGTCGGCGAGATCGGCAATGAAGGCGTCGGCCTTCGCCACTTTCGACACCTGCTCTATGTCTTCCTCAGTCGCCTCCGGCCGCCCGTAGCGGATATTGTCGCCAACGGAGCGATGCAGCAGCGCGACATCCTGGGCAATCACCCCGATATTGCGGCGCAGGCTCGCCTGCGTGACATCGCGAATATCCTGACCGTCGACGCGAATGGCGCCATCCTGAATGTCGTAGAAACGCAGGAGCAGGTTGACCAGCGTCGTCTTTCCCGCGCCCGACAAGCCCACAAGCCCGACCTTCTCCCCTGCCCTGACGGTGAGCGACAGATCATCCACCACCGGTTTGCCGGACTTGTAGGCGAAGCGGATATTGTCGAAATGTATTTCTCCACGCGAAACGGTCAGCTCGGTGGCATCCGCCTTGTCGGTAATGGTCGGCGGCGTCGTCATGACAGGCATAGCGTCCTTGATTGTGCCTATCGCCTGAAATATCTGCTGGCCCATCTGCAAAAAGGTGAATGTGTGCCCGGAGAGCCGTTGCAGAATATAGACGGCACCGACAAATTCCCCGACCGTGATGAAGCCCTTCACCAGACCGGAAAAACCCACCGACAGGATCGCCAGCCACAGCGCCATGTTGAGCGCAACGACGACCAGTTCCGACATGCGGTAGACTCGCTGTTCCCTATGCTGGGTGTGGACGGATTTGTTCAGGATACGACGGATAGCTCCGGCCTCGCTGTCTTCGGCGGCGAACTGCTTGATCATCTGCATATTGCTGTAGAGATCGGTGATCGCACCGGAGACAAGGCTTCGCTGTTTTGCCGACCGCCGCGACCGCTCCGTGAAGACAGGCGCCAGTTTGACGGCGAGAATCACGTTCAGCACGATCCAGATCAACACCGGCAACGCGAGCTGCCAGGACAGCGTCCATAACAGGACAAGTGAACCGACCATTTGCAGCAGGAAGCGCGGTCCGAGTTGAAACGCGTTGATGATCTGCTGCTGAACGGCCGACGACACCTGCGAGAGGCGCGAGGCCACCTGTCCGGCATAAAGCTCATGGAAAAATGCAAGGTCCTGCCGCTCCACCGCCTTGTGGCCCTGCCACTGGATGGCAACCGGCATCGCGATGCCGAGCGTATGCGAGTTCAGGGTGTTGAGAAGAAACGACGCGATCGGCATGGCCGGGAAGATCAGCACGCCGAGGATTGCGAGCAGCAGCCATTCGTTGCGCAGAAATGCCTCCGCTCCCTGCGCGGTCACGCCATCGACGATAACGGACAATCCCCAGATGATCGACAGATTGATGGCCTCCACGGCCATGGACGACAAAGCGAGAGCGATGAGAACGCCGCGAAACATCGAAATGAAATGCAGCAGCACCGCGACCGGGCCTTTCGACGGCAGCGGCCGGAAGGGAATGTCGAGCGGCCGTATCAGCGTCTCGAAAGGGCGGAATATCGTATCTGAAATCGACATGGGCCTCTCGGATCACAACTTGGTATCGACGGGGAGGAATCAGCTACGCACGCAGCATGGAACCACGGGCAGCTCCCGACCTCAATTGCAAACAATGGGAGGTGTTACCCTTCGCACCTGAATGCAAAGTTCGTCGTCTGCCGAAATACCTCGCGCGAATGGCAACTTCTCGCAGGCTGCGCCGTTTCAATCCTGTCTTCAACCGAAAGGCATTTCTTATGAAACACGTTCTTCTTGCCGGCACTGTGCTTCTCATGATCGCAGGCCAAACCTATGCGCAACAGCCGCCCGCTCCGCCTCCTCCCGCAGGCACCGCTGAAGCCGACAAGCGACCCGATACACCGCCGCCGCCACCACCGAAACCAAGGGGACCTGAGGAAGACGAGCCGCATGGCAGGATGCCGCCGCCTCCGCCACCACCCAAGGGCGCTCACTTCCACATCGAAGAAGGTGAGGTAAAGGTCGACGTCAAATGTGCAGATGACGAACCGATGAAAGCCTGCGCCGATATTCTGATGCAGATCATCGACAGGCTCGACCAGTAGAGCGCGTTCGGAGCGTATAAGCAGAGGGGCGGCTCAGGAAAGCCGCCCTGTCAGCCAGCGTTCTTGACCTGAAGTCCGTCAGCGCGGAAATGAGGGCATGGCAAGCAGAGACGGTTGAAAGAATCATTCGCCGTTACAGGGGCCGAGAGCGAAATGATCACGCAGCCAAATGACGCCAGAACGCGAACATAGGTGCAAAACTTTTTGAATTTTCAATGGAAAAACGGCTAAGGCTCTGCAGGCAAGCTGGAGCGGGTAGCGGGAATCGAACCCGCGTATTCAGCTTGGAAGGCTGCTGCTCTACCATTGAGCTATACCCGCGGTGGTGATTTCGATCCGTGCAGAATGGTGGAGGGAGTTGGATTTGAACCAACGTAGGCGTAGCCAACGGATTTACAGTCCGTCCCCTTTAACCACTCGGGCATCCCTCCAGCGTTCTGCTAGGATCGAGCGACCAAGCTCTTCAGATTTCGCTGCGGCGAAGCGCCGTTGCGTCGTCTGTGGCGCGTATATGACGGCCTCGTTCGCTTCTGTCAACACGCCGTTTCACGAATTTTCGGGAAAAAATTCAAACCTCTTTGCAGGCCTGTGGATTATCGCGGGGGCTGGTGTGCGTCGCGTCCCGGAGATATAAGGCGCCATGAGCAAAGACGATCCAAACGACAAATCCACCCGCGACACACACTACGCCACCCTTCGCCGTGCCGTGCGCGATGCCAAACGCGAGAGGGGCGAAATTCCGACCCCGCAGCAGCCGAAGCGCCGGAATCGTGGCGCGGAAGACTGGAAGCCGCCGCAGCTTGCGCCGGATCAGGTCCATCTTTACGGCCTGCATACCGTGCGTGCGGCGCTTTCCAACCCCGAACGGCAACTCATCAAGCTGTCGGTTACCCTGAATGCCTTTGCGCGTCTGGATATCGGCGAAGCGGATGCGCAGCCCTTCCCGGTAGAGATTGTCTCACCGCAGGATATCGACAAGGTGCTCGGCCCCGAGGCGATCCATCAAGGCGTGATGCTGGAAACCAGGCCGCTTCCGGTCAAGAAACTCGACGCGCTGAAGAAAAGCCCGCTGATCCTCGTGCTCGATCAGGTTACCGACCCGCACAATGTCGGCGCCATCATGCGCTCGGCGGTCGCCTTCAACGCCGGCGCCGTCATCACCACCATTCGCCATAGCCCGACGGAGTCAGGCGTGCTTGCGAAGTCTGCGTCCGGCGCACTGGAACTCATTCCCTATATCCAGATCACCAACCTTGCCGATACATTGGGCGAGCTGCACAAGCTTGGCTTCTTCTCGGTCGGTCTGGATTCGGAAGGCCCCGCCCCCATCGAGCAAACCTTCACCGGCGCAAAGATCGCCCTAGTGCTGGGAGCCGAAGGCAAGGGGCTGCGCCAGAAGACCCGCGAAACCGTTTCGGCGCTCGCCCGTCTCGATATGCCGGGCGAGATCAAATCGCTCAACGTATCGAATGCGGCAGCCATCGCCCTTTATGCAACGCAGCAATTTCTGGGCAAAGCGTCGTCCTGAAGCTTACCCTTCCTTGCGAAATCACAAAGCGCAACGCATGCTGCGCCTTTGACATTCGCAAGGAGCAAATCTCGACATGACCGACCTGCCCATCAAACCGACCGGCGAGCTGACGCTGCGGACGCTCGCAATGCCGGCCGACGCCAATCCGGCCGGTGATATTTTCGGCGGCTGGGTCATGTCCCAGATGGACTTGGCCAGCGGCATCCGCGCCGCGGAGCGGTCTCGCTGTCGCGTGGTCACTGCGGCGGTCAAGGAAATGGCTTTCGAGTTGCCGGTGAAGATCGGCGACACGCTGTCCATCTACACCGATATCGCCCGGCTCGGCCGCACCTCCATCACGCTGACGGTCGAGGCCTGGGCGCAGCGCTCCCGTTACGACAAGCTGGAAAAAGTCACCGCCGGAACCTTCATCATGGTGGCGATGGACGAAAACGGGCAACCGACGCCCATTCCTCCGGCGGAGTAGGTGCGATGGAGGCCGCCGTCAACGCCGCGGAAGCCTATTCGCATATCCGTGCCGTTATGGGCATGGTGGTCGGCCTCAGCCTTGCACGCCTGCTGACCGGCCTTGCCGGTTTCGTGCAGCATCCCAAAAAAGAACGTATCTATCTGCTGCATATCGGCTGGGTGGCGTTCCTGTTTCTGATGCTGGTGCATTTCTGGTGGTGGGAACATCGGCTTTCCGCCACCGGCCACACCCTCGGCTTCGGCGCGTTCCTGTTCCTCATCCTGTTCTGCTCGCTGTTCTATTTCCTGTGCGTGCTGCTGTTCCCCACGGACATGAAGGAATACAAGGGATACGAGGACTATTTCTTTTCGCGCAAAAGCTGGTTCTTCGCGTTTCTGGCCGCACTTTTCGTCACCGATGTCGGCGATACGCTGCTGAAAGGACAGGATTACCTCTCTTCGCTGGGCGCCGAATATCTCATCCGTACAGCTATTTACGTCATTCTGTTCACGCTGGCGGCTTTCATCAGCAATCGCCGCTTTCACAGGTTCCTGGTGGTTTTTGCGCTGATCTACCAGATCGCCTGGATATTCCGCACCTACGACCTGCTGGCCTGAACAACGTCATTCCGATGCCGGATGACAAAGGAAAACAGGCCGCGTCTTTCGCCATCATGTCGCGGTGACACGGCCCAATAAATATGGCATTTCGCTGGAATGGGATTCATTCGCAGGATAATGCGGGACAGAAGTTCGGCTGGCGCCATCGCCACGCTGGCGGTCCTGCTTTTTCTGCTGCAAGGCCTCGTGAATGGCCTGACCAGCGGCAATATGGCCTCAGCCGCGCTGGCGACCGGTGAGATCATCTGTTCCAGCCACATGCCGGAAGGCGGTTCGGGCAAACAGAACCCGGCCTCCAACCCTGCCGGCAAGCTCGCCGACAATTGCTGCGGCACGCTCTGCCGTCTGGCATCCACCACCATCGCCGCTCTCCCAGTCACTCCCTTTGAGCGCGCGGACAGGATCGTCCCGGCGGTCGAAGTCGACTTTCTGGACCGCGACACGGCATTGCCGCCGCCGCCACCCAATCTGGAATCGCGCCCACGCGCCCCGCCTCCCTCTCTGCAAATTTGAAGAGCGATCCGGCCCTGCCGGAAAATCAACTTTTCTGCGGAGACATCCATGTCCGTTACGACCTCTTTCGAGGGCGAGAGCGCGCCTGCGCAATCCTCGTCCGTCAACCTGTATCGCGCCGTATGGCGCTGGCACTTCTACGCCGGCCTTTTTGTACTGCCCTTTCTGATATCGCTGGCCATCACCGGCGCGCTCTATCTCTTCCGGGACGAATTCGACAATCTCATTCATTCGGACCTGAAGCGCATCGAAGTGGTGCAGAACGTGCCGAAAGCACTTCCCTCCGATATTCTCGCCGCAGCGGTTGCGGCCGTGCCCGGCACTGCGGTGAAATACACTACGCCAAGCGATCCGGGCGCCTCGACGGAAGTTATCGTCAGTACCGCCGATGGGAAACGCGCCGTCTACGTCAACACCTATACCGGGCAGGTTGCCGGTTCCCTGCCGGATCGCGGCACCGTCATGTGGACGATCCGCTACATCCACAGCCTGAAATATTTCGGTACCTATACCCGCTATCTGATCGAGATCACCGCGGGCTGGTCCATCCTGCTCGTCGCCACCGGCATCTATCTGTGGTGGCCGCGAAAGCAGAGCGGCGGTGTCTTGACCGTGCGTGGCACGCCGAAAAAGCGGGTCTTCTGGCGCGATACCCATGCCGTCACCGGCATTTTCGTCGGCTTTTTCATCGTATTCCTCGCAGTCACCGGAATGCCCTGGTCGGGCGTGTGGGGCGCCAAGGTCAACGAATGGGCAAACGGCAGCAATTTCGGATATCCGGCAGGTGTGCGTACCGATGTTCCGATGTCGGGCGAACATCTCGACCACTTAGCCAAAACCAGCTGGTCGCTGGAGCAGGCGAAAGTCCCGGAATCCACCGCATCCACCACCGGGGAACCAATCGGAATAGATGCGGCCATCGCGCGTTTCGACGGGCTCGGTCTTGCCGCTGGTTATGCCGTCACGCTGCCGACCAAACCGACGGGCGTCTATAGCGGCACCGTCTATCCCGACGATCTAGCGAAACAGCGCGTCATCCACCTCGATCAATATAGCGGCAAACCGCTGATCGACATGAGCTATGCCGATTACGGTCCGCTTGGAAAGGCGCTGGAATGGGGGATCAACGTGCATATGGGCCAGCAATTCGGCCTCGCCAACCAGATCGTGTTGCTGGCAGCCTGTGTCGGCATCGTCCTGCTTGCCGTTTCCGCCGGCATCATGTGGTGGAAACGACGCCCCAGAGGTTCGCTCGGCGTGCCACCATTGCCGCAGGATAAACGAGTCTTGCGCGCCCTGCTGGCCCTGCTCGCCATCGGCGGCATACTGTTCCCGCTGGTTGGCGCAAGCCTGCTGGTCATGCTTGTTCTGGATCTGATCGTGCAGTCCCGCCAGAGGCGAGGCGCGGCCTGACAAAAAAACACGGCCGGGAGAATATCCCCCGGCCGTGGTCTTCTGATTTCCGGGCGTTTTGGCAGAAGCCTGCCTTAGAACATCGTATTGTTGTTGGCCGCCGTTTCCGGAACCGGCTGGATCACGTCCCAATGTTCGGTAATCTTGCCGTCGGTGACCCTGAAGATATCGACGATGGCGGCTCCGCGAGCACCCTCTTTATCCGTGGAATGGATGTGCAGATAAACCAGATCGCCATCCGTGGCGCTGCGCACGATCCGGGATTTCGCCTGCGGGTTTTCCTTGAAGAAGCCGGTGAAGTAGTCGACGAACGGCTTCTTGCCGTCAGGCACCATCGGATTGTGCTGCTTGTAGCTGTCGACGATGACCGCAGCCCCCTTTTCCACCTCGTGCTTGTTGAAGACGGTGTCGTAAAACTCGATCACCAGCTTGCGATTGGCTTCTTCCTGAGCCAGATCGCGTTTTGCGGTTTCCGCCAGAACCGGCGCGGCCACCAGAGTAGGTGCAAGTGCGAGAACGGCGATGGCAAGACGACGTGTTACGAAATTCATGGGTGATACCTCTCAATAACCGACGGTGAAACGCTGGCGGGAATGCTGCGGCTTCTCGATTTCATCGACAAGCGCGATGGCGTAGTCCTCAAAGGAAATGCGGCTGCCTTCGGTATTGCTGAGAAGACCATCCTTGCCGAGACGGAATTTGCCGGTTCTTTCCCCCGGCACAAATTCGGCCGATGGCGACAGGAATGTCCAGTCGAGCTGTTTTTCCCCTCTCAGGCGGTCCAGAAATTCCGCGCCCTTGGTCGCTTCGGCCTTGTAGGCGGCCGGGAAATCCGGCAGGTCGACCACGCGCTGGCCCGGTGCTATTTCAAGGCTGCCGGCACCACCCACCACGAGGTAACGGGGAACGCCGGAGGCACGCACGGCCTCGATCAGCGTGACGGGATCACTGGCAGTGAAGTGCACCGCACTGATCACGGCATCGTGACCTTTAAGCAGCTCCGAAAGCCCTGCCTGATCGAAAACATCGCCCTGTTTTGCCACCACGTTCGGCAGGCTGGCGATCTTTTCAGGGCTGCGGGCGATCGCCGTCACCTTGTGGCCCCGGTCGGAAAGCTCCTTCAGAATACGGGATCCGGCATTGCCGGAGGCTCCGATGAGCGCGATTTTAGCCATGGCTTCTTCCTTTGTCGGTATCGTTACCGGTCTAAATAATAGACCGGTAATGAAAGCTATGATATCGCAACCCCGGCCGCAAGAAGTCAGCCGCCGCTGATCAGGTCACACGGCGATGACCTAAAGGGGTAAGAAAATGGAAAAGGCGAGGCAAATGCCAGATATGCAAACCAAAGAAATCTTCGTCTTCGACCAGCCCTGCCCCATCCGCGATGTGCTGGATCGCATCGGCGATCAATGGAGCCTGCTGGTTCTGGAAGCGCTTCAGGGCGGCATGCTGCGTTTCAACGAATTGAATCGCAAGATCGACGATATTTCCAAGCAGATGTTGTCGCGCACGTTGAAGCGGCTTGAGGAAGACGGTTTCATTCGCCGCACGCTTTATGCGCAGGTGCCGCCGCGCGTGGAATACGAACTGACCAATCTTGGACGCTCGTTCCTGGTGCCGATGCAATTGCTGGTGCAATGGGCAGACGAGAACCATGTCCGCATCTGCAAGGCGCGGCTGGATTACTCCGGAAACGATCAGCGTAGCTGACCGCCAAGCCGGCACGGATCCGCAAGGAAGCGGCGTCTAGTCCAGCCGGTAAACCTTGCAGACTAACCCCTCCGGCTGGCGATAGGTGCTGAAGCCCATGGCTTCATAATAGCTTTGCCCGAGTGCGTTGTCCGCGCCGATGCTGGCATCGATATTTTTGAGGCCGCGATCCACAGCCGCTTGTCGCGTGGCGGCGAAGAGGGCGGAGCCGACACCCCTTCGCGCCGCGTGGGGGCTGACATGGGTGCCGATAATGCCCCAGCCTTCCGCCACGCCGTAGGGATTGTCCGCCTGCGCATAACGCAGCGACTGGAACCCAAGAATGCGTCCATCCTCGTCCTCGGCGACCGAACACTCGATGCGGTCCGCATGCTGGATATAGTTCTCCAGCACCGTGGCAACGTCTGTCGGTGCTTTTCGAAGGCCGGCCGAGAATATCTCGTTCTGAACCGCCGCCATTCCCGCCGCATCGCCAACTTTTGCAGGCCGTATTTTCATCGATACATCACCTTCTGTTGCGATTGGTCGGCTACGCGCGGTCTCATTCTTTCGGGGTTCAGGACCGGAAGATGAAGGACGCGCCGAAAGCGATGAGCGCAAAACCGATCACATGGTTGATCGTGATGCTTTCCTTCAGCCAGAAGACCGAGAACAGCGCAAAGACCGCGAGCGTGATGACTTCCTGAATGGTCTTGAGCTGTGCCGTCGAATAGACCTCCGAGCCCATGCGGTTTGCGGGAACGGCGAGAACATATTCGAAGAAGGCAATACCCCAGCTTGCGACAATCGCCAGGAACAGCGCGCTGCCCTTGTGCTTGAGATGCCCGTACCAGGCGAAGGTCATGAAAACATTGGAAAGGACGAGCATCAGGACAGGCCAGATGTGGGCAGGGCTGATCGAGAACGGCATGATTGTTCCTGGAAGATGAAGGGAGGGATGTCACAAAAGGCGGTCTGAAAACGCAACCGTTATTTTTGTATTTGCTTTAACTTACCGTCGTATGAAACGGAACAGGTTTCTATCAAACTGTATTCGGCCGCTATGCAACGTATCAGGCCAAATTTTGTTCCCCGCGCTTCGTTGCCTTTTTGTACTCATTTTTTCGTAGCCTCCCCTTCCCTTTGCGCGTGACTCCCTCCATATTTCGCGCATGGCAAGATCACCGAAAAATCCCGCGCCCTCGAATTCCGGCTTCGAGGAAGCCCCGCAATCGTCGTTCGAAGGCGCGCCGCTCAGCGGCAGCGTCGCCGACTGGGTGAAGCAGCTTGAGGCGGAAGCCGAAGCGGGCTCGGTGGAAACCCAGCGCGAAGTCGCCTCGAAAGCGGGCAAGCACCGCAAGAAGATCGAGATCGAGGCCCGCAAGGAAGCGGAAAAGGCAGCCACGAAGACGGCCAAGAACACCACCGCGTCCAAAACTTCGCGCGGCGTTTCCATCGGCGCGTCGAGCGATCCGAAAACCCGTGCCGCTGCCGGTCTTAACCCCGTTGCAGGCATGGACGTTTCTCTGGAAGAGGCCGCCAACCTCGCACCGGGTGCCGTCACCGCCACGGTCGAGGCACTATCGGCACTGATCGAGAGCGGCAATCCGCTGTTCAAGGACGGCAAGATGTGGACGCCGCACCGGCCGGCCCGTCCGCCGAAATCCGAAGGCGGCGTTACCATCCGCATGGACTCGGAGTACCAGCCCGCCGGCGACCAGCCGACGGCTATCGCCGATCTCGTGGAAGGCATCAATTCCGGCGAGCGCAGTCAGGTCCTGCTCGGCGTCACCGGCTCCGGCAAGACCTTCACCATGGCCAAGGTGATCGAGGCGACGCAGCGCCCCGCTGTCATCCTTGCCCCCAACAAGACGCTGGCCGCGCAGCTCTATTCCGAGTTCAAGAACTTCTTCCCCGACAATGCGGTGGAATATTTCGTCTCCTACTACGATTATTACCAGCCCGAAGCCTATGTGCCGCGCTCCGACACCTTCATCGAGAAGGAATCCTCGATCAACGAGCAGATCGACCGGATGCGCCACTCCGCCACCCGCTCGCTTTTGGAACGTGACGACTGCATCATCGTCGCCTCGGTCTCCTGCATCTACGGTATCGGCTCGGTCGAAACCTACACCGCCATGACCTTCCAGATGCAGGTGGGCGACCGGCTGGATCAGCGCCAACTTCTGGCCGACCTCGTCGCCCAGCAATACAAGCGCCGCGACATGGATTTCCAGCGCGGTTCGTTCCGTGTGCGCGGTGATACCATCGAAATTTTCCCCGCCCACCTTGAGGATGCCGCATGGCGCATCTCGATGTTCGGCGACGAGATCGATTCCATCACCGAATTCGACCCGCTGACCGGCCAGAAAACCGGCGACCTGCAATCCGTCAAGATCTACGCCAATTCGCACTATGTCACCCCGCGTCCGACGCTCAACGGTGCGATCAAGTCGATCAAGGAAGAGCTGAAGGTCCGCCTCGCCGAACTGGAGAAGGCTGGACGCCTGCTGGAAGCCCAGCGACTGGAGCAGCGCACCCGCTACGACATCGAGATGCTGGAGGCGACAGGCTCCTGCGCCGGCATCGAGAACTATTCGCGTTATCTCACCGGCCGCAATCCCGGCGAACCGCCGCCGACGCTGTTTGAATATATCCCCGATAACGCGCTGCTTTTCATCGACGAAAGCCACGTCTCGGTCAGCCAGATCGGCGGCATGTATCGCGGCGACTTCAGGCGTAAGGCGACGCTGGCCGAATACGGCTTCCGCCTGCCCTCCTGCATGGATAACCGCCCGCTGCGCTTCGAGGAATGGGATGCGATGCGGCCGCTGACAGTCGCGGTTTCGGCCACCCCCGGCTCGTGGGAGATGGAACAGGCCGGCGGCGTCTTTGCCGAACAGGTCATCCGCCCGACCGGCCTCATCGATCCGCCGGTGGAAGTGCGTTCCGCCCGCAGCCAGGTGGACGATGTTCTCGGCGAAATCCGCGAGACCGCCGCCAAGGGCTATCGCACGCTCTGCACCGTGCTGACCAAGCGCATGGCCGAGGACCTGACCGAATATCTGCACGAACAGGGCGTGCGCGTGCGTTACATGCACTCGGATATCGACACGCTGGAACGCATCGAGATCATCCGCGACCTGCGCCTTGGCGCTTTCGACGTGCTTGTTGGTATCAACCTCTTGCGTGAAGGTCTCGATATTCCCGAATGCGGTTTCGTCGCCATCCTCGATGCCGACAAGGAAGGCTTCCTGCGCTCCGAAACCTCACTGATCCAGACAATCGGCCGCGCCGCCCGTAACGTCGACGGCAAGGTCATCCTCTATGCCGACAACATCACCGGCTCGATGAAGCGGGCGATGGAGGAAACCTCCCGCCGCCGCGAAAAGCAGGTGGCCTATAACGCCGAACACGGCATCACGCCGGAATCGGTCAAGGCGAAGATCTCGGATATTCTTGATTCAGTTTATGAGCGGGATCACGTAAGGGCCGATATATCAGGCGCTTCCGGCAAAGGCTTCGCCGATGGCGGCCATCTCGTCGGCAACAATCTGCAGTCCCATCTCAACGCGCTGGAAAAATCCATGCGCGATGCCGCAGCCGATCTGGACTTCGAAAAAGCCGCCCGCCTGCGCGACGAAATCAAACGCCTCAAGGCCGCCGAACTCGCCACGATGGACGACCCGATGGCGAAGGAAGAGGCCCGCGCCATCGAAGGCGGTGGAAAAAACAACAGGCGCAGCCACTTGTCGATCTCTTCTTCTGAAGGGGAGATGTCCGGCAGGACAGAGGGCGGTGCCGCTACCGGTGAAAAGTCCCTCTTCGCCAAACCCTCGCTCGACGAAATGGGTCCCGGCGCCGATGCGGGCAAGCCGCTGTTCCGCAGGAACACGCTGGATGAGATGACCGTGGGTCGTACCGAAAAGCCCGTGCGCGGTGCAGTTCCCGGCAAACCCGAGGAACCGCGAGGCAAGGACGATCCAAGACCCCTCGTGCGCGGCAAGGTCGGCGCGGGTTCCTATGAGGATCCGGCGGATGAGAAACGCAAGAGCCGTACCAAGGGCAAGACCGGCCGCCCCGGCCGCTGACGAACAACAATACAAGCCGGGCAAGCGCCCCGCTTTAGCGTTGTTCCGCAGCAGGATGGCCCCGAATCAAAGCCAGAGCGCTTACGCGCTCCGGCAACAGCAATCAGCCTTCGCAACGGCTGATCCGCCCTGCAACTTGGGTCGCTCCAAACACCTTCACCAGATCGGCATCTATGGACAGGGGAATATAGTCCTCTTTTTCCTCAGGCTTGATATAGGTCGAGAAATAGATCGGCCCGGCCGGCAAGGCGCCCGCGATACAGGCCCGCAATATCTCTATCTCCGTACTGCCCCGGATGCGCGGCCCTTCGATACGCGAGCGGCGCACCTTCTCCTGCAACAGAGCCAGCCTTGAAACATCATCGGGCTTTATTCTCCACACGCTCGCGGCCCATCCCGCCCGTTTTTCCACGTTGAACCGTGCGCGGGCAGCGTCGTCCATATTCTCCTCAATCAGCCCGAATGTATCGACAGTCTCGCCTTTGACGCCATCGGTCGTGCTGCGGATAATCATCACGGCATCACCGGTGCGCAGCGAAAGATAGGTGGGAAGTTGCAGCCCCACGCGCACATGCTCGAAATTCATCGTCAGGAAATCAAGCCGCATCAGTTTGGGAATGCTTGATATCGGCGTGGTCATGCAGCCGGTGAGCAGCAGAAACAAAACAAGCGATCGCGCGAAACGCGATAATCTCAATGTCAGCATGTTCTGCCCCTGAATGCTGCGTCGTGATGCGCCGTGGCACGTTGCCCGCAACTTGCTCGAATGACATTGCCGTAACATTGTGTATTCCGGAACTCGCAGTTCCAATGGACGTTCATCGCCCAGGAGCTGGCAGCACGGAGACACGACATGCATCGCAGACATCTGGCGGCCTTGTGCCTTTTCCTCTCCTGTACCCCGAGCTTGGCCGGACAGATCGAAGATGCCACATTCCATAGTGCCGCCCTGAACGCGCCACTTCCCGTCAACATCTACCGCCCGGATGGCTCGCCGCCGGAAAACGGCTGGCCGGTACTTTACCTCCTGCATGGCCATGATGGTGACCAGAACAGTTGGCGCGATCTCGGCAATATCGAAAAGACGCTGGACACACTTATCGAGGCAGGCGCCATCCGCCCGCTGGTCGTCGTCATGCCCGGCGTCAAGAACAGCTGGTACGTGGATTCCGCCGCCGTCGGCGGTCCCGGCGATTACGAAACGGCCTTGACCGGCGACCTGCGCCACCATGTCGAAAAAACGCTACCGGTGCGGAAGGATCGCGAAGGCCGGGCCATTGCCGGCCTCTCCATGGGCGGTTTCGGTGCATTGCATCTCGCCTATGGCCACGAGGACCTCTATGGCGCGGTGGCCAGCCTGTCCGGCGCAATCTGGCAGAACGTGCCGACCTCCGATCTCGACAAGACACCCGCCGAACTCAAGCTCATTCAAGACAGCGCCTTCTTCCATCGCGTCGACCGCAACACCGTCACCAGCGGTATCGT
Source organism: Agrobacterium arsenijevicii (assembly GCA_000949895.1). Classification (GTDB taxonomy): domain Bacteria; phylum Pseudomonadota; class Alphaproteobacteria; order Rhizobiales; family Rhizobiaceae; genus Agrobacterium; species Agrobacterium arsenijevicii. Next base: position 275,065 of record JWIT01000004.1, on the reverse strand, counting down.
GCTGCCCTCCACCGGCGATCATTTCTCCGGCGCTTTCGGTACGCCTTTCGACGCGAGGCTTTTCAATGAAAAGAACGTCTTCACCCTCGTCGCGCAGCACGTTGCCGAAAGCGAGGATTTACCCGCGACCTATCTGACGGTCGGCGATGACGACGGCTTCTTCCTCTGGCGCGGCGCCATCGCCCTGCACGAAACGCTTCAGGCCGACCATCGCAAATCCGAATTGCGGGTGACCGACGGTGATCATGTCTGGTCGGTGTGGAAAGTTTCGATTATCGACGCGCTGAAGTTCGTAGATGGAGAGTGGGACAAGACAACGGATGTCGCGAAGGATTGACGCATCGGCGCCAATCTCCCCCCCGGATCGTCCGACCTAAGTCTTCGTCCCCTTTTTCCCGGCCTTGCCCGCCACATTCAACGCCACCGCAGCCCGGATCAGCGCCACCAGCGCATCTTCGTCCACCACATCGCCCTCGTAAAAGTCGATTGCCCGTCGGGTATTGCCCTCGAGGCTCGAATTGAACAGGCCCGCCGGGTCGTCCAGCGATGCGCCCTTGGCAAACGTCATCTTCACCGTGTTCTTGTAGGTTTCACCGGTGCAGAGGATGCCGGCATGCTCCCAGACGGGAACGCCGCGCCATTTCACCTCTTCCGTCACCTCGGGATCGGCTCTTTTAATCAGCGCCCGGATGCGCGCGAGCGTATCTCCCCGCCAGTCGCCAAGTTCCGCGATCTTGCGGTCGATGACGACCGAAGGTGCTGTCTCCTCCGCATCTTTGTCCATCGTGTTTTTTGCCATAACATCCTCCCGATTTCACTGCACTCGCGCTCCCGGCGTCAGCATAGACCAAATTTTCATGTCATCCCACGCGGAACCAAATCCGCCCCTCGCCGTTTCTTCCCCGAACGCAATGTTCAGCATACAAAGGGAAGAAACTTCATGAAAATCAATGTCATCGCACTCGCTGCGGCAGCAGCGCTCTCTTCTTCTATGGCATTTGCACAGACGGCAACCACCGCCCCTGCTGTCGGCGCCGATGCCACTTTGTCGGGTCCGGGCATCACCATGGGCACCAAGGCCACTGGCCCGCTGAAGTTCGTGAATGTCCAGAAAACCGATCTCACCGCCTCCCAGCTGGACGGTCTGGATATCTATAACGCCCAGAACGAAAACATCGGTGAGATCGAGGACGTCGTCATCGGCGATGGCAAATCGGTGATCGGCCTTGTCGCCAGCGTCGGCGGCTTCCTCGGCATCGACAAGAGCTATGTGGTGCTCGATCCGGCCTCCGTCGCTGTCCACAACGACAACGGCACCTGGAAGGCCTATGTCGACACCACCAAGGAAGCGCTGCAAAACGCACCGAAGCTCGACTACAACAAGCTGAACGACTGATCTCCCCTCCAGTCCAAAGCTTGGCCCCCCGCGCATCGTCGCGGGGGTTTTCATGCGTGAAATGCCCCGGTACATGCCCTCACGGCCCTTGCCTAGCGGCCCGCCTCTCGCCTATCCTCGGCGCGCAAACACCAAGGATCGATGCGTGCCCGCCAACATTCCCTCTTCCCTCGTCGCCAGCGCCGCCGTGATATTGCTGAGCGCCCTTCCGCTTTCAGCACAGACGGCCAGCTGGAAACCCGCCGAGCAGATAAAAACCTATCCCATCAGCGGCGATACCGGCGGAGCGCTCTATCAGTCCATCGGCGAGCGCGGCCCGACCGCAGGCGTGCAGGCGATTGCCCACACCACCTTCAAGCTGACATGGCGGCGGGATTATCGCCCGCAGCCGGATGGCGCCTGCGTGCTGGCCACGGCGAAACCCAACCTCACCATCATCTATACCTGGCCGAAAGCACCTGCGAAGTTGCCGCCTGCCGTCGCCGCCAGCTGGAAGACCTTCATTTCCGGCGTGGAAACCCATGAGCGCGTGCATGGCGAACACATCCTCGACATGGTGCAAAAGATCGAGGCCTTCAGCACGGGGCTGAGGGCAGAAAACGATCCGAAATGCCAGAAGGTGCGTGTGGTTCTGCAGCAGCGGCTGGGCGAACTTTCCAATGAGCAGCGCCAGCGTGGACGCGATTTCGACCGCGACGAGCTTTCCCCCGGCGGCCGGGTGCATCAGCTCATTCTGGCTCTCGCCAACGGCCCCTGAGCACCCTCAGAGAAGGCGGCTATTCCGCCGCCTCACCTTTCAGCAACGGCGCGGAGAGCGTTATGCTCTCCAGCTCGTAGGAATAACCTTCGAGCATAGTATAGGCCTGCTCAATCGCCTCGATCTGGGATTCCGCATTGCGGATGGCTTCGGCGATGGACTGGCTGCGGGCGCGCAGCATGGAACTCAGCACGTCGGTCTCCGGCTTCCTGCCCAGCCGGTCCATATGTTTGCGGACCCGCGTACGGTGCCGTTCCAGCTCGAGAATATGGAAACGGCTTTTCAGAATATCGTCGGTCAGCTTGCGGCGCATCGCGGCCACGGGATCGAAACTGCCGGGTTCGCGCTCGTCCAGAATGAATTCGTTGACCAGCGTTTCCAGCATCAGCAACCCTTTGAGGTCCTTGGCATCGGCCAGCTGCGGATCGTAACCGGTATCGTCGAACACCTTGCGGCGCACCGGATCCTTCAAAAGCTCGTAAGCCGTTTGCAGGCGCGCAAATTGGTCGGTATCGCCGCCGCTGTCGGGGTGGGCGGCCTTGGCAACCTTCCGATAGGCCGACTTGATCGCCGCCTCGTCGGCATCGCGCTCCACGCCAAGCAAAACATAGGGATCGATCACAAAAACACCTTCAAACGCAAACTGTTACCCGCATGCCATCCGCCATTCCCGTGCAGCACGCGCGCGGATCATAGGCCAAATCCACCCGCACGGCACCCCGCACGGGCGCTTAAACCGGCAAAGCCCACACAAAAACCTCAGCGGCATGCCACACCGTGACCGGTGGAAAAGCCCTTGATACCGAAATTTGTCGGACCCAAGGCGACTATAATGACGGGCGGGACAAAATTGTGGAAAGCACCGGTAAAACATGCCGCGCCATGCGCGCAATCTCCTCCGAAACCCGTCGCAAAATACCGTAGTAAAGCCGTAACCGGCACGTTTTCAGGAGGTTATGGTGGAACCGCGCCAACGGGTGTAAGCTTGGCTTTTGGATCTGAAGGGAGGGACGATCCGATGCCGCAAACCATTACCCAGACCGTCACGGACTATGTGCATGCCATGGCCTATGCGGATGAGGGCCTGATGCGTGACGTTTTCGATCCGCGCGCCAACATCGTCGGCACTTACGAAGGCGAAACCGAATGGCTGTCGCTGGAGGATTTCGTCAGTCAGATGCGCAAAAGCGAACGCGGCCTCCCCGACCATGATCCCACCTTCGAAATCCTCGGCATCGACAAGGAAGGCGACAGCGCCTCGGTGAAGCTGACGACCCGTTTCGACGGCATGGATTTTTACGAATATCTGTCCCTGCTGGAACACGAAGGCAACTGGGCGATCGTGCACAAGCTTTATCACATCAAGCCGTAGGCATCGACGGAGCCAAGAATAGAATATGGATGGGGAATGGCCAAGCCATTGAAAATACTGGTGCCCCCGACAAGGTTCGAACTCGTGACCCCCTGATTACAAATCAGGTGCTCTACCAACTGAGCTACAAGGGCAAGCCAGTGCCTTGCCAACTATCAGATTCTCACTTCGTGTAAAGCAAAAATTGACTATACGCCGTTGGGAAATCTCTTTTCCACACGGTGCCTGCGGGTTGGGGTCGTCAAGTTGCGACGAAAAGCCCGTAAAATAAGCGAAGTATTTACGCGATAGAGCTAAATTGGCGATAACTCATAACAATCCCATCGGGAATAACGCATCCAATGCGCGCAAGCATACAGAAAATACAGCTGACCGGTACGATCGTCATCGCGGTGACTTCCATCTTGCTGGCGACCCTTGCCGCACTGCCGAGCGTTTCCAATTATTTACGCTACCGGACCAATGCCCAGCAACTCAACCGCTTCGAAACCGCTCTCCAGTCCGCGTGGCTGGTATCGGCAGAACGTGGTCCCGCCAATAATTTGATGGGAGCGTCTTCCCCCGATGCCGCGCTGATCGTAGGGCTTGCCGCGGCACGCAAGGCAACGGACGACAAGCTGGCGGAACTCGAAACCTCCTTTGCCGCGGAAATCAAGGCGCAGCCCGACCTCACAAAATCGCTTGTCGACACCCGCCAAAAGCTGGCGCAGTCCCGAGCGGCGGTGGACCAGGTTGCAGCAGTTCCGGCCTCTGAACGCAGCTATACGGCAATGTCCAACGCAATTTTGTCGATGTTCAAGGCGGCGGACAGCGTCAACCTGCTTCGCGGCAAGACCGCGCGTGCAATCATCAAGGTCACGCCCAATGTGGCGATCGACATCGCCATGACCGGAACCGCCGGGGTAATGCGCGACAGGATCGGCCGCCTCGGCTCCTACGTGGTCATGAGCCTGCGGGCGAACAGGCAGGACAGGTTGAGCTTCCGCGCAAAGTTCGACACGGAAATGCAGAGCCTTGCACTGCTGAGATCGTCGCTGACGAACTACACCGCCGCTTACCTGTCGACACCGCGTGTCGATGCAGCGTTTCGCGATCTTGAAACCTTCTATTTCGGTCAGGCGCTTCCCTACGCGCAGAATACGATAGCGATGGTGGTGCCATCCGCCCAGCCGAGCGTTCGCGAATTTTCCGAAAACTACATTCTCGGCATGCGGTCATCCGGCACGCTGCGCGACCTTATTCTCGCTGAAACACGGGCCAGGATAGAAAAGAACAAGGAGCAGGCGCTGATCTATGGCGGAGCGTCTCTCCTCCTCGCCTTCATCGCGGTTCTGGTACTGCTGCGGCTTGCATCGGTTTACAGAACAGCGCTGTTCCGGCCCATGCAATCCGTCCGGACGCAGATCGCGGCGATTGCCGCCGGCGATCTTTCCGAGGCCCTGTATCAGGACAAGGCTGCCCCCGAAGTGAAGAAAATGTTCCAGGAACTGGATTTCCTGCGCGAGCAGCTTCGCCAGAAGGAAGAAATGGAGAAGCAGCAGTCCGCGCTGGCCGAACAGTTACGCACACTCTCCGAAACCGATGCCTTGACCGGCGTGTCCAATCGCCGTGCGCTTGAAAAAACCGTTCGCGCTATATTGAGCGGCGAGGAGCAATATCAGTCGCTCGGCGTGATGATTGTCGACATCGACCACTTCAAATCGATCAACGACCGTTATGGCCACGCCATGGGCGACCTCGCGCTGCAAAAAACGGCTGAACTTTTAAGAGGCGCATTGCGCAGACACGATATTCTGGCGCGTTACGGCGGCGAGGAATTTGTGGTCGTGCTGCAGGATGTCAGCCATGCCACCGCGACGGCCACCGCTGACCGTCTGCGCCGCCTGATCGAAGCCCAGATCATCGATGAACAGAGCGGGCTGTCTCTGACGGCAAGTTTCGGCGTGGTCTGGCAGGAAGCGCGCGCGATCAACAGTTGGGACGAGTTGATCGCGGTTGCCGATGACCGGCTCTACGAGGCCAAGCGCGCCGGCCGCAACCGGGTCTGGGCGACCTATTTCCCGAAGGTCGCCAACGGATAGGCCGCACCGAGATTTTACCGGACGCTAGATCAGGTCCAGCGTCATCACGACAGGGCAATGGTCGGAGGCCTTCGGGCGGTCCCAGCCGGTGCGCGGGTAACGCTCCACCTCCTGCCCCGGCGGAAAAATGGTGCGGTAGGGCTGGCCGGCGCGAATGATCTCGGGAACCCTCGTCGCATTGATCTGCGCAAGATGCGGGGAAAGCCAGATATAATCGAGCTGGCAGAGATGCTGCTCCTGCGGCCCGCGCGAATGATAAAGCGTCCAGCGATCCATGACGTCGCGCCGCATCATCGGATTGCTGACAAAATCATCCGCCGTGAAGATATCGAGCGCGCTGCGCTCTTCCTCAATTGGCGCGAAGGTATAGCCGTTGCGCCGATCGCCGGAAATCGCGATGCGCTCCTGATAATCGTTCATATCGCCGCAGATGGCGAAGTTCTTGTTGCGGGTATTGCCTGCACCCCAGCGGTTTTCGATGATACGGCGAACGGCCAGGGCTTCCGCCTCGCGGATCGGCATGGTGGCCAGCCGCGCATCGACCGGGTCGCGGGAATTGGTCATGGATTTGAAATGCGTGACGTAGAGCGTCAGCGGCTTGCCACCGATCCTGAGATCTATTTCCAGACAATCGCGTTTGAAAATCTTGTCGTCGATCTGGTTGGTCGCGGCCAGCGCGGGAGTGAAGAGATCGAGATTGCGATAGGTCAGCGCCGCATGGCTCTTGATGTCGACGACCTCTATTCTGTCACCGTCTCGGGTCTGCTCGCGCATGACGACGGCGACATCGATGCCGCGACTGTCATTGCCCTCGACCAGATATTTCTGCAGGTAGCCATTGCCGACCATGCGGTAGAGATAGCCATATTCGAAAGCCTGCAGCGCGGCCATGTTGTCGACTTCCTGCAGGCAGAGAATATCGGCATCCGCATCCGCGATGGCCAGCGCCGAAAGCTGCCGCGTATCGTCGGTGGAAGAGACGGCCCGCGCACTTTCCAGCGCCTGATAGGTCGCCTCGTCGCGAATGTCGAAAAGCTGCATCGCCCTGTCGCGCCGTGTCTGGTTGCGAAAGCCGGTGAAATCGAAACGGGTCAGCAGGTTTTCGATATTGAAGGTGGCAAGCCGAAGCGACATGGTTCATTCCTATTGCTGGAATGGAAGCTTAGCCGCTCCCGCCCCGCCTCGCCAGTGGTCTATAAACGCCAGGCCGCACGAATTACAACCGGCAGCCGGTCTCCGATGGCAACCGCTTCCCGTGAATAGGCCCGGAGCGCCTGCCCGTCCGGCAGATCGAGACGCAGGGAATAACGCTCGCCCTCGTAAAGAACCGAGGTGACAGTGCAGACGATGCCGTCTGCGTCGCGCACCACATCCTGCGGCCGCACGAGAATATCCGCCTTCGACGATGCCGCCGCGCTATCCATCACCGACCGAAGTGCGGCCCAGTCGAGATCGCGCGAAGGGCCTTCCGGCGCCGGCAGGTTGAGAATTGCCCCCTGCCCCACCAGCGAGCCAACGAGCCTGCCCTCCGGCCGCGCATAAAGCTCGGACGGCGGTGCCACCTGTAAAAGCTTGCCCTGCGACATGACGGCGACATCGGTTGCCAGCGCCATGGCTTCGGCCTGATCGTGGGTGACGTAGATCATCGTCGCGCCGGAGCGGATGTGGAATTCGCGAAACGTCTCCTCCATCTCCTGCCGCAGATGCCGATCGAGATTGGCGAGCGGCTCGTCGAGCAGCACGACATCGGGTTCGGTAACAAGGCAGCGGGCCAGTGCCACGCGTTGCCGCTGGCCGCCGGACAATTCGGCGGGGCGGCGATCTGCAAAACTTTCGAGACGGACGGCGGCCAACGCCTGGCGAACCTTCTCGCGATATTTCTCGCCGGAAATGCCGCGAACTTTCAGGGGATAACCGGCATTGTCGGCAACCGACATATGCGGCCAGAGCGCATAGGACTGGAACACCATCGCCATGTTGCGCCGCTCCGGCGGCACCATGTTGCCAGCATCGGCCAGCACCCGCTCGCCGAGCAGGATGGAACCATCAGTCGGTTGTTCGAAACCGGCGATCATGCGCAGCACCGTCGTCTTGCCGCAACCGGAAGGCCCGAGCAGCGCCAGAAATCCGCCTTCGCGCACGGTCAGCGATACGTCGTCGACGGCGGGCTTCGAACCGGCTCCAAAGCTTTTTGTCAGGCGGTTGAGGATCAGTTTCGCCAAGGCACGACTCCTTTCGGCAGATAGCGCCCCAGAATTTCGAGCAGCAGCATGAGGAAAATCACCATGATGACGACAAGCACCGAAAGCGCCGAGGCGAGATCGAAGCTGCCACTGTCATCGAGGTTGTAGATGAGTACGCCGAGCGTCTGCGTGCCGGCGGACCATAACAAGGCCGATACCGTCAATTCGTTGCAGGCGATCAGGAAAACGAGGATGACGGAGGCACCCGCCGCAGGCCCGACCAGCGGCAGGATAATATCCTTCAACCGCCGCCAGAAACCGGCGCCCGACAGCCTTGCCGCCTCTTCCAGCGACGGGTCGAATTGCAGGAAGGCGCTGACCATCGGCTTGAGGCTGACGGCAAAAAAGGAGGAGAAATAGGCGAGCAGAATGATCCAGATCGTGCCGTAAAGTGTGACGCCGAGCAACGGGATGGGCGCCGCGAAAAGCAGCACGTAGGATACGGAAATCACCACACCCGGCAGCGCATAGGGAATATCCACCAGCGCCGACAGCAGGAACATGAAGCGGCTCTTGCCGCGCACGAGGAAATAGGCGGTCAGCACCGTCACCGCCAGCAGGCAAAGGGATGTGGTTGTTGCCAGAAACAGCGAGTTGCGGAAGGCCGTGCGGGTCACGCTCTGCCGGTAGAGCAATTCCTCATAGGCATGCATCGTCGCGGTCTTGAGGCTGAGCGGCACGCCATAAGCGGGGGCAAGCGAACTTGCGACCAGCGCGGCGAGCGGCGCCACCAGCATGAAGAACAGGACGAGCCAGAGCACAAATTCGGCCGCCGGCCGCCAGCGCGACAGCCGGAACGTTGCCGCCTTGCCGGAAAGACCGATGATGCGATAGTCCCTGCCCTTCATGGCCCGTTCCTGAAGCGCAAGCCCGGCCACGGAGATGATGGCGATCATGGTCGAGAGAATGGCGATATCGCCGAATGTGCTCGCGCCAAAACTGGCGAAACGGCTGTAGATCAAAGTAGGCAGGGTGAAGATCGACGCCGGAATGCCGAGGATCGCCGGAATGCCAAAATTGCCGACATTGGAAACGAAGGAGATCGCCGCACCAGCAATCAGCCCCGGCGTCGAGAGCGGCAGGATGATGTCGAACAGCACACGGCGCGGCGAAGCGCCGGAGAGTTTAGCGGCCTCGATACCGTCCTGCGGCAGGGCCAGCAGACCGGAGCGCAGCGACAGATAAACGAGCGGCGCATGCTGCACGCCGAGCAAAAGCGCAATACCCGCAACGGAATAAAGCGGCTGCGGCGACCCCATCGGCGGCGCAAGGCCGATAGCCTTCAACAGCGTACTCGACGGACCGGTCATGCCGATCCACGACAGCGCCGTCACCTGCGGCGGGATCATCATCGGCAACATGAACAGGAAACTCAAGATCGACTTGCCGCGTATGTCGCAGAGCGTCAGCGCCAGCGCAAAGGCGCCGCCGATCGCCAGCGAAATCAGCATGCCGAAAAACGAGGTAGACAGTGTGTTGAGCGCCGCATTCCAAAGGGCGGGATCGGCCAGAAGGCGCCATATGTCACCATTGAGTGACGACGCGATGCCGGTATAGGCAAGCCGCCCGAGCGGCAGGGCGCTGAGCGCGAAAACGACGCTCACCACAAAAGGAAACAGCCAGCGCGGCTGGCTGTTTCCATAGACATTTGAACGGGACATGCCGCTATATCAGCCCTTGGAGCCGAAGATGTCGGAGAAGGTCTTCAGATCCTGCTCGGAATTCTTGAGCGCATCAGCAGCATTGAGCGGCAGAACCTTGAGCTTGTCGCGGGCCGGGAAACCTTCCGGCATGCCGGCATCGGCGCGAGCGGGGATGTAACCGAGCTTGACGAAACCCTGCTGGCCCTTTTCCGAAAGCACGTAGTCGACGAACTTCTTGGCGGCTTCCTCGTGCTTGGTGCCCTTGAGGATCGCGACCGGCTCGGTGACGGCCGACACACCCTCTTCCGGGAAGACGAACTCAACCGGTGCGCCCTTGGCCTTTTCGCGGATCGGCATGTAGTCGACAACCACGCCATAGGCCTTCTCGCCTGAAGCGACAGACTTCAACACCGCACCGTTGCCGCCGCCGGAGATGGCTTCATTGGCCTTCAGCGCCTTGTAGTAGTCCCAGCCGAGATCCTTTACGGCGGCCAGCGTCTGCGCATGGATAAGGGCTGCACCCGATGTCAGCGGGCTCGGCATGGTGACCAGACCCTTGGCTTCCGCCTTGGCCAGATCCTTCCAGCTCGTCGGCTTCATCGCAGCGGCAGTGTTGTACATGATGCCAGTGGTGATGAGCTTGGTGGAGTAATAATAGCCATCCGCATCGTAAAGCGACGCGTCGATGTTCTTGGCTTCCGCAGACTTGTGGGCAAGAAGCTGGCCAGCCTGCTTCATACGCTCGAGCGTCACGGTGTCGGCGATCAGAAGCACGTCGGCAACCGGATTGCCGGCGCTGATTTCAGCCATCAGCTTGGCCATGATCTTCGGCGTTCCGTCACGTACCCATTCGACTTCGATACCGGGGTTGGCGGCCTTGAAGCCATCAACGGTCGCCTGCGCATCTTCGTTCGGCTGGCTGGTATAGAGCACCAGATCGGCAGCATTGGCAGCGGTGGCGATGAAGCCGAGCGACACGATGGCGGTGAAAGCGGAAAGCAGCGTTTTCATAGGTCCAGTCCCTTTTGTTTCGTGGGACCGCTAAACCATGCCTGCATAACATGTATGTGACAGGCAGGATTTTAAGAGGTGGAGAGCGATGATGATCGTTGGCACTCGGGGCTTACCCCCCTCTGCCCTGCCGGGCATCTCCCCCACAAGGAGGGAGATCGGCAAGACGCTCTTTCGTCACTTAATTTTCGAACGTTGAGATGGACGAGACCTCACCACGGGTCGATCTCCCCCCTTGTGGGGGAGATGCCCGGCAGGGCAGAGGGGGGTAACGCCGCACTCTCCGCCGTTGCCGAGAACCACTATCAAATCGCCGGAACCACCTCGCCCGAAGTCGCCTGTGCCGTCGCGATCAACCGGCCGAGACGCATCATGCCTTCCTCGATCATCGCCTCGTTGGCGCAAGAGAAGCTGATACGCAGCGTATTCGTGCCGGAGCCATCCGCAAAGAAGGCGCGGCCGGGAACGAAGGCGACCTTTTCCGTGGCGATGGACTTCGCCAGAAGTGCTGCGCCATCCATGCCTTCCGGCAGCGTGACCCAGATGAACATGCCACCCTCAGGCTTGGTCCAGCGCGTGCCCTTCGGCATGTATTTGTCGAGCGCGGCCAGCATCGCATCGCGGCGCGCGCTGTAAGCGGCCTTGATCTTGGCGACTTGGCTGTCGAAACCGCGCGAGGCGACGTGTTCGATGGCAATCTGGTTGATGGTGGAGGAATGCAGGTCGGCAGCCTGCTTCATCAGCACCAGCTTGCGGATAACCGGCGCGGAAGCGACGATGTAACCGACACGAAGGCCGGGTGCGAGCGTCTTGGAGAAGCTGCCGCAATAGATGGTGCGGGTGTTCTCGATGCCGCCCGAGCGAGCGATATCAAGCGCCATGATCGGCGGAACGGCTTCGCCATCGTAACGCAGCGACTGGTAGGCAGCGTCCTCAATGACGGCGATATCCAGCTCGTCGGCCAGCGCCAGAACCTTTTCGCGGCCGGCAAGATCGACGGTTTCCCCGGTCGGGTTGGAGAAATCAGCCGAGAGATAAGCGAACTTCACGGCACCGCCGAGCTTGGCGGCAGTCTCACGATAGGCCTCGGGCGTGCGGTTGCCGCCGGGGTTGAGCTGGTCGTAATTCGGCTCATAGGCGTTGAAGGCGGACAGCGCGCCGAGATAGGTCGGCCAGGTCACCAGCGCCGTATCCTTCGGCGACAGGAACAGTTTGCCGAGATAGTCGAGGCCCTGCTGCGAACCGGAAACGATGAAAACGTTGTCGGCGGTGCAGTCTATGCCGATCTCGGCCATCTCTCCCGCCAGCCACTCGCGCAGCGGCTTGTAACCCTCGCTGACAGAATATTGCAGCGCCGCGTTGACCTGCGCGCCGGAAAAAATATCCGCATAAGCCTGCTGGAATTCCTCTGCGGGGAAGAGAGCCGGGTCCGGAATGCCGCCGGCAAAGGAGATGATATCGGGTTGCTCAAGCAGTTTCAGCAACTCGCGGATTTCAGACGCCTTCATGCGCGAAGAGCGCGTGGCGAAAATTTGTTCCCAATCAAGCATGGGTACGTTTCCTCTTGTGTCGTTTTTATGCGTGCATCTTTACAGAAATGTCGATACGTCAGCAATACTGACTTATCAGTTTTTCATATTATTTCTGCCTCCCTGCACGTTACCCGCATTTAGGCCCGTTTTTGGCGGACAAAGCCAAATACACCCTCCCGCAAAGCTTCACAATCTCACCTTTGCGATTGACGCGGCAAGGTTTTCCGGCTGGATTGCGGGCGCGTCGCGAAGCAGCGAAAGCATTATGGGAGTTTGACAACATGCTGAAAAATATCGACCCGGCGCTGAATGCCGATGTTCTGCACGCGCTGCGCGCCATGGGTCACGGGGATACGCTGGTGATCTCCGACACCAACTTCCCTTCCGATTCGGTGGCCCGCGATACGACGATCGGCAAGGTGCTGCGCATGGACAACATCTCCGCCGCTCGCGCCATGAAGGCGATCCTGTCGGTATTGCCGCTCGACACTCCGTTGCAGCCCTCGGTCGGCCGGATGGAAGTGATGGGCGCACCCGATCAGCTGGAACCCGTACAGGCCGAAGTGCAGAAGGAGATCGACGCCGCGGAAGGAAAATCCGCCCCCATGTACGGCATCGAGCGCTTCGCCTTCTACGAACAGGCCAAAAAAGCCTATTGCGCCATCACGACAGGTGAGACCCGCTTTTACGGCTGCTTTCTCCTGACCAAAGGCGTCATCCCGCCGGGCGAATAAGATCGAACGACAAAATGGGCCGGGCGCTTCACCCGTCATGACAATTTCAAGTTGTTATGGCAAAAACTTCCACTGGGTTTGCAAAACCAACCGGAGGGGTGAGGTATCATGACACAATATGTCCTGGCGTTCTGGAATGTCGAAAACCTGTTTGCGCCGGAGGGATATCCGGCGCGGGAACCGTGGATTGCCGAGAGGCTGAAGAATGATCTGAAAGGCTGGACCGAGGATCTGTTCAAGACCAAGATCAGGCAACTCGGTTCGATCATCCGGCAGATCGGCGGTGCCGGGCCTGATCTGCTTGGCGTCTGTGAGGTCGAGAACCGTTTCGTTCTGGAGACGCTTGCGGAACATCTGAACGACCTCTTGCCCGAGCGCGCCTATCGCGTGGTGCATGCCGATTCCAGCAAGGACCAGCGCGGCATCGACACCGCCTTCATCTACGACAGCAAAAAGCTGCTGATCAACGAGAACGAGATTTTCAGCCATTTCGTGATGCGCCGCACCGGCACCCGCGACATCACCCAATGCACCTTCATCACCAAGGGCGGCCGCCAGCTTATCGCACTCTCAAATCACTGGCCGTCACGTTCCGGCGGAGCGGTGGAAAGCGCCGGTTTTCGCATGACCGCCGGCGAGACGCTGGGTTACTGGCACCAGCGGATCAGGGAGGAGAAAGGCAACGACATCGCCGTCATCGCCTTCGGCGATTTCAACGACGACCCTGCCGATGCATCGCTGCGCTACCACGCCAATTCGACCCGCGAGCGCGACGACGTCGAAAACTCGCAATCGGCCATGTTCTACAATCTCGCCTGGAACTATCTGCGCCAGCCGGTGACGGATTCCGTCGGCACGGCAAGAACGATCTACGGCACGCTGTATTTCAATGGCGATGCCAATATCTTCGACCAGATCCTTGTCTCCAGATCACTCTTGGGTGGCAGCAGCGGCTTCAAGGTGCGCGAGGAAACCGCAAAAGTCGAAGCCATTGCCGCCATGGTCAGCCATAGCAAGAACGAAGGACCGATCCGCTTCGGCCTATCGAAAGGCGATGCGGTCAAAAACGTCAATCTTGGCGGATTTTCCGATCACTTCCCGGTTTCCGTTGTTATCGAGGAAGACGACGCCATCGTGTGATCGAGCGCAAGCCGCCTCCCTGATAGGGCGTGCGTCACCAAAACAAACAAAAAGGCCGGAGCTTTCGCCCCGGCCTTTCTTTTTTCCAATCGATAACGAAGCTTAGTTGACAGCCTTGTCGACCAGCTTGTTCTTGCCGATCCAGGGCATCATGCCGCGCAGCTTTGCGCCGACTTCTTCGATCTGGTGGGTGTCGTTCATGCGGCGGATGCCCTTGAAGCGAGCGGCGCCGGAACGGTATTCCTGCATCCAGTCAGAGGTGAACTTGCCGGTCTGGATGTCGTGCAGAACGCGCTTCATTTCAGCCTTGGTCTCGGCAGTGATGATGCGCGGACCGGTGACGTATTCGCCCCACTCGGCCGTGTTGGAGATCGAGTAGTTCATGTTGGCGATGCCGCCTTCATAGATCAGGTCGACGATCAGCTTCACTTCGTGCAGGCACTCGAAATAGGCCATTTCCGGCGCGTAACCGGCTTCAACCAGGGTTTCGAAACCGGCGCGGATGAGCTCGACGAGACCGCCGCAGAGAACGACCTGTTCGCCGAAGAGGTCAGTTTCGCACTCTTCCTTGAAGTTGGTTTCGATGATGCCCGAACGACCGCCACCAACGCCGCAGGCGTAGGAGAGAGCGAGTTCAAGTGCATTGCCGGAAGCGTTCTGGTGAACGGCAACGAGGCAGGGAACGCCGCCGCCCTTCTGGTATTCGCCGCGAACCGTGTGGCCGGGGCCCTTCGGTGCGATCATGACGACGTCGAGCGATGCCTTCGGCTCGATGAGGCCGAAGTGAACGTTGAGGCCGTGTGCGAAAGCGATGGCTGCGCCATCGCGGATGTTGCCGGCGATGTCGGCCTTGTAGATGTCGGCCTGCAATTCGTCAGGCGTTGCCATCATGAGGAGGTCGCCCCACTTGGCGGCTTCAGCAACGGTCATGACCTTGAAGCCGTCGGCTTCAGCCTTCTTGACGGTCGGCGATTCAGCCTTCAGAGCGATGACGACGTTCTTTGCGCCGGAATCCTTGAGGTTCAGCGCATGGGCGCGGCCCTGGGAGCCGTAGCCGACGATGACGACATTCTTGGACTTGATGAGATTGAGATCGGCATCACGATCATAATAAACGCGCATTTTATGGTCCTTCCCTAACGCTTGTATCTGTTGTGTGGGCCGGAACTTCAGGCGACCTTGCCGCCCAGTTCCGAATGTACCTTTTCCGTGCCGTAGAGTGTCAGAAAGGCGACGACCGCCTTCTTTGCCCGGGCGGAAAAATCCTTGTCCGGCGCCTCGCCCAGCAGCATGCGCACATGCAGATCCGAAACGATGAGGCCGTAAAAACTGCGATACGCCTCTTCTGCGTCATCGAAACGCAGATAACCGGAGCGGCGACCCGCTTCGATCAGTCCGCGGGCGCGACGGTCGATCTGGCGACGGCCACGCTCCAGCAGCAGATCACCGAGCTTGGAACCATCACGGCTCGCTTGCCCGATCGCCAGACGGTTAAGCGCCAGCGACACGTCGCCCGCCAGCACGTCAAGCAGATCATGCGCGAAAACCTCGAGATGATCGGCAAGCTGCGGCGCAGACACGCGGTCACCCGCCTTCTCGAAGGTGCGAACCTTGCTCTGCTGGAAGGTGATCATCGCGGCCAGCAGGCCGTCCCGGTCACCGAACCACTTATAGAGGCTTTCCTTGGAACAGTTGGCGGCGCGCGCAAGGCCCGATGTCGTGAGCGCTTTCTCGCCACCTTCGACCAGAAGACGCAATGCCTGATCCAGAACGGCGTTCTGGCGCGGCGAAAATTCCTGCGCTGTGATCGGGTCGGAGGCCACGTCTTTCCACTCCAAGGGCTTGATTAATGTACCGTACGGTACGGTTCGAGCGCCATTTAAGCGGAGGCAGCTTGTCCGTCAAGCGGTTTCTTCAAAGGGAGGTGAGAATTGACGCGATACGGCAGTAGGATGCGCCGCACCATGACGCAAGGCGGGTGCGGGCTGTCAGTTTTCGACGTCAAAACGGCTTCTCGCCATGCGTATTGCATCGTGATTGTCGAGCGCCCATTGAATAACAACTTTGAGCGGCGCGTAAAGCGATGTGCCGAGCGGGGTGATGCTGTATTCCACACTCGGCGGTTTCGTCGGAAAAACCTGCCGGTGAACATAACCTTCGCGCTGCAGGTCGCGCAGCGTCTGGGTCAGCATGCGTTGGGATATGTCCGGCACCATGCGTCGCAACTCGCCAAAACGATAGGGCTTTGATGCGATCGCCCCCAAAAGCAGGGTGGACCATTTGCCGCCCATCTGGCTCATGACGTCACGCACGGGGCAATCGGCGAAATTCGTGACAGAAAACACCAGCCCAAACGTCTCCTCCAGTGAGTTTTCCTGCCGCGTGGGCCTGACAATGTTCATCAGCATGGTTCCCTTTTGGTAACGATCCGCCAAGAACCTGCCTTCTTTACAGCTTTTCGGCAATTCCTATTTTATAGCTGCTCTCTTTTTGAGACCACCGAAAGGATAGAAATATGAGCAAAATTCTGGTGACCGGCGCAGCCGGACAGCTTGGACAGGCCGTCATCCGCCACCTCCTCGAAACCTACCGGGTCCCGGTGGGCGACATTGTCGCCGCCAGCCGCGATGTATCCCGGCTTTCCGCGCTTGCCGAAAAGGGCGTTGAAGTGCGGCGGGCGGATTTCGACGATCCCGCATCGCTCGACACGGCCTTTTCCGGCGTAACGACCCTGTTGGTCATTTCCACCGATGCGCTCACGGTTCCCGGCCTTCGTCTCAGACAGCACAAGGCCGCGGTGGAGGCAGCCGCAAAGGCCGGTATCCGGCACATTGCCTATACCTCGATGCCAAACCCCGCCAAATCGCTCGTCAGCTTCGCGCCCGATCACCTGGGGACGGAAACGGCGATCAAGGCAAGCGGCCTGCCCTACACCATCCTTCGCAATTCCTGGTATTTCGACAACCATCTGCACGGCATGCCACAAAATCTGAAAAGCGGCCAATGGTTCACTGCGCGGGGCAATGGCAGGTTCGCCGATATTTCCCGGGAAGACTGCGCCAGTGCCGCAGCCGCCGCGCTGCTGAAACCGGCTGAAAACAGGATCTATACCTTGACCGGAGCGGAAACATCGACGGCCGACGGGCTGGCTTCCCTCATAGCCGAGGTGACGGGCAAGCCGCTTGCCGTAGTGCAGGTAACGCCGGAACAGCTCAAACAGGCAATAGCGGCGACGGGATTGCCGGAAATCATCGCTGGCATGATCGCCTCCGCCGACGCCAACATCGCAGCCGGCAACTTCGATATCCTGACCAGAGACTTCGAAACACTAACGGGGGCAACACCGCAATCAGCGGCAGATTTCTTCAGGGCGCATAAACCCGCTCTGCTCGGCTGAAATTCCGGCCCGCGTCTTTGAAAACATCGGCCCCCGGATCAAGCCCCGAGGGCCGATGGCGGAACGGCCTGATCCGCCGCAATAACATCACGCGACGGCGATAGTCCGTAAAAGCGGCTATATTCCCGGCTGAACTGCGAGGGGCTTTGATAACCGACGCGATGGCCAGCCGTGCCGGCGTCCAGCCGCTCCAGCAGCATCAGCCGCCGCGCCTCATGCAGCCGTAACTGCTTCTGGTACTGAATAGGCGTCATGGCCGTGATCGTCTTGAAGTGGTGATGGAAGGACGACACGCTCATGCCGATATGTTCGGCGAGATCCTCGATGCGCAACTGGCGCGCAAAATTCTCGCGCAGCCAGGCAATGGCGCGGGCGATGCGGTTGCCATGGCTGCCGGCCGCGACGATGTTCATCAACTGTCCGCCGGCCGGTCCCGTCAGGATACGGTAGAGGATTTCCTGCTCGATCAATGGCGCCATCGCGGCAATGTCTGCCGGACGATCAAGCAGGCGCAACAGCCGGATGGCTGCGTCGAGAAGCTCCGGCGTGGCGGCATTGACGACGATGCCACGCTGCCCGTTCACCGGCTCCGCAGGCGGATCGATGGGCATGCGGCGCATAAGATCGAGCAGCTTTTCGTTGTCGATGGCAAGTCCGATGCAAAAATGCGGAACCTCCTTGCTCGCCTCCACCACACGCCAGGTCACCGGCAGGTCGAGCGATGTCAGGAGATAGTCGCCCGCACCGTAATTGATGGTATCCGTTCCCAGCTGAACGCTTTTCGACCCCTGGATCACCATTGCGAAACAGGGGCGGTAGCTGCCGTGGCATGGCGCGCTGGGAACAGTGCGCCGGCTGATGCCGAGGGATTCGATCGCCGTCTGCACCTCGCCATCGCTGATGGCATGTCGCGCGGCGATGGAGGCGATCTCCTGATAGAGATTGAACGGCAAGGACATAGGGGAAATCCCTTAAATGAAGGAAGATATGCGTTAGTTGACCCTTATCTAGAAAGCCAGCCGACTTCCGCAAAGAGCGCACCGGGTATTTTTTGCAGGATCGTGCAAAAAGCTTGGAGGATCGCTCTAACGCCTCTCCGCGCTTCCATTGCATATTTCGCCGTCCCCAAACTCCCAAAAGGATATTTCAGATGGCTATTGCAAGAGGTTATGCTGCGACCGACGCGTCGAAGCCGCTCACCCCGTTCACCTTCGAACGCCGTGAGCCGAACGATGACGACGTTGTCATCGATATCAAATATGCCGGCATCTGCCACTCGGACATCCACACCGTCCGCAACGAATGGAAGAACGCCGTATTCCCGATCGTTCCCGGCCATGAGATCGCCGGCGTCGTAAAGGCGGTCGGTTCCAAGGTTACCCGGTTCAAGGTCGGCGATCATGTCGGCGTCGGCTGCTTCGTCGATTCCTGTGTCGGCTGCGCTACCCGCGATCTCGACAACGAGCAATACATGCCGGGTCTGGTCCAGACCTATAACGACGTCGATCCCTATACGAAGACCGCTACCCATGGCGGTTATTCCGACTCTATCGTCGTCAAGGAAGGTTATGTCCTGTCAATCCCGGACAATCTACCGCTCGACGCTTCCGCACCGCTTCTGTGCGCTGGCATCACGCTCTACTCGCCGCTGCGCCGCTGGAACGCCGGTCCCGGCCAGAAGGTCGCGATCGTCGGCATGGGTGGCCTCGGGCACATGGGCGTCAAGCTTGGCGCCGCCATGGGCGCGGATGTGACCGTGCTTTCCCAGACGCTGTCGAAGAAGGAAGACGGCCTGAAGCTCGGCGCGAAGGAATATTACGCCACCAGCGACGCCTCGACCTTCGAGAAGCTGGCCGGTACCTTCGACCTGATCATCTGCACGGCAGGTGTGGCAATCGACTGGAACGCCTATCTCGGCCTCTTGAAGCCCAAGGGCAACATGGTTGTGGTGGGTGCGCCGGAACACGCGATCCCGGTCCACGCCTTCTCGCTCATCATCGGCGCCAAGAGCCTGTCCGGTTCGATGATCGGCTCGACCAAGGAAACCCAGGAAATGCTGGACTTCTGCGGCGAGCACAACATCGTCTCGGAGATCGAAACGATCAACATCCAGGACGTCAACGAAGCCTATGAGCGCGTGCTGAAGAGCGACGTGCGTTACCGCTTCGTCATCGACATGGCATCGCTCGACGCCTGATGAATGGATATGTGGGAGCAAGCTGCTCTCGCTGTCGAAGAAGGGCGGGAAGCCATGCTTCCCGCCCTTTTCTTTATCCACCCTGCCCTCAGGCCTCGTCCTTCAACGTCTCTTTCTGGGTAATCAGCCGCGCGCTGTGCTGGCCGCTGAGGTAAATCCAAAGCCAGCTCCAGGCGACGGCAAGCCGCGAGCGCGTTCCGATCAGGAAGTAGATGTGGGCAAGGCCCCAGATCCACCATGCCAGCACGCCCTTGAGCTTGAACCTGCCGAAATCGATCACCGCCGCGCGTTTGCCGATCGTCGCCAGATTGCCCTGATGGCTGTAGCGGAAGGGCGATGGCGATGGCTGGCCGGAGAGCCGCGCCTTGATGACCTTTGCCACATGGGCACCCTGCTGTTTTGCCGCGGGCGCAATGCCCGGCACCGGCTTGCCGTTTTCCTGATTGACGGCGGCGGTATCGCCGATGACGAAGATATTTTCGTCGTCTTCCAGATTGAGATGCGGCCCGACAACGGCGCGTCCCGCCCTGTCGGCGCTGGCATTCAGCCACTTGGCAGCGGGAGAGGCCTGCACACCGGCGGCCCAGACCACGGTGCGGCAGGGATAAAACGTCTCACCCACCGTCACGCCCTCATCGGTGCAGGCCGTTACCGGTGTGCCGAGCAGAACCTCGACGCCAAGTTTTTCGAGGGCTTCCTTCGCATAGGACGAAAGGTCTTCGGTGAAAACCGGCAGGACGCGTAGGCCCGCCTCGACAAGCAGCACACGGCTCTTTCTGGTATCCACATTGCGGAATTCCGGCGGTAGCGCCTTGTGGGCAAGCTCGGCGATCATGCCTGCCATTTCCACGCCCGTCGGGCCTGCCCCGATGATGACAAAGGTCAGCTGTGCCTGCCGCTCGTCTTCATTGGTGGCGAGTTCGGCACGTTCGAAAGCCAGCAGAAGACGGCGGCGGATCGTCGTCGCATCTTCAAGCGTCTTGAGACCGGGCGCGGAACGCTCCCACTCGTCGCGGCCGAAATAGGCATGGCGCGCGCCGGTGGCCAGCACCAGCGTATCGAAACCGATGGTTTCACCTGAACTTAAATGCACGGTCCGTGCCGCGCGGTCTACGCCGTTCACCTCCGCAAGCAAGGTCGTCACTTCCTTGCGGTCGCGGTAGAGGTGGCGGATCGGCCAGGCGATTTCGGATGTCGCGAGAGCCGTCGTCGCAACCTGATAAAGCAATGGCTGGAACAGGTGATGGTTGCGGCGGTCAATCAGTGTAATGCGGACAGGGGCTCCCTCCAGCCCGTGTACCAGTTGCAAACCGCCGAAGCCTCCACCCACGACGACAACATGATGTTCTTGCATATGTCTCTGCCTTCAAAAGCTCGCGCACGGAGCATGCGCTCGCTAACTATAGGCAAAAAAATTGACTTTGGTTATGAAATAGCCTGACCGCAGGCGCGACAAAAACGCCGGACTGTTTCAGCCATGCCATATTCCAGCGCATCCGCCGTCAGCCCGTGGCCAATCGAGACCTCCGCCAGATATGGTATGCGTGTCATCAGCTTGGGCAGGTTTGCGACAGTCAGATCGTGACCGGCATTGACGGCAAGCCCGAGTGCTCTGGCGTGATCCGCCGTCTGTCCGAGCTTCTCCAGAAGCGCGTCGCCCTTCTGCGGATCGTCAAAACAGCCGCCATAGGGACCGGTATAAAGCTCGATGCGGGCAGCACCCGTCTCGGCGGCCAGCTCTACCGCTTCGCGCTCACCATCGCCATCGGCAAAAAGCGAGACCCGCATGCCGCCGGCCTTGAGACGTCCCACCACTTCTTTCAGGAAAACGGCGTGTTTCCGGAAATCCCAGCCATGGTCGGACGTCGCCTGCGACGGATCGTCAGGCACCAGCGTCACCTGTTCCGGCTGGGTCTGTTCGCAAAGAACGAGAAAATCTTCGGTCGGATAACCTTCGATGTTGAATTCCGCTGCGGGGAAGCCGTCATCGATGAGCGCGCGCAGCACGGGCAGGTCGGAAAAGCGGATATGGCGCTGGTCGGGACGAGGGTGTACAGTCAGCCCGCTTGCCCCTGCCGCCAGTGCAATATGCCCGAAATGCGCGACATCCGGCCATGGAAGATCGCGACGGTTGCGCAGCATGGCAATTGCGTTCAGATTGACGGAAAGTTTTGCGGGCATGGCATCGGGGCTCCGGTTCGGAATTGACATCCTGTTTCACGCAGGTTGACGCCGACCGCAAGGAGGCCGATAAAATTTTTTAAGGATACGGGAACGAAAGAAGGCAATACACGTTACGGTTCTCATGCAGCGTTCGGCAAAATGTCTTGATCAGAAGGCATGTTCGTGGCGGGGAACAAATAACGGATGCCATAAAAAGCAGGCACACTGTCAAAAAGCGTGAAGGGGGAAGCAATGCAGGATGGCAGGATGCCGTTTGAACACGGCGACGAGGACAAACCCAATCTAAGGATCAGCAGCTTTCTACCGGATGTGAGCTTGCCTTCATCCCTGCCCGCCGAACCGGTCCCCATCGCCGACATGGCCAACATCTTCGGAGTAACGCACCGGACCCTCCATTTTTACGAGGAAAAGGCACTGCTGACCTCGAAACGCATCGGCCAGATGCGGGTCTATTCCCACCGCAACGTGCAGCGCATGGCCGTCATCAATGTCTGCCGCGAAGTCGGCATTTCCGTCGCATCCATTACCGACATCATGGAAAAACTTGTCCGTTCACTTTCACAGGATGAGGCAGACGACATATTTCACGACGCGCTGCGGCAGCGGAAGAGGGAATTGACTGCCGAGCGGTCCACCCTTCAGCGTCAGGCTCAGCAGATCGAGGAACTGCTCGTCACCGACACCGATATGGACGGCTTCGACGGCACCGAGCGGGGGCCGGCCAAGGATATCGCGCTGACCGACACCGAGCGGAAATGTCTGGAACTGATGGCAGAGGGTTATGCGCCGGTGCGGCTCGCCCGCGCCCTTGGTCTTTCAGGCAGCGACCTCAACATGCTGGAGGCGAAGATCATCGGCAAGTTCAATGCCAGCAACCGCTTTCAGGCGGTTGCCAAGGCGGTTCTGCTTGGTGTTATCCGCGCGTAAAACAAAGCATTTCCAGGAAAAGTGCGTAGCGGTTTTCCGTCCGGACAATGCGCAAAAGCGCTGAGATAGAGCAATGCTCTATCTCAGCGAACGATAGTCAAAGTCTCTGCAGCGCGGGTGATGGCGGTGTACAACCACCTTTCGCGCGAATCGCGGAAGGCATAGCTCTCGTCAAAGAGAACCACATTGTTCCATTGCGAACCCTGCGCCTTGTGCACGGTCAGCGCATAGCCGAAATCGAACTCGTCATAACGCTTGCGGGTGGTCCACGGAATTTCCGTTTCCACATCCTCGAACGCGGCCTTCAGCAATTTGATCTTGGCTGCACCACGATCCATATCGTCGTCTTCGGGCCGGATCATCAGGTTGATGCCGGGTTTCACCGTCTCGCGCGAGGAACTCATGACCTGCCAGAGCGAACCGTTCAGCAGGCCCTTGGCCGGGTCGTTCCTCAGGCAGACCAGCTTGTCGCCAGACTGCGGATAGTCGGTCGTGAAGCCCTTCAGCTCGCGAAGCCGCTGGTTATAACGGCGGCGAGTGCGATTGGTGCCGACAAGCACCTGATCGGCATCAAGCACGAGCGACTGCGTCACCTCGGACTTGGAGATCACCTGTGCAGCGCCGTAGTCACCGCGCATGATCTCGCGGCCTTCGCGCACATCCATGGCGAGATGGATGATGGGGTTATCCTTGGCCTGTCGATGGATTTCGGACAGCAGATAATCCGGCTCCTGCTCGGTGAAGAAACCGCCGCCCGAAACCGGTGGCAACTGGCCGGGATCGCCAAGCACGAGGATCGGCGTGCCGAAGCTCATCAGATCCTTGCCGAGCTGCTCGTCCACCATCGAACATTCGTCGATGATGATAAGCGCTGCCTTGGCGAGCGGGCTCTGGCGGTTGATGGAAAACATCGGCGCGACCGAGGTCTTGCCGGTCTCTTCGTCTTCCACCGTCTCTTCGCCGCGCGGGCGGTAGATCAATGAATGGATGGTGCGGGCATTGGTCGCCCCGCGCGAGCGCAGCACCTGCGCCGCCTTGCCGGTGAAGGCCGCAAACAACACTTCACCGTCGACATTTTCCGCGAAATGTTTGGCAAGCGTCGTCTTGCCGGTTCCGGCATAACCGAACAGCCGGAAAACCGGCGTCCGGCCTTCCTTAAGCCAGCGGGAAACAGCCTTGAGCGCTTCGTCCTGTTGCGGTGAAAATAACATGCGCCCTCATCGCAGGATTCGAGCGTCATGCGCAACAGAAAAAGAACGAAAGATGAATCATGCGGCCAGAATGCGGCAATAAAACACGGCTGGTTTTTAAACCATGGCGGGTATCATCCCGCGCATGAAGATATTGATTCTCGGTGCGACAGGTTTCATCGGTTCCGAAGTGGTGCGGAGCCTTCATGGCAAAGGCCATACTGTGACCGGACTGGCGCGTTCCGTCGCCCGCGCTAGAGACAAGTGGCCTTTCGCCAGCTGGGCTTCAGCCGATATTGCCCGCATGACCGGCGCTGCCGACTGGGCGGCACTCGTCGGCAACCATGACGCCATCGTCAATTGCGCAGGCGCGCTTCAGGATGGGCTTGCGGATGACCTTGCCGCGACGCAGGAAAAAGCGATGCTGGCGCTTTACGAGGCAGCGGTAAATGCGGGCGGCAAGCTGCTGATCCAGATATCGGCCCGGACCTCCGGAGCCGCATCATGCCTGCCCTTCCTCGCCACCAAACGCCATGCCGATGCGGCGCTCGCCGCAAGCGGCCTGCCTTTTGTCATTCTCCGTCCCGCGCTGGTTGTCGGGCGCAATGCCCATGGCGGCACCGCACTGGTGCGCGCGCTTGCAAGCTTTCCCTTCGTGACGCTCCTCGTTAACGGAAAGATGCCCGTGCAGACTGTCGCAGTCGAGGATGTGGCGGCAGCCGTCTGCGCGGCAATCGCCGGCCAAATCCCGCCGGGCAGCGATCTCGAACTTTCCGCAGATGAAACGCTGACATTGCAAAACGTGGTCCATGCGCACCGGCAATGGCTAGGCCTTACCCCTGCTCCAGCCATAAATCTCCCGGCTGCCCTCACGCGCCCGGTCTCCCTTGTCGCGGATATTGCCGGGGCGCTTGGCTGGCGGTCGCCGCTACGTTCGACCGCCATGACGGTGATGTCGGAAGGTATCGTGACCGAGAACAACGCACCAGCAGGGACATCATCGCTCAAGACCCTGAAGGAAACACTGGCCGCTCACCCTTCCGGCGTGCAGGATCTATGGTTTGCCAGATTATATCTGCTGAAACCGCTTCTCATTCTGTGCCTGTCAATTTTCTGGCTGCTGTCCGGCCTAGTGCCGCTGCTGAATATCGAGCAGGCGGCGGCGCATTTTCTGCCCTTCATGCCGCCGGTACCGGCCGCTGCTCTCACGGTCGCCACCTGCCTCATCGATATCGCCCTGGGCGTCACGGTCCTGCTGCGCCCGCTTGCCAGAAAAGCGCTCGTCGCCATGCTGCTGGTCACCGCCGCCTATCTGACCGGTGGCAGCCTGCTGGAGCCGGGACTATGGCTCGATCCGCTCGGTCCCCTCGTCAAGGTCCTGCCCTCCATCGCCCTGACACTTGCCGCACTTGCCACATTGGATGAACGCTGATGACGCTTGAAGAATTGCTGCGGCTCGCCCATGTCATCGGCGCAACCGTGCTGTTCGGCACCGGTGCCGGCATCGCCTTCTTCATGGTGATGGCGCGGCGGACGGCAAACCCGGCGCTGATCGCCCATGTTTCGGGCACGGTCGTCATCGCCGACACCATCTTCACCGCCACGGCGGCGATCATCCAGCCGGTTACCGGCTACTTCCTCGCCCGCGTCATCGGCTGGCCGCTGAGCGAAGGCTGGATCGCCCTTTCGCTTTGCCTTTATGTCTTCACCGGCATTTTCTGGCTGCCGGTGGTGTGGATCCAGATCAAGCTGCGCGATATCGCCCGCGACTGCGTAGCGGCAGATGAAGCCCTGCCGCCGCAATGGTTCCGCCTCTACCGCATCTGGTTTGCCTGCGGCTTTCCCGCATTCTTCGCGGTTCTCGGCATCATCTGGCTGATGCTTACCAAACCGGACATTGCCCTGTTCGGTTGATGCGCCTCAATTGACCGCCTGTCTTTCGACAAGCTGCGCCAGTTGCTCGGCAACCGTGTTCCAGCCATCGAAAAAGCCCATCTCCGCGTGCTTATCGCGATCCCCGGGGTTTCTATGCATGGCATAGGCCACATATTCCATGCCTTCAGGATGATCGCGAAAACTCATGACGGCGGTGAGGAAAGGGCGAGCGGACGGGCGAAAGCCTGCCGTCAACGCGTCGGTGAAGATCAGCCGCTCCTCTTCATCCACCGCGAGAAAACATCCGCTGATGTGATCGCCGAATGCCTTGCCGTCCTCGCTGTAGCGCGTCTCGAACGCGCCGCCGGGAAAAAGCTCCATTTTCTCGACACGGCATTTGCCGGGATGCGGCACCCACCATTGTTCGAGACTGGCCTTGTCGACCCACGCGTTCCAGACTAGCCGGCGTGGCGCCCTTATGACCCTTGAAATCTTCAGATCGAGATCGGGATTGAAAGTGTCGGTCATTTGTCATTCTCCCCTTTTCGTGAGGTCCTGTCCTGTTGCGCCATGACGAACTGTTCAAGCCGGTCCGTCCGGCCCTCCCAGATGGCGTGCTGTTGTGAAAGCCAGCCCTCCAGCATGGAAAACCGCTGTTTCTCCAGCGAGCAGAACCGCACCCGGCCCTGCTTGCGCGTCACGATCAACCCCGCTGCTTCCAGCTGGCGGATATGTTTCATGAACGACGGTAGGGCCATGGCGAAGGGCTCGGCAAGCGTGCCGATGCTCGCATCCCCGCCGCCCAGCCGCAGAAGCACGGCCCGCCGGGTCGGATCGGCAAGGGACTGGAAGATACCGTCGAGTTCATCTGAATAGTTTTCCATAAGGCTAACTATCACGACAAAACACTTAGCTCAATGGATAAGTTTAAAAATCGCGGAAATCTTACCGCGGCAGGGAATAAAGCGGGACCTTGCGGTGTCTCTTGATGTGCTGGCGGCAAAAGCCGCCCGAACCAAGGAGGATATGTCCATGAAGATCCGCTTTATCGTTCCCGCCCTTGTTCTGGCTTTTGCCGGAACGGCCTATGCGGCCCCCGCGGTCGAAACGGTCAAGACCGCCAAAGGCAATGTGCTTGCGGGCGAAAAAGGCATGACGCTCTACACTTTCAAGAACGACAAGAAAGGCGTATCCAATTGTTATGACAAATGCGCCACGAACTGGCCGCCGTTTTTTGCAGCCGCCAGCGACAAGGCCGAAGGCGCCTATTCCGTCGTGACACGCAAGGATGGCAAGATGCAGTGGGCAAAGGACGGCATGCCGCTCTACTACTGGGCCAAGGACATGAAAAAAGGCGATGCTACCGGCGACGGTATGAACGGTGTATGGGATGCCGCAAAACCCTGATGGCATGAATGGCAAGACGCGGGGGAGCCTCTCCCCCGCAGCCGGCAGCTTCGAAGCGGAGATGCTGGCGCTGATACCCATGCTGCGGCGTTATTCCCGCAGCCTTTCCCGCTCCGACGCCGATGGCGAGGATCTTTTGCAGGACTGCGTGGAAAAGGCGCTGACCAACAAAAGACAATGGCACGGAACGGCTTTAAAATCATGGGCTTACACGATAATGACGAATCTTTATCGCAACCGCCACCGTGCTGCGAAACGTCACCCGTCCGAAAGTCTTGATGGCCATGAAGAGATCGCTGTTGCCGATACGCTCGGCGACACGCTGGAGAACGACCGGCTGCACGGCGCTCTGGCACTTCTTTCGCCCGAAATGCGGGCGGTGCTGATGCTGGTGACGGTGGAAGGTTACAGTTATCAGGAAGCGGCCGCGACATTGTCGATCCCCGTGGGCACCGTCATGTCGAGACTTTCCCGCGCCCGCGAAACCCTTCGCCAGCACCTGGCGGCGGACAATATCATTCCCCTGCGGAGACCACGATGAAAAGGCTCGATGCCATAACCGAAGACGACCTGCACGCCTATGTCGACGGGCTTCTTTCCGACGACGACCGCGCGGCTGTCGAGGCGTGGCTGACCGAGCGGCCGGAAGAGCGTGAGCGTGTCGCCGACTGGAAAAAACAGGCCGAAACTCTGCGAAATGCGTTTGCCGCCTATGCCGCCGAACATCCGCATGACACGTCGATGTTTGCCCCCAAGACAGGCTCCGCATGGAGGCTGAAACCTGTTCTCCTGCGAACAGCGGCCGTGTTGCTGATCTTCGCGGCGGGCGCTGCGGCCGGCAGGCTTGTGCCATCCTCCCCGTCCACACCGCAAGACGTGGTTCTGGCATCGCAGACGACCGACATCCCCGCACAGGCGAAATCCGCCTATCTCATCTATGCCAGCGAAGTGCGTCATCCCGTCGAAGTCGGAGCAGAACAGCAACCGCACCTTGCGGCATGGCTCGGCAAACGGCTCGGTTATCCCTTCGCGATCCCCGATCTTTCCAAACTCGGATACGATCTTGTCGGCGGACGCCTCATTCCCGTCAGCGGCAAGCCCGGCGCGATGCTGATGTATCAGGACAAGACCGGCCGCCGGGTGACGGTGCTGATCGGCCGCAACGAGGAAAACCGCACCACCAGCTTCCGTATGGCCAGCGCCGATGGCGTCGAGACCTTCTACTGGATCGACAATGAACTGGGTTATGCCGTTTCCGCCGAACTGACGCGCGACGAGGTGCAGAAGATCGCCGAGGAATGTTACCGCCAGTTCCCGGCCTGAGAACAGCTATTTCAGCATCGGCCAGAGGCTGATAACCAGCAGCACAGCCATGGTGATGTTGAACCACTTGAGCCTGACGGGCACGGACAGCCAGTCGCGAAGGGCGGAGCCGAAGCCCGCCCAGGTCGAAACGCTGGGAAGATTGACGGCGGCGAAAGCCAGGCCGACGATCAGGACGGTGAGGAAATATTGCCCCTCGCTGGTATATGTCGCCATCGCCGTCACGGCCATCACCCACGCCTTGGGATTGACCCATTGAAACGCGGCGGCAGCAAGGAAACCCATAGGCTCCGATGCGGCAGAACCTTCGCTCAGGCTGCGGGAGGTGCCGATCTTCCACGCGATCCAGACGAGATAAAGCCCGCCTGCGAATTTCAGCCCCGTGTAAAGCGCGGGCACCGAATGCAGCAACGCGCCAAGCCCGAAGCCGACGCCGATCAACAGCGAAAAGAACCCCACCCCGATGCCCAGCATATGCGGGATGGTACGGCGGAAACCGAAATTCACGCCGGAGGTAAAAAGCATCATATTGTTCGGGCCGGGCGTAATGGAGGTGGTGAAGGCAAACAGCACCAGTGCAGCGAAGGTTTCGACAGTCATGATCTCTCCTTAGAGCGCCGTGCGTCCTACCGGACGCGCAAAGGACGCTCTAACTCTTTGAGTCTGCGCATCGTTACGGACGAAAATCGAATACGATTTTCTGTCCGATGCGCTGGAAAAGACCCTATCCGCCGAACCACCATCAAACCAGCCAGCCAGGCCGATAGGCGAGGTGAAATTTTTTGATCGATCGTTCCTCCCTTTGCCGGGTTTGAGAAGTCGGAACAAAGGGCTATTGTTCTCTCAACAACCGCTGGAGCGAACCGATGTTTGACGACATACCTTCCGTCACCCTGCCATCCGGAAAAGAGGTTCCAGCCCTTGGCCTCGGCACCTGGAATATGGGCGAGATGAGATCATCGGCTTCGCAAGAGGTTGAGAGTATCCGCAAGGCGATCGATCTCGGCATGACTTTGATCGACACGGCCGAAATGTATGCCGATGGCCGATCCGAAGAAGTGGTCGGCACGGCGATCGCCGGCCGCCGTGACGAGGTGTTTCTGGTCAGCAAGGTCTATCCCTGGAACGCCAGCGCCAAAGGCACGGTGGAGGCCTGCGAGCACAGCCTCGAAAGGCTCGGCACCGACCGTCTCGATCTCTATCTGCTGCACTGGCGCGGCGAGAGCCCACTCGCGGAAACTGTGGCGGCTTTTGAGAGGCTGAAAAAGCAGGGCAAGATCGGCGACTGGGGCGTCTCGAATTTCGATGTCGATGACATGGAGGAGCTTTTCGCGGTTCCCGACGGCAAGAATTGCGCCGCCAATCAGGTGCTTTACAATCTCTCCCGGCGCGGACCGGAGTTTGCACTCCTGCCCTGGTGCCAGTGGCACAGCGTGCCGCTGATGGCCTATTCCCCGATCGAGCAGGGTCGTATCCTCAACAACCACGAACTCATCCGCATCGCCAAGGCCTATCAGGCAACCCCGGCGCAGCTGGCGCTGGCATTTCTGCTGGAAAGAGAAGGCGTCATCGCCATTCCGAAATCCGCCAGCGCTGCCCGCGTGGAAGAGAACCGAGGTGCCACCGATCTTGAAATCACCGACGAGGACTGGGCCGCGCTGGATGCGGCCTTCCCACCGCCGACACGCAAGACGTCGCTGGAAATGCTTTGATCTAACAGAGCGTTAAGAGACTTTTCGGAATCAGGTGCGCAAGCAGCTGAATCAAAGTGTGAGCGCTGAAAGCCGACCCTCGGGGAGCCGCTGCAACGGCCAATGACGGCGCGGCAAACCGCGCCGTCAGTCTTCAAAACAAGCAGCGCCTAGTTATGGTATGCGGTGCTCATATTCCTTTTTCAGCCCCAGCCACGTGTCCCAGAAAGGTCCCGGTTCCTTTTCCTGAAGACGGGCGGCAAGAATATCGAGATGCGCATGCCAGCCGGCGCTGATATTGAGCTTGGTCGTACGGTCCTCCGCCAGCCGTCGATGGATCAGTGTCAGAAGCACTTCCTTGCCCAGAGCCTGAAGCTCGATCGATACCTCCGCGCCTTCACCCCAGGTGAAGACGAGGCGATGCGGTGGAACAACGGTGATGATGCGCGAGGCCATCCTGTGCTCTTCGGAAAACCCTTCCGGACGGCGGCCCGGCGGATCGGAAAGCTCATCGTTGCGCCAGACAAGTTCGAACGGCGCATCGGGCGCAAGCCGCATTTCACCGGATGCCAACCAACGGCGGCGAAGGTCGCTTTGTGTCAGATAGGCCCACACACGCTCGATCGGTCCGGGCAAAACCCGTTCGATCTTCAGGGTCGCCGGTTCGATGAGCTGGCCATAGGTGTCAGACATTGCAATATCAGCCATTGTCATTTCCTCCATCTGCAGGGGATTTCCCCTGATCATCCTCCCTGAGCATCTGCTCAAGAATATCGAAGCGGCTGTTCCAGAACTGCCGGTAGAAATCCAGCCATTCATGCGCCTCTGCCAACGGTTCCGGCGCAAGGCGGCAGACATGGGTACGCCCCCTCACCTCACGGCGGATCAGCCCTGCGTTTTCCAGCGCCTTGATGTGCTTCGAGGCCGCAGCCAGCGATATGTCGAACGGCGCGGCCAACTGGCTCACCGTTCGCTCGCCACGGGATAGATCGCGCAGCATCGTGCGCCGCGTCGCATCGCCAAGCGCATGAAAGACAGTGTCGAGATGTGGAACAGATAATTCAACCATGTTGTTGAATATAGGCTGCCAGCCCGAAAAGTCAACCATATGGTTGAATATAAATCCATCGAATGGAAACGGGCTAGAAAGGCTACGACAAACCGCAGGCCGAACGGTTGGCAACAGCGGATCGAGCTTTCGGGACGGAATCGGATTTGGAGAAACTTTATCGCCAACCGGGTGCTCTTTGAAATGTAAACATCGAGGCGCAAAGAGCGAAATATGGGCGCGGGTGCATATCAGCACACAAACATGCTAATAATCATAATCGCATGTAAATAAAAATGTGACATTGATTAAAGTACGTGATTTCTATTTACGATAGATCAACCCGTATACGTGAAGATACTGGCATATTCATCAGGATCACCGGTATTATGATCGGGAAATATACCAACCAGATGCAAGCAGCCATCCTTTTGGAAGGCAACATCACCTCCTCACCATTGCCGGATCTGGTCAAGCAGTTCCAGACCGTGTTCAACCGGCTCGGCATCGGCCTGACGTGCCCCGCAATATCTCCGGCTTATGTGCAGATGTTCGGGCCGAACGATCTCCAGATCGCTATCGAGTTCATGGCGCGGCCGGCGGATCATGGCGTTTTCGCTCCCACTCTTGGCTCGCCGATCTCCGTCATGCTTGTGCCCGATGCCGCAGAACGGATCCGGCGCCACAAATCCCATATACTGGTCTATGTCCAGCACGGTGTGTTTGGCGGAGTAATGCAGGAAAAGGGTATTGCGGACCTGTTCAACCAGATCGGCATGCACCAGCCTGGCCATTCGCTTGCCGAATTTCTCGAGCGGATCAGGGTCCTGTCGATCGCCTGCGAAACGATCTGCGCAAACACGCAAGCAGGCCTTATCCACTGGACGCAGAGCAACATGGTGTTTCCTGCGGAGAGTTTCACGACATTTGTGGAAGAGCCGATAGGCCCACTGACGGTTCATCCCCGCATTTACAGTGAAACGCCGTCGCGGGGCACCACGGAACAATGCATCGGTATCCACACCTTGGGGGCCGCAGACTACATCGGGCGGGAAATCCACATGGAAGCCGCGCCGGTTCCCTGGACGGAGCTATATGCGGGCGCCCTGAGTTTCATCAAAATTGCTACCCATAAAAACGGATATATTATCCCCGATAACGACACCTTCGGGGTGGAAGACGATTCCGTTTCCTTCCGGGTTCGCCATGTCGAAGCAAAATCCGGACAAGACTTGCCGGATCACTACCAACTAACCCTTCGCTACTCCCGTGAACACGGCTATACGACGCAGGATGCCAAACGCCGGCTAACGGTTCCGGGTGGTGTCAACGGCGTTGAACAGCTGATCGGCACGGCAACGCCTGAAGCACGGGCCGAGCTTCGCAAAATGCGCGAAAGCGAGGCGCTGGCCGAAGGTATCGGCGGCCGTCTCGTCGTGACACGACCTGCGGATGAGCCACCGCAGAACCCCGGTCGGACCGGAAACGCACGCATCATTCCCTTTGGAAAACGCACCGGACAGTAGTTGGGAAAACGACAAGCCCGCGACGTAGCGCGGGCTTGCATAATTCCGGGGCATTTGCCTCGTGTGCGAAGATCACATCCCCTGCGAACCGCGGTTCATCGCCGCGATGCCGGTGCGGCAGATCTCGATCAGGCCGAGTGGCTTGATGATGGCCACGAACTGGTCGATCTTGGACGACTTGCCGGTGATTTCGAAGATGAAATGCTCGACTGTCGCGTCCACGACCTTGGCCTGAAACGCATCGGCAAGGCGAAGCGTCTCGGCGCGGGCCTCACCCGAACCGGCGACCTTGATGAGCGCCACTTCACGCTCGATCGGCCGTTCCTGCCCCAGTTCGCGGGCGCGAACGGTGAGATCGAGAACCCGGTGCACCGGAATGATGCGTTCCAGCTGCGCCTTGATCTGCTCAAGTACGATCGGTGTGCCGCGCGTAACGATGGTGATACGCGACAGATGCGCCTCATGTTCGGTTTCCGAAACCGTCAGGCTTTCGATGTTGTAGCCACGGCCGGAAAACAAGCCGATGACCCGGGCGAGAACGCCCGGCTCGTTGCTGACGAGAACCGACAGCGTATGATTTTCGACGGCGGCCGTTTCCTTCTGGATGAAATAGGCGGAGCCGGTGGGTTGTAGGTGTGCGTTCATGTCCTTTTCCTCTCCCGGCTCAGACTAGCTGACGGCCCTTGGCATCGATGGCGTTGGCAACAGCTTCATCCGTCGCCTCATCCGGCAACAGCATCTCGTTATGGGCTTTACCAGATGGGATCATCGGGAAGCAATTGGCGAGATTGGCGACGCGGCAATCGAAGATGACCGGTCGATTGACCGCGATCATCTCGGCGATCTTGTCGTCCAGTTCCTTCGGATCGTCGCAATACATGCCAACCGCGCCATAGGCTTCCGCCAGCTTGACGAAATCAGGCATGGCTTCCGTATAGGAGTTGGACAGGCGGTTGCCGTGCAGCAACTGCTGCCACTGCCGCACCATGCCCATATACTGGTTGTTGAGGATGAAAATCTTCACCGGCAGACCGTACTGGATGGCGCAGGACATTTCCTGAATGCACATCTGGATCGATGCGTCACCGGCAATGTCGATGACCAGCGCTTCCGGATGCGCGACCTGCACGCCGATGGCCGCCGGCAGGCCGTATCCCATGGTGCCGAGACCGCCCGAGGTCATCCAGTGGTTCGGCTCCTCGAAGCCGAAGAACTGCGCCGCCCACATCTGGTGCTGGCCGACTTCGGTGGTGATGAAGGTCTCGCGTCCCTTCGATGCCTCATAGAGCCGCTGCAATGCATATTGCGGCATAATGACATCTTTGGAATTCTTGTAGGCAAAAGAGTTGCGGGCGCGCCAGCGCTCGATCTGCGTCCACCAGTCCGCCGTCTGCGCTTTTTCCGGCTTCTTCGGCAGGGCACGCCACAGGCGAACCATATCCTCCAGAACATGGCTGACGTCGCCAATGATCGGCACGTCGACACGCACGGTCTTGTTGATCGAGGACGGATCGATGTCGATGTGGATCTTCTTGGAATTCGGCGAAAACGCATTCAGGCGTCCGGTAATACGGTCGTCGAAACGCGCGCCGATGCAGACCAGAACGTCGCAATCATGCATCGTCATATTGGCTTCGTAGGAACCGTGCATGCCCAGCATGCCGAGCCAGTTCTTGCCGGAAGCCGGATAGGCGCCAAGACCCATCAGCGTCGAGGTGATCGGGAAACCGGTCAGCTCCACCAGCTCGCGCAGCAGCCTTGTGGCAGCCGGGCCGGAATTGATGACACCGCCGCCGGTGTAGAAGACGGGCTTTTTCGCCTTGGACATCAGTTCGATGGCGGCGTGAATGGCATTGAGGTCGCCCTGAACCGTCGGCTTGTAGCTCTTCTGCTGGATGGCGGCGGAAGGCGGCGTGTAGGTGCCGGTGGCAAACTGGACGTCCTTCGGAATATCAACGACAACCGGACCGGGGCGGCCCGTCTGCGCGATGCGGAAGGCCTCATGGATAATGCCCGCCAGCTCGT
This sequence comes from Agrobacterium arsenijevicii, assembly GCA_000949895.1. Lineage (GTDB taxonomy): Bacteria > Pseudomonadota > Alphaproteobacteria > Rhizobiales > Rhizobiaceae > Agrobacterium > Agrobacterium arsenijevicii. Next base: position 240,366 of record JWIT01000004.1, on the reverse strand, counting down.
TGACGTCCTTTACCAGCCAATTGTGCTTGGTGCAGGGGCGCGTGATGCCGACGGTGTCGCATTCCTGAAACGCGTCAGAGCCGATCAGCGATGTCGGAACCTGGCCGGAGAGGCAGACGAGCGGAATGGAATCCATCAGCGCATCCTGCAGCGGGGTTACCGCATTGGTGGCGCCAGGACCTGACGTGACGAGCATGACACCGACCTTGCCGGTGGAGCGGGCATAACCTTCGGCAGCATGGCCGGCACCCTGCTCGTGACGCACGAGAATGTGCTGAATGTCTTCCTGCTGGAAAATCTCGTCGTAGATCGGAAGCACGGCACCGCCCGGATAACCGAAGATGTGCTCGACGCCGTTGTCCTTCAGCGCCTGCAGAACGATCTCCGCACCAGTCATGCGATTGCTGTTTTCCGTATTGTCCTTATCCGTCATTGCCTGTTTCCATCCCGCTTTGGCTTTGGATATCGAGGAGCCCGAGGGCCTGTTTGAAGACATAAAAAAAGGCCCCTTAAGGAGCCTCGTTCAGCGCATGGGTGCTTTCGCCGGATGGTTACACCATCCTGCCCATGCGCCGTCCCACCACGATAAGTACGTTAAGATTTTTCATGGGCCGGAGTGTTAGCCAGAAAACCCCCAGCCGTCAACGCATATTGCGGAAAAAATCGGCGACGGTTTATTTTATTGCTCGGAGTGGCCTTACGACGAAATTTTCGAACGTAAACGGTACACATGTTGTTAAATATAATCTTTTATGATCGAAGACGCAGATACTGCCCGAACCACCGCGATCATCCGCATGTAACGGGATAAGACGTGAATAACGACGGGTTTCATAAAGCGTCCCGAATGGACGACAACGAACGGCGAGCAGGCGAACAGCCGGCAAACCGCATGCTGGGCCGCGTCATTGCCTGCAACGGCGCTCATGCGACCATATCCGCAGAAACGGAACCTGGTTCCACCGATGTCTCGCAACTCTGGTCCGTCGGGCGCCTGATCTCCATCGAAATGGGCACGAGCCGGGTCGCCGCGCTGGTATACGCGATGCGCACCGGCGAAGAACATTGGTCGTCAGACAGGCCGAACAGGCTGCTGATCGACGTGGAACTCGTCGGCGAGGTCTACCGCACTGAAGACGGCAGCGAGCGCTTTTCCACCGGCATTTCCCGTTACCCCTATCTAGGCGCGGTCGCACATCGCATCCGCACGACCGACCTTTCCAAGATTTACGACGGCGGCAAGCGCGACACCTGCGTCATCGGCAAGCTCACGCAGGACGACACGATCGGCGCGGCCATCAGCATTCCGCAAATGCTCGCAAAACATTTCGCCGTCGTCGGATCGACCGGCGTGGGTAAAACCACCGCGGTCTCCCTGCTTCTGAACAAGGCGATAGAGACCGATCCGAAGCTGCGTGTCCTCATTCTCGATCCGCATAATGAATTCGCCGCCGCTTTTCCCGATCATTCTGTAGTCATCGATACCGATACGCTGGACCTGCCCTTCTGGCTGATGCGCCTTGAGGAATTCGCGGAAGTGATCTTCCGGGGCCGCAAGCCCGAGCCGGAAGAGATGGATGTTCTGCGTGACCTCATCCCGGAGGCGAAAAAGGCGTTTCGCGGTACGGAAGGCTCCGCCGTTCGCCGCACATCCGACAAAAGCGCGATTACGCCGGATACGCCGGTGCCTTACCGCATGGCCGATCTTCTGGCCCTCATCGACGAGCGTATCGGACGGCTGGAAGGGCGTGGCGAAAAACCGGCGCTGCGCTCCCTGAAGGGCCGCATCCTCTCGGCCATCAACGACACGCGCTACAATTTCATGTTCTCCAGCAATACGATCAGCGACACCATTCTGGAGACGGTGGCGCATATCTTCCGTATTCCCGGCGAAGGCAAGCCGATTTCGGTTTTCCAGTTATCCGGCATCCCCTCCGAAGTGGTGAACTCGGTGGTCTCCGTTCTCTGCCGCATGTCCTTCGAACTGGCGGTGCTGGCGCGCGGGTCGCTGCATATGCTTGTCGTCTGCGAAGAAGCGCACCGTTATGTTCCGGCCGACCCTGAACGCGGGTTTTTCCCGACCCGGCAATCGATCGCGCAGATCGCCAAGGAAGGCCGCAAATACGGCATTTCGCTCGGCGTCATCAGCCAGCGGCCAAGCGAGCTGGACCAGACCATCCTGTCGCAATGCTCGACCGTTTTCGCCATGCGGCTGTCGAACGAGATCGACCAGAAGATCATTCTGTCCGCCGTACCGAATGCCTCGACCTCGACCACCAGCTTTCTCTCTTCCATCGGCAATGGCGAGGCCATAGCCTTCGGCGAAGCGGTGGGCGTGCCGATGCGCATGCGCTTCGACCGCGTATCGACAGCCAAATTGCCGAAGGCGAATGGCGCAACTACCCACGCGACTCACGAAACGCCCGATACCGTCGATCTGAACACCATCGTCACCCGCATGCGCGCCGCAGCCAAGCCGGTCATCACCGGCTTCCAGCAGAGCGTCGAAGCGGCTTTTTCCGATCTGCCGGAACCGATGCCCGCCCCCAGGGAGGCGGACGACATCGACCGCTGGAAGCGCGAATTGGGGACAGCCGCAACGGACGGATACGAACCTTACCGCCCCGACATGCTGCCCGGACGCACGACCCCAGCGCCGCAAAACCCCGCAACCGCGCCGGATACCGGAGCCATCAACGAATTGCGCAAGGCCGGTTTCCAGATGCACGCGCAGAATGGCCCGCCCCCCGGCGACGCACGCCCGTCACTGCGGGAAAGCCTGCTGAAAAAACCACTCGGCAGTCTCTACCGTAAAGATTGACGCCAGCCTTTACGGCTGGATACGGACCCAGTCCGCACCCATCTGGTTGCGGAACCAGGTCATCTGCCTCTTGGCATATTGTCGGGTCGCGGCCGCCGATTTCTCGATCACCTCCGCCTCGCTCATACGGCCGGCCAGCATATCGGCGATCTGGGCAACACCGATCGCCTTCATCACTGTGGCGTCGGAAGCAAGGTCGAGCGCGAGAAGAGCCTTCACCTCTTCCACCGCACCGCTCTCCATCATGGTTTCGAAACGTCGGTTGATCCGGTCATGCAGCACCGGCCTTTCCGGCAGGACGACGAATTTTTGCGCCCTGTCCGGATCGACGATCACCGGGCCACTGGCCTTTTGGAAATCCAGGATCGACTTTCCGGTCGCCTCGATGACCTCAAGCGCCCGAACGATCCGCTGGCCGTCCCCCGGCTGCAGCCCCTGCGCCATCGCGGGATCGCGCTGCGACAATTCCGCGTGAAGGACCGCCGCCCCTTCTTCGATCAACCGGGCGCGCAGCCTGTCGCGTATGTCGTCGGGAATGGCGGGCATATCGGAAAGTCCACCCGTCAGCGCCTTGAAATAAAGCCCGGTGCCGCCGACGATAACGGGAAAACGCCCTTGCTTGCGCAGATCGGGAAGCTGGGCCGAAATCTCACGCAACCATTCGCCCGTGGAATAGAGGCTGCTCGCCGGCACATGGCCGTAGAGCAGATGCGGCACGCCCTCCATTTCTTCCTCGGATGGCCGGGCGGTCAGCACCCTCAGCGTGTCGTAAACCTGCATGCTGTCGGCATTGATGACGACACCGTTCCGCTCCCGAGCCAAACGAAGCGCAAGCGCGGACTTGCCGCTTGCCGTCGGGCCGGTTATCAGGATCGCATCAAAATTCTCATCAAGGTTTTTCATCATGGCTTTCGTTGCCACGCTTATCGCCAATCCGTCAAATCCTGTTCTGACACCGGCCCTCGGCGAAGCGGCCGCGAACGCCGTAAATGCCTCAGGTCTTTATTGGCTGGCCGATGGCATCGCCTGCGATATCGCCCTGCCAGAAGGAACGGATGCGGAGCAGGCCCGCAACGCCATTGCCGGCGCGCTTGCAGGCCAGCCGATCGATATCGTGGTGCAGGAACAGGACAAGCGCCGCAAGAAGCTTCTGATCGCCGATATGGATTCGACCATGATCGGCCAGGAGTGCATTGACGAACTGGCCGCCGAAGTCGGACTGAAGGACAAGGTCTCCACCATCACCGCCCGCGCCATGAACGGCGAGATCGCCTTCGAACCGGCGCTCAGGGAGCGCGTAGCGCTGCTGAAGGGCCTGCCGGTCTCGGTTATCGACGACGTCATCGAAAAGCGCATCACGCTCACCCCCGGCGGCAAGGAGCTGATCGCCACCATGAAGGCGAAGGGTTATTACACCGCGCTCGTTTCCGGCGGTTTCACGGTCTTCACCGGCCGTGTCGCGGCGATGCTGAGTTTTGATGAGAACCGCGCCAATCTTCTCGGCGAGGCCAATGGCCAGCTTGATGGCACCGTTGCCGAACCGATCCTCGGCAAGCAGGCCAAGGTCGATGCACTGAACGATATCGCGGCAAAGCTCGGCATTTCGCCGGAAGAGGCGATGGCGGTCGGTGATGGCGCCAACGATCTCGGCATGCTGCATGTGGCGGGTGCCGGCGTTGCCCTGCATGCCAAGCCCGCAGTCGCAGCCGAGGCGCAGATGCGCATCGACCATGGCGATCTGACAGCGCTCCTTTACATTCAGGGTTACCGCAAGACGGATTTTGTCACCCCATGATCATCCACGAAACACCCAGACTCATTCTGCGCGAGTGGAAGGAGAGCGACCGCGACCTGTTCCGCGAAATCAACGCTGACGAAAAGGTCATGGAATTTTTTCCCTTCCGCCGCAGTCATGCGGAAGCGGATGCGGTTCTCGAAACCATCAATGGCATGATCCGCGGTAGCGGTTATGGCTTTTATGCCATGGAACTGCGCGAGACCGGCGAAGCGATGGGGTTCTGCGGCATATCTCCCGTCATGAACCTCGATCCGCCCTTCCCGCTCGGAACCATGGAGATCGGCTGGCGGCTGGCCACCCGTTTCTGGGGGCACGGCTATGTCACGGAAGCCGCGCAGTCGCTGCTCGCCATGGCCTTCGATGAAAAGGAAACGCCGGAAATCGTTTCCTTCGCCGTCCATAACAACCAGCGCTCAACCCGGGTGATGGAACGCATTGGCCTGAAGCGTGACCCGTCACGCGACTTCGACCATCCGCGCGTGCCGGAGGATACCCACCGGCATCTGCGCCCGCATGTGACCTACGCGCTGACATTGCAGGAGTGGCGGGAACGACAGGCGCGGTAACGCCCTCGCCCGCCACCCCACAAGCTTACTTCACCGCCGCATTGCCGCCATCGGCAAACAGCGCCGCCCCGGCGACAAAGCTCGACATTGAGCTGGCAAGGAAGAGCGCGGTCTGCGCCAGTTCTTCCGGCTCGGCAATGCGTTTCATCGCGTGCAGGCCCGCAGCCCATTCCTTCTGGGCTGCATCTCCCGCCATGGGCGTATCGACACCGCCCGCAAGCACCGCATTGGCGCGAATGCCCTGCACGGCATAATCGGCGGTAATGCCTTTCACCAGTCCCATCAGTGCGGCCTTCGATGTGCCGTAAGCCGCCATGCCGGGTATGCCGGCACTGGTGCCGACGAAGCTTGAGGTGAAGACGATAGAGCCGCCGCCCCGTTTCAACATCAGCGGAATCTGGCTGCGCGCACCCAGAAATGCGGATGTGAGATTGGCGGTGAGCACATAATCCCATTCCTCGGGCGAAATTTCCGCCAGCGGCTTCATGGCACCGACTGCACCGGCATTGTTGACGGCGATATCGAGACCGCCAAAGACGGTTGTGGCCGCATCCGTCAGCCGGGCATGGGTTTCCGCGAGGCAGACATCACCCACGACGGTGTGGACACGACCGCCGGTCTGGCGAATGGCGGCAGCCACATCCTCGAGTGCCGCAGCGCCGCGCGCATTGATGATGACGGCGGCACCCTGCTCGGCAAACAGCCTTGCCGTCGCCCGGCCGATGCCGGAAGACGCGCCCGTAATGATCGCAACCTTGTTTTCGAGTAATTTCATATCCTTGGCCTCCTGTGTTCGGAGACCAAGGGATAGAGACCACGCCTACCCACAACCACCCGATTCCTGACGGATCGGGCGAAATGCGTTTATTCCAGCGGCAGTGCCACAACACGCAGATTGCCCTGCGCATCGGCAACCATCATATGCGCATTCTTGCGACCTTCGGATTTCAGGCCGTTGACACGCACCAGCACGTCGCCCGGAACCTCCATGAAGTCCTGTCCGACCTCGACGATGACATCGCCCGGTTTCATGCCCTTCTGTTCGGCCGGCGAACCCGGATCGACGCTGGCGACGAGCACGCCTTCGACGCTTTCCGCAATGCCCTTCTCCGTCCGCAGCTCATTGCTCAGCACCACGAGGTTCATGCCGAGCACGCGCTGCGGCGCTTCGCGCACCTCCGGCGTCTGGTCCTGCGCCTGATCGTCAGTGCCGCCCTTATCCTCCGGCACAGCCATGCCGCCGTCGCCGTCCTCGGCCTGCGGATCGTCGGTCGCGGCCTTTTCGTCCGGCGCGTCCTGCAACTGGCCCAGTTTCACCTTGACGGTCTCTTCCTTGCCATCACGGAAGATCACCACATCGACCTCCTTGCCGACCGGGCTTTCCGCCACGATCCTCAAGAGGTCTCTCATCTCGTGAATATCCTTGCCGTCGAACTTCAGCACGACGTCACCGGCCTGGATCGGGCCGTTTTCCACCGGGCCACCCTTGGCCACGCCGGAAATCAGGGCGCCCTTGGCGCTTTCCATACCAAGGCTTGCAGCCACGTCGTCGGTAACGGGCTGGACGCGAACGCCGAGCCAGCCACGGCGGGTCTCACCGAATTCGATCAGCTGCTCGACGATATTCTGGGCGAGTTCCGTCGGAACCGCGAAACCGATACCAATCGAACCGCCGCTCGGCGAAATGATCGCCGTATTGATGCCGATCACCTCACCCTTCATGTTGAAGAGCGGGCCGCCGGAATTGCCCTTGTTGATCGCCGCATCCGTCTGGATGAAGTTGTCATAGGGTCCGGCATTGATGTTGCGCCCGCGCGCGGAGACGACGCCGACAGTCAGCGACCCGCCGAGACCGAAGGGATTGCCGACCGCCATCACCCAGTCACCGATGCGCATGCTGCGCGAATCGCCGAACTTGACGGCCTTCAGCGGAGCCTTCGGTTCCACCTTCAAAACAGAAAGGTCCGTCTTGGTGTCGGTGCCGACCAGCGTTGCCTTCAGCTTCGAACCGTTCGGGAAAATCACCTCGATGGCATCGGCGCCCTCGATGACGTGATTATTGGTGACGATGTAGCCGGCCGGATCGATAACGAAGCCGGATCCCAGCGAATTGACCTTGTCGCCGCCTTCCGGTTTCTGGTTGTCGAAATAATCCTTGAAGAATTCCTGGAAAGGCGAGCCTTCCGGCAGCTTCGGCGGAACAGGTCCCTTGCCGTCGGTCTTGACGTTCTGCGACGTCGAAATATTCACCACCGCATCGAGCAGCGGCTCGGCAAGATCGGCCACCGATGCCGGCCCATGGCTCTGCGCCCATGCCGCAACCGGTGCCGAAAGGCTACCCGCCACAAGCGCGATGCCCGCGACTGCGGCAATGCTGCTGCGAAAAGGCGAAAGAAGGGTCACGGCCATAAGCGTCCTCGCGTTTCAAATAGTTTCGCCCTGCTATATCGTCAAAGCATAAGGCGGAATGATGAAGTGTAAAAATACCTTTTCGTGAACAGCAGCGGCTGCCTTGTTCACTGCCTACAGCATCGGCACGAAAACGGATATCCCTTTCAGGGCACGGGACAACAGGATTTTGTCCCCTTTTCAGCTTTGTTCCCGCCCAGCCATCAGTTCAAAAAGAAAGGGCCGGTCAAAACCGGCCCCTCCATTATTATTTGATCCGCTATCAGTTCGCTGGCGCTGGTTTGGCCGGAGCCGTGGACGGAGCGCCGTCGATATTGTTGAAATAACGGAAGAAGGTCGAGTCCGGGGAAAGGACCAGCGTAGTGCCGGTTCCAGTCAGCGAACTGGCATAGGCCGCCATGGAACGATAGAACTCGAAGAAGCTCGGGTCGCGCTGGAAAGCCTCACCGAAGACCTTGTTACGCTGCGCATCGCCTTCACCGCGCAGTACTTCGGACTGGCGTTGGGCATCGGACTCGAATTCCACGACCTGACGGTCGGCGATAGCGCGGCGACGCTGTGCCGCCTCGTTACCGCGGGCGCGGATCAGTTCGGCTTCGGCCAGACGTTCCGACTTCATGCGCTCGAAGGTCTGCTGCGACACTTCCTGCGTCAGGTCGGTACGGCGGATGCGGACATCCACGATGCTGATGCCGAGCGATTCCGCGTCGGGACGAAGGTCGTCACGCACTTCCTGCATCATCGATGCACGCGCATCCGAGAGTGCAGATTCAAAGCCGCGAAGACCGTAGACCCGGCGCAACGATGCGTCGAGACGGGTGCGAAGACGCGATTCCGCCGACATCTGGTCACCGGAGACCGTCTGCCGGAAGCGGCGCGCATCCGTGATGCGATAGACCACGAAGGCATCAACCTCGTAGAACTTGCCGCCGGAGACCTGAACACGAATGTTGTCGTGATCGAAGCGCAGCGCCCGGTTCTCGATATATTGCACCCGGTCGGCATCCATGAAGGCGAAGGGCAGCTTGAAATAGAGGCCCGGCGCCGTTTTCACGTCCTGGATCTGACCGAAGCGCACAACGATGGCCTGCTGACGCTCGGTGACGACGAAGATCGATGAATAGGCGAGGAAAAGCACGGCGGCGAGACCGACGAGAATGGCCGTAAGACGGTTGCCCATATCAGTTGCCTCCCTGCTGTGCCGCGCCCGGATTGCCGCGCATGATCTCGTTCAGAGGCAGATAAGGCACCACACCCTGCTTTTCGTCGATAATGACCTTGTTGGAGCCCTTCAGGACCTGTTCCATGGTTTCAAGGAACATGCGCTGGCGGGTCACTTCCGGTGCCGTGCGATACTGATCGTAGATGGAGATGAAGCGCTGTGCCTCACCCTCTGCCTCGTTGACGACACGCGACTTGTAGGCGTTCGCTTCTTCGATGATCTGAGCTGCCTGACCGCGTGCGGCACCCAGCTTCTGGTTGGCGTACTGGTTGGCTTCCTGCACGAAGCGGTCCTCGTCCTGTTCGGCACGCTGCACTTCATCGAAGGCATCAGCCACTTCGCGCGGCGGCGCCGCGTCTTCGATGGCCACCGCATTGATGGAGATGCCGGCGCCATAACCGTCCATGGTGGACTGGATGATGGTGCGCACATCCGCCGCGATCGCCTGACGGTTATCACGGAAAATGTCCTGTGCCGGACGACGGCCAACGACTTCGCGCATGGCGCTTTCGGAAACCTGCTGCAAGGTCTCAGCCGGGGCGTCGACGTTGAAGAGGTAGGATTTCGGATCCGAAACGGTATAGAGCACCGAGAACTGCACGTTGACGATGTTCTGGTCGCCGGTCAGCATCACGCCGTTCGCCGAGGAAGACGACGCACGCGAACCGATATTCTGCTGCTGTTCGGTGACCTTGACGATTTCAACCGTCTCGATCGGCCACAGATGGAAATGCAGGCCAGGCATCGAGATTTCATCCTTGGGACGCCCGAAACGCAGCTCCACGCCGCGCTCGTCCGGCTGGACGGTGTAAATGGACTGAATGCCGAGGAATACCAGAACGACAAGAGCGACGATCGCAACCGCGCCGCCGTTGAAGCCGCCCGGCAGGACATTCTTGAAACGGTCCTGACTGCGCCGGATGATCTCTTCCAGATCGGGTGGGCCGCCATTGCCGCCGCCTCCACCGCCGCGAGGCCGGTTAGGCCCCTGCCCCCATGGGCCGCCACCGCCGCCCTGGTTGTTTCCGCCACCGCCGCCGCCCCAAGGGCCGCCGCCGCCATTCTGATTGCTCCAGGGCATCAATACCTCTTTATAAAAGCCTCTCCCGATCCCGTTCGAAAGCGATTGCTCGCGTGCGGCGGGAATATGGACCCGTTATAAGAAGGAGAAGCGTGTGTTTCAACGCAGAGGTGGTAACTAAATACCCAATCAGGGTAAATAGTTCACTTTGACGCGGCTCTGCGCAAATAAGTGGTGAACAGAACGGGATAATTGTCCTTTTCCCCGGCGGGAACGGCATTTTCCTCGATTTTTTCAAAGACGGCGGGATCGATTTCCGGAAAAAAAGTGTCGCCATCGAGCTTTACGGCCACGTGGGTGACGGAAAGTTGATCGGCAAACGGCATGGCCTGACGGTAAATTTCCCCGCCGCCAGCCACGAAAACCTCATCCACGCCCAGTTCGGCCGCCTTACTTTTAGCAAGCTTCAAGGCCTCTTCCAGCGACGAGACGACATCCACGCCCTGCGGCCTGTAATCGGCATTACGGCTGACGATGATGTGCGGCCGGCCCGGCAAGGGGCGCTCGCCGACAGACAGAAACGTCTTCCGACCCATGATGAGCGGCTTGCCCATCGTCATCGCCTTGAAGCGCTTGAGGTCAGTGGAAAGCTTCCACGGCATATCAAGGTCGCGGCCGATGACGCCGTTTTCCGAGACCGCGACGATGATGGTGACGCGTGGCTCGCTCATACCGCGATCGGTGCCCTGATGCTTGAATCCGCCTCGTAGTTTTCGAGCGTAAAGTCTTCGAATTTAAAGGAGAAAAGGTCTCGCACATCAGGGTTGAGGCGCATCGTTGGCAGGGCCTTTGGCGTGCGTGTCATCTGCAGTTCCGCCTGCTCGAAATGGTTGGCGTAGATATGCGCATCACCAAGCGTGTGGACAAAATCGCCGGGCTTCAGCCCCGTCACCTGCGCCACCATCAGCGTCAGAAGCGCATAGGAGGCGATGTTGAAGGGCACGCCGAGGAAGATATCGGCCGAGCGCTGGTAAAGCTGGCAGGACAGCTTTCCGTCCGAAACATAGAACTGGAACAGGCAATGGCAGGGCGGCAGCGCCATCTCGTCCACCAGCGCCGGGTTCCAGGCCGAAACGATGTGGCGGCGGGAATTGGGGTTGGTTTTCAAGGCCTCGATCAGAAGCGCGATCTGGTCGATATGACGCCCATCGGGTGCCGGCCAGGAACGCCACTGCGCACCATAAACCGGGCCGAGATTGCCGTTCTCATCGGCCCACTCGTCCCAGATGGAGACGCCATTTTCCTTGAGGTAGGCGATATTGGTATCGCCCTTCAGGAACCACAGGAGTTCATGGATGATCGAGCGTAGATGCAGCTTCTTGGTGGTCAGAACTGGAAAACCCTGCGCGAGGTCGAAACGCATCTGGTAACCGAAGACCGAACGCGTGCCGGTGCCGGTGCGGTCTCCGCGGTCGGAGCCGGTATCCATCACATGCCGGAGAAGATCAAGATATTGTTTCATGCGTTCTGCCGCCGATTCCCTGAGATCCAAGGAATATAATAGCACGGGGCGGCAGAACAAATCACCGGGGGTCGTTTATCCCCGTTTTTCCGGGAAAATCAGAGCGACTGGAGCTTCCCCAGCTCCTTGGCCACCAGATAATAGAAGGTCACGCGCGACTTGGAGCGGTCTCCTGCCATGATCTTGCAAACGGCGGCGATCGCCTCATCGGCGCTGCTGTCGGTAATGCCAAGCTTCTTGCCGCACCAGCTCGCCTTGACGCGCGCAAGCTCTTCCGGATCGGTAGCGGACACCAGTGATGAATCCCGGTTGCGCAATGCAATACCGAGATGTTTGACGATCTTGCCGACAATGGCTTCGTCGGCTGCTGCATCGTATTTCTTCACATCTGCGAGATAGTCAGTCATGTCCACTCCTTCGTGTGTCCCCGGCCCGGTGTTGCTTCTGGTGACCGGTTGTAGGGAGAATGTGTCAGCAATCCCTCGTCGTCAAGAATTGTCTAAATTGCGGGCGACAAATGCGAAATCTTTTCATGGAATTGTCATCGGCCCCTTTTCTCGGCCAAGGGAAACGCCTATATGAACCTTGCCGGGGCAACCCGGCTATGGCGATAAACGGTCGGTGTAATAAACCTATTGGACCCGGGGGCGGTACCCGGCGCCTCCACCAAAAACCGGCGGGCTTTTCAAGACGAAGGCCGGCTTTTGATGGGGGCGAAATAGGATCGACAAGGGCGTAAAGATCGAACTTTTGCTCGGCATGATACCGCCGTTATCGGGTCACAAGTGTAGTTGCAAATGACAACAACGCTAAGGAATACGCTCTCGCTGCCTAATGGCGGTGCGGGAATTCCGCTCTAAGTCCTCACGGTTAGCCCCGTGAGGCGGGGTTCGGAGGTACCTGGCAACAGAAACCTCCACCTTCTCCATTTTGCCTGAATTGGTTATATGATAGCTGACTTGCAAACAGCATCGGCTTTTCCGTTGCTGCCGTTCAGGACATTGCGTATACTTGGGTAATGCGTAGCCGCTTGGATCGAAATTGATCCCGGCTTCAGGATTACGCGAAGATTCAAAGTGTTACAGCGTCCTTGGCGCACATGGCGCGCAGCGCTTTAAAAGACGTTCGAATAAGGGAAAGACAGGACCGCATGGGGCAGGATCATATCCGTTACGACATTCTCGCACAGGATGCCCTTCGCGGCGTTATTCGTAAAGTTTTGGGTGAAGTGGCCGCAACCGGCCGCCTGCCCGGAGACCACCATTTCTTCATTACATTCCTGACCGGCGCACCCGGTGTGCGGATTTCGCAGCACCTCAAGTCCAAATATGCCGAGCAGATGACCATCGTCATCCAGCATCAGTTCTGGGACCTGAAGGTTACGGAAATCGGCTTCGAAATCGGCCTGTCCTTCTCGGATACGCCGGAAAAGCTGGTTGTTCCCTATAACGCCATCAGAGGTTTCTACGATCCTTCCGTCAATTTCGAACTTGAGTTCGATGTGCCTCTGGCCGACGAGGAGGAGCTGGAAGAGGCCGAAATCACCGCCTATCCCGTTTCCCACGAGGCAAAGCCTGCTTCCACTTCCGAGACCCCCAAGTCCGGCGAGGAAAAGAAGGAAGGCTCCGTCGTTTCGCTGGATTCCTTCCGCAAGAAGCAATAGCGGCTCTCTGCCCGACCGCGCGAAGCTCAAGGAGACATATCCGCATGGCCGCCGATATCGTCAATCTGCGTCAGTTTCGGAAGCAGAAAGCCCGCAGCGAAAAAGAAAAACAGGCGGATCAGAACCGCCTGTCATTCGGCCGCACCAAGGCGGAAAAAAATCTCACATCGGCCCTTAACGAGAAAGCCGAAAAGGCGCTCGATCAGGGGCGGCTCGAGAAAGACGATGACAGGACCGACAGGGACTGACGAGCCGGCTAACCGGAACTCTTCCCGGAAAAAATCAGAAGAGAATCACAAAACAGGGGCTTACCGGCGAAACATGATTCAGATTTCCAGCCGGAGACCGATCTGATGATCCGCAAACACTCCACGACATTGCACGGCCACCGCACCAGCATTTCGCTGGAGGATGCCTTCTGGGACGAGCTGAAAATCATTGCCGAAAAGCGCAAGATCAGTTTCGCCGCCCTGCTTGCGGAAATAGACGACAACCGGCCCGCCGACAGCAATCTGTCCTCATCCCTGCGGGTCTATGTGTTGAGCTGGCTCAAAACCCGGTGATCTTTTCCGGCTGGAGCCTGATCCGGCCGCATCCCGCCATGCCCGGCCCGGGTATCTCGCTTCGCCGACTACAAATATTCAGGCCGAAAACTCGTAACGCAGCGAAAGTATTCATTAAACATTCCCGGCCTAATCTGCGTTGCAAGGCATTCCCGTATTGCGTAGCCTTGTTTTCAGACCGTTGCAGCCCGCACATTCGCCTTGAGGCGAACCATGATGTCAACCATCTCGGGAACAGGCACGCGGCTTCGCTCTTCTCCCCGTCCTCCACGGTTTTCGGCACCTTCTCACCCTGAGATGCGGTCACCTTTACCCTTTGCGAAGAGAAGTCACGGAGTGGCGGGAGCATTCTCCGGCGCCAGTTGCCTGATCGCATTCTCCGTTGGCGGCACCGTCAGAACCGGCGCGGATTGCCGCTCGGGAGCGGGTTGTTGCTGCTGCTGCTGCTGCTGTTGTTGTTGTTGCTGCAACCGCTCCTGCTGTTCCTTTTCCTGGCGCAGACGTTCTTCGGCCACGGCCTTCAGCCGTGCCTCCTCTTCCGCCTTGGCCTTGGCTTCCGCCTCCACCCGCTCTTTTTCGGCCTGACGTTCGGCCGCTTGAGAACGGTAAAGTGCCGCTTCACGGCGCAGCCGCTGCTTTTCAAGAACGCTGGCCTGCATGGCCTCGACGCGACGGCGTTCCTTTTCGAAAGCCCGGAGCGACAGATAATTGCCGAGCGCCGAAACGTCGGTCGTCAAGGCCGGCGCGGCAAGCGGACCGTTGTAGTTCAGGCGAAGCGATGGCTCGGCCCCGGCGACCACCTCGGTGCCGGGATTGAAGATGAGATCGAGATCGCCATTCACGGTCGATGCAGCAATATCAACCGTCGCATCGCCGGCAAGCGTCACCGGATCGATCCCGGCGCGCAAATTCTGGAAGTGAAGCGCACCGCCATTCAGGGAGAACGGCAGGGCCACGTTACCGAGCGGTATCTCGCCCTGCCACAGGCTCTGGTCGACGAGCGGCCGCACCTTGGGCGCATCGATCGGCTGCTGCAGGGCTTCCGCCGCCTGCAGGATCGGCGGAAAGGCACCGGGATTAAGTCCCTTGAGCACAAGCCCGCTGGCGCGGACTTCGCCCGAACCGCCTGCGGATTTCAGGATTTCGCCAACGCTTTTTCCCGTCGATTCGGCGGTCAGGTCGATAGCCACCCGGCCGGTCGCGACCGGGCCGTTGGCGTTCGCCCATAATATCGATTCCGGATTGGCGTCATTCACCGCAATCTTGGTGCGGAAAATGCCTGCCCCCTGCCCTGTGGACATGGCGACCCGCCCGGTCAGCTTGCCGCCCATGAAAGTGCCGGCGACATCATCGAGTGCGAGACTGCCCTCATCATGCGTGACCTTGGCCGAAAGACCCGTGACCGTCCCGAACGAACCGGCCTCGAAACTTTCCGCTTTCAGCGACAACGAAGCCTTGAGCTGCGGGAAAGCCGGCATGGCCAGCGGCTTGGCGTTAAGCGCGCCGGTTTCCGGATCGATCACCGGACCGTAAATCGCGTCGCCAAGCCAGGCGAGATCGACCGTCCTCAGGGCAAGGTCACCAGTAACAGGATGCGGTGCTGCGCGCTGGAATGCCAGATTACCCGAGAAGGGATTGCCGCCAGCCTGTCCGCCGAGGGAGGAAAACGCAATCTTTTGCGCATCCACCGCCATTTTTCCGTTCGCCTTCAACGCCATGCCGCCGCCGAGTTGCGGCAGGCCGACGGCGTTCATGATGAGATATGGCTCGATATCGGCGCTTTCCAGCGCCAGATCCGCACTGCCCTCACCGAAATTGGCGGCAGCAACGCCAAAGGACCCGATCATCGAAAAATGCGTGCGCTCCGTCGAGAAGCGGATATCGGTCTGCGCGGGCGAACCGAGCGTGCCGTTGAGCTTGATGGAAAGAAGCCCCTCCCCGTCCGCATCGAACGGCAACGGATCAAGCCCAGCCTGCCCGAACAGGATCGCCGTCGACTGGTTTTTCAGAACCGCTTCCAGCGACATCGCCGTATCATCGGTGATCGACAGGAAATCCGGCATCTTGGCCACGGCCGACAGGCGGCTGCCATTGACGGTGCCGGAAACGGCGACATTGGCGCCGCCATTTTCACTGTTGACCGAAACATCCATGGAAAGGTCGGAATTAGCATACCAAGTCGCACTCGCCGCTAAGCGGCTGAGGAACGGATGATCAGGCAATTTCTGCTGCAGCATCGCTAAGAACGGCTGCATATCGGTCGCATGCAGGTTCACCGTGCCCTTGCCCGCATATTTCAGCAGTGAGCCCTGCAACTGCCCCTTCGCCTTGACTTCGGCACCGGCGATATCGCCAGCCGTCATCTTTTCAAGCGAGAGAACGCCACCCGCCATGGTGAAGGCGGTTTCCACATGATTTGCGGTCACACCGGCCATGTTGAACCGGTCGGCCTTGAACTTCGCGTCAATGCGATGGTCCAGCACCGAGCTTCCGACCTGATCGCCGAGCGCCAGACTGCCAAGCGCCTTCAGGGCATCGAGGTCGATCTCGTTACCGGCAAGATCGATGGACAGATTGGAGGTCTTGCCATCGGAGCGCCGTTCCAGCTCTCCCTTTAGCGAAGCGTCGCCGATGGCAAGCTCGAGATTGTCGAAACGCTGGTTGAGCGTCGTCAGCGAAACATCGGCGGAAAACCCGGCGGCATTAAGCTGCCGGATTGCCGGATCGACGGAACCGGAAAGCCAGTTCGCCAGCCCGGACGGCTGGTTGGACGCAACAAGCAGATTGCCGTTAAAGGCGGGGCCACCGAGAAGCGTAAGCGATCCCTTGGCTTCCAGCTGCGTCCTTCCCGGCAGCGTCGCCACGGCGTTCACCACCTGCCAGCCGGTACCCTCCGGGCGCACATCCAGCCGGATGTCGCGAATGGTCGTATCATCGGAAACGAGTGCCGGAAGACTGATGCTGGCCTTGCCCGGCACCGGCGGCACCGGAATGCGGGCAACCATGGCGGCAAAAGCTTCGATACGCTGGCGCACGGAAACCGTGGGCTGACGCGAGGTCTTGCCGGTCTGGACGACGGGCGGCGCGAAACGGTTGACATCGATCTGCTGGCCATCCGCCGTCAGCAGGAATTCCGGCTTCGCGCCGGTATCCAGCGTCGCCTCGCCCGTGACGACGTAAGGGTTTTCGCTGCCGCCGAGTTCCATGCGGTAGCTCGGTATGCGCACGCTTTCATTCGTCAGCTCAAAGCTGCCGCGGGTGCGCGGCGAAGAAAAGAGCGATTGTCCGGCCTGCTGCTTCTGTTTTTCGTCTTCCCGGAAGCTGAACGCGAAAGAGCCACTATAGGCGGGCTTTCCCGCCGTTGCGGCAATTGCGCCATCCAGATCGACCTCGACCGGATGCTCGTCCGGCACCACGCGGACCCGCAGGCCCATGCGACCGGCGGCATAATCCGGCTCACTGCTGGAGAGCGAGAACGAACCCGGATGCCCGTCAACGGCGGCGCGCCCTTCCGCCTTCCACGGCCCGGCCAGCGAATTGGCGGACATATCGGCGTTGAGACCGGTCACCACACGGTTGCGGCCGGATTGCTCGTCGATGAATTCGATCTGCCCGCCTTCGATCTGCACACTTTCCAGAACCACGGTTCGCGCGGGAATTTCCGCCCGGCTACCGCGCATCCAGTCAAGAGTACCGTCTTTCAGCAGCCGGATCTTGGCCTTGGGTTCCTCGATGCGCATGTCGAAGATACGCGCCTCACCCGAAAGGAAGGGCGCAAGCTCGGCATCCATGGAAAAACGCGCCACCTGAATGAGCGGCGATCCATCCGCATCCGTTCCAGCGCGCACATCGTGCAGCGTGACCGAAGGGAAAGGCAATAACCGGGCCTCGACGCGGCCATGCACCACCACCTTCTTGCCCAGAATGCGGCTTGCCTGATCCTCGAAATCGCGGCGGAAATCCGTCCAGTCGACGAAATAGGGAATGAGCAGCGCCGAAAACAGCACCACGGCCAGCAGTCCGCCCAGAAAAACCAGAATACGCCCGAGCACTGACCTGCATCTCCCTTCGCGAACGCTGCAAACCTATTCTTATTTGCCTTAACGGCAAGCAGCCTTTTGTACCAATCAAATATGAGAATGATCAGACAAGACGGAATAACTTGCCCGGATTGAAGATGTTATCGGGATCCAGCGACGTTTTGATGGCGCGCATCACATCGAGCGCATTTCCCGCTTCTTCCGCCAGAAAACTCATCTTGCCCTGGCCGATGCCGTGTTCGCCGGTGCAGGTGCCGTCCATGGCGATGGCCCGGCGGTTGAGGCGGGCGACGAAGGCTTCGGTTTTCGCGACACTTTCGGCATCCTTGCCATCGAACAGGATGAGCACATGGAAATTGCCGTCGCCGGCATGGCCGACGATTGGCGCCAGAAAGCCGTTTTCCGCAATATCCTGCTGGGTTTCCACCACGCAATCCGCAAGCCGCGAAATCGGCACGCAGACATCGGTGGAAAGCCCGTCGAGATGCGGGGCCAGCGCCCGCGAGGCCCAATAGGCGTCATGCCGCGCCTTCCAGAGCTTGTTGCGCTCGGCCGCGTCGCTGGTCCAGCGGAAATCGACGCCACCACATTCCGCCGCGATCTCGGCAAATTGTTGCGATTGCAGCGCTGCCGTCTCCTCGGTGCCGTGGAACTCCACGAACAGCGTCGGCTTTTCCGCGTAATTCAAGCCGGAATAGGCGTTGCATGCCCGCACCTGCACCTCATCCAGCAATTCGATACGGGCGACCGGAACACCCATTTGGATCGTCATGATCACGGCATCGCAGGCCGCCTTGATGCTGTCGAAGGTGCAGACCCCACCGGCGATCTTTTCCGGGATGCCCTGCAACCGCAGCGTAACCGAGGTCAGAACCCCGAGCGTGCCCTCGGCGCCGACGAAAAGCCGCGTCAGATCGTAACCGGCCGACGACTTGCGGGCGCGGCGTGCCGTGCGGATTTCCTCGCCATTGGCAACAACGGCGGTAACGGCCAGAACATTGTCCTTCATCGTGCCGTAACGCACGGCATTGGTGCCCGACGCCCGCGTGGAGGCCATGCCACCGATCGACGCATTGGCGCCCGGATCGATCGGGAAGAACAGGCCGGTATCGCGCAGATAGACGTTAAGGTCCTCGCGCGTCACACCCGGCTCCACCGTCACGTCAAGATCTTCGGCGTTTACCTGAATGATGCGATTCATCCGGCTGAAATCGATGCAGATTCCACCACTCGGCGCATTGACCTGCCCTTCCAGCGAAGATCCGGTTCCGAAGGGAATGACCGGCACCTTATAGTGCGCGCAGGCCTTCACCACGGCTTTCACGTCGCCTGCGTTTTCGGCAAAAACGACACCATCAGGCGCCTGCAAGGTCAGATAGGTGGTGGTGTGGCCGTGCTGCTCGCGAAACGCCTGCCCCGTCTGGAGCTTATCGCCCAGCTGCTGCTTCAGCACCGCCAGCACTGACGCGATGCCCTCTTCGTTGCGTTTTCCCGCCACCACATCTTTCAGCGCCATCGTCCATCTCCACCACAAGATACCGCCGTAACGGACTCGATCCGTTACGAAATTCCGTTGCGTGGTATGGGATACGGTTAACGCTTTGTCCAGCAGTGCGATTGCGTCAGACGTCGTTTGGCGGCAACCGTTTTTTATTCCGCCGCAAGCAGCTGATCATCCTCCTCCAACGCCTTGCGACGCGCGGCAAGTTCCAGTTCGCGGTGCAGGCGAATTTCCTCATCGGCCTGCGGTTTGGCGAAACGGGCGATCAAGAGGTAGGAGACCGGGGTGATGTACAGCGTCACCAGCGTCGCAAAGCCCAGACCGCCGACGATAACCCAGCCGAGCGCGATGCGGGCTTCCGCCCCTGCTCCCTGCGCCAGCACCAGTGGCACACCACCAAGAATGGTGGCGATCATCGTCATCATTACGGGGCGCAGGCGGATGCTGGTGGCTTTTTCGATGGCTTCACGCACCGTCGCACCCTGATCGCGCAGATGGTTGGCGAATTCGACGATGAGGATGCCGTTCTTCGCCATCACGCCGACCAGAAGCACGAGGCCGATCTGGCTATAGACGTTGAGGCTCGATCCGGTGACGAGCAGCGCGATGACGGCGCAGGCAAGACCAAGCGGCACTGTCGTCATGATGATGACCGAACTCAGGACACTTTCGAACTGCGCGGCCAGCACGAGGAAGATGATGGCGATGGCGAAACCGAAGGTCAGCAGCATGCCGCTCGAATTTTCCTCGAGCGTCGCCGCCTCGCCAAGCGGCAGCAAACGGGCGCCGGGCGGCAGGATGGATTGCGAAAGCTCGTTCACCTTTTCCAGAGCCTGGCCGAGCGAAACGCCGTCCTTGAGGTTGGCGGTAAAGCCGACGGAGGGAAGCTGCTGTTCGCGGTTCAGCTGTGGCGCTACCGCGTTTTCCTTCAGCGTCGCGATGACCGACATCGGCACGATCTTGCCGTCACCCGTTTTGAGGAAAACGTTTTCGAGATCGGTCGGGTCGTTGATCGGCCGCGTGGACGACATGAGCCGCACCGGGATCGCATCGCCATTCACGAAAACGTCGACAATGGAACGTCCTTCCAGCAGCGACTGCATGGCGCGCGACAGGCCGGTGATATCGATGCCGAGATCGGAGGCACGCTCGCGGTCGATGGAGACGGAAAGCTGTGCCTGATTGGGCTCGTTGTCGAAACGCGGTGTTTCGAACAGGCCGCTTTCCTCCATCGAAAGCAGCAATTTCTGTGTCGCGGCGGTCAGCGCGGGGTAATTACTGCCGACCATCGCCATCTGCAGGCCGTTGCCCGCGCCGCGAATCCTCAGGCTGTTCGGCTGCATGGCGTTGCCGCGTAGCGCCGGCACACTGTTGGCGGCAGAGGTGACATCGGCGGCAATCTGGTTCTGCGTGCGCTCACGATCGGCCCAGGGCGCCAGCGTCAGCACCAGAAAGCCGGTATTGGAGGAACCGTTCATGCCGGTGATGGAGTAGACATTGCGGATTTCGCCGCTGTCGCGCAGCGGCTGGAGATTTTCCTCGATCCGCTGCAACTGGTCGCGCGTATATTCGAGGCTGACACCCTGCGGCGCCGTCACGCGCATCATGATCGAGGCGCGGTCCTCACGCGGCGTCAGTTCGTTCTGGATCATGCCGAAGGCAATCCACGACAGGCCGGAAAAGGCGAGCGCAACGATGATGACGATAAGCGGGTTGTTGAGGCAGGCTGCAAGCGTTGTCTTGTAGGTGGAGGCAAAGACATTGCCGAACCAGGCCAGTGGCCCCGTAGGCTCCTTCAATCCCTCTTTCAGCATCCGTGAGGCAAGCATCGGGCAAAGCGTCAGCGCTACGATGGAGGAGAGGCCGACAGCGAAAGCCAGCACGAAACCGAATTCACGGAAAAGTCCGCCAAGCTGGCCCGGCAGGAAAGAAAGCGGAATGAACACCGCGGCAAGCGTTGCCGTCGTCGCAATGACCGCGAAGAACACTTCCTGGGTGCCGAGAACGGCGGCGGCGCGCGGCCCCATGCCTTCCGCCCGGCGTCGCACGATGTTTTCCAGCACAACGATCGCATCGTCGACAACGAGACCGGTCGCGAGAACGATGGCAAGCAGCGTCAGGATATTGACCGAGAACCCGACCATATAGATGGCGATGATGGTGCCGATCAGCGCCACCGGCATGGTGATCGCCGGAATAAGCGTCGCCCGCCAGTCGCGCAGGAACAGATAAAGCACGACCACGACGATGAGCGCGGAGAGACCAAGCGCCAGTTGCACCTCGTGCAGCGCGCCTTCGATGAAGACGGCGTCGTCATTGGTCACGATGATGCGCGTACCTTCCGGCAGGTTGGCCGACATGGCGTTGACGGCGGCCTTCACACCGGTGGAAATATTGAGCGTGTTCGACTGCGCCTGCCGGATGACGCCGAGACCGACGCCCTGCACGCCGTTGGAGCGCAGCGAGGTGGATTCGTCATCTGCGCCCAGCATCACGGTTGCAACGTCCCGCAGGCGGACATTGTTCTTGATGAGAAGGTTGGAGAAATCCTCTGGCTTCGTCAGGCTGGCCGTGGCGCGCACGACGATATCCTGCGTGGAGCTTTTCAGCGATCCCGCCGGCACGTCGAGCGCAGCGCTTGCAAGCGCGGTGGAGACATCGGTAACCGTCAAACCACGGCTGGCGAGTGCCGCCTGATTGAGATCGACGCGGAAAACCTTTTCCTGATCGCCGTAAAGCTCCACATCCGCCACGCCATCGACGGCGGCCAGACGGTCGATAATCTCGTCGTCCACCAGCTTGGTCAGATCTTCCATGCTGAGCGTGGAGGATGTGACGGCAAGGCGCATGATCGGCTGGCTGTCGGAATCCGCCTTGATGATCTGCGGCTCGTCGGCGTCCTCAGGCAACTGGTTGGTAACGCGGCCGATGGCGTCGCGCACATCGTTTGCGGCAACGGCCATATCGACATTGTCGCCGAATTCCATCGTCACGCGGCTGGTGCCGAACTGCGAATTGGAGGAGATGGATTTGACGCCGCTGACGCGCGCCACCGCGCCCTCGATAGTCTGCGTCACTTCCTGATCGATGGTTTCGGGCGCGGCACCTTCATAGGTCGTTCTGACGCTGATGGACGGCCGGTCCACATCAGGCAATTCGCGCACTTCGACGCCGACCAGCGCGGCAAGGCCCGCAACGACCAGCAACGTATTGAGAACCGCCGCCAGAATGGGACGACGAACGAACAATGCGGTGAAGGCGAGCTTGGAATCCTGACCCGAAGGCGGCTGTGTCGTCATTGGCTGGCAACCTCCTCGGGCTTCGGCTGGTTGGCGACGCGGATCGCACCACCTTCCCGCACCCGCTGCAATCCTTCGGTCACGACCTGATCGCCTTCTACCAGTTCCGCCTTCACGAGAACGGCGTCGGGATTGCGCTGCACAATCTGCACCCGAACCTTGCCGGATTTATTGTCGGTCACGCGCCAGACATAGGAACCTTCGGCATCCCATTGCACGGCCAGCGGATCAACGGAGGCGTAAGTCTCCCCGGCAAAACGCATGGTGACGCCGAAGGACATGCCGGCCCGCAACTCGTCCTTGTCGTTGTCGAGCCTCGCCCGGATACGGATGGTGCGGCTCACCGCATCGACACGATTGTCGACCGCCTCGACCTCACCCTTGAACGTCTCGCCGGGGCGCGAAATCGAGGTGGCTTCGACAGGCATTCCAACCGCAATCGCGGTTGCGAACCGCTCCGGCGCCCAGAAATTGACCAGAATTTCGGAACGGTCATCGATGCCGACGATCGTCGATTGCGTGGTGACATTGTCGCCGATATTGGCGGCGACGATACCGGCAATACCCTCTATCGGCGCAACGATGTCGCGGCGCCTGAGGTTCAGTTCGGCGGTGCTCAGCGCAAGCTTTGCGGCTTCCTCGGCAATCTGCGCACCCAGCACATCAAGGCGCGATACGGATTTCAGGTTACTGTAGGAACTCGATTTTTCGACGGCGCTTCGAAGTGCCACCTGCGCCTTGTCCCGCTCGATCACCTGCTCCTCGTCAT
The DNA here is from genome assembly GCA_000949895.1 of Agrobacterium arsenijevicii. Lineage (GTDB taxonomy): Bacteria > Pseudomonadota > Alphaproteobacteria > Rhizobiales > Rhizobiaceae > Agrobacterium > Agrobacterium arsenijevicii. The sequence continues at coordinate 217,172 of JWIT01000004.1, read as the reverse complement.
CGAGCCGTGCGAGCACCTGCCCCTTCACGACGCGGGCGCCGGATGAAATGCGGATTTCCGAAAGCGTGCCTGACGTCTGCGGCATGACGACGACCGACTGGATTGCCTCGCCATTGCCGATGGCGTTCAACCTGTCGTTGACTGTACCTGTTTTGACCGGGGTCATCACCACCAGGGTCGCATTGTTGCGGCGCGCGCCGCCGGCATTTTGTCCGGATGGCGCGGCACCAGATGCGGCAACCTCTGTCGCTGCGGCCGGTGCTTTTCCGATGCCGATGCTGGCAAGCACATTGCGGGCCTCGGGCGCATAAAAGCCCCAGAGACAGAGCCCTGCTCCCGCCACGGCAAGACAGACACCCACCTGTTTCCACACCCGCATACAATTCTCCGGTTATCCGCACAGCATAAATCCGCCCCGAAAAAGACCTTTTCGGACCGGGCGAAGTATTCCCGCATGCCTTAACGAAGGCAACGCACAAATCCGTTTCTTACATAATTGTAATTTGTGATGAATTGTCGTCCAAAAGCAGTCCGGCGGCCATTTCGGTCGCAAATATTTGCCGATCCGGTAATCTGCCGCGGAAACAGCCGTGACCGGAGGAAGCCATGAGCACCGTGACGAAAGCCGAGAATCCCGAAGCCAATCCCCGCGTCAAGGCGGTGTTCGATGATATCCGCGCCACCCGCAAATCGGACTTCATCAACAATATGTGGCTCTATCTCGCCTTCGATCCCGATCTTCTGGAAAAGACCTGGGCCGAGGTCAAGGCGGTGATGGCCACACCCTCAGTGCTCGATCCACTTGTGAAGGAAATGCTCTATATCGCCGTTTCCGTTACCAATGGCTGCTCCTATTGCGCGCACTCCCATACGGCAGCCGCGAAAGCCAAGGGAATGACGGGCGAACAACATGCCGATTTGCTGCGGGTGATCGCCCTTGCCGCCAAGACCAACCAGCTGGCCGTGGCGCTGCAAGTGCCTGTCGATGCCGCTTTTGATGCCGACAGGCGGGTATGAGACGAAAAAACGTCTTGGAATAGGCGTTTTGACTGACGATACCGGAATAAAAGCAGAACACGGTTCTGGCCTTTATATCCCGAATCACTACATTGGGCCGCATGAGCAACAGTTTTGACGATATGCCGTTCTTCGACGAAGAACCCGAAGCCCCGCGCAAGGCGACGAACAATGCCGATGCGGCGAGCGGCGGCGGGCTTGGCATTGCTGCACGCGCCATGGCGGCGCGCGATCAGGCCCGGCCCACGCCCGACTATCTTTCCGGTCTCAACCCGGAACAGCGCGAGGCCGTGGAAACGCTTGATGGCGCGGTTCTGGTACTTGCGGGCGCCGGCACCGGCAAGACCCGTGTTCTGACGACACGCATCGCCCATATTCTGGCGACCGGCCGCGCCTATCCCAGTCAAATCCTTGCCGTGACCTTCACCAACAAGGCCGCCCGCGAGATGAAGGAACGTATCGGCGTTCTGGTCGGTGGCGCTGTGGAGGGCATGCCCTGGCTCGGCACCTTCCACTCCATCGGCGTCAAGCTTCTGCGCCGCCATGCCGAACTCATCGGCCTGAAATCGGACTTTACCATTCTCGACACCGATGATGTGGTGCGGCTTCTGAAACAGCTCATCCAGGCCGAAGGTCTGGATGACAAGCGCTGGCCCGCCAAACAATTCGCTGGCATGATCGATGGCTGGAAGAACAAGGGGCTGACGCCGCCGGATATTCCGGAGGGCGACAGCCGCGCCTTCGCCAATGGCAAGGGCCGCGAACTTTACGCCGCCTATCAGGCACGGCTGAAAACGCTGAATGCCTGCGATTTCGGCGATCTTCTGCTGCACCCGATCAGCATCTTTCGCCGTCACGCCGACATTCTGAAAGAGTATCACCAGAAGTTCCGTTACATTCTGGTCGATGAGTATCAGGACACCAACACGGCGCAATATATGTGGCTGCGGCTTCTTGCCCAGCGCCCGAAAGGCGAGCCGCAAAACGTCTGTTGCGTCGGCGACGACGACCAGTCGATCTATGGCTGGCGTGGCGCCGAAGTGGACAATATCCTTCGCTTCGACAAGGATTTTCCCGGCGCCAAGGTCGTCAAGCTCGAGCGCAACTATCGCTCCACCGAACATATTCTCGGCACCGCCGGCCATCTGATCGCCCATAATGAAGGGCGTCTCGGCAAGACCCTGTTCACCGAGCGCAGCAGCCCGGATGACGAGAAGGTGGTGGTGCATGCGGCATGGGATTCCGAAGAGGAAGCCCGCGCCGTTGGCGAGGAAATCGAGCAGCTTCAGCGCAAGAACCACAAGCTGAACGACATGGCCATTCTCGTTCGCGCCTCTTTCCAGATGCGCGAGTTTGAAGACCGTTTCGTCACGCTTGGCCTCAATTACCGCGTCATCGGCGGTCCGCGCTTTTATGAGCGTCTCGAAATCCGCGATGCCATGGCCTATTTCCGCCTTGTCTGCCAGCCGGCCGACGATCTGGCCTTCGAGCGTATCGTCAATACGCCGAAACGCGGTCTTGGCGACACGACCATCCGCAATCTGCATGATTACGCCCGCGCCCGCGACATTCCGATGCTGGCGGCAGCGACCGACATCATCGAGACCGACGAGCTGAAACCGAAGGCGCGCAAAGCGCTGTTCGACGTGGTGCAGGATTTTCGCCGCTGGCAGGGGCTTCTGGAAAACACAGAACACACCACGCTTGCCGAGCAGATCCTCGACGAAAGCGGCTATACCGCCATGTGGCAGGCCGACAAGAGTGCCGAAGCACCCGGACGGCTGGAAAACCTGAAGGAACTCATCCGCTCGATGGAGGTGTTCGAAAGCATGCGCGGCTTCCTCGAGCACGTCGCGCTCGTCATGGATGCCGAGCAGAACGAAAATCTCGATGCCGTCTCCATCATGACGCTGCATTCCGCCAAGGGTCTGGAATTCGACACCGTCTTCCTTCCTGGCTGGGAAGAAGGCCTGTTCCCGCACCAGCGCGCGCTGGACGAAGGTGGCCGCTCCGGTCTGGAAGAAGAACGCCGTCTTGCCTATGTCGGCATCACCCGCGCCAAGAAGCTGTGCCATATCTGGTTCGTATCGAACCGGCGTATCCATGGCCTGTGGCAATCCACCCTGCCCTCGCGTTTCCTCGACGAACTGCCGCCCGCCCATGTGGATGTCGCGGCATCCGACAGCAATTACGGCGGTTATGGCGGACGCGGCGGTTACGGCCAGTCCCGTTTCGACAAGGCGGAACCCTTCGCCAACAATTATTCCACCCCCGGCTGGAAACGCGCGCAGCAAAACCGTTCCGATGCCACCCGCGACAATTGGGGCACGCGCTCCGGCCATGCGGTGGAGCGGATCGGTTATGGCGAAAGCGGCCCGCGCGCGCGCACGATCGACGGCGAACTGGTGGCCAAATCGGTCGCCGCGACACCGTCGAAATTCGTGGTCGGCGACCGCGTTTTCCACATCAAGTTCGGCAACGGCAATATCTCCGCCATCGAGGGCAACAAGCTGACCATCGATTTCGACCGCGCCGGACAAAAGCGCGTGCTGGATGGATTTGTGGAAAAGGTTTGATCCGACAACTATAAGTGCCCGGAGGCCGCTTTTTCCATAGCCCGCGTCATGCCGTTGCAATAAAGAAGTTGCAACAAGAAGCGAAATCGGGCGGGGACTGCTTTGTATATATTACCGAAAAGCCAGCGCAAGCTTGCCGTTTTCCTGATCAATATGGACAGCGCCACCAAGCGCCTTGAGGACATGACTGCCCGCCTCGACGCCATCGGCCTGAAAGCGGAGCGGGTCGCCGGCGTCAATGGCAGGGAACTGAATTATCCGATCCCGGAATTCAGCGAGCTTTCCTACATGCTCATGCATGGTCGCCGCACCTCGCCGCCGGAAATCGGCTGTTATCTCAGCCATGTTGCCTGCGCCGGCAAATTCATGGACAGCGATGCCGATATCGCGCTCATCCTCGAAGACGACGTAATCTTCCAGAGCGACTTTCTGGAGGCGCTCGACGAAGCCGTGCTCAACGGCGACGACTGGGATGTGCTGCGGCTCACCACGGTCAGCAACGGCCGGAAATTTCCGTTCCGCCCGCTCGAAGGCGGCCGTTCGCTCGCCATCGCCCTGACGCGGGAAAAGGGCTCGGGCGCCTATCTCGTCAACCGCCGCGCCGGGAAATGGATATCGAAACTCATCCCCATGCGGCTCGCCTACGATATTGCTTTCGATCTGGAATATCTCGCCGGACTGAAAGCGGCCTTCATCTACCCACTCTGCGCCACGCAGGATGCGGACATGGATAGCCAGATCCAGAGCAATCTGCGCATCTATCGCCTGCCGCGCTGGCGTTATTTCACCGTCCTGCCCTATCGCGCCTATCTGGAAACCAGCCGTTTCCTTGTGCGCGGCATCCGCTTGGCCATCGCCAGGCTGTGCGTGGCGATGGAACGCGGCAAGGGCAAGGCCGCTCCAACCGCTCATTGATCGAACGGTTTACACTTTTCCGGGCGTGAAGCCGACGAGATAGACGGCGGCTATCATGGCTGCGAGAATGAAAATCGAAATGACGAAAATCGTCATCCGGTTCAATGGTTTGCGCGTCGTTTTCTTCATGGTGGAATAATGCGTGGCCAGATCGCTTGTTCCGCAGCACACAGGATAATGTCGCCTGACGCAGTGAAACAGCGCAATTCAATTCCGCTTCAAGCGCATATCGGCTAAAGCTCGTTTCCATCTTCAGCTTTCCCCGGCCCGCCATGACAGAAACGACGCATCCCCGCCTGAACCCGCTGCACCTTGCCGCCGCCTTCGCGAGCGGTTGCCTTCTGACATTGATGGTGCATTTCAACGGCCAGCTTGCCCATTATGGCAACGCGCTCTTTTCCTCCTGGACGGCGCATGGCACCGGCACGGTGGCGGCGCTGATCTATCTCGCCATCATGCGCCCAAAGAAAGAAGCGGGCGCGCCGGCCAAACCGAAAGCGCCGCTGTGGGCCTATTGCGGCGGGGTCGTGGGTGCAGCCATCGTCATCCTCACCTCCACCGCCGTCAATTCGCCGCTGGCGCTCTCCGGCACCATCGCGCTCGGCCTCGGCGGGCAGGTGATCTTCAGCTTGCTGGCCGATTTTTTCGGCCTTTTCGGCCTGCCCAGGCGGCGGCCGGATTTGCGTGACATGACGGTGGTGGCACTGATCCTCTGCGGCAGCGCGCTCATCATCCTCGTCGGGAGAACGGCATGATCGTCTGGATAGCCATGGCATTTACCGGCGGCGTCTTCGTCGCGCTGAGCCGCCAGATCAACGGCCGCCTCAGCCTGTCGAACTCACCCCTGATCGCCTCATTCTGGAACCACATCGTCGGTTTTGGTGTGCTGACGATCATCGGCCTCATCGTCGGCGGCCTCATTCCGCCGGGCGCGGCCGATGCGCCGTGGCTCGCCTTTATCGGCGGCCCCATCGGTGTCGTCTTCATCGCTTCGGGAAGCTGGCTCATCCCCCGCATCGGCGCGGTCAATACCGCGCTTCTGGTCATCAGCGGCCAGATGGTGTCAGGCGTCGTGCTCGATCTTTTCAGCGATCACCCGCCGGAAATCTGGGCGAGCGCCCTTGGCATTCTGCTGATCCTTGGCGGCATGGTGCTGACGCAGCACCGCCGCTAAAGCCTTTCCAGCGAAATTGCGCCGCGATTTTACGTTCGAAAGATGCGTAAAACCGGTAAAGCTCAGGTATCGTTGCCGCGCGAGAACATGCCAAACAGGGTCTTGCCGCCGCTTTTCCCGCCGGTGCTTGCAAGGGTCGGGCGACCGCCGTTCAGTTTCGGCACCACCACCATACGCTTGACTTCGCCGCGCTTGAAGGCCGCAAGGAAGCGGGAATAATCCCGGAACACGACGCAGCCGTTCGATTCCCCGCGTTTTGCCAGCATGTAGGTATGGGCAAGAAGACCATCGCGGCCATGCGGGTTAACGCCGTTTTCCGGCGTCAGACGAATGGCTTCGACACCATGGAACCGCGCCTCACGCATCGTCAACCGGTAGCTGGAAGGCGGCGTCGAACCGCGCATTCTCACATGAACATAATCAGGGTTGTCGCGCATCTTGCCGATGCCCGAATGGGCTTCGAGCTTCTCGCCGTTCGGCATGTGAACCAGGCCGGAGGAAATATCGTAGATCGCCGTGCCGTTGCCGCGATCCGGCCACGGAACCGCATCCATCTTGCTCGGCTCGCGCACCGGATTGTCCGGTTTCGCGAAGGCAAGCATGCCAGCCGTGCCCTGCCGCGGCGGCTGCGGCGCACGCGCAGGAACCGGCGCATCGAAAGCGGGTGCGGAAGCAACGGCCGCCGGGTGTTCATCGGTCTTCGCAAGAACGGCGGGCCGCGGCGACGGCTCGACCGTCTCGGCAGCCGCCACCTCGGGCCGGAAGCTTGGCAGCGGCACGTCGTCCGGAAGCAGGCTGCTTGCCTCCTCCTCGATCTGCGGACGCCCCAGTGCCACTTCGAACGCCGGATGTTGCGAGGCAGCGCTCTGATAGGCAACCTCGGAAGTGCGCCCAAGCGCCGAATCGACGATTGCGGACGGACGGAGAGCGGCAAGTTCCTTGACCGTCGCCTGCCCCTTCGCATTCGCAGCCGCGCCAAAACGTTCGCGGAATTCCTTCGCGCCGATCTCGGGCATGATGCCGGCAAGGCGCACGGCCTTCTGCTGGCCATGGCTGTGGTCGCTCAGGCGGGAAAATTTGCGGACGTGAATATCTCGAACGGCTGCGCGATCGATCGCCGTCTCGGCCGAATCAAGCCGGGCCACCAGCGTCTTTTCAAACTGACCGACGCCATGCGAAGCGGCCGCGATGCTGTGAAGCGAGGCGAAGGCAGCCACAGCGAACAGGCCGGCAAAGGCACCACCGCCAAGCAGAGCGGTCATTCGGCCAAGCGAAAAGGATTTGCCTCTCTTGAGGCAAGACGAACCGGCAACACCGGCGCCATTATAAGCCGCAGCAGAAAACGCCATGATACTCGTTACTCGAACCGTTCACGCACACCCGGCCGACGCCGGAGGGATTTTGGGGCATCCGAACAGCGGGCGGACACCCGTCCGATTTCGGAACTGACTGGTTCGAAGCATGACGAATTATGGTAACCAAAGTGTTTACGAGTCCCTGCAAAAATAATTCGTTAAGGTCTGCGCATTGTCAGGCGAAGGCAAAACAATGACTTGCGCGACTGTTGCGTCCGAGCGCCCCGGCGTAAAATCGCACTCGATTTTCGCGAGGCACGCTGCGCTCGTTCAATAACAAGCGCCGTCCTGTCGCGGAAAATGCCCTTCCGGGCGTCATTGACCTTTAAAGTTTCCGTCGCCGCATCGTCAGGTAAATTCTGACTTGGCCGGAAATTTGCTGCAAATGCGGCAGGACTGCGACGGAGCAAATCATGCCATAGGTCCATCAAGCCCGCACAAAGGTGGTAAGGGTACTTGATCCGCCACTGCCGGCTTGGCATCCTGCCGGAAATAAGGGAGGCAAATCATGAAGGCGCTGCTGCTCATCGATATCCAGAACGGCTTTTGTCCGGGCGGTAATCTGGCTGTTGCCGATGGCGACAGGGTCGTGCCCGTCGCCAACGCCCTGATCGACAATGGCGGTTACGATCTGATCGTCGCCTCGCAGGATTGGCATCCGGAGAATCACGGTAGTTTCGCCTCGCAGCATCCCGGCAAGGCGCCTTTCGACATGGGCGAACTTTCCGGCAAACCGCAGATGATGTGGCCGGACCATTGCGTGCAGGGCACGCAGGATGCGGAATTCCATCCCGATCTGAAGACGGAGGCTTTCGATTACATTCAGCAGAAGGGCGAAAATCCCGCCGTCGACAGCTATTCCGCCTTTCGCGACAATGATCAGGGGGCAACGACCGGCCTTGCCGATTATCTGACCCGCCAGGGCGTGACGCAGCTCGATATCTGCGGCCTCGCCACCGATTATTGCGTCAGTTTTTCGGTGCTCGATGCCCTCGACATGCTGCCCGGCGTCAAGGTGCGTTTCATTGAGGATGCGAGCCGCGGCATCGATCCGCACGGCATAAAGGCGTCGATTGCGGCCATGCGGGAAAAAGGCGTGGCCATCCTCAAAAGCCGCGACATATTGCGCGACTGAGTAACCTCTAGCGCAGTCTGGGCTTTTCCAGCACGTCGATATCGCCCGCCGCATCCTCCAGACGTCTCAGGATCGCGGCATGCGCATCCTTGAGCCCCTGATTGTAGAAAACATATCCGACTTCCTCGGCCAGGAAGTCCACGAAGATTTCCGCCTGCAGTAAACCGATTTCGGTTTCGGTCTCTCTCGCAAGATAATCCTTGATACGTGCGGCTAAGACCGCCTTTTCCTGCTTCTCGAGCATCGATCATCCGTGATTTCGCGATTTGGGCGCCGATGCGCCGGGATGCAGCTAACGTAACGGATGCTTCAAGGGAATCAATCGATCCATTCATGCAATTTGTTTGCCAGCCAGCCGGGACGGCGATAGAGCGGCGGGCAAGGAGTTCCTGTACAATGTCCAATGAAGATTTTCGCGAGGGTCTTAAAAGCGGCTTTCCGATCGCCCTTTCCGCCGCCCCCTTCGGCGCACTATTCGGCGCTGTCGCGGTCGATAACGGGCTGAGCGTCGCCGAGGCCACGATCATGAGCGGCACCGTCTATGCCGGCGCAAGCCAGCTTGTCGGCATCGAATTGTTCGGCCAGAAGGTTGCCCCGTGGCTGATCGTTCTGTCGGTCTTTGCCGTCAACTTTCGCCATATCCTCTATTCGGCCGCCATTGCCCGAATGATCACCAACTGGTCTTTCCTGCAAAAAGCGGTGGGGTTCTTCGTGCTGGTCGATCCGCAATTCGCCGAATCAGTCAGGAAATACGAAAACACCGGCACGGTGGGTTTCGCCTGGTACATGGGTTTCGCCACGCCGATCTATGTCCTGTGGCTGGTCATGACCATTGTCGGCGCATCGTTGGGCAACATGGTCGGTGATCCGAAGGCCATCGGCCTCGATGTGCTGTTGCCGATCTATTTCATGGGCATGGTTTTAAGCTTCCGCAAGCGGCAGAATTTTTACCCGGTGATGCTGGCAAGCGCGCTCGGCGCAACGGTCGCCTATCACATCGTCGGCTCGCCCTGGCATGTTAGCCTCGGTGCGCTTGCCGGCATTCTCGTCGCGGTTATTTATCCGCCGAAACCGACCGGCGAAGCCAATTCTGAAAGCAAGGTGGAAACACCATGAGCGACATGCTGCACGCCGACACGCTGATCCTGATCGCGCTCGCCACCATCGCCACCTATCTTACCCGCATCGGCGGTTATGTCCTGATGACGCGGATGAAATCCATCCCGCCGCGCATGGAGGCGGGACTGAACGCCGTTCCCGTCGCGGTTTTGACCACGCTCGTCGCACCCGCCTTTTTCGAAGGCGGATACGAGGTGAAGATCGGCATGGTGGCCGCTCTTCTGGTCTGTCTGCGTTTCCCCGGCCTGACGATGCTGGCCGTGGGCTGGGCCATCGTCATCGCCGTCAGGCACTTTTCGCTTTTTTAAGCGATCCGCTCCAGAGGCTGCGTGGCCGCAACAAGCCACGCCTTCACCTCTTCATCCGCGATCAAAGGCGACAACTTTTCCACAACGCCGGCATGATAGGCGTTCAGCCACTCAAGCTCGTCGTCGGTCAAAAGTGCTGTAACGACCAGCCTGCGGTCGATTGGGCACCAGGTCAGGGTCTCGAACGACAACATCGGCTGATCGCCGCCCGCGACTTCCGCCGCCTCGCGCACATAGATCAGGTTCTCGATGCGGATGCCGAAAGCGCCGGGGCGGTAATAACCCGGTTCGTTCGACAGAATCATGCCCGGCAGCAGCTCCTGCGTCGAAAGCCGTGATATACGCTGCGGCCCCTCATGCACCGAAAGATAGGAACCGACGCCGTGGCCGGTGCCATGGGCGTAATCTGCGCCAGCCCGCCACAACGCAATACGCGCCAATGGGTCGAGATCGCAGCCACGCGTTCCCTTCGGAAACCGTGCGGCACTGATAGCGATCACGCCCTTCAGAACCAGCGTGAAGAAACGCCGCTGTTCTTCGGGGACATTGCCGATCGCCACGGTGCGGGTGATGTCAGTCGTGCCGTTGACATATTGCGCGCCGGAATCGACGAGGAACATCTCGCCGTCGGCAAGCGTCCGGTCGGTGTCGGTGGTGACGCGGTAGTGGATGATAGCCGCATGTTCGCCAGCACCGGAAATCGTGTCGAAAGACACGTCCTTCAGCGGGTTTTGCAGCCCCTGCCCCACCTTGGCGCGCGCCGCTTCCAACGCCTTCACGGCCGCAATTTCGGTGACGTTGCCCGGCTGCTGGCGATCCAGCCAGCAGAGATATTCAACCATCGCCGCGCCATCCTGAACATGTGCTGCAGCCGAGCCGGCAAGCTCCGCCTCGTTCTTGCAGGCGCGTGGCAAACGGACGGGATCGGCCTCTTCGATCAAGGTGCCGCCCGCCGCCGTGATCGCCCCTGTCAGCGCCACGGGTGTCAGATCGGCATCGACCATGACGCTGCCTTTGGCACTGGCAATGGCGTGCAGGCGATCGGCGATCTTCGACGGCGGCAATTGTGTCGCCAGCTGCGCGAGATAGGCCTCGGCCTCGATGCCGGTCTTGCGTTTGTCGAGAAAAATATCCGCCTTGCCATCCCCATAAATGATGGCGCGGGCCAGCGGATGCGGCGTATGCGGCACGTCATTGCCGCGAATATTGAAAATCCAGGCGATGGATGACGGATCGGTGACCAGCAGGGCGTCCGCTCCCTTGGCCGATACCGTCTCGGCAAGCGAGGCGATCTTTTCCTTCGCCAGCTTTCCGGTAAAGGCTTCCGGCTGAATGACAACGGGTTCCAGCGGTTCGGAAGGGCGGTCCAGCCACAGGGCATCGAGCGGATTGTTTTTGAGCAGGACAACCGAGCCGCCTTTCCCCGCAAGCGCCTTTTCCAGCCGCTTCAATTCAGCGCCGGTATGCAGCCACGGATCGATGCCCAGCCGAAAACCCTGCGAGCCATGTTCGGACAACCAGACGGGCGGCGGCGCACCGACCAGATCACCGCCGGTGAACACCGATTGATCGACCTGCGAGGTGAGCTGCGTCGTATAACGACCGTCAACGAAAACCACCGCCTGCTCGCGCGTCACCAGCGCGATGCCGGCAGAGCCGGTAAAGCCGGTCAGCCATGACAGGCGTTCGGAGGATTCCGGCACATATTCGCCCTGATATTCGTCGGCGCGCGGCACCAGAAAACCGTCGATACCAAGGGCGTCGAAACTGGCGCGCAGCGCCTCGACGCGGGCCTTGCCGAATTGCGGCGCAGATTTGTTTTCGAAGGTCTGGAACATGGGCGTCTTTCGGGAACTGTCATGAGAAAAGCGGTTTGGTCGCACGCCAAAATCGTCGGCGCGCGACAACAATGCCATGCGGGCAAACCCGGTTTCAAGCCATATATGACAGCGTCGGTCGCGGCAGGCACTCGCGCTGCCGTTTACGTGAAAGGCTGGGAAAGGAAGCCGCTAAATTGGGCGGTTTTCTCTAAATAAGTAATATTGAAAAGCCAAAGACATGCATATAGCGCATATCTACTGTGAAGCAGCACCCCTAACCAAACAAAAACACATCGCTTATCTTCAAGCCAACACAGCGAGAGAAACACTCTCCTGGCAAACAAGGATTTGAAGCAATGGCAAAATCTTTCCTCCGCACCGCCTTCGATCGCGTCATTGAAGCACGCGAGCGTCAGGTCAGCCGTCATGTCAACGCCGCTCTTCTGAACCTCGACGACAAGTCGCTCGCAGCGCTCGGCGTGAACCGCGCCGATCTTCGTCGCAAGGCAAAGTCCAGCTACGTATTCTGATAACTTCCGGCGCGGCGATCCTCCCTCCACCGCGTCTGAACAGGAATACGTCGACCCGCTTGAGCACTCTCCTCCCTCAGTGCTCGCGGGTTTTCAGGCGGCGCGAAAGCGCCGCCTTTTCTTTTGCCCGAAAGAGATGCTGCTTCAGTCTTTGCGCAGATGCAGCGTGACCCAGCCATTGCGCCAGATGGTGCGGATGTGGGAGAGGCGCGCGCCATTATAGGCCGCAAGAACCTTCCAGCGCTGCGATGCGAGAATGCCCGACAGGATGACGGTGCCGCCGGGCGCCAGATGCGTGACGAGTTGCGGCGCCATCTTTATGAGCGGCCGCGCCAGAATATTGGCGATGATGAGATCGAACGGGCCATATTTGCGGAAAGCGTCGGAGTGAAAACCCGGGGCGGTTTCGAGCGCCAAACCAGAGACGATGCCGTTCAGCCGCACGTTCTCCCTGGCCACCCTCACGGCGATGGGATCTATATCCGTCGCGAGCACGGGAATATGGCGCATCTTGCGCACCGCAATCGCCAGAACGCCGCTGCCGGTGCCGAGATCGAGCGCATTGCGCACAGTCCGTGCCCGCAGAACTTCCTCGATCATCTCAAGGCAGCCAGCCGTTGTGCCATGATGGCCGGTGCCGAAAGCCTGCCCCGCCTCGATTTCGATCGCCAGATCGTTCGCCTTGACCTTGTCGCGATCATGCGCGCCGTGAACGATGAAGCGCCCTGCCCGTACCGGTTTCAGCCCCTCGAGCGACTTGGCGATCCAGTCGACATCGGGAACGATCTCTTTCTCGATGGCAAGGCCGGGAAAGGCTGGCGCCAGCAAGCTGCCGATGCGCTCGCGGAACTCGTCTTCCTGCTCGGCCATGAGGTAAACCGAGGCTTCCCAGATGTCGCGTTTCTCATCCACCTCGGTGGTGGCGATTGCGACATCCTCCTCGCCGAAATAGTCCGACATGAGATCGAGGATTTCACCGGCCTTGATTTCGGTCGTGGTGACGTAAAGTCGGATTTCGCTCACGGCGGGCTGCTTTCTCTAGCTAAGGTTCTTAAGGCTTGCCTTTGCCACAAAACCACCGCCAGTCCAATAAGCCAGGCACAATTATGCCGTCTCGTTCAACCCTTCAGCAGATTCTGAAGCTTCTGTTCGGCAACATCAGGGTTCTCGCCATAGGCGATGGTGCCGGAAAAACGGCCCTTGGCGTCAAGCAGGATGACGGAAGCCGTGTGATCCATGGTGTAGTCACCGTTCGGATCTTTCTCGTCCACCGGCACCTTCTTGGCGTAGATGCGGTAACCTTTCAGCGTCTCGGCAATCTTGTCGGCCGGGCCGGTGATGCCGGTAATCCGCTTCGAGACGTTGGAGACATATTGCTGCATGATGTCAGGCGTATCGCGCTCGGGGTCAACGGACACGAAATAGGCCTGCAATTTGTCGCCGGCCGGGTCGACCTTCTGCATCCAGCCGTTCAACTCGAACAGCGTTGTCGGGCAGACTTCCGGGCAATGGGTGAAACCGAAGAACAGCGCTGTGGGTTTGCCCTGAAAGGCTTTTTCGGTGATCGGCTGGCCGTTCTGGGCGGTCAGCTCGAACGGCACGCCATAAGCCGTTTCCACCATTTCCTCACGGGTTTTCGTCATTTCGAGCGTCAACCAGCTGACGACACCGACAAGAACGACCACCACGGCCCACAATACGATGCGAATATTTCTCATTGTCCTAATCCTACCCCCGAAGGCCGGCCGCATGTAGCAAGCCTCCATCGTCTGATAACGAACAGCGGTGGCGACGGCAAATCAACTGGGCGTATTTGCCGGAACCGCGCTGATTTGTCACAAAGCCGGGACCGGCAGACAGATCAAAGACACCAGGCAATTCCGCTTTGCACGGCAGAGAGGAAAATATCCGTGCTGTGCCGCACCCAGCCGTCGAAGGCAAGCAGCACGACGGCAAGCGAGGCCGCTACGCCAAGACTTGCCAGAATAAACTTCAGCGGATTGGAAACGAGTGCGTTCATGCACCTGTTATAACCTGTTTGCACCAGCGCGAAAACCGCCAAAATACTGGGTTTTGCAGGGACGGCGCCGGCAATTGTTAGGGAAAGTTTAAAATCTTGCTGTGCATTATGGCCATAGCGGTTTTTAAGTCCCGACATGATGTCTCCCGGTTCATTCCGGCCACCGCATAAAGCTCAATCATGCATGGGCCTGCCTTAAGAGCCGCCAGAGGAAACCTGCCGTCATGTCCAACGCCATCAAGCAATCCGGCGCATATCTCGAAATCGTTTCCTTCCATCTCGGCGGTCAGGAATTCTGCATCGACATCATGGCGATCCGCGAAATTCGCGGCTGGGCGCCGGTTACCCCGATGCCGCACACGCCGCCTTATGTGCTCGGCCTCATCAACCTGCGCGGCGCCGTCATCCCCGTCATCGACATGGCCGGCCGCCTTGGCATGAAAATGACCGAGCCTTCCGAGCGCTCCGCCATCATCGTTACCGATATCGGCGGCAAGCTGGTCGGACTTCTGGTGGAACAGGTCTCCGACATGATGACCATCCGCTCCGAAGACCTGCAGCCCGCGCCCGATATCATCCCGGAAGAGCAGCGCAGCTTCTGCCGCGGCATCGTCGCGCTGGAAAAGAGCATGGTCTGCTTCCTCAATCTCGATACGGTCATCGCCGACGAGCTGGCGCGCGAAGCAGCCTGATCGAGCCTGAAGCAATCAATGCTGTAAAAGCAACGGGCGAGCCTTACGGCTTGCCCTTTTCCCATGTGACCTGCTGGTTATAGAGCGGCACTGTGGAAATCGCCATCTTGGCCGAACCGTCGGTCAGTTCCCGCGCATGCACCAGATAAATCAGCGCATCATTGGCCTTGTCGTAGACACGGCTGACGACGAGCTTTTTCCAGACCAGCGACATGCCCTGCCGAAAGACCTCTTCCCCGCCCTTGGACAGATCGATGTCGCCGATTTCCACCGGCCCCGTCTGGCTGCAGGAAATGGCATTGTTCGAAGGGTCTTCGAACCAGTTGCCGTTTTTCAGCCGGTCGATGACGCCGCGCTCGAAATAGGTGACATGGCAGGTCACGCCCTTGATCTTGGGATCGGCAATCGCCTCAATGACGATATCGTTGCCGATCCAGTCGACCCCGACCTTGCCGACGACTTGCGAATGCGCAGCCGTGACCGGAAGCAACGTCAAAAAGCCCGCAAACAAACCCGACAGAGTTTTCATCGTCATCGCATCTTCTCCGTTACGTTGCATTCAACATAGGTGGACGGAGCCGTTACGCAACCCGGGAGACGGCACGTTTTTTCATGCTGCAGGGCTGGTAGCCCGTGGATGTGAGACGGCCGGCGACCATGCCGATCTTTTCCGGCAGGTCACGAATATGGGTAACACGCAGCGCCTTGGCCGCTGCAATCGACGCGGCGGCGCAGACAACGGCATCTTCGGCGGCATTGTGATGCACGAAACGAAGCTGGAGATGATGGGCAATCACGTTCAGCTTGTGCGATTCCAGCTGCGGCCAGACATGGCGGGCAATCTTGACGCTGCAAAGATAAGAAAGATCCGGATAGGACTGCCGATATTTGTCGAAGGAGGCGCGCATGACGCTGAAATCGAAGGCGGCATTATGGGCAATCATGGTCGCACCGTGGAAATCGTCGATGAACTCCTCCATCACCTCTGGAAATTCCGGCGCGTCCTCGACATCGGCAGGGCGGATCCCGTGCACGGCGATGTTGAAGGGCGAAAACCGCATGTCCTTCGGCCGGATAAGCCGTTCCTCGACGCGAACGATCTCGCCGTCTTCTATCCACGCAAGCCCGACGGAGCAGGCGCTGCCCCGTTCCTCATTGGCGGTCTCGAAATCGATGGCAATGGTTTTCAAGAGTGATTCCCGTTGTTTCATTCCGGCATAAACCGGATTGGCGTCAAAGAGAACCGGCCTCGGTCGACCCCGCCTCCGCAAGCATCCAGTCGAGCAGCGTCACGAGATCAGGATTATCCAGCATTCGCCGTGGGTAAACCAGAAAATAGGCAAGCGTGCTGGCAATGTCCGTGCCGAAGGGCGCAATCAGCGCTCCTTCCTCCAGCTCGCGGGAAACGAGCGAGCGGCGGGTCAGCGCAACACCATGCCCGGCCTTGGCCGCATCCAGCGCGCCGTTGCTATCAATGAACACGGTGCCGCCGGAAGCATCGACCTCGGATGCGCCCGCTGTTTCCAGCCACCGCCGCCACTCGTTGCGGTTTTCATCGTGCAGCAGCGGCACGGATTGCAGATCGCCCGCCACCCGAAGCAGCCCGTATTTTTCAAAAAGCTGCGGCGAACAGACCGGCAGGGTGCTGTCGTCTATGAAGAGGATGCTTTCCAGCCCCTCATAACGGCCGAACCCGTGCCGAACAGCCAGATCGACATCGTCCCTCGAAAAATCCACCAGCCGGTTGGTGACGCTGATGCGGACATCCACATGCGGGTGTCGCTGCTGGAAGCCGGGCAGCCTCGGCATCAGCCATTGCACGGCGAAAGTCGGCGTGCAGCTCAGCGTCAACACCGTAATCTCGGATCGCGCCGTCAGTTCCGCCGTCGCCTCGCGCATCATCCGGAATGCCGTGCGAAGGGAGCCATAATAACGCTCGCCCTCACGCGTCAGCTGAATGCTACGCGGCTTGCGGACAAACAGCTGCACGCCAAGTCTGGCTTCCAGTTCCCTGATCTGCAGGCTGACCGCGCCGGGGGTGACATTCAACTCGTTGGAAGCAAGCGTGACGCTGCGATACCGTGCGGCGGCTTCGAAGGCCTGCAATCCTTTGAGGGACGGAAGTTCCATTGCCATCGTTTAGCTCAGCTCGATTATCTGACGAGAAACTATCGTTTGAAAACAGCATAAAACGGGGAGTAAATAGAAGCAATACGACGCGAAGCAGCCGGAAACCTGAAAATACCAGCTTGAGGTCAACTCAACCGATATCGGGTGGATGACGGCGCTCCTGTCTGCGACTATGTCAGAATTCATGCCCTTGGGAGACGAAGATGGCGATACAAAAACAGATGGATGCCGGCGAATGGGGGATGCTTGTCGCGCTCTCGCTGCTGTGGGGCGGATCGTTCTTTTTCATCGGCATCGCCGTCAAGGAACTGCCGCCGGTCACCATCGTCACGCTGCGCGTCAGCCTCGCAGCCATCGCGCTTCTGATCGTCTGCCGTATCATGGGCCTTCACCTGCCGCGGCAATGGGCCGTGTGGCGCGCCTTTTTTGGCATGGGGCTGCTCAACAACATCATTCCCTTCTGCCTGATCGTCTGGGGCCAGACCCATATTGCCAGCGGGCTTGCCTCGATCCTCAACGCGACGACGCCCCTTTTCACCGTCATCGTCGCGCATTTTCTCACCACTGACGAGAAGATGACCGGCAACAAACTTGCCGGCGTTCTCATCGGTTTTGTCGGTGTCGCAACAATGATCGGACCGGCAGCCTTTGGCGGTGCGATCTCCGGCCTCTGGGGTCAGATCGCCGTTCTCGGCGCGGCCATCTCCTATTCCTTCGCGGGCATATTCGGCCGCCGCTTCAAGGCCATGGGTGTGCCGCCGCTGATGACCGCCACCGGCCAGATATCCTCCTCGACGCTGATGCTGATCCCGGCAGCGCTCTTCATCGACAAGCCTTGGATGCTTGCCATGCCGAGCCTTGGCACCTGGGGCGCGCTCATCGGCATTGCGCTATTGTCCACGGCGCTCGCCTATCTCATCTTCTTCCGCATTCTTGCGACAGCTGGCGCCACCAACCTCGCGCTCGTCACCTTTCTCATCCCTGTCAGCGCCATCCTCCTCGGCTCGCTCATTCTCGGCGAGCAGCTGGAAATCAAACACTTCGCCGGCATGGCGATGATCGCGGCCGGGCTTGCGGCGATCGACGGCAGGTTGTTCAGACGCTTTCGAGCGGCCTGAAACCGGAAGGGGGCACGGGCAAGAGCATTGACAAGTTTTCCGGCCCCGACCATTCTGCCAGCCATGATCGCACAGTCGCGCAAAAACATGCTCATCAATACCACCTCCGGCAAGCCGGCGGGCGGTGGAGCATTGTCGCGATAGATTAGCGATCCTTGTCCATCATGCCCTGCCGCAAGAGCAGGGCGAATGGTCCCCTGCTCTCCGGCCCAACAGGAGAACAGCCAATGCCCCAGCCGCAAAGCGACATACCGCCCTTTCAGGATTTCAAGATTGATGAGTTGCTCATCCGTGGCATCAGGCCCGATGATGCCGAAGGCTTGACGCAGGTGCTCAACATGCCCGGCGTGCGCTGGGGAACATTGCGCCAGCCCTTTCAGAGCATCGCGCGCACGCGGCAATATATCGAAGGCCTCTCCCCTTCCGATATCGTCGTGGCGGCCGAATGGCGCGGCAGGATTCTGGGCAATGCCGGCCTGCATGCCAGAGCCGGACGGCAGAAACACGTCGCCGGCCTCGCTATCGGCATCCATGACGATTTCGCCGGCAAAGGCATCGGCTCAAAGCTTCTCGCGGCGCTGCTCGACGCGGCCGACAACTGGCACGATATTCGCCGCATCGAGTTGAACGTCTTCACCGACAATCTCGCCGCTATCCGGCTCTATGAGAAGTACGGTTTCGAACACGAAGGCACCCTGCGCAACGATGCCTATCGCGACGGCAAATATGCCGATTCATATGTGATGGCGCGTCTGCGCTGATGCTTCAGGCGGATAGATGATCCGCAAACACTTCCCGAATGGTCCTGCGTGACCATTCGGCGAGTTTTTCGTCGCGACCACGCTGCGCTTCAAGCGTGATCAACGCTTTCCACAGCGCCCAGCCGCGTCCGCGCTGCCATGTGGCATCATCGAGTTTCATCGCGCGACGTAAAACGGCCCGGCTTTCAGCGTTGAGCACATTCCACGCGAGAATGAGATCGGAAGAAGGATCACCAACGCCGGAGCTGCCGAAATCGATGACGGCTGACAGGTGGCCATTTCTCACCAACAGATTACCTTCGGCAATATCGCCGTGCACCCACACACCTGGCCCCTGCCAGCGGCTGGAAAGGGCAAGTTGCCATATCTTAATGGCCTGTGCTTGGTCGACCTCATCGGCAAGACGCAACGCCGCCGCCCTCGCCTCGCTGTCATAGACCGCGAGCGATCCGCCGCGATGAAAATTATGCTCGCCCGCAAGCGGACCATTCGAAGCATCGATACCGTGCAGAGCTTTTAAAAATGTCGCCACATCGACGGCTATGGTTGCGAGATCGGTATGGTCGAGATGTCGGGTAAGAGGCTCACCTTCTAGCCAGCCATAAACCGACCAGCAAAACGGATAATCCCGTCCCGGCTGACCGAGCGCCAATGGCTCCGGGATCGGAACAGGCAGGCGGGACGCAAGCTCCGGCAGCCAGCGATGCTCCTTCTCCACCTGCGCCACATAACGCGCAGCGCTTGGCAGCCGCACCAGCATATCGTCACCAAGGCGGAAGCTGCGATTATCCCAGCCGCTCAGTTCCACCGGCCTGACATCAAGGTGCGCCCACTGCGGAAACTGGCTGGTGATCAACGCCCGGACCTGCTGCGTGGTAACGACGATGCGATCATCCATGGTGTGTTCCCCGTTTCAGGCGCAAACCTCTAGCGGTCCAGAACAACATTGCGATGACGGTGCCTCAGCCACCGATCAGCGCCAGCCACTCGTCCTCGTCCATGGTCTGCACGCCCAGCTCCGCCGCCTTGGCAAGCTTGGAGCCTGCCCCCGGCCCGGCTACCAGAATATCCGTCTTCTTCGATACGGAACCGGCCACCTTGGCGCCCAGACTTTCGGCGCGGGCCTTGGCTTCGTCGCGGGTGAATTTTTCCAGCGAGCCGGTAAAGACGACCGTCTTGCCTGCCACCGGGCTGCCTTCGGTAGATGGCTTCTCGGCCTCCTTCGGCTGAAGCTCGCGAATCAGCCGGTCGATGACATCGAGATTGCGCGGCTCCTTGTAGAATTCGATAATGGCACGGGCCACGACCTCGCCGATGCCGTCGATGCTGTTGAGTTCGGCCCAGGCATCGCTCGCCGGATCAGCCGCCGCCTTCATGGCCTCCTCGAAATGCTCATAGGTGCCGTAGGAGCGCGCCAGAAGCTTCGCCGTGGTTTCTCCCACATGACGAATGCCGAGCGCGAAGATCAGCCGGTGAAGATCGATCTCGCGGCGGGCATCGATGGCATCGAACAGTTTCTTGACGCTGACCTTACCGAAACCGTCGATATTTTCGAGCTTGGTAAGATGCGATGCTTCCTGCCGCGCCTTCAGCGTGAAGATATCAGGCGCAGTCTTGATCGACAGGGCGGGATCCTCGCTCTCGAAGAAGAAGTCTATCTGCTTGGTGCCCAACCCTTCTATGTCAAAGGCATTGCGCGAGACGAAATGTTTCAGATGCTCCACCGCCTGCGCCCGGCAGACGAAACCGCCGGTGCAGCGCGTGACCGAATCGAGTTTGCCGGTCTTTTCATTGCGCTCCCGCACCGCATGGCTGCCACAAACAGGACATTTCTCTGGGAACGCATATTTCACCGCATCAGCCGGGCGTTTCTCCAGCAGCACATCCAGCACCTGCGGAATAACGTCGCCCGCGCGCTGCACGACGACAGTATCGCCGATGCGTATGTCGTGATCCTCAGGACGAATGCGCTCGCCGCCATTGCCGATGCCTTCAACGTAATCGGCATTGTGCAGCGTTGCATTGGTGACAACAACACCGCCGACGGTGATCGGCGTCAGTCGCGCAACCGGCGTCAGCGCGCCGGTGCGCCCCACCTGGATTTCGATGTTCTCGACCGTGGTGAAGGCCTGCTCGGCCGGGAACTTGTGCGCGGTGGCCCAGCGCGGGCTGCGCGAACGGAAGCCAAGCCGTTCCTGAAGGTCCAGCCGGTCGACCTTGTAGACCACGCCGTCGATATCGTAATCGAGATCAGGTCGCGCAACGCCGATTTCATTATAATGTTCAAGCAATTGCTCGGCTGAGGTGAATCGCTTCATCAGCGGATTGACTGGAAAACCCCAGTCCCGGAATTTCTCGACAATGCCATATTGCGTATCGGCAATCCGCGTCGGCTGGCCGCCATTAGAGACCTCGCCAAGCGCATAGGCAAAGAACCTCAGCTTGCGTTTCGCCGTCACATTGGCGTCGAGCTGGCGCAGCGAACCGGAAGCGGTGTTGCGCGGGTTCACATAGGTCTGCTTGCCGTCGGCCTCCATCTGCGCATTGAGCGCCATGAAGTCGCTCTTGGCCATATAGACCTCGCCGCGCACCTCAACCACATCGGGTGCATCGGACGGCAGCTCGTTTGGAATTTCCTTGATGGTCTTGATGTTGGCGGTGACATTCTCGCCCGTCGTGCCGTCGCCGCGCGTCGCCGCCGTCTTCAGCTTGCCGTTCTCGTAACGGATCGACATGGAAAGCCCGTCGATCTTCGGTTCGGCCGTAAAGGCGATCGAATCATCCGGCAGATGCCCGAGGAAGCGATAGACGGAGCTGACGAAATCCCGCAGATCCTCTTCCGAAAACGTATTGTCGAGCGACAGCATCGGCCGCGCATGTACGATTGGCGCAAAGGTCGGAAGTGGCGTGAAGCCAACTTTCTTCGACGGGCTGTCGGCCCGCACCAGCGCCGGGAAAGCCGCTTCGATGGCATCGTTGCGCCGCTTCAGCGCGTCATATTCCGCGTCCGAAATCTCCGGCGCGTCCTTGCCGTGGTAAAGCGCGTCGTGGCGGGCAAGCTCGGCCGCCAGAAACGCCAGCTCGGAAGAGGCTTCAAGCTCGGTCAGGTTTTCGACGGAAATCTGGTCTTTCGACATGGAAGAAGCCTCACGGGTGAATCTGCATTGCTTTTAGCGAATTATTGCCAAACGCAAAACCATCCTCGCTTTTCAACAGGCGGGAATTCGTTATTCTGAACATCCGGATGAAACAGATGCCGGAGCCTCCCATGGAAGTCACCACCCTCATTGCCTTTGCGGCAGCCTTCTTCGTATTCGCGGCCAGTCCCGGACCGGACAATATGACGATCGTCGCCCGCACCATCACCCACGGCGCGGCCTCCGGCCTTGCCTATGGGGCCGGAACCGTTGCGGGAATATTGATTTTCCTCACGCTTGCAGCCTTCGGACTATCGGTCGTCGCTGCGGAGATGGGGACGGTAATGACCGTGCTGCGTTATGGCGGGGCGGCCTATCTGATCTGGGTGGGCTTCAAGCTCTGGACGGCAGAACCTGTCGTTCCCGATCTGCAGCCCATGAATGATGGCCGCAGCCTCATCTCGATATTCGCCACCGGAACCGCACTTAACCTCGGCAATCCGAAAATGCCGCTCTTCTACGTGGCATTGCTGCCAAACGTCGTCGGCGCTTCGCTGACCGTCGATCACCTTCTTGCGCTGGCGTCCGTCATCGTCGCGGTGGAAGCGATTGTTATCGGCGGTCATGTTGTTCTGGCGGTGCGGGCAAGAAAGCTGCTGCGTGAGCCGAAAATCGTCCGCAGGGTGAACCGGGCAGCAGGCGGTGTCATGATCGGCTCCGGCGTGGCGGTAGCCGTCAGCCGTTAGTCCTTGGCTGCGAGCAGGCGGGCGGCCGCAGCCCTCGCCTCATCGGTCACCGAAGCACCGGCGAGCATGCGGGCGATTTCTTCCGTGCGGTGTTTCGGCTCCATCGTCGCCACGCGCGTGGCGATGCGCTCGCTGCCGTCGCCGGAAGGGCCTTTGGAAATGAGCAGATGCGTGGCCGCCCGCGCTGCCACCTGCGGCGCGTGGGTAACGGACAGTACCTGTACGGTCTTCGACAGGCGACGAAGCCGCTGGCCGATAGCATCCGCCACCGCGCCGCCGACGCCCGTGTCGATTTCGTCGAAAACCAGTGTCGGTGCAGAACCGCGATCCGCCAGCGCCACTTTCAGTGCCAGCAGGAAACGGGACAATTCGCCACCGGAAGCGACTTTCATGATCGGGCCGGGGCGCGTTCCCGGATTGGTCTGAACGTGGAATTCCACGGTGTCGATGCCATCAGCCGTCGCCTGCTCCGGATCGGAGCTAACCTCGACGGTAAAACGTGCCCGCTCCAGCTTGAGTGCCGGAAGCTCGGCCATGACAGCCTCGGAAAGGGCACTCGCCGCATGGCTTCGCTTTTCCGAAAGCGACTTTGCCGCATGGTCGAAATCGGCTTTCACGGCGCCGAGATTGGCTTCGAGCTTGCCGAGCTTTTCCTCGCCCGCATCGAGATCGGCGAGATCGGCAACCATTTTTTCCGCAAGCGCCGGCAGATCAGGCACCGCGACATTGTATTTGCGTCCGGCGGCGCGCAGCGCAAACAGCCGCTCCTCCACCCGTTCCAGTTCGCGCGGATCGAACTCGGTGCGGCGCAACGCCGCCTCCACTTCCATCTGCGCGTTGGAAAGGCTCTCGAGCGCGGCATCCAGCAATTGCACGGTATCTTCCAGCAATCCCGGCGCTTCATGGCTCTTACGCTCAAGGCGCCGCATCATCGAGGCAATCATTGGCACGGGCGAGGCATTACCGTTCAGGAACTCGCTCGCTTCGGCGATATCGCCGGCAATGCGTTCGGATTTCTGCATGACCGCCCGACGTTCGGCAAGCTCGTCCTCCTCACCATCACGCGGTGAGAGCACCTCAAGTTCCTCGACGGAAGAACGCAGGAAATCCGCCTCGCGGGCAGCAGCCTCCACCTTGGCGCGGTGGGTTTTCAACGCCCGCTCGGCATCTTTCCAGGTGCGGTAGAAACCCTGCACGGCACGGGCATCGTCAGAGAGCCCGGCAAAGGCATCCAGCAGCGTGCGGTGAGCATCAGTGTCGACAAGGGCGCGGTCGTCGTGCTGGCCGTGGATTTCGACCAGCAGCTGCCCGAGCTGGCGCATCATCTGCACGCTGATGGCCTGATCGTTGATATAGGCCTTGGTTCGCCCGTCGGCGGATTGCACCCGGCGGAAAATCAGGTCGCCATCGTCATCGAGACCGTTTTCACGCAGGAGATGCCGGGTCGGATGGCTGTTGGGTACTTCGAAAGTGGCTGTAACCTGCCCCTTGTCTTCCCCGTGGCGCACCAAGCCGCCATCGCCACGTCCGCCGAGGGCCAGCGACAGGCTGTCGAGCAGAATGGATTTGCCCGCGCCCGTCTCACCCGTCAGCACGGAAAGGCCCGCCTCAAAGCCGAGGTCGAGCCTTTCAATCAGAACGATGTCACGAATCGAGAGCTGGACCAGCATGGCCTATGCCCTGTCTCAGGCGCCGATAAGCTTCTTGCCGGCACGCGAAATCCAGGACCCCTTGTTTTCACGCGGCTCCAACCCGCCGCCCTTCAGCAGCTTGTAGGAATCCGCATACCATTGGCTGTCGGGATAGTTGTTGCCGAGAACGGCGGCAGCAGTCTGCGCCTCGTCGGAAAGACCCATCGCATAATAGGATTCCGTCAGACGGGCCAGCGCTTCCTCGATCTGGTTGGTGTTCTGGTATTGCTCGACGACGATTCGGAAACGCGAAACGGCGGCGAGATATTCCTTGCGCTCAAGGTAATAACGACCGACCTGCATTTCGCGGCCGGCGAGCTGGTCGCGGGCGAAACGGATCTTGGCCTGCGCGTCAGCGACATATTCCGAATCGGGATAGTCGTTGACCACCTTGTTCATCGCCTCAACCGTGCGCTGCGCGGCGCGCTGGTCCTGCGTCACGTCGGAAATCTGCTTCGAATAGGCAAGACCGATCATGTACTGAACGTAAGCGGCATCCTTGGAGCGCGGATATTGGCGCAGGAAGCGGCTGCCGGACGCGATGGCAATGTCGTTCTTGTTGGTGCGCGTGGCGATGAAGGTCTGCATCACCAGAGCCTTCTGGCCCCATTCGGTAAAGGGATATTGCTTGTCGATCGCCTCGAACTTGCGCGTGGCTTCCGTCATGTTGCCGGCGTTCATGTTCGCAAGCCCCTGCTTGTACAGAACGTCAGGCGGATCGGTCTCGACGCCGAGCTTGGTAATGTCGATATCCGGATCGGACTGGCAGGCCGTGACCACCACACTGGCGCCGACCAACATCAACGAAACGGCGATCCCCCGCATCGTACCCTTCATTGCACCAGACCCTACATGCTTCATTCGACAGTTCCCACTTCCCGCGCAAATACATAAGCATCGGCTTTGCACTGGCGTTTCTAGCCATAAAAGCATCCGCAGGGCAACGCAATGATGATGCATTAACGCATTTTTATGGCATCGGCCCGTGCAATCGCATGAATATCAGGCGGTATGACGAAACATCTCGCCCCGCATCGTGAAAAAGCCGCCCCGAAAGGAGCGGCTTTTCCTGTCAATCGATTAGCCTGCGAATAAACTCAAGCCGACCAGGGTGCAAATTCCGGCATGTTGACCGGAACGAATTCGCGGGCACGTACCTGGTTGCGGGGGGCCGGAGCCTCCACGATTTCATAGGCCGAACGATCGCTCAGCAAAGCCTTCAGCGCATTGGCATTGACCTTGTGGCCGCCGCGATAGGAGCGGTAGCAACCAATGAACTGCGCACCGGCAAGTGCCAGGTCGCCGACGGCGTCCAGCGTCTTGTGGCGGACAAATTCGTCCTTGGCGTAACGCAGGCCTTCCATATTGATGACGCTGTTGTCGTCGGAGATGACAACCGAGTTCTCAAGCGAGGAGCCGAGTGCGTAACCGGCAGCCCACAGGCGCTCCACGTCACGCATGAAGCCGAAGGTGCGGGCGCGCGAAAGCTCGTTCTTGAACGTATCCGCCGTCAGGTCGCCCTTCCAGGACTGCTTGCCGATCAGCGGCGTATCGAAATCGATATCGACCTCGAACCGCGTACCGTCGTAAGGGCGGAATTCCGCCCAGGACGCACCCGAATCGATGCGGACGGGCTTGATGACGCGAATGTAGCGGCGCTTCACGCCGAGATTCTTGATGCCAGCCGATTCGATCGCATCGATGAAAGGCGCGGAGCTACCGTCCATGATCGGCACTTCCGGACCGTCAACCTCGACGACGAGGTTATCGAGGCCCATGGCGTAGATGGCGGCCATGACGTGCTCAACCGTTGCCACTGACTGGGATAGCGAACGGCCGAGCACGGTGCACAGATCGGTATTGCCGACATTGGAAGAAACCGCCTTCAACTCGGTTACGCTGCCATTTTCATGAAGGCGCTGAAACACGATGCCCGTTCCGGCTTCTGCGGGCTGGAAGGTCATCGAAGCCGGATTGCCGGAATGCACGCCAATGCCCTTGAGCTGAACAGCATTTGCGATAGTCGTTTGAAATCCGAGCAGTCCGATAGTCATGCGTATATGCCTTGTTTTGAAAACCGCGCCGTATATTCAGCGCCGTTCAAGTTTTTTAAGCCGTTTTTACAACCGGCGAGGTCAATGTTTCCCTTACCCAGCCTCATACATACGCACATGAAAGTGCCAGGACAAATCACTGTTCGTTTCGGATTGTTACACGCACAAACCATTGAAAACGTGAATTAATTTACTGTTAACAACACATGACAAAACAAAACGCCCGGGTCGTGTGACCCGGGCGTTTGGAGAGGCGAGTGGAATCGCCGTTAGTTGGACTGGCGGCGCAGGAAGGCCGGAATTTCCAGCTGGTCGTCGTCATGGTGGCTTGCCGAAGAAGGCGTCGCACGACCGTGATCGTCAAGCTGGCCACGACGCGGAGCGTAGAGGCTGGCTTCCGGCGAAAGTGCGCGGCGCTGCTGCGGTGCCATGCTCGGTGCATCCATCATTTCGGACGGAACTTCTTCTTCTTCGCGGCGACCAAGCGAGTTGGTGATGCGCTTCAGAAGACCCATCGGGCCACGCTCTTCCTGGGCAGCCGGAGCTGCGTGGGCGCGGTGATCCATCTCGGCCTTCACGACCGGCGGAAAGTCCTCGACCTTCGGCATGCGGACAGGCTCGGGCTGGCGGGCAACAGGAGCCTGATCCTGATAGACCGGAGCCTGCGGCTGCTGCAGACGCGGAGCGGCAACCTGTTCCGGCGCATGGTAGACCGGTGCCTGGGCAACAGGAGCCGGAGCGGCCTGCTGAACCGGCTGGGCCGGACGGAGAGCCGCCGGCGCTTCAGCCGGAGCGGATGCGAACAGCTTGCTCTGCGGACGGAAATCCTGAGAAGGCTGCTGGTGTGCTGCGAAACCAAGTTCACGTTCCATTTCGGCTTCCGCCGAACGGATGGTCTGAGCGATCTGGTCTACGGTCTTTGGTGCCTGCGATACTGCTTGTGCAGGCTGAACTGCGGCCGGAGCGGGAGCAACGGCCGCGGAAGGACGGATAAGCGGCTTGGCGGCTGCAGCGCGCATATCGGCAATGTTCTGTTCGCCAATGCCCGCAACGCGGTCGATGCCGGTTGCCACGACGGAGACGCGGATGAGACCTTCCAGAGCTTCGTCGAAGGTCGCGCCGAGGATGATGTTGGCATCCGGATCGACTTCTTCGCGGATACGGGTTGCAGCTTCGTCGACTTCGAACAGGGTAAGGTCGCGACCGCCGGTGATGGAGATCAGCAAGCCCTGTGCACCCTTCATCGAGGTTTCGTCGAGCAGCGGGTTGGCGATTGCCGCTTCCGCAGCCTGCATCGCACGGCCCGGACCGGAAGCCTCACCGGTACCCATCATTGCGCGGCCCATTTCACGCATGACCGAGCGAACGTCGGCGAAGTCGAGGTTGATGAGACCTTCCTTCACCATCAGATCGGTGATGCAGGCAACGCCCGAATAGAGAACCTGGTCAGCCATGGCGAAGGCGTCAGCAAAGGTCGTCTTGTCGTTGGCAATACGGAAGAGGTTCTGGTTCGGAATGACGATCAGCGTATCGACGGACTTCTGCAGTTCCTCGATGCCCTGTTCGGCAAGACGCATGCGGCGACCGCCTTCGAAGTGGAAAGGCTTGGTAACGACGCCGACCGTCAGGATGCCCTTGTTGCGGGCGGCCTGTGCGACGACCGGAGCAGCGCCCGTGCCAGTGCCACCACCCATGCCGGCGGTGACGAAGCACATGTGGGTGCCGTTCAGGTGGTCGATGATCTCATCGATGCACTCTTCAGCGGCGGCGCGTCCGACTTCCGGCTGGGAACCGGCACCGAGACCCTCGGTGACGTTGACGCCGAGCTGGATGACCCGGTCTGCCTTCGTCATGGTCAGCGCCTGCGCATCCGTATTGGCGACGACGAAGTCGACGCCCTGGAGGCCGGCCGTGATCATGTTGTTGACAGCGTTACCACCACCACCGCCGACACCGAAAACGGTGATGCGTGGCTTCAACTCGGTGATATCAGGCTTTTGCAGCTGTATCGTCATTTTACCATTCCTTCTTTCTCTGGCCGCATCGCCCCGCTGGCCGATTCTTGAAAACTCAACTTGGAAACCTCCGGCTCACGCCACGAGGCCACTCAAAAACTCTCTTTAAGCCATTGCCCTACCCGGGCTATCCGGCCGCTACCCGTACCAAACGGCGAGAACATTCCGCCTTGCGCCGCATGAATTTCCACGTCCGCCACCTGCGGATAGATCATCAGTCCGCATGCGGTTGAAAATGCCGGTCCCTTTGCCGCAACCGGAAGACCCGCAACCCCCATGGGGCGGCCGATACGAACGTTGCGGGCAAGAATGCGCCGTGCCGTTTCCGGCAGCCCCGTCAGCTGGCTTGCGCCGCCCGTCAGGACAACACGCTTGCCGACGATGGGACTGAAACCGGACTTCTGGATACGATCACGGATCAATTCCAGCGTCTCTTCGATACGCGCCCGCACGATGCGGGTTACTAGTGCTCTTGAAACTTGCGATGGTTGATCGCGATCATCTTCGCCAATCGGCGGGATCGAAATCATGTCGCGCTCATCCGCGCCATTCAGCAAAGCCGAACCATGCACCACCTTCAGTCTCTCCGCATCTTCGATTCGTGTCGAGAGGCCTCGTGCAAGATCTGTCGTAACGTGATGGCCGCCAAGGCCGATCGCGTCGGTATGAATGAGACGGCCTTCGGCGAAAACCGAGATCGTCGTGGTGCCGCCGCCCATGTCGATGGCCGCACAGCCAAGCTCGACTTCGTCGTCCACCAGCGCCGCAAGACCGCTGGCATAGGGCGTCGCCACCATGCCCTCGACCGAAAGATGCGCGCGGTTGACGCAAAGCTCGAGGTTCTTCAGCGCCGTGCGTTCGACAGTCACGACGTGCATGTCAACGCCGAGAAGATCGCCATACATTGACAGCGGGTCACGAATGCCGCGCTCGCCATCCAGCGAATAACCTGTCGGAAGCGAATGAAGGATCGCCCGGTCCTGACGCATGGACTGCTGGCTTGCCGCCACCAGAACCTTGCGCAGATCGCTTGCTTCCACTTCCTGGCCGCCGAGGTCGATGCTCGCGGTATAGATATCGCTCGCCAGCCGGCCGGCGGAAACATTCACGATCAGGCTGTCGACGGTCAGGCCCGCCATGCGCTCGGCCGCATCGACCGAAAGACGGATCACACCTTCGAGTGCGTCGAGATCGGCGATCACGCCGGACTTCACACCACGCGAACGCTGGTGGCCAATGCCGATGATTTCGACCTTGTGGGTGCGGCCGGGTAAGATTTCGCTTTCCTGGCGCGGCGTCAGCCGTCCGATCATGCACACGACCTTGGTCGAACCGATGTCGAGCACCGAGACGATGTGGCTGCGCTTGGAAGAAAGCGGCTTTAGGCGAGGCAGACCGAAATGGGAAGAACCGAAAAAGCTCATGTGTTCTTCTCCGCCTTCTTGAGGGCCTTGGTACGTGCGTCGACAGCGGTCTGACGGCGCTCTGTCGCACCTTCGGTCAACTGGATCGTGGTGCGGTCCGTCAGACGCAGATCAACGGCGGCGACATCGCGCGACAGGACTTTTTCCTCGAGATCGAGCCGCGCCAGCAATTGCAGCGCCTGCGGCAGGTTCTCTTCCGGCAGCTTGACGACGATGCCGTTGTCGAGATGCAGATCCCAGCGACGGCCGGCAATGCGAACATAGGCGCGAACGCGGTTACGGATTTCCGGCCAGTCGGCCAATTGCGCTACGAAACCGGCAGCACCCGTTTCCGCGTCACGTCCGACGAACAGCGGCAGGGCGGCAAATTTATTGTCACGCAGCGGCGCGATCACGCTGCCGCTTTTTTCGATCAGCGACAGTTCCGTACCATGTTGCCAGATGCCGAAAGCTTCACGCTCCTTCAGGCGAACCTCAACCGTCTTCGGATAGACCTTGCGGATGTCGACGTCTTCCACCCAGGGAAGCTGGACGAGCTTGCGGCGCGCCGCATCGATATCAAGCGCAATCAGGGAGGTGCTGCCGTCGAGGCCGAGAAGCTGGAAGACTTCGATTTCCGAAGTCTGCAAATTGCCGGATACCTTGACGTCCTCGACCGCGAAACCGGCGGCCGATGTCGTCGTCTGTGTGACGATATTCGTGTGTCCGCCAAGCGACATGCCGTAAAGGCCGGTCACCGCGTAAAAGGCGACGGCCGAAATCGTGCCGGTATGGGCGGGAATGTGGATGCGTCCGGTCGCAAGGCTGACGCAGAAACGCACGACGCGACGTAGCGGGCGCGGCAGCACCATGCGATCGTCGGCATTTGCTGCCGCCGCGAATTGCTCGCGCTTTTTTGCCGTCGACTTTTTGCCGGTCACCGCAAACACGAAGCGTCCTCCACCATCCAGCTGACAAGGTTACCAAAGGAGCGGCCAGCATGGGCCGCCATTTCCGGCACCAGGGAGGTCGGCGTCATGCCCGGCTGCGTATTCACTTCAAGCCAGATAACTTCGCCATCTTCTGAGAAGCGGTCGTCGTAACGAAAGTCTGAACGGCTTACGCCACGGCACCCGATCGCCCGATGCGCCATAACCGCCAGTGTTTGAATTTTTTGGTAAATTTTCGGTGAAATTTCTGCCGGAATGACATGCTTTGAGCCACCAGCAGCGTATTTAGCGTCAAAATCATAGAAATTGTGACCGAGCGGCACCACTTCCGTGACGCCAAGCGCCTCGCCGTCGAGCACGCCGCAGGTCAGTTCGCGGCCGTGAATGTAACGCTCGACCATGACCTGATCGCCATAACGCCATTCCGACGAGGTAAGAATCTGCGGCGGATGCGACTGGTCTTCCTTGACGATCACCACGCCAAAGCTGGAACCTTCACGCACCGGCTTCACGACGTAGGGCGGCGCAAGCGGATGCTCGCTGGTGAAATCGAAACGGTTCATGACGCGTTCGGCAGCCACCGGAATGCCGGCAGCCGCGGCCACTTTCTTGGCCTGCGCCTTGTCCATGGCAAGTGCGGAGGCGAGCACGCCGGAATGGGTATAGGGAATGGCGAGATATTCGAGAATGCCCTGAATGGTGCCATCTTCTCCGAAGGGGCCATGCAGCGCATTGAAGGCGACGTCCGGGCGCAGTTCACCGAGCACGGCGGCGACATCGCGCCCCACGTCGACACGGGTGACCTTGTACCCCTCACCCTCAAGGGCAAGCGCGCAAGCGTTCCCGGACGAAAGGCTGACTGGCCGCTCCGACGAAAACCCACCCAAAAGAACAGCTACGTGCTTGCCGCCCATCGATACCTCTGACACCAACTCTCCGCTACGAACCGCACCGGAACCGACCGAATTTGACGAACGGTGATTCTGGCACATGATCCTTGGGATCAGTTAAACGCCATTAAGGTTAATGAATCGTTTACTTTCGTTAACCGCCGCGTCCAACATGCCGAGTTCCATTAAAGAATCAGCATCGATCCGAATTCCCTCCTTGGAATCAGAGAGTTGCACGGATTGCAACATGCAGGTTTTCAATGATCGGAAATAGAACCATGGTGCCGCGGGCCTCTGCACCCGATAAAGACAAGATCAAAACGTTAACAGATAGCGCTTTTCCCCAGCGAAAATTATCAGACGTTTCAGCGTTTTAAATCCGCAGCCTGAATCAGTCTCTCAATCGCAAGACTGCACCTCGGAGGACACCACTGCACCTGTCGCGCCAATGGATCACAATGTCCGCATTATTTCTTTTTTGGCATTTCAAAAGAACAAAAATTGCGTTAACGCAGTCATCGCCTGCAAAGGCATGACATTGCAATCAACCAAAATGGAACCAAAACCATGACTGACGCGATATCTCCGGTATCGCCGACGGCTGGCAATTCGAACGTTGTAAAGACAAATTCGCCTGCACGAGTTCTCACTGCCAGCCTGGTCGGCACGACCATCGAGTTTTTCGATTTTTACGTATACGCCACGGCCGCAGTGCTCGTGTTCCCGGTATTGTTCTTCCCGAACAACGACCCGATGACGGCGCTTCTGGCGTCCTTCGCAACTTTCTCCATCGCCTTTTTCGCCCGTCCGCTCGGCGCGGTCGTCTTCGGCCACTATGGTGACCGCGTCGGCCGCAAGGCAACGCTTGTCGCCGCCCTTTTGACCATGGGCGTGTCGACGGTCGTGATCGGCCTTCTGCCATCCTATGAGACGGCCGGTGTTCTGGCGCCGCTGCTGCTGGCGCTGTGCCGCTTCGGTCAGGGTTTCGGTCTTGGCGGAGAATGGGGTGGCGCCGTGCTTCTGGCCACGGAAAACGCACCGCCCGGCAAACGCAGCTGGTACGGCATGTTCCCGCAGCTTGGCGCACCCGTCGGCCTGTTCCTCTCCTCCGGCGTGTTCTGGATTCTGCTGCATTTCATGTCGCAGGAAGCTCTTCTGAGCTGGGGCTGGCGCATTCCCTTCGTCGCCTCGATCATCCTGATCGCCGTCGGCATGTGGGTTCGCCTGTCGATCACCGAAACGCCTGACTTCCAGAAGGCCATCGAAAAGGAAGAACGTGTTGCCGTGCCGGTCGTGGAATTGTTCCGCAACCACAAGCGCAGCCTCGCGCTCGGTACCTTCGTGGCGCTGGCCACCTTCGTGCTGTTCTACATCGGCACCGCCTATCTGCTGTCCTACAACGTCAAGGTTCTGAAAATCCCGTTCCTCGACGCGCTGGAAGTGCAGATCCTCGGTTCCATCGTCTTCGGTATCTTCATCCCGATCGCCGGCAAGCTCGCCGAACGGTTTGGCCGTCGTGAAGTTCTGATCGCGACAACGGTGCTGATCGGCCTGTTCTCGTTCCTTCTGCCCAGCCTGATGACCGGCGGCGAAGGCTCGATCTTCGTCTTCGCGGCTCTGGCGATGATGCTGATGGGCATGACCTACGGCCTGATCGGAACGGCGCTCGCAGCCCCCTTCCCGACCCGCGTGCGCTACACCGGATCGTCCATCACCTTCAACATGGCCGGCATCTTCGGCGCATCGCTGGCGCCCTATATCGCCACATGGCTGCAGGTGAATTACGGCATGGGATATGTCGGCTATTACCTCTGCGTATCCGCCCTCATCACGCTCGCCTGCATCCTGCTTTCCCGCAAGGACGAAGTCTGAGCCAACCGAAAACCGCAACAGCAAAAAGGCCGCGAAACCGGGTTTCGCGGCCTTTTAACATCTAGATATCAAAACCTATGCGACACTCTGGCGGCTGACTTTATGACCGGCGAGACAGACGCGATTGCGCCCAGTTCGTTTCGCTTCGTAAAGCGCCATATCGGCATTGTGCAACACTTTCTCAAAGATCTCCCAATTCGCCCGGAAAGCCACCCCAACCGAGACCGTGGTATTGATCCGCACGTCCTGGAAATCCATAGGGATCACCGCGATCTTCGCACGTACCCTTTCGCACACCTCCAGAAAGTGCTGCGGAGCAAGCGCCTGCACGACAACGAATTCTTCGCCACCCAACCGCGAAACATGCGCGGTGTCGTCGAAGCTATCGCGTATGATGGCCGCGACACTGGAAATAACCAAGTCGCCGGCCAGATGGCCGTACCTGTCGTTCACCGATTTGAAGTGATCGATATCGAAGAAGGCGACGCAATATTGCGTGTCGAGTTTGACGCAATTGGCATAAAGCCCCAGCCTGTTATTGAGACCAGTCAAGGCGTCGGTATGGCTGAGATGAAGAAACCGCTCATGCGACTGGGCAAGGACCTTCACTTCGCTCGCATTGATCCAGCAAATCAGGAAAGCCAGAGTAAATGCGATCGTTGCCGACAGGGTCGTGCCGAGCATCAGCCCGTTCGCAAGGTCGGTCACCAGCCCGAACTTCGACAGAATGTACAGCCCCATCGTATCTATCACGACGGCAATAATGGTGACCAGAACGGCGACACGCAGCGCAAAATCCAGCGGTTCCAGCCGCTGACGGCCTTCGGGCGTCGCAACCGAAAAACTTATGGCTTGGATCAGTTTATTCCAGAGATCCAACGTAACCCCCAACGGGCTTGACCTGATGTCGCGTGAATTAAAACCGCCTAAAATACCGGAAAGGCTGCGTAAACGGGCTTGGCATTTCCTGTTTTCGCCATCTGATAATAAACCATAACTATTGACCGGGCGTTACGATAAACGCCAGGCCGTAAAAAAGCTTTTAGTGTCGCACCGACAAGAAAAGGGAGCTTCAGCTCCCTAGAAACGGTTCCACCTCACGGCCCGGCATGAATAGCCCCAGCCGCTTGATTTCCCATTCCAGCCGGATACCCGTCTTCTCGAACACACGCTTGCGGATGGTCTCGCCCAGATATTCCAGATCGTAACCGGTCGCATGGCCGGTATTGATCATAAAATTGCAATGCAGCGATGACATCTGCGCACCGCCGATAACCAGACCACGGCCGCCCGCCTCGTCGATCAGCTCCCAGGCGGAATGGCCTTCGGGGTTCTTGAAGGTCGAACCACCGGTCTGCTCGCGAATCGGCTGCACGGTTTCGCGGTGATGGCGCACGGCGTCCATATCGGCGCGGATCTTCGCCTTGTCTTCGGGATAACCCTCAAACAGCGCACCCGTGAAGATCAGACCGGCATCAGCGCCTGAATGGCGATAGCTGTAACCCATATCCGCATTGGAAAGCACATGCTGGTTGCCCTGACGGTCGACCGCATAGACTTCCACGACACGCTCGCGCGTTTCACCGCCATTGGCGCCCGCATTCATGCGCAGCGCGCCGCCGATGGAGCCGGGAATACCGTAATAGAAATGGAAACCGCCGATACCATTATCCATGGCCATCGCGGCAATATGTTTATCCGGGCAGATCGCGCCCGCCTTGATGCGGTTTTCACCGGCAAGCTCCACCGAGCCGAAACCCTTGGCGGAAAGACGGACGACGACACCGGGAATACCGCCGTCGCGCACCAGAAGGTTAGAGCCGACGCCGACCACGGTCAACGGCACGTCTTCCGGCAGGATTTTCAGGAAGGTAATCAGATCGTCGGTATCGTGCGGCTGGAACATCACTTCCGCAAGACCGCCAGCTCTGAACCACGTCACGCGGTCCATGGGCGCATCCGGTGTCAGCCGTCCCCTCAGTTCATTTACCCCGTCGCCGAGCCTCCCCAGCAATTTAACCCCATCGACCTGTCTCATTCAGACTTTCCTGATATGCTCTTCAATTCCGAAGGCAGCACTGCCGCCCATTGTGTGATATTTCCAGCCCCCAAGAAAACCACGAAATCACCCGGGTTCGCAATGCCTGCAACCACTGACGCGAGATCTTCCCGTTTTTCGAGAAAACGGGCGTCGCGGTGGCCGGCGGCCCTGATCGCAGAGACCAGCGCTTCCGAGCTTGCGCCCTCGATCGGATCTTCGCCCGCAGCATAGACCGGAGCAAGGATAATCGTGTCGGCATCGTTAAAACAATGCGCAAAATCATCGAACAGGCTCGAAAGACGGCTGTAACGGTGCGGCTGATGCACAGCGATGATGCGGCCCTTGCAGGCTTCGCGCGCCGCCGCAAGCACGGCCTTGATCTCGACCGGATGGTGGCCGTAATCATCGAAGACCTGCACGCCATTGGCTTCGCCTGTCAGCGTGAAGCGCCGCTTGACGCCGGCGAAGGAGGCAAGGCCCTTCTTGATGTCGGCTTCCGAAATGCCGAGACGATTGGCGACGGCAATCGCCGCCGTAGCATTCGAAACATTGTGGCGGCCGGGCATCGGCAGGACGAGGTCCGTGAAGGAAAAGATCTTGCCGGTGCGGCGACGGCGGATTTCCACATCGAAGATCGACCGCGTGCCGTCGATGCGCACATTCGAAAACCGCACGTCGGCCTGCGGGTTCTCACCATAGGTGATGACCTTGCGGTCCTCGATCCGGCCAACCAGTGCCTGCACCTCGGGATGATCGAGGCACATGACGCCGAAACCGTAAAACGGAACATTCTCCACGAACTGGCGGAAGGCGGCGCGCACGGCGTCAAAATTACCATAGTGATCCAGATGCTCCGGATCGATATTGGTGATGACGGCCACATCGGCGGGCAGCTTCAGGAAGGTGCCGTCGGATTCGTCGGCCTCCACCACCATCCACTCGCCCTCGCCCATGCGGGCGTTGGTGCCGTAGGCGTTGATGATGCCGCCATTGATGACGGTCGGGTCGAGATTGCCGGCCTCCAGCAGGGTCGCGACCATGGAGGTCGTCGTGGTCTTGCCGTGGGTGCCACCAATGGCGATGGCGTTGCGGAAGCGCATCAGCTCGGCCAGCATTTCGGCGCGGCGAACGATCGGCAGGTGTTTTTCCCGCGCGGCGATGAGTTCGGGGTTGTTCTTCTTGATCGCGGTGGAAACGACCACTACCTCGGCATCACCGAGATTGTCAGCCGTATGGCCGACGAATACCTCGATGCCCTTGTCGCGCAGGCGCTGCACATTGGCGCTGTCGGCCTGGTCGGAGCCCTGTACGCGATGACCGAGATTGTGAAGCACTTCGGCAATGCCGCTCATGCCGATCCCGCCTATGCCGATGAAATGGACAAGGCCTATGGCTTTCGGCATCTTCATGCCCCAACTCCTTCATTCTTTTTCTTGAATTCCTGTACGGATTGGCCGGAAGCGATCGCCTCGACCAGATCGGCCAGCACATCCGCCGCATGCGGTTTTCCGGTTGCCTTAGCAGCAGCCGCGGTCGCGGACAAACGATCCGGCTCGGAAAGCGCCGACGACAACAGGCTGGAAAGCTTCTGCGGCGACAGTTCCGCCTGCTTGATGACACTTGCGCCGCCGGCCGCCGAAAGCGCTGCCGCATTGGCCGCCTGATCGTGATCCAGCGCATGCGGATAGGGCACGAGTATCGAAGGCCGGCCGATCACCGAAAGCTCCGAAACCGTCGAAGCGCCCGAGCGACTGATGACCAGATCGGCCTCGCCGATACGCGATGCCATGTCGCCGAAGAAGGGCGAGACATCCGCCTTCACGCCAAGCTTCTGATAGGAAGCGATCACGCTATCCTTGTCTTCGGGGCGGGCCTGCTGGGTCACGACGATGCGCTTGCGCTGTTCGTCCTTCAACAGGCAGATCGCCGCCGGAACGGCGCTCGAAAAGAACTGCGCGCCCTGACTGCCGCCGAAAACCACGAGCTGGAACGTCTCGCCCGTCTGCGAAGGTGTATAGGGTATGTCCGAAGCCGCCAGCACCGCCGGGCGCACGGGATTGCCCGTCGCAACCGTCTTGTCGGAATATTGGCCATTGGCGGGCGGCAGGAAACCGCCGGCGATCGCCTTCACCCGGCCAGCCAGCGCCTTGTTGGCGCGACCCATCACCGCATTCTGTTCGTGAATGATCGAGGGGACACCAAGTCCGGTTGAGGCTAGCAGCGGCGGCACGGTAGGGTAACCGCCAAAGCCGACAACCGCGACCGGCTTCAGCCTCGTGACCAGCCGACGCGCCGCACGCAGCCCGACCCACAGCTTCCAGAGCGAACGCGCCACGGAAATCGGATTTTTCGAACCGATGGTGGCCGATGGCACCACATGGATTTCATCCGCCGGAAACTTGCCAGCATAACGCTCGGCGCGGCTGTCGGTGACGAGATGCACAGAATAGCCGCGCGCTTTCAGCGTGTGCGCCAAGGCCTCGGCTGGAAAGACATGGCCGCCGGTTCCCCCGGCGGCAAGCAGAACAATACCCTTGCTCATTTCAATTTACTCCGCAGGAACGCCGGAACCGACGCGGAAAAAGCTGCGCTCCTGCGCTCTCTTTTCCGGCCTGTGGCGGGTCAGCGCCAGAAGGAAGCCTGCCGTGACGCAGATCGCCATCATCGACGAACCGCCATAGGAAATCAGCGGCAGAGTCATGCCCTTGGCGGGCATCAGCTCCAGATTGACGCCGATGTTGATCATGGACTGCACGCCGATCTGCAGCACAAGCCCGGCCACGGCAAAACGGCAGAAATCATCCTTTTCCTTGAAGGCGTGCGACAGACCGCGCAACACGATGAAGGCGAAGATCGCCACAAGGAACATGCAAAAAACGATGCCGAATTCTTCCGCCGCCACCGAGAAGATGAAGTCGGTATGGCTGTCGGGAATGATCCGCTTGACGATGCCCTCACCCGGCCCACGGCCGAACCAGTCGCCGCGAATGATCGCTTCGCGCGCCGTATCCACCTGGAAAGTATCGCCCTCACCGGTCCAGAACCGGTCGATACGGCCGGCAACGTGCGGCAGGAGCAGATAGGCGGAAACGATGCCGGCAACGCCGAGGCCACCGAGCACGACGATCCAGAACCACGGCACACCGGCCATGAAGAACATGCCGCCCCAGACCACTGACGTCAGGATGGTCTGACCGAAGTCGGGCTGGGCGATCAAAAGCGCCGCCACGATGCCGAAGGTGATGATGGCAAAGAGGTTGCCGGGAATTTCAGGGTGACGCGCCCGTTCGGCAAAAAGCCAGGCGCAAACGATAACGAAAGCGGGCTTCATGAATTCCGATGGCTGGATCGAGAAGCTGCCGATGGAAATCCAGCGACGCGCGCCCTTGACCTCGATGCCGAAGAAGAGCGCAAAAATCATCATCAGCAACGCAGCGATCAGCATCACCACCGCCACGCGCCTGACCTGACGCGGCGACAGGAAGGAAAGACCGACCATGATTGCCAGCGACGGCACCATGAACATCGCCTGACGTTCCACGAAAAAGAAGCTGTTGAGACCGATGCGTTCGGCAACCGCCGGCGATGCCGCGAAAGACAGCATCAGGCCGATGCCCATCAGTGCGATGAACGCCGCCAGAAAGAAACGGTCGATCGTCCAGAACCACTCCGCGACCGGACCGCGATCAACTCGGCTTACCATGGCCTCAGCCCCCTTTTCCAGAGTGAACCAGCATCGTCATGCCATCGAGCGCAGCAACCTGCGCGACGAACGAATCACCTCTGATTTCAAAGTTCTTATATTGATCGAAGCTTGCGCAAGCCGGGGATAACATCACGATATTACCGGCCGTCGCATCTTTTTCCGCATCCGCCGCCGCATGTTGGACAGCCTTGTCCAGCGTGCCGGATATTTCGTAAGGCACAGCCTCACCAAGCGTTGCCGCAAATTCCGCCGCCGCCTCGCCGATCAGATAGGCCTTGGCGATGTGGGGGAACAGCGGTGAGAGGCTGGTTATGCCGCCCGCTTTCGGCAGACCGCCAGCGATCCAGTAGATGCGCTCGTAGCTCGACAAGGCCGGAGCGGCAGCGTCGGCATTGGTGGCCTTGCTGTCATTGACGAAGGTGACATTGCCGCGCCGGCCGACCGGCTGCATGCGATGTTTAAGGCCGGGGAAAGATTTGAGACCGGCACGGATTTCCTCTTCGGAAACCCCGACAGCAAGGCAGGCGGCAATCGCAGCCGCCGCATTTTGCGCATTATGGCTGCCACGAAGCGTCTGGATACCGTCGAGATCGGCGAGCAACGAGAAGGTGCCACCATGCGCCCGCAGGATGCGGCTTCCTTCGGCATAAAGGCCTTCGGAAACGACATTGCGCTTGGAAATGCGCTCCACCTTTACGCCGGCGCGCTCGATGCGGTCGGCAATGAGCGTGGAATAGCTGTCATCAACACCAACAATCGCCGTACCGCTGCCGGCCACCAGCCGTTGCTTGACGTCAGCATAATGCTGCATGGTGCCGTGCCGGTCGAGATGGTCAGGCGTGAGATTGAGGAGAAGGCCGGCGGTCGGATTGATCGTCGGCGCCAGATCGATCTGGTAGGACGAGCATTCAACGACGTAAAACCGTTGGGCTTTCGGCGGATCGAGGCTCAGCACCGCCGTGCCTATATTGCCGCCGAGCTGCGTGTCGCGGCCCGATGATGTGAGAATATGGGCGATCAGTGCCGTTGTCGTCGACTTGCCGTTCGTGCCGGTGATGGCAATGAAGGGGCAATCCGGCGCATGGACGCGGCGCTCGCGAACGAAAAGCTCAATGTCGCCAATAACCTCGACGCCCGCCGCTCGGGCAAGGTCGACCGACCAGTGCGGCTTCGGATGCGTCAACGGCACGCCCGGCGCCAGCACGAAAGATGAAAAAGAAGACCAGTCTATCGTTCGAAGGTCCGCTGTCGTTATGCCTTCGGCTTGCGCCTTGGCAACGCTGTCGGGATTGTCGTCGAAAGCAACGACATCGGCTCCGCCAGCGACCAGCGCCCGGGCCGTGACGAGACCCGAACCGCCAAGCCCGAAAAGCGCGACCTTCTTACCTTCAAACGACGTGACCGGGATCATCGCTCACCTCAGCTTCAGGGTGGCAAGGCCAAGCAGCGCCAGACCGACGGAGATGATCCAGAAACGGATCACCACCTGGCTTTCCGTCCAGCCTTTTTTCTCGAAATGATGGTGGATGGGCGCCATCAGGAAAACGCGCCTGCCGGTACGCTTGAACCAGAAGACCTGGATGATGACCGACAGGGTTTCCATGACGAACAGGCCGCCGACGATGACCATGACGATCTCGTGCTTGGTGGCGACTGCGATGGAGCCGATGAGGCCACCAAGTGCCAGCGAACCCGTATCGCCCATGAAGATTGCAGCCGGCGGCGCGTTGAACCACAGGAAGCCGAGGCCAGCCCCGACCACCGCGCCGACGATGACGGCGAGCTCGCCCGTTCCGGGCACAAAATTGATCTGCAGGTAATTGGCGAACACCGCGTTACCGGCGAGATAGGCGATCACGCCGAAGGTGGCGGCGGCAATCATGACAGGCACGATGGCGAGACCATCGAGACCATCAGTCAGGTTCACCGCATTACCGGCGCCAACGATCACGAAAGCACCGAACAGCACGAAGAAATAACCGAGGTTGATCACGAGTTCCTTGAAGAAAGGAAAGGCAATGGAGCTTCCAAGCGTGCCGCCATGCGGGGACGACGCAAGCGCCATCTTCATCATGAAGAACACGGCGATTGCCGCAATCAGGAATTCGATACCGAGACGCGCCTTGCCGGAAAAGCCCTTGTCGCTCTGCTTCGTCACCTTGAGGTAGTCGTCATAAAAGCCGATCGCCCCGAAACCGAGGGTCACCATCAGAACGGCGACGACATAGACATTCGACAGGTCGCCCCAGAGCAGCGAACCGCCGAGAATACCGGCAAGGATCATCAGCCCGCCCATGGTCGGCGTTCCGGCCTTCTTGAAATGCGTCTGTGGTCCGTCGGCGCGGATCGGCTGGCCCTTGCCCTGACGCACGCGCAGCGAATTGATGATCGCCGGCCCAAACAGGAAGACGATCAGCGCAGAGGTGAACATCGCCGCACCCGCCCGGAAGGTAATGTACCGGAAGAGGTTGAAGACTTGAATTTTATCCGACAGTTCGACGAGCCAGATCAGCATAATTGCCCTTTCAAAAGGCTATTTCAGACTTGGCGTTCCGTCTCGGGGAATGCCGGATACTTGTCAAGCAGTGCCGCGACAATCTTGCCGAAACCCAGCCCAAGTGACGATTTTACCATCAGCGCATCGCCCGGTTGCACCCATTGCAGGGCGAAATCGGTGAGTTCCGCTGTTGTCGGGAACCAGATGACGGTGACGCTGTCGGGAAGTGCATCGCGAAGAGCGGCCATCGCCTCTCCCGCAAGCCACACATGTTCGATGCCGGCCGTCAGCAATGGCCCGGCCAGCTCTTCATGCAGCTGCGCGGAAAACTCGCCCATCTCCAGCATGTCGCCAAGAACGGCGACACGCCGGCCGTGACCCTGCGTTTCGGTTTCTGCAAGCACCGCAATCGCCGCCCGCATGGAGGCGGGGTTGGCGTTATAGCTCTCATCGATCAGCAGGAAGGAACCGCTTTCAATCGTCAGGCGATGACGCTGGCCGCGCCCTTTCACCGCCTCAAGCGCTCCCAGCACCTCGAAAGCCCGGTCGAGATTGGCCCCCGTGACGGCAACCGCGCCAAGCACGGCCATGGCGTTATCGGCAATGTGCCTGCCGGGAACATTCAGGTGCAATTCGCTCGTTTCACCGTTCAGGATTGCCCAGATGGTCGAACCCGTTGACGTGCTTTCGAAATCGGCCAGCCGGAAATCGGCCTTGGCGTGCTGCCCGAAGGTCAGGATATGCTCGATACCCTGTTCCTGAGCCGCCTCTTCAAGTTGCTCGAACTGGGCGTTGTCGCGGTTGAGGATAACGGAACCGCCCTCCTCCAGCCCTTCGAATATCTCCGCCTTGGCGCTGGCGATCTCTTCAATGTTCTTGAAATTGCCGAAATGGGCCGGTGCGATGGTGGTGATGATCGCCACATGCGGACGCACCATCTTGACCAGCGGACGGATTTCGCCGGAATGGTTCATGCCGATTTCGAAAACGCCGAATTCGGTGTCGGCGGGCATGCGCGCCAGCGTCAGCGGCACACCCCAATGGTTGTTGAAGGAGGCGACTGCCGCATGGACCCGGCCCGAAGGCTCCAGAGCCTGCCGCAGCATTTCCTTCGTCGTCGTCTTGCCGACAGAACCGGTCACCGCGATAATCCGCGCCGTGGTTCTTTCACGCGCAGCAATGGCGAGTTTGCCGAGTGCGGCGAGAACATCCTCAACAACGATCATCGGCACGGTCAGGCGGCCGAGAGCCGGCAGCTTGCCTTCGGCTATGACTAAAAGGCTGGCCCCGTTGGCGACAGCAAAACTCGCATAGTCATGGCCGTCGACCCGGTCGCCCTTGATGGCAAAAAACGCTTCGCCAGCCTTAACCGTCCGGCTGTCGATGGAAATGCCGGTGATACCGGTCGGCAGGTTGCCCACGGGACGCCCTGCCGTGATGGCGATCATGTCGGCGACTGTCCATAACCAGTTCAAATCTTCAATCCTTCCAGCCCTGCCAGCGCAGCGCGCACCTGTTCATGATCGGAAAACGGCAGCGTCACGGAACCGACGATCTGCCCCTCTTCATGCCCCTTGCCCGCGACGATCAGCGTATCGCCGTTCGAAAGAAGCGATACCGCATGGCGGATCGCCTCTGCCCTGTCGCCGATCTCCAATGCACCCGGCGCCGCCACTATCACCTCTGAACGGATCGTTGCGGCGTCTTCGGAGCGCGGATTGTCGTCGGTGACGATGACGATGTCGGCAAGGCGCGTTGCCACCTCGCCCATGATCGGGCGCTTGCCCTTGTCACGGTCACCGCCGCAGCCAAACACCGTGATGATGCGGCCGGACGTGAAAGGCCTGACCGAGGTCAAGACATTTTCAAGCGCATCCGGCTTGTGGGCATAATCCACATAAGCGAGAGCGCCGTTATTCGTCTGGCCCACCAGTTCCAGACGACCAGCGGCACCGATCAGCTTTTCAAGCGCCCTCATGGCCGTTGCGGCAGAAACGCCGGTGGACATGGCAAGACCGGCTGCGACAAGCGCATTGGCCACCTGAAAATCACCGGCCAGCGGAATGTCGACCTCGTGGATCACGCCGTCATGATGCACTTCGATCAGCTGTTTGTGACGGAAATGCTCCACTCGCTTCAATGTCAGATATTCGCCCTTGCGGCCAACCGTGCGCACATCGAGACCCGCTTCGCGCGCCGCGCGAATTGCCTGTTCCGACCAGGGGTCGTCGGCAAAAATCACAGCAGGCGCACCCTTTTCCATCAGCGTGTCGAACAGCCGCATCTTCGCGGCCATGTAATCCTCGATGGTTGGGTGATAATCCATGTGGTCGCGGCCGAGATTGGTGAAACCGGCCGCAGCCAGCTTCACGCCATCAAGGCGACGCTGGTCAAGGCCGTGGCTCGAAGCTTCCATTGCCGCATGGGTCACGCCTTCGGAGGCAAGCTCGGCCAGAAGTGCGT
Source organism: Agrobacterium arsenijevicii (assembly GCA_000949895.1). Classification (GTDB taxonomy): domain Bacteria; phylum Pseudomonadota; class Alphaproteobacteria; order Rhizobiales; family Rhizobiaceae; genus Agrobacterium; species Agrobacterium arsenijevicii. Next base: position 173,037 of record JWIT01000004.1, on the reverse strand, counting down.
GCAGCGTCACCGGATCGGGCGTGGTGAGCGCGCCGTAATCCTCGCGGCCGGGTGCAATCACACCGGTCGTGCCGATCTGCGCGGCGGCATGGCCTGCAAACGCCCAGATCTGCCGCACGAAGGAGGCAACGGAGGTCTTTCCCGCGGTGCCGGTGACGGCGACCATGGTTTCCGGTTGTTTTCCGTAAAAACGGGAAGCGGCAAGTGAGAGATAGAGGCGTGGATCCGTAACGGAAAGCACCGGCACATCGGCGTCCAGCGCGTGTCCGGAGACAATGGCGACCGCGCCCTTGGTGACTGCGTCCCGCACATAGGCCGCGCCATCCGCTTTGGTTCCCGCAACCGCCACGAACAGGCTGCCCGGCTGAACCTTGCGGCTGTCTGCGGTAATTCCCCCGATTTCGATCGCTCCGGTCTCAGACAGGAGCAACTCATTCAATTCCGGAAACGCGGCTCCGGATATATCTCGCAAATTCATCGACTGTGTCCGTCTTGTCCCCCCGGCGCGAATCGCCGGAACATCATAAGCTCTAACAATCAATAAGACACGAGCAAGGCCGAGCCATCCTTGCCGAACTTCGGCTTCACGCCCAGCACCGCCGCCGTGCGGGTGATAATATCATGCACCATCGGCGCCGCGGACGTACCGGCAAGTGCTGCACCATTGCCCTTGTCCGTCTTCGGTTCGTCGATGAAAGACAGCACGACATATTGCGGATCATCCATCGGAAAGGCCGACAGGAAGGCGTTGAAGTTCTTGTCGTGAACATAACGGCCGTTGACGACCTTGTCCGCCGTGCCGGTCTTGCCGCCGACGTTGAAACCATCGACGCGCGCGTTGCGGCCGGAGCCGTTGACGCCGTTCCACTCGAACAGGAAACGCATGTCCTTGCTGGTGGTCGGCTTCAGAACCTGCTTGGCCACCAGATCCGCCTGTTCGCGGGTACGCGGCAGGAAGGTCGGCTCGATCAATTTTCCACCGTTGACGAGCGCCGCGCCGGCAACTGCCGTCTGCAGCGGCGTCGTGGAGACACCATGGCCGAAGGAAATGGTGATGGAGTTGATCTTTTTCCATTCGCGCGGCTGCGACGGCAGCGCCACTTCCGGCAATTCGGTCTGCATGCGGCTCAGAAGGCCAAGCCGCGTCAGGAACTCCTTGTGGCCTTCCGTTCCAACCGTATCGGCGATCTTGGCCGTACCGATGTTGGACGAAAACTGGAAGATTTCCGGCACCGAAAGTATGCGGCCCTTGCCGTGGAAATCCTTGATGGTGAAGCCGCCGATACGGATCGGATAACGCGCATCGAACATATCGCCGAGACGGACGCGGCCCGAATCGAGACCCATGGCAATGGTGAAGGATTTGAAGGTGGAACCCATTTCGAACGTGCCGTTCGACATGCGGTTAAGCCAACCCTCTTTCGCGCCTTCGGCTGGGTTGTTCGGATCATAGTCCGGCACCGAGGCCATGGCGAGGATTTCGCCGGTATGCACATCCATGACCACTGCGCCCGCGCCGATTGCCTGGAACTTGGCGATGGCGGCAGTCACTACTTCGCGCACGATGGACTGCACGCGCAGATCGATCGAAAGTTTCACCGGCTCAAGCGGCTGATCGCTGGTCATGCCAAGCGCCGTCAGATCCGCAAGACCCTGATTGTCGACGTAACGTTCCATGCCGGCAACGCCGCGATTATCGATGTTGACGTGGCCGACGATATGCGCGGCAGTCGGGCCGCCGGGATAAAAGCGGCGCTTTTCCGGCCGGAAGCCGATACCGGGAATGCCGAGCGCAAGGATCTGGCTCTGCTGCTTCGGCGTCAGCTGACGGCGCAGCCACTGGAAGCGCGAATTGGAAGAAAGCTTCTGATAGGTGCCGCGCTGGTCGAGATCCGGCAACACGGTGCGCAGCTTCTCGATGGCTTCATCGATATCGACGATGCGATGCGGCTCGGCAAACAGCGAGACAGTGCGGATATCAGTCGCCAGAACCTCGCCGTTGCGGTCGAGAAGGTCGGGACGCGACGCCATCAGCCGGTCGGCGGGAGCAATGCTCGAAACCGTTTCCTGATCGGCAAGACCATATTGCACCAGACGGCCGCCCACGACGCCGTAAAAGGCGAGGAAGCCGAAAATGATAAGGCCAACGCGGCTTTTCGCCTGCGCCGCTCTCTTCTTGCGGGCGCCCTCGAAAGCAGCGTGGTCGGTATGAATGCCGGTGGTGCTGGCGGAAAAATGAGCCTTGCTCTTCAAAACCATGGCACGGGAGAGAAAAGACATCAGCGGTCCACCGATCCAGTTATGGTTTCATCCGTATCGCCGTCTTCATCGCCTGCGGCAGCGGCCACAGTCGGAGCCGGGGCAGCAGTGGGACGGGAAACACGCGCCCGCGGTGTCGGAACAGGAGCGCCATTGGCGGCGATCTGGCCGGCGGGCGGTGATTTTTTCTTGGTAGCCCCACCCAGCGTCGCGCCGGGCTTGGAGCCGTTGACGGCAGCAGCGATGACATCTGCGACGCTCATGCCTTCCGGCTCGGGCGGCTGCGGCAATTGCGAGCGCAACATGGGAAGTTCGCGCGGCTGCGCCAATTGTGTCGGCAGCGTCGGCGAAAGACCAAGCTCGTTCTGATAGGCATTCACGAGACGATGCAGACGGTTCGGCTGCGTCAGCAGCGCCCAGTCGGCCCGCAAAAGGTCGATCGTGTCTTTTTCGAGCTTGATTTCGGTCTCGAGCTTGCGGACCTGCTCCAGCTTGAGATCGGTCTTGTGCTTGATCGAATAGGTCACCACGGCCGCTGCGACCATGACCCCCATCAACACGACATCGAATGTGCGCAGCATATCAGCCTCCCATCTTTTCAAGGCTGGCGAGATCGGGAAGTTCGAAAATCGAAAAATCCGCCGCACGCGCCGGTGCCGTCGTGCGCAGGCCGGCACGCAGCTTGGCAGAACGGGCGCGCGGATTGATTTCCGCCTCCTCGTCGCTTGCGGCAACCATCGGCTTGCCGATGTTTTCGAAAATGGCGGGCTTGTCTTCCACCATCGGCAGATGACGCGAACCGGTAGCCTTGCCGGAACGCTCCGAGAAGAATTTCTTGACGATGCGGTCTTCGAGCGAATGGAACGTGACGACAACCAGCCGCCCGCCGGGCTTCAAAGCCCGTTCGGCGGCAAACAGGGCCTGCGCCAACTCGCCGAGTTCGTCATTGACGAAAACGCGAAGCGCCTGAAACACCCGGGTTGCGGGATGGATCTTGTCTTTCGCCTTGCGCGGCGTAACGATCTCGATGAGGCCCGCCAGATCGCGCGTGGTACGGAAGGGCTCTTCCGCCCTCCTCTTCTCGATGGCGCGGGCGATGCGACCCGGCTGCTTTTCCTCACCGAGGAAACCGAAAATACGGATGAGATCGCCGACCTTGGCGCGATTGACGACATCCGCTGCCGAGACGCCGGAACTGGACATGCGCATGTCGAGAGGGCCGTTCTTCTGGAAGGAAAAACCGCGCTCGGCCTCGTCTATCTGCATGGAGGAAACGCCGATATCGAGAACCACGCCGTCAAGGCCACCTTCCGGCGCATGTGCGGCCAGATTGGAAAATTGCGATTGAATAAGGGCAAGCCTGCCGCCATTTGCGGCAACCATGGCCTGGCCACCGGCGATCGCGTTCGGATCGCGGTCAAGCGCAATGACATTGGCACCATGGTCGAGAATTGCCTGGGTGTAACCGCCGGCGCCGAAAGTGCCGTCGAGGATGGTCTTGCCGGATGCGGGTTCGAGCGCGGCGATCACTTCGCGAAGCAGGACCGGGATGTGACGCTGAGGTCCGTCACCGGCATCAGAAGATCGCCCGCCAGAATTCGCCGCCATTCCGTGTCCCCGTCCTATGCGGGGCGTGCAGCCGAAAAACCGCGCCCCGCTCTTGCTGCCGCCTGCGCCGCCAAAAACGCCTGCGGTTGCCAAAGCTGAAAATGATCCGCTCGTCCAACGAAGGTGACATCGGTGGATATGCCGGTAAATTCCCGGACGAAATCCGTCACCATCAATCGACCTTCCTGATCGAGCTTCATGAAGACGCCGCCGCCGTGAACCAGCAGCGACATCGCGTTCGCCTCCGGCGAGAAGGCATCCATGGACGCAATCTGCCGCTCGTAGCGCTCCAGCAAATCCGGACCGCCGACACTGATTGCCGGAAACGCAAAATCCTGAAGACAATAAAGCTCCTGAATACCGCGCTTCGCCAGCACCGAACGAAACGGAGACGGAACCGAAACGCGCCCCTTGGCGTCGATCCTGTTCGTCACGTTCGATAAAAAGCGGTCCATTACTCAACTCGCCAAAACCGCATTCCGCAAAGCGAATCATCCGCCCCACAGGCAACACCGGTACGCACGACACATCGCCAAGCGCCAGGGCGACATGCCCTGCAGCAGCCCGTTGCAGGCTCCTCACTCGTTTCAGCGATTGCGGGTCAAAAACACGACCCAGTGTGGTGTGCATTTGGGATACCATGGGACACTATGGGCGTCAATGGGAGAAGCCCGCACGATGCCGACTTCGCATCGGAAATTCATAAGCCGTTAAGTTTAACGAATGGTTTACTTCGGGCACGGAGGTGCTTTTTCACGGCACACGCAGACGCGGTGAAATCACCATTTTTCTTTTGAAAACAAGGGAGTGTTTTTAGAGGAGGCCCCGCGATTGATCCAACCGCGAAAAACCACAAGCGGGACATCACTTCACTGCAACGACGACCTTCCCCTTCGCGCGACCCGTTTGGACATAGTCCAGCGCCTCGTTGGTCTTCTCGAAGGGGAAGACCCGGTCCACCACCGGGCGTATATTTCCCGTCTCGATCAACGAGGTAATCTTTTCGAGTTGCACACCATTCGCGGTCATGAAAAGGAAGGAATAGCTGATCCCCAGCCGTTTCGATTTCCTCCTGATGCCAGAACTTAGCAGGCGCATGACCTGTCGAAACAGCCAGCCGGAGCCATTCTGCCGCGCAAAGTCCGGATCGGGTGGACCAGAAATCGAAATCAGCTTCCCGCCCGGCTTCAGCACGGCAAGGGATTTTTCCAGCGTGTCCTTCCCAAGGCTGTTCAGTACCAGGTCATAGCCCTGCAGCACTTTTTCGAAGTCATCCTTCTTGTAGTCAATCACGCTGTCTGCGCCGAGACTTTTCACAAGATCTATATTGCTCGTGCTTGTGGTGGCGGCCACATATGCCCCGAGATATTTGGCAAGCTGGATCGCGATAGTGCCCACACCGCCCGAGCCGGCATGGATCAAGACCTTCTGTCCCTTCTGCACATTGGCTCGCTCAACAAGCACCTGCCACGCCGTCAGGGCGACAAGCGGCACGGATGCCGCCTCTTCCATGGTCAGATTGTTCGGTTTTATCGCGACATCGGCCTCATCGATGGCAATGTACTCGGCAAATGTCCCGATCCGCCCCTGAGCCGGACGCGCATAGACCTCGTCACCGGGCTTGAATTTGCGAACACTGGAACCGACCCGGACCACGACGCCCGCCACATCGTTGCCCAGCACCAGTGGAAGACGGTATGGCAGGATGAGCTTGAACTCGCCGTCCCTGATTTTATTGTCCAGAAGGTTCACGCCGGCGGCTCGGATTTCGACCAGAACGTCGTTTACACGCAACTCGGGTTCGGGGCTTTCGCCGAACCGCAAAGCGCCACCTTTGGCATAGCGATCGATCAGGAATGATTTCATCGGATTAACTTTCGTTTCTGCGGCCAGCCGGCAGCACCGGCAATGTAAGCTCAGTCGGAGAGTCTGTTGAATTTCCGGAAGCTCTTGTCGACGAACGACTCAGGCAGGAAGCGGCGGATGAAGCGGACCTGTCCCGCGGCTTTTCCGGCAGTATAGCGTCGTTTGGGTAATGCCGCGTTAGCCGCCCCGACGACGACTTTCGCGACCACCTCGGGTGCATCGCCCTTTTCGACGATCTCACGCATCAGTTTTTCCGCATCCGCGCGAACCGTATCGTAGGTGGCAAGTGGCCGGTCCGGCCGCGTCAGGTTCTCTTCGAAGGACGTGCGGGTTACCCCGGGCTCGACAAGCACGACGCGGATACCCTGCGTTCGCACTTCGTGGTCAAGAGATTCCGAATAGCCCTCAATGGCATGCTTGGTCGACGCGTAAAGCGCATTGTAAGGCGCGGGGATCAGCCCGAGTATGGAACTGAGGTTGATAATACGGCCGCGACGCTGCCGCCTCATGACGGGCAGAACGGCATTTGTTACTCTCATGACACCGAATACGTTGACGTCGAATACGGCCTTCGCCTGTTCCGTCGTGGATTCCTCGGCACCGCCCAGCAGTCCGATTCCGGCATTGTTGACGAGAAGATCGATCCGCCCCGTCCGGCTCAACACCTCATCGACGGTGCGCTGCACGGATGCATCGTCGGTGACGTCGCAGATCAGCATCGTGATTCCATCCGCGCTATCGGGCATCGGCTTTCGGCTGGTGCCGAACACACGGTAACCATCGCGCCGCAAGGCATGTGCCGTCACCAGCCCGATGCCGGAGGAAGCGCCCGTAACCAGGGCAACGCCGCGTTCTGTCTTACTCATCGGTTTCCACTTTCATTTTGTTATGGAACAACAATGAAGAATGAGTTACTATCAAATCGATACAAAGTCACTACTAAAAAGATACTGACATGAAAAATCTTTCGGACCAGCCATGCCTGATCGCTCGTAGTCTCGCCCTTGTCGGTGATGCCTGGAGTATGCTGATCATGCGCGATGCCAATGCCGGCCTTACCCGCTTCGATGATTTCCGCAAAAGCCTCGGCATCGCGCCAACGATGCTGACGGCGCGGCTTTCCTCGCTGACCGAGGACGGACTGCTGGTAAAACGCCGCTATTCCGAACGTCCGCCACGATACGAATATGTGCTGACGGAAGCCGGCCGCGACTTTCTACCGGTGCTGTTTGCGATCGGTGCCTGGGGGCGCAAGCATCGCGGCGGGGGCGAGGTGACCCGGTTCTTCGATGCCGAGACCGGAACGGAGATCGATCCCGTCACCATCGACCGCGCGACCGGCGCCCCGGTAGGGACCCGTCCAATCCGTATTGCAGCGCCCGAATGAGGGCGCCCATCGGCGGCGAAGGCGCGTTGATGCCAGAGCAATCTCGAACCGGAGACCGTGCTATTTTTTGCGTAGCGACGCATCGCTACAGACAGGAAAATTCGCCAGTTGGCCTGTAAGCCGGGTTCTGTATGGCCCCGGTTTGACCCGGAACGTGGCAGCCATTCATCTGGGACGGCATTTGCATGCCGCCTCTCGCAACCCACCCGGATGACGGGCCCGGAAACCGGCTGTAGACGGGCTTTCGCCCATCCCGTGTCATCCCTATTCGGTCTTGCTCCCGGTGGGGTTTACCTTGCCACCACTGTCACCAGCGGCGCGGTGGGCTCTTACCCCACCCTTTCACCCTTACCATGCCAAGGCATGGCGGTTTGCTCTCTGTGGCACTTTCCCTGGGGTCACCCCCGCCGGACGTTATCCGGCACCGTATTTCCGTGGAGCCCGGACTTTCCTCACCTTACCGTCTTTCGACATTGGTAAAGCGCGGCTGCCCAGCCAACTGGCATGGCGTCAATAACCATGTTCTTTGGCGAAAGCCACCGAAAAGCGAACGGAAACATCAAAGAAATGCCGGTTTGAAATCCGTGGCATAGGCGCCGTCGCCAATTTCTCCATCCCGCAGCAGCGAAGCGCCGAGCCGTCCGATCTCATCGGAACTCTTGGCCGCCGTACCGTTACCGCCGGTCAGAACCGCGATGCGCGGCGAGGAGGTAAAGCCGATGGCCGGATAACCGCCCGGCGTTTTCGACACCACGCAGGCAGCCATCGAGACGCGCGACCGGTCGATGGACGGCACCAGCGTGCCGATGATGGCCGAGAGATGATCACGGACGCTTTCGCGTCCACCGGAACGGAACCATGCACGGATTTCAGGATCGCTGCCAACCGGTTTGTCATCGGGATCCCCACCGATTTTCAGGTAGAATTTGCCATCGGGATAACGCACGGGCGGCAGAAGATAGATATGTTTCGTCGTATCGCGCGGCTCATAAATCAGCGACGGCATGTCGGCATATTGCTCCAGATCCGCCTCATCTATCTCGAAGAAAGCGACGGTGCGCGCATAGACGTTGAGTGCGACGGGCTGCGGCAGCAGATCCTTGGTGATCGAGAAACCACCCGCGGCGACCAGCACCCGGTCAGCGGTATAAACAGCGCCGGAGGCCGTCTCTACCCGTGCGCGGCCATCCTCTTCCCGCGTCGAGACAACGACATCGTCGATGAGCGTGACGCCGGCTTTGTCCGCCAGAATGCTCTGCGCCTTCACCAGCGCGCGTGGATTGACGTAACCGGCATTGCCCTTTTCGAACACGCCCTCGCAGCCCGGCTCAAAGGAGAAATAGGGGAAGCGGCTCTTCAGGCCGCCGTCATCGATCATTTCCGTCGAAACATCCAACCGCGCCGCTGCCTTGCGGACATCGTCGATAAAAGGATTGTCCCCGCCCCGTTCAGGCCCGACCATCAGGTAGCCGACAGGCGCGTAAAATTCCACGCCGCTTCTTGCCGCTATATCGGCGTAGCGCGCAATCGAGCGGTTGGCGAGCAGTGCCCAGTCAGCATCGCCGTCGATGGTGCGGGTAATGCGCGCTTCATCATAATGGCTGGCGAAAACGCCCGGATGCGATTTGATGTCAGCAGGTTCACCCGGGCCGATCAGTGCGACGCCATCGGTCTTTTCCGCCAGATGGCGGGCGGCGGCGGCACCCATCATGCCACGACCCACGACGATATATTTGAAATGTCCCGACATGCCGCCCTCTTTACCCCAACACGTTCCATTCAGCCGCGACTTTGTAGCCGCTTCGTCTCGAGATGTCAGACAAAAACCGGCGACATTTCGGCGGCAAAATCACTCTCGGTCAGCTGGCCATCCAGAAGCAGCACCGCGCCCAGCCGCCCGATCTCGTCCGAAGATTTAGCGGAAACGAAATTGCCGCCAGTCAGAACCGCGATGTTCGAGGATTGCGTATAGCCGATATAGGGATAACCGCTGCGGGTGATGGAGGCGACGCAGGAGCCCGATGTCACCGGGCAACCCGCAAGTTCCGGCATCAGCGACAGCGCCCGTTTTGTGAGGAAATCGACCTCGCCCGGCGTGCCGTCCGAATGGAACCAGCCGACCGCCTCAGTCAGCGTTTCAAGCCTGCCCTTTTCGCTCTCGCCGCCGATCTTCAGATAGACCTTGCCATCGGGATAACGCACCGGCGGCAGAGTATAAACGATGTCGTCCTCGGTCTCGGCCAGCACGATAGTCGAGGGCATGGCGCCGAAGAGGGCCTGCCTCGCCTCATCGAGTTCGAAAAACACGATGGTGCGGCCCGTCGCCGCCATATCGACCGGTGAAGGCAGGAGATCGGCCATGTTGGTGAAACCGCCGGCCGCGACGATGACCTTTTCAGCCGTGTGCACGGCCCCTTCCCGGGTCGAAACCTCCACACCGTTGGAGGTATCGCGAATATGCGCCGCCGTCTCGCGCAGCAGCCGCGCGCCCTGCGCAGCGGCAATAGTACACTGTGCCCTCACCAGCGCACGCGGATTGACGTGGCCGGCATTAAGCGCCTCGAAGTAGCCGTTGTGATCGGCGGGCAGGGAGAACATCGGAAAGCGGCCGGCAAGCGCGCCACTGCCGATCGTTTCCACGCCAAGACCGAGACGGCCGGTCGAGGAAAGCGCCCGAGAGACATAATTTCCCGCAAGCCCCTTGCCGTTTCCGGTGAAAAGGCAGCCTGCTTCCGTGAAGAAACGGATGCCGCTTTTTGCCTCGATCTCCGCATAACGCCGGATGGAGCGTTGCGCCAGTTCCGCCCAGACGGGATCGCCGTCGAAACCACGGGTGATACGCGCTTCGTCATAGTGGCTTGAAAACACGCCGGTATGCGTTTTGCGATCGGCGGGCTCGCCGGGTCCGATCAGCGCCACGCCATCCGTTTGCGCCGAAAGGTGCCGCGCTGCCGCCGCACCCATCATTCCGGCACCGACCACGATATATTTGAAATCCGGCATGTCATGCTCCGCATCAGGTTTGTTCCTGACTACAGCATGCGATTACAAACCGGAATCGATTTCCGTGAAGCGGATTAAATGGCCTTAGCTGGCAAGAAGCGCCTGTACCTTGCCGCAATAACGCTTGGATACCGGGTTCATGCGGGTCGCGCCATGGCCGGCATTATAACGCAGGATAGTGCTGCAAACTTCACCGCCCCCAAGCTGATGGGCGGTTGCCAGATATTGCATGCCCCAGCGAATATTGGTCTCGGGGTCAAAAAGGGCCTTGGTCGTACCGCGAAAACCCATCATGCGTGCCGTTGCCGGCTTGATCTGCATCAGCCCGACCTCGCCTGCACTGCCGCGAGCCTTGGGGTTGAACTTGCTTTCCACGGAAACCACAGCATGCGCCAGATTGGTGGGAACGCCGTAACGCTTGGCATATTTGACGATCAGATCGGAATAGCCGCTCCTGAGCGACGAAGGCAGGCTCTTTTCGGGAGTGGGATAACCGGACGAACGGAAGAAGGTCCCCAGCGTCACGGTTTTGGTCTTGACGTCCTCGTCTTTGGCAAAAGCAATCCCCGCCTGCGAAACGAGCATAGCAACGCCCGCTGCGACAGCAACAAAAACTCTGTTCATCTGTTGAAATAGTCTCCAGATCGGATAACCGGAACAATGAAACGATACAAATGTCCAGTGCGCGGAAAGTCGATTTCGACCTTCTGCAGTCCAGTCTCCTTGATTGATATTGACGGCAAGCTCCCCTGAAGAACAGCACCGCATTCAGTGCCGCTCTTAAACTTCTTTAATGCGGATTAACTGTGGCACGACAAAAAAAGCGACTTGAGCCACCGGGAAACGGGGAAGGTTTTTCCAGAAATCGCGTTCAGGCAGCCGAAAATTTCGGAAGACTGGTAATAAGCCGATGCAGCGTGTCGATCGTGGAAAAATCCGCGATGCCATCCACCAGCGCCGGGCGGAAATGCCGCTGGAAGGCGGCCACGGCGCCTTCGGTTTTCTCACAATAAGCGCCTGTTATTTCAACGCCATATCCATAAATGGAGAGCATGGACTGAAGCGCTTCCACCGGCTGGCCATGATCCCCACGCTGGAAAAAGCGTCCGCCACGGATCGGCGCGGGCTCTACCCAATGGCCGACGCCGTTCTGCGACAGGATGTCCCACGGGAATTTTTCGCCGGGATCAACCTTGCGGATCGGCGCTATATCCGAGTGTGCAAGCACCCTTTCAGGGGCGATAGACCACCGTTGGCCGCAATCGCGACACAATTCGATGACGGCGGCTATCTGTTTTTCCGGAAATTCCGGCAAACCACCGGGATGGCCCTGATTGGCGATTTCGATGCCGATGGAGCGGGAGTTGATGTCTTCCTCCCCCGCCCATGTGCTTTTACCCGCATGCCAGGCACGGCGGGTTTCCGGAACCAGCTGGACGACGCGGCCGTCCTCAAAGATGAAATAGTGGCTGGAGACCTGGCTTTCGGGGTTGCAGAGCCACGAAAGCGCACCATCGGCCGTGTTCATGCCGGTATAGTGCAGGAGAATGATATCCGGGCCTGCCAAACCCTGTCTTTCGCCATGGTTGGGCGAAGGCGCAACGGCTGCACCCTTAAAGTCCGGCAGAAATTCACTCATGCGACGCGGCGTTCTTTCTCGATGGCCGCATAGGCGGCATTGAGAGCCGCCATACGCTCATTCGCGGCGGCATGCAATTCCATCGGAACGCCCCGCGCAATAAGCTTGTCCGGATGGTGTTCGGCAACCAGCGAACGGTAACGCTTGCGAATATCCAGAAAGTCGTCCGAGGGCGAAACGCCGAGCACACGGTAGGGATCGCGCCCGTCCATATGGACATGCCGCGCCATGATCGTTTCGAAGTGATCTTCGGTGATATGGAAGATTTCCGCGATACGGCCGAGGAAGGCCAGTTCCCGCTCGTGGATCAACCCATCGGCCTTGGCGATGTGGAACAGGCCGTCGATGACGCTTTCCAGCATCTCGCAATTCTCATGGCCCGAACCGCAAAGACCAGCAAGACGCTCGGCATAGGCCTCATAACCTGCAACGTCCTGACGCGCGAGATTATAAAGACGGGCCACGTTCTTGGCTTCTTCTTCCGGAAAATCGAAGATTTGCCTAAAGGCGCGCACTTCGGCGTCGTTCACGACGCCATCGGCTTTCGCCATCTTGGCGGAAAGTGCGATAATGGCTACGGAGAAGGAAACCTTGCGGCGGGTCTCCGGATCGCCCTCAAATAGCGTGCGGATCGCTTCCACCACGCGCGAAAGCGCACCACCTGCCGCGTCGCCGATCGCGCCGAGCAGTCGCTCCCAAAGGGATGAAATATGCAGACAGGCGAAATCGAACATCATGCGGGCAGCATGACGGCATATGGCCGGGAATGCAATATGCCCGGCACGCCTGCGGCATTAACTTTTATTCATCTTTGCGACAGTTTAGCTTCATGAACAGGCGAGCGGAAAGCGGGGTGGACGCGGTTTTCCACAGATGACGCAGACGATGCGGCCTACCAAAGGGATTGAAACGATTATATTCGGCTTCTTTCGTCAAGCCGCTGAAAAACCGCGAGAAATTGCCGTTTTTCTTGATAAATTCACTTTACACCTACACGCGGCTGTCGCATCCATTTGCCAGACATGTCTTTGGATGAATGCAAAAAGGAGAGCCATGATGGCCAAACAGAAAGTCGCAATGCTGACCGCGGGTGGCCTTGCTCCCTGTCTCTCTTCGGCCGTTGGCGGCCTAATCGAGCGTTATAGCGACGTTGCACCTGATATCGACATCGTGGCTTATCGCTCGGGTTATCAGGGCGTGCTTCTTGGCGACCGGATCGAGATCACCAAGGACATGCGCGAAAAGGCGCATCTGCTGCACCGCTATGGTGGATCGCCGATCGGCAACAGCCGCGTCAAGCTCACCAATGCCGCCGATTGCGCCAAGCGCGGGCTGGTGAAAGAGGGTGAAAATCCTCTGCGTGTGGCCGCCGAACGGCTGGCCAGCGACGGCATCACCATTCTCCACACCATCGGTGGCGACGACACCAACACGACGGCCGCCGACCTTGCCGCCTATCTCGGCGCCAATGGTTACGACCTTACGGTCGTTGGCCTGCCGAAGACGGTGGACAACGACGTGGTGCCGATCAAGCAGTCGCTGGGCGCATGGACAGCCGCCGAAGTGGGCGCTTCCTTCTTCGACAATGTCAGCAACGAACAGAGTGCTGCGCCGAAGACCTTCGTCATCCACGAAGTCATGGGCCGCCATTGCGGCTGGCTGACGGCCGCCACCGCCCGCGCCTACATCCAGAAGACCAACGGCAATGAATATGTCGAAGGCCTGATGATGAACACGCAGATGAAGAACATAGACGGCATCTACCTGCCGGAAATGGCCTTCGACATCGAAGCGGAAGCCGAACGCCTGAAGGCGATCATGGACAAACACGGTTATGTCACGCTGTTCGTTTCCGAAGGTGCGGGCCTTGATTCGATCGTTGCCGAACGCGAAGCCTCCGGTGAAGCCGTCAAGCGCGATGCCTTCGGCCATGTGAAGATCGACACCATCAATGTCGGCGGCTGGTTCCAGAAGCAGTTCGCCGGCCTTATCGGCGCCGAACGCTCCATGGTGCAGAAGTCAGGCTATTTCGCCCGCTCCGCTCCCGCCAATGGCGACGACCTGCGCCTCATCCAGGGCATGGTCGATCTGGCCGTTGAAAGTGCGCTCAACAAGGTGTCAGGCGTCACCGGCCATGACGAAGACCAGAAGGGCAAATTGCGGACCATCGAGTTTCCGCGTATCAAGGGCGGAAAGCATTTCGACCTTTCTGCAAAATGGTTTACCGAAGTGATGGAACACGTCGGTCAACCGTTCACAGCGGCCTAATTTTACGATAGGCTAAAGGACGCGGTGACAGGGAGGGCAAGGAGGAAGAGAATGTCTGGACAGGCCTGGCTGGTTTTTTGTGCAGCATGTGCCCTAGTGTTCGCACTTCCCTCTCCCCTTGTATTCTCTGTCGCCTCCTATGCCAGCGTTCGCGGCAGAAAGACGGCCTTCGCTTCCGTCAGCGGCGGTGCGCTCGGCATCGTCACGGCCATGACGATTTCGGCCATTCCCGTGGCCGGCTTGGCTTATTTGCCGCATTCCTTTGTGGAAATCATCCAATGGGCAGGAATCGGCTGGCTGATTCTTTTCCTGTTGTGGACCTTCGCAACGCCAGCCGCCCAGGCGGCCAATGCCGACAATGACAATCTGCCGGGTATATCCTGGAGCGGTATTTTCCGTGATTGTTACGCGGTTGCCGCGTTGCGTCCGCGCTATTTCGCTCTCTTTCTGGCACTCTTGCCGCAATTCGTTTCCACCTCCGGCAATGCCGTCGAAACGCTAGCCGTAGCGCAGGCCGCAATCCTGTTGCTGGCGCTTGTGATTCTGGCCGTTCAGGCCCTTTTTGCCGGCTCCACGCTGGCACTGGTGCGCCGCATGTCCGGCAACAAAAAAATCCGCCCGAAATACCGCACCCACTTCATTTCCGGCCGCGCCGTCAGCGCCGGATACAGGCGCATCGCGGCCTGAAAAACCGCCTGAAAGCCGGGGGGCCACGTCCCGGCTTGCCGCTATCCTTACAATAGGTTAATGAAGGCTCGACGGGACACTGCCTGCTTCGCTCGACGCGGGGGTATCGAAAGACAGGCATAACGAAGGCGGCAACATGCGAAATTCGGCAAAATTCCGCGGAAGAAGCGCACTTCTTCTGTCTTCCACGGTGGGTCTAGCATTGGCTTTGGCCGGCTGTACCAGCGTCGAATATGCCGCAAAGGATGGGCCGGACGGCCCGAAAATCGCAGCTGTCAACCACACGGCACCGACGCAGGCCGCAGCACAGCCGGGAGCGACTGAAACCCCGGCGGGCGTGGCCGCAGCCGCACCGGCAGCACACGCCACTGACGTTGCAACCTCTTCCCAGCCCGCATCGCTTCCCAACGTTGCCGCCGTCAAGGGTGGCCGCGTAGCTCTGCCGCCGGCATCCGAAATCGCCGCAGCAGTGGCAAGCCCCACGCAGATACAGCCGCATCAACAACAGACCGAGGTCGCACAGGCTTCCGTGACGACAGCAGCGCCGACAACGGCTGCAGCTCTTGCATCACACGCCGCAACGCCGGCGACCACTGCGATCGAAACCGCGAGCGCCGCAGCGAAACCGGCGGCCCATGCCTCCGCCGCCGACCTGCCGCAGGTGGTTGCCGTCAAGGGCAGCTTCCCGCCCGCACCGCCGCCGCCCGGCACGCCGTCGCTCGGCACCGAGCTGACAGCGGAACGGAAAGTCATTCCCCTGCCGAAGCCGCACAGCACGGTTCTGGCCTATGCCGCCGGCCCGACCAATGCCGCGCTTGCCGCTATCCGCCAGAATGAAACGATGACGGCGCCGTACAAATCAGCGCCGGCCGGGCGTGAAAAGCTGAGTGGGCTGATTTCGAAATACGCCGTCATGTATAATGTGCCGGAAGATCTGGTGCATCGCGTGGTGCAGCGTGAAAGCAGATACAATCCCGGTGCCTATAATGGCGGCCACTTCGGCCTGATGCAGATCAAGCACGCCACGGCCCGCTCCATGGGCTTCGATGGCCCGGCGTCGGGCCTGTTCGATGCCGAAACCAACCTCAAATATGCCGTCAAATATCTGCGCGGCGCATGGCTCGTGGCCGATAACAACCGGGACAATGCGGTCCGGCTTTATGCACGCGGTTATTATTACGACGCCAAGCGCAAGGGCATGCTGCACGTTCTGCGGAAGTGATTGCCTAAGAACCCCACTGGTTCAGAAAGCACCTGAACTTACGATGCAGGTGCAAAGCTCTCCACCGTCATGCCGGACTTGATCCGGCATCCAGCCACGGCGCGTCTACGCCTTGAAAAGAGTCTCTTGTGATCAAAGACTTGATCACACTGGACCCCGGATCTAGTCCGGGGTGACGGAATGCGGTGACTTCACCAAATAGATCGGCACCCACAGCCCCTGTCATCAAACTGTAGCTTCATGACTGTAGACGCCTCTCAATCTATTGAGAGGTGAACATATGACGAGTGCGGCACCCAAGACCGGCTTCGGCAAGAACACGAAACTGAAGTCCGCATTGCTTCAACACAAGGCACTCTCGAAAAGCGGTTTTTCCGAACGGTTCTTCGGGGTTCTCTTTTCCGGTCTGGTTTATCCGCAAATCTGGGAAGACCCCGAGATCGACATGGAAGCGATGGAGCTTGGCGAAGGCCACCGCATCGTCACCATCGGTTCGGGCGGCTGCAACATGCTGGCCTATCTCTCCCGCAACCCGGCCAGCATCGATGTGGTGGATCTCAACCCGCATCACATCGCCCTCAACAAGCTGAAGCTTGCCGCGTTCCGCCATCTTCCTGCCCATCAGGACGTAGTGCGACAGTTCGGCCGCGCCAATACGCGCAGCAACAGCGTTGGCTACGACCGTTTCATCGCCGACCATCTCGACGACACGACCAAGGCCTACTGGTCGAAGCGCACCCTTTCCGGCCGTCGCCGCATCTCTGTGTTCGACAGGAACATCTACCGCACCGGCCTGCTTGGCCGTTTCATCGGTGCCGGCCACCTGATGGCCCGCCTGCACGGCGTCAAGCTGACGGAAATGGCCAATAGCCGCACGCTGGACGAACAGCGCCAGTTTTTCGACAGCAAGGTCGCCCCGCTGTTCGACAAGCCGGTGGTACGCTGGCTGACGAAGCGCAAAAGCTCGCTGTTCGGCCTCGGCATTCCGCCCCGGCAATATGACGAGCTGGCAAGCCTTTCCGACGACGGCACGGTTGCCTCCGTGCTCAAGGAGCGGCTGGAGAAGCTCGCCTGCAATTTCCCGCTCAGCGACAATTATTTCGCCTGGCAGGCCTTCGCGCGCCGTTATCCCGAGCCGCATGAGGGTGCCCTGCCCGCCTATCTCAAGCCGGAATATTACGAGACGATCCGCAACAACACCGCCCGCGTTGCTGTGCATCACGCCACCTATACCGAGCTTCTTTCCAAGAAGCCGGCAAACGGCGTCGACCGCTACATTCTCCTCGACGCGCAGGACTGGATGACGGACGTACAGCTTAACGAATTGTGGTCGCAGATCAGCCGCACCGCCGCTCCCGGCGCCCGCGTCATCTTCCGCACCGCTGCCGAAAAGAGCGTGATCGAAGGCCGGCTCTCGGCCGATATCCGCAACCAGTGGGTCTATCTCGAAGAACGCTCCAATGAGCTTAACGCCCTGGACCGTTCGGCCATCTACGGCGGTTTCCATATCTATCAGAGGGCTCTGGCATGAAAACCGTTGGCGAGAATGTAGGCCTTGCAGATGTTGCACATGCGGGCCTGATGGATCGCATGTATCGCCACCAGCGGCATATCTACGATATCACCCGCAAATATTACCTTCTCGGCCGCGACAGGACCATTTCCGGCCTCGACGTGCCCAAAGGCGGCACGCTGCTTGAAGTCGGCTGTGGCACCGGCCGCAACCTGCTGCTGGCCAGCCGCAAATTTCCGGAAGCAAGACTATTCGGCCTCGATATCTCCGCCGAAATGCTGCTGACCGCATCCGAGAATTTTACCGGCAAGGCGGAACGCCCCATTCTGCGCGTGGCCGATGCCACCGCTTTCCGCGCTTCCGAATTCGGCCTGTCCGACGGTTTCGACCGCGTCATGATCCCCTATGCGTTGTCGATGATACCGGATTGGGAAAAGGCGATCGAACAGGCGCTGACAGCACTCAAGCCCGGTGGTTCCCTGCACATCGTCGATTTCGGCCAGCAGGAACAATTGCCGAAGTGGTTCCGTGCGCTTCTGCAGGCATGGCTCACCCGTTTTCACGTCACGCCCCGCGCCAATCTCCGCTACGTTCTGGCCAACATGGCCGGCCGTTTTGACGGTAATCTGGAATTCGAGGAAATCGCTAGGGGTTACGCCTGGCGCGCCGTCATCACGCTTCCGGTCGTCGAGGTGCAACCGAAAGTCAGCCGCATCCTGGCCGACGCCTGATTCTCTGGGGTACAGCGCCTTGCCCTGGCGAAAGCGGGCAAGGCACCGCCAGACGTCATTCTTGCCCTTACCCGCCACAGGGCGCTCAGACATTTTTTCTGGACGAAAAGACCGTAAATCGCTTCTTGGTCAGCGGCTTGCGCGGTCGAAAAGGGCTGCTGCCCCTTGCCATAACGGCTTGTTTACCATGTTATGGGTAAATCGGGAGATGCGGTGCGTCGTTTTGCGGCCGCGGGATGGGCAACAATAATCATCAGGGTTCAAATGCGGCTGCGTTTATCGGCACTATTGTCGGCTTTGCTGTTGATCAGCGGCTGCACGTCCACAAGCTATGACCTGCTTGAAACCGCATCCGTGTCCAAGCCCAAATTCGCGGATACCGACCCCCAGAATTTCGGCACGAACAACCCGCATCGCCATGAGGTACATGGCATCGACGTGTCCAAGTGGAACGGCGATGTCGACTGGCGGACCGTGCGCAAATCCGGCGTCTCCTTCGTCTTCATCAAGGCGACGGAAGGCTCCGACCGTATCGACCCGAAATTCGGCGACCATTGGCGCAGTGCGGCGGCGGCGGACATTCTGCACGCGCCCTACCATTTCTATTATTTCTGCTCGACAGCGGACGCTCAGGCCGACTGGTTCATCAGCAACGTGCCGAAAGAAGCCGTCACCCTGCCGCCGGTTCTCGACGTGGAATGGAACCCCTCCTCCCCCACCTGCAAGACACGCCCTGCCCCCGGCGTCGTTCGCGCCGAAATGCAGCGTTTCCTCGACCGCCTCGAGGCTCATTACGGCAAGCGCCCGATCATCTACACCTCGGTCGACTTCCACCGCGACAACCTCGTCGGCCAGTTCAAGAACTACCACTTCTGGGTGCGCTCCGTCGCTGCCCATCCGGCCAAGATTTACGAAGACCGGCAATGGGCCTTCTGGCAATATACGGCAACCGGTGTCGTGCCCGGCGTCAACGGCCCGACCGACATCAATGTTTTTGCCGGAACGGAGAAAAACTGGCGGAAATGGATCGCTTCCGCCAAATAAAACGGCGAAGAAGCAACACATTCGAAAAATCGGCGTTCTTCTGCATCAGCAGATCGCTCGACCCGTTTTTTTGTCGCAAACATATGGGTAAAGCGGGATAACAACCTATTGAGGAAATTCCCATGCCCACTTTTCGGTCGCGCAGCATCATTTTTGCCGCCGCTTTGTCGCTTCTTTCCACCGGCTCCGCCCTTGCCACACCGCCAGTGGCCTCGCCTGATGATCCAAAGCAGGTTGCCTGCGGCGGCGATCTCGGCGCATTTCTTGAAGGTGTGAAGGCCGAGGCCGTTGCCAAGGGCGTTCCGTCCGCTGCCATCGAAAAGGCGCTGGCCGGCGCGCAGATCGACCCGAAAGTACTTTCGCGTGACCGCGCACAGGGCGTCTTCCGCCAGACCTTCCTCGAATTCTCCCAGCGCACCGTCAGCCAGGCCCGTCTCGATATCGGCCGCAAGAAGCTGCAGGAACTGTCATCGACCTTTGCCCGCGCCGAAAACGAATACGGCGTGCCAGCCGGTGTCATTGCCGCCTTCTGGGCCATGGAGACCGATTTCGGCGCCGTTCAGGGCGATTTCAACACCCGTAACGCGCTGGTGACCCTCTCGCATGATTGCCGCCGCCCGGAACTCTTCCGTCCGCAATTGCTGGCTCTCATCGAAATGGTCCAGCACGGCGATCTCGACCCTGCGACCAACACGGGCGCATGGGCCGGTGAAATCGGCCAGGTGCAGATGCTACCCAAGGACATCATCGCCTTTGGTGTCGACGGTGATGGCGATGGCCATATCAACGTCAAGAGCAGCGCGCCGGATGCGATCCTGACGGCGGCGAAATTCATCCAGCACCTCGGCTTCAAGAAGGGCCAACCCTGGATTCAGGAAGTTTCCGTGCCGGAAAACCTGCCTTGGGAAAAATCCGGCCTCGGTGGTTCGCTGACCGCCGGCGACTGGTTCGCGCTTGGCGTGACGCCGCGCGATGGCAACAAAAACTTCGCCTCCCTGCCCGCAGCCCTCATCATGCCGCAGGGCCGCAAGGGACCGACCTTCATCACCTATCCCAACTTCAACATCTATCTGGAATGGAACCAGTCGTTCATCTACACGACCTCGGCTGCCTATTTCGCCAACCGCCTGATGGGCGCCCCCGTCTATAACAAGGGCAATCCCGAGCCGGGTTTCGATGACGCAACCATGAAAGAGCTTCAGACCAAGCTTGAGGCGCACGGACACAATGTCGGCAAGGTGGATGGCATTCTCGGTTCCGGCACCCGCATCGCTATTCAGAAGGAACAGCAGCGGCTGGGAATCCCGGCAGATGGCTGGCCTTCCCAGACACTTCTGCAGGCGCTTTAAGCAATCTTAACGGCGTCCTCCGGCCCTTAATCTATCGGCCGGAATCAAGGCATAATCTGTTAATCTCGACCAGATGACTGGGGATAACACCCCGGTCATTTACTTTTTTTAAAGATATGAAGCACTGCGTGATAGAAAAATAATCTTTTATTTTCAACGTATTACAGAAGTTACTTTTTTAACCGGTCGCAAAGCATGTTGCACCGCATCACAGAAACCGCTTTTCAACTGCCACAAAACGGTCATATTATCGAACCTGTCAACAACAGGAGGCACCCATGGGACTTACAAAATCTCTCAATGCCTTGGCAGTCGGTTTGGCGTTTTTGTTCGTAGCGATGATGCTTTTCATCTGACGAGACGTGAAGACCAAACGCAGATAAGAACCGTAGATGACACGATTTAGAAAAGCGCGGGTCCTGCCGGGCCTGCGCTTTTTTCATGTCGTAAATAGAATATCTGAGATCAGGCAGCGCTGCGGCGCAGACGCTCCAGCCCGAGATTTTCAAGCACCGCGTCGACCAGAGGCGCACGGTTCATGGTGTAGAGATGGAACTCGTTGACACCGCGCCGCTGCAGATCGGCGATCTGCTCGGCGGCAACTTCCGCCGCCACGCGGGCACGCCCTTCGAGGTCATCGTCATAACCCGCAAAACGCTCATCCAGAAAACCGGGAACGCTGGTGCCGCAACGACCGGCAAAACGCTTGAGCTGGGTCAGGTTCTGGATCGGCATGATGCCCGGAACCACCGGAATGGTGATGCCCGCAGCTATCACCCGCTCCATATAGCGCTCGAACACATCATTATCGAAGAAGAACTGCGTCAGCGCACGCGTCGCGCCGTTATCCGCCTTGCGCTTCAGCATATCGATATCAACCGCATCGCTGGCGCTCTCGGGATGCTTTTCGGGATAGGCCGAAACGGAAACCTCGAAATCGCTGATCTCGCGCAACCCCTTCACCAATGCGGCGGCATTCTCGTAACCTTGCGGATGCGGCCTGTAGTCCGTGCCGATGCCGGTCGAGGGATCGCCGCGCAGCGCCACGAAATGGCGAACGCCGGCATTGCGAAACTCTTCAACAACCTGATGCACGTCGTCACGGCTGGCATCCACGCAGGTCAGATGCGCCGCAGTCGACAGATGGCTGTCACCGATCATCCGGCGCACCGCATCCAGCGTCGGCGCCTTGGTGGAACCACCAGCGCCATAGGTGACGGACACGAAATCCGGATCCCATTTTTTCAGCTCGGCAACAGTTTCCCAGAGCTGGGTTTCCATCTCGGGATTCTTGGGCGGAAAGAACTCGAAAGATAAGCGGATATCGCCATCGCGGCGCGCGGTTTCCGACCTCAACATATCATGCCCTCCTGGAGCCAAGTAAAACGGCCTCTTGCACCACATCGTCTGCCATCAGCAGTCGCTGGTCGCGGGCAACCCATATCGTGACGTCCAGAGATTCATGGGACGCCCGTTCAGAATGAAGATCGACGGCACGGTCCAGAGAAAGCCCTGCCTTCTTCAGCCACTCTTCCATCAGCGGATGCGAGAATCCGAGCCTGATATGCGCATGCTCATCGCGAAGATGTTCGAAGGAATGCGGCGCAAGATCGATCACGATCAACCGGCCGCCGGGACGCAGCATGCGTGCGGCTTCGGAAAGCGCGATCTCCGGCTGGTCGAGAAAATGCAGGACCTGATGGATGACGATCAGGTCGAAATCCTGGCCTTCCAGCGGCAGGTTGAGAATATCGCCATGGCGCACCGATGCATTGCCCACGCCCGCCTTGTCGAGATTGGCGCGTGCCACCGACAACATGTCGCGGCTGGCATCGACGCCGATCGCGCGGCGATAGATGCCGCTCAGAAGCTGCAGGATGCGGCCGGTGCCGGTACCGAGATCGAGAAGCGAATCGATCGGGGTGGTTCCCACCAGCTTCAGCAACGCGCCTTCCACGGCCTCGTCGCTCACATGCAGGCGGCGCAACTCGTCCCAGGCGGAAGCATTGCGGCTGAAATAATCCTGCGCCCGCTCTGCCCGCACCCGCTTGACGGTGGCAAGACGTTCGCTGTCACGCTGGAGAACGGCGTCGGAGGGCGATGCGGCGCCAAGCAGCTGCCTGACGACAACGGCCGGCTCACCATCCTGCCGCAGGCGGAAATAGGCCCACGCGCCTTCCTGATAACGCTCGATCAGACCTTCTTCCGTCAAAAGCTTGAGATGACGGGATATACGGGGCTGCGACTGGCCGAGAATTTCGGTAAGATCGGTGACGGTCAGATCGCCGGCCGCCAGAAGCGCCAGCAAACGAAAGCGCGTCGGTTCGCCAGCCGCCTTCAAGAGATCCACCAATTTGTCCAAACCGAACGCCACGTCTGCTGCACCTCGCAAGCTAATCAACATATAAAGATATCTTTATGTCGATGCAGCGTCAGATGCAAGCGCAATTTGCCGCGTGCGTCCCTTCAGCCCGATTTATTGCATGAAAAAAGGCCCGCTTTTGGGCGGGCCTTTCCGAAGGAATGCGGGAAAAGGATCAGCGCGTCAGGCGCTTGTAGCTTACGCGGCCGGGCTTGATGCTTTCCGGGCCGAGACGGCGGACCTTGTCCTTTTCGTAGTCTTCGAAGTTGCCTTCGAACCATTCCACATGGCTATCACCCTCGAAAGCGAGGATGTGGGTGGCCAGACGGTCGAGGAACATGCGATCGTGGCTGATGATAACGGCGCAACCGGCGAAGGCTTCCAGCGCTTCTTCGAGTGCTGCAAGCGTTTCCGTATCAAGGTCGTTGGTCGGTTCGTCGAGCAGCAGCACGTTGCCGCCCGCCTTCAGCATCTTGGCAAGGTGCACACGGTTGCGCTGACCGCCCGAGAGGTTGCCGACCTTCTGCTGCTGATCGCCGCCCTTGAAGTTGAAGGCACCACAATAGGCGCGCGAATTGACCTCGAACTTGCCGAGCTTGATGATGTCGTTACCGCCGGAGATTTCCTCCCAGACGGTCTTGTCACCCGCCAGCGTATCGCGGCTCTGGTCGACATAACCGAGCTGCACGGTCTCACCGACAGTTACCGAACCGCTATCGGGCTTTTCCTGACCGGTGATCATGCGAAACAGCGTGGTCTTACCCGCACCGTTCGGGCCGATGACGCCAACGATGCCGCCCGGGGGCAGCTTGAAGGTGAGGTTCTCGATCAGAACCCGATCACCATAGGACTTGGTGAGGTTTTCCGCTTCGATAACGACGCGGCCGAGACGCTCGGCGACCGGGATAACGATCTGTGCGTCGCCGGGACGGCGATTTTCAGCGGCTTCCACCAGTTCGTCATAAGCGCGGATACGCGCCTTGGACTTCGTCTGGCGAGCCTTGGGGCTGGAAGCGATCCATTCCTGTTCACGGCTGATCGCCTTCTGGCGCGAAGCATCTTCACGGGATTCCTGCTGCATGCGCTTGGCTTTTGCCTGCAGATAGGCGGAATAGTTGCCTTCGTAAGGAATGCCGCGGCCACGGTCGAGCTCGAGAATCCAGCCGGTGACGTTGTCGAGGAAGTAGCGATCGTGGGTGATCATCATCACGGCGCCGGGATAGTCGCGCAGGTGCTTTTCGAGCCAGGCGATGGTTTCGGCGTCAAGATGGTTGGTCGGTTCGTCGAGCAGCAGCAGGTCGGGCTGCGAAAGCAGCAGTTTGCAAAGCGCCACGCGGCGGCGCTCACCGCCCGAAAGGCCGGTTACGGCCGAGTCGCCGGGCGGGCAGCGCAGGGCGTCCATGGCCATTTCGACCTGATTTTCCAGATCCCACAGGTTCTGGCTGTCGATCATGTCCTGAAGCTTTGCGCCCTCATCCGCCGTTTCGTCGGAATAGTTCATCATCAATTCGTTGTAGCGGTCGACGATCGCCGTCTTTTTCGCCACGCCTTCCATGACGTTTTCCATCACGGTCTTGTTTTCGTCGAGCTTCGGCTCCTGCTCGAGATAACCGAGCGTCGCGCCCTCGGCGAGCCAGGCCTCACCGGTATATTCCTTGTCGAGACCAGCCATGATTTTCAAAACGGTCGACTTACCGGCACCGTTCGGGCCGAGAATACCGATCTTCGCATCGGGGTAGAAGGAGAGATGGACGTTCTCCAGAACCTTCTTCGCGCCGTAGGACTTGTTCAGCCCGGCCATGTGATAGATGAATTGACGTGCCATTGTAGCGAATGCTCCACATCGGATTTTAAAGAGTACGTATCGGGAAATTTGCCGCTATGTAGGGTAAATAGGACCTTGGGGCAACCTCTGGCACGATTATGACCCCATGATTATGACAAGGGACACCATGGCAGAGACAGGCGCAATCATGAACGAGACGACGGACGACTTGACGTTCAGCCGGATTGAGAGGCTCGACGCCCCCTCCGGCGCATCCATCGCCTTTCGCCACCAGCCCTCCGCCCTCTCCCCGGCGCGCGGCGTGCTGATGATCTGCCACGGCCTTGTGGAGCACGCCGGCCGTTACCGCCGCTTTGCCGACGTCATGGCAAAACAGGGTTTCGAGGTCTATGCCCACGATCATCGCGGCCATGGCCGCACGAAAGCGGCGGATGCGCCAATCGGCCGCTTCGCCTGGAAAGACGGTGCGGAAAAGGTCGTCGCCGATGTCATGGCGATGCGCGTGATGGTCGGCGAAAGACATCCCGGCCTGCCGGTGATCCTGTTTGGCCATTCCATGGGCGGCCTCGTGGCGCTCAACACCGCCGTGAGCCACCCGGATGCCTTCGATGGCCTGTCCATCTGGAATTCCAACCTCAATCCCGGCGTCATGGGCCGTGTAGCCCAAGTGGTGCTGCGGCTTGAAAAGATGCTGAAAGGCTCTGATGTGCCGAGCGCCATCCTGCCCAAAGCAACCTTCCGCGTATGGAATGCCAAGATGCCGGAAAAGCGCACCCTTGCCGACTGGCTAAGCCACGACAAGGCGGCTGTCGATGCCTATGTGGAGGATCCGCTTTGCCAGTTCGAAGCCAGCGTCTCCCTGTGGCAGGATGTTTTCAAACTCTCCTATCGCGCACCGAGGCTCATTGAGCGCCTGCCGAAGACGTTGCCGCTTTTGCTTGTCAGCGGCGATCAGGACGCCGCCACCAATAACGGCAGAGAGATCGTCTGGCTTGCCGAACGCTTCCGGCAAGCGGGTTTCAGCCATGTCGAACATACGATCTACCGGGGCATGCGCCACGAAACCCTGAACGAGATCGGCTGGCAGGCCGTGGCCGCGGATTTCGCCGCCTGGTGCGGCCGAGTCGTCGGCAACTGACGAGCCTTTGCCGAAACGGAATAAGTCCATGAGATAAAATCACATGCGGCAATGCGGGGAGACGTCTATAAACCGGCAAGCAGAAAACACCGGGGGACAGATGACCGACATGCCGAACAGGAAACCGCCGCTCTCCGGCATTCGCGTCATCGAACTGGCGCGTGTTCTGGCCGGTCCCTGGGCAGGGCAGATGTTGGCCGATATGGGCGCTGACGTCATCAAGGTCGAAAACCCCGAAGGCGGCGACGATACCCGCGCATGGGGACCGCCCTTCGTCGAAAGCGCCGAGGGCGAAAACCTTTCCGCCGCCTATTACCACGCCACCAATCGCGGCAAACGCTCCATCGTCGCCGATCTCAAGACGCCAGAAGGCTGCGCGCTGGTACGCCGTCTCGTACGCACTGCCGATGTCGTCATTGAGAATTTCAAGCGTGGCGGACTTGCCAAATACGGCCTCGATTACGAGACCCTGAAAGTACTCAATCCGAAGCTGATCTATTGCTCCATCACCGGTTTTGGCCAGACCGGGCCTTATGCCGACTTCGCCGGATATGATTACATCGTACAGGGCATGTCCGGCTTCATGTCGATAACAGGCGAGCCCGATGGCCAGCCTATGAAGGCGGGCGTTGCGGTGGCCGATATCTTCACCGGTATCTATTCCGTCACCGCCATTCAGGCCGCGCTGATCCATGCCATGCGCACCGGCGAAGGCCAGCAGATCGATATGGCGCTGCTCGATGTACAATCGGCCGTGCTCGCCAACCAGAACATGAACTACCTGATTTCCGGCAAAGCCCCCGTCAGGCTGGGCAACGCCCATCCGAACATTTCGCCCTACGAGGTGATGCCGACAGAAGACGGTTTCCTCATCCTCGCGGTCGGTAATGACGGCCAGTTCCGCCGCCTGTGCAAGATCCTCGGCATCGAGGCGGCCGCCGATGACGAACGTTTCGCCACCAACAAGGCACGCGTGGCACACAAGGCCGAGGTGCGGCAGATCGTTTCCACCGAGACGCTGAAATGGCAGAAGCGCGATCTTCTGACCGCCTGCGAACAGAATGCCGTGCCGGCCGGGCCGATCAATTCCATCGAAGACATGTTCGCCGATCCGCAAATTCAGGCGCGGGCCTTACGCGTTGATCTCGAAGCCGAAGACGGCACCGTCATTCCCGGAGTACGCACCCCCATCGTGCTGTCGCAAACCCCATTGCAATACGAACGCCCTAGTCCAAAGCTTGGCGAACATCAGGCACAAGTGCTGGCCGAACTGGAAACCATCGAAAGGAATACGACGCCATGAAAAGAACCGGTGGAGAACTGATCGTCGAAGCGCTGAAAGCCAATGGCGTCTCCCGCGTTTCCTGCGTTCCGGGCGAAAGCTATCTGGCGGTGCTGGATGCGCTTTATGAAAGCGGCATCGAAACCGTGGTCTGCCGCCAGGAAGGTGGTGCCGCCATGATGGCCGACACCTGGGGTCGGCTGACAGGAGAACCCGGCATCTGCATGGTAACGCGCGGACCGGGCGCGACCAACGCTTCGGCCGGCCTGCACATTGCGAGGCAGGATTCCATTCCGATGATCCTGTTCATCGGCCAGGTGCAGCGCGAAGCCCGTGAGCGCGAGGCGTTTCAGGAGGTGGAATACCGTCGCGCCTTCACCGAATTTGCCAAATGGGTGGGCGAGATCGACGATGCGCGCCGCATTCCGGAATTCGTCACCCGCGCCTTTGCCGTCGCCACCTCCGGCCGCCCCGGCCCAGTGGTGTTGACGCTTCCCGAAGACATGCTGGTGGAAGAGGTCGAAGCGCCCGAGGCAAAACCCTATACGCCTGTGGAAGCGCATCCCGGCCCGTCGCAGATCGCCGCCTTCTCCAAAATGCTGGGCGAAGCAAAGCGGCCAATCTTCATCATCGGCGGTACTCGCTGGTCTGAGCAAAGTGTCGCAGGCTTCAAGGCTTTCGCCGAAAAGAACAAACTGCCCGTCGGCTGTTCCTTCCGCCGCCAGATGCTGTTCGATCATTTGAGCCCATCTTACGCGGGCGATGTCGGCATCGGCATCAACCCGGCCTTGGCGAAGGAAATCAAGGAAGCCGACCTCGTGGTGTTGCTCGGCGGCCGTCTCTCCGAAATGCCCTCCTCCGGTTACACCCTGCTCGACATTCCCTACCCATCGCAGAAACTCGTCCATATCTATCCGGAAGCCGAAGAGCTTGGTCGCGTCTATCGTCCCGATCTCGCAATCTGCGCCTCGCCGGATGATTTCGTCGCGGCCCTTTCCTCCGTCACGCTTCCGGCCAATGCCGCATGGGCGGACCGCACGGCCGCCATGCACGACGCCTATCTAAAATGGTCGACACCGCCGCAGACCGGCCCCGGCGCGGTGCAGATGGGTCCAATCATGGACTGGATCGAGGCCAATGTGCCTGACGATGCGATCTTCACCAATGGCGCGGGCAATTATGCCACCTGGGTGCACCGCTTCCACCGCTTCCGCCGTTTCAACACGCAATCGGCACCGACCTCAGGCTCGATGGGGTATGGCCTGCCGGCGGCAGTTGCCGCCAAGCACCTGTTCCCGGAGCGTGAGGTAATCTGCTTTGCCGGCGACGGCTGCTTCATGATGCATGGGCAGGAATTCATCACCGCCGTGCGGTATGGCCTGCCAATCATCACCGTGCTGGTCAATAACGGCACCTACGGCACGATCCGCATGCATCAGGAGCGGGAATATCCCGGCCGCGTCAGTGGCACCGATCTCGTCAATCCGGATTTCGAAGCCTTTGCCAAGGCCTATGGCGGCCACGGCGAGACGGTGGAGAAAACCGAAGACTTCGCCGCCGCCTTCGAGCGGGCGCGTGCAAGCGGCAAGCCCGCCATCATCGAGGTGAAGCTGGATGCGGAAGCGATCACGCCCACCCGCACGCTGACACAGATCAGAAATCGGAGCTGATATCAGCCTCCGATTTTGGAGATGGACACGGCTCCGGCATGGTGTAAATCCTGACTAACACTTACAGGTTAGGAAACGACATGCCGGATGCAGCTCTTCCCGTCATCACCCCACGCGGCGCAAAGATCGAGCCTTCGGCCGGCGCGCCTTTCGAGGCCGTGCGTGTGGCCCGCGATGTCCTGCACACATCCCGCACGGCGGCACTTGCAACCCTCGATCCGGTCAGCGGCTACCCTTATACGACCGCGACCAATATCGGCATCGAGCCGGATGGTACGCCGTTCTTCTTCGCGGCGGGCCTGACGCTGCATGCGCGCAACGTGGAAGCCGATCCGCGCATCTCACTGACGCTTGCCCCTTTCAACAAGGGCGACGCTCTGACGCTGCCGCGGCTGACACTGGTGGGCAAGGCGGAAGTGATGGACGCTGATGACGCGCCGCTCGCCAGACAGCGTTACATCGCCCGTTATCCCAAGGCGAAACTCTATCTCTCCCTTCCCGATACAAGATTTTACCGGCTGTGGACGGAAGGCGTGCAGATCAATGGCGGCCCTGCCCGCAACGCCAGCAACATCACCGCCGCCGATCTGCGCACCGATCTGTCAGGGGCGGACGAGTTGATGGCGGCGGCAGCGGATGAGGCGGCACGCCTCAACGCCATCAAGGGTGAAGCATCACGGCTGGCCGTTCTTGCCGGCGCCAAAGCCGGGCGCTGGACAATCACCGCCATTGACCCCGATGGAATCGACCTCGCCTCGGCCAGCGATCTGGCGCGGCTGTGGTTCGCGGAACGGGTGACGACGTTGAATCAGTTTGCAAGATATTTGACTCTCATCACAAACTGAACCCGCCAAGGGATTCAAAACAAACGCAAACACACGTCTTGCCTTATGCATCGGTCTCGACCGTTGGTGTCTATCCGTGGCATCGCGAACGGCCCTGTTGCTCGACTATCGCATCAACTGAAAACAAGCGTGCGCAGCTATCCGCGCACAAAGCGGTTGACCTTACCTTTCGCAAATAATATGCATGCACATGCAAATAAATGAAGAAACACGACCGAGACGGCCGTCTTTTTCAAGCTGTGCATGCTCCATCAGGCCACTTTCTCGGCTCGGAGGAGATTGAACCAATTCCCTCATACGACCATCCTAACGGAGAACGACAATGCATTGGATGTATCTCGCAATCGCAGTGATCTTTGAGATCGCAGTCGCAATATCGGCAGGAAATGCCAAGGGTTTCTCTCATCCCTGGTGGACCGCAGCTACTCTGGTCAGCGGCGCCATCGCGACAGTTTTTCTGAGTTTTGCGCTCCTCATCTTTAACGTTGGCGTCGGCTACGCAATTTGGACCTCTGCCGCTGGCGTCGGCATTGTTGTCCTCGGAGCGATCTTTTTCGACCAGCGACTGAACTGGAGGAAAATCGCCGGGATCGCTCTGGTGATTGGTGGGGTCATCGGCCTCCGCCTCAGCGGCGCGGCGTAAAGACCAAACGACAGCACCTCATACAAACAACCAAATCTGAAAGGATATGAATATGACAAAAAACGCGAATGGAGGGCGCGCGTGGCTCATGCTGCTGCTCGCCGGAGGCTTCGAAATCGGCTACGCGCTCAGCGTAGGCGCAAGCCGGGCTTTCACGGTGCCGAGCTGGTCGATCGCCGCCGCGATCTTCTTCCTGCTGACGCTTTATTTTCTCAGCACGGCCTTGAAGACGATAGACGTCGGGCTCGGCTACGCAGTTTGGGCGGGCATCGGCGCAGTCGGGGCAGCGGTCTTCGGCAGTCTTTTACTGGATCAGCCGTTAAACCTCATCCAGGCGTTCTGGCTGGCGGTGATCATCGCCGGCGTCGTCTGGCTCAAGCTGGCGGACAGTGCCAAGCCCAGCAACGAAGAACACCGCCTGGCATCATAACGTCGTCCGCTTGAAGATATTATTGCATGAGCATACATATGGCCTGATACTCCCCGACTTCCCGCAGGAGCGCGTAGCCAATATGTCCTCAAAACACGATGCGTGGCTGAAGCTTGCCCAGACCGTTGGCAATATCGAAGCCGACCTTGGAAAAGCGATGCAAACCGCTCATGGGCTCGGCCTTTCGGAGTATCGTGCACTGGAAGCGCTTTTGCGCTCACCGGATAGCGAATTGCGGATGCAGGATCTAGCCTCGCATCTTTGCCTGAACCAGAGTTCGGTTTCCAGACTGGTGGAACGCCTCGAACGGACAGGGCTTACCGTTCGTGATCTTTGTCCGGACGACAAGCGCGGCGTTTATACGGTGTTGACCGATAACGGGCGTGCGCGCATCGAAAGCGCGCGCGCCTTTTACGAAAATGCACTGGATGCGGCAATCGAGCAGCATGGCTGCGAAAAGGCGCTTGCAGCGCAACTCGCTCCATCAGCCCCGAAATAACCGCCATTCACCAGTGCCCGGCGCCAAAATTCCCTTGTTCCAATGGCAGGACCTTCAGCAAAAAAAGGCCGGGCTGCATTCCGCAACCCGGCCTTTCATTACTATACATCAAACCGTTGCTCAGAGAGCAGCCGTCACGATGAACTCAACCTTGTAGTCCGGGGTCGCAAGCGCTGCTTCGCTGGTGGCGCGAGCCGGCGGGTTTGCCGGGTCGATCCAGCCTTCCCAGACGGCGTTCATTTCGCCGAAGGTGGACATGTCGGAGAGGTAAATGATGGTCTGCAGGATCTTCGACTTGTCGGAACCGGCAGCCGCCAGCAGGCGATCAACTTCAGCCAGCGCTGACTTGCTCTGATCGGTCACGGATACGCCCTCACCGACCTGGCCGGCCAGATAAACGGTGTTGCCGTGAACGACGGCGCCGCTCATGCGCTTGCCCGGTTCGATACGCTTGATGGTCATGGAAAACTCCTGTTGATTGGCATTGCAAAATCGAATGAAAGGCGCGGATCAACCGCGCAGGTGATGGGTCTTTTCGTAGATTGCCGTCGAACGCGCGCCGGAACGGCAATAGCCGAGCATCGGGCGCTGCAACTCATCGAGCGCATCCACCATGCCGGAAACCGCATCCGCATCGACGCCGTAACGGCCGACAGGCACATGCATGATGGTGAGGCCAAGCTGTTCGGCACGCTCGGCAATATCGGCGAAAAGCGGCTGGCCGTCTTCCTCGCCATCAGGGCGGTGGCAGACGATCGACTTGAAGCCGAGTGCCTTGACCTCGTCGAGATCGGCAACGCTGATCTGCCCCGTGACCGAATATTCGTCGTCTATACGCCTGATATCCATCTTAATGCCTCCGCTGAAACCGGCGCCTGCGCGCCGCTGGCACGCTCTCGCCACCGTCTGAAATCCGCATCCGATGTAAGCGGTCAAAACCCTTGCGTCAATGATGCCGCGTCTTCATTCAGTCCATCATTCAGAGGATGGAAAAGCGCAGGCCATAGGAGCGGCTTTCGCCCGGCTGCAGCATGTTGAACTCGCCGGCAGCCTCAAGCTCCCGGCGTGCCACCCAGCGATGCGAAACCGGTTCGATGCCGAGCACATTGGCCGGGTCCTGCTGGTTCCGCCACATCTGCAGATAGGGCAACGTCTCCGTGCTGAAACGCACTTTCAGCGTCCTGCCGCCAATGGCGGCAATCGGTCCGAGCGTAAGCGACGCCCATTGATCCTCACCGGCGGGAACACAGAAGACCGTGCCTGGCTCCTCGCCGAAACGCCAGCCATGGCCGCCGCCATTGAGCATCGCGCCCTCAAGCCGAACGGCATCGTCAAAGAGGCGCGCACCGACATTCATGTGATACATGAGAAAGACCGGGATCGGCCGCGCACTCGTATTGATGATCTTGTCATCAAGGCTGACCTCGCCGCTTTTGCCATCGATGCGCCACGTCCGTTCCAGAAGTGCGGTACCGCCATCGGCGAGGTTCACGGGAACTTCGACCCGGGCCAGCGCATTGGACTCATGAGTTTCGAACTCGACTATCTTTGCCGGATGCGAGGAGAAGGACCCATGCAAGGGATATCGACGCCCCTCGCCGTCACCGTCGATCGCTACGGGATGGCGGATATGATCGGGACCGCAGGTGAACAGGAAGCCTTCCAGCGAATGGTCGATGCGCGGATCGCCATCATCGGGAATGGCGCGACCGGGCGCGATGTCGATGCCATCGACGACACAGGCGCCAATATCGAAAACGGAGGTTTCATCGAGGAAAATGCGTGGCGATTTGCCAGCCTGAAACGGACGCAAGACAACCTCCCTGTGGCAGTAAAAGCGCAATAATCACGGAAACGCTACTAACCGTGACGTAAATTAAGATTGCATTAACCGTGAATTCACCTTTTTCACAATAGGGTCAAGATTGCGGTGTGTTTATCGGTGAACGAAGTAAGGACAGCAGAATCGTGAAACAGTTTCTTAACGCAGCTCTGGGTCTGACGATCGCCCTGGCGTCGGTTTTTGCGCCGCTACAGGCGGGCGCGCAGCAGCGTTATGGCTATCAGGAGCAGCCGGTTCTGGTGACCCCGGACGGTCGCGTACTCGATTTCGTGCCCCAGCGCGGCGATATCGTCATCAGCCGCGACAATATGGGCCGCACGGTGTTTTATGACCGTTACGGCAATCTGCTGGCCACCGAAATGCCCTCCGGCTATCAGCAGCGACAGCAGGCCCAGCAGCGCGACACAACCTATTATCCCCCGCCACCCGGCGGCCAGTACCGTGAGCCGGCGCGCGACTACGGTTATCAGGACAATGGCAGCGTGCGCGATTACCGCGAATATCGCGGCAACGGTTCCGGCGATGATGTCTATACCGGCTCGGTTCCCGGCCCCGGCGCAGTCGAAAGCGCCCCGCTCAACCAGCCGATGCCCGATGAAAGCACCACGGCCGCCGTTCCGCAGCCGCAGCATCTGATCGAGCGTCACACGCCCGTCACCACACCGGTCAACCGGTCCCGCCAGGAGATCGTCGCGCTCCAGACCTTCCTCGACCGCGAGGGCATTTCGCCCGGCGTGATCGACGGCAAGATGGGCGACAACGTCAACAAGGCGATTGCCGCCTGGCAGGATATGACGGGCGAAAAGCTCGACCCGAACAATTCCGACGACATTCTGGAGCGGCTACGCGCCTCCGGCGGCATGCCGATCGTGGACTACACAATCACTGCGGCCGACGCCGCCGGCCCCTATGTCGCGTCCATCCCGGACGACTATGCACAAAAATCGCAGCTGCCAGCTCTGTCCTTCACCTCCACCTCGGAGGCACTGGCCGAACGTTTCCATATGGATGAGACCTACCTGAAGGAGCTGAACCGCGGCATCGATTTCTCCGTGCCCGGCACCATCATCAAGGTCGTCAATCCGGGAGAACCGAAAAAGGGACAAGTGGCCCGCATCGTCGCCCATAAGGGCATCAAGCAGGTCTTCGCTTATGGTCAGGACGGCAATCTGATCGCCGCCTATCCGGCCACCATCGGTTCGACGGACACGCCGTCACCGAGCGGCACGCACACGGTCGAGCGCGTCGCGCTCAATCCGGGTTACACCTACAATCCGAAGATCAACTTCAGGCAGGGCCAGAACGACAAGATCCTGCAAATTCCGCCGGGTCCGAACGGTCCGGTTGGCACGGTCTGGATCGCCCTGTCAAAGCCGACCTACGGCATCCACGGCACGCCGGAACCATCGAAGATCGGCAAGACCAACAGCCACGGCTGTATTCGCCTGACCAACTGGGATGCGACGGAGCTGGCGAAAATGGTCCGCCCCGGCGTCGTGGTCGAATTCGCGGAATAATATCGACAGTAAAGAAGAATGAAAAAGCCCGGCGGATGTCATTCCGCCGGGCTTTTTTATTGGCGGGATTTTATCCGCGCTTTTCGGTCAGGAAGTACAGCAGGGCCGCCACCGGCAGCGCGAAACCGATCCACGAGGCGGCACCCCATTCTCCGACGGAATAGGCCCAGCCGCCCACGGCAGAGCCGATTGCCCCGCCCATGAAAAACGTCGCCATGTAGATGCCGTTCAGCCGGCTGCGGAATTCCGCCCCAAGCGTGAAGATGGCGCGCTGGCCGAGCACCAGATTGGTGGTGACACCGAAATCCAGAACGATGGCCGCAACCACAAGAATGCCGAGCGCCAGATGCGATCCTTCGGGTGCAAGATGCGTGACGGCGAATGACAGCGCCACCGCCACCAATGCGGCAAAAGTGGCCAGATATGTCCAACCCCGGTCAGCCATGCGCCCCGCAATCGGCGCGGCAACGGCACCGGCCGCACCCGCAAGCGCAAACAGCGCGATCTGACCCTGGCTGAGATTGAAATGTGGTCCGCTCAGATAAAGCGGCGTCGTGGTCCAGAACAGGCTGAAGGCGGCAAACAGGAAGGCATGATAGATCGCCCGGCGCCGCAGGATAGGCGTGTGGGCGGCTAGTCTGCCCATGGAGGCCATCAACGCGCCGTATCCGAGCCTCGCTTCAGGCACACGAACGGGCAAAAGGCGATAGAGCACAACGGCGAGAATTGCCATGACGCCTGCCGATGTCAGGAAGACACCGCGCCAGGAGACCACTTCCGACAAAAGGCTGGAGACCGGCCGTGCCAGCATGATACCGACCATCAATCCGCTCATGACATTGCCGACCACCCGGCCGCGAATGGCGTGCGGCGCCATATGGGCGGCATAGGGGACGATGACCTGCACCGCCACGGAACTGATGCCGACCAGAAAGGCGGCAATCAGAAATGGTGCCGCATGTGGCGCGAAAGCCGCCGCCACCAGCGACAGCACCGCCATCGAAACGGCGCTGACGACCAACCTGCGATTTTCGACGAGATCGCCAAGCGGCACGACAAACAGCAGGCCGACGCCGTAACCGATCTGTGTCAGGGTAACGATCAGACCGGTGGCGCCAGCGGACAGGCCAAGCTCCGCGCCGATGATACCGGCAAGCGGTTGGCCATAATAAAGATTGGCCGCAATCAATCCACAGGCACTTGCCAACAGAAAAGTCAGGGCTGGGGAAATGGATGTCTCGTAGACATCCTCCCCATCAACTACACGCGTCGTCATCATTTTCTCCAAAATGGAAACGAATGTTTCCTAAATAGTTGCAAAATCATTCGGCAAGTTTCATGGCGATATTCACCACGGCCGTCATCTCTTCCAAACTCCGCCCGGTTTTTCCAACCACCCGCATGCCGTACATCATGCACAACAACGCTCTGGCAAGATCGTCGGGATCGGCTTTCGAATGGACGGAACCGTCCTTTTGCCCCTCAGCCACAAGCCGGGCGACGATCCGCTCCCTCGCCTTCACAGCCCGCTCGACCACGGCCGCAATGTCGTCGTCCAGCGCGGCAAGATCGGCAGCGGCACCGACCACAAGGCATCCATCCGAACCAACGGTACCGTATGATCGTTCCGCATAAAACATCAGGCCCGCTTTCAACCGCTCGTAACCGGTCTCATAACCGGCGATAGCGGCTTCAAAACGCGCCGTCTGCAAAACCCTGTAACGCTCCATCGTGGCGATGAAGACGGCTTTCTTGTCCTTGAAGGCTTTGTAAAGACTGCCCTGCGCCAATTCCATCGCATCGGTGAGATCACCGACGGAGGTGGCGTGATATCCGCGTCTCGAAAAAACGCGGATCGCTCCATCAAGCGCGCGGTCGATATCGAACTCGCGCGGCCTGCCGCGATGGCGCTGTTCCGGGGAGTGGGTGTGGCTGGTATCGGTCATGGCTGCAATATAGGAAACGATCATTTCCAAATCAAGCGAAATAATGCCCGTACCTCAAGCGGTCCGGGCATTGGGAATGTCGTTCAAGCCGCCTTGCGGGTGAAAAGGCGCGTGGGTTGCGTGCCGAGCCGCGACAGGCGCTTTGGCAGAAGGCCGAGCACCTCGCCCGCGAAGGCTTTCGCATTCTCCACCGCCTTGTCGATATTGCTGACCTTGTCCTTGTCGAGACAGAGAAGCGTGCCGCCATAATCGAAGATGTCGCGATAGGCCGCTCTCTCGACAATAGCCGTATTCAGAACCGAAACGTTCTTTTCGGCCAGCAGCATTTTGACGAGAAGCAGGGAGCGGGTCGCGACCATGGCGTTGACCCGCGTCAGCACGATGGAATGGGCAATCTCCTTGCCCATCTTGCGGTTCAGGAATTCGATATGGTCCAGAACCTCGGCAGCCCCGCGCGCATCCATGGCAGAGCCCTGCACCGGGATCAGCACATGGTCGGAAATACCGAGCGCCATGGTCAGCAGCGGATTTTTCGCTCCCGGCAGATCGATGATGAAACAGTCGGTATTGGCAGCGTTTTCGCGGATATGGCCTTCAAGGGAAGCCATCGTCACATGCGAAATCACCGAGAGATTCTCGATCTCGCCTGATAATTCGTGCCAGCGGGAAATCCACAATTGCGGATCAGCATCCAGCACCGTCACACGGTGGCCGCTGCGGGCAAGTTCGGTTGCCAGAAGCAGCACCGCAGTCGTTTTTCCCGCGCCGCCCTTGGTGTTGGCAAAAGTAATGACAGGCATGATATCCCCGATTGATCAGAGCCGTTTCATGCTCATTCACGCACCGAACCAATCATGGTGCTTTCCATAACCTTTACGAACATGGTTAAGAAAAGGCTAAGAACGTTTTGGCGACACAGCAAAAAGCCCGCGACAGAAACATCGCGGGCTTCCACATTTTTCAGTGGCGGGCACAGGCACTTAAACCGCCCACGTCGTCAAGCCAGCTTCCGGCAGGATCCAACATCATCCGGACGGGGACGCCCCGCCTTCAGGTCTTCGTATTGAGGAAAATTCCCGCCGCGACCAGCCGCGTGTTTTTCAAACGCTTTTCGATCGAGCGTGAACATACGACCGCTGGTACTGAAGCTAACTATTTCATTTTTTCCGGAATAGGCCAGGCCCAGCCTGAAGGTACAAAAATAGCGGCTGTTTTCTTTCGACAGCATCCAGCCAAACATCCCAGCCTTGTTGCGCTCAAGCTTTGATGTCTTATAACCTTGGCTGGAAAGCTCCTCAAAAGACGCCGCATATGCCGCCACAGGCAAGCTGAACAGCACCAACGCCAGCAATGACGAAAAAACTGAAAATCTTTTGTCCACTACGATACCCTTAAAAGCAGTCTTCAAATAATTTTCGCGTATTCTCGAGCGTCATTGCCACCGGATTGCCGCCGCAGCTCGGATCCTTGATCGCTTCCGCCGCCAGTTCGTCGATTCGATCAGGTTTGATGCCCATGGCGGTCAGGTTTTCCGGCACGCCGAGTTCCTTGCGAAGCTCCAGCACATAATCATAGAAACCATCGAAACCACCGGAAATGCCGAGATAGGCGGCCGCGCGGGCGATCTTGTCTTCGATGGCCGGGCGATTGAAGCGCAGTACTGCCGGCATCACGACGGCATTGGTCATGCCGTGATGGGTATTGTAGACCGCGCCAATCGGATGCGAGAGCGAGTGAATGGCGCCGAGGCCTTTCTGGAAAGCAACCGCCCCCATCGCCGCCGCCGCCATCATATTGGTGCGCGCTTCTATATCCGTGCCGTCCTTGTAGGCGCGCGGCAGGAATTCCTTGACGAGGCGCAGACCCTCGAGTGCCACACCGGCGCTCATCGGATGGAAGAACGGCGACGAATAGGCTTCGAGGCAATGGGCGAAGGCATCCATGCCCGTGCCTGCCGTGATGACCTTCGGCATACCGACTGTCAGCTCCGGATCGCAGATGACGACGCCGGGCAAAAGCTTTGGATGGAAGATGATCTTCTTCACATGGGTTTGCGAATTGGTGATGACGCTGGCGCGGCCGACTTCCGAACCGGTGCCAGCCGTTGTCGGCACAGCAACGATAGGCGCGATCTTCGAGGCGTCCGCCCGCGTCCACCAGTCGCCGATATCCTCGAAATCCCAGACCGGGCGCGTCTGCCCGGCCATGAAGGCGATGGTCTTGCCGAGATCAAGACCCGAACCGCCGCCGAAGGCGACGACGCCGTCATGGCCGCCATCGCGATAGGCTTTGACGCCGGCTTCCATGTTGATCTCGTTGGGGTTCGGATCGACATCGGCAAAGATCGCCCGGCCAAGTCCCGCCTCTTCCAGCACATCCAGCGCATGCGCGGTGATCGCCATATTGGCAAGGCCGCGATCCGTGACGAGCAGCGGCTTCTTGATGCCGAGCGTCTTGCAGGCTTCCGCCAGTTCCTTGATCCGGCCACGGCCAAGCTTGACGGCGGTGGGATAGCTCCAGTTGGCGACGATATTCATTTCGTGACTTTCTTCAGATGGTAGGATTTCGGTCGGGTCAGGTTCTGGAAACCAAAAATGGAGAGCGAGCCGCCGCGGCCCGTTTCCTTCACGCCAGTCCAGCAAAGGGCGGGATCGAGATAATCGGCGCGGTTCATGAACACGGTTCCGGTTTCGATCTCGCGGCCGATACGCCCAGCGCGTGCCGCATCCTGCGTCCAGAGCGAGGCGGTGAGGCCGTATTTGCTGTCATTCATCAGCGCAATGGCTTCGTCATCATTCTTGACCTTCATGATGCCAAGGGCTGGGCCGAAGGTTTCTTCGGTCATGAATTCCATGGAATGATCGACATTGACGAGGATTTGCGGCGCGACATAGGCCCCCTCACCGTCATCGGCAGGGAAAAGCTTCGGATCGACCAGTGCCTTCGCACCCTTCGAAATGGCGTCGGCGATCTGCGCGCGCACCACCTTGGCGAAACGCTTGTTGGCCATCGGCCCAAGAGTGGTTTCCTGTTCCAGCGGATTGCCAAGCTTGTAGTTGGACACCCACGCCACGGACTTCTCGACGAATTCGTCATAGAGGTTTTCGTTGACGTAGATACGCTCGATGCCGCAGCAGCATTGCCCGGAATTATAGGTGGCACCATCCATCAGCGTATCGACGGCGGCGTCGAGATCGGCGTCCTCCATCACATAACCGGGGTCCTTGCCGCCGAGCTCAAGACCGAGACCGGTAAAGGTGCCGGCAGCGGCGCGCTCGATTGCCCGCCCGCCTTCCACCGAACCGGTGAAGTTGACGAAATTGAACAGCCCTTCGGAAATCAGCGCCGAGGTCGTGGCATGGTCGAGGAAGACATTGATGAAGACATCTTCCGGCACGCCGGCCTCAACGAATGCCCGCACCATCCGCTCGCCGACCAGAAGCGTCTGCGCCGCGTGCTTGATGACCACCGTATTGCCGGCCATCAGGGCGGGCGCGACGGTGTTGATGGCCGTCATGTAAGGATAGTTCCACGGGGCGATGACGAAGACAACGCCATGCGCCTCACGCTCGATGCGGCGTTCGAAATTGCCGCTTTCCTCGATGACGAGCGGTGCCAGCGCATCGGCCGCAATAGAGGCGACATAGTTGGAGCGCTCGTTGAAACCCTTGAACTCGCCGCCGTAACGAACCGGACGGCCCATCATATGCGCCAGTTCCGGCACGACTTCCGCCACCATTTCATTGAGGCGCGCAACGCCCTTCAGAACCAGCTGAACGCGGTCCTCAAGCGGACGCCGTGCCCAGTCCTTTTGCGCCTTGCGCGCTCTCGAAACGGCGGCGCGCGCCGCTTCCAGCGACATCGCCTCCCGCTCGGCATAAACCGAGCCGTCGATGGGCGAGATATTCTGGATCATGGTCATGATGTTTTCCCGTAATGATTAGGCTCGTTCGAAACCGCGCGCCACTTCCCAGTCGGTCACGCGGCGGTCGTATTCTTCCTGCTCCCACCTTGCGGCATGCACGTAGTGATCGACCACGTCGTCGCCAAAGGCCTGGCGCAGCATTTTCGATCCGTCCAGAAAGGCGGTCGCGTCGCGCAATGTCTTGGGTATCTCGCGCACGTCCTTCCCGCCATAGGCGTCACCGACAAAAGCGGGCTCAAGTTCGAGTTTATTTTCGATGCCGTCAATGCCCGCCGCGAGAAGAGCGGCCATGGCGAGGTAGGGATTGAGATCCGACCCGCCGACGCGGCACTCGATACGGATGCCTTTCGTTTCCGCGCCGCAAAGGCGATATCCCGCCGTGCGGTTGTCGAGGCTCCAGATCGCCTTGGTCGGTGCGAAAGTGCCGGCCATGAACCGCTTGTAGGAATTGATGTAGGGCGCCAGGAAATAGGTGATGTCGCTGGCATGCGCCAGAAGCCCGGCAACATAGTGCCGCATCACATCCGACATGCCGTGTTCGCCGTCCTTGTCGAGGAAAGCCGGCTTGCCGTCCAGGCTCCACAGCGATTGATGAATATGGGAAGAACTGCCGGCGGCATTGTAGTTCCATTTGGCAAGGAACGTCACCGCCTTGCCCTTCGACCAGGCAATCTCCTTGGTGGCGTTCTTGATGATGGCGTGCCGGTCGGCCATGGTCAGCGCCTCGGCATAACGCACGTTGATTTCCGCCTGACCGGGAGACGCCTCGCCCTTGGAATTCTCGACCGGAATTCCGGCACCCTGCAGGCCCTTGCGCAGCGCCCGCATGACATCCTCTTCCTTGGTCGTCTGGAAGATATGGTAATCCTCGTTATAGCCGCTGGCGAGGTTCAGGCCCTTGTAACCGCTGGCGCGTGCCGCGTCGAAGGTCTGGTCGAACAGGAAAAACTCCAGTTCGGTCGCCATGTAGGCCTTCAGCCCCATCGCCTCCAGCCGCGCCACCTGCTTTTTCAGGAGCGCGCGCGGCGAATGCGGAACTTCTTGATGGGTGTGATGATCGAGCACATCGCACAGAACCAGCGCCGTGCCTTCCAGCCACGGTATCCGTCTCAGCGTCGAAAGGTCGGGCTTCAGCGTATAATCGCCATAGCCCTTTTCCCAGCTTGAGGATTTGTAACCGGGAACGGTTTCCATCTCCATGTCGGTGGCAAGCACATAGTTGCAGCTATGGGTTTCCTCAAAGGCGCTTTCGACAAAGAACTCCGCCTGGAACCGTTTGCCCATCAGACGCCCCTGCATGTCGACAAGGCAGGCCAGAACCGTGTCGATGCGCCCCTCGGCGACATCCATTTTAAGCGCGTCGAATGTATAGCTCGTCATTTGTCCGTTCCCTTAATTGTGTAGACAGGGCGGCCGCGATACGGCCGCCCGTTTTATTTGAACATCAGGCCTTCGCAGCCGCTGCCGCAACGGCAGCCTGCTTGTGCTCCAGCGCGAATTCCTCTTCCGGCGACAGGATGAGGCGATGGCGTCCGACAAAGGCGAAATAGGCGATCGCGACGGCGAACCACACGGCCACCCAGAGCACGCCCTTGGTGAAGTTCGGATCCTGGATCTGGTAGAGCAGCGTTACGATGGCGATGATGATCGTCAGCACCGCGCCCGGAATACCGAAGGGCGAACGGAACGGCCGCTCGATATGCGGCAGGTTTTTCCTGAGCAGAATGAAGGAAATCGCCTGCAGGATGTAGGAGAACATCGCCCCGAACACCGCCATGTTGAGGAGAACGCTGCCGATGATGCTGCCGCCCTGTTCCGCACCCAGCGAGAACCAGATGACGAGCATGACCGCAAGACCGACGAGCGCGCCGGCGATATTGGCCACGTATGGCGTCCGGAATTTCGAATGGGTGATCGACAGCACGGTCGGGAAATAACCCGCACGAGACAGCGAATAGATCTGGCGGCCCTGCGCATAGAGGATCGTATGGAAGCTGGCGATCAGGCCCGTGAGCGCCACGAGA
Source organism: Agrobacterium arsenijevicii (assembly GCA_000949895.1). Taxonomy (GTDB): domain Bacteria; phylum Pseudomonadota; class Alphaproteobacteria; order Rhizobiales; family Rhizobiaceae; genus Agrobacterium; species Agrobacterium arsenijevicii. The sequence goes on along the minus strand of JWIT01000004.1, from coordinate 130,551 downwards.
CCGAGCAGCACCACGCCGCCATCGCCATAGATTGCCTTGAAACCATCCAGCAGCGGTTCGAGCGAGGAGCTGAGATGGAAGGCGCCGACACCCGGCAAGGACGGATTGAGCAGCACGATCATGAAGGCCGAAACCATCAGCGTGACCATGCCAAGGATGATGCCCTTCGGCATGTCGCGTTTCGGATCGACCGATTCTTCAGCCGCAAGCGGCAGCTGCTCGATGGCGAGGAACAGCCAGACCGCGAAAGGCAGCGTGGCGAGGACACCGGAAAACCCGAACGGGAAGAAGGAACCGCCGCCCTCCGGCAACTCCACCGCTTTGCCGTCCGGTCCGACGCCGATATTCAGCGCATAACGTGAGAAATCCATGTTCGGAATGGCGCTGATCCAGAAGAACACGAGAACACCGAGCGAAATCAGCGTGATGACCAGCGTGACCTTGAAAGAAAGCTCCAGCCCGAAGACATTGAGGGCAAGGAACATCGCGTAAAAAGCGATCCAGACGAATGGCGAATAGGCGGGGTCTAGCCCGAGAATAGAATTCACATAGGCGGTGATGAAGGTGACGACGACCGCCGGCGTCAAAACATATTCGACATTCTCGCAAAGTCCGGTGACGAAACCGCCCCACGGCCCCATGGCAGTCCGGGCGAAGGAATAGGCCGCGCCCGTGTGCGGCAAAGCCGGACTCATTTCCGCGATCGAGAATGTCAGCCCGAGATACATGATGGCGATGATGATGCCCGCCACCAGCATGCCGCCCCAGCCGCCGGTGGAGAAACCGAAATTCCATCCGGAAAAATGCCCGGAAACGACCGCGCCGACGCCAAGCGCCCACAACGACCAAACGCCCGCATAACGGGATAGTCCGCGTTTTTCGAAATAGGATGCATCAGCCTTCTTGTAGCTGACGCCTGATGATGAACCGTCCATGCCCTTCTCTCCTGAATAAGAAAAAAAAGCCAGTCAGCCGTTATTGGCCGATTGTGCCCCCAGTTTCCGGCATCGCCCGGGATGTTTCCCGCGCTGCGCCGCACGCATCTGCTGTTCCCCTGCCGCTTCATGCCGTTCCGGCTTTTATCTGATTGCGGCAGTCTCATTGACGGTCGGCCCCGGTGTTTTCACCATCGGCCGCCCCCTTGCTCCCTCACTCATCAATAGATGAGAGCGCCTTCCCCATAAGCTCGTGGAGAAAACCGGCAATTGCCGATTGGTCCCCTTCATTGGCGATCAGATCGTTGCGGATCTCGATCATCACGTTCAAAAGTCCGTCCGGCAACGCATGCAGCCGCAGCGTATGCGTTACGCCGTCTTCCGGGCCGTAAGGATCGTTGCGTTTGACCGTGAGCGCAGAACCCTCAGCGCCCGCCAGCATCGCATCGGCCAGACGGCTGTCGGTATCGTGCAGGATGCCGATCTGCACCTGCCGGAACTGACCGTGATAGACCGGCGTGAAACTGTGCATGGTCACGACCACCACCTTGCGACCTGCGGCCTGCCGTTCCGCGATAATCTCGCTGACACGGTCGTGAAACGGCACGTAAAGCGCCGAGGTGCGGGCAAACCGCTCCGCTTCGCTGAGATCGAGATTGCCGGGAATATCGTAAATCTCGCTTTTCACCGGCATGGCGGAAGGTGATTCAGGCGGCCGGTTGCAATCATAGACCAGCCGCGAAAACCGCTGATGGACAAGCGTGGCGTCAAGCTTTTCCGAAAGCAGTCTCGCAACAGCCAGAGCACCGGGATCCCAGGCCGCATGGCTCGAAAGCACCTCTGGCGAAAGACCGAGCGTGCCGAATTTTTCCGGAATGGTGGCGGAGGCATGTTCGCAGACGAGAATGACATCGCCCTTCGCCGCGGCGTTCTCGACGCCGACAGCCTGCCCTTCCGCTTCTGTGAAAAACCGTGAACGCACCGTCATGCACGCATCCCGCCCCGAAACCCGCTATCCCGCCAATGACGAAAAGAATTCTTCACATTATCGCGAGTGTCAAATGGAATTTTGAAATTATCTCTTCATTTTTCCCATTGACTCGATAGCTGGCACAGATGTTTATATTGACCGATACACCGGCAAAAAGACCGGAAGGGGAAAGATTTGCGCAGTACGACGGCCACCGTGTCGGATGTCATCCATGCCCACTACGATGCGCTGACCCGTTCGGAAAAACGGCTGGCGGAGAGCCTGCTTGGCAACTACCCCGTCTCGGGTCTCGGCAGCATCACCACGATTGCCGAAAACGCCGGCGTTTCGACACCGACCGTGGCGCGCATGGTGCAGAAGCTTGGATATAAAGGTTACCCGGAGTTTCAGGCGCATCTGCATCAGGAACTGGAAGCGACGATCTCCGGCCCGGTTGCGAAACACGACCGCTGGGCGACCAATGCGCCGGGACTGCACATTCTCAACCGCTTCGCCGACGCCATCACCGGCAATCTGCGCGACACGCTGAGCGATCTCGACACCGCGGTCTTCGACAATGCGGCAAGGTTGCTCTCGGACCGCAAACGCAGCATCTATTTCGTCGGCGGGCGCATCACCGGCGCGATTGCCGAGTATTTTTTCACCCATATGCAGGTGATCCGGCCGAAGACGACGCTGATGTCGTCCAATTCCAGCGCCTGGCCGCAATATATGTTGAATATGAGCGCCGGCGATGTGCTTGTCATCTTCGACATCCGCCGCTACGAGCACGACATGACGACGCTTGCCGAGGTGGCAAAGGCAAACGGCGTGCAGATCATTCTTTTTACGGATCAATGGACGTCGCCGGTGGCGCGCCACGCGCTGCACACCTTTCGTGTGAAGATCGAAGCACCCTCGGCATGGGATTCCTCGGTCGTCACATTGTTTGTCGTCGAAGCCCTGATCGAAGCGGTGCAAAGCGGCACCTGGGATGAAACCAAAGAGCGCATGAACGCGCTGGAAGGCCTGTTCGAGCAGACGCGTCTGTTCCGCCGACCGGACCGGACATGAACATCAGTAGCCGGCACAGTGCTTGACGCGGAAACCGCCGGCTGATTGGATACCTGAAATCGCTACCAGCGCGATAAAGCGGGATAAAAACAAGCTGGGGAACGTATCTGGCCAACACGAATGATGATGGGATTCTCCCGCAATTGCAGGCACAAAGCCGGGCGATGGCGGAAAATGAGCGTAAACTGACGGAATCCGGATAAATAAATTGCTTCCCAACCGTCACATTAGCTTCATCCAGAATCCGTATCAGCGTCCGTAATACGAGAACACGAAGAGGAGAAAAAAGTGATCTCTCATTGCCGTCGACTGCTTGCTGCCACCACCGCTCTGGTAATGGCTTCCACCGCGATCGCTGCTGCTGCGCCGAGCGCCGAACTGATCGCTGCCGCCAAGAAGGAAGGCATGCTGACCACCGTCGCGCTGCCGCACGACTGGTGTGGTTACGGCGACGTGATCGCCGCTTTCAAAGCAAAATATCCGGAAATCACCGTCAACGAACTGAACCCCGACGCCGGCTCTGCCGATGAAGTCGAAGCGGTCAAGGCGAACAAGGACAACAAGGGCCCGCAGGCTCCTGACGTTGTTGACGTCGGTCTCGCTTTCGGCCCGCAGATGAAGGCCGAAGGCCTGCTGCAGCCTTACAAGGTCTCCACCTGGGACGAAATTCCTGACAACGTCAAAGACGCGGACGGTTACTGGTACGGCGACTATTACGGCGTGATGTCCTTCTTCGTGAACAAGGACCTCGTCAAGAACGTGCCGAAGGATTGGGCCGACCTGCAGAAGCCGGAATATTCCGGTCAGGTAGCACTTGCCGGCGATCCGCGCGCTTCCAACCAGGCTATCCTCGGCGTTCTCGCTGCTGGTCTTTCCAGCGGTGCGAAGTCCGGCAAGGAAGCTGGTGAAGCTGGCCTGAAATATTTCGCCGAGCTCAACAAGGCTGGCAACTTCCTGCCGGTTATCGGCAAGGCCGGCACGCTGGCACAGGGTGCTACCCCGATCATCGTCGCCTGGGACTATAACGCGCTTTCCTGGAAGAAGACGCTGAACGACAACCCGCCCACGGAAGTCGTGGTTCCGGAAAAAGGCGTTCTGGCCGGCGTTTACGTTCAGGGCATTTCCGCTTACGCTCCGCATCCGAACGCTGCCAAGCTCTGGATGGAACACCTCTACTCCGACGACGGTCAGCTTGGCTGGCTGAAGGGCTATTGCCACCCGATCCGCTTCAACGCGATGGTCAAGGCCGGCAAGGTTCCGCAGGAACTGATCGACAGCCTGCCGCCGGCAGCAGCCTATGAAAAGGCATTCTTCCCGACCCTCGACGAAGTCGATGCCAACAAGGCAGCCGTTACCGGCGGCTGGGACAGCGTCGTCGGCGCGAACGTGAAGTAATTTTTGAAAAATACACCCCGGCTTCTCGAAAAGCCGGGGTGCTTCTTTAAAAGCATTTCCAGTAAAAGTGCGTAGCGGTTTTACGTCCGGAAAATGCGCAAGACAAAATCGAGAGCGCGTCCGACATTTCCGTTTTAACCGGACGTGCTCGAGAAAAGACCTTTATAGACAGACCGTTTGAAAACGGCGTTTGGGGACAAGGCATGCCATCAACCAACACCGGCGGACCATCCGATGCGGGCAGGAAGTTGCCGCTTCATTGGTTAGGCGTCGTACCTTTTGCCGTTTTTGTTCTGCTGTTTCTGATTTTTCCGACGATGAAGATCGTGGTCGGTGCATTCCAGCGTCCCGATGGTAGCCTGACGCTCGAAAACGTCGCCGGGCTTTTCACCTCGTCGATCCTCGCGGCCTACTGGATTTCGATCAAGATCAGCCTCGCCTCGGCGGCTCTCGGCTGCCTGATCGGCTTTGCCGTCGCCGCCGCCGTGGTTCTCGGCGGTTTGCCCCAGCGCATTCGCGGACCGCTTCTCACCTTTTCGGGCGTAGCATCGCAATTTGCCGGCGTGCCGCTCGCCTTCGCCTTCATCGCCACGCTTGGCCCGGTCGGCCTGCTCACCGTGTTTCTGAAAACGCAGGTCGGCATCGATCTTAGGCTTCTCGGCTTTAACATTCTGTCCTTCTGGGGTCTGACGGTCACCTATCTGTTCTTCCAGATACCGCTGATGATCCTCATCATCACGCCGGCGCTCGACGGGTTGAAGCGCGAATGGCGCGAGGCAGCCGAAATCCTCGGCGCGACCGGCCTGCAATATTGGCGCATGGTCGCCTTCCCCATTCTGTTGCCGTCGCTACTCGGAACCATGTCGTTGCTGTTCGCCAACGCCTTCGGCGCTGTGGCCACCGCAATCGCGCTCACCGGCTCGTCGCTCAACATCGTGCCGATCCTGCTTTTCGCGCAGATCCGCGGCGACGTTCTCGGCAATCCGCATCTTGGTTACGCACTCGCCTTCGGCATGATCGTCGTTACCGGCATCGCCAATGCGCTTTATATCTGGCTGCGCGCCCGCAGCGAAAGGTGGCTGAAATGAAGCGGTTCTTCGCCTGGGGCGCGCTGATCTTCGGCCTGCTCTATTTCGCCCTGCCGCTGATCGGCATGACCAACTTCTCGCTGAAAATGCGGCGCGGAGAATATTCCTTTGACGCCTATGGCAAGGTGCTCAGTGACCCACGTTTTCAGGAAACCTTCAGCTATTCGGTGATGATGGCGCTGTTCACCATCGTTTTCGGGGTCCTGCTGGTGGTGCCGACGGCCTATTGGGTGCGCCTGAAACTGCCGGGCCTGCGCCCCTATATCGAATTCATCACGCTGCTGCCGCTGGTCATCCCGGCCATTGTCATCGTGTTCGGTTATATCAGGCTTTACAACACCTCGAGCTGGCTGCCGCTGACCGGCACGACCTTCGGCACCAACCTTCTTCTGATGTTCGGTTATGCCACGCTCGCTTTGCCCTACATGTACCGCGCCGTCGATACCGGTCTCAGAACCATCGATGTCGCGACATTGACGGAAGCAGCGCAAAGCCTTGGCGCGGGGTGGACAACCATCCTGTCGCGCATCATTCTGCCCAATGTGCTGGTCGCCGTCCTGTCGGGCGCATTTTTGACCTTCGCCATCGTCATCGGTGAATTCACCATGGCGGCACTTTTGAACCGCCCGGCCTTCGGCCCCTATATGCAGCTGCTCGGCGCCAACCGCGCCTATGAACCGGCAGCACTTGCCGTGATTTCCTTCGGCATCACCTGGGGTTGCCTTGGGTTGATCCAACTCGTTTCACGCTACCAGAAGGGCGCGCCTCCCAAGGCCTGAGGACAAGATTTTCATGAGCTTTTTGACACTTAGCAATATCAAGAAATCCTTCGGTTCCGTGCAGGTCGTGCATGATTTCGACATGGCCATCGAAAAGGGCGAGTTCGTCTCCTTTCTCGGGCCATCGGGCTGCGGCAAGACCACCGTGCTGCGCATGATCGCCGGTTTTGAGATCCCGACCGGCGGTTCCATCGTCATCAACGGCAAGGACCAGACGACGCTCAGGCCGAACCAGCGCAATATCGGCATGGTGTTTCAGGCCTATGCGCTGTTCCCCAACATGAACGTCTACGAGAACGTTGCCTTCGGCCTGAAAGTCGCCGGCAAGCCGAAAGCCGAGATCGATGCGCGCGTGAAGGAAATGCTTCAGCTCATCCATCTGGAGCATCTCGCGGACCGTTACCCCTATCAGATGTCGGGCGGCCAGCAGCAGCGCGTGGCGCTTGCCCGCGCATTGGCCCCGAAGCCGGAAGTGCTTCTGCTCGACGAGCCACTTTCGGCGCTCGACGCCAAGATTCGCGTGTCGCTACGTGAGGAAATCCGCCAGATTCAGCGAAAGCTCGGCATCACCACGATTTTCGTGACCCATGATCAGGAAGAAGCCCTGTCGATCTCCGACCGTATCGTCGTCATGAATTCCGGCCGCGCTGACCAGATCGGTTCGCCCTTCGATATCTACAACAAGCCCGCGACCCGCTTTGTCGCCTCCTTCGTCGGCACGCTGAACCTGATCGACGCCACCGTCATCGACTCCTCGGCCAACACCATCCGTGTCGGCGACCAGCAGATCACGCTCCATAAGCCGGTCGATGCCGCGAACGGTGATAAAATCACCCTCGCCTTGCGTCCGGAAGCTGGCGCGCTCGGCGCTGACGCGAAGGGCGACGTTGCTATTTCCGGTATCGTCACCTCAAGCCAGTTTCTCGGTTCGGTCATCCGCACCCGTCTCGATCTCGGCGGCTCGACCTTGTCGTTCGACATGTTCAACGATCCCGGCACCGCACCGCCCGCACTTGGCGAACAAGTAACGCTTAAATTCGCGGCGGGTGATCTTATGGTGATCAAGGACTAAATCGCTTTTCTCCATCGGTGGAAGAAGTTAGAGCATTTCCAGTAAAAGTGCGTAGCGGTTTTACGTCCGGAAAATGCGAAAAACAACGATATAGAGCAGGTATAAATTCGAACCTGCATACCAACGATGTGAGGCAATGATGCGCGCGCTTTTTTACGAACTGTTCGGCGAAACCCCTATTGTCGCATCCCTGCCCGACCCGACCCCGACCGATGGCGGCGTCGTCATCGAGGTGAAGGCGACGGGCCTGTGCCGGAGCGACTGGCACGGCTGGATGGGACACGACACGGATATTCGCCTGCCGCATGTCCCCGGCCACGAATTTGTCGGCGTCATCGCCGCAGTTGGAAAGAACGTTACCCGCTTCAAGACTGGCGACCGTGTCACCGTTCCCTTCGTTTCCGGCTGCGGCCATTGCCATGAATGCCGCTCCGGCAATCAACAGGTGTGCGAGACGCAGTTCCAGCCCGGCTTCACCCATTGGGGTTCCTTCGCCGAATACGTCGCAATCGACTATGCCGACCAGAACCTCGTGCATCTGCCGGAATCGATGACTTATGCCACCGCCGCCGGTCTCGGCTGCCGTTTCGCCACTTCTTTCCGCGCTGTGACCGACCAGGGACGCCTGAAGGGTGGCGAATGGTTGGCTGTGCACGGCTGCGGCGGCGTCGGCCTCTCCGCCATCATGATTGGCGCGGGCCTCGGCGCGCAGGTCGTCGCCATCGATATCGCGGAAGACAAACTCGAATTTGCGCGCCAGCTCGGCGCCACTGCCACCATCAACAGCCGCTCGGTTGCCGATGTCGCGGAAGCGGTGCGTGAGGTGACAGGCGGCGGCGCGCATGTTTCCATCGACGCGCTCGGCCACCCGCAGACATGCTGCAATTCCATCAGCAACCTGCGTCGGCGTGGTCGTCACGTTCAGGTAGGGTTGATGCTGGCCGATCACGCCATGCCCGCCATTCCCATGGCCCGGGTGATCGCCCACGAGCTGGAGATTTACGGCAGCCACGGCATGCAGGCATGGCGCTACGAAGACATGCTGGCGATGATCGAGAGCGGCAAGCTTGCGCCCGAAAAACTGATCGGCCGCCACATCACCCTTACCGATGCCATCACGGCCCTGCCCGCCATGAACAGCTTCCAGGAAAGCGGCATCAGCATCATCGACCGGTTCGAATAGCCATCCCGTCTTGGTGGCGATTTAGAGCATTTCCCGTAAAAGTGCGTAGCGGTTTTACGTCCGGAAAATTAGCAAAAACAAAGACATAGAGCACGTCCGACGATTCCGTTTAAACCGGACGTGCTCTAAGATTTCGCGATTTTCTACGTGGATCAGGCGCTCCTGCGTCCAAAAGCCTTAACCGGAGGTCCAGAGCGAGACGAACCGGAAACCGTCGGCGGTGCAGCAGTCCGTCTTCTGTTATCACTCATGGCATCATCGGTTTGTTGACGGCTCATCATTTGCGCCTTGCGGGCCTCGGATGGGGGATAAACTGCCCCCACCGAATTATCTTCATCAATACTACCGTTCACCGATGGTGGCGCAGCCCGGCGGAGGATGCGCACCCCCTTGCGAAGAAGCATGAAAACACCGGCAACCAAAATGAGAACGTAAGTCACGGAGCTCCAGGGAAAGGCCTCCTCGAACGCAGCGCTGCGCGCCGCGCGTTCAGCACGATGCTTGGCCGTTGGGTCGAAGCCGAGTGCTGCCTCCAGTGTCGCGATTTCCGCATCGCTCAGCTTGCCGTAACGATCGCCCTGATACAGAACGTAAGCATTGCCCTTGCTGCTATTCAGATATCCGATATCGTATGCTTTTCCCTCTCGAAGGAAAGGCGGACTATCTGGCAGATCGTAGACGAGATCGATCGTCTCACTGCTGCCAAAGCCGGGAACGGCAAATAGTCTAACCTTCCGCGCCTCCGCCTGGGTAGAAAATATAGAGGAGAACAGAGCAGTGACAACAAATAACGCGATGTAATTCATCCATTCCCCGCGACAGTAATGAGAATGGAAGACGATTGCCATGACCACATTAACGCCAAGTTTAATTCATCAATAGATTTGGAATAGCCGTAAGTAAAATATTGAAAATCAGAAAATACAAACCAGTAACACTAAGAAATAAATATAAATATATTATAATAAATAGAACAACGACTGTGGATCACGGCACGAGTTAATGTTGACTCCGTGTATACCAGCGGCATCGCCAGCCATCTCAAGCTTAAGTACGGACGGCCACTTGCCAAGCGTATACGAAAAAAGCGCGGACAAGACCCGCGCTTTTTGACTGCGACACCAGTGTCCCAGATATTACGCCGCGCTGTCGATTTTCTCAGCGCTGCTCACCGGCACATAGTTGAGCACCGGTCCAAGCCAGCGCTCCACCTCTTCCACCGGCATATCCTTGCGGCGCGCATAGTCCTGCACCTGATCGCGTTCCACCTTGGCAACACCGAAATAATAGCTTTCGGGATGGCCGATATAGAGGCCGGAGACGGATGAGCCGGGCCACATGGCATAGCTCTCCGTCAGCTCCACACCCGCCGCATTGGTGGCGTCGAGCAGGGAGAACAGCGTTTTCTTCTCGGTATGATCGGGCTGGGCCGGATAACCGGGCGCAGGACGAATACCGGCATAGGCTTCGCCAATCAGCTCATCGCCGGCAAGAGCCTCGTCCGGCGCATAACCCCAGAACTCCTTGCGCACCCGCTCATGCATACGCTCTGCAAATGCTTCCGCAAAGCGGTCGGCCAGCGCCTTCACGAGAATGGACGAATAATCGTCATTGGCCCGTTCAAACCGCTCGGCAATCGCCACTTCCTCAATGCCCGCCGTCACCACGAAGCCACCGACATAATCGGCAACGCCGCTATCGACAGGCGCCACGAAATCGGAAAGCGCCACATTCGGGCGTCCATCACGCTTGGAAAGCTGCTGGCGAAGCGTGAAGAACGTCGCAAGTTCTTCGCGGCGGCTTTCATCCGTAAACAGCCTGATATCGTCGCCCACCGCATTGGCAGGCCAGAAGCCTATTACAGCCCGCGGCCGGAACCACTTTTCCTCGATGATCTTCTTCAGCATCGCCTGCGCATCGCTGTAAAGCTGCCGCGCCGCCTCGCCCTGCTTCTCGTCTTCGAGGATCGCCGGGTAGCGGCCCTTCAGCTCCCATGTCTGGAAGAATGGCGTCCAGTCGATGTAACGGGACAGCTCTTCCAGATCATAGGTCTCGAAAACCTTGGTGCCGAAGAATTGCGGTTTGACGACGCTATAGCTCGACCAGCCGATCTTGTGCGCATTCTCACGGGCACGGGAAAGCGGCAGGCGCTGCTTTTCGCGCTCGTTGCGGGCATGGGCTTCCGCCACCTTGGCATATTCAGCCCGGATACCGTCGATATAGGCGGGCTTCTGCTCGGCGGAGAGAAGTGCTGACACGACGCCCACCGCACGCGAAGCATCGGTGACATAGATCGCCTGCCCTTGCTCGTAACGCGGATGGATTTTCACCGCCGTATGCACACGGCTCGTCGTTGCACCGCCGATCAGAAGCGGAATGTCGAAACCCTGTCGCTCCATTTCAGCCGCCACATGCACCATCTCGTCCAGAGACGGCGTGATGAGACCGGAAAGGCCAATCACGTCGACCTTTTCGGCAATCGCCGTTTCAAGGATTTTCGTCGTCGGCACCATGACGCCGAGATCGATGATCTCGTAATTGTTGCAGGCGAGAACGACACCGACGATGTTCTTGCCGATATCGTGCACATCGCCCTTCACGGTCGCCATCAGCACCTTGCCGGCAGCACTCCGCTCGGACCCGCCATTCAGGCGCTTTTCCTCTTCCATGTAGGGCAACAGCACGGCAACCGCCTGCTTCATCACACGGGCGGATTTCACCACCTGCGGCAGGAACATCTTGCCCGAACCGAAGAGGTCGCCGACCACGTTCATGCCCGCCATCAGCGGCCCTTCGATCACATGCAGCGGACGGGCGGCCTGCTGGCGTGCCTCTTCCGTATCGGCCTCGATATATTCGGTGATGCCGTTGACGAGCGCATGCTGAAGACGCTTTTCGACCGGAAGCTCACGCCAGGAAAGATCCTGCACCTTCGCCTGTTTTTCTCCCGTGCCGCGGAAGCGCTCGGCCACTTCAAGCAGCCGCTCCGTCCCGTCGTCGCGGCGGTTCAGCACCACGTCTTCACAGGCCTCGCGCAGTTCCGCATCGATGTTGTCGTAAACGGCAAGCTGCCCGGCATTGACGATGCCCATATCCATGCCGACCTGGATGGCGTGGTAGAGGAACACGGCATGCATCGCCTCACGCACCGGCTCGTTGCCACGGAAGGAGAAGGACAGGTTGGAAACACCACCGGAAATATGCGTCAGTGGCATAGTTTCGCGGATCGTCTTGGTGGCTTCGATGAAGTCCACGCCGTAATTATTGTGCTCCTCGATACCGGTCGCGACGGCAAAGACGTTCGGATCGAAGATGATGTCTTCCGGCGAGAGGCCCGCCTTTTCGGTCAGCAGCTTGTAGGCGCGCGAGCAGATTTCCACCTTGCGCTGATAGGTATCGGCCTGTCCGACCTCGTCGAAGGCCATGACCACGACCGCCGCACCGTAATTGTGGACGAGCCGCGCCTGCTGGAGAAACTTCTCCTCGCCTTCCTTCAGCGAAATCGAATTGACGATCGATTTGCCCTGAACGCATTTCAGGCCGGCCTCGATGATCTCGAACTTGGATGAGTCGATCATCACAGGCACGCGGGCGATATCCGGCTCGGCGGCGATGAGGTTCAGAAACTCCACCATCGCCTTTTCGGAATCGATCAGGCCCTCATCCATGTTGATGTCGATGATCTGCGCACCGTTTTCCACCTGGTCGCGGGCAACGGCGAGCGCCGCCGTATAATCACCGGCGGTGATGAGCTTGCGGAAGCGGGCCGAGCCGGTGACGTTGGTGCGCTCGCCGACATTGACGAAGGGAATGTCCTTGGTCAGCACGAAAGGCTCGAGGCCCGAAAGCGACATGAACGGCTTGTGGGCCGGAATTTCGCGCGGCTTGTAGCCTTTCACGGCCTCCGCAATCGCCCGGATATGCTCCGGCGTCGAACCACAGCAACCACCGACGATGTTGACGAGACCGTCACGAACGAAACCCTGCACCTGACGCGCCATCATCTCAGGCGTTTCGTCATATTGGCCGAATTCATTCGGCAGGCCGGCATTCGGATAGGCGCAGACGAAGGTGTCGGCCACATCCGAAAGTTCCTGCAGGTGTGGACGCATCGCGTCGGCGCCCAGCGCACAGTTGAGGCCGATGGTGAAGGGGTTGGCGTGGCGCACCGAGTTCCAGAACGCCGAAGGCGTCTGGCCGGAAAGCGTGCGGCCGGAAAGGTCGGTGATCGTACCCGAAATCATCACCGGCAGGCGGATGCCCTTGGCCTCGAAACGCTCCTCGCAGGCAAAGATTGCCGCCTTGGCGTTCAACGTATCGAAGATCGTCTCGATCAGGATGATGTCGGCGCCACCATCGATCAGGCCATCGATCTGCTCACCATAGGCAATGCGCAGATCATCGAAAGTGACGGCACGGTAACCGGGATTGTTGACGTCAGGCGAAATGGAGGCCGTGCGGTTGGTCGGGCCAATGGCGCCCGCCACGAAGCGGCGGCGGCCATCTTCACGCTCGGCACGAATGGCGGCGCGGCGAACGATCTGCGCACCCTCGCGGTTGAGATCGTAAACCGCATTTTCCATCTCGTAATCGGCCTGCGCGATGCGCGTCGACGAAAACGTGTTGGTTTCGAGAATATCCGCACCGGCCATGGCGTAGCGGTAATGGATCTCTTCGATGGCATCCGGCTGGGTCAGGATCAGAAGGTCGTTATTGCCCTGCTGGTGACAGGCGCAGCCGATGAAACGGTCGCCACGGAAATGGTCTTCGTCAAAACCAAGCCCCTGGATCTGCGTGCCCATCGCGCCATCGAGAATGAGGATGCGTTCGCTGGCGGCATCGCGCAGCGCCTGCAAGATTTCCGCGCCGTCGCGCTTTGCCCCTTCAGGGCCAAACAGATCGTCAAACACGGGCATACTCCTCATTTCGATTTGCAAGATCGCAAGCCGTCAAGTCACATAAAGATATGTTTATGTCAATATATCTTCAAGGGATAGGTATGGCTTTGCGCCTTTGCGGCAGACTACGAAATTTCAACGACAGATGACAGGTTTATACGGCAAGGATATAAGCCGAAGCAGCAAACCGCATGGAGGAAGAGATGCCGGACGACGACCACAACAACCGGAGCTGGAACACCTTGCCATGGCACCGCCAATGGCTGGTCAAACAGGCCGATGGGCTTTTCGATTTCTTCCAATACCGCGCCGTCAACACGGCCGGCGGCTTCTTCGATCTCGACGCCAAGGGCGCGCCGCTGCAGAAAAACAACCCGGTGCGCGGCATCCATGCCTCGGCGCGCATGGTGCATTGCTTCTCCATCGGCCATCTGCTCGGCCGGCCGGGCTGCGGCGATATCGTCGACCACGGCATGACCTATCTGTGGAACAAGCATCGCGACAGCGAGCATGGCGGTTATTTCTGGCAGGTGAACGATGGCGGCCCGGTGGATGCCACCAAGCAGGGTTATGGCCATGCCTTCGTGCTTCTGGCCGCCTCCTCCGCCAAGACCGTCGGTCACCCTCTTGCCGACCAGATGCTGGCCGACATTACCGAGGTTCTGGAAACCCGTTTCTGGGAAGAAAAACACGGCGCGATCGCCGAGGAATTCAATCGCGACTGGTCGCCCATCGACAATTATCGCGGCCAGAATTCCAACATGCACCTGACCGAAGCGCTGATGGCGGCCTATGAGGCAACCGGTGACAGCAATTATTTGACCAAGGCCGAACGTATTGCCGACCTCGTGATCCGCCGCCGGGCAGGCGAACTGGATTTCCGCGTGCCGGAGCATTTCGACGAGAACTGGACACTCGACAAGGATTACCGCGGCAACGAAATGTTCCGCCCCTCCGGCTCTACCCCCGGTCACTGGCTGGAATGGGCCCGCCTCATCCTGCAATTGTGGGTGCTGGGTGAGCGCCGCCACGACTGGATGCCGGTGGCTGCGAAATCGCTGTTCGTGCAATCCATGGCGCTTGGCTGGGATCGGGAAAAGGGCGGCTTCTTTTATACGCTTGACTGGAATGACACTCCCGATAAGACGGCAAAGCTCTGGTGGCCCATGTGCGAGGCGGCGGGTGCGGCCCACTTCCTCAACGAAAACCTGCCAGCGGATGCATTTTACGAAGACAGCTACCGCCGCATCTGGAGCACGGTTGCCAATAACTTCATCGACCACGGCAATGGCGGCTGGCACGAGGAACTGACGGAAGATCTGGTTCCGGCCCACACGCTTTTCCCCGGCAAGGGCGATATCTACCACGCGCTCCAGGCCTGCCTTATCCCGCTTTTCCCGGCAACGGGGAGCCTGACCAAGGTGATCAAGGAAAGCGGCGGGGCGTATTAAGCAGCATTGCGGGAGGTGGGTGGCGGCTGACGAGGCTCACGAACCTCTCTTCCGTCATGCTCGGGCCTGTCCCGAGCATCTGCAACCTATATGCAGGATGCTACGTGCGTAGATCCTCGGCACAAGGCCGAGGATGACGTCGCGTTTGAGGCCATCGGCCTCAGCTTTCGCAATCTCAAAAAACCTCGCGGGCTACCCTCAAAACCCGATGGTTTCCTCGAAATCGTCCCAGGACTGATACATTTCATAGCGCCCGATACCGGGGATCGGCACATGCCCATAATAGGGCGAAAGCTGGAACTCGGCCGCCGCCTCGCTCTTGCCGGCCACGGCCGCGACATAGATCGCGGATGCAAGCCCGGTACGGTTGGCGCCGTGTTCGCAATGGATGAGGATCGGCTTTTCAGCGTTGCGCAGCACGGCCGCCAGCATTTCCGCTTCCTCCACCGGCAGTTTCTCGCTTGAACTCAAGGGATAATCGACAAGCCGGATGCCGTTGTTTTTTGCCGCCCGGCTTTCGGCGTCGTACCAGCCTTCACGCTTTTCATCGCGCAGATTGATGATCGTCTTGATGCCGTAGGTCTTGGCATAGGCCGTGATGTCCTTGCCGCTAGGCTGGGCCGAACGGTAAAGTTCGCCGGGAATGACCTCGTGAAAATTTCCGGTCAGCTGGCCGATACCCATGTGTGCGCCGGCCAGAACCGGCAGGGCGACAAGGCCGATGGCGGTAATTTTCAGAAACTTCAGAACAATACGCAAAACCTCAACCCGCAACATTCATCGGACGGGTGGGCAGGTGGCATTGCAAACCGGCGAAAACAAGTCCCCTGTCAGCCAAGGCCGCCTTGGCGCGGCCGGCGAGAACGTGAGCACCCTCAAGAACCCGTTGCGGCACAGGGGTTCTCACGCGCCAGCGCGAAAATCTTCAAAATGCCGTGATGGCCGGAAGAAGCGAAAGTTCAATCGAACTCCGCGGAAATCACGGTGACGCGCCATTCCAGCCGTTGCGGCTCCACCGTTTCATTATTGCGCAACCGGAATGCGCGGCATGCGGCGAAAGTCTCCCCGGCCTCGATCCGTCTTTCGCTTACCTGATAGGGATCGAACGAGACTGAAGCACGGAAGGCCGGTTCGAACCCTTCGAGCGTATAGGTCAGTCGCTGTACGGCGACATTGTTGTCGTTGCGGAAGCTGACGCGAATGGGCAAGGCCGCATCCGTGCACGCCGCATCGAAGCTGGCCGTCGCGACGATATGGTCGAGCCGCTGGCTGCCACGCCGCCAGTCATAGATGACAAAGGCGGCGGTGGTCGTCCAGATCAGCAGCAGGCAGATAACGACGGGTTTGAGATGCCGCGGAAACGCGATGAGGGTGAGAAGAAGAATGGCACTGAGAACGGCTCCGACAATCACGTCGCCCCTCCCCCATAAAAACTAACCCGCATGCGATCCTGTCCTCCCTTACCCATTCTTGCCCGCAACAACCGACTTACCCAGACGCCGAAGCACCGGCATTGCCGCAGACTGGCACAACTCTATGGTCGTGCCCCCTGCTGTCAAGACAACCAAGCGTGACTCCGCTCCCGTGCCTTTAACAAAGCTGCGAAAGGAACCAAACGCCGCTCAAGGCGTTCGCCGCATCAGAACAGCAATGCAAGAGGACACCGTGCCCCTTGGAACTGCCGATCCCCAACCCATATTAAATGCACCTAATATATGTTATAGAGGCTAGTCAGCTCAGGGAGAAAAACGATGAAAACGCTGATCGTAACGTCACTCTTGGCCCTGTCGGCCAGCACCGCAATGGCTGCGGATGCCGTCTACGAAAATCCGGCGCCTCCGGTCGCGCAGGAAACCCTGCCGGTCTTCACCTGGTCTGGTCCCTATCTTGGTATTCAAGGCGGTGCGGGCTGGGCGAACGGCGATTTTTCGGCGGGCGGCCCCGTCGCGTCGGATAGTTTCGATGGCGGCATTCTGGGTGCTTTTGCCGGTTACAATTATCAGTTCGACAATAATGTGGTCCTCGGCATTGAGGGCGACGTCGATTATAACTGGAACGACAATGATTATGCCGGCGTGAAAATCGGCACCGACTGGCAGGGCTCCGTTCGTGGCCGCGTCGGTTATGCCTTCGACCGTGCCCTGATCTACGGCACAGCCGGCTGGACAGCCACGCGCGGCTTCACCGAAACGCCCGGCAGCGGCAAGGATAGCGCCACATTCAATGGCTACACCGTCGGCGCCGGTCTGGATTATGCCTTCACCGACAATGTGTTCGGCAGGATTGAATATCGTTTCAACGACTATGGCGACAAGGACATCTTCGGCATCAATACCGATCTCAACCAGAGCACCGTCAAGGTGGGCCTTGGTGTGAAGTTCTGATCCCCGCCAACCAGCCCCAGCGTAAAAAGCCCGGCCATTCGCCGGGCTTTTTCGTTCCTGAAAGGCGGCGGCCCGCGTCTTGAAAATCGCTAAAAATATGAACCCTATAAAAATGAAACATTCACAAACCGTTCAGCCGGCCCGTGCCATCATGCGGGCATAATGAGCCTCTATCTCCCAAAGCAGGCTTATGGAGTAGCCCTCGATGAAAAAGATAATTCTTTCCACCCTTGCCGCACTGGTTGCCACCGGCAGCGTCTTCGCGTCCTACGGCACCGCCGCCGCGCAGGACTATCCCTATCGTCCGCGCTACGACCGTGGTTATGACCGTGGCGGCCCGCCCCCACCGCCCTACCGCGAACACCGTCGCCACAATGACGGCGCCATCATCGCCGGCGGCCTGGCTGCAGGCGTCATCGGCGGCCTGATCGGCGGCGCGATCGCCAATAATAACGGTGGTCCCCGCTACTACGAACCGCCACCGCCGCCCCGCCCGCGCTGCTGGTTCGAAGACCGGCGCGTGCCCAATTCCTATGATGGCGGCTGGCACACCGAAAGCATGCGGGTCTGCAACTGACCCCATCGCTTGAAAGTCCGCACCGGATGATCCGATCAGCCTGACCGGCTGGTCGGATTTTAACGTTTTAGAGCCCTAGGCAACCCGCCCTCGTTCCAATTGCATGGCTAACGCCGGCCCGATCTCTGCCCACGACAGCCAGCAGGACCTCACGAAAACCTGTTGCTGGCCTTGCCGAAGTAGAAGAGTTCCTTCCCAGGCTCAGGCGCCGAATCCGGAAATATGATGTAGCCCGCGTCCGGTGCTCTGATCGCTTCGCCAGAAGCTCTATAGGCTATGACATCGCCTACGCTGACCTGATCTCCGGTTTTCCATGCCGCAGCCAGGCGGTCATTCTGATCCCTTGCAAAGACCACATCAACAAGCTCGATTGCCCGCTTGACGGTTCGCTCCGGAGAAGGCGCATCGATGAGCCTCAAGACGGCGAGAGCCCGGCGTATGGCATTCGCTGCGACGACGGGCGCCTGTGGATCCAGATGCGAACCACATTCGAGAGTGACGCCGTAACCGCCGGCAAACCGCATGTATTCTGTCGTCCCCACGCCTGATGATAACGGCAGCTCTGCCTCGGCAGGATTTGCCCCTGCGCGACCGGATAGTCTCGCAAGACCATTCACATTGGTAGAAAGCCAGCCGTCGAGGATCAGGTCAGGCCCCAGCACGGAAGCAAATGTTTCCTCTTCGGCAGCACGGGCAAATGGTTCAATCGAGCCATCATTGTCCCGCGGCCCGACAAATACAAAAGGCGATCCCTGCGACCGAAACGAGTGCAGATCCAGAAGTACGTCGTGCTCGCGCATCATGGCGCAAATCTGGTTCGCGACGTAGTCTTCATACTGCTTTGGTACCGTTACCTCGCGCAAATCCCGATTGAAATTGCGGTCGCCTTCGCGCGTGTCTTTCAGGAATGCTTTCAGGTTGACGACGGGAACGAAGGTCACCAGACCACGCTCGATCTTCAGCTTGCGTCCCGTGCATTCGGCAATAATTTCCCGGATGGCCTCAGGGCCACATGTTTCATTGCCATGCACCGCACCCAGAACCAGAAGACGCGGGCCGGGCCGCAGGCTTCTGAACTGATAAATCTCGATCGGGCCGGGCTGAGATTGCTGCTGGTCTATTGGTTCGTCGAAATCGATATCAATGACCATGCCCGGCACAAGCAGAGAAACCAGACGTTTCAGATCGTCTTCCCGAAGAGCGACGCATCCTGCCGTTCCCGACATGTCGGATCTGGCGGCATGAATGAAAATGGCACTTCCTCGATGAGGCTCCACGCTGGCGTCGTTGTGACCAATCGGCACGACGATATCAAACAGCGGCTCCGACCTTACCCTGTTGATACGCTCTGCGTCCGGAGCACCTCCGGGCGTAATGGTGAGGCGATTGTAGGTCGGGCTTCCGGGGTCCTCTTCCCAGACCATTTCATCCGTCATCGGAACGAACGGAAACGACAGTCCGGATGCGGGAGGAGCCCATCGGCTGGAATTGAAAAAGCCGTAGCGCAACGGAAAAACGCCGATGGGGGTGCAGCCATCACCCTCGCGTTTCAGCGAAGTGGTGATCAATCCGCCGCGCCCGACAACACAAGGAACCGTCCAGTCGCCAATCGAGAGCGTTCCATGATGCAACTCCGTCGAATTGCGTTGGACCCGAACCTTTACCGTTGGCAGGCGACGTTGGGGAGAAGCTGAAGTCATAGGAGAAAACCCCTGCATATCGGGTTCGTTTGAATATTCATGAATTGTCGCCACCGCAGAATTGCATCAACCCTGTCGGCTGGATTTTGAGTGAGGCGTGCTCAGCGGCCTTAACTCCAAGCAGATATTGCCGTGCCCCGTCAATGTGGTCTTTCAGCAAATTTCACGGCATCGTCAGTCCGTTTTTCAATATATGCGCAAGCAATCTTCTCGCGGGGCGGCCAGGTCGTGCCGGCGTGGGCTTCGCGAGACGACGGAATTGATTTTCTTTTTGAATATCAACGAGGTTCGATGGGAGCCTCTATGAGGTGGCGGAACTCGCCCGTGCAAGCAATACGCTTCGCTCTTTCTCATTGTCGGTCAGTTCCGCTGCACGCAGGAACTCGGCGCGCGCTTCGAGGCCTCGCCCCAGCCTTTCCAGCAGATCCCCACGCACTGTGGGTAGGAGATGCGAGCCTTTTAATCTTGGTTCGTCTTTCAGGGCATCCGCAATGACCAGACCCTGTAATGGTCCAAACGCCATACCGACGGCAACCGCACGGTTGACTTCGACGATAGGTGACGGAGCTGCCAGTGCAAGCGCCTGATAGTAGGCTGCAATGGCAATCCAATCGGTATCGGCAGCCGTCATCGCCTGAGAATGGCGCGCAGCGATCATCGCCTGCAATTGATAAGGGCCGGGTGTCGGGGTAAGCGCCATCGCCGTGTTCAGAGAGGAAAGACCCCGCCGGATCATGGACCAGTCCCATCGCCCCCGGTCCTGGTCGAGGAGAAGGATGGGGTTCCCTGCGCTATCGACACGGGCAGCGAAGCGGGATGCTTGAAACTCCATCAATGCCAGTAATCCCAGCACTTCGGGTTCGGTTCCCATCAACGACACCAGCGAGCGGCCCAGCCGCATGGCCTCACCGCAGAGGTCGGCCCGCAGCCATGCCGATCCGGTTGTGGCGACATAGCCTTCGTTGAATATCAGGTAGACGACTTCGAGCACCGCCGGGAGGCGGCTGCGTCGCTCTTCATTGCGGGGTGTCTCGAATGATATTCCGGCATCGCGGAGCGTTCTCTTGGCTCTGACAATGCGTTGGGCGATCGCAACTTCCGGCATGAGAAAGGCGCGCCCGATCTCGGCCGTAGACAGGCCTCCCAGCAGCCGCAGGGTCAACGCGGCCCTTTGTTCAGGCGCGAGGACAGGGTGACATGCGGTGAAGATCAACCGCAGCATATCGTCATCGATGTCCTCATCGAGCATCGACTCGATATCCGGTGCCTTCCGCTCCAGTTCCGAGAGGTCGATGGCAAGCTCCCTGTGCTTGCCATCGATCAAGGTGGTTCTGCGAAGACGATCCAGCGCCCGGTTCTTGGCGACCTGGGTCAGCCAAGCCGCCGGGTTTCTCGGAATGCCTTCGCGAGGCCAGCGCTCCAGAGCCAGCACGAACGCATCCTGCGCGATCTCCTCGGCCAAGCCAACGTCACGCAGCATCCGGGTGAGCCTGGCGGTCAGCTTCGGCTGCTCGATCCGCCAGACTGCTTCGATTGTGGCGACCGTGGTCAACCCTTGAGCTCGCTAAAACTCTCGGCTGCCTTCTGGACGTCCTCCGGGAATTCGCTCATTTCATGGACACGACGGATTTCGATGATGTCGTCTTCCGAGGCAGGGCATCTGCGTGCCCACTCGATTGCCTCTTCGCGAGAACGCACGTCGAGCATCCAGTAGCCGCCCAGAACTTCCTTGACCTCGGCGAACGGGCCATCAACGACCACCGGCTTACCTTCCTTGAAACTGACACGGGCACCCGTGGCTGGAGGATGAAGGCCTTCGAGAGCCAGCAGAATGCCCGCTTTCTTGAGCTCTTCATTATACTTCATCATCTTGTCGATTGCCTCGGCACTGGGCATGGCATCAGGTGCTGCAGAAGCGTAGCCGCCCGGAATCATCAACATCATAAAACGCATTGGTTTATCTCCTTGCTTGCGTGGGTTCGACTACACGACGAACGAGCAAAGGTAGATTCGACAGAAGCAGGAAAAAAATTCAAGTTCTTCCTGCCGAAAGAACCAGCAGGAGCATTACCCGGCTGCATCCCCGAGGAAAAATATATATAAGACTTTGATTTCTAAGGAAAATGGTGGGCCCGGAGAGACTCGAACTCCCAACCAAGCGGTTATGAGCCGCCGGCTCTAACCATTGAGCTACAGGCCCTTTCGGAAAAGGTGATCCGAAATACCGGCTTCGCAATGGTTCGAATCCGGTGGGTCACGCTCTAACGTAATTTTTACAGCCCGACAAGCCATTGATGCTATCGCAAGCTGCCGCTGCCGTATTAGGTTCACAATCTAAGGCAATACCCTGCATAGGGACACAATCAACGAGGAAACACCATGACGACGACAAAGGCCCGCCTTTTCGCACTTACCGCATTGGCCGCGGCGGCAACGATGCCGCTGACCGGTTATGCCCTTGCGCAGGAACCTACCCCGCGCGAAGCCACCATCAGTGTTTCCGGCGAAGGCCAGGCGGCAATCGCGCCCGATATGGCGATCCTGTCCTTCAGCGTCGTCAAGCAGGCGGAAACGGCGGCTGCGGCTCTTACGGAGAACTCCAAGGCGCTCGCCGAAGTCCTGAAAGCGCTGAAAGCGTCTGCCATCGAAGACCGTGACCTGCAGACGAGCAATTTCTCCGTACAGCCGCTTTACAAGCATTACGAGCCGAAGGACGGCGTTTACGTCGCGCCTGAGATCACCGGTTATCAGGTTTCCAACGGGCTTACCGTGCGCGTGCGCGACCTGAAGAAGCTCGGCGATATCCTCGATACCTCCGTCAAGCTCGGCATCAACCAGGGCGGCGATATCACCTTCACCAACGACAAGCCGGAAGCAACAGTCACCGAGGCCCGCAAGCAGGCCGTTGCCGATGCGCTGGCCAAGGCGAAAACGCTGACCGAAGCGGCAGGCGTGAAGCTCGGCCGCGTCATCCAGATCAGCGAGAACATGCAGCGCCCGATGCCGGTGCCGCAGGGCATGATGCGCGCATCGATGGCGAAGGAAGCCGACAGCGTGCCGATCGCTTCGGGTGAAAACAGCTACAGCGTGGTGGTCAACGTCACCTTCGCTCTCGGCGAATAAACCGATCCGGGCGGCGGCATTGGCCGCCGCCCGGATTTGCCACTCGGCTGCGTGCAACCACCACCGGTCAAGCCCAAAAAGAAACGCCCCCCGCCTGTCTTTCCGGACAAGCGAGGGGCGTTTTTTTTGATCCGCGCGAAGGGCGGGGGTTTCGGCGGATCAATATCGGTCGTTCTAGGCTTTTGATTTTACGCATTTTTCGGACGTAAAACCGCTACGCACCTTTACAGGAAATGCTTTAGCGACGGATTACCGGGCAACCGCGCTCATTGGCGAAAACAACGCGGTCACGGCCGTAGCGGTCGAAGCCAGCAACAACGACGCGACGCGGCGAGACATCGACGACACGAGCGCGGCGGATGCCCATGCGGCTTGCCTTTTCTTCCGCAAGCTGCGGCGAACAACCCAGACGCGGGCGATCAGGACGACCCCAACCCGGGCCATGACGATCGGGACGGCCCCAGCCCTGACCGCGACCTCTGTCATGGCCGTATCCATCCTGAACCTGAACTCTGAACTGAACATCCGAGCCAGCCGAAGCGGCTGAAGCGGTGGCGGAAATTCCACCGAGGGCGATGAGGGCAGCCAGGCCGGCTTTTGCGAAGGTGCTGAACATGAACTCACTCCGTTTGTTTCTGCGCCGGCAGGGGACGTCCCTCGGCGATTGACGAGACCCTAGACCCGCCCGCCTGAACGCGGACCAAACCGCGTGTTCAGCAGACGTTCAGAGACATTAACAGGAAAAGACGCGCCTTATGAAAGGAATCAAGGCGAGATATGCATTACGATTTCACGCCGGTGCGGGCGGTCGCGATGTTCGAAGAGATAAAGGCCCTGCCATGTGCCGAGCACGAGCCTGCCATCGCTGACCGGCACCCCGATGGAAACTGCCGTCAGAGCCGATTTGATGTGGGCGGGCATATCGTCGGGCCCCTCGAGCGTGTGGACGACCCAGCGCATGGAGGCATCGTCGGAAGGCGGCACGAGGCGTGAAAAAAATGTCGTCAGGTCGCGCCTGACATCCGGATCGGCATTTTCCTGAATAAGCAGGGAACAGGATGTGTGGCGGACAAAAACGGTCAGCAGTCCTTCTTCCATGCCCGCCTCCCTCACAAAACGCTCGGCCTCGGATGTGAATTCGTAGAGGCCCTGCCCGCGCGTGGTGGTAATGGTCATTTTCTTCTGCGGCACATTTTTTCCTTCAAATAATTCGGAACAAATTCGGCGCCGCGAACGTTGCACAATGTCGAATTGTACCCGATGACAAAATGGGTACGACAATCATGTGACGGCGGCCTGTAAAGCAGAACGGAAAACCGGCGTCACGGTTGCAAAAAACGGGGAAGGGTTGGCAATATCAGAATGAATTATTCAGGTTTTCCCGTTCTTCAACGACCAAAATATTTTCAGCGCAAGACAGGCACAGGGTGCGAAAGACTGTTTCATGGCATCCACTGACTATCATGTCGACCTGACCAATTGCGACCGTGAACCCATTCACATCCCAGGTTATATTCAACCGCACGGCTGTCTGATCGCTTGCGACAATGCCCTGCGCATGATCCTGCGGCATTCGGAAAACTGTCGCGACTTTTTAGGGTTTGATGGTGATATCAACGGCAGGACCGCCGAAGAGGTGCTTGGTAAAAACCTCGTCCACGATCTTCGCAATGCGCTCACCGTAACCGGCAGAACCACGCGCCCCGCCCTGTTGCCCAACACGGAAATGCGCGATGGCCGCAGCTTCGATATTGCACTCCACCGCTACAAATCCACCACGATCATCGAATTCGAACCATCCCGAAGCGAAATGCCGCCGCTTGGCACCGCACGCAAGATGGTCGATCGCATCCGCGAGGCGGACAGTGTCGAGAGCCTGATTTCGCGAACGACCCGGCTGGTAAAAGCGACCCTGGGGTACGACCGGGTGATGATCTACCGCTTCGAGGATGACGGGGCCGGCAAGGTGGTGTCGGAGGCAAAACAGCCGGAGCTGGAAAGCTTTCTCGGACAATATTTCCCGGCAAGCGACATCCCGCAGCAGGCCCGCGCGCTCTATCTGAAAAACACGCTGCGCATCATCTCCGATGCCAATGGAGCGCGGGTTCCTGTCCTGCCCGCCATCGATGCGTCCGGCGAACCGCTCGATCTGTCATTCGCGCATCTGCGCAGCGTGTCGCCCATCCATTGCGAATACCTTCGCAACATGGGCGTTGCGGCCTCCATGTCGATTTCGGTGATCGTCGACGGCGCGCTCTGGGGCCTCATCGCCTGCCACCATTATTCGCCGCGTGTTCTGACCATGTCGGTGAGGATCGCCGCCGAAATGTTCGGAGAGTTCTTCTCCATGCATTTGCAGGTCCTCAAGCAGAAGCGCAAGCTCGATACGGTCAACCATGCCCATGCCGCTCTTGACCGCTTCCTGAGGCTTGCCGCCCATCACGCGCATATAGAGGAACTGCTGATCGACAGTTTTCAGGATTTTGCCGATCTCATGCCATGTGATGGCGTCGGGCTGTGGGTGGCAAACAACTGGCACGGCCACGGTGCAACACCGCCGCCCGACGCCATTCCAAGGCTGGCGCGCTTCGTTGCCTCGGCCAGCGAAGGAAAGGTCTGGGCCACCCACGCCATCTCGCAAGCCATACCGGAGGCGGAGATCTATGCCAGTACCGCAGCCGGAATGCTCGCCATTCCGCTATCGCAGGTCAAGAACGACTATCTCCTGTTTTTCCGCAGGGAGATCGTGCAAAACCTGAACTGGGCCGGCAATCCGGAAAAATCCTATGAGACCGGTCCGCTCGGCGATCGCCTCACCCCGCGCAAGAGCTTTGCAATCTGGAAGGAAACCGTCCGCCTGCAGGCGCAGCCCTGGTCCGAAGCCGACCGGGAAATTGCCGAAGCCGCAAGAATAGCGCTGGTTGAGGTCGCATTCCATCACAGCGAGCTGATGGCAGGCGAAAGGGAGCGCGCGGAAGTGCGCCAGCGCATGCTGAACGAGGAACTCAATCACCGCGTCAAGAATGTTCTGGCCATCATCAAATCGCTGGTCGGCAATCCCTCGCAGGAGGGCAAAACCCTGCAGGAATACGTGACCGCGTTGAAGGGTCGCATTCAGGCATTGTCCTTTGCCCATGACCAGATCATTCGCGGTGAAGGTGGCGGATCGCTGCGCGATCTGCTGGAAGCCGAACTGTCGCCGCACCGTTCGCCCGAGACGATTGTCAATCTTGCCGGACCGCAGATCACGCTCGATTCGCGCGCATTCTCCGTCATGGCTCTGGTCCTGCATGAACTGGCGACGAATGCGGCAAAATACGGCGCGCTTTCGCAAACCGGCGGGCAACTGCATGTGCGCTGGGAAATCAATGAAAACCGCGATTGCGAAATGCGGTGGCGGGAAATTTTGCCGACGAGACTGCCCACGCCGTCCCGCGCCGGTTTCGGCACGGCGCTCATCAGCCGCAGCATCCCTTATGATCTGGGCGGACGCAGCACGATGCAATATCTGCCGGACGGGCTGGAAGCGAAAATGCTCCTGCCCGCCCGCCATATCTCGTCAGCAATGGCGGTCTCCGACACAAAAACCGAGGATCAAACCGCGCCGCACAAGAGGCGTTCCAACCGGGAGGAATCGTTGAAAATATTGCTCGTTGAAGATCAGATGCTGATCGCCATGGATGTCGAGAACATGCTGGAGGACAACGGCATCAAGACGATCGAAACCGCGACCTCATCGGCGATGGCCATTGAAAAGCTGAAGAGCTACGTGCCGGATGTGGCCATCCTCGACATCAATCTCGGTTCCGACACCTCCATCGCGGTCGCGCGCGAACTTCACCGCCGCGGCATCCCCTTCCTCTTCGCCACCGGTTATGCGGATGCCAGCATGGTGCCGAATGAATTCGGAACCGTGCCGGTTATCAGGAAGCCTTATGATGAGGATGCGCTGATGGCCGGAATCGGGCTGTTGGTGGGCGATACGGAGCGGGTGTAACGGCGGCGCGGGCGTCGATAACTTTCGCCGAACGCCTCCTCACACTCGACGTCATCCTCGGGCTTGACCCGAGGATCCATTCCGGCCGCTGCGGATCCTCGGGTCAAGCCCGAGGATGACGACGGGGAGGTGAAAGTCTCCATCGGCGACACCAGAGAGCTTAACAATCCCTCATTGAAATCGCGTGAAGCCCCGCTTTTTCGCCTCTTCCGGGGTTAGAGCGTTCCCGATTTTAAACCGGAACTCCGTTACGGCATAATTGTCCAGATCGACATCGCACTGGAAAGATACATCGTACCAGGTTCCGCCGATATTGAATGCTCCGCCAGTCGCATCGATCGAGCTTCCGGAAATTTTACGGCCAGTATCCGACGTAGGTATCATGCCACGGGCGGCAAATCCCGCACTTTGAATTTGGGCCAGAGCTTCCGTGCTGCAAAGTTGAACAATGCGGCGACGCGGCGGCAAATCGCCGAACATCTGACGTCTCTGGGCTGGAGAAAGCAGCGACGAAGACAACAGATGTTTGGCAGCAGGAAGCTTTGCGGGCTTCTCTTTTGCCTCTTCCACAGGTTTTTCCTCAGCCGGCTTAGCCTGCGGAACAGGCGGCTGCTTCGGCGGAGCCTCCTCCTTCACGGGTGAGACCGCAATTTCCCCCTGCTCGGCGGAGGCCTTGAGATCGCTATTAGCAGCAGCTGGCGCGGGTTTGTCCTCAACCGTCTTTTCAGGCTGGCTTTCAGGTTCCTTGGAAGGCTCGGTCTTTTCCGCCTCCTCCACCTTCCCCGGCTTGTCCTCCGGGTCCGCCTGCGTCTCCTCCGGCCTCATGGCGATAGCCGGCAACGTCGCCTGCATGGGCGTTGAAGGTTTTGTTTCTTCTGCCGGTGGAGCGGGCGGCGGCGGTGGAGGTTGCGGCTTTTCTTCCTTCGCCTGTTCGGCAGCGGGCGGCTTCTGCTCTTCCGCCTTTTTCTCCTCGGGCGGCGGCACCAGATCGACGCTGATGCTTTCCGGCTCCTGCGGCTCGGCTATGCGTTCCGGCAGTTCGAAAAGAAAGATCGCGACAACGGCCAGATGCAGCAGCACGGAGACGGGCACAGCCCATCCCTTCCCACGCCATCTGCTTGCCGAAACCTGTTGCATGTCATCGAACCTGAGCATTTCCAGTAAAGGCGGAATGCTTTGTTTTCACACATAAGGCTTGTCGCAGAGATCGCCAGTGCGTGAAACAAAAAACCCGGCCAGAGGTGAACTGACCGGGTTCAATTTTAAAGGAAGCCGAAGGCTTAGCTGTCGAGGAAGCTTCTGAGCTTTCTGGAGCGGCTCGGATGCTTCAGCTTGCGCAGCGCCTTCGCCTCGATCTGGCGAATACGTTCGCGCGTAACCGAGAACTGCTGGCCGACTTCTTCCAGCGTATGGTCGGTGTTCATGCCGATGCCGAAACGCATGCGAAGAACACGTTCTTCGCGCGGCGTCAGCGAGGCCAGAACGCGGGTGGTCGTCTCGCGCAGGTTGGCCTGAATGGCGGCGTCGATCGGCAGCAGCGCGTTCTTGTCCTCGATGAAGTCACCAAGATGCGAATCTTCTTCGTCACCCACAGGGGTTTCGAGCGAAATCGGCTCCTTGGCGATTTTCAGAACCTTGCGCACCTTTTCAAGCGGCATGGCCAGCTTTTCGGCCAGCTCTTCCGGGGTCGGCTCGCGGCCGATCTCGTGCAGCATCTGGCGCGAGGTGCGAACGATCTTGTTGATCGTCTCGATCATGTGAACCGGAATACGGATCGTGCGCGCCTGGTCGGCGATCGAACGGGTGATCGCCTGCCTGATCCACCAGGTCGCATAGGTCGAGAACTTGTAACCACGGCGATATTCGAACTTGTCCACCGCCTTCATCAGGCCGATATTGCCTTCCTGAATGAGGTCGAGGAACTGCAGACCGCGATTGGTGTACTTCTTGGCGATGGAAATCACGAGACGCAGGTTGGCCTCGACCATTTCCTTCTTGGCGATACGCGCTTCGCGCTCGCCCTTCTGCACCATGGAAACGATACGACGGAATTCCGCGATGGAAATACCCGTTTCCGTCGAGAGATTCTGGATCTCCTGACGGATTTCGCGGATCGTGTTGCTTTCCTCGCGTGCGAATTCCTTCCAGCCGCGCGCGGCCAGATTGGCAATCGACTTCATCCAGTTCGGATCGAGTTCGGCACCGTGATACTGCTCGAGGAAGCTGTCACGCTTGACGCCATAGGATTCGGCAAGGCGCAGCAACCGGCCTTCGTTCTGCATCAGACGCTTGGAAATGTCGTAGAGCTGCTCAACGAGGCTGTCGACACGGTTCTGGTTCAGCGACAGCGACTTCACAGCCGTGATCAACTGGTCCTTGAGATCCTTGTAGCGACGTTCCTGACCGGAAGACAGGGTTCCCGTGCAGGCAAGGCGAGCCTCGACCTGCTGGTCCTGAAGCTTGCGCAGCTTCTTGTAGGTGTCGGCAATGGTGTCGAGCGTTTCCATGACCTGCGGGCGCAGTTCGGCTTCCATCGCGGCAAGCGAAAGGTTGGACTCGTCGTCGTCCTCTTCTTCCTCTTCCGGCGGAAGGCCATCGCCGCCCACATCAGTCACATCCTCGTCACCCGTCGGCGCACGCAGCCTGCGGGTCTTTTCCTTCTCTTCGGCGGCCTTGCGGTCCGCTTCGATCTTTTCCGGGCTCTGGAACTGGGGCGCCGCCTTGGCTTCCGGGCCTGAATAGGTCGTTTCGAGATCGATGATCTCGCGCAGAAGCGTCGTGCCTTCGTTCAGTTCGTCGCGCCAGATGATCAGCGCCTGGAACGTCAACGGGCTTTCGCAAAGGCCCGAAATCATCGTTTCGCGGCCGGCCTCGATACGCTTGGCGATGGCGATTTCGCCTTCGCGCGACAGAAGCTCCACAGAACCCATTTCGCGCAGATACATGCGCACGGGATCGTCGGTGCGGTCGGTCGGTTCTTTCTTCTTTGCGGTCGCAAGTGCGGTGCCGCCGGAAGGTGCCAGTTCGCCGCCTTCGGACTCTTCGTTATCGGAATCGTCGCTTTCGGCTTCGCTCGGCGCTTCCTCGGCATCCTCGTCCTCGATAACGTTGATGCCCATATCGGACAGCATCGCCATCGTGTCTTCGATCTGCTCGGACGTCACCTCTTCGGACGGCAGGACGGAATTCAACTCGTCCATCGTCACATAGCCGCGCTTCTTGGCGGCCTTGATCATCTTTTTGACCGCGTCATCCGAAAGATCGAGAAGCGGACCGTCCGTCGCACCGTCGCGTTCGTTTTCTGCTTCTTCGTTTTCTTTGACTTTGGTTGCCATCTATCTCGTCGCTTTCCCTGACGCTAACACCTGTTCCGCCGCATCGCCGTCCGCCTTGCGAGCATCCGGCTGATAACAGCGAATCACTGTCAGACACCTAACGGAGTGATCTTTAATTGCCGATTAACCACGGCAGCCTCAGGCAGAATGCAAAGACAGTGCACCCGGAAATGCTTGCTCATGCAATTTCTATCCGCCAAGGCTCATTCCACCTTACTATTCCTGAAATGGTGATTCCCGCTATTTCCCGCCCCGTCAAGCCTTTGAGGGCGAGACAGCCACAGAAACTCTTAAAAAAGGCCGCATTTTGCGAGTTATCACCAGACTACCCCCTATTTAGGACGCTTGCAGCAAAAGGCAACCCCACACGTCTTTCTATTCTTGGCCGCAGCCCTTAGCCGTGACCGACGGCCGGCCCCTTCACACGTCCGGACATGACCCCGAAACCGTCGATGATCGCTTCCTGATTTTCCATACGGCCGATTTCCAGCTGAACTTCGGCCAGCGCCCGCACCAGAAGCGTGCCGCGTTCGTTGTCCGTTGCCTCGCCGATTTCCCGCTCCAGTTCGCGTTTCTGCCAAAGCAGGGATTTCGTCCTTTTATGCAGGGAAAGCGCCTGCACATAACCCTCACGCGCATCTTCCAGCGCCGCCTGTTCGGTGGCCGTCCACAGGCGCGCATTGCGCACCTGCTGGTCCATGGTTTTCAATAGCACCTCAAAACCCTGCTGCGACAGGCGCTCAATCAGCCCTGCCCGCGAAATCTCGGCCGCACTTTCCGCAGCAAAGGTCAGCACCGTCGACCATAGGCGTTGCAGATCGCGGTTCTCGTAATCGATCGCGGCAATCTCGTCATATTCCTCGAGCAGGAGCTCGGGGTGGTTGACGATGGTGATCGCAAGAACGCTTTCCCTGAGCGACGGTTTGGTCTGATAGCCCCTGACCAGGCCGGATTGCGCCAGCCGGTCGGAAATATTGCTGGCCGGCGCGGCCATGGCGCCACCGCGTCCGGGAGCGTTTCGCTGGAACCCGCGACCGTTCCCGTTCCCCTGCCCGCCATCGCGGCGGAAATTTCCGCCCTGCGATCCACCCTGCTGAAAACGCGGCTGGAAGAAGGCGTTCAGCCTGTCGCGCATATCCTGCTGGTAAAAACGCCGTACCGCCTCGTCGCCGATCACGGCAACGATCTGCCGTAGACGGCTTTCAAGCTGGGCACGCTTTTCCGGCGTGTCGAATGTAACCGACGACGTCTCGCGGCTCCAGATCATCGCGGCCAGCGGCTTTGCCTCGGACAGCACCCGGTCGAACGGCGCACGCCCCTCCAGCCGCACGAGATCATCAGGGTCCTTGCCGTCAGGCAAAAGCGCAAAGCTGACGGAACGATCAGGCTTGATATGCGGCAAGGCCAGATCGGCCGCACGGTTGGCGGCGCGAATGCCCGCACCGTCACCATCAAAGCAGAGGACCGGCTGCGGTGACATTTTCCACAACAGGTCGAGCTGGCTTTCCGTCAGCGCCGTACCAAGCGGCGCCACCGCATTTTCGACACCCGCCTGATAGAGGGCGATGACATCCATATAACCTTCAACGGCGATGACAGTGCCGCCGGAAGCCTGCGAGGCACGCCGCGCGCGGGCGAAATTGTAGAGAACGTTGCCCTTGTGAAAAAGCTCTGTTTCGTTGGAGTTCAGATATTTGGCCACCGCATCCGCCGCCATGGCGCGGCCGCCGAAAGCGATCACCTTTTCGCGCGACGACAGGATCGGGAACATGATGCGGTCGCGGAACCGGTCATAGGAGACCGGCACGTTTTCATGCACCACCAGCCCGCAGGCTTCCATCTGTTCGCGCGCCACACCCTTGCTCGCCAGATGCTCCTTCAGCGCATTGCGGCTATCAGGCGCAAAACCGAGCCTGAACGTCTCGATGGTGCGCCCGGTCAGCCCGCGATCGCGCAGATAGGCCCGCGCCCGCGCACCAAGCGCCGTCTGCAACTGGTCCTGAAAGAACAGCGTCGCCATTTCCATGACGTCCTGCAACGAAGTGCGCTCGCGCTCGCGCTTCTCAGCCTGCGGATCGGGCTGCGGCATGGAGATGCCGGCCATATCGGCAATCTGCTGCACGGCCTCGGGAAAACTCAGGCCTTCAAGGTCGGTCAGAAACCGGAAATGATCGCCGGAAACGCCGCAACCGAAACAATGGTATCGCCCCTTGCGGTCTTCGCAATGAAAACTCGGGCTTTTTTCGCCATGGAACGGGCAGCAGGCCCAATAGTCGCCCCGCGGTGTGTTGGTCTTCTTCTTATCCCAGGACACACGTCGGCCGATCACATCGGAGATGTTCACGCGGTCGCGTATCTCATCGAGAAAAGAATTGGAAAAGCGCATGGGTTACCTGTTCGAGGCCAGTCTTTCATATAAGCGCAGAAAGGCCTCAGCACCAAACCCTAAGAACCGCAATACCCGATATTCACAGGCCATGGCGCTAAAATTTGCGCCGCCACTGCCGCCCGCTTCGGGCAAATTTATGGCAGCGCAACATCACAAAGAATTATGTTTTTGTAATTTGAGCCGCCCATCGCAGCGATATAAAACATATTTAAAGGCAGCGCTTGAGCATTCCCATAAAGCTGCTGACGCCCGCAGGCCCGTCCCCCGAAAAAAAGCCTGCGCGTGAACGCATTTTGATCCGCCGAAATGCGCCTTCGTCGGCAGCAAAAAGGCAGGGTAGCCACGGCTACCCTGCCTTTACTTTTTCTGAACTGACGAAAACCTACTTCAGCAAATCCTTGACGACGCCGGAAGCTTTCGCGAAGTCGATCTGGCCGGGATAACGTTCCTTCAGAGCATTCATGCACTTGCCCATGTCACGCAGGCCGGAGGCGCCGGTCTCGGTGATGACGGCCTGGCACAATTCGCGCACCTTCTCAGCCGGGATCTCTTCCGGCATGAACTCCTTGATGATGACGATTTCCTCGCGCTCCTGTGCGGCAAGCTCGGGACGGCTGGCACCCTCATAGATGCTGGCGGACTCTTCCCGCTGCTTCACCATCTTGGTCAGGATCTGCATGATATCTTCATCGCTGACGGGGTCCTTGCCCACGCCGCGATTGGCGATATCGCGATCCTTGATGGCCGCCTGGATGAGACGCACGGTCGATGTACGCCGGGCGTCACGAGCCTTCAGCGCGTCTTTCAAAGTATTAGCGAACGTGTCGCGCATCATTTCTTCTTCTCCTTGGGAAAGTGCATTCCGAGGCTTATCAACACGGAAACTTTCCACCTTATTTTTCGAAACGACATAACCGAGCAAACCCGCTCAAGCAAATCAAATGCATAAGCCCTTGAATGTGCGAAGGTTTAATTCCGCGTAAATCTTGAGCCTGCGGTTGACCGCTTAAGCAGCTTTCGTTATTTTCCGGCACCTGCACGAGATTTTAACGAAGGGTCGGAACGCGAGTTTTTCGCGCGTCCCTTTATGTCACGAAGCCTGCACAAAAAATGGCCCCTCTCCCCCTGCCTTTCAAGAGGCGGGGTGCGAAGCGGCAGAAACGGAACGAGATGACCGAGACAGCGCCCTGGACTACCCGCAAACCGACCGCAATGCTTGTTCTTGCCGATGGCACAGTGATCGAGGGAACAGGCATCGGCGCAACCGGCAAGGTACAGGCCGAAGTCTGCTTCAACACGGCGCTCACCGGTTACGAAGAAATCCTGACCGATCCTTCCTATCTCGGCCAGATCGTCACCTTCACCTTCCCGCACATCGGCAATGTCGGCACCAATGAGGAAGACATCGAAGACCTGACACCCGCCGCCCGCCGCGGCGCCGTC
Organism: Agrobacterium arsenijevicii; assembly: GCA_000949895.1. Classification (GTDB taxonomy): domain Bacteria; phylum Pseudomonadota; class Alphaproteobacteria; order Rhizobiales; family Rhizobiaceae; genus Agrobacterium; species Agrobacterium arsenijevicii. The sequence goes on along the minus strand of JWIT01000004.1, from coordinate 96,758 downwards.
GGCGTCATCTTCAAGGCGGATATCACCGACCCTTCGAACTTCCGCGCCGCCAAGCATCTGGACGCCTGGCTGAAGGCCCGTGGCGTCATCGGCCTTTGCGGCATCGACACGCGCGCGCTGACGGCATGGATCCGCGAAAACGGCGCGCCGAACGCGGTCATCGCCCATGATCCGAACGGCGTGTTCGACATCGAAGCGCTGAAGGCGGAAGCAAAGGCATGGAGCGGTCTCGTCGGCCTCGACCTTGCCATCGAAGCCACATCCGGCCAATCCTCCACCTGGACGGAAACGCCGTGGGTATGGAACGAGGGTTATGGCACGCTTAACGAAGCTGACGCCAAGTACCATGTCGTCTGCGTGGATTTCGGCGTCAAGCGCAACATCCTGCGCCTCTTCGCCGGTCTCGATTGCAAGGTCACGGTGGTTCCGGCCCAGACTTCAGCCGAAGACATTCTGGCGCTGAAGCCGGACGGCGTGTTCCTGTCCAACGGTCCCGGAGACCCGGCCGCAACAGGCGAATATGCCGTGCCGGTCATCCAGAACCTCATCGCAAGCGACCTGCCGATCTTCGGCATCTGCCTCGGCCACCAGATGCTCGGCCTTGCCGTCGGCGCCAAGACTGAAAAGATGCACCAGGGCCACCACGGCGCCAACCATCCGGTCAAGGACTTCACGACAGGCAAGGTGGAAATCGTGTCCATGAACCACGGTTTTGCGGTTGACGCCAAGTCGCTGCCTGATGGTGTCGAGGAAACCCACACGTCGCTGTTCGACGGCACCAATTGCGGCCTGCGCATCGTCGGCAAGCCGGTCTTCTCCGTCCAGCATCACCCGGAAGCATCGCCCGGCCCGCAGGACAGCCATTATCTCTTCCGCCGCTTCGTCAACCTGCTGCGCGAGAGACAAGGTGAGGCAGCGCTCGCCGAGCGCTGATAGACCTTCAGAAATCCATGAAAAATATACGGCCCGCTTTTAGCGGGCCGTTTGCATTTCGCGCTTCACCAGAATGACGAAACGCACGGTCAAGAGAACGGCCGCCGTCGAAAGACCGATCACGAAACCGAACCAGACCCCGCGCCCGCCAAAACCGAGCGGAAAGGCCATGGTCCAGGCAAGCGCCAGCCCGATAGGCCAATAGGAAATGAGCGCCAACATCGCCGGAATGCGCGCATCCTTCAATCCGCGCAGCAAGCCTGCCGTCACGGCCTGAATGCCGTCGACCAGCTGGAAAATACCGGCAATCACCACGAGGCTGCTGGCATAGGCAAGCACTTCCGTGGCTTCCGGCAACTTTGCGTCAAGGAACCAGCTCGCCAGAAATTCCGGAACAGCCGCAAACAGGATGCCGCCGCAAATCGCGATGCCGCAGGCGATCGCGTAAATCATGATGGACGCGCGAATGAGGTTTTTGAAATCACCCTGACCGCGCGCTATTCCCACGCGAACGGTTGCCGCCTGCGACAAACCGAGCGGGATCATGAAGGCGATGGATGCAAGCTGCAACGCGATGCCGTGCGCCGCCAGCTGCACGGTGCCGATCTGGCCCATCAGAATCGAGGCGGCGGCAAACAGCGTCACTTCGGCAAGGATGGTGACGCTGATCGGCAGGCCAAGGCGCAGCACTTCGAAGAGCGCATGCCAGTCCGGCCGCCAGAAGCGCACGAACAGCTCATATTTCTTCGTCTCCTCACGCGTCTGCACATAAGCGACGATGAAGATGAAGCTGAAAGTATTGACGATGACGGCAACAACGGCCGCGCCGTTCATGCCCATCACCGGCAAGCCGAAATGGCCGAATACCAGCGCATAGGCCATGATACCGTTCATCACCAGCATGATGATGGTGACATAAAGAATGATGCCCGCACGGCCGATGGCGCTGACAAGCCCGCGCAGCACGTAAAAAAGCAGCGCCGGCAACAGGCCGAACTTGGCGATGGCGAGATAGTGGCCGGTCAGTGCCGCGACATCGGGGTTTTGCCCGAGATAGACAAGAATGCGCTCGGCATTGAAGAAAATCGGCAGGGCGAGCAGCCAGTAGGCGATCGCCACCCACATGCCCATGCGCAGCGAGCGGCGGGCAGCCGTGGCATCCCCCTGCCCGTAGGCCTGCGCCACCATTGGCACCACGGCCACGGAAAATCCCGAGCCGAAAATGAAGACGACGAAAAAGAACTGCCCGGCCAACACCATGGCCGCCAGCTTTTCCGCTCCTAGCTGGCCGACGATGACCATGTCGGTCGTGTGGATGCCAAGCTGTGCGAGCTGCGCACCGATGAGTGGAATTCCGAGAGCAAGCGTAGCCTTGAAATGCGAAAACCACGACCCCGATCCGGAGGGAACGGTTCCTGCAACAACCGACGAAGACATTGTAATTCACCTGAATCTTGGCCGTTGCCCGCGAATTGCGCAACGGCAGCAGGTGATGAATAAAATATTCCCCTCCTGCACGCAACCTTTGCGGATCAATGATCAAAATTTACGCAGAACGGCAACTTGGAGCCACATCGGCTGAAACGGCATGACAAAAAACAAATTTAGCCGAAGTTTACCATTTCACTTTACCCATTAGAATATCACGTAGTTCTTTCAAACCATAAGCTGCATGACGCAGAATATTCCCGCCATTGAGGCATGTCTTTCCCACCACTTTCCAAGATGAGCCGAATGGGCTCACCCGGATTCAAGGACGTGTAGCTTGCCCAAAAAAACCAATCTCATGACGCGCATTCTGTTTGCGGCGTCTTCACTTGTCGTTGCCGCCTTTGCCGGCTTTTCTTTCTACATCGACAGCCTTCAGCACCGGGTAACGACGGAAGCCGTGGCCGAAAATATCGATTCCTCCGGCAAGCAGGCCGCACAAAGCATCGCCAACTGGCTGAACGGCCGTGTCATGCTGACCGATACGGTGGCGAAGACACTCGCCAAGCTTCCCGATGACGACGCCAAGGTGCAGTTCCTGCAAAACGACGTGCTGACGGCACAGTTCATGTCCACCTATTTCGGCAATGCCGAAAGCGGCAGCTTCACAACTTTCCCTAAGACGCCGCTGCCGGAAGGTTATGACCCGCGCAAGCGCCCCTGGTATCAAGACGCGGTCAAGGCCGGTAAGCCGGTGCTGACAGAACCTTACAACGACGCATCGACCGGCGGCCTCGTCATCACCGCCGCCATTCCCGTTTCCGTCAACGGCAAGCTGGCGGGTGTCACAGGCAGCGACTTCTCGCTGGCTTCATTGGTCGAGATGATTAAGGCGGTGGATGCCGGCACGGACGGATACGCTTTCCTCGTCAGCAAGGACGGCAAGATACTCATCCATCCGGATGCAAAATTCGTCGACAAGCCGCTGACCGATCTCTTCAAGGTCAATACGCCGGCGATTTCCTCTGCGATTTCGCAAACCGAGATCGACGGCAAGGGCAAGATCACCAGCTTCATTCCGGTCGCCGGCCTGCCCTCGGTCGACTGGTATCTCGGTTTCGTCGTTGATTCCGACGTCGCCTATAGTGCCATCGGCCAGTTCCGGCTGGCGGCAACCATCGCCACGATCCTTGCCGCTGCGATCATGATCGGCCTGCTCGCAACCGTGCTTTCCCGCTTCATCGTCCGTCCCGTCACCCAGATGACATCAGCCATGGAAGGCCTGGCCGCCGGAAATCTCGATGTCGCCATTCCCGGCCAGGAACGCCGCGACCAGATCGGTTCGATGGCTGCAGCAGTTGCCGTTTTCAGATCGAACGCTATGGAACGCCTGCGTCTCGAAGGCGATGCCGAACAGAACCGCACGCTTTCCGAACAGGAGCGCAACGACCGCGAAAGACTGGTGGCGAAAGACGCAGCGGATATCCAGTTCGCGGTCGATTCGCTTGCCAAGGGATTGGCGCATCTTTCGAACGGCGATCTCAATTACCGTATCGACACGCCTTTCGTGACCCGCATCGACCGCCTGCGCGACGATTTCAACAATTCCGTCGCCAAGCTGAATGCTGCCTTGAGCAACGTTGGCCAGAACGCGCGGGCAATCGATGCCGGTGCTGGAGAAATCCGCCAGTCCGCCGACGATCTGGCGCGGCGCACCGAGCAGCAGGCGGCCTCCGTGGAGGAGACTGCGGCAGCGCTTGAGGAAATCACCACGACGGTCAAGGATTCCGCCCGCCGTGCCGAGGAAGTGGGTCGTCTGGTGGAGCGCGCACGCAACAATGCCGAACAGTCGGGCGTCATCGTCGAAGATGCCGTTCGCGCCATGGAAGGCATCGAAAAATCGTCGTCGGAGATCGGCAACATCATCGGCGTGATCGACGAAATCGCTTTCCAGACCAACCTTCTGGCGCTCAACGCCGGTGTCGAAGCCGCCCGCGCCGGTGAAGCGGGCAAGGGTTTTGCCGTCGTCGCGCAGGAAGTGCGTGAACTGGCCCAGCGCTCCGCCAATGCGGCCAAAGCGATCAAGACGCTGATCAATGCCTCGACATCGCAGGTGCAATCCGGCGTCGATCTCGTCGGCAATGCCGGCAAGGCGCTGGAAACCATCGTCCGCGAAGTGCAGGAGATCAACCGCCATATCGACGCCATCGTGACGTCATCGCGCGAACAGTCGACCGGACTTCAGGAAATCAACACCGCCATCAACACCATCGATCAGGGCACGCAGCAGAATGCCGCCATGGTCGAGGAACAGACGGCGGCAAGCCACGGCCTTGCCTCGGAAGCGGCAGCGCTCAACGAGCTGCTCGCACAATTCCAGCTCGCCACGGCAACGCGGCGGCAGGCGGAATATGGGCGTGCTGCTTAATAGCAAGGACAGAGCTGGCCGGAGCGACCCGGCCATCTCTGCATTGGCCAGGTCTCTACACACGCGACGTCATCCTCGCGTCAGGCCCGAGGATGACGGAGGAGAGGTTTCAACCTCTCTCATGGCCGGAGCGATCCGGCCATTTTTCTTATCCACCCCTCGCAATCGAAAAACCCTGTTCACGCCACTGACACGATCCGCTAGAGCTTGATCGATCATGATTTGCGGAGGGATCTATGCTGGATTTGATTTGGCGCGGCATTGCCATGGGAGTGGGTGGCACCGTGTTTATGGATATATGGGCGATTGTGCTGCACCGGTTTTTCGGCCAGTCCGCCCCGAACTGGGCACCCGTCGGCCGCTGGTTCTGGCATGTGCCGAAGGGCAGGATATTTCACGACAGTATCGCGACAGCAGCGCCTTACGAGCATGAACTGGCGCTCGGCTGGGTCTCGCACTATGCCGTCGGCATCGCCTATGGCGTCCTTCTGGCGCTGGTGGTCCCGGCCGCTTGGTTTTCCAACCCGTCCTTCATCCAACCGTGGATCATCGGCATCGTCACCGTCGGCGCGGGCTGGTTCCTGTTGCAGCCGGGGCTTGGCATCGGCTGGGCGGCATCGAAGACGCCGAACCCCACCAAGGTCCGCCTTCTCAACCTCGTTGCCCATACGGTCTTCGCGCTCGGCATGTACGCCGTGGCGCTGCTGATGCGCTAAATAAAAAAGGGGGCCTTTAAAGCCCCCTCACCTGTCTTATTCTCAGATATTCGCCGAGAACGTATCGCAATCCGCGACGCGGCCGTTCTGGTAGCCGCGCTTGAACCATTCCATGCGCTGCGCCGAGGTGCCGTGGTTGAAACTATCCGGCACCACGTAACCTTGAGTCTGCTTCTGCAGGGTGTCGTCGCCGATCTGGTGCGCGGCGTTCAACGCTTCCTCTAGGTCGCCGGCATCGAGAATGCCCTTCTGCTCGGTGAACTTGCCCCAGATGCCGGCGTAACAATCCGCCTGAAGCTCGACACGCACCGACATCTTGTTGGCGTCCACCTGGCTCATGGACTGGCGGCGACGATTGAACTCCGGCAGGACGCCGGTCAGGTTCTGGATATGGTGGCCCACCTCATGCGCAATCACATAAGCCTGCGCGAAATCGCCGGCCGCGCCAAAACGCTGGTCCAGTTCCTTGAAGAAAGCGGTGTCGAGATAGACCTTGCGGTCGCCCGGGCAATAGAACGGGCCGCTGGCAGCCGAGGCGTAACCGCAGGCGGACGATACCTGTCCGGAAAACAGCACCAGCGTCGGTTTTTCATAGGTCTGGCCGGCGGATTGGAAAATGCCGCTCCAGGTATCTTCGGTCTCGGCAAGCACAGTGCGCACGAAAGCCGTCGTATCGTCCGACGACTGGCCTTGCGGCCGCGTGCCCGCCTGCTGAGTGCCGGATTGCTGCGTGGTGCCGCCGCCATCCAGTGAAATGTCGCCGCCCGAAAGCAGCGTCAGCGGGTTGATGCCGAGCACCCAGCTGATTGCGAGAATCAGCAGAAGACCGCCGATGCCGATGCCACCACCGCGACGCCCGATCGGCACGCGCATTCCACCACGGGAAAAAGGATCGTTACCGGATGGCCCCGGTCCCGCCGACATGCCGCGCCGGTCCTCGATATTGTCCGACTGGCGGCGCCCTCTCCATTCCATGCTTTTCTCCCCGCGAACGTAGCCTGAACAAGCTACCTTATAACGGCACTATAATACATCTTGTTCCGGAGGAAAGCTTGAGGAGAAAGCGCATTCGTTCAGGCAGTTCGCCGCCTTTGCCGCAGAACGGTCAGAAACAGCAGGGCAAATACGAGAACACCGGCGAAAAGCACCACAAAACCGGGGTTGCCGTCACCGAAAGCAATCTCGTGCATGATGCGCCCCGGAACGAAGGTGAAACCACCGGCAATCACAATACCGCCGAGATAAACACTTTGCATGATGCGCATATGGCGCTTGATATCGCCTCGGCGCGCGAAATAGACCGATTGCAGACAGCCATATATGGTCAAAAGCGACAAAAGATGGATGGGGCTGAAACCGTAAAACACCCTCAATTCATGGATGAAGAAAGTCGAAACGGACGTCCCGATCATCAGCGCCACCCAGATCTTGCCGAGCAGCCGGTGAATGGCTGTCCCCTTGGGCCGCAGGAAAATGAAGGCGCCGAGAACGGCTGCTGGAATGACGGTGGCGACATGGAACTGCACGGCAAGCGGTGCATCTAACAAAGGCTGTAATGACATGGATGCTGTTTCGGCTTGGTTGAAATCGCCAGCAATTTCGGCAAAACATGCGCGCAGGAAAAACGGATTGGCGCCAACCGCAGGAAAACTTCGTGGATCACCCATATTTGCAATCCACGCTTCGTGAAATGCACGCCATCCTGCAATCGCGCAGGCTGTGGCTGACATTTCTCGCCGTGCTGGCGATCTTCATCGTGACCGGGCCTTTCGGAACAAGTGAAACCATGAGTTTCGCCGACCGGCTGCTTTACTGGACAGTCATTCAGGCCGGTGCCTGGACAATCGCCATATCCTTTTCCATCCTCGCCAACACCATGCTTGCCGGCAGCATCGAAAACATGCTGACGCGCATGATGATCGGCTCTCTAACGGCAGCCCTGCCGATCGGGCTGCTGCTGACCATCACGAACCAGGTCTTTTCCGGCAAGGAAATGAGTTTCGCCTCCTTTCTGAAAAGCAGCCTGTCCGCCCTGCCGCTCTGTGCGATCTTTTGCTTGCTGAGTTATCTCACCGCCTGCCAAACGCTCGAAACGGCAGCGGAGGCTGTTACGGACGCCAATGGAGATGCCGATCGCGAGGTGAAAAGCACCGCGCCGCTGCTGGAGCGGCTACCGCCGCAAAAGCGCGGCGAATTGCTGAGACTGTCGGTGCAGGATCACTACACCGAGGTGGTGACGACGCGAGGACGTCAGCTGGTTCTGTTGCGTTTTGCCGATGCGATGAAGGAAATCGGCGATACGCAAGGCTTGCAGGTGCACCGCTCCCACTGGATTGCCGATGCCGACGTCGTCTCATTGCGTAAACAGGCGGGCCGTCTGCATGTCATGACAAGGGACGGTTCGGAAATCCCCGTCAGCCGCTCCCATAATATGGCGGTGCAGGCCCGTTTCGCCGCACATGCCCCTGCCGGTTAAGAGTTTCTGTCGATTCCGGAATTTATGGGGTTCCGTTCTCAAAAACATTTGCCTATAAGCCGCTTCTAGCCTGAAAACTTTGAATTGCGCGCCCCGGCCGGTGATCTTTCACCCTGGCTGGTGTTTTGCGCAACCAAAACGCGGAACGAGAGAGCCATGCCGAAGCGCCAAGATATCAAGTCCATCCTCATCATTGGCGCGGGACCGATCGTCATCGGTCAGGCATGTGAATTCGATTATTCCGGCACGCAGGCCTGCAAGGCGCTGAAGGAAGAAGGTTACCGGGTCATCCTGGTTAACTCCAACCCGGCCACCATCATGACCGATCCGGGCCTTGCCGACGCAACTTACGTCGAGCCGATCACCCCGGAAGTCGTCGCCAAGATCATCGCCAAGGAGCGCCCGGACGCGCTTTTGCCGACCATGGGTGGCCAGACCGCGCTCAACACCGCGCTGTCCCTGAAGCGCATGGGCGTTCTCGACCGCTACAATGTGGAAATGATCGGCGCCAAGCCCGAAGCCATCGACATGGCCGAAGACCGCGCCCTCTTCCGCGAGGCCATGGCTCGCATCGGCCTCGAAACGCCGAAGTCCATGCTGGCCAACGCCACTGAAATCAAGGACGCCGACCGCAAGAAGCACGAAGCTGCCCGCGCCGAACTCAAGGCGAAGCTTTCCGGTGCGGAACTGGACAAGGCGCTGGACGATCTGGAAAACCAGTGGAACCTTGGCGAAACCGACCGCAAGCAGCGTTACATGGCGCATGCGATTGCAATCGCCGCCCAGGCGATCGACCATGTCGGCCTGCCCGCCATCATCCGCCCGTCCTTCACGCTCGGCGGCACCGGCGGCGGCATTGCCTATAACCGCTCCGAATTCTTCGACATCGTCTCGGGCGGCCTCGACGCTTCACCGACCACCGAGGTGCTGGTCGAAGAGTCTGTTCTCGGCTGGAAGGAATATGAGATGGAAGTGGTCCGCGACACCGCGGACAATTGCATCATCATCTGCTCCATCGAAAACATCGATCCGATGGGCGTCCACACCGGCGATTCCATCACCGTTGCGCCAGCGCTGACGCTGACCGACAAGGAATATCAGATCATGCGCAACGCCTCGATTGCGGTGCTGCGCGAGATCGGCGTGGAAACCGGCGGCTCGAACGTGCAGTTCGCCGTCAACCCGAAGGACGGCCGCCTCGTCGTCATCGAAATGAACCCGCGCGTATCGCGCTCTTCGGCTCTCGCTTCCAAGGCCACCGGCTTCCCCATCGCCAAGATCGCCGCCAAGCTCGCCATCGGTTATACGCTCGACGAGCTGGAAAACGATATCACCGGCGGCGCAACGCCTGCCTCGTTCGAACCGTCGATCGACTACGTCGTCACCAAGATCCCGCGTTTCGCCTTCGAGAAGTTCCCGGGCGCCTCGCCGATCCTCACCACCGCCATGAAGTCGGTCGGTGAAGTCATGGCCATCGGCCGCACTTTCGCAGAATCGCTGCAGAAGGCGCTGCGCGGCATGGAAACCGGCCTTACCGGTCTCGATGAAATCGAAATCCCCGGCTACGAGGAAGGCGAAGGCTCCAAGAACGCCATCCGCGCCGCCATTGGCACGCCGACGCCGGATCGCCTGCGCATGGTCGCACAGGCCCTGCGCATGGGCATGACGGCGGAGGAAGTTCACGAAAACTCGAAGATCGACCCCTGGTTCATCGCCCAGTTCAAGGCCATCGTGGATATGGAAGCCCGTATCCGCGAGCAGGGCCTGCCACAGGACGCCGAGAACCTGCGCATGCTGAAAGCCATGGGCTTTTCCGACGCCCGCCTCGCAATTCTGACGGGCAAGCGCCCGAAGGAAGTGGCCGAATTGCGCAACAGCCTCAATGTTCGCCCGGTCTTCAAGCGCATTGATACCTGCGCGGCCGAGTTCGCTTCGCCCACCGCCTACATGTATTCGACCTATGAAATCCCCTTCGTCGGCGCTGCCCGCTCTGAAGCGCAGGTTTCCGACCGCAAGAAGGTCGTCATCCTCGGCGGCGGCCCGAACCGTATCGGCCAGGGCATCGAGTTCGATTATTGCTGCTGCCATGCCGCCTTCGCGCTGAAGGATGCAGGCTTCGAAGCGATCATGATCAACTGCAACCCGGAAACGGTTTCGACCGACTACGACACCTCCGACCGCCTCTATTTCGAACCGCTGACGGCCGAAGACGTGATCGAGATCATGCGCGCCGAACAGGAAAAGGGCGAGCTGGTCGGCGTCATCGTGCAGTTCGGCGGCCAGACCCCGCTGAAGCTGGCCGAAGCGCTGGAAAAGAACGGTATCCCGATCCTCGGCACCGCGCCTGACATGATCGACCTTGCCGAAGACCGCGACCGCTTCCAGAAGCTGCTGATGAAGCTCGATCTTGCCCAGCCGAACAACGGCATTGCCTATTCGGTCGAGCAGGCGCGCCTCGTCGCTTCGGAAATCGGCTTCCCGCTGGTCGTGCGCCCTTCCTATGTTCTGGGTGGCCGCGCCATGCAGATCATCCATTCGGAAGGCCAGCTCCAGACCTATCTCCTCGACACCGTTCCGGGCCTCGTGCCTGAGGACATCAAGCAGCGTTACCCGAACGACAAGACCGGCCAGATCAACACCCTGCTCGGCAAGAACCCGCTTCTGTTCGACAGCTACCTGACCAACGCCGTCGAAGTGGACGTCGATGCGCTGTGCGACGGCGAAAGCGTCTTCGTCTCGGGCATCATGGAACACATCGAAGAAGCCGGTATCCACTCGGGCGACTCGGCCTGCTCGCTGCCGTCCCGTTCGCTGAGCAAGGAAACGCTCGACGAACTGGAACGCCAGACGACGGCGCTTGCAAAGGCGCTCAATGTCGGTGGCCTGATGAACGTTCAATACGCGATCAAAGACGGCACGATCTACGTTCTCGAAGTCAATCCGCGCGCTTCGCGTACCGTGCCCTTCGTCGCCAAGACCATCGGCGCGCCGATCGCCAAGATCGCTGCCCGCGTCATGGCCGGCGAAAAGCTTGAAGCGGCGATTGCCGCTTACGGCAAGAAACCCGACCCGCGCAACCTGAAGCACATCGCCGTCAAGGAAGCAGTCTTCCCCTTCGCGCGCTTCCCCGGCGTCGACATCCTGCTCGGACCGGAAATGCGCTCGACCGGCGAAGTCATCGGCCTCGACACGGATTTCGCACTGGCCTTCGCCAAGAGCCAGCTCGGCGCCGGCGTCGACCTGCCGCGCTCCGGCACCGTCTTCGTCTCGGTGCGCGACGACGACAAGGATCGCGTCCTGCCCGCCATCCGTATTCTGGTCGAGAGCGGCTTCAGGGTCCTGGCAACCGGCGGCACCCAGCGTTTCCTTGCTGAACAGGGCATCAACGCCGAGAAGATCAACAAGGTGCAGGAAGGCCGTCCGCATATCGAAGACGCCATCCGCAACCGTCAGGTCCAGCTCGTCATCAACACCACCGACAGCAACAAGGCGATTTCCGACTCGAAGTCGCTTCGCCGCGCAACGCTGATGCAGAAGGTGCCCTACTACACGACGATGGCCGGTGCGGAAGCCGCAGCCCTCGCCATCAAGGCGCTGAAGGCCGGCAACCTCGAAGTGAAGCCGTTGCAGAGCTACTTCCAGTAAGCTCTGCCGAAGCGGGAAACATTCAGGGTTTTCCGGTACTGAAGATAATAAAAACGCCGCGGGTCACCATGCCCGCGGCGTTTTGTTTTACCTTACGAAAGTCGTTGGGGAGCCTTACGCCGCCAGCGCCTTACGCACACAATTGCGACCTTCCGTCTTGGCGCGATAGAGGGCGCGATCCGCCATTTCCGCCAATGTCTGGAGGTCCCAGCGCAAGTCGCCGCTGGTCGCGATGCCGATGCTGACCGTCACGCCGACACGCAAGCTGCCGCAATCGACCTCGGTTATCGACACGGCATCGCGAATGCGCTCGCCGATCATGCAGGCTTTCTCAACGCCCGCACCCGGCAGGAAAATGATGAATTCCTCGCCGCCATAACGCGCCAGCACATCACCACCACGTATGCTGCCACTGATTCGCTTCGCCACTTCCTGCAGGACGTTGTCGCCGACGGCGTGGCCGAAACGGTCGTTGATCGACTTGAAGTGATCGATATCGAGCAACATCGCCGCATCGGCAGGATCAGGCATCGCGGGCATGGCCTGGAAAAAGAAGCGACGGTTCTTGACCCCCGTCAGCGGATCGGTGTTGGCAAGAACCAGCAACTTCCGCTCGGAGCGCTCCGCCACCAGGATCATCACGAACAGGGCGATTGCAAAGTTCAATGTGATGATGAAGAAAAACGCATCGACGATATCGATGGTGGCATAACCGGGGAAAAGCATGCTTTTCACCACCAACAGCGATACGAGCCCGGAAATACCCGTGATGGCCGCAAGCGCCAGTCGGGACAGGAGCGGCTCTCTGCGCCAGCCGGCAAAGAGAACGGCCGCTCCCCCAATATAGGCCAGAGCCGCGCAGGCGTTGAACAGGGCCGCACGAAACGCATTGTTGTCAGCAACGTGTTGCGCGACGACAAGCGCCAACACCGCGATCAGACAGATAACGAAGACGGTACGCCAGCCGGGCGCGCGTCCATCGCTGAGGGTTTTCAGACCGAGCCAGATCAGCGCATAACCCGCAATACCGAATATGACGCTGCCGAACTGCCAAAAGGCCGGCGAAACTATCCCCCATTCGCCATAACCCGCAAGCGTGGAGCCGATTGCCATGGCTGCAAAGCCCATCGCCAAAGCAACCAGACCGGGCAAACTGCGATTTGTCAATTTCAGATAGATGAAACTCAACAGCCCAACGATGTAAGAACACTTTTGCATCAGTATGACTGTTGTAAGATCGAGTTCGCCAAACATAACGTGTCCACGCAATAGATAAATCCAATCGGTTCAATTATGTTATCAAGTATAAAATTTCAATAAATTTCACGATTTGATAAATAGTAAATTATTATTTCAAATTAAAAACATAAATAAATAATCATAGATACACATACAAAAAGTACCCGACTAATATTGTGAATACCCCTGTTCTTTCCGAAGCGTGCCGTCTGCGCCCCTTTCTCCCACCTACGGGGAAGAGGTGTGCCCCCTCCGTGGAGCCTGTGTCGCCAGATGCCGGAGAGTTGTGTTTCGTCATTTTGCGGGAGGCACGACAAATTGTATTTCGCCGCGTCGGAAAAAATCGCCAACGGTTGTCCCGATCGGTTTCCCCATGGACATGTTCACTCTATGTCCACTTGAAAAATGTCAATGATGCCAGTTAAGCACATGAATTCATACGGAAATATGCCAGTCTCAAATTTGCTGGCATTTCGCTGTCGTCTTCTGATATAGTCGGCTCAGTTATGATTTTGGCATGGTTCCGGAGTTCCCCTCCGGAACCTGTTTCTTTTTGTGTCTGCAAGTAAAGCGACAGGACTGCGAAGGATAAAAAAATGGTAGAAAAAGTACCGATGACTCACGGTGGATTCATTAAGCTGCAGGAGGAGCTGCGCTTTCGCCAGCAGGAGGAGCGTCCCCGTATCATCGAGGCAATTGCGGAAGCGCGCGCCCATGGCGACCTTTCGGAAAATGCCGAGTACCATGCTGCCAAGGAAGCACAGAGCCACAATGAAGGCCGCATCACCGAACTCGAAGACCTGACCGCGCGCGCGGAAGTCATCGACCTTTCCAAGATGTCCGGTTCCAAGATCAAGTTCGGCGCCACCGTCAAGCTGATCGACGAGGATAGCGACGAGGAAAGAACCTACCAGATCGTTGGCGACCAGGAGGCCGATGTGAAGGCTGGCCGCATTTCCATTTCCTCGCCCATCGCCCGCGCCCTCATCGGCAAGGAAGTCGGCGACAGCATCGAAGTCAACGCGCCGGGCGGCGCCAAGGGTTACGAGATTCTCGCCGTACAGTGGGGCTGATCGTCCTTTTAATGCAATGCGCCCCAACGGGTGCATTGCTTTCTGACGTGTTGAACTGAACACCCTGCCTTAGCCGCAAAGACGGAAACCCATCTTGCCCCACGCCAGTCTGAAAGATGTGCAGGTGCTTGCGCCGAACTTCAAGCGCAGGCTCTCCGGCGTCACCTCCACCATCGTTCAGCTTATTCCGGTGCAAAACCGGCTGGGACAGAAGGTGGCCGTCATCGGACCGGGCCTGCCGCCGCATCTGCCGCATGTGCGCTTTCGTGATCTGTGGCGGCTCTGGCAAACCGGCCCGCTCGGCGGTCCGCGTATCTGGCATGCCCGCCGCAACCTCGAAATGTTGCCGGGCATTTTCATGCGCGACGTGCTGCGCATGAAGGTGAAGCTGCTGTTCACCTCGGCCGCGCAAAGGCGGCATTCCGCCTATACCCGCTTTCTGATTTCAAAGATGGACGCCGTGGTTGCGACAAGCGGCCGCTCCGGCTCGTTTCTGGAAGTTCCCCACAGCGTCGTCATGCATGGTGTCGATACCGACCTGTTTCATCCAGGAAACGATCCCGAAGACACGATCGCCTCGACCGGTTTGCCGGGCCAATATCTGATCGGCTGTTTCGGACGGGTGCGCCACCAGAAGGGCACCGACCTCTTCGTGCGTGCCATGATCGAGCTTCTGCCCGCCCACCCGGAATGGACGGCCGTCGTTTCCGGCCGCGTGACGGCGGAACACAGGGCCTTTGCCGATAAGCTCATTGCCGGTGTCGCAGCAGCCGGTCTTTCCGATCGCATCGTGTTTCAGGGTGAAGTGGACGATATCAAGCCCTGGTATCGGCGACTGACGCTTTACGTCGCACCCTCGCGCAACGAGGGTTTCGGCCTGACACCACTGGAAGCCATGGCGTCTGACACGGCTGTCGTCGCCAGCAATGCCGGCGCCTATGAGGAAATGATCATCAAGGGCGAGACCGGCATGGTCGTCGAGGCCGGCGACTACACATCCCTGCGGGATGCGATAAAGCCCTATCTTGCCGATCCGGCTCTCGCCAAAGACCACGCCCGTGCCGGACTTGCGCATGTGCGCAACGCATTTCCGCTGGAAAAAGAGGCGACAAGCCTCGGCGCGATCTATGACGGGTTGCGTCGCGGGTAACGCTCAGATTTCCACAAGGCCGACGCGCTTGACCTGACGGATGGTGAGCATGGTGCGCACCGTATCGACGTTTTCGTCGGCCGTCAGAACCTCGATGACGAAATCCTGAAACTCGGTCAGGTTTCTGGCGATGCAATGCAGCAGGAAATCGCTTTCGCCTGATACCATCCATGCCTGCCGCACCAGCGACCATCCACCCGTCGCCGCCGCGAAGGCTTTCAGATTGCTGTCCGACTGGCGCTTGAGGCCGACCATGCAGAAGGCGACGAGATCGAAACCGAGCTTCGGTGCATTCAACATGGCGTGATAACCCTCGATCACACCCGCTTCTTCAAGCTTGCGGACGCGCCTCAGGCACGGCGGAGCGGAAATCCCCACCCGTTCGGCCAGTTCCACATTGGTCATGCGCCCGTCGCGCTGCAATTCGCGCAGGATTTTCAGATCGATGGCATCGAGTTCGACGCTGGTCACGGAGAAGTTCCTCGTTAAGCTGGAGAACTTCCTTGTACTATTCGGTGCGGGATTCGCAACAATATGCCGCCGGCCGGTCACAAAATTGCGCGCGCATCCACAACTGCCTTGTTGGTAACGCAAGGCTGCCCTTGAATAAAGGCACTAGACAACCTTAAATACCTGCCAACGAAGGGGTTGTGGCCTGTCCGCCGTGCTACGGCTGGAAGGTCCGCTGTCGAAAGGCCCCGCCACCTAAAAAAGGAATGTTTCCATGTCTGCCCGTCATACCAAGGTATTGATCATTGGCTCTGGTCCCGCCGGTTATACGGCGGCGATCTACGCGGCCCGCGCAATGCTGAAACCCGTGCTGATTGCCGGCATGGAACAGGGCGGCCAGCTGATGATCACCACCGATGTCGAGAACTATCCGGGTTTCGCCGATCCGATCCAGGGGCCCTGGCTGATGGACCAGATGCTGAAGCAGGCGACGCATGTGGGTGCTGAAATCGTCAGCGACCTCGTCACCGAAGTTGAAACCAATGTACGGCCCTTCGTGGTCAGGACCGATTCCGGTCAGGTCTGGACCGCCGATACGCTTATCATCGCCACCGGTGCCAAGGCCAAGTGGCTCGGCATCGAAACCGAACAGCAATTTCAGGGCTTCGGCGTTTCCGCCTGCGCCACCTGCGATGGTTTCTTCTATCGCAACAAGGATGTGATCGTGGTCGGCGGCGGCAACTCCGCCGTGGAGGAAGCGCTGTACCTCGCCCATATCGCCAAGTCGGTCACCGTCGTGCACCGCCGCGACAGCTTCCGCTCGGAAAAAATCCTTCAGGAACGGCTTTTCGCCAAGGAAAACGTCAAGATCCTGTGGAACACGGAAATCGCCGAAATCACCGGCGCTCCCGCCAAGCCACCCATGCCGCCTTCCGTCTCGGGTGTGCGGCTGCGTGACACCAAGACCGGTGTTATCAGCGACACGCCCATCGACGGTGTTTTCGTCGCCATCGGCCACGCGCCGGCGGTTGAACTGTTCAAGGGCAAGGTGAAGCTCAAGGACAATGGTTACATGTGGACCGCACCCGATTCCACCGCAACCGACGTGGAAGGTATTTTCGCGGCCGGCGACGTCACCGACGACATTTACCGTCAGGCCATCACCGCCGCCGGTATGGGCTGTATGGCCGCCCTTGAAGCAGAACGGTACCTCACCGCACAGCAGCCGCTTGCGGTAGCAGCCGAATAACCGAAAGGCAGGATAGGCATGGCAATGCCATTGGACTGGGATAAACTGCGCATATTTCATGCCGCAGCCGAAGCGGGGTCTTTTACCCACGCTGCCGACAAGCTGCATTTGTCCCAGTCGGCCATCAGCCGTCAGGTCAGCGCACTAGAACAGGATGTCGGCGTCAAGCTGTTTCATCGCCACGCCAGAGGTCTGATCCTCACCGAGCAGGGCGAACTGCTTTATCGCACCGCCCATGACGTGCTGCTGAAGCTTGAAACCGTCAAGATGCAGCTGACCGAAACGACGGAGAAGCCGAGCGGCAAGCTGCGCGTGACGACGACGGTCGGTCTCGGTCAGGGCTGGCTCACGGACAAGGTGCAGGAATTCCTGCAGCTCTATCCGGAAATGTCGATCCAGCTCATACTCGACAATGAAGAGCTCGACGTGAACATGCGTCACGCCGATTGCGCCATCCGCCTGCGTCAGCCGCAGCAGTCCGACCTTATCCAGCGCAAGCTGTTTACGGTGCACATGCACGTCTACGCGGCCCCGTCCTACATCAACCGCCACGGCGAGCCGCAGTCGATCGAGGATTTGGACAACCACCGCATCATCTCCTTCGGTGAACCGGCGCCCAACTATCTGCTTGATGTCAACTGGCTGGAAAATGCGGGACGCTCGTCGGACAACACCCGCATTCCGCATCTTCAGATCAACAGCCAGACCTCGATCAAGCGCGCCTGCCTGCTGGGAATCGGTATCGCCTGTTTGCCGGATTATATCGTCGGGCGCGATCCGGGATTGATCCAGTTGTCGCTTGCCGCCGATATTCCCTCGTTCGATACCTACTTCTGCTACCCGGACGAGATGAAAAACGCTGCAAAACTGAAAGCCTTCCGCGACTTCGTCGTCGCCAAGGCACGGAACTGGAACTTCTGACGTTTAAATAGTCGACGGTCGGGTATAGTTCTTTGAATTCAATATCTTGTACAATGATGTGCGAGAGGGGCGCGCAAGCGTCCCTCATCAGCATTGCACATAAATTATACCGGAAATATCTAGACCTGCATCGCACGCATGCCTGACCTGCACAAAAAAGAGTTGTTTCGTGCACAAAAAAGCACCATATCGCTCTCAGTTGATGCACACGGTGGCTTTTCCTCCCAGTTCCACCGCATCAGCTGTTCCCCTCTGGAGGTTTTTGACCTTCACACTTAAAGGGCCCTGGATTTATCCGGCGGCCCTCTTTTTTTACCCGCAAGAATTTTCTCCAATTTGGCGAAATATCGCATGATGCAACCTTGTTTTGTATTCTTGCCACTCCCATATTTTAGTTAGCTGTCACGGTTGCCTATGCACGCGACAGCTGTTCCCCTCTGGAGGTTTTAACCTTCAAACTTATCAGGCCGCGGAGAAATCCAGCGGCCTTCTTTTTTGGAAGACGCTCCACTGCCGCAGACAGGTCCTCACGGAGACGTGAATTGTATATCGGAAATCATCGATATAAACATCGGTCATGCCAGATATTAGAGACGTCGAGATGAACCCGGAGGAAATCCTCAAAGCCCTTTCCCACCCCGCAAGGCTGAAGTTCCTTGAATGGCTGAAAAGCCCGGAAAGCCACTTCTGCCAGGACCATCCGCTCAGCATGGGCGTATGCGCCAACCAGTTCCAGATCAGCGGCCTGTCGCAATCGACGGTCTCGTCACATCTGGCGGTTTTGCAGGCGGCAGGCCTGATAAGGTCAAAGAAAGTTGGGCAATGGGTGTTTTTCGAACGCAACGAGGAAACCATCGACGCCTTCCGCAATTATCTGCAAGCCAATCTTTGAGCCTCCCAAGCTCGTTGACCGGGGCATCGGACCGAAAACCGTAAGGCGGCTTTCCCTCCGATGCCCAAGCACAAAAGAGAGCGCGCCAGCCGCGCAATTTCGCCAACCGACCAGAAAGTGAAGTCGCATGACCAGTCTTTTCGAACCGGCACAGGCCGGCGATATCGCACTCGCCAACCGTATCGTCATGGCTCCCCTCACCCGCAACCGCTCGCCGGGGGCAATTCCCAACAATCTCAACGCCACCTATTACGAGCAGCGCGCAACAGCCGGGCTGATCGTCACGGAAGGCACGCCGATTTCCCAGCAGGGTCAGGGTTACGCGGATGTTCCCGGCCTCTACAAGCATGAAGCGGTCGAGGGCTGGAAAAAGATCACCGACGGCGTGCATTCGGCGGGCGGCAAGATCGTTGCGCAGATATGGCATGTGGGGCGCATTTCCCACACCTCGCTGCAGCCCTATGGCGGCCAGCCGGTCGCGCCTTCCGCTATTATCGCCAAGTCGAAAACCTATATCATCAACGATGACGGCACCGGCGCCTTTGCGGAAACCTCCGAACCCCGCGCACTGACCATCGACGATATCGGCCTCATCCTCGAGGACTACCGCACCGGCGCACGCGCCGCACTTGAGGCCGGTTTCGACGGTGTCGAAATCCATGCCGCCAACGGTTATCTGATCGAGCAGTTCCTGAAGTCCAGCACCAACCAGCGCACGGATGAATATGGCGGTTCGATCGAAAATCGCGCCCGTTTCCTGCTCGAAGTCGTCGACGCGGTTGCGGAAGAGATCGGCGCAGGCCGTACCGGCATCCGCCTTTCCCCCGTCACCCCCGCCAACGACATTTTCGAGGCCGATCCGCAACCACTCTATAATTACGTGGCGGAAGAACTCGGCAAGCGGGGTCTCGCCTTCATCCACGTCGTTGAAGGTGCAACCGGTGGTCCTCGCGACTTCAAGCAGGGCGACAAGCCCTTCGATTACGCAGCCTTCAAGGCCGCCTATTGCAACACCGGCGGCAAGGGCTTGTGGAT
Source organism: Agrobacterium arsenijevicii (assembly GCA_000949895.1). Lineage (GTDB taxonomy): Bacteria > Pseudomonadota > Alphaproteobacteria > Rhizobiales > Rhizobiaceae > Agrobacterium > Agrobacterium arsenijevicii. The sequence continues at coordinate 77,123 of JWIT01000004.1, read as the reverse complement.
CGCCAATAACGGTTATGACCGCGAAAGCGCCATCGAAGCCGTTGAAAGCGGCAAGGTCGATGCCGTGGCTTTCGGCAAGGCCTTCATCGCCAATCCGGATCTGGTACGCCGCTTTAAGAACGATGCACCGTTGAACGAGCCGAACCAGCCGACCTTCTATGGCGGCGGCGCCGAAGGCTACACCGACTATCCGGCGCTTGGCTGATAGTTGATAGACCCAGAACGCCGCACCGCTCCACAGCGGTGCGGCGTTTTACTGTTTCAGGACAGGCTGCGCGCCTGCCGCGCGGCAAAATCGGAAAACGCGCCCATCACGAAGGCGTTGGGCACATGCAGCGCCTGCAGAAATCCATTGCCTGTTTCCCGGCCGATGCTCATCAGCGCCACCTGAAGGCAGTAGAGGGCCAGCAGCACCAGCGCTCGGCCAAGGTTCGGTCGCACATCTTCATAGCGCAGGGCGAAGACCACCAGCGACACGATGGGAACGGCGATGAAAATACCGAGCCCCTTGTGCAGCGAAAGCAGCGATCCGTCATAATAGATCGACAGCCCGGCCAGCAGTACCTGCGCGAAAATCAGCACTGGCACGATTGCCGAAATCACCGCAAACATGCGCCGGCGGGACAATCCCTTCGCCGCCGTCGCCATCACACCCTGCCCCCGGCATCAGCCGGACGGTGAAGGCTCGCCGGTTGCTGCACCTCACCAAGGCAACCGAGGCTCGCCAGTGTTGCCGATACCGCGACGTCGATCGGCGTTTGCGGTTCTTTTCCGAGAAAATCCGCAAGCTTGCGGTTGCTCATCCGGATCGGCATTTGCCAGAGATATTTCATTTCCACGACTTCGCGGAACAGTGGAACGAACGGCGCGGCCAACCCTACGGCCAACCACGAAAGCCGCCGCCTCTTGACCGGATGGCCAACCACCCGTTCGATCGCGCCAATCAGTTGCAGCCCGTCGAAATCCCAGACACCTTCCATATGATAGACGGCGAAAGTCTGAAGCTCGTCCGAGCGATCAAGCAGCCGTCCGATTGTCTCCGCGACGTCAGGCAGATAGGCCCATTGGTGCCCGGCATGAGGTGCCGCGGGATTCTGAACGCTGCGGACCGGCTTGCCCGGCCGCACCAGCATTTGCGAAAACCAGTTATTCTTCGCGTCCGGACCGAAGAAATCCCCGGCGCGGACGATCAGTACCGGCACACCGCGCATCGACGCCATTTTCAGCCGCCGCTCCATTTCGACACGTAAGGCGCCCTTGCGGGTAAGCGGCTTTTGCGGACTGTCTTCGGTCAGGAGCGGAAAGGCATCCGATCCAAAATTATAGACGCTGCCCGGAAACACGATCCTCGCACCGCTGGCCTCGGCAGCGGCAATGGTGTTGTCGAGCATCGGCAGCACTTGGCTGTCCCAGTTGCGATATCCCGGAGGGTTGACGGCATGAACGATGAGCTTGGCGCCTTCTGCCGCCTTGACCACATCCTCCCGGTTCATGGCATCGCCGGTGACACGCTCGACGCCGTCAGTTGCATCAGCTGGTGCTGTCTGGCGCGTCATCGCCCTCACCCGCCAGCCGCGCTGCAGCAGCATCTTCGAGACGTGGCTGCCGACACCGCCATTGGCCCCAACGATCAGGGCCAGGGGCTTGTCATTCTCTGCTGTATTTGCGTGGTTTTCATATATCATCGCGATTACTCCTTCTTCTAGGCTGGAGTATCGACCCATCCGGCGATATACGAAATTATCGAAATGAGTGGAGCCGCTATACAAAATCTTATGATCAGAAGCCGCGATGTCAGCTGGGATTTTTACCGCACCTTCCTCAGCGTGCTGCGCGATGGCTCGCTTTCCGCCGCCGCCCGCGAACTCGGCATTACCCAGCCGACGGCTGGCCGCCACATCGGCGCGCTGGAAGAGGCTGTCGGCTTTCCGCTGTTCATCCGCTCGCCGCACGGGCTGATGCCGACGGAAGCGGCGCTGGCGCTCCGGCCCTATGCGGAAAATCTGGCAGCGACTGCGGCGGCCCTCATGCGGGCGGCCTCCGGCGAAGTCGGCAAGATCGAAGGTACCGTACGCATTAGCGCGTCTGACATCATCGGTGTGGAAATGCTGCCGCCGATCATTACGGCCATGCAGGAGATTCACCCCCGGCTTGAAATCGAGCTTTCGCTCTCCGATACGCTGGAAGACCTTCTACGGCGCGAGGCTGATATCGCCATTCGCATGACCGAACCGCAGCAGGATGCGATCGTCATGCGCTATATCGGCAATTTCCGTCTGGGATTTCATGCGACGCGCGACTATCTGGCGAAAGCCGGCACTCCGAAAACCATGAGCGACCTCGACTATCACCGTCTCGTCGGCTTCGACCGCAAGACGCCTTTCATTCGCGCGGCCGTGCAGCGCATGCGCTCTATCGATCCGGAAATACCGGACACGGAAGAAATTTCCTTCGCGATCCGCGCCGACAGCAATCTCGCCCAGCTTGCCATGATCCGCGCCAGCGCGGGTATCGGCGTCTGCCAGATCGGCCTGGCGCGCAAGGATCCCCGGCTTGTCCAGGTCCTTCCGAAAATCGACATTCCGCTGCACACCTGGGTCGCGATGCATGAAAATCTCAAGACCTCGCCACGATGCCGTGCCGTGTTCAGCGCCCTTGTCGAAGGCCTCAAGGCCCATCTCAAGGAAACCGATCCGGGTGCCCCGCCGCAACGGCGCTAACGCTGTTGCGGCATCGATGCCGCGCGACCTTGTATCCGCACCTGCATAAAACAAACCGGCAAAGCATGGAGGATGATGCCGTTTTTGCCGGAAATGCTCAGGCCTTTCATCAGAACGGTCTGGCGGGGGGAGCGACCTTGTCGACCACTTCCGCTTCCGGCCGGTCACCGCCCTGGCTGTATTCCTCATGCCATTGGCCGCGCTCGTCCTGATAGCTGATTTCCTCGTCATCGCCGCCCACCTGCTGTTCAGCGGCAACGATGCGCGCGGCCTCGACGGCATCGGCATAGGACGGGAATGTTTCGGAATAAGCACCGTTCATGCGGTAGGCGAAGCCCCCGTCATGTTCAACGATTTCATATACCACTTTGGTCATGCATGTTCCTCCTGCTTCAGTAGGTGACATGGCAACCACAACCGCGCTTCAAGCATTGCACCCGACAGGGGACAACACGGCATAAGCAGCATGTCCTTGACCGCACTACTATCCTACCAAAAGCACTCAAGCGCAAATCCTGCTTGATTTGAAGGACGATACGTCACAGCCTCACACTCTCAGGGGAAGGGAAATCTATGGTGGGCTCTATTCTGAAACAGGAGCGCATGCTGCTTCTGGCCATACCGGCGGCAATCGTCGCCTATATGGCCGAACATGCGATATTCGAGGCTGGCAAAACGGCATCGCTCATTGCCGCGATCGCGCTCATCGGGATGATCATTCTGGTCTCGGTGCGGGTTGCGCATCACGCCGAAATCCTCGCCGCCAAGGTCGGAGACCCCTATGGCACGATGATACTGACGCTGTCGGCAGTCGCGGTGGAAGTGCTGATCCTTGCCATCATCATGAGCGAATCCAGCTCACCGACTTTGGTGCGCGACACGATCTATTCCGCCGTGATGATCGACATCAACGGCATTCTGGGCCTGGCCGCCCTGCTCGGCGGTCTTCGCCATGGCGAGCAGCCCTATAATGACGATTCCGGCAAGACCTACGGCGTGATGATCCTGACCGCCATGGGCATCTCGATGATCGTGCCGGAATTCATTCCCGATCAAAGCTGGCATGTCTACTCCGTCTTCACCATCGTCGCCATGATTGCGCTGTATGCCTTGTTCCTTAAAATGCAGGTTGGCCCGCACAGCTATTTCTTCAGCTACGCCTATCCGCGCAAGGCGCATCCGGGCGGGCAATCATCGGAGAGCCACGCGGAGGAGGAGGATGAAGGCAGTGTGCCGCTCTCCATCGGCCTCATCATCGCCGGTGTGGTGCTGATCGGCGTGCTGGCGGAATTCATGGCGGCCTTCTTAAGCGAGAGCCTCGAGGGCACGAGCGCGCCACCCGCCCTGATGGCCGTCGTGGTCGCGACGATCTCGGCATCGCCGGAAATCCTCACGGCACTCCGTTCCGCATTGCGCAACCGCATGCAGGCGGTGGTCAACATCGCCATGGGCGCATCGCTCTCGACGGTGATCCTGACCGTTCCAGTCATGGAAGGTATCGCGCTTTATACCGGCCAGCCATTTATCATGGCGATGACGCCGGTTCAGACCGTCATGGTCTTCATCACCCTCATCGCCGCCGCCATCAATCTCAATGACGGCGAAACCAACGCAATCGAGGGGATGACACATTTCATCCTCTTCGCCACCTTCATCATGCTGCTGTTTCTCGGGCTTTAAACGAAAAGAAGCCAGGCATCGCTGCCTGAATTTCAAGCATATGACTAAGGCGTTGAAACCTCGCCCTCCGTCATCCTCGGGCTTGACCCGAGGATCCATCGCTCCGGGTTGTGGATCCTCGGGTCAAGCCCGAGGATGACTCGAGTGGCGGAGAGCTCCCCAAACAAAAAAAGCCCGGCATCGCTGCCGGGCTTTCTTCAAGATCGAGAGAGCCGATCAGCGGCAATCGGCGCAGAAGCGCTGGATGCGCTTGCAGGCTTCTTCAAGCAGCTCTTCCGACGTGGCGTAGGAAATGCGGAAGTTCGGGCCGAGGCCGAAAGCCGATCCCTGCACGACGGCAACGCCTTCGGCTTCGAGAAGCTCGGAGACGAAATCCACATCCGACTCGATGACCTTGCCCGACGGCGCGGTCTTGCCGATCATGCCAGCGCAGGACGGATAGACGTAGAACGCGCCTTCCGGAGCCGGGCAATTGATGCCCTTTGCCTGGTTGAGCATGGAGACGACGAGATCACGACGACCTTCGAAAATCTTCTTGTTGGCCGGAATGAAATCCTGCGTGCCGTTCAGAGCTTCGACAGCCGCCCATTGCGCGATCGAGCTGGCGCCGGAAGTCTGCTGGCCCTGGATCATGTCCATGGCCTTGATGAGCGGCAGCGGGCCGGCCGCATAGCCGATACGCCAGCCGGTCATGGCATAGGCCTTGGAGACGCCGTTCATCGTCAGCGTGCGGTCGTAAAGCGAAGGCTCCACTTCGACCGGCGTGACGAATTTGAAGTCGCCATAGGTCAGGTGTTCGTACATGTCGTCCGTCAGCACCCAGACGTGCGGATGCTTGACCAGCACGTCCGTCAGCGCCTTCAGCTCGTCATGCGAATAGGCAGCGCCCGAAGGGTTGGACGGCGAGTTGAAAACGAACCACTTGGTCTTCGGCGTGATCGCCTTTTCAAGCGCTTCCGGCTTCAGCTTGAAATTGTCTTCCAGCGTGGCGTCGACGAATACAGGCGTACCGCCGCAGATCGCCACCATTTCCGGATAGCTGACCCAGTAAGGTGCCGGAATGACGACTTCATCACCCGGGTTGAGGGTGGCCATGAAGGCGTTGAAAAGGATCTGCTTGCCGCCGGTGCCGACGATGGTCTGCTCCGGCTTGTAGTCCAGGCCGTTTTCGCGCTTGAACTTGTCGGCGATGGCCTTGCGCAGTTCCGGAATGCCGGAAACGGGCGTGTACTTCGTTTCGCCGCGCTTGATGGCGTCAATGGCGGCTTCCTTGATGTTTTCGGGCGTATCGAAATCCGGCTCGCCGGCGCCAAGGCTGATCACATCGCGGCCCTTCGCTTTAAGCTCACGGGCTTTCTGGGTAACAGCGATGGTGGCGGATGGCTTTACGCGGGAGAGAATGTCGGCAAGGAAGGCCATTTTTAATCGGTCCTGTTGTGGTTGACATCGGCAGAGGCTGGAAATCTTGTCTTCTGCGGCATTTTCTATGTCGAAAGACAGGCGCTCTTTCAAGGTCAAAAGCAGCATATGTGACACTCAGAAGAATTTAAACCTTCCTTAACCCGGAAGTAACGCTTGATAGGCTAAAATCGCCAGCTAGAGGTCGTGTCTCTATAGCTGGTTGAAAAATGGCGCCCAAAAGCATCTTTTCCAGTCTTGTCCGCGAGGTCGATGGCACATGGTCCACGGCCTATAATACCTTTAACCTTAAATCAGCCCTGCAGCCCATCTTCCGCCGAACGATGAACGGCGCGCTCGACATCGATTCCTTCGAGGGTCTGGTGCGTCCCCATCGCAACGGTGAACCGGTGACGCCGGGTGAGTTTTTCTCGCTGGTGGCGCCTGAAGATATCGAGAATATCGACAGCATCCTGCGCACCATCCACATCCTCAATACCGGCAGGCTCAATCGTTCGCGCGCCCGCATCTTCGTCAACTTCCATCCGGGCCTGTTCCAGACCCCGGCCAAGATGCGGCAGGAGGTGGAGCGCATGCGCCTTACCGCCCACGAGGCCGGCATGACGGCAGACCGCATCGTCTGCGAAATCTCCGAGAAAAAAGCCTCCGACACGCAGATGGTCGCAGACTTTGCCTATCATATGCACGACATCGGTTTTCGCGTGGCGCTGGATGATTACGGCGCCGGCGATTCCGACATCGACCGGGTGAAACTCATCAAGCCGGACTATGTGAAATTCGAGGCAGGCTGGGTGCGTGATTTCATGCAGAATTCCGCTGGCGCCGCCCTGCTGCGCGTCATCGTCAGCCAGTTTCGTGACGACGGAATAGAGCCTGTGTTCGAAGGACTGGAAACCGGCTGGCAGGTGGATCTCTGCGAGGAACTCGGCGTCCTGCTGATGCAGGGTTACGCACTGGCAAAACCCGAACTCGCGCCGACAAGTTTCGACACTCGCTTTCCCGAACTCGGCAGCGGATATTTTTCCCCTTCCCCAAGGTCGGACAGGAGCGGTGCGGCACCGGCATTTCTGCGGGAAGAACGCCCCGCTGAACCGCATACCCCACGCCAGACCCGGACCTTCGGAAAACGCGGCCTCTGACGCCATTTGCAGCAAAACAGGCCCGCAATCGGCCTTGCCACGATATTGCCGCAATAAATACCGCGGAACGCCTGAATTCGGTCTCCAAGCCGTCCATTTCGAAGCCTCTTTTATCCTTTCAGAACAGGGACAAGAGGCGATCGCCATGTTTACCAACGACAGGACATCGGTTGAAAGGTTAAGGGCGCAGAGAACGCTGTTTTCCCTCTGGATGGCGGTCGCGGCCTTTCTTGTCGTCGTCACCATGGCCGCCGGGATCGCGACCTCGGCCAACGCGGCCCCGCAAGTGATCGACACCCTGCACACCTCCTCCATTCCGCAGGTGACGGCTACCTCGCACGCGGGCGGCCACCTGTGGCTCATCGTCTTTTCGGCCGCCGCCTTCATCAGCCTCGGCGTAGGCGGCCTCACACTCACCCGGCAAAGCCTGAAGGACGAAGCCCGCCGCTACAAGTGAACCGCCCTCTCCTCGACTTGCGACATTGGCATGTTGCTGCTAAAGCACCCGGGAAACCGTCAGAAAGACGTTTCAAAAATCCCCGAATTGCCAAGGCCGTGATGGAATGATCTTCCGGCCCCTGCTGTGCTGGTGCCATCAATGACGCGTATTCAGGCCAATATGCTGCTTCTGCTCGCTGCAGCAATCTGGGGAGGCGGCTTCGTCGCGCAATCCTCTGCCATGGCCTCGATCGGCCCGTTCTGGTTCGTCGGCCTGCGTTTCGCCATTGCCGCCATCGCCGTGCTGCCATTCGCCCTGATGGAAACCCGCTCACAAAAGTCGCCGCCGCGCCGCAAGGAAATCGGCGGCTTCATTCTCGTGGGCGTCGCCCTGTTCGGCGGCGCCACCACCCAGCAGGTCGGGCTTCTGACCACGACCGTCACCAATTCCAGCTTCCTGACGGGGCTTTACGTCATCTTCGTGCCCGTTATCGCCGTCGTCCTTTACCGGCGCCATCCCCACTGGATCATCTGGCCCTGCGCCCTGATGATGCTGGGCGGCATATTCCTGCTTTCAGGCGGCGCATTCGAGACACTGACGCAGGGCGATATTCTCAGCATCATCTGCGCCTTCTTCTGGGCAATCCAGATCACGCTCGCCGGACGTTTCGTCTCCGAAAGCGGGCGGCCGCTGGCGCTCTCCTGCACTCAGTTCGCGACCTGCTCTCTCCTTAGTTGCATGATCGGCCTTGCAGTCGAACCCATCAGCATGGCTTCCATAGAGGGGTCACTGGCGGAAATACTCTATGTCGGCCTCGTTTCCTCCGGCCTCGCCTTCGTCCTGCAAGTCGTGGCCCAACGTTACACGACGGCGCCGCAGGCCGCGATATTCCTGTCATCGGAAGCGCTTTTCGGCGCTTTGCTCGCCTCGGTTTTCCTGAAGGAAACCATTTCCAATGCCGGTTATATCGGCTGTGTGATCATTTTCGTCGCCATACTGATCGTCGAACTGGTGCCGGAACTGGCACGCAAACGGCAAAAAACCATTGCCGGAACGGCCTGACGCCAAAAGAACGGATTTTTCGCTTTCGGTGAAAAATCGCGCCTCCGCATTCAAAATTTTGCCCGGAAAATCGAGCGCGACCGGCAATTATTTCATCAATTATCGAATATGCAGAAAAATTGTGCGATTGTGCGCAAGAATTCTACCGCAGGTTTTTATCTGACAAAAAGCCCGTGAAAACTTTTGCTTGCCAATTTTCGATAAACGCAGCAATCTACCGCGGTTCGGGCAATTTGCGAGCATGGGAAGGCCTATAAATTTGCGCACTGGGGACGCTATAAACCTCGGGCGGTGGGACGAAAAACGTTGGATGAGAACGCCATTACTTCCCGCTGTGAAGGTCCTTTTTCTCAATAGTCAAGAACTGCCTGCCAACGCCCTCGCGGGGCAAAACTGTAATGCTGCCTGTAGCTGAACGCGGGCAGAGCGAAAAGGACCTGATGCATGGCCGAAACTGGCACCGTAAAATTCTTCAACACAGACAAAGGCTTCGGCTTCATCAAGCCAGACAATGGTGGCGCTGATATCTTTGTTCACATCTCTGCCGTACAGGCTTCTGGCCTGTCCGGACTTTCAGAAAATCAGAAAGTGAGCTTCGACACGGAACCGGATCGTCGCGGCAAGGGCCCGAAGGCAGTCAATCTGCAGATTGCTGGCTAACCCTAAAACGGCTTTCATTTCTAGTTGAAGCCCGGCAGGAATGCCGGGTTTTTTTGTGCCCGTCCAGTGCGTGTCAATATGGACCGTAAACTCAGATTCCCTTGAGATAAGGGTTGGTGCGCCGCTCCTCGCCCAGCCGCCCGCCGGGGCCATGGCCGCAGATAAAACCGACATCATCGCCGAGCGGCAGCAGCTTGTCGCGAATGGACGCCATCAATTGCTCGTGGTTTCCACCGGGCAGATCCGTGCGCCCCACCGACCCCGCAAACAGCACGTCACCGACATGGGCAAATTGCTGGTCGCGATTGTAATAGATGACATGGCCGGGGGCATGGCCCGGGCAATGATAGACCTCGAACACATGGTCCCCGAAGGAAACCTTGTCGCCCTCGTTCAGCCATCTGTCCGGCAAAACGTTCTGAAGACCGCTGATGCCGTATTTCTCGGCCTGCGTCTCGATCCTCTCGAGCAGCGGGCGGTCGTCCTCATGCGGGCCGATCACCGACAGGGAGAGTTTTTCGCGCAATTCCTTGGCGCCACCGGCATGGTCGAGATGGCCATGCGTCAGCCAGATTTCCTTGAGCGTGATGCCGTTTTCGGAAACCACCTGAAGAATGACATCCACATCCCCGCCGGGATCGACAACGACACCTTCCTTCGTGTCCTCATCAAAGAGAATGGTGCAATTCTGCTCGAACGGCGTGACCGGAATAATGCCCGCCTGCAACTTTCCCATATGCCGTAACTCCTGCCTGACAAATCCCGTCTGCTATAACCTGCGACCGGTTCAGGCACAATGGCGATGGAAAAGAGGTCGATTTTTGATCGCCCTAACCAGCCTAAAAACAACATCATATTCAATTAGATAACGGAATTACCCCAGCCAAAAACGAGGGGTTTCCGCGAAAAATGTGGAACGCGGTGGTGGTTGCTACGTTTTAGCTCCAGTCTTGAAAGGAGTGAGACACATGGACAAGACGCTTAAAATGCTCATGGCTGGCGGTGCTTTCGCCCTGATGGCCGGTTTTGCAAACGCCGCCATGGTCGCCACCACCGCATCGGACGTTTCCGTTCGTTCAGGCCCCGGTGAAGACTATCCCGAAGTCGGACTTGCCACCCGTGGAAGCAATGCGGTTCTCGATGGCTGCACGGAAGGCAGCAGCTGGTGCCGCATCCAGGTCAACGGCCTGAACGGCTGGGCGCATGCCGATTATCTGAATGTCCTGTATGAGGGCTCTCCGGTCATTCTCGAACAACGTCGCACGGAACTCAGCGTCCCGATCGTGACCTATGAAAAGACTTCGAGCGTACAGGCCGAACCCAATCCCGGCGATCCCAACCTCGGCCGCGTCGGCGAGATTGACGCGATAGCCCCGCCCGAAACGGTCATCACCTATATAGACGAGCACCCCGCAGACACCGTCACCTTCGATGGCGACGTGGCTGTGGGTAGCACCCTGCCCTCCGATACGCGACTGGTCGAAGTTCCCAACTACCAGTATCGCTACGTACGGGTGAACGACGTGCCGGTTCTGGTCGAACCATCGACGCACCGGATCGTCTACGTCTATCAGTAAACACAACCGGTATTCTCAAGACCGGATCGATGACAGCGGCATGAAACGAATGAAGAGCGCGGGCTTTCCGCGCTCTTTTCTATTTGCGGTAAAGGCCACTCAGGATTCCAGTTGCACCGGCACCCGCAGCATATTATCCACCGCAACAGAAAATGATCAGCGGCATTCTCCCGAGCGGACGCATTTTCGGCTATGTTTACAGAATATTGGCGCATCGACGAATGTCAGCCGCAGAATATGAAGGAACCGCAGTGCCACCGCAATCGCTCAAAACCGCAGCCGCCAGGCAGATACCGGCACTCCCGAAGGTTGACGACGGCAAGATCGACTTCGACACGATCGAGGCATTGTTCTTCGCCTATCGCGATTTCGTTTCCGATCCCGATGTCATTCTGTCAAAGCTGGAATATGGCCGGGCGCACCACCGGGTGGTCTATTTTGTCAGCCGGCAGCCCGGCATGACGGTGGCGGATTTGCTCGATACCCTGCAGATCACCAAACAGAGCCTTGCCCGCGTGCTCAAGCAATTGATCGACGACGGTTATATCCGCCAGATGGCAGGCCCCGAAGACCGCCGCCAGCGCAGGCTTTATCCGACACTGACGGGCCGCGAACTGGCGCTGGCGCTCAGCGAGCCGCAATCGCGGCGGATCGATCGCGCGCTGGAAGGGCTTGGCCCCGATGCCCGCGCCTGCGTTCGCAAGTTTCTGGCGCAGATGCGAAGCCCGGCACCGGGGGAAGGCGAGTGACGATGGCCACGGCAACGACAAAACTCCCGCCCGCGGACGACGATGCCGCCCACCTGCTGATCGTTGATGACGACGCCCGCATCCGCAATCTCCTGCAACGCTTTCTGGGCGACAAGGGATACCGCATCACTGTCGCAGCGGATGCGGCCGAAGCCCGGCGCAAGATGATCGGCATCCGTTTCGATCTCCTCATTCTCGACGTGATGATGCCGGGAGAAAACGGGCTTTCGCTCACCCGCTCGCTCAATGAGAACAAATCCGTGCCGGTCATTCTTCTGACCGCCCGCTCGGAAGCGGATTCCCGCATTGCCGGGCTGGAAGCCGGCGCAGATGATTATCTCGCCAAGCCGTTCGATCCGCGCGAGCTGGTCCTGCGCATCAACAACATCCTGCGGCGCAACACCTCGCCCGATACGCCCAAGATCGAACAGATCATGTTCGGCCCCTACAGCTTCTCCATCCCCAAGAAGGAATTGCGGCGCGGCCCCGAAACGATCCGCCTGACGGATCGCGAACAGGAGATCATGCTGCTTTTTGCGCTGCGCGCCGGCGACACCATTCCGCGGCACGAACTGGTCGAGGCGGAATCGGAAGTGGGCGAAAGAACCATCGACGTGCAGATCAACCGCCTTCGCCGCAAGATCGAGGACGATCCTGCCAACCCGGTCTATCTGCAAACGGTGCGTGGCATCGGTTACCGCCTGAGCGTGGATTGACAAGGACAAACGAAAGGCGGGCGCACAAGCCATGGCGAGCCTCGATTTTCTCAGCACGGTCAGAAAGAGCGGCATAGCGAAGGGCTGGCGCGCCTTCACCAGATGGCTGCGTCACTGGCTGCCCACCGGGCTTTATACACGGTCGCTGCTCATCATCATCCTGCCGATGATCCTGCTTCAGGCCGTGGTCGCCGCCGTCTTCATGGAGCGGCACTGGCAGCTGGTGACGGAACGTCTCTCCTCCGCCGTAACGCGTGACATCGCCGCGATCATCGAGCTTCTGCAAACCGATGAGGAGGAAGATGATTATCAGCGTGTCATCCGCATCGCCCGCGAGAAGCTGGGTCTCAGCATCTACATCGAACCGAAGGCGGATCTGCCAGCCCCGAGACCTGAGCCATTATTTTCCATTCTGGACACGATCCTCGCCAATCAGCTGACCCAGCAAATCGGTCGGCCATTCTGGATCGATACCTATGGCAATGGTTCGCTGGTCGAAATCCGCGTCCAGCTTGAGGACAAGACGCTGCGCGTCTTTACCAGCCGTAGTGCTGCCTATGCCTCCAACACCCATATCTTCCTTGTCTGGATGGTCGGCGCATCGCTGGTTCTGCTCACGATCTCGATTCTGTTCCTGCGCGGGCAGATCAAGCCCATCGAGGCACTTGCCAAGGCAGCCGAAGATTTCGGCAAGGGTCAGAAGATCCGCCCCTATTCCCCACGCGGCGCGGACGAGGTGCGGCGGGCGGGCCTTGCCTTCATCTTGATGCGTGAACGCATCGAGCGGCAGATGGAACAGCGCACCGCCATGCTGAATGGCGTCAGCCACGATCTGCGCACCATCCTCACCCGCTTCAAGCTGCAACTGGCTCTGGCGGGCGACAATCCGGACCTCGAAGGGCTAGACAAGGATGTCGAGGACATGCAGTCGATGCTGGAGGCCTATCTCACCTTCGCCCGCACCGATGTCGAGGAGGATGTCGGCACGCTGGAGCTTCCGGACCTTCTGGAAAAAATCGACCTTGACTTCGAGTTGCACGGCAAGAAATTCAGCTACGAGCTTTATAATATCGAACGGATCATCGCGCGCCCGAATGCCCTCTCCCGCCTTGTTGCCAATCTGGCGGAGAATGCGCGACGCTATGCCACCAAGCTCCATATCGATATCCGCAAGGCGCCACGCTCCATCATCATGACGTTTGACGATGATGGGCCGGGCATTCCGGAAGCGTCACGGGAGGATGTCTTCAAGCCGTTCTTCCGGCTGGACGAAGCGCGCAACCTCAATGCCTCGGGCACGGGGCTTGGGCTCTCCATCGTCCGCGATATCGCGCGCAGCCATGGTGGCGACGTGTCGCTGGATGACAGCCCGATGGGCGGATTGCGGGTGATCGTCAAAATCCCGGCATAAAGCACAGGGCCGAAAGGTGTAGCGCAGTTTTCGGAAAATCCGGCTCAGACAAAAAGGTCGAGTGGAAAGAGGCGCTGTTTCAGCACATTTTCTCGCCGTTCGGCACCGGCTGCTCGACGGCTGCAAGCACGATGTCGCCGTTGCCATCGGCAAAACCCAGCGTCAAAACCTCGGAGCGGAACGGGCCGATCTGGCGTGGTGGAAAATTCACCACGCCCAGAACCTGCCGTCCAACAAGGCTTTCCGGCGTATAATGCACCGTGATTTGCGCCGAAGATTTCTTGATGCCGATCTCCGGCCCGAAATCGATCTTCACCTTGATCGCCGGCTTGCGCGCTTCCGGAAAAGGTTCCGCCTCGATGATCGTACCGACGCGAATATCGACCTTCTCGAAATCGGCATAGGAAATTTCACCGCTCATGCCCTGCTCCCGCCAGCCTGCTTCAACCAGCCAGTTCTTCGGCGCGTTTTTTCGCCGCAGCGACCGCCTTGTCGAACAAAGGCTGCATACCGTCATCGGCCATCAGCACTGAAAGTGCGGCAGCCGTTGTGCCGCCCGGCGAGGTCACGTTCTGGCGCAGACGCGCAGCCTCGTCAGGGGATTGATGCAGCAATTCGCCCGCACCGGCCACCGTTTCGCGTGCCAGACGCATGGCCACATCCGCCGGCAGGCCAGCCTTGCGTCCGGCTTCCGCCATGCATTCCACCAGATAGAAGACATAGGCCGGGCCGCTACCCGAAACCGCAGTCACCGCATCGATGTCGCTTTCGGCTTCCACCCATTCGACAGGGCCGCTGACTTTCAGCAAACCGTCGACCACGGCTTTAAGCGCCGGCGTCACCAGTTCGTTGGCATAGGCTCCCGTCACGCCGCGACCCACCATGGCGGGCGTGTTGGGCATGGCCCGCACGGCGGCGACAGAACCGAAATGCGAAACGAAAGTACTGATGGTCGTGCCGGCAGCAATCGAAACGACAACGGTATCCGGTCCAAGCAAGGGCTTGAGGGAAGGCAGCACGGCTTCCATCATCTGCGGTTTCACCGCCACAAAAAGAATGCCCGCGGTCACTCCGTCAGGCACGCTTTCGCTATGCGCGGCACCGGCTTCCGCAATCGTCGTGCGCATGGCATCGGACGGGCGCGGATCGATAACGACCACCTGCGATCCCGCCACGCCCTTTTTCAGCCAGCCCGAAAGCAAAGCGCCGCCCATATTGCCCGCGCCTACGAGGACGAGCGGACCGGAAGCCTTGTAGACCATTTTTAAGCTTCTCCGACGGTCTCGAACATGACCGCTTCAATTGCACTTTTCGCATCCAGCCCGGACCAGACGACAAACTGGAATGCCTGATAATATTGTTCGCAAGCCTCAAGCGCGCTGGAAAGCAGCACTTCCACCTGCTGGTTGTTCGGTTCAGCACCACCGGCCAGAAGCAGGGACTGGCGGAAGATCACCACATCTTCCTGACGCCACAGATCGAAATGACCCATCAGCACCTGACCGTTGATCTGAGACAGCAGGCGAATGACTTCGTTGACGCGCTGGTCCGGCACCTTGATATCGAAGGCGCAAGCCAGATGCAGGGCCTCGAAGTCTTCCATCCACGAGAAGGAGATATGATAATCGGCCCAGTGACCAGCCACCGTCATGGCGATCTCGTCTTCGCCGGAACGCTCGAACGACCAGTCGTTCGAGGCGGCGACAATCTCGATCATGTCCACGGGATTGGACTGGCGCTCAATTACAAATTCTATCAGGCTCATGCGGCACCTTCTCATCCGGTATGGATGTTCTGTTTTGAACGCCGGGCACAAAACGCACACACAAACCGGATTCAACACTTGAGACGATTGCCCGACACCAACAGAGTTAACACATTCACCCTGTGTGGAGCTTACCAGGTTCGTTTCGAATCATCATTTAAAATCAGTGTATAATGGCCGAGTCCTGCTGCCACCCCTCGGTCGCCATTTTTGCTTTTTGAGCAGTGGATATCTTCTCCCCCATCACCTCAGGCGAGATACATAAGCGACTCTGGCAATTGCGTTTTTTGGCAGTGTCCACAGGCCTCAAAAAATTAACCAGAGAGGCCGATCCGGATAGGCCGAGAATAATTCGGGTTGCATGACCCGCAAACAAAAAGTCCCGAAATCGCAAGCGATCCGGGACCGGTCAGGAAAAAGCGCTAAAGAATCAATCCTTGGCAGCAGAAAGCTTTGCTTCCAGAGCCTCGATGCGGGCGCGCAGCGCATCGTTTTCATCGCGCGCCTGGATGGCCATTTCGCGCACAGCGTCGAATTCTTCGCGCCGGACCACGTCCAGACTGTTCAGCCAACGGTCCGCCTGCGCATGAAAGGCGGCTTCCGCTTCCTTGCGCACGCCCTGCGCTGCGCCTGCCGCATCGGTCATCAGCTTGGCGAATTCATCCAGAAAACGATTGGTGCCTGTCGTGCTCATGGCGCTGTTCCTTCGTCGGTTCAGGGAGCATTCCGTTCCCTGCTGTTGATGACTTTCAGGTAGGCACTCGACAGTCGCCTTGCAAGCAAAATCGCAAATTTGCGGGCGGCGGCGGCGGCCTTCGGTATCTCAAAGCCTCGCTTGAAGAATAACCTTGACCGCCGGGGCGGCAATCGCCATTTTCCTCGCGTAAAGAGACCGGTGAGCATCATCGCCCGGCTCCTTGAGGCAACAGGTCACTCTGTTGTCCGCCCAGCAACGATGACGGAATATACCGATTGTTAGCCGCTCCTACCCAACTTGCCATCATGCCATTTCCGAATATCGACCCGGTTGCCCTGTCCCTTGGGCCTTTGGCGATCCATTGGTATGGCATTGCCTATGTCGCCGGCATCATGCTCGGCTGGTATTATGCCCGCCGCCTTGCGCTGGCGGCACGCCTTTGGCCGAACGACACGTCGCCGATCTCCGCGCAGCATCTTGATGACTTCATCCTGTGGGCGGCCGGTGGCATCGTGCTTGGCGGGCGCATCGGCTACATCCTGTTTTACGATCTTGGCGCCGTCGCCGCCAATCCCATAAGGGCGCTCGAAATATGGAACGGCGGCATGTCGTTCCATGGCGGCCTGATCGGCACGACCATCGCCATGATCCTCTTTGCCCGCAAGAACAGTATTCCGGTCTGGAGCATGTTCGATATCATTGCAGCCGTCGCGCCCGTTGGCCTGCTGTTCGGGCGTATCGCCAATTTCATCAATGGTGAATTGTGGGGACGTATCGCTGACGTTCCGTGGGCAGTCGTGTTCCCGACCGGCGGCCCGTTTGCGCGGCACCCGAGCCAGCTTTACGAAGCGGGCCTTGAAGGCCTCGTGCTCCTCGCCGTTCTGGCGGTCGCCATCTACGCCTTCAAGGCGCTGAAAACACCCGGCATTGTCACGGGCATCTTCGTTTGCGGTTATGCGCTGTCGCGCATCTTCGTGGAATTCTTCCGCGAACCGGATGCACAGATCGGTTATCTGGCCGGCAACTGGCTGACCATGGGCATGGTGCTGTCAACGCCGATGTTCCTTCTGGGCCTCTGGGCGGTCCTGCGTGCACAGCGCGCGAAAACAAGCACCTAAGCGGTATGGCCTGCCATGACGACACCGCTTGCGCAACGCATCAAATCCCTCATCCGCCTGAACGGCCCGCTTAGCGTCACCGATTTCTTCTCGCTTTGCCTCGCCGATCCTGAACACGGTTATTACAAGAGCCGCGAGCCCTTCGGTCGCTCGGGTGATTTCATCACTGCGCCTGAGGTCAGCCAGCTTTTCGGCGAAATGCTCGGCGTTTTCGTGGTCCATGCCTGGCAGCGTCACGGGGCGCCCGCAGAGACGCAGCTGGTGGAAATCGGCCCCGGCCGCGGCACGATGATGTCCGACATGCTGCGCGTCATCCGCCGCATCGCCCCGCCGCTTTACGAAACGATGCGGGTGCATCTGGTCGAGACCAGCCCGCGCCTTTCCGCCATCCAGAAGGAAACGCTGGCGCCGCATGCGGACAGGCTGACATGGCATGAAAGCTTCGACGATGTGCCTGATGGTTTCCTGCTTCTCGTCGCCAACGAGCTTTTCGACGCCATCCCGATCCGGCAATTCGTGAGGACGCCGCAGGGTTTCCGCGAACGGGTAGTCAGCCTTGGTGCCGATGACGAACTCGTCTTCGCGACGGGTCTTGCCGGCATCGACCCGACGCTGCTGCCGCCCCTGCCTGAGCGGCAGCCGATCGGCACCATATTTGAAATTTCGCCTGCCCGCGAAGCCGTGATGACGGCGATCTGCCAGCGCCTGTCCGTCCACGGCGGTACGGCGCTCGCCATCGATTACGGCCATCTCGTCGCCGGATATGGCGACACCCTGCAGGCCATGCGCAACCACGCCTTCGACCCGCCGCTTTCGCATCCCGGGCAAGCCGATCTGACCAGCCATGTCGATTTCGAAAGTCTTATCAGGACAGCCGAAGCGACCGGCGTGCATGTCAACGGCGGCATCAGGCAGGGCGACTTTCTTTATGGTCTTGGTCTCAAGGAACGGGCAGCAGCCCTTGCCGCAAAGGCGACACCCGACCAGACGCTTGAAATCGCCGAAGCGGTCAACCGCCTCGCCGGCGAAGGCGCCGGCAGGATGGGGGAACTTTTCAAGGTCATCGCCGTTTCAAGTCCCGCGCTCCATCTCATGCCGTTTCGCGCGGTGGATTGACAGTGCAATCACCTCTGGGCCAACATCGGCCCAGAACGACGCAAGCGAAACGCAGGCACACTGCACCAGACAAACGCCCCGCAACGCCGTGGCAACAGGAAACATCTCGCTTAACGCATCCCACTGGCCAACAGCGACATTCTCCAAGGAACTCCCGCACCATGCAGAACGAAACGCTGCCGCTCCCCATCCAGAGCCCCCTGCTCGCCGCCTTGAGTGAAAACCGTGTTCGTCACGGTTTCTTCACCCGACAGGGCGGTGTCTCCGAGGGGCTTTATCAGGGTCTCAATGTCGGCCTCGGTTCGAATGACGAACCGGAGCTGGTGCATGAAAACCGTCGCCGCGTGACGCAATGGTTCGGCCTGTCGCCAGAGCGCCTCGCCACCGTCCACCAGGTCCATTCCCCTGATGTCCTCGTGGTCGATGAAAACTATGATGGCAGCCGCCCGCAGGCAGATGCGATGGTGACGGCGACGCCGGGTTTCGTGCTTGGCGTGCTGAGCGCCGATTGCGGCCCTATCCTGTTTGCTGACGCCGAAGCGGGCGTTGTTGGTGCCGCCCACGCCGGCTGGAAGGGCGCATTGTTCGGCGTACTCGAAAACACCATCGAGACCATGAGGAGACTGGGCGCCAACCGCGAACGCATCGCAGCCTCGCTCGGCCCCTCCATCAGCCAGGCCAATTACGAGGTCGGGCCCGAATATGTGGCGCGCTTCACCGATTTCGATCCAGCCTATGCGGCCTACTTCACCGCATCGGAAAAAGGCGGCCATGCGCTGTTCGATCTCAAGCAATTTACCGTGGATCGTCTGCTGGCGGCTGGCGTGAGAGCGGAAAACCTCGGCCTCTGCACCTATCCCGACGAAGAACGCTTCTATTCCTACCGCCGCACGACCCACCGGGCCGAGCCCGATTACGGGCGGCAGATTTCCGCAATCGCAATTCTGGAGGACTAAATGGCCCTGCACTTCGAGCTTTCGGAATTCGATGCCCGCCGCGAGCGGCTGATTGCGAAAATGACGGAGGAGAAGCTGGACGCCATCCTGCTTTTCGCCCAGGAAAGCATGTATTGGCTGACCGGCTACGACACCTTCGGTTACTGCTTCTTCCAGACGCTCGTGGTCAAGTCGGACGGCTCCATGACGCTTCTGACCCGTTCGGCGGATATGCGGCAGGCCCGCAATACCTCGACGATCGAAAATATTCTCGTTTGGGTCGACCGGCCCAATGCCGACCCGACGCTCGATCTTAAAAACCTGCTCAGCGACCTCGACCTCCTCGGTGCGAAGATCGGCGTAGAGTACGACACCCATGGCATGACCGGACGTGTCGCGCGTCTGCTGGACAACCAGCTTGCCAGCTTTTGCCAGATGATCGACGCCTCCTATCTGGTCAGCACCTTGCGGCTCATCAAAAGCCCCGCCGAGATCGCTTATGCGAAGAAGGCGGGCCAACTGGCTGATGAGGCGCTCGATGCGGCGCTCGAACTCATCAAGCCCGGCGCGGACGAAGCAGCGATCCTCTCGGCGATGCAGGGAGCGGTTCTGGCCGGCGGTGGCGATTATCCCGCCAACGAATTCATCATCGGCTCCGGCGCAGATGCGCTGCTGTGCCGTTACAAGGCCGGACGCCGCAGGCTCGACGCCAACGACCAGCTGACGCTGGAATGGGCGGGTGTCAGCGCCCATTACCATGCCGCCATGATGCGCACGGTGGTGATCGGCGAGCAGGATTTCCGCCAGAAGGAGCTTTATAACGCCTGCCTGCAAAACCTTATCGCCATCGAAGAGGTGCTGCGGCCCGGAAAGACCTTCGGCGATGTCTTCGACGTGCATGCCCGCGTCATGGACGAACGCGGACTGACCCGCCACCGGCTGAACTCCTGCGGTTATTCGCTGGGTGCGCGTTTCTCCCCGTCATGGATGGAGCATCAGATGTTCCACGCCGGCAATCCGCAGGAGATCGCCAGCGACATGACGCTCTTCGTGCACATTATTGTAATGGATTCCGATTCCGGCACCGCCATGACGCTCGGCCAGACCTATCTGACCACGGAGGGTGCGCCTGAGCCTCTCTCGCGTCACAGCCTCGATCTTCTCACAGCTTAAATCGGCACCGGGTTTGACAGAGCGGGAAAACCCGCCCTACATTGCCGCCACCTTGGGCAAGAAGGAGCGGAACATGAGAGGGAAAGTCGCATGAACCGGACGGGGTTTAGCCTTGTCGTTCCGGTCCTCGTCATTCCGGCGCTGGTGTTGGCCCTGTCGGCCTGCAACACCACGGAGGCGCTGACGCCACAGGTGAATGTCGGCCACAATGGTTCGCAATCGACACCGGTGACGCAGGGCGATCTCGACCAGATGGCCGCCGCCGCCGACCGCGCGCCTGCGGGCGCACCGGCAACTGCCTCTTCCGTGCCCGCCTATGCGCCACAGAACTCCTTGCAGGCGCAGGCACAGGCGATTTCCAATGGCAGCCAGTACGGCGAACCGCTTGGCCAGAACCAGCCTGCCGGCCAACCCGCGGGCCGCGCACCCGGCAACAGCCAGCCGCCACCTTCGCAGCAGACGGCAGCACTTGCCCCCGCCGGTTCCGGAAACACCATCCGCTTCCTGCCGATCATCGGTGCACCCGTTCAGGCTGTCACGCCGCTATCACGACAACTGGGTGCCGAAGCGCGTGCAAAGGGGCTGACCATCCGCGCTTCCAACGACAATTCCGCCGATAACATCCTCAAGGGGTATTTCTCCGCCTTCGCCGATGGCGGCAAGGTCAATGTCGTTTACGTCTGGGACGTTCTCGACGCCAATGGTGTGCGGCTTCATCGCCTTCAAGGACAGGAAACGGTGGCCGCCAGGGGCAGCGATCCATGGGCCGCCGTCAACGACAAGGTCATGCAGGATATCGCCGCAAAAACACTCAACGATTATACGTCTTGGAAGCAGTCTCAACGCGGATGAGGTGAAACGGAGGGAGAAGTCACAGAGATTTCACGAAAATCATTGCGAAAGCGCGGAGTCCTCTTGCAATCGGAAGCAACAACGCTATTAAGGCGCGCATGGCAACAAGGCGTATCCGGCAAAGGCTTTTCAGCCGGATGTTCCTCCCCTTGAACGACGCTTGGTTACGGCAAACACTTTTCCGTGGCGCAAGGCGATTGCATGGAAACAGGCGGGCGCAATGAAGGTTTTCGCAGGCAATTCGAACCGGCACCTTGCCGAAGCGATCTGCAAGTATCTCAACGTTCCCTTGGGAAATGCCACCGTAAAGCGGTTTGCTGACCAGGAAATTTTCGTAGAAATAAGTGAAAACGTGCGCGGCGAGGACGTTTTCCTCGTTCAGTCCACATCGTTTCCGGCAAATGATCATCTGATGGAACTGCTCATCATGATCGATGCCATGCGCCGCTCCTCGGCAAAGCGCATCACGGCCGTACTTCCCTATTTCGGTTACGCCCGCCAGGATCGCAAAGCCGGCCCCCGCACACCGATTTCCGCCAAGCTCGTCGCCAACCTGATCACCGAAGCCGGCGCCGACCGCGTCCTGACGCTCGATCTTCATGCCGGCCAGATCCAGGGCTTTTTCGACATTCCGACCGACAACCTCTTCGCAGCGCCCATTCTGGCTCGCGATATCAAGGACCATTACGACACCAACAACGTCATGGTCGTTTCGCCTGACGTCGGCGGTGTGGTTCGCGCCCGTGCCCTGTCCAAGCGTCTGGACTGTCTGCTGGCAATCGTCGACAAACGCCGTGACCGTCCGGGCGAATCCGAAGTCATGAA
Organism: Agrobacterium arsenijevicii; assembly: GCA_000949895.1. Lineage (GTDB taxonomy): Bacteria > Pseudomonadota > Alphaproteobacteria > Rhizobiales > Rhizobiaceae > Agrobacterium > Agrobacterium arsenijevicii. The sequence continues at coordinate 55,070 of JWIT01000004.1, read as the reverse complement.
CGTCATCGGCGACGTTTCCGGCAAGGATTGCATCCTGATCGACGATATCATCGACTCCGGTGGCACGCTCTGCAATGCGGCCGAAGCGCTGCTGAAAAAGGGCGCTACCAGCGTCACCGCCTATATCACGCACGGCGTGCTGTCCGGCGGCGCGGTTGCCCGCGTGGCCTCCTCGAAGCTGCGCGAACTCGTCATCACCGACAGCATCCAGCCGACCACCAGCGTCCAGTCCGCGCACAATATCCGCGTGATCAGCACTGCGGGCCTCCTTGGCGAAGCGATCAATCGCACCGCACAGGAACAGTCGGTTTCCGGCCTGTTCGACTGATACGCTCCCGGTCCCGTTTATCCGACCGGGAACAGGGATCGATCGTGGAAGAGAGAAATGTGCAAACCGGGCAGACGGAGGCACATTTTTAAATCGCGTCCGCTGAATGCAGATGCCTGATGACGGCAAAATCCGAAAACCACTCTTCCGTCATCCTCGGGCCTGTCCCGAGGATCTGCAACACATTGATTTTATCGGTGTATTTAGATCCTTGGGACAGGCCCAAGGATGACGTCGAGATAATCCGCAACGTTCGCCATCAACTTCTAGCCATATAGGGCCGCAGCAGCCGCAATGCGCTTAACCGCTGCTCAGGAAGACGCCGTACCCGCATCCGGCGGTCGTTGCAGGCGTGTGGCGGCGGCCTTGATTTTCGGCCACCAGCGCCGAACGCGGGCGCGAACGGCATGGCTACCATTGCGCCACAGGCTGACTGTATCGGCCATAACGGCATCGCCGGTAAACAGATGACGGTGACGAGCAATCGCTAGCGCCCGGTAAAGAAACAGCGTCGTCAGGGCAGAAAACAGGACGGACATCACCACATCGCTCAGGAAATGCCCGCCAGCGGCAATTCGCAGACCGGACATGAGGATGATCGCTCCGGCAGCAGTTCCGCCTACGACAAGACGCCCACCCCATTGCAGGCGGTGCCAGACAAGCGCGCAGAGCGGCAGGAAAAAGCACGCTATGAGCGCCGTTTCCCCGGAGGAAAACGAACAGTTCGAATGACATTGCGTGCTGAACTGGAAAGGCGGCGTGAAAAGCTGCTGTCCACCGAAATCAGCGACGCTGAACGGCCGGGCGCGGCCGATATTGGCCTTCAGCACCCCGTTTACCAGAAGCCCGGCGCAGAGAACCACAGGCCCGCAGAGGAAGGCCCAGACGCGCCAGCCGGTGCGCTGTAGCGAGCCAAGCCGGATGTTGCCGACCAGAACGATGAAGGCTAGAAGAGCGGCCAGTTCGGTCAGCTCGCGCAACGTGTCGCGGAACCATTCGGGAAGCGGCTCACGGCCGGACCACAGGGCCCCATTGGGAGAGAAGAACAGGGAGGAGAACTTGAGATCGATGGATGGGAAGGTCGCAAACAGGATGACAAGCGCCAATGTGGCGAATGTCACCCAGAGCGTGATCCGCATATGCGAGAGATCATCGTCCATCGGTTGCCTCCGGGATGCATTGCGGCGGCAGCCGCCAGAGACCAATTGTCTGGCCTTCGAAGGAGCCCAGCCCGCCAACCCAGGTCGACAGCGGCGCCTCGCCGTTGAGACAGCCCGGCAGGCTGTCCGACCTCGCGAGATACACGGCATTGGCCGCTTCTCCGGCCTTCAGCGGGTAAAGAAGCGCGTAGTGGCTGGAAGGAACGCCGGTTTCAGGCAGCGCACGCCGCAACACCTGCTTTTCGTCCCGCAGCTGATAAAAAAGCTCGGCGAGAATAGAGCGATCGGCAGCGACAATTGCATCCGCCCCCGCCTCGCGCGCCCGTGACAGGGCGGTCGACACCAGTTCCGAGCTGCCGAGATAACGTTTCATCGCCAGTTCGCCGTTCGGCAGGCGCAATTCCGTTCCGGAAATCGTCATCAGCGGCAGCGCGATGGCGACGATACCGCCAAGCACGAGGGTGGAAACGGTGAGCCAGCGCCGGGATGCCAGAACCGGCACCGCCAGAAGCACACCCGCCGCATAGGCCCCGACCGCCCAGTTGGCCAGCGCCCGCGACATCAGCCCCTGCGCGGTGATCAGAAGCACGATCGGTACCGAAAGGACGACCAGCGCCCTGGTTTCAGCATTTTTCGCCCTGAACGTCGCGACGATCATGCCGATGAAGACGAATGGCCCGACAACACCCGCCTGCGAGAAGAAGAACTCGAGCGCCGGACCGATTTTCAGCTTGACGCCATGCCAGTTCGCATTGTCCGCCGTGTGGCGCGCGGTCATGAAATCATGCGCGGCATTCCACCACAGATTGGGAGCAATGACGGCGGCGCAGACAACAACAGCGATACCGGCATCACGCCAACGGATGCGCCAGCCCACGCACAGCCAGCCGGCAGCAATGAAGCAGGGCAGAAAATAGATCATCGCATATTTCGACATCAGCCCGAGGCCGAAGCTGAGACCGAGCGCGATGCTCCAGAGCGTCGCAGACGTGCCGGCGGCGCGTGCTTCCGCGAGCTTGCGTACGCAGATCATCGACAGCACGATGAACAGCATCATTGGCGTATCGGTCGAGATCAGCAGGCTGCCGAGCGTCACGGCGGGCAACGTCAGATAGACAACGGCGGCCAGCGAGGCGAGCTTCGCGTCGTAGATCATGCGACCCAGCGCAAGGATCGCCGCGGCCGCTATGCCATGGATTACCGGCGCGGCCAACCGCACCTCGAAGGTGCTCTCACCACCGCTCAGAATGGTAGCCGCGCGAATGATCCAGCCGATCAGCGGCGGCTTGGAATAGGCGCCGAACGCCATCTCCCGGCCCCACAGCCAATATTGCGCCTCATCGACGAAAAGATCGGTGCGGTTGAAGGCAAGCCCAAGGACGCGCAGCACCGTGACGAGCACGATTGCCGCGAGTGCAAGCGTCATCCACTGGCGCTGTTCACTCGCCTGCGCATATGGCAAAGCCGCACTCTCATGCATGCTGGCGGCGTTCTGCATGAATCAACCAGAGATTCCTGGCATAAATGAAGAGGCCGGACGCCTGCCCGAGAATGAAAACCGGATCGCGACGCCAGATCGCGTATAACAGCAGCACAAGGCCACCGAAGATGGAGAAATACCAGAAGGCCACCGGAATGACTGAACGGTTCGCCCGTTCCGACGAAATCCATTGAACCAGAAAACGCATGGTGAACAGCATCTGGCCCATGAAGCCGGTGCAGACCCAGAGAAATTCCTTCCAGCTGCTCACATGCAGCATGGACCATAAAGCCGGTGCATTCACGGCGATGTCTCCGTTTTGAAGGTTTCGGCCCAACTTGCCCGCTTGCGCCGACGCAGCAGCCAGGCGACGCCGATCAGATCGTGGATGCCGACAAGCGCGCGGCCGATATTGGTGTAATGAGAATTGCCATGCAGGCGCGCGCGGTGCGTGACGTCGACATGGGCGACCTGCCAGCCGTCGCGATTGAAGAGCGCGGGAAAATAGCGGTGGTGGTGATCGAAATAGGGTAAGGCGAGATAGGCATCGCGGCGGAAAGCCTTGAGGCCGCAGCCGGTATCGCGCGTGCCGTCCTTCAATATCCGCGCCCTCAGCCCATTGGCGAAGCGGGAGGAAAGGCGTTTTCCGAGCGTATCACGCCGGCCGACGCGCTGGCCGGCCACAAGCGCAAGCCGGCTCGGAGCGTCGGAAGCCAGAAGCGGTGCGAGAAGTGCCGGCAGATTGTCCGGTGGGTTCTGGCCGTCGCCGTCAAGCATACAGATGACTGGCGCGCGCGCCGCCTGCACGCCGCTGTGGATCGCCGCCGATTGCCCGCCCTGACGGTCGTGCCGTACCAGCCGCAACATGGGATAACGCCCGGCAAGCGAAAGCGCCACATCCGCCGTGCGGTCGGATGATGCGTCGTCCACGACGATAATCTCGAACGGACCGACCGGCTGGCAGGCAGCAACAATCTCAGCCACGAGCGTTTCAACGCTCGCTTCTTCATTATGCATGGGCACGATAACGGCGAAATCCGGGATCGATCTCAAAGGGGCTCCGTCATATCCATCCGCGGGTGTTCCGCAAACATCGTCGATAGTGGCAAGAGCAGGAGCGCGAAAAGCTTGCATGAATATGAACAGCCGTTGAACTTGGCTCGGTATGCGCCCGTACTATTGCAGTTTTATTACGGTGCATGCGTCGGTGAAGGTCGCGATTTTTTCGCGGCATGCGGGAAATAATCATACAATTCCCAACCCCCTTAACGCGACCGTAAACAATTGTTGCGACGGTACGGCAACGTTCTTTTGGGGGGAGGAAACAGGATGCCGGGTGCAAATCCGACTGCTGTCAAAGCTAAATCATTGTCAATCAAGGCTAAATTCGCGGCACTCGTCACGGGCGCGACGCTGGTTTCGTGCCTCGCCGTGGGGCTGCTGTCCTACGAGATGGGCAAATCAGGCCTGATCGATGCCAGCAAGATCAGGCTCGAGACGGTTGCGGGAAACCAGTCCAAGCAGCTTGATGCCTATACGCTGCGTGTCGAACAAAGCATTTCCGAGCTGTCGCAGAACGCTGCGATCGCTCAGGCGCTGGAAACAATGACCACTGTCGTGCCGACGGAAAAGGATGCGATTATCCAGGCTTTCCGCCGCGAGGGCGTATCCGAAGAGGAGCGCGCCTCCTTCAACGGTGAAGGATTGCGGCTGCTCTATGCCATCCGCCACGCCACCATCAACGCGGCCATTGCCAGCGTCTGGCGTAACACCCGGGTCAGCGACATCTACGTCATCGACAAGACGGGCCTCATTATCTACTCCGTCACCAAGGGCAAAAACTTCCTGACCAATGTGACGGAACCGCAAAACAGCGCGATCAAGGAATTGTTCGACCGCATCGAAGCCGGCAAGGACGGTGTTGTCAGCACCACCGGGTTTAGCCACGGTGGGGCCGATGAGGCAGCCCTGATCGGCATGCCGCTTGCGGTCTCGAACTGGGGCCAGCTCCAGCGCAAGGGCGCCGTCATCATGCGCATTTCCGCCGACCGCATCGGCGCGGTGGTAACGCCTGAGGAAACCGGCACGTCCATCGACGACGCCGTTCTTCTGAGCGCCGAAGGCAAACTTCGGGCAGGCGTGCTCTCGGGCGGCGCGAATGTTGCGGTTTCAGAAAGCCTCGCGGCTCTTTCGGGCGCAAGCGAAGCCGGAACGGTCATGGCGAAGACGCCTGCGGGCAGCATCTTTTACGCTTATCGCCCGGTCTCCGTCTTCGGACAGAAGCATCTTCTGGCCATCGGCCAGCAGGAGAGCAAGGTTCTCGCAGCCGCCAATGATCTGGCCTTCTGGGCAACGCTTGCCACACTTGCGGTTCTCGCGGTCATGACGCTGGTCGGCATTTTCGTTTCCGCCAGCCTGACCAGGCCGCTGACCGGCCTTGCCGGGTTGATGGAGCGCCTGAACGGCGGCGACAATAATATAGAGATCAAGGCCGTTTCCCGTGGTGACGAGATCGGCACCATGGCGCGCGCGCTGGAATCCTTCCGTCAAGGCATTCTGGACAAGCAGCGCATGGAGACCGAGTCCCATCGCAAGAGCGAGGAACTGGACGAGGAACGCGCCCAGCGCGAAATGGAAAAGGCAAGAAGCGCCAGGGAGCTGGAAGAAACCGTCGACGCGCTTGCGACCGGTCTTGCCAACCTTGCGGCTGGCAGGCTCGATCTTCGCATTGAAAAATCCTTCGTGCCGTCGCTCGATCATCTGCGCATCGACTTCAACAACTCCATCGCGGGGCTGGATGCGACGATCTCCAATATCGGCGAAAGCGCCAATGCCATCCGCTCCGGTTCCGGCGAGCTGAAAAGCGCATCGGAAGATCTGTCGCGGCGCACGGAACGTCAGGCAGCAGCTCTTGAAGAAGCCGCAGCAGCACTTGGCGACATGACGCAGGCCGTCAATATCTCGCTCTCGCGCTGCGACGTTGCGGTCGGAACGACGGCGGAAACCATGCAGGACGCCCATAAATCCACTGCCGTCGTGAAAGAAGCCATCGTCGCGATGGAGCGCATCGAGACTTCGTCGTCCAAGATCCGCCAGATCATCGACGTCATCGACCAGATCGCCTTCCAGACCAATCTTCTCGCGCTGAATGCCGGCGTCGAGGCGGCACGTGCCGGTGAAGCCGGAAAGGGCTTTGCGGTCGTGGCGCAGGAAGTACGGGAGCTTGCCCAGAAATCGGCTGCCGCCGCGCGTGACATCACGACGCTGATCGCCACCTCTGCGGGCGATGTGGAAAGCGGTGTGGCGCTGGTGCTGAAGACCGGTGAAAGCCTGGAGCAGATCCAGAAACGCATCCAGTCGGTCAACGACCAGATTGGCGCAATCGCCACCGCATCACGCGAACAATCCGGCCGCCTTGGCGAGATCAACGCCTCCGTCAACGAACTCGACCATGTGACCCAGCAGAACGCGGCGATGGTGGAGGAGACGACGGCTGCGGCCTTCTCGCTGGCAAGCGAGGCAGATGGCCTGACCGAACAGGTGGGGCAATTCTCCGTCGGCGCCATCAGGCACCGCGAACAACGCTACGCGGCATAGTCCGCAACGAAAAAGGCCGGAGGCAAAACCTCCGGCCTTTTATTTTGCCTGAAAACCCGATCCGGGCTCCCAGGAGCCGAAGCCCCTGGGAGCACACCGGCGGCTTGCAATCATGACGATCCGCCGCCGGCTTCCGGGGAGGATCTCAGAAGAAGCCGACCTTGTTCGGGCTGTAGGATACGAGCAGGTTCTTGGTCTGCTGGTAATGATCGAGCATCATCTTGTGGGTCTCGCGACCGATGCCCGACTGCTTGTAACCGCCAAAGGCGGCACCCGCCGGATAGACGTGGTAGCAATTGGTCCACACACGACCCGCTTCGATACCCCTGCCCGCCCGGTAGGCGACATTGGTATCGCGGCTCCAGACACCTGCACCCAGACCGTAAACCGTGTCATTGGCGATTTCGAGTGCTTCTTCCACCGTCTTGAAGGTGGTGACGGAAACGACCGGACCGAAGATTTCCTCCTGGAAAATCCGCATCTTGTTGTTGCCTTCAAACACCGTCGGCTGAATGTAATAGCCGTCCTTCAGATCGCCCGTGAGCGTCTTGCGGTCACCGCCGGTCAGCACCTTGGCGCCTTCCTTCTTGCCGATGTCGAGATAGCGCATGATCTTGTCGAACTGTTCCTGCGAGGCCTGTGCGCCCAGCATGGTCGACGGATTGAGCGGATCGTCCTGGCTGATGGCCTGAACGCGCTTGATCGCCTTTTCCATGAAGCGGTCATAGATCGATTCATGGACCAGCGCACGCGAGGGGCATGTGCAGACTTCGCCCTGGTTGAGCGCGAAGAAGGCGAAACCTTCGAGCGCCTTGTCGAGGAAGGCGTCGTCCTCGTTCATCACATCGGCGAAGAAGATGTTCGGTGACTTGCCGCCCAGTTCCAGCGTGATGTTGGTGACGTTGTCAGCCGCATAACGCATGATTTCCTTGCCGACCGGGGTGGAGCCGGTGAAGGCGATCTTGGCGATGCGCTTGCTCTGTGCCAGCGGCTTGCCCGCTTCAACGCCGGTGCCGTTGACGATGTTGAGGACGCCGGGCGGCAGGAGGTCTTCAATAAGCTCCATCACCACCAGAATGGAGGCCGGTGTCTGTTCGGCGGGCTTCAGCACCACGCAATTGCCGGCGGCGAGTGCCGGCGCGAGTTTCCATGCCGCCATCAGGATCGGGAAGTTCCACGGGATGATCTGGCCGACAACACCGAGCGGTTCATGGAAATGATAGGCGACCGTATCATTGTCGATTTCGCCGATCGTGCCTTCCTGCGCGCGGATGCAGCCCGCGAAATAACGGAAATGGTCGATCGTCAGCGGAATATCCGCATTGGTCGTCTCGCGTAGCGGCTTGCCGTTATCCCAGGTTTCGGCCCGCGCGATGAGATCAAGATTGTCCTCGATGCGCTGGGCGATCTTGAGCAGGATGTTGGAACGTTCGGTAACGCTCGTCTTGCCCCATTTCTCCCTTGCCTTGTGGGCTGCATCCAGTGCGAGTTCGATATCGGCCGCATCGGAGCGCGGAACCTCGCAAATCTTGTGGCCCGTTACCGGCGACAGATTATCCATGTAGCGGCCGGATTTCGGCTCCACCCATTTGCCGCCGATGAAGTTGCCGTATTTCAGCTTGAAGGGCGCTTCGCCGGCTTTCTGCTGAACCTGAATATTCATGATTTCATCCTCCCTGATGAAAACGATCCGCAACGGACCGCATGGGAGGAAGGTGGGCCTAGATGACCGTGGCGGGTAGTGGCACGGCGCGGTTCCGCATCGCACATTGTCTCACATCTGCGACAAACTCGCTTCGATCCGGCCTTATCGCCCGGATATCCTGTCGGGTCGCCTCAATGCACCGCGAGTTTCTTCATTTTACGATGAAGCGTGGCGCGGCTGATGCCGAGCAGGGATGCGGCCTGCGTGACATTGCCGTTGGTGCGCGATAGAACCCGGCGCAGCGCGGAGCGTTCCGCTTCCGCAAGATCGGAGCCGCCATCATGACGCTGCTCCTGCAGAATATCGGCGGCGGGCAGCCCCTGCGCGATGGAACTGTCGTCGAGCTTCAGCGCAATACGCGCCGCGCGTGTCGCCCCCAGAACGAGATCGTCCTGATCCACGGCCAGCAGCGAAAGGGCCGCACCGAAACCGGTCGGCACGACGACGATGCGCGCGCCGGGAAAGGCCCGGCGGAAAAGATTGCCCTCGATGCGCTGTGCCGCATCCCTCACCGCCTGCGTGACGAAAGAGAAAGTCATCTCGTTGATATCGTCGCGGCAGGTGGAAATATCGAGAGCGCCCGTCACCCGGCCGGTATGGTCGCGGATGGGTGCCGTGGTGCAGCAGAGTTCCGTGTTCGAGGTGAAGAAATGCTGGTCGCGATAGACCACCACCGAACGCTCATCGACAAGCGCCGTGCCGATGCCGTTGGTTCCAACGCTCGCCTCGCTCCAGACGGCCCCGGACCAGAGGCCGAGAGCCCGAAACTCGCGGTCGTCACCCGCTGCACCCCGGCGCTCCAGCGCAACGCCCTGCGCGTCGGTCAAAAGCAGGCAGCAACCGGACTTGCCGACGCTGTGAAAAATACGGTCGAGTTCATCCGTGCTTTCAGCGATCAGGCCGGCCGCACTTTCGCGGGCGCGACGAAATTCGAAATCGCTGAGGAAGATCGGTTTGCGGTTTTCCTCCGGTGCGAGACGGTGCTTGACCATGCAGCGGCGCCACGAGGCGACAATCGGAGAACTTGCGGCTGCGGAACGTTGGCGCGCGGTTTCATACACGCGGTCCGCATGGGCGATGTCTGTCGGCATACGCTCCTCCCAAAGCTTTTCGGCGATGGTGCGCTGGAAGCGTCCGTGTTTCAACTAAAAACTTCGCGACCGGCATTGTCAGGCGCAACCGCGGGCTGCGCCTGAATATCAGACCGCCTTGAAATAGCGCTGGCCGGTGGTGGTGGCTTCCGGCTCGTCCTCGGGCGAAAGGAACGTGTCGTCCACAAGATTGGCGATGGAGGTCAAAGGGCCGGGCCTGCCGAAGAAGAAGCCCTGCACCTGCAGGCAACCTTCGCGGCGCAGGAACTCGATATGCGCCTTGGTCTCCACACCTTCCGCAAGCACCGGAATATTGAGGCTGTGCGCCAGAATGAGCGTCGAGCGAACGATTGCCTCTGACTGCACATTGGTCGACAGGCCATCGATAAAGGCGCGGTCGATCTTGATCTTGTCGAAGGGAAAGCTCTGCAGGGTCGACAGTGAGGAATAGCCCGTGCCGTAGTCGTCCATGGCGATCTTGACGCCGAGCGCCTTGAGTTTGCGGATCGTGGTGAGCGCATGGCGATGGTCGGCGATGATGCTGCCTTCGGTGATTTCCAGCTCGAGCCGTTCCGGCGCAAGCGCCGTCTCCCGGAGAATTCTCTCGACCTTGTCCGGGAAATCATTGTCCGCAAGCTGCTGCGGCGCGACATTCACGGCGATGGAAAGCGATTTTTTCCAGAGAGCGGCCTGCGCGCAGGCTTCCCGCAGAACCCACTCGCCCAGTTCAACGATGAAACCGGTCTGTTCGGCGATCGGAATGAATTCGGCCGGAGAGACCATGCCGCGCTCGGGATGTTTCCAGCGCAGCAGCGCCTCGAAACCGACGATGCTGCCGCTCCTGGTATCGTTCTGCTGCTGGTAATAAAGCTCGAACTCGTTATTGGCGAGGCCGCTGCGCATGGCAATGGCAAGCGCGTTGCGCTCGCGCGCGGCTTCGTCCATGGATTTGTCGTAAAAGCAGATCGTGTCCGAGGTCCCGCTTTTTGCCCGGTACATGGCGACATCGGCCTGCGCCATCAGCGTATCGGCGTCGACGGCGCTGGTATTGCGCACCGATATGCCCACACTCGCGCCAACCGAAAATGTCTGCCCATTCCAATCGACCGGCTTGCTGATCTGCTCGATCAGTCGCTGGGCGAATTCCGCGCCATCGGCACGGGTATAATAGGAGTGGGTCATCGCCACGAATTCATCGCCGCCCATGCGCGCCAGAAACTCCCCGGCTTTCAGAACGGAACTTGCCCGGTCGGCAATGGCGCGCAGCACGGCATCGCCCGCCGCATGGCCGTGAACGTCGTTGATTTCCTTGAAACGGTTGAGATCGATGGACAGAAGCGCCGTATGCGCCCCCATGGAAAGATGTCGCGTGCGGCGGTTGAGATGCTCGATGAATGCCGCCCGGTTGGGAATGCCCGTCAACGGATCGTGCAGCGAAAGATGACGGTAGCGGGCAACCGCCTGCTGGGTAGACTGGGCGTCGATGACATAGGTGGAAAGCCCGAGCGCCAAAAGGAGAAGCGTCACCGCAATCGCGCCCCCACCCATGATGGCCGGCGGCAGCAGGTTTTCCGAAATGACGATGCGCGGATCGAACTCGAACACCATCGAGGCCATGCCGGTATAATGCATCGAGGCGATCGCCAGAATGAGAAACGCCACCGCGCTATATTGGCAGAACCGGTTGATGGGACGCGCAATCCGATTGACCGCGATGGCGCCGAACACTGCCCCCAGCACCAGCGAGGCGATGACATAGGTCTGGTTCCAGAAAAGCATGCCCTGAATCTGATAGGCAGCCATGCCGGTATAATGCATGGCCGCAATGCCGAGACCGACCGTCGCCCCGCCCGCTTCCACCAGCGCGGTGCGTCCGCCGTAGGCGGAAATGGCAAAGCCGGTGGTCGTCGTGGTAATGGCGATCAGAAGCGAAAGCCCGGTCAGATAAGGATCATAACCCACATCGCCTGCGGCAACATAACCCAGCATCGCCACGAAATGGGTAGTCCATATCGCCGCCCCGCCATTGACGCCGGCCAGAAACAGCCAGTTGACCTTTTGCCATCCCGTCGCCAGGCGCGCCCTCGAAAAAAGACGCATCGTGACGAAACTTCCGAGCATGCAGACGAAGACCGCTGCTATGGTGTATCGGAAGTCATGATCGACGGTGAGGCACTGGAGAACTTTAAACATTATCATCTACACAATTGGAATTCCGGGCAGCCTTATCATTTGCCAGGTTTGCAGTGGGTTTATATGAATGGATAAGCATATATTAAAAGTTGCAACGCACGAGTGAATTAGACAGAGCTAATAAAATCATCGCGCAACTTCCGTGAAAACCGCGCCGCTCTTGTCTTTATCTTCCGTTTGTATTATAGCGCCCGCACCCGTGTAGACACCCTTGGAGGCAACGCGGGCGAGATGGCGCGAGCGCCTCTCCAGTTCAGGCCGCTCTGTTCGGCGTGAACTCTCCATATAACCTCGAAAGGAATTGCCATGAGCAAAGAATCGTATGAGCTCAAGGCCGAGGCGCGCGAACGAGTTGGTAAGGGGTCCTCTCGTGAACTTCGCCGCAACGGTTTGATTCCCGCTGTCATCTATGGTGACAAGCAGGCCCCCATTTCCATCGCTCTGTCGACCAACGAAGTAACCAAGCGTATCCACGCCGGCGGCTTCATGACGACGGTTGCAGTCATCGACGTCGACGGCCAGAAGATCAAGGTCCTGCCGAAGGACTACCAGCTTGATCCGGTCCGCGACTTCACGATGCACGTCGACTTCCTGCGCGTTACGGGCAACACGCTCGTCAACGTTGAAGTTCCGGTTCACTTCGTCAACGAAGAAAAGTCGGACATCAAGATCGGCGGCGTTCTGAACATCGTTCGCCACTCGGTGGAATTCCACTGCCCGGCCAACGACATTCCGGAATTCATCACGGTTGATCTTTCCGGTCTGAAGATCGGCGACAACGTTCACATTTCGAATGTGAAGCTGCCGAAGAACATCACGCCTGTGATCGCCGACCGTGACTTCACGATCGCAACGATCGTTGCTCCGGCTGGCGGCATTGCTGAAGAAGCAACCGACGAAGCTTCCGCATAATAATCGGTGGCCGCAAGGCCAATCCGATTTGAGCTTTGAGGCCCGTTCCGTTTCCGGAACGGGCCTTTTAGTTTTTATGAACTTTAAAAACAGAAACCTTCCGCCGCGCGCATCATGCCAGGCCCGTTTCAGCGTCAATTAACAATTCCATGAAACGATGCCCATTGCGTTATCGTGAAAACACCGGGCGGGTTGAAGAAATACAGTGAGGACACAAGGCCTTTGCCGAAACCTCACGGATGTATCTCCGGACGGGCGGAAACGGGGCGCAGTCATTCTGGGGTAGAGGGTACTGCAATCGAACATGGCTCATTCCGTCGAAAGTCGCTTTATCGCGATTGTTTCCGGTGCACTTCTTACAGTGGTCGCCCCGCTTTTCACCCTTTTGCTGACACTCTCCTATCACGAGGCTATCCGTAGCCAGCGCAATCACCTTGAGATTCTGCTGTCGACGAATGCGCAGGCGCTTGCCCGGCCCCTGTGGGATCTCGACGACGACACCATAAACCAGATTACCGGAACCCTCGTTTCCGACCCCGTGATCCGCATGGTCGAGGTCAAGGATACCTCCGGCCAGCTCGATATCATCCAGACGGCCGGCAGCGACTTCGTTCAGGATGCGGCCTCGACAACGCGCGAAGTGACCTACAAGACCACGAACGGTGTCGTCACCGTCGGGCAGTTGACGGTCTATTACGACGATGTCGGCCTTCTGACCTCCCTTAGCCGGACCGAGCTGGCATTCATCACGATTTTCATCCTTGCCGTTCTAACCACCGTTCTTGCGGCCATCGCCGGCAACCGCTTCATGGTCATCCGCCCGCTGATGCGGCTGGCGGCGGCGATAGAGGCGACGCGGCGCGTCGGCTCTCGCCACCACGTCGACTGGCGCTCGAAAGACGAGATCGGCAGGCTGGCGAAAAGCTTCAACGAAATGCAGACCCAGCTTGAAAAGGAAGAGCTGGAAATCAAGCACGCCCATGAGCGGAAGACGGAAATCTATAACCGCACGCCCGCCATGCTGTTCTCGCTCGACAGATACGACCGGATTGCCGCGGTCAGCGACTATTGGGTGCAGGCGACCGGTTACGATCGCGCCAGAATACTCGGCCTCAACTTCGCCGATCTCATCCACCCGGATGACCGGTCAATGTTCCAGCAGCGCAAGGTGGCACAGCAATCGCCGGACGCAGCACATGCGGGCATCACCGTGCGCTTTCATTGCATGGATGGCAGTGTTATGGACGCCCTCATCCTTGAAAAAGCCCTCGATTCCGGCAACGCACATCAGGGCACATATCTTTGCGTCATGACTGACGTGACCGAATTGCGCCAGTCGGAAAAACGTAACCGCCAGCAGGCCATTTCCGACCATCTGACCGGCCTCTTCAACCGTCAGGGTTTCGAAGCCATTCTCGACGTGCAGATCCGCGATGCCGACAGGAACGGCAGTGAACTGGCCTGCCTGTTCATCGACCTCGACCGGTTCAAGGCTATCAACGACAATCTCGGCCATGCGGCAGGCGATGCGGTTCTGCGGGAATTCACGCTGAAAATCGAACCCCTGCTGACGCCGCTGGACAGCGCATCGCGCCTGGGCGGCGACGAGTTCGCCATTCTGCTGGCCGGCGACAAGGTGGAAGAACGCGCCCTGTTGTTCTGCGAGCGGATTTGTTCGATGCTGGACACACCCTTCGAGATCGAAGGCAACAGCATCCGCCTCAGCGCCAGCATCGGCATGGCGATCTACCCACTGCATGCCTCCAGCGCCTCTGAACTTTTGCAGAATGCCGACATGGCCATGTATACCCGCAAAAGAACGGGCAAGAATGGTTCGCAGATCTTCGACAGCTCGATCATGGACCGCGCCCGCGAACATGCCGAGCTGGAGCGAGATATCGCGCAGGCGCTTTCCGAAAACTGGTTCGAGGCTTATTTCCAGCCGATCCAGGATCTTGCAACCGGCCAGACGGCGGGTTTCGAGGCGCTTTTGCGTCTCAACCATCCGGAAAAGGGTTTGCTTCCCCCCGCCACCATCATCAGCCTTGCGGAAGAAAACGGCACCATCCACCGCATCGGCAATCTCATCCTCGATCAATCGATCGCCAATCTCGCAAGGCTTTCACGTCTGCCGGGCATGGAGCAATCCTATGTGGCGGTGAATTTTTCACCGCTACAGTTCGAACCGGGACTACCGACACGTATTGCCGGCGTCCTGCACCGGCACGGCATTCTTCCCAAACGGCTGGTCATCGAGATAACCGAAGCCGTCATCATGAAGGACGATCCGCAAATCCGGGCGATCCTCAATGCCATTCACCAGCTTGGCTGCCGCATAGCGCTGGATGATTTCGGAACGGGTTATTCCTCGCTGAGCTACCTCAGCCGTTTTCCGGTCGACATCGTCAAGATCGACCAGTCCTTCACCCGCTCGATCTGCGACGACACGGTGGAAATACGACAACGCAGCCGCATGCTGGTCGAGGGCATTGCAGCCATCTCGCACAAGATGAATTGCGCCGTCATCGCCGAGGGCGTCGAGACGGAAGAGCAGAAGGAGCTTCTGACAATGATCGGCGCGGATTATGGACAGGGCTATTATTTCGCACGGCCGCAACCCATCGAAAGGCTGATCGCCGCATTGAACGCGGACTACGGCGCAGACCGCGCAACAGTACGACAAGCGTGAGGCGGGGGTGACCATGGGATTGATCCGCTTCTGTCTGATCTTTCTTGCTCTCGCCAGCCCGGCCGGCGCGGCCAAACTTTTCCTGACGACCGAGGTCTACCCCCCGTACAATTTGCAGACCAGCGACGGCAGCGTCGCAGGCGTCTACATCGACCAGCTCAAGATCGTACTTGAAGACACCGGCACCGATTACGAAGTCGCCGTCATGCCCTGGGCGCGGGCGATCGCATTGGCCACAACGCAGGCCATGCATTGCGTCTTTGCCACGGCAAGAACACCCGAACGGGAAAAGCTTTTCAAATGGGTCTCGCCGATCCATAGCGACCGCAACATCCTCGTGACGCGCCACAATGCGGATATCAACGTCTCCAGTCTGGCGGAGGCCAGGAAATACCGGGTTGGCACCCAGCGCGGCGACTACACCGAGGCCCTTCTGGGCACGCTTGGTTTCCAGCAGGTGGATGTCGGCGCAGACTTCCAGATCACACTTCACAAGCTGAAAGCAGGCCGCATCGACCTGATGCCCATGTCGGAAAGCACTTTCAAAAGCCTGCCCGCAGGCACGTTCAAGGAAGTGATAACGCTGGCACGGCAGCAATTGGGTCTTGCCTGCAACAAGAGCGTGCCGGATGAAGTCATTGCAAAATTGCAGGCCCGGCTGGACAGACTGATCGCCGATGGAACACAGCAGAAGATATACGACCGCTACCATCTCGTCAGCCCGTAAGCATCCGCTCAGCATCCCCGTAAATCCATAAAAAGATTGACAGCCGGCACTTTTCGGGGTGGTGACAAGCATCATCAGGCAAAAACGCGGACATGCCCCATGAAGATCATCGCAGGACTTGGTAATCCCGGCTCGCAATATGCGGGAAACCGCCACAATATCGGTTTCATGGCTGTTGATGCGCTGCAGCGCCTGCCCTCCTTCTCGCCCTGGGCGAGAAAGTTCAAGGCGGAGATTTCCGAAGGCGAGATCGATGGCGAAAAAGTCCTGCTGATGAAGCCGCTCACCTACATGAACCTGTCGGGCGAATCCGTCGGCGAGGCTATGCGCTTCTTCAAGCTTGCCCCGGCCGATATCATCGTCATCCATGACGAACTCGATCTGCTCGCCGGCCGCGCACGCATCAAGATCGGCGGCGGCCATGGCGGTCACAACGGCCTGAAATCGCTCGATGCCCATTGCGGCAAGGAATATCGCCGCCTACGCCTCGGCATCGGCCATCCCGGCGACAAGGAACGGGTGCACGGCCATGTGCTCGGCGATTTCGCCAAGACCGACCGGGTCTGGCTCGATCCGTTACTGGACGCCATTGCCGACAACGCCGCCATGTTGCTGAAGGGCGAAGATTCGCAGCTGATGAACAAGCTGGCACTTGCCACCGGCAGCAAGCCGGAAGCCGAAAAGCCGGCCAAGGCTGCCAAACCGGCGGCACAGTCCCACATCCATCAGGCACGCAACAGCGCCCAGCCAAAAAAGCTGCCGGAAACCGGACCGATGGCCGAAATGCTGAAACGGATGTTCGGCAAGAAAGACTAGATCGCCATGTCTTCAGCGACCATCGCCCTGCGCGAAGCCGGCTCCGCCGATCTGCCCGGCCTGCTTAAACTTTACCGGGCGCTCAATCCATCCGACCCGCAATTGACGGCAGAAGCGGCGAGCGCCGCTTTCGCCGCCATGCTGAACCAGCCCGGCCTCACCGTGTTTCTCGCAACGGAGGGCGGAGAACCCGTCGCCACCGCCACGCTTCTGATCGTTCCGAACCTGACACGCGCCGCCCGCCCCTACGCCTTCATCGAAAATGTGGTGACGCTGGAGGCCCGTCGCGGCCATGGGTATGGCCGCGCGGTCGTGCGCCACGCCATCGAGGCAGCCTTTGCCGCAAATTGCTACAAGGTGATGTTACTCACCGGCCGCCAGGACCCGGCGGTTCATGCCTTTTACGAAAGCTGCGGCTTCGTGCAGAACAAGACCGGGTTCCAGATCCGGCAGGATTGAACATAAAAATCATCACTCCTCCGGCTCGGTGGTGAACATCAGCGGAAATCCAGCCTCCTTACCAAGATCGGTCGCCTCCTTGGCCTTGGTCTCGGCAATGTCGCGCACGCAGACGACGACGACCGCGCTTCCGAAACGGTGCGCCGTCATCATCACCCGGTGGCCGGTGTCCTCGCCCATGCGAAAGACCGACTTCAGCACAAGGGTCACGAAGTCGCGCGGCGTATAGTCATCATTCAGCAGGATGACCTTGTAGAGCTTCGGCCGTTCCAGCTTCGGTTTGACTTTCGGTTTCGGCTTCAGATCGACAGGACTGTCACTCATCTTCGTCGCTCGTGAGTGTCGCTCAATTGTCTCTCATGGGAAAATCCCATTGATGGCGAAAGATCGGTCGCTTGACCGGCGTCATATTGCGCCGCAACCGCATTATCGACAACCCCGGACGCGGCACGCGCGTGAAATTCCGCGCCATTCGCAGGGCTTTGCCCGCCCAAATCGGCCCGCGGGCTTGACCTTGCCCTGCCCTTTCCGCAAAAGGCTCCTCAACGAATTCTTTCAAACGGACAGGTTTCAAGCCATGGGCTTCAAATGCGGTATCGTCGGGCTGCCGAATGTCGGCAAGTCCACCCTCTTCAACGCGCTGACGAAAACGGCGGCCGCGCAGGCTGCCAACTATCCCTTCTGCACCATCGAGCCGAACACCGGCGAAGTGGCAGTTCCCGATCCGCGCATGCAGCAGCTCGCAACCATCGCTGGATCGAAGGAAATCATTCCGACCCGTATTTCCTTCGTGGACATTGCCGGTCTGGTGCGCGGCGCGTCGAAGGGCGAAGGCCTCGGCAACAAGTTCCTGGCCAATATCCGCGAAGTCGATGCCGTCGTGCATGTACTGCGCTGCTTCGAGGACGACGATATCACCCATGTGGAAGGCCGTATCAATCCGGTTGGCGATGCCGACACGATCGAGACGGAGCTGATGCTCGCCGACCTCGAAAGCCTGGAGCGCCGCGTCGAGCAGACGCGCAAGCGCGCCAGCAGCAAGGACAAGGAGTCCTTGGCCCAGCTGCCCGTGATGGAAGCCGTCATCGCGCTGCTCAACGACGGAAAACCAGCACGTCTGCTTTTGAAGACGCTGGCGGACGAGGAAATCGAAATCCTCAAGGGCCTCAATCTCCTGACGTCGCACCCGGTGCTTTATGTCTGCAACGTCTCGGAAGCCGACGCATCGTCCGGCAACGAGCACACCGCGGCCGTCGCGGAAATGGCAAAGCAACAGGGCGCTGAATGCGTGATCATCTCGGCGGCGATCGAGGCCGAGGTCGCGCAGCTTCCGGCCGATGAAGCCGAGGAGTTCCTCTCAGCGCTGGGGCTTACCGAAGCCGGTCTCGACCGGCTGATCCGCGCCGGTTATCACCTGCTCGACCTCATCACCTATTTCACCGTCGGCCCGAAGGAAACGCGCGCCTGGACGATCGTGCGCGGCACCAAGGCGCCCGCCGCCGCCGGCGTCATCCATACCGATTTCGAACGTGGCTTCATCCGCGCATTCACCATCGGCTTTGACGACTACATTGCCTACAAGGGCGAAGTCGGCGCCAAGGAAGCCGGCAAGGGGCGCGACGAAGGCAAGGAATACGTCGTCCAGGACGGCGACGTCATCCACTTCCGCTTTAATACCTGATCTCGACTGGACCCGTTTGCTTTGCTCCGCCGAATTGCATCTCGCCATTCTGCGGAGCGGAGAAAGCCGGAGCCGCCTCTCGGGAGTGGCGCTTAAGATTAAGACCTCTCCCCAAATCCGGCGTCCTCCTCGGGCTTGACCCGAGGTTCCACACTGTGTGGCGCATGTGAGATGGATCCTCGCCTCGAGGGCGAGGATGACGGCGGAGGGGTAGAGCCCCTGCGCCACACATTCCCATAAGCCGCCGCGTTTGCCATCATTTGAATATCCGCGCCCTAGATTTGACCTTTACGTAAAGGGAAAAATCATTTTAGATGCCGACGATATTGACTGTGCGAAGGGAGGAAACCATGGCGCCGGTCGCGACATATGCCTATGAGGATTTTTCCGTCGGTCGGGAATTTCCCCTTGGACCGCAATCGATTTCCGCAGCGCAAATCATCGAATTCGCCAGCGAATTCGATCCCCAACCTATGCATCTGTCCGAAGAGGCTGGCCGCCAGAGCATTCTCGGCGGGTTGGCGGCTTCCGGCTGGCACACCTGCGCCCTGCTGATGCGGATGATGGCGGAGAGCTACATCACCAACTCCACCTCGCAGGGTAGCCCCGGCATCGATTATGTCGACTGGAAAAAGCCGGTTCTGGCGGGTGATACAATTTCGGGAAAATCCATCGTTCTGGAACAGCGCACCTCCGGCTCACGCCCCGGCATCGGCCTCGTGAAGTTTCGTCACGAGCTTTATAACCAGCGCGGCGTCCTGGTATCACACGGCGAAAACACCGTGATGTTCCTGATGCGTGCGGACGGAGGCGTTGCGGCATGAGACTGGCAGAACTTTCCCCGATCGGCGAACGCGTCACCCTCGACACGTTGCATTTTTCCGCCGAGGACATCATCCGTTTCGCCCGCGATTTCGATCCGCAGCCCTTTCATCTGGATGCCGAAGCGGCAAAGAACAGCGTCTTCGGCGCGCTTTGCGCTTCCGGCTGGCATACCGGTGCTGGCTGGATGAAATGTTTCCTTTCCCACTGGGCAAAGGAAGTAAAGAGGCTGAAACAGCAGGGCCTCGAGCCGCCGAAACTTGGCCCCTCGCCCGGCTTTCGTGAACTCAAATGGAAAAAGCCGGTCTTCGCCGGAGACGACATCACCTATTTCGTCACTTTGCTTGATACCCGACCGCTGGAATCAAGGGCCGGTGTATGGCTGAACACCACCTTCAACGAGGGCGTGAACCAGTCCGGAGAAACCGTGTTGACCTTCCGGAGCGGAGTTCTGGAATTCGAATAGCGGCTGGTCGAGATAGCCCGCGCGCGATACCCTCGGAATCGGTATCGCGGCGGGAAGGCAAGAATGAACGATATTCTACGGGGTTATGCTGAAGCGGCGACGCCGGAGCTGATTGCCAGGTTCGATGAACTGGATTGCCGGGAAATCTACGCGCCGGTCATTGATCTGTTGCCGGTCGCAGCGGCCCGCGTCGCGGATATCGGCAGCGGCACCGGTCGCGATGCCGCCTGGTTTGCCGAATGTGGCCATGACGTTCTGGCCGTCGAACCGGTCGCGGAGCTTCGCGAACCCGGCATGCGATTGCACCCGTCGAACAAGATAACGTGGCTGGACGACAGTTTGCCCGATCTCGCGAAAGCTCGCCGCCACAGCACCTTCGATCTGGTTACGCTGTGCGGCGTCTGGCACCATATCGATGATGAGACAAAACAGACCGCCATGGAAAGCCTCTCGGAGATGACGGCAACAGAAGGATTGCTGATCATGTCCCTGCGTCACGGCCCCGCACCCGAAGGCCGTCGTGCTTTTCCCATTTCACCAACGGAAACGACGGGCAATGCAGCCCGTCTGGGGTTCACGCTGGTCCGGCAGGTGGAGGTTGCCTCCATTCAGGCGGGCAATCGCGCCATGGGCGTCCATTGGACATGGATCGCATTGCGAAAGACCGGGTAAAACACCGGCCTATCGCAACGGCCCTGACCGGGCTTTCGGCCTCAGTGCCCCGAAAATTCCACCAGCGTCCGCACCTCGACACCGAGGTCTTCCAGCTTCTTGCGTCCGCCGAGATCGGGCAGATCGATGACGAAGCAGGCGGAAACGATCTCGGCACCCATCTGCCGCAAGAGCTTGACCGCGCCTTCGGCGGTGCCGCCGGTCGCGATCAGGTCGTCGACCAGAATGACCTTTTCGCCCGGCTGCACGGCGTCCACGTGCATTTCCATTTCATCGACGCCATATTCCAGGCTGTAGGCAACACGCACGGTGGTGTGCGGCAGCTTGCCCTTCTTGCGGATCGGTACGAAACCGGCCGACAGCTGGTGCGCAACCGCGCCGCCCAGAATGAAGCCACGCGCTTCCATACCGGCGATCTTGTCGATCTTCGTTCCCGCATAGGGCTGCACAAGCTCGTCCACCGCACGGCGGAAAGCACGCGGATTGCCGAGCAGCGTCGTGATGTCCCTGAAGATGATGCCCGGCTTCGGATAGTCGGGAATGGAGCGGATGGCAGCGGAAAGCTCCGAAGCGATAACGGTCATGGTATTTCCAGTTAAATTGGGAATGGATCAGAAGGTTCGGACCACCCTATCAATTTGCCGGCTGCGGACCAACTAAAAAGGACCGGAGCTCATTCCGCCGCCGACATTCCCTCGATCCGCGCCCAGACCGGGCAGACATCCTCGAAGGAATGCGACAGAGGCCGCAGCGCCTCGTCGTTCCTGTCATCGAAAGAACCGGAGACCAGCGCAATGGTGGGCGCATCGTCGATTGCGCCGAGCGTGCTGCCGCAGACCGGGCAAAAGGCCCGGCTGGAATAATCGGAAGACCGGAAAACCGAAGGCGCGCCACCTTCTCCTGTCCAGACCACCGCATCACTGTCGAATTCCACCCAGACAAGGCTGGAAGCGCCGGAATGCCGCTGGCACGTATCGCAGGAGCAGCTGTGCGGATTACCGGGTTCACCCGCGGCCTCGAAACGGACGGACCCGCACAGGCAACCACCGCTACGGATTTTCGTCATGTCTCATCCTCCTTCGACCCATGAAAAAGCCCCCAGGGCAAGACCATGGGGGCCAATGATTGCAGGCATTTGAAGCCGGTCAATGTTCCTTTTTGGCGTAGACCGATTTCTTGGTGAGATAGATCAGGGCCGTGAAGATGAACAGGAACACCATGACCATGAAGCCGGTGCGCTTGCGCGCTTCCAGATGCGGCTCTGCGGCCCACATCAGGAACGCAGACACGTCCTTGGAATATTGATCCACCGTCTGCGGCGCACCATCATCATAGGTCACCTGATCGGCGCTGATCGGCGGCGCCATCTTCAGTGCCACGGCGCTGGCGAAATACGGGTTGAAGTGTGTGCCTTCCGACACTTCAACACCAGCAGGTGCGTCCTGATATCCGGTCAGCAGCGCATGGATGTAATCCGGGCCGCCTTCCTGATAACCGCCGATGATCGGGATCATGTCGATGACGAATTGCGGGAACCCGCGCTCCACGCCGCGCGCCTTGGCAAGCAGCGACATATCGGGCGGAGCAGCCCCACCGTTGGCGGCGGCAGCCGCTTCATGGTTCGGGAATGGCGAGGGGAAATGGTCGGAAGGCACAGCCTTGCGATTATACATTTCGCCATCGGCGTTCGGGCCGTCCTGCACTTCGTATTCCGCAGCGAAAGCCTTTACCTGCTCGTCCGAATAACCGAGATCCCCGAGCGTGCGGAAGGAAACGAGGTTCATCGAGTGGCAGGCGGAGCAGACTTCCTTGTAAACCTTCAGACCGCGCTGCAACTGGCCCTTGTCGTATTTGCCGAAAGGCCCGGCAAAGGACCAGCTCTCTTCCTTGGGCTTGATGACCGGGAAGTGACCGCCGGCGATCGCATGCTCCGCCTTGGCGGCGAGATCATGGCTCTCCTCCGCCGCAAAAGCGGCGGCGGAACAGCTAATGGCGGCGATAAGCGCGATGCTCGTGAGAAGCGTCTTCATTGTCGTCATCCTTCCTTCGCGCTCAGACTTCGGCCGCCGCTGGCGCGGCAGTCTTCTTGGCGTTCTTTTCGAGAACGGCCTCGGTAATCGAATTCGGAATACGCCGCGGCGTTTCCACCAGACCGAGTACCGGCATGATGACGAGGAAGAAACCGAAGTAATAGAACGTACCAAGCTGCGAAAAGCCGACGTAGTTGCCTTTGATATCGCCTCCGAAGAGCAGGCCGAACAGGCCGCTACCTTCCGCAGGGCGCGAACCCAGCCAGCCAAGTATGATGGCGTTGACCACGAACAGCCAGAAGAACATCTTGTACCAGGGACGATAGACGGCGGAGCGAACCTTCGACGTATCGAGCCAGGGCAGGAAGAACAGCACGATGATCGCGCCGAACATGACGAGAACGCCACCGAGCTTGGAATCGATCGGCCCGATGTTGACGGTGACGGCGCGCAGCATCGCGTAGAACGGCAGGTAATACCACTCCGGCACGATATGCGCCGGTGTCTTCAGCGGATCCGCCATGATGTAGTTATCAGGGTGGCCGAGGAAGTTCGGCATGTAGAAGATGAACCACGCATAAGCGATGAGGAACACCGAAACGCCGAGTGCATCTTTCAGCGTCGCATAGGGCGTGAAGGGAACCGTGTCGGTCTTGGTCTTCACTTCCACGCCGGTCGGGTTGGTCTGACCGGTCACATGCAGCGCCCAGATGTGCAGGATGACGACACCCGCGATCATGAAGGGCAGCAGGTAATGGAGCGCGAAGAAGCGGTTGAGCGTCGGATTGTCCACCGCAAAGCCGCCGAGCAGGAACTGCTGGATCCACTCACCTATGCCCGGGAAAGCCGTGAAGAAACCGGTGATAACAGTTGCACCCCAGAAGGACATCTGACCCCAGGGCAGAACGTAGCCCATGAAGCCCGTCGCCATCATCAAGAGATAGATCACACAGCCGAGAATCCAGAGGATTTCGCGCGGCGCCTTGTAGGAACCGTAATAGAGGCCGCGGGCGATGTGCAGATAAACCGCGATGAAGAAGAACGACGCACCGTTGGCATGCATGTAGCGCAGCAGCCAGCCGTGGTTGACGTCACGCATGATCTTTTCGACGGAATTGAAGGCGACCGTCGTTTCAGCGGCGTAATGCATGGCAAGCACGACGCCGGTAAGGATCTGCACGATCAGCATCACAGCCAGCATCGCGCCGAATGTGTAGGCGTAGTTCAGATTACGCGGGACAGGGTAAGCGACGAAGCTGTCATAGATCATGCGCGGCAAGGGAAGCCGCGAATCGATCCACCTCTCGATGCCGGTGGACGGCTGATAACTGGAATGACCACTCATAAATATCTGTCCCCTTATCCGATCTTGATCACGGTATCGGATGTGAATGCAAATGTCGGGATGGCGAGGTTCTGCGGCGCCGGACCCTTACGTATGCGGCCCGCCGTATCGTAGTGCGAGCCATGGCAGGGACAGAACCACCCGCCGAAATCGCCGGCCTGGCCGAGCGGAACGCAACCGAGATGGGTGCAGGAACCGATCATGACGATCCAGTTTTCCTTGCCCTGACCGGCGGAACGGTCAATGTCCGTCGCCTGCGCGTCGGGGGCAATGTTGGCATTGCGTGCCACCGGGTCCTTCAGGTCGCCGAGAGCGACCGCATTGGCTTCGCCAATTTCCTTTTCCGTGCGGTTGCGGATGAAAATCGGCTTGCCGCGCCACTTCACGGTCAAGGACATGCCCGGCTCGACCGCCGCAACATTCACCTCGATGGAGGCGAGCGCCAGCGTCGATGCGTCAGGACGCATCTGGTCGATAAAGGGCCATGCGACTGCGGCGGCACCAACGGCGCCCGTCATTCCGGTTACTAGATATAGAAAATCGCGACGGGTCGGTTCACCCGAGGCGTCGTGATTGGTTACGTGCTCGCTCACCGCTACACCATCCTCTGCGCTGTTTTTGCCGTAAATCGCATGAGTCCTCCCGCTATGATTTGATCCAAGACAATCTCCGTCCCATGTCTCGGTCATCCTCGCGGCGTTTTAGAAACCGCGTCATTCTGTTTGATCGCAAAATATTGACTGACTTGGCAAGAGCAAAGCACACAAAGCCGCCGTAATTCTGCCTGAAGAGGCGGATTTGTTTCTCATTTTTTCATAAGCCCCGGCAGACGGGCAACATTGTGCCCATTCGTGCGGCATGTTACGAGACGCGCAGGGAGAGCTTGGAAAGCAGGGATTCGGATGACGGCGAAGCTCGCTTGCATGGTCTCCACGGTCGTGGCTGCCGTTCTTTTCATCGCCAGCCTGCGTTATGCGACGGATTTCTGGCTTTTAGCCTTCGTCACCAGTTTCCAGCTTCACATCGCCCTCGTCTGTATCCTGCTGGCATGTCTGGTATTCTGGCTGACGCGTGACGCGGTTTCTGCTTTTCTGGTGATCTGGTCGCTTGCGCTCGCCATCCATGCGGTCGCCATGTTCATGGAATTTTCCACATCCGCCACCGCAGCACCCGGCGCCAGACCCTTCCGGCTATTGTCCTTCAATGTGCTGATGGACAATGCCGCCAATGCGGATGCAATTGCCGATACCATTCTCGAATCGGGTGCGGATGCGGTCTATCTGTTCGAGGCCGGTGCGCTGGAAGCGGTTCTGCCGCGGCTGCAGCAAATGTACCCCCACAAGCTCGGCTGCTATACCGGGACGCCGACCTGCGATCTGCTGATCCTCTCGAAGCGGCCATTGCTGGAAGGCCGTTTCCATAGCCTCAGCGACCTGCGCCGCGACCGTTTCGCCATCGCCAGCATCGATCTCGACGGCACGGAGCTGACGCTTGCCGCCGGCCACATTACCAAACCCTATTTCGACGATTATCACCGGGACGAGCTGGACGAGGTCAGCGAAATTCTCTTTCGCATCACCGGACCGCTCATTCTGGCCGGAGACTTCAATTCGGCCAGCATCGCCCCCGACATGCGCGATTTCCTCGCCGCCAACGACCTCAAAAAAGCGCCGTGGGAGCCCGCCACATGGCCAACGAAGGCAGGTCGCTTCGGCATCGCCATCGATCATATCTTCGCCCGCGAACCCGCGACGCTGATGAAAACCACCCGCCTGCCCGACAGCCTCGGCTCCAATCACTACGGCCTGATGGCGGATTTCATGATCGGCCGATGAGGCGCGCACGCTCCACCATGCAAAAACGGCGGCTCGAAAGCCGCCGTCCATGTTTCATACCCGTGCCGCTGGAAGCGGGTTAGAACTCCGACCACTCCTGCGCCGCCGCTGCCTGCCGCCCGCCACCGAAGGCGGCTGCGATCTTGCGCCCCATGGCGCGTGCGGGCGAAGGCTGCGGAACCGAAGCCGGACCCGCCACGACAATGGTGTCTGCCGCCTGTCCCAGGTTGAATTGCGAAAGCAGCACGTTCAGGGCGCGTGCCTGGGACGCGAGGCTGTCGCTGGCCGCCGTCGTCTGCTCCACCATGGCCGCGTTTTTCTGGGTGCCCTGATCCATCAGGTTCACAGCAGAGCTGATTTCCGAAAGCCCGGTCGACTGTTCGCGCGTGGAGACAACGATGGATGCGACGTGGGTGTTGATCTCCCGCACCTCACCCACAATTCCCGCAAGCACCTCGCCGGTCTTGCCGACAAGCGAGACACCCTCGCGCACCTGCTCTCCGGAACGGTTGATGAGGATCTTGATTTCCTTGGCGGCGCGGGCAGACCGCTGCGCCAGCTCACGCACCTCCTGCGCCACAACGGCAAAACCCTTGCCGGCATCGCCCGCACGGGCGGCCTCGACACCTGCGTTCAAGGCGAGAAGATTGGTCTGGAAGGCAATCTCGTCGATGACGCTGATGATGTTGCTGATCTCGTTGGCGGATTTTTCGATATCCTGCACCGCAAGCACGGTGCGGGTGACGATCTCGCCGGACATTTCAGCGCTTTCGCGTGCCCGCTCCACAAGCCTGCCAGCCTCGGCGGCGCGATGGGCCGAATCCTTCACTGCCGTCGTTACCTCTTCGAGAGCGGCTGCGGTTTCCTCGACGGAAGACGCCTGCTGCTCCGTGCGGCGGGAAAGATCGCCTGCCGCCGCCAGAATTTCGCCCGCACCCGCATCGATGACCCGGGCATTGTCGCCAACCGAGCGCAGCGCTGTCTCCAGCGTGGCCACGGATTCGTTGAAATCGCCGCGCAAGCCGTCCAGCCGGTCGGCAAAGGCAGTTTCCAGACGGCAGGTCATGTCGCCCTGCGACAGCTTCTTCAGCCCGGCGCCCAGATTTTCGACCGCGAAACGGACTTCCTCCGCCTCATGCGCCTTCTGCGCCTCGTGTTCGATCCGCTCCTGCTCGCTGAGGCTGCGATTTGCCTCAGTTTCACGCTCCAGCCGCTCGCGCTCGACGGCATTGTCCCGGAATACGGCGACGGCTGCGGCCATTTCCCCGATCTCGTCCTTGCGGCCGGAGTGTGGAATGGCGCTTTCATTGTCGCCTGCCGCCAGCCCGTTCATGGCGTGGGTGATGTCGTTGATCGGGCGCGAGATACGCAGGAAACTGAAGAGCGCGGCAGCAAGTGCTACTGCGGCGGCAAAAAGCATGGCGCCAAGCGATATAACGAAGGCGAAATCGCCTGCGGCTTCCGCAGCGTGCTTGTCGGCCAGACCACGCTCGCGATTGTCCTCGATCATCTCTTTCATCAACGCGCCGACGGCGTTGCCCGCTGGCGTCATGCGGGAAATCTGCGCCCGCGCGGCGTCGATATCATCGGCGATGACAACTTTTTTAAGCTCCGCGCCCATGGCTTCGTAGTTTGCAACCATTCCATTCAGACGCTTGAATTTTTCAATCGTCGTAGGCAATTGCAAGTCTGCGGCATAGGCGTCGAATCCTTCGGCGCGCTCCTGTTGAGATTTGAGGATACGCTGGAACAGGGCGTTGCGCGCCTCTGGCGTTGCCGCAGTCATAACTGCCAGATAATTGCGGCGAATTTCGTTAAGCTTGTCGCTCAGATCGGCGATCATCAGTGACCGCTCCATCCGGCGAGCGATATTGCTGGCGTGCTGCTCCATTTCTCCCACGGAGCGCATGCTGGCGACCCCTTGAGCGATGGAGAACAAGACCGTGATGCCGAACAATGCCGGCAGAAGAATACGAATTCTGAAAAAATGCATTGTTTCCGATCCTCAAAAAATGAGCGCGAATCCTCCCGCGGCCCTGTTTTTGCATGCACGGATAAATAAGAACTTACCGGCCAAGCATTATTTTTAGTTGTATAAATATTTCACACGCCGGCTCGTTGCAGATATAAGCAACCACTGATTTCATATTTTATAAAATACGAGAAAAAACAGCTGGCCAGATCGCCTCAAACGGTCTCGTCGGCGGCAAGGAACCCACCCGACTGTCGCGCCCAGAGTTCTGAATAAAGACCGCCCTGTGAGACGAGATCGGAATGGCTGCCCTGCTCGACGATACGGCCCTGATCCATCACGATCAACCGGTCGAGCGCGGCGATGGTCGACAGACGGTGCGCGATGGCCAGCACCGTCTTGCCCTGCATCAGCTCGTCCAGATTGCTCTGGATCGCCGCTTCCACCTCAGAATCGAGCGCTGACGTCGCCTCGTCGAGCACGAGGATAGGTGCATCCTTCAACATCACGCGGGCAATCGCGATGCGCTGGCGCTGGCCGCCGGACAATTTCACGCCGCGTTCGCCGACATGCGCGTCGAAACCCACGCGGCCGCGCTGGTCCTCCAGCCGTTCGATGAAATCATCCGCCTTGGCCCGGCGCGTCGCCTCCAGCAATTGCGCTTCGGTGGCATCCGTTCGGCCGAACATGATGTTGTCGCGGATGGAGCGGTGCAGCAGTGAAGTATCTTGCGTGACCATGCCGATATGGGCGCGCAGCGATTCCTGGGTCACCCTGGCGATATCCTGCCCGTCGATCAGGATACGGCCCTTCTCGACGTCATAAAAACGCAGCAGCAGGTTGACGAGGGTGGATTTGCCCGCGCCGGAGCGTCCGACGATGCCAACCTTCTCGCCTGCCTTGATATCGAGATTGAGATTGTCGATGACCCCGTTCGTCCGCCCGTAATGGAAGCTGACATTTTCAAAACGGATGCTCGGCCTTTTCACTTCCAGCACCGTCGCATCGGGTGCATCCACGAGGCCGATCGGCTGCGAGATCAACTCGGCGGCATTCTGCACCGTGCCGAAATTGCGCATGATGCCGTTGAACTGCGTCATCAGCCGCCCGAGCAGGAAGTTGAGACGCAGAACCAGTGCCAGCGTGAAGGCGACCGCGCCGGAGCTGATCTTGCCGGACAGCCACAAATCGATGCAAAGCGCCGCCATCGAGGTAATCATCACGCCCGACAACAGCGCCATCGAGGCGCGCACGCCGGTGATGAACCGCGTGAATGTCATGGTCGCATTCTGGAAGATATCGAAGCCCTGCCGCATGTAGCGGTCATTGGCATCATCGCGCCCGAACAGCCTGAGCGTCTGGATATTGCTATAGGCATCCACCATGCGGCCGGACAGCATGGAAGCGGCCTCCGCCGTCTCTTTCGAATGGGAGCGGATGCGCGGCACGAAGTAACGCGCCAGCAGCGAAAAGACGACCACCCAGACGAGGACGACGACCGCAAGCCGCCAGTCCAGCCCGCCGATCAAAAGCAGCATCGAGACGGAATAAATGCCGACGAACCAGACGCTTTCCATCAGCGAGGTAACAAGGTCGCCCGCCGCCTGCCCGCCCGACCAGACCTTGGTGACGATGCGGCCGGAAAAATCGTTCTGGAAAAAGTTCAGCGATTGCCGCGCCACATGCATGTAGGACTGCCAGCGCACCAGATTGTAGAAACCGGGTGTTATGATCTGCTGGTCCACCAGCGCCGTGATCATCGTGACGATGAAACGCACGATGCCGATCAGCACCAGCATGCCCACCAGCTCACCGCCATGGGCCGCAAGCAGCCCCGCCCAACCTTCTTCCGGCTTCACAGTCGAGAGAATATCCACAAGCCTACCGACGAACCAGAAAAGCGCCGCCTCGATGGCAGCCGTCAACCCGCCCAGCACCAGCATGGCGAAAAACGGCGCCTTGGCCTGCGAGATATAGAACCAGATGAAGGCGAATGTGCTTTCAGGCGGCCGCAAATCGTCCTTGCGGGCGAAGGGCTTTATCCAGTTCTCGAAATACTCGAAGATGCGGGTAATGACCATGATCCGGATATAGGCGGATTCCCCGAACGGGAACAGCCGCCGAGCCTTCGGCAAGAGATTATATTTCGGTAACATTCCGGAAATGAAAAAGGGCGGAGAATGTTCCCCGCCCTCACACTTTCCTTATTCCGCGGCCACTTCCGCCTCGTGGTCGGCGATGAAGCCGCCGGACTGGCGCCGCCACAGATCGGCATAAATGCCGCCCATCGCCGCCAGTTCCGCATGGCTGCCCGATTCCACGATCTGGCCCTTGTCGAGGATGATGAGCCGGTCCATTTCGGTCAGCGTCGACAGGCGGTGGGCAATCGCGATAACCGTCTTGCCTTCCATCAGCGAGAACAGGTTTTCCTGGATCGCGGCTTCGACTTCACTGTCGAGCGCCGAGGTCGCCTCGTCCAGCACCAGGATCGGCGCGTTCTTGAGGAAGACGCGGGCAATGGCGATACGCTGGCGCTGGCCACCGGATAGCTTCACACCGCGTTCACCGACCTGGGCATCGAGACCCTGACGGCCATGCATATCGACAAGCGTTTCCACGAAGTCCCAGGCGTTTGCCCGCTTCGCCGCCGCGATCACCTGCTCGTCAGTGGCCTCGGGATGGCCATAGGCGATGTTGTCGCGGATCGAACGGTGCAGCAGCGAAGTATCCTGCGTCACCACACCGATCAACTCGCGCAGGCTGTCCTGCGACACCTTGGAGATGTCCTGCCCGTCGATGGTGATCTTGCCCGCTTCCAGATCGTAGAAGCGCAGAAGCAGGTTCATCAGCGTCGTCTTGCCCGCGCCCGAACGACCGACCAGTCCGACCTTCTCACCCGGCTTGATATCCAGCGTCAGCCCGTCGATCACGCCCTTGTTCTTGCCATAGTGGAAGCGGACGTTGTCGTAACGGATGGCGCCCTGTGGTGCCGCAAGCTGCGGTGCCTTCGGAGCATCAACAATATCATGCGGCTTCGTCATCATCGACATGCCGTCATAGACCGTGCCGATGTTTTCGAACAGCGAGGTGACTTCCCACATGATCCACTGCGACATGCCGTTAACGCGCATGGCAAGGCTGATGGCAATGGCGACCGAGCCGGCCGTGACCGAACCCTGCATCCAGAAATAAAGACCGAGCGATGCCGTGGAAAACAACACGACCGCATTGTTGAGGTCGATCAGGATGTTGAAGCCGGAAATCTTGCGCATCTGGCGGTGAACGGTTCCGAGAAACACGTTCATGCCCTCACGCGCATATCTTTCCTCACGTCCCGCATGGGAAAACAGCTTGATCGTCGAGATGTTGGTGTAGCTGTCGACGATCCGCCCCGTCATCATCGAGCGCGCATCGGCCTGCTCCTGCGCCAGTCGGCCGAGCTTCGGCACGAAATAGGTGAGGATGCCCATATAGATACCGAGCCATACCAGTAGCGGAATGACCAGCCGCCAGTCCGCCGCCGCGACCATGAACAGCATCGAGACAACGAAGCTGATCGCGTAAACGAACACGTCGATCACCTTCAGCGCCACTTCGCGGATCGCCAGCGCCGTCTGCATCACCTTGGTCGAAACCCGGCCCGCAAACTCGTTGGCGAAAAAGTTCATGGAGTGGCGCAGCAGGAAACGATGCATCTTCCAGCGCGCGATCATGCCGAAATTGCCGGCAAGCGTCTGGTGCATCGTCATGGTGTGGACAGCGCCCATCAATGGCAGCACGACGAGCACCAGCCCGGCCATGACGATCAGATGCCAGCCCTCATCGGCAAAGAACGTCGCGCGATCGGCCGTGGAAAGCCAGTCGACGATATTGCCGAGGAATTTGTAGAGCATGGCTTCCGCAACGGCGATGCCCATGGACATCAGGCCGAGCAGCAGGAGCCAGGGCCATGCGGGCTGCACATAATGCCACACGAACGGCAAAAGCTTCTTCGGCGGCACGGAAGGCGTCGAAGAGGGAAAAGGATCAAGGCGTTTTTCAAACCAGCCAAACATAGGCCAAGCTCCGGCAAACAATCGCCCCATCGTGAAACGTGAGCAAACGCAAATATAGCTCACGACGGAACGGAAAAATATTTGAATATGGCCGTGACGGCCACATGACGAATCGGAATATGGGAAACGCGGTCGAACCGCGGCGTAACACCTAGGCCAGCAGTGGCACTACTGGGGCCGGGAAGCGACTACGAACATGATTTTGCATGAGAACCTCCCTAGCTGGTGTTGAAGATGTGGCCTTGTAGCGCAAAATTTAATCATTGACCAGCCGGAAAGATACCGAACGCGTCAGAAAAGCTCTCGATTGCGACCAATAAGGCCGAACGGGCGGAGAGTGCCCGCATAAGGTCTCCGCCAGTCACAAAACCTGGATGCGTTGCCTTACTCGGCAGCGTCCTGCGTCTGACCGCTCTCATATTCGTTGATCAGCGCGACCATATCGCTCTGCGTATGGCGCTTGATCTCGCGGCGGTCGCTGGGCTGAGGCGCAAAAGTAACCGTCAGACCCGTGTCCCGCAACGTGCCGATGGTGAAGGACGCGCCGGACAACATGCGCACACCCTCGTGCAACCACAGCGGATCGGTGGCGAAATGCTGGCCGATGCCGACCACCACGGGAATGCCCTGCCAGTGCGACATGCGGTCGTAATGGATGTGACCCGCCAGAATGCCGATGACGTCATACTCGAACAGCACCTCGTCCAGAGCCTCGGTATCGGCGAAGGACAGGGATTCCCATTCCGACTCGGGCCGGTCGAAATCGAGCGCCGGCGCGTGGTGCATCACCAGCAGCTTCGGCAGTTCAGGGTAGTTTTCGATTTCTTCCGCGAGCCATTCGATCTGCCCGGGTTCGAAAGCGCCGCCAACCTTGCCGGGAACACTGGTATCCATCACGATGACGTGGATATCGGCAATCACCTGGGCATGGTCGTAAGGGACATCCAGATCCTCGGTGCGGCCGAGCATGACAGGATAAAAGCCGTCGCGGCGGTCATGGTTGCCGAGCGCGAAAAGCACCGGCACGTCAAGCTGCGCTTCGTCCAGCAGGCGCTTGAGTTCCTCATAGCTGCCGGCATCGCCCCTGTTGGTCAGGTCACCGCTGACAACGATGAATTCGGGCTGCGGCACAAGCGCCTTCACCTGCGCCAGCGTGTCGACGAGCGTGGCCGACGTGTCAGAATAAAGATCATCGTCCTGCACCTGCGGATTGCCCACATGCAGATCGGTCAGATGGACGAAATTCACCCGTTCGGACATGATATCTTCCTGTTTTGCTGCTTGCAGATCCGGCTCGAAGTACGCCGCTCCGGCCTACCCGGATGTTCCGGATCGGCCTGACGACACGTTGCTGAATGGGTAGCCTGCCCATGTGTCACGCGAATGAACATCCGGTGGGCGGCGACCTTCTAAAGGGACTTTTCTCCATGGCATCTGTCACGTCCCGCCCGCCCGTGATAATCGGTCCGGCATCCCAACCGCGACGAGAAGACCATGCAAGAGATCAGGCCCAATATCAGGATCGCCCTTTACCAGCCCGATATTCCCGGTAATACCGGCACGATCCTGCGGCTGGCCGCCTGTCTCGGCCTTGGCGTCGATATCATCGAGCCGGCAGGTTTCGATATTTCCGATCGCAACCTGAAACGGGCGGGCATGGACTATATCGCGGCAGCCGCGCTGACACGCCATGTCAGCTGGGACCGGTTCGAGGAATGGCGCGCGACCACCGGCCGCCGCCTCGTTCTCGCCTCCACCAAGGCCGCCCTGCCCTATACAAAAATCACCTATCGCGGCGATGATATCCTGCTTTTCGGCCGTGAAAGTGCTGGCGTGCCGGACCATGTCCACGAAAAGGCGGAAGAGCGAATCATCATCCCGATGGTCGCGGGACAGCGCTCCATCAACGTCGCCATGTCGGCGGCGATGATCACCGGCGAGGCTTTGCGCCAGACCGCATGGTCGTAGGCACCATTTTTAACGCCATTTTTTCCGGCAAACACAGAAATTGACCGTTTTTGCTTCAAAACTGACGCAACCCGGCCTGTACCCGGGGCGTTCAGGCTCCTATACTCATTAGCCGGACAATAAAAATCGTGCTCGCCGGAACCATCCGCCAGCGGGTGTGAGGAGACGTCGCATGCAATCTACCATTGTCATCGTCAACCTTCTCGGCGCAGTCGCGCTGCTGCTCTTTGGTCTCTCGCAGGTCAAGGACGGCGTTACCCGCGCCTTCGGCATGAAACTCAGAAGCGTGCTGGCCACCGGCACCCAGAACGGCCCCCGCTCCTTCTTTTCCGGCTTCTTTGCCACCGTGGCGCTGCAAAGCTCGACGGCGACGGCGCTCACCGTCGCCTCCTTCGCAGAACGCGATCTCATCAAGCCGCGCATGGCGCAGGTGGTGCTGCTTGGCGCCAATGTCGGCACCGCCGTCACCGCCTGGATCGTTGCGGCCGGCGTGGAATGGCTGTCGCCGCTTTTGATCCTTGCGGGCATCGTGCTGAAAAAGGGCAGTTCCAATGCGAGACAGGGCGGCGGAACGGCGCTGATCGGCATCGGCCTGATGCTGCTGTCACTGCACCTCCTAAGCGGCGCGACCGAACCGATGCGCGCCTCGCCCGCTCTCGGTGTATTTATCGGCCTGCTGGACGGCGCATGGCCCGTCGCGCTGATCTTCTCCGCCGTGCTGGCCTTTGTCTCGTCTTCCAGCCTCGCCGTCGTGGTGCTTATCCTGTCGCTGGCCTCCACCGGCACGCTGTCCGCAGGTCTCATCATCGTTCTCATTCTCGGCGCTAATCTCGGCGGCGCCATTCCGCCCGTCATCGCCACGCTCTCCGGCCCCGCCTCGGCGCGGCGCATCACCATCGGCAATCTTGTCGTGCGCACCATCGGCTGCCTCATCGCCATGCCGCTCGCCTCCTATGGCGCAACGCTTTTGCAGCAATTGCCGCTTTCGCCGGGAAAATTGCCGGTCGATGCGCATCTCATCTTCAACGTCATTCTGGCGGCACTGGCCTGGCCTTTCTCCGGCCTGATATCCGACCTGATGGGCAAGCTGGTGCCGAGCGATCAGAAAGCCGAAGACGGTCCCAATTTCCTCGACCAGCAGGCGCTTGATATGCCGGTCGTCGCACTTGCCAATGCCACCCGTGAGGTCTTAAGCGTCGGCGACAGCATCGAGCGCATGCTGATCCGCGCCGAAAACGCCTTCAAGCATAATGATCTGGCACCCCTTCAGGAAGTTTCCCTCCTTGAAAAGAAGGTCGATCGCCGTCAGCAGGAGGTGAAGGTCTATCTTTCGCAACTGGGGCGCAAAGGGCTTACCGACGAAGAGGCGCGCCGTTCGATCGCCATAATCGACTATGCGATCAATCTCGAACATATCGGCGACATCATCGAAAAAGGCATTTGCGAGCAAATCCGCAAGAAAGTGCTGAACAGCTTCAAATTTTCCGACGACGGTTATGAGGAACTGAAGACGCTGTTCGACATGACCATCGAAAATCTGCGGGCCGCCCAGAGCATTCTGGTAACCGGCGATTTCGATCTCGCCCGCCGGCTGATGGAAAGCAAGGTGGATATACGCCGCCTCGAAAAACAGTCCTCCAACCGCCATCTGGAGCGGCTGCGCGACGGGCTGGCGGAAAGCATGCAGACCAGCTCCCTGCATCTCGACATGCTCAGGGATTTAAAGCGCATCAACGCTCATATCGTGACTGTGGCCCATCCCATTCTGGATGAAAGCGGCGTGCTGATCGAAAGCCGCCTGCGTTATGCCGAGCCTCGTGCCTGAAATTCAATCGGCGGACGGAAGCCGTCGCATGGTGAATTCTATGCGGTCGCCTTCCAGCTGCCGCCAGCTTTCCACTTCCGTCCAATAGGCGGCTTTCGGAAAGCTGTCGAACCATTCGCGCGCCTTGGCGCGGGCTTCCTCACGGCCAAGACAGAAGGTCTGCCGCACGAACATGCCGTTCTGCGTCTGCTCGCCACCAGCGCTTTCACGCGCCTTGCGGTGATTGGCGATCCTGCGCTTCAGCCCGTCGAGGGGCGGCGGTCCGGCAAATTTCGTCATGATATTCACCTCTGGCACCTACATCGATAAAGATAGTGTCCGCATGTGAACTTGGCGAGTCGAATTTGTGCGCAAGGCCAGCACCTGCTAGATGCGACAGGGAATCGACTTCACCAAAGGAGAACATGCATGGAACGGCCATCTTTGCCGAAGGGCTTGCCCGAGGACATCGAAGACAAGAAGGCCGCCGCTCAGGCCTGGTTCCAGCATCTGCGCGATACCATCGTCGCCTCCTTCGAAACCCTCGAAAACGAACTGACCGGTCCTCTGTCCGACCAGGAGCCCGGACGATTCGTCCAGAAGGACTGGCTGCGCGACAATGGTGAGGGCGGCGGCGGCAAGATGTCGATGATGGAAGGCCGCGTCTTCGAAAAGGTCGGCGTGCACACCTCCACCGTCTATGGCGAATTCTCGCCGGAATTCCGCAAGCAGATACCGGGCGCCGAAGAAGACCCGCGTTTCTGGGCCTCGGGCATTTCGCTTATCGCCCATCCGGTTAATCCCAATGTGCCGGCCGTGCACATGAACACCCGCATGGTCGTGACCACCAGCCACTGGTTCGGTGGCGGCGCCGATCTGACACCCGTGCTTGGACGCCGGCGGACGGAGCAGGACCCGGACAGCCAGCTTTTCCACCGCGGCTTCGAAATCACCTGCAACCGCCACCCCGTCGCCGACTATCCGCGATACAAGGCGTGGTGCGATGAGTATTTCTTCCTGAAGCACCGCAACGAACCACGCGGCGTTGGCGGCATCTTTTTCGACTGGCTGCATCCGGAAGAGGAAAAGGGCGGTTGGGACGCCAATTTCGCCTTCGTGCAGGATGTCGGCCGCGCCTTCAATCTGGTCTATCCGAAAATCGTGCGGTCCAATTTCAACCAGCCCTGGACGGAAGAAGACCGCGACGAGCAGCTCATCCGCCGCGGTCGCTACGTGGAATTCAACCTGCTTTATGACCGCGGCACGATCTTCGGCCTCAAGACCGGCGGCAATGTCGAATCGATCCTGTCGTCCCTGCCACCCGTGGTCCGCTGGCCTTAAAAAACCTCACGTAAATTTGACGCTCATCAGCCATTTCGTCGTAAATAGCGCAAATTAGGACTTATGGAAAAATCAAGGCAGTGATAATCTCCTCCCGCAGACGTACTGGAGGAGCTATCGTCATGATTACTTCGAACAGCATGCCTATATCTGCTTCCGCCGAGGAAGCCTCGCATTCCATTGGTACCCCGGAATTGATCGACCGCCTGGCCGCGGAAATGCGTGCCACGGGTGATCGCGAACTGCCGCATTCCTTTTATGTCGAACAGGTAAAACGCACGCTTGCCGGAAAAACGGTAAAGCGCGCTGACAATGACGAAATGCCTCGTACAAAAATCCCGGCAGCCGGCACATCCTCTGTTTTCCAGTGCTGGGCAATGCCTGAATAGGGCCCCTGATCGGGACCTGAATAGGGTCGGCGGACGCCGTTCTGGAACATTAGCGGCGAACGTTCGTTTCTTGTCAGAGGGACAGCAGGCATTTGCTCGCTGTCTCTCTGTCTAAAACAGGGAGGCAAGACCATGAGACTGTTTGAATGTGGAACGCTTGTGCCCGGCTGCGCCTGGCACACCCGCGCAGACGACGACGCGGAAGTCGTGCGCCGCACCGTGGAGCATATGCGATCGGCCCACGGCGAAACCATCATCCGCGAGAACATGATCGAAAACATCAAATCCCGCATCCGCGACGAGGCAAATGCGGCGTAAGCCGCAACGCCTTCGTTGCTGCGATCTCAATTCTCCAGCATATCCTTCAGCCGGGCGGTCAGCGCTGCCCGGTCGAGCGAGAAATTGACGTCGATCCACTTTTCCTCAAGGCTTTTCAGCACTTCGCCCACCTTCGGACCAGCCGCCACTCCGGCGGCCATCACGTCCGCGCCGCTTAGCGGAAAACCCGGTTTGTGGAATTTTTCCGCTCTCGCAAAGAGGGTCGAAAGGCGCGCGACTTTCTGCATCGCCGTCTCACCACCCGAAAGATCGGCCCGAGCCGAGGCAAGCGCCAGCTTCAGCCGCGTTTTGACACCCTCGACGCCCTGACGATAAAGCAGCCGGTCAAGCGCCGTCTCTTTCATTTCGGGATCGATCACCGGGGCGGAAGCCCATTGGGCAAGATATGCAGCTTCGGCTTTCGACAGCCTGAGCCGCGTGGCAAGCGCCGCAAGCCTTTCCCTGTCGGGCGGAACGATGGCGGTGAGCCGCAGCATCGGGTCCACCGCCCAGCCGAGAGCCTGTTCTGCCGCCACCAGCCCGTGAATGGCGTCGATGCCCCATTTTTCGGTCTCCGGGAGAATTTCCGCCAGAACGCCCGATTGCCGCATCCACAGAAGCGCGCGGGAAGGATCACGCGCGGAAAGCAGCTTTTTCAGCTCGCTCCACACCCGCTCGGCTGAAAGCGTCCCCAGCTTGTCCTTGGCCCGCGCACTGGCGCGCAAACCATCGGCATCGGGGCGACCGGAACCGTAATGGGCAAAAAAACGGAAAAACCTGAGAATACGAAGATAATCTTCCGAAATCCGCATCGCCGCATCACCGATGAAGCGCACCGTTCCGGTTTCGATATCGGGAAGGCCATCGATGAGATCGATGATCTCCCCCTTCTCGTCGGCATAAAGCGCGTTGATGGTGAGATCCCGCCGCTCGGCATCGGTTTGCCAGTCGGTGCCGAAGGCGACCTGTGCGTGGCGGCCATTGGTTTCGACATCGCGACGCAACGTCGTCACCTCGAAACCTTCGCCGTCGATCACCAGCGTCACCGTGCCGTGCTCGATGCCTGTTGGCACCGACTTGATGCCCGCCGCCTTCGCCCGCTCCACCACCACATCTGGGGTAAGCGTCGTCGCCATGTCGACATCAACGACCGGCTGCTCCATCAGCGCGTTGCGCACGGCACCGCCGACGATCCGCACCTCGCCGCCATCGGCGTTCAACAGCGCGAAGATGCGCTTCAACGCCGGTTTTTCGAACCAGTCCCGCCCGGCAAGGCTGCTCATGAATAAAACCTCTCGTAAATCGTCCGCACGATGCCCGCCGTAATGCCCCAAATATAGCGCTCGCCATAGGGCATTTCGTAGAAAAACCGCTCCTTCCCCTGAAAGATGCGGCTGCCGCGCCCGTGGTTCGCCGGGTCCATCAGGAAGGATAGCGGCACTTCGAAAACCTCATCGACCTCAGTCGGATTAAGCGTCAGGTCGAAACCGGGGCGAACGACCGACAGCACCGGCTTGATGCGAAAACCCGTCCCGGAAATATAGTCCGGCAGACGCCCGACAGTTTCGACGAAACATCGTGAGAGGCCGATCTCCTCCTCCGTCTCGCGCAGCGCCGCTTCTTCTGGCGTGCGATCCTCGGCATCGATGCCACCGCCCGGAAAGGAAATCTGACCGGAATGTTTGCGCAGGGTTGCGGTGCGCTGGGTGAAGATCACCCGCGCTTCGTTGCCGTCGTCAATAACAGGCACCAGCACGGCGGCATCCTTCAGCCTGATGCCGTTTCCCGAGAGAATAACGCCCGGATTGAGCAGGTGATCGCCATTCTCCCGCTCGGCCACGCCTTCACCATCCTGCAGCACCCGGCGGCGGAAATCGGCGGCGGTAAAGGTTTGAAGGCCCGTTGTCGTCATCGTCATTGCGAAAGCCGTTCCAGTTCATTGGCAGGCATCACGGGAAAGACAATCCCGCCCGAGCGCACGGCAAACATCTCGACACCATCCACTTCGATCACCTCGCCGAGTGCTGCGAGATCATACATCACCGCCCGCGAAACGAGCGCTTCCAGCCTGCCGCGCACCAGAATATAGGGTTTCAGTTCGCGGTTTTCTCCGAAAATTTCAAAGCGCAGCGGATGCTCCGGCCCCGCCTCCACCAAATCGCCGACATTGGTGCGGAAGGTGAGCAGCGGCTCCCCATCCTTTTCTGCCGCAGTCACTTTCATCTCCACGGCCACGAAAGGCGCATCCACCACGCGGATGCCGACTTTTTCCACAGGAGTTACGAGATAGGTCTTACCGTCCTCATCCTTGCGCAGAACCGTCGAAAACAGCCGCACCAGCGGCGCCCTGCCGATGGGCGTGCCGAGGTAAAACCAGGTGCCGTCAGCGCGGATTTCCATGTCGAGATCGCCGCAAAAGGGCGGATTCCAGCGTTCCACCGGGGCAGGTCCGCGTTTGGCATCGCCGGTCTGCTCGGCGGCGCGGGAAATCATCGCCGCCAGCCCCGCCGCATCGCCTGCCGAATTTATCGTCTCCGCTGCCATATTCGAGTCTCGCTTTGCCGATAAGGAAATACTAAGTCACGACATAGTCATTCGAATGGCGCTTGTCAGCGGCCAAGAGAGCAATAAGCTAGCTGCAGCGCGAAATCCGCCCCGGCCGACGGCCATGAAGACGGGGCAGGAATGGGTCGGCGGCAAAGGTATGAGGAGAGCGACATGGGCGTGATGAATACCGGCGAAACCCTCGACGAAAAAGCCATCGTCGCCTCGGCGGAAAAGGCGCTTTCGGACATTGCCGCCATCCGCGCGGAAGTGTCCAAGGTCATCTTCGGCCAGGAAAAAGTGGTGCAGAACACGCTTCTCGCCATCCTCTCGGGCGGCCACGCGCTTCTCGTCGGCGTTCCCGGTCTTGCCAAGACCAAGCTGGTCACTACGCTCGGAACGGTTCTCGGCCTGGATGCCAACCGCATCCAGTTCACGCCTGATCTCATGCCGTCGGATATTCTTGGCTCCGAAGTCATGGATCAGGACGAAAACGGCCGCCGTTCTTTCCGCTTCATCAAGGGTCCGGTTTTCGCGCAATTGCTGATGGCGGATGAAATCAACCGCGCCAGCCCGCGCACGCAATCCGCGCTGCTGCAGGCCATGCAGGAATACCACATCACCATGGCCGGCCAGCATTACGAGCTGCCGAAACCCTTCCACGTTCTCGCCACCCAGAACCCGCTGGAACAGGAAGGCACCTATCCGCTGCCCGAAGCCCAGCTCGACCGCTTCCTGCTTCAGGTGGATGTCGGTTATCCCGAGCTGGCCGCCGAACGCCAGATCCTGCTCGACACGACAGGCACCACATCGGGCGAAGCACGCAAGGTGATCGACGCCGAACGCATGATGGAAATCCAGGCGCTCATCCGCCAGATGCCGGTTAGCGACAAGGTTGTGGACGCGATCCTGTCGCTTGTGCGCTCCGCCCGCCCCGGCCACGGCAACAAATTGACCGACAAACACGTTGTCTGGGGTCCGGGTCCCCGTGCCGGCCAGTCACTGATGCTGACGGCACGCGCCCGTGCGCTCTACGAAGGCAGGCTTGCCCCGTCGCTGGACGATGTCTATGCGCTGGCCGAACCGGTGCTGGAACACCGCATGGCGCTGACCTTTGCGGCCCGCGCCGAAGGCATGTCGGTGCGCGATGTCATCGCAGCCCTCGTGGAGCAGGCGAAGAACTAAAAGCGCGTTCGCGAAAGGAATGCATGTGGCATCCATCGGCCAGATCGTAGACAAGACGCCGGGAAGCGAAGTTCTGGCGCGCGCGCGCCAGCGTGCCGCACTGGTGCCGGACTGCATGGTCGAGGCAAAGCGCATCGCCAATACCGTTACCGCCGGCTGGCATGGCCGTCGCAAGCGCGGCATCGGCGAGAATTTCTGGCAGTTCCGCCCCTATGCCGAAGGCGAAAGCCTGTCGCGTATCGACTGGCGGCGCTCAGCCCGCGACGACCATACCTATGTCCGTGACCGCGAATGGGAAGCCGCCCACACCATCTGGCTCTGGGCGGATATGTCGCCGTCGATGATGTTCAAGTCCACACTCGGCTCCGTCTCCAAGGAAAGCCGGGCGCTTGTGCTGATGCTGGCACTGGCGGAAATCCTCGCGCGCTCGGGCGAGCGCATCGGTTGTCCCGGCATCATGGAGCCGGTCTCGGCCAGAAACGCCGCCGAGCGTCTGGCCGCCGCCATCATGCACGCGCCGCTCACCACAGGCATGCCGGAAACGGGCATGATCCGCGGTGCAAGCGACATCGTCCTCATCGGCGATTTTCTTGATGATGCGAAAAACGTGATGGAGCGGATTTCGCCGCTCGCGCGGCGGGGCTTACGTGGCCATGTGGTGGAAATCGCCGATCCGGCCGAAGAAACCTTCCCCTATTCCGGCCGCACCGAATTCACCGACCCGGAAACCGGTGAAAAACTGGTTTCAGGTCGTGCAGAAACCATTCGCGAGGATTACACCCGCGCCTATCTCGCCCGGCGCGAGGCTCTGTCGTCGTCGCTGCGCCGTCTCGGCTGGAACTTCGTGTTCCACCGCACCGATCATCTCGCCTCCGAAGCGCTTGTCGCCGTTCACATGTATTTGTCCGGCGCACCCGCGCAAGGCGGTGGCAACCGATGAGCGCATTGCCCTTCGTTTTTACCAGCCCCTACATCCTCTTCGGCCTTCTGGCGCTGCCCGCCATCTGGTGGCTGTTGCGGCTGACCCCGCCGCGCCCCAAGGCGGAAGTGTTTCCGCCGCTGAAAATTCTGGCAACGGTGCTGAAGCGCGAGGAAACGCCTTCCAAAAGCCCGTGGTGGCTGACATTGCTGCGCATCGCGCTCGCCGCCGCCGTGATTTTTGCGCTGGCCGATCCGGTGGTGAACCCGCGCAACAACAGCATTGCCGGCACCGGCCCGCTGGTGCTTGTGGTGGACAATAGCTGGGCATCCGCCACCGACTGGCAGAGGCGCGTCGATACGGCCAAGGCCCTGATCGGCGATGCAGAGCGGGCCGACCGCCCGGTCTCCATCAGCTTCACCGCCGATGCCGAACACGACGCCGTGCCCGCCACAACGGCCGTAGCGCTGGACAAGCTTGCCGCCGCAAAGCCGAAACCGCTTGTTCCCGACCGCGTGCGCACGGCGGAAGCGATCACCGAAGCACTGAACGGCACGGCCCCCG
The DNA here is from genome assembly GCA_000949895.1 of Agrobacterium arsenijevicii. Lineage (GTDB taxonomy): Bacteria > Pseudomonadota > Alphaproteobacteria > Rhizobiales > Rhizobiaceae > Agrobacterium > Agrobacterium arsenijevicii. Next base: position 12,003 of record JWIT01000004.1, on the reverse strand, counting down.
GCACGCTCGCCTATATTGCCGATGGCGTTGCAACAGCACAGGATGAAAGCGCGCTGAAAACGCTCGCCAGCCTCTCGCCCGCCGAATTCCGTATCGTCAAGGGTGACGGAAAATCCATCGCCGCCATTACCGGCGCCACCAACAATGCCGATGCGATGAGCGTCACGCTCTCGCGGCTGGATACCGCCTCCCCAGCCCGGTTGACCGTCAACGCGCAGGACAGCCAGGGCCGCATCCTTGCCACTGGCACCGCCGGTTTCGCCCCCGGCGAAGCCGAAACGACGGCGACGGTGGAAGCGCCTTTCGAACTCCGCAACGATTTCGCCCGTCTCTCCATCGAAGCTGTTTCGACGGCGGGCGCGGTACATCTTCTGGATGACGGTTTCCGCCGCCGCCGCGTCGCGCTGCTGGCAGGTGAAACCGGCAATGATTTCCAGCCGCTTCTGCAGCCGCTTTATTACATCAGCCGTGCCCTGCAACCTTTTGCGGATCTCATCCCGCAGCGGCAGGCCGATCTGGCGCAGGCGATCCCGGAAATCCTGCAATCCAATCCTTCCGTCATCGTCATGGCCGATATCGGCCGCCTGCCGCAGGAAACCTATGAGCCGATGCAGCGCTGGCTGGCCGGTGGCGGCACGCTGATCCGTTTCGCCGGACCGCGCCTTGCAGCAGCCCCCGCCGACGATCCGCTGGTGCCGGTGACGCTGCGGCAGGGCGAACGCGCGCTTGGCGGCGCGCTCTCCTGGGCTGAACCGCAGCCGCTTGCCGATTTCCCGAATTTCGGCGCTTTCGCCGGCATGCCGAAGGCCGATGGCGTGCTTGTCAAACGTCAGGTTCTGGCCGAGCCTACACCGGACCTTGCCGAGCGCACCTGGGCAAGCCTTGCCGACGGCACGCCGCTCGTTACCACCCGTAATATCGAGGCGGGCCGCATCGTGCTGTTCCATGTCAGCGCCGAGGCAAGCTGGTCCGACCTGCCGATATCAGGCCACTTCGTCGATATGTTGCGCCGTATTGTGCAACTGTCGAAGGCAGGCGGTGCTTCCGCCTCCGCGAATGCCCCGGCCGCAGCCCTGCCGCCCTTCCGGTTGTTGACGGCTGAAGGTGCCTTGTCCGCCGACGTCGGCTCTGCCCGGCCGCTGGAAATGCGCCCGGGTCAGCCGCCCCGCACCGGTTTTGACAATCCCCCCGGCCTTTACGGCACAGAGGACGGTTTCGTGGCTCTCAATCTCTTAGCCGCAGGCGCCACCCTTCGCCCGCTCGACACCTCCGTCGCCGGTGTCAGCACCACCAGCGAAGCGCTGATCGGCGAAACGGCAAAATCGCTACGCCCCTCCTTGTTCATCGCTGCCTTCCTGATGCTGATCGCCGACAGCCTGATCGTGCTGTTCATGAACGGTGCCTTCGCGCGCCTGCCGAAAGCCCGTAGCGCCTCGGCTGCCGCCGTGCTGTTGGCCCTTGGCGCCTTTGCTATGATGTCCCCAGGCGAGGCCCGCGCCGACGACCCCAAACCCGGCGACGAGCAGATCTTCGAGCGGCTGGACACCACGCATCTTGCCTATGTCCGCACCGGCGAGGACGATGTCGATCGCATTTCCGAGCAGGGTTTGCAGGGCCTCAGCGAGTTCCTCACCTGGCGCACGACGCTGGAACCCGGCCAGCCGGTCGGCCTCGACATATCCAAGGACGAATTGTCGTTTTACCCGATCATCTACTGGCCGGTTTCGGCGACTGCCCCCATGCCGTCGAGCGCCGCGATCTCGCGCATCGACGCCTATATGCGCGCCGGCGGCACCGTGCTGTTCGACACGCGCGACCAGTTCTCTTCGCTCGACACCGGCGCGACCAGCCCCAATGGCGAACGTTTGCAGGCGATCCTTGCCAATATCGATATTCCGCCGCTGGAGCCCGTGCCGGAAGACCACGTCCTGACGCGGTCCTTCTACCTGCTCACCAATTTTCCCGGCCGTTACAACGGCTCGCCGCTGTGGGTGGAATCGCGACAGGGTGCGGCTAAGACCACATCCGGCCTCTCCTCCTCCGGCGATGGTGTGACGCCGATCATGATAACGGGCAATGATTTCGCCGGCGCATGGGCCGTCGACGCGCAGGGCGCGCCGGTTCTGCCAACCGTGCCGCCGGACGAGTTGCAGCGCGAACACGCCTTCCGTTCCGGGGTCAACATCATGATGTATATGCTGACCGGCAACTACAAGGCCGATCAGGTCCATGTTCCCGCACTTCTCGAACGATTGGGGCAGTGACATGACATTGACATTCGCCCCTTTCCTGCCGTGGATCGTGATTGCCGTTCTGGCCGTCGCCGCCCTCGCCCTTTCCTTAATTGGCCTGTGGCGCGGCGTGCGCGGCGCATGGCTGCGCGGGCTGGCGCTTGCCGCTTTGCTCGCAGCCATCGCCAATCCGTTGCTGACGCAGGAGGAACGCGAGCCGCTCTCTACCATTGTGCCTGTTATTGTCGACCGCTCGCAGAGCCAGGACGTGCAGGACCGTCCGCAGATGACGGACACTGCGCTGGAGACGCTGAAAGACCGCCTGTCCCGCTTCCCGCGCATAGAGCCGCGTATCGTGGAAGTGCGCGACGATGGCGAAAGCGATTCGCCCTCGACGCAGCTTTTCTCGGCCCTTTCTTCCGCCGTCTCGGATGTTTCGCCCTCGCGCGTCGGCGGTGCGATCTTCCTCAGCGACGGCCAGATCCACGACATTCCGAACGCGCTGCCCAATGCCGAGCAGGCGCTCGGTTTCCGCGCGCCCGTTCACGGGCTGATCACCGGCAAGGCCAATGAATTCGACCGCCGCATCGAGATCGTCCGCGCCCCCCGCTTTGGCATCGTCAACGAGGAACAGCAGCTGACGCTGCGCGTCTTCGACGACGGCCGCCCCGCAGACGGTGGTTCGGCGGAAGTGACGGTGAAGATGAACGGGCAGGAAATCGCCACCCTGCAGGCGACCCCCGGCCAGCCGACCCCCTTCAACTTCAAGGTTCCGCGTGGCGGCAACAATGTCATGGAGTTTTCCGTCGCGGAGCTTCCCGGAGAGGTAACGGCAGCAAACAACCGTGCCGTTCACCTGATCGAGGGCATCCGCCAGAACCTGCGTGTGCTGCTGGTCTCCGGTGAGCCGCATGCGGGCGAGCGCGCCTGGCGCAACCTCTTGAAATCCGACGCCTCGGTCGATCTGGTGCATTTCACCATTCTGCGCCCGCCGGAAAAACAGGACGGCACGCCGATCAACGAATTGTCGCTGATCGCCTTCCCCACACGCGAATTGTTCGTCGAGAAGATCGAGGATTTCGATCTCATCATCTTCGATCGCTATCAACATCGCGGCGTGCTGCCGATCCTCTATTACGATTACATCGCACAATATGTCGAAAAGGGCGGCGCGCTATTGATCGCTGCCGGTCCGGAACATGCCGGTCAGGATTCGATCGCCATGACGCCGCTCGCATCCGTGCTGCCGGCCCAGCCGACGGGTCAGGTGCATCAATCCGCCTTTTATCCCCGTCTCTCGGAAGCCGGCAAGAAACACCCCGTCACCCGCGGGCTGGATGGATCGGGCGACGAGCCGCCGCATTGGGGCCGCTGGTTCCGCACCGTCAGCGTCGAGCCGCCACAGGGTCAGACCGTGATGCTGGGCGACGGACAGGACCCTCTGCTAGTACTGAACCGCCAGGGCGAAGGCCGTGTCGCCATGCTGCTTTCGGATCAGGGCTGGCTGTGGGCGCGCGGTTACGAAGGCGGCGGCCCGCATGTGGCGCTCTATCGCCGCATCGCGCACTGGCTGATGAAGGAACCGGAGCTTGAGGAAGAGGCGCTGACGGCGCGGGCCAACGGCCGCACATTGCAAATCACCCGCCAGACAATCGGTGACGATCCCGGTCAGGCAACCGTGCATTTCCCCTCGGGAAAAACCGAAAACATGGCCTTCACCAATACGGAGCCCGGTCTTTACAAGATCGAGCGCCGCATGGATGAAACCGGCCTGTTCGAAATCAGCAACGGCGATTTCACCACCCTCGTCCATGTCGGCGCGGTGGATGCGCCGGAATTCAAGGCGATGATTTCGACGACCGAAACGCTGAAACCGCTGGCCGACGCCACCAAGGGCAGCGTGCACCGTGTCGCCGACAATTCCGACCGCGTGGCGCTGCCCGATATCCTGCCCGTTCGGGGCGATATCAGGGTTGCCGATGAGGATCGCATGCTGATACGCATGACCGACGAGACGGTGCTGAAGGGTGTCAACACCCTGCCACTGTTTGCCGGTTTTGCCGGGCTTGCCGCCCTGCTGCTTGCCTTCTCCGCGCTCTGGTGGCGTGAGGGCCGGTAGGAACTTTCCGGTAGGAGCTTAAAGCGCCTCCACGTCTCGGATTGGAAAACGAGCAACGGCCGCCGTTCGGCGACCCGGGAAAGATGATCATGAATTTCGTTCTGAGCGATATTGCGGATGCCGAAACTGAAAAGGCCATCCGCGACCCGCTGGTGGCCTATAATCTCGCCCGTTTCGGCCAAAGCGGCAAACGGGACCTCACCATCACAATCCGCGATAACGAGAACACCGTGACCGGCGGTCTTGTGGGCTATACAGCTCGTGGATGGCTTTACGTGCAGCTACTTTTCGTGCCGGAAACCATGCGCGGCCAGGGCACCGGCCCGAAGCTGCTGGCAATGGCGGAGGAGGAAGCCAAGAAACGCGGCTGCATGGGCGCTTATATCGACACGATGAACCCGGATGCCTTGCGGCTTTATGAACGCTGCGGTTTCACGAAGATCGGCTCGCTTGCGCCGCTTTCCACGGGCCAGTCGATCACATGGCTCGAGAAACGCTTCTAGGCCGCGATCCCGGATAGGCCACAATCAACGGTCCGCCCCATAGCCTCGCGGATTTGCTGGCGAAGCCACACGGCTCCGGCATCCGCATCGGTCTGCAATGTCCAGACCATGGCGACGGGCGGGAACTTCAGCGTCACCGGCACCGGGCTTATCTCCAGTCCCAGCATCGGCGCATAACGCAGCGCGATGCGTGAGGACACGGTCGCCAGCACCGCCGAGGATCGCGCCGTTGCCAGAACCGAGAGAAAATCAGGTGCTGCCGCGACGACGTCGATCTCGACGCCGGTCAACTCCAGCGCGTCCTTGATGCAGCCATGCAGGCTGTCCGTTTGCGATATGACCGCATGTTTGGCCTGCATATAGACGTCCAGTCCCACGGGATTGGGCAGATCGAGCAAAGCCGGGTTGAAACAGCAGAGAACGCTGGAGGAATAAAGTGGTTCGCAATGGTGGCGCTGCTCTTTCGAATAGGCACACCCCACGGCCATGTCGATCACACCCGTATCCAGCATCCCGGTGATTTCCTGTTCCTGCCCATTGCGGACCAGAATGCCGATGCCGGGCGCGATCTCGCGCAACCGCGCCGTCAAATCCGGCAGCAGCAACAGTTCCACTTCGCTCGACATACCCAGCCGAAACGTGCGGCGCTCCGTCGCCGGATCGAACACATCCGCCGTCATCACCGCCGCCTGTGCCTGTCGCAACGCCTGCCGCACAGGTCCCGCCAGATTGAGCGCCCGCGCCGTCGGTTTCATCTCCTGCCCTACCCGGATGAAAAGCTCATCCTGGAACAGGGTCCGCAAGGTCGAGATATTGTGGCTCATGGCCGGCTGCTGGATTTTGAGCCGGCGTGCGGCGCGCGTGACGCTCATCTCTTCCATCATCGCATCGAAGGCAATGAGAAGATTGAGGTCAAAAGAACGAAGATTGAAATGATCGATAGTTTGCATAAGTCACATCGATTTGATTGCTGGCCCCACTACACTTAGCTGGAGTACGGAAACTTTCAAGGCTTCCCCAAAACTCAGGAGCTTACCATGCCGTCACGTCGTTCACTTCTCAAAGGTGTCGCCAGCGCCATCATCGCCGCCCCCTTCGTTGCGCCTTCCGTGGCATTCGCCAAGGCGCCGCTCGCCGCCACCCAGGCGCCCGGCTTTTATCGGCTGATGATCGGCAAGGTGGAGGTTACCGCCCTTTTGGACGGCGTCATCGCCCTGCCGCTCGCAAAAATCTACACCAACACCACGCCCGAACATGCGGCCAAGGTCTTGCAAGATGCCTTCCTGCCGGAAGAGACGCCCACTTCGGTCAATGCGTTTCTCGTCAACACCGGAGACAGGCTGGTGTTGATCGATGCCGGCACCGGCACCTATCTCGGCCCGTCCCTTGGCAGGCTCGTCGCCAATATCGAAGCCTCCGGTTATAAGGCAGGGGACATAGACGACGTTATCCTGACCCACATCCATACCGACCATTCCGGCGGGCTGTCGGCGAAGGGCAAGCGTGTGTTCGCCAATGCGACGCTCAGGGTCAACACGCGCGAGGCCACCTTCTGGCTTGATGAGGCAAAGGCCAAGGCGGCACCCGAAGCACTGAAGAAGGGTTATGCCGAAGCGAAAGAAAGCATCCAGCCCTATATCGATGCCGGAAAGTTCCAGACATTCGCGGATAATGCCGCACCGGTTCCCGGCCTTGGCTCAATCCTCTATGCTGGCCATACGCCGGGCCATAGCGGTATCGTGGTTGAAAGCGAAGGGCAAAAGATCGTCTTCTGGGGCGATATCACCCATGGCGACATCCTCCAGTTCGATGAGCCGGATGTCGCAATCGAGTTCGATGTCGACCAGAAGGCCGCCGTCATCGCGCGCGATCTGGCGTTCCGGCAGGCGGTGGAAGGCAGATATCTGGTGGCCGGCGCCCATATCGCCTTCCCCGGCATAGGCCATGTGCGCACAGACAGTACCAATTACGATTGGTTGCCGGTCAACTACACAGCACTATAAGGCAGTGAAACCAATGGCCTGACCTGAAAAGGTCAGGCCATCGGCCACGCGAACATGCCCTATGTCAGCGCCACCCGCCGCGTTTCCGCATTGATCATCGTTGCCGCAATGGCGGCCAGCACCAGCAGCCCGGCAAAGATGCCGATTGCAAAACCGAAGCCCTGTGCGATGGCATAACCCAGCAATGATGGCGCCAGAAGGCCGCCGAGCCTTGCCATGGCGCCCGCAGCCCCCATGCCAGTCGCGCGCGATTCCGTCGGGTAAAGCTCCGGCGTAAAGGCATAAAGAGCGCCCCATGTGCCGAGCAGCGCGAAGCTCATGATGAGAAGCGAGGCGGCGATCATCGCGCCACCAGTGGCGAGCGTGAAGAGCAGGCAACCGAGTGCCGACAGCAGGCAGAAACCGATCAGCGTCGGCTTGCGGCCCCATTTTTCAACACCATAGGCGGCAAGCGCATAACCTGGGATCTGCGCCAGCGCCACCAGCACGAGGAAACCGTAACCGCGCACGAAGCCGAAACCATCACCCGCCAGTTTCGCCGGCATCCAGGTGAAGACACCATAATAGGAGACGGAGACGAGGAACCAGATGGCAAGGATCATGATGCTGCGCTGTCTGAGCGCCGGTGAAAATATCCCCTGCCCTTGGCCGACATCCGGCTGGAAAAGCCCGGTTCCGGCATCAAGCGGCGCGCGGCCATTCACCACCAGCATGCGGTTGACGACAACCTTGGCTTCCTCCGACCGACCCGACCGCATCAGGTAAAGTGGTGATTCCGGCACAAGGAACCGCAAGCCGAGACCGAGAACGGCGGGAAAGGCGGTTACCGCGAAGATATAACGCCAGGCGTCAGCGACACCGGCAAGGCTCGCGCCCCAGGCGGCAAGCGCCACGATCAGGGTGCCGATGGCCCAAAAACCTTCCAGAAACACCAGCCAGCGCCCACGGTTCTTTGCCGGCAGGAATTCCGCCATCATTGCGTAATCCACCGGCAGGGTGCCGCCGACAGCCGCCCCGGTCAGAAAGCGAAGAACAAGAAGGATGGTGAAGTCGGGCGCAAACACGGACAGCACGCCGAACACGGCGTCGCAGGCCACGGTGACGATCAGCACGCGGCGACGTCCGTAACGGTCCGCCAGACGCCCGAAACCGGCCGCTCCCAGAAGCATGCCGAAAAAGAAGGCCGTTCCGGTCTGCAGGGCTTGAGGGACACTCAAGCCGAAACTCGCGGCAATCGAGGCGGCGGTAAAACCGACCGCCAGAACCTGCATGGCATCCGCCGCCCAGACGAGGCCGAAAATACCCATCAGCCGCCGCTGATAGGCGCCTGCGCCTGCGCGCTCCAGCGCGTCGTTCATGGTGATTGCCGTCATATGCCCGCCCCTTCGCCGAAATCGACATTCGAGTGCTATCGCATGGGGGCAGGAAACGGAATTGAATTTTACGAAGTGCGATGCATGGTTTCAAGGCAGAACGCCACGGCGCCGCCCTTGGTTTCCATCATGCAAGAATGGAGATGGGCGTGGCAGCCTCGATACTCGATGTAGTTCGCACCACTCCAACTTCCGTCATCCCGGCCTTGAGCCGGGATCCAGCCAGCCCAAGTCCTTGGGCTGAAAGTGCTCTTCCCACCACGCCGACGCGTGTCAGCTGGATTCCGGCTCAAGGCCGGAATGCCGGGCGTCGGTACTTTGGCAAAACATCAAACCTGTCGAAAAGAAAATCCGTCAGCCGTAAACCCGGAGAGGCTCCTCGAAACCCTCGTCTTCCGCTTTGGTGGCGGGCACGGCGGCCTCACATTTGCGCCAGCCGATCTTGCCCTTCAGCCGCTGGTGCACATCGTCACCAACAGGCACGACCAGCACCCGGTTGGGGTCCACCGGACCCGGAAAATCGAGCGCCGCATAAGCGACCTTTTCGAAACCGAGCGGCATATAATAGGGCGGATCGCCGATCAGGATCACGGCCTCGGAGCCCTTCCGCCGGGCGGCGGCAATGGCGATCCGGACGAGTTCACGGCCAATGCCCATATTCTTGTGCGATGGCCGAACCGCAAGCGGACCGAGCATATGGCCCTTCACCCCACCGGCCAGAACCGGCGTCATGCGCACCGAGGCGATCGTCTCGCCATCATCGGCGCAGACGAAGGACAGCGACCGGTCATGCGGCCCCTGCTCGCGGATGCGCGCAGCAGCACGGGTGTGCCGGCCGGGGCCGAACGCTTCTTCGTTGATGATTTCGATGATGGCGTCGTGGGACGCGTCCTCGGTGAGGTAGACAAGATCGTGCTTGGACATGAAGAGACCGAAACTTCCAGAATGCGGATGCGACAATAGATGACGGCTGCGCCGGTAAAGGCGTTCAGGAGCGTCAGCGTCGTCGGAGCATCCGTGTTTCGATCATAATCGACAATTTCCTCAGATTTGTGAAAATCGCAATTATCAGGAAAATTCCCACCCGTCCAGAACAAATCTCGACGCCATCCCATTCAGCCAACTCGAGAGAGGAAACGCATTGTTCAACGTGTTGCGGGTTCGCGAGACCGCGCTAAACGGTTAGGATCGCGGCCAAGGAACCAACCAAGGAGATCGTCATGGGCATGCTGGTGGAAGGCGTATGGAAAGACGTCTGGTACGACACCAAGGAAACCAAGGGGCATTTCAAGCGCAGCGCCTCGCAATTCCGCAACTGGATAACGGCTGACGGCGCACCCGGCCCCTCCGGCGAGGGCGGCTTCAAGGCCGAGAAGGATCGTTACCACCTCTATGTCTCGCTGGCCTGTCCCTGGGCGCATCGCACCCTGATTTTCCGCAAGCTGAAAAAGCTGGAAGACCTGATCTCCGTCTCCGTTGTCGATCCGTTGATGCTGGAAAACGGCTGGGAATTCAGACCGCAGAGCGAACGCACGCCCGGAGCGACCGAAGATCACCTCTTCGGTTTTTCCAGGCTATGGCAGGTCTATGCCAAGGCCGATCCCCATTATTCCGGCCGCGTCACCGTACCGGTGCTGTGGGACAAACAGCGCGGCACCATCGTCTCGAATGAATCGGCGGAGATCATCCGCATGTTCAACGTGGCCTTCAACGATCTCACCGGATCGACGGCGGATTATTATCCGGAGGCGCTGCGCACTGACATCGACGCGCTGAACGACGTCATCTACGACACCGTCAACAACGGCGTCTACAAGGCCGGTTTCGCCACCACACAGGCAGCCTATCAGGAAAACGCCGTGAAGGTATTCGAGACGCTGGACATGCTAGAAAACCGGCTGAAAGACCGGCGTTTCCTGTTCGGCGCGCAGCAGACCGAAGCGGACTGGCGCCTGTTCACCACGCTGGTGCGGTTTGACCCTGTTTATGTCGGCCATTTCAAATGCAACATCCGCCGCATTCACGATTACCCGCATCTGACAGGTTATCTGCGTGACCTCTACCAGACATCAGGCGTGCCGGAGACGGTCGACATGCGCCACATCAAGGAACATTATTACCGCAGCCACCTCACCATCAATCCGACCGGCATCGTGCCCGTCGGCCCGGAACTGGACCTGACCATGGCCCACGGCCGCGAGGCGCTGGCCTGACGGGAGAAACCCTGCCGCTACCAGTAGTCGGCAATCGCCGCTTTGCCGGAAAGTTCGGCAAGGCGGCGGCGGGTGGCGGGCGTCATGTTTTCCGGCAGGTCCGATAGATCGAAAAAGCCGCTTTCGGTAATTTCGTGATCCGGTTTTTTCGGCTGGGTCTGGGTCACTTCCAGCCGGTAGAGCGCCACATGGTCGCGGTTGCTGCCTTCCAGATTGAGGTAGACATGGACCAGTTCGGGTTTTGAGACCGCCTCGAGATTGCCTTCCTCGCGGATTTCCTTGTGCAGCGCCATCAGCAGGGTTTCGCCGGGCTCCACCCCGCCGCCCGGCAGATACCAGCCGGGCAGATAGGTATGCCGCACCAGAAAAATCCTGCCCGTATCATCGAAGCAGACTGCGCGCACACCAAGGGTGGCACCCCGCGTGAACAGAAAAACGAAATGCATCAGGCGGATGAGGATACGCCTGTGGAACGGGCGGGCCTGCCGCTCGGTTGTCTCGTCATTCACCCTGGTTTCTCCCCGCTGGCAGGCTTTTATTGGACGTGCCGCATATCATAGGTTATCTCTGCCGCCATGTTCAAACTTGCGCATATTTCAGACGTCCACCTCGGACCATTGCCGAAACTCACTTTCCGGGAACTTGCATCCAAGCGTATTACCGGTTTCGTCAACTGGCACCGCAACCGCCGCAAGCACCTGTTCACCGACACGCTGGAAAAGCTGCTCGACGATCTGGAGGCCAAATCGCCGGATCATCTGGCTATTACCGGCGATCTCGTCAATCTTGCGACGGGCATTGAAATTCGCGCCGCCGCCGACTGGCTGGAAGAGGTCGGCGATCCTGACAAAACCTCCGTCGTTCCCGGCAATCACGACGCCTATGTTTCCGGCGCGCACGACAAGGCCATGCACGCCTGGTACCCTTACGTGCGCGGCGACGGCGACCCGGCGGAATGGGACGAAGACCGCAAGATTTTTCCCTATATGCGCGTGCGCGGCCCCGTTGCGCTGATCGGCTGCTCCACCTCGATTGCAACGCCGCCCTTCTCGGCCACCGGTTATTTCGGCAACCGGCAGGCGCGCGCAACGGCGGAGCTTTTGAAAAAAGCCGGCGAACAGGGACTGTTCCGCGTGGTGATGATCCACCACCCGCCGATCCGGGGAGCCACTGCCGCCCACAAACGCATGTTCGGCGTTCGCCGTTTCGCCGCAGCGCTCGGCGTTGGCGGCGCGGAGCTTGTGCTGCACGGCCACACCCATCTCAACACGGTCTACTGGCTGAATACCCACCACGGGCAGGACCACATTCCGGTCGTCGGCATTTCCTCGGCCAGCCAGGGACCGGGCGGCGAGAAACCACGCGCGGCCTATAATCTCTTCCATATTTCCGGCGGACCCGGCACGTGGAATGTTACCTGTGAACGCCATAGCCTCAATGAGATGGGAACGGGCGTCGCGCTTGAGGATGTGCGGGTGTTTTATGAGAATGGGCGGCCGCTGGGGTTTTCTCTACCGAGGGAATAGGTTCGCCGGCGCTGAGGTTGGGGCTTACCCCCCTC
>JWIT01000039.1 GCA_000949895.1 Agrobacterium arsenijevicii | reverse complement strand
CAGCTGTTCTTTCCTATGTCGCAGCCAAGTATCGAAATCGTCATGATCTGGCTCCTCTTCCTTCAATGACGAGACATCATACTCGATGTTCTCGGAAGGGCGGGCCATCCCATAACCAACAGCTTCCGATGGTGTTGCATCAAAAACAGAGTTCCGTTGCGACTCTCAAACAAGGGGCTGCCAACCAGTGCTTCCAGCTTTTGAATCTTGCTGCGCGTCGTAGATGAATCGATGCCAAGATAGTGAGCGGCCGCTTCATATTTTCCCAAACGGTTTACGGCGAGAAAAATGTGAATGAGGTCCCAATGCGCACCAATGTCATTCATCCGTTTTTCCGCTCGTTGGACAGGCATTCATTACGTCAGGGTATTGCTTTGCCAGCCACTTTAACGATCTAGCGCCACCCTCGACTGCCGGGAACAATTGTGGCCGACAACAAACTCGGGGATGGAATAGCGAGGTAAATTACTGACATGCAGACACGAATCTGCGCATTTTTGAATCTTCGAACACAACGCCGGCTTGGTATCGAGCCGGGCTAATATCAACGTGCCAAGCACCGAGCACAAGAGCCGAGCCGCCCTTTGTCTGCGGCTGCGATTAGACCTTGGCTATTTTTGATAAGCCTAAACGCGCGATGGGAGCATAATCGACAGCGCGGTTGAGATAAAGGGCATACGCTAGTTTCCCGCTAAACAAAGCCATCCCCTGGATATGAGGAGACGATGCTCTGGCACCAGCGCAACGACAGTAAAGATTGCCTGATCGGTCGCGGACTGGTCGAAATACCGGACTCTTTGCGGCAACAGCGTGGCGCCGATCGCGGACGGGTCTCGTGCGCAAAACCGACAAGCATTTCGTCCAAGGGCCATCGCAGGCGTTCGACTGGCCATGGCCTTTTTTTGCAATGCAGTATTTTTCCAGGAAAACCGAGGGGAATTTAATCCAATTTTAGACAAACCACCCGTAGTTTGCAGCATCTTCCCTTCCGGCTAACGAGGGCCGCCAGATGTCTTTCAGCATTCGTAATGTACTTGTAGGATTTTTTGTTACCATCAGCCTCGCGCTGGCCGGTTTGGTCGGAAACGAGTTGTGGCGGTCGGCCAATCGCGCCGGCACCTTTTCAGAGGTTGCGCAACTCGTCTCGCTCGACAAGCTTCTTTTCAACGCTCTTTTGAATTTCCGCAGTGAGCGCGGCGACAGCACCACGGCGCTCACGCTCGATCCTTCGAAATCGGCGGGCAGCATCGCCAGTATGCAGGCCGCACGCCAGAAGGTGGATGCCGCCATGACGGCATTCCTCACGCAGTCTTCGTCGCTTGAAGACACGCAGCTTCAGGCACCGCTGAAGCGCGTGAAAGATGTCTACGCGCAGTTCGTCGAATTGCGAAAGAAGGTTGACGCCAATGTTTCGCTGCCGCTCGACCGGCGCGAAGGCGGGTTCGACAAGACGGTCATGGCGCTCGGCGGCGATTTCCTCGCCTCGCTCGAGGCGGGCTCGACGGCGCTGGAAGGCACTGTCCGCTCTCTCGATCAGGGCCAGACCGGTTTGATCCAGTTGCGCTCCTACGGCTGGTCCGCCCGCGCACTTGGTGGCAGCGCCACCGTCATTCTCAATGGTGCAATTGCCCAGAACCGGCCCCTGACCGCGCCGGAAATGCAGCAGCTCGGCGCAGCCGATGCCGGTGCGGCTTTCGCGTGGAAAGCGACCGGCGATCTGGTTACGCATGAATCGACGCCGCAATTGCTCAAGGATATTTATGCTACGGCAGACAAGAGCTACTTCAACGGCGATTTCAGTTCCCAGCGCGCCAAACTCATCGACGATCTGAACAATGGTCGCACGCCTGCCTTCACCATGGACAGCTGGCGCACCACCGTCACCGAAAACCTCGGCACGATCGCGAAAATCGCTTCTGCCGCCATGGATGTTCTGGACGCAAATGCCGCACAGGCCAAACAGGACGCCTTCATCGATGCGATGATCTATCTCGTCGTCTTCATCGCGACGCTGGCGCTCTGTATCCTCTCGCTTGCCGTCATCGTCGGCCGCGTCACCCGGCCGATCAGCCGCCTGACCAACGCGATGATGGAGCTTTCGGGCGGCAATCTTTCGATCGATGTCGTCGGCGCAAAACGCGGCGACGAGATCGGCGAGATGGCCCGCGCGGTGGAAATCTTCCGCGAGGCGGCAATCCGCAACAAGCAGCTGGAGGCGGACGCCGTCGCCAACCGCGAGCGGGCCGAACGCGATCGTATCGAGTTGCAACAGCGCGCCGAGGCCGAGGCCGAAGAGCGGCTCAATCAGGCCACGGGTTCGCTGGCCGGCGGTCTTCGCCGTCTCGCCTCCGGCGACATGGTCTGCGAGATCGCCACGCCGTTCGCACCGCAATTCGAGGCGCTGCGGCACGATTTCAACAGCTCCGTCGTTCAACTGCGCGAAGCGCTGACAAGTGTCGGCCAGTCCGTGCAGACGGTAAATGGCGGCGCTCACGAGGTTTCGTCGGCATCGGACGATCTTTCCCGCCGCACAGAGCAGCAGGCTGCCTCTCTGGAAGAGACCGCTGCCGCGCTGGAAGAGATCACCGCCAATGTTTCGGCCACCTCCAAGCGGGCAGGCGATGCGCGTGACACGGTGCGTGAGGCAAGGGCAAAGGCCGATCTTTCCGGCAAGGTGGTGCGCGATGCCGTTTCCGCCATGGAACGCATCGAGCATTCCTCGCGCCAGATCGGCCAGATCATCGGTGTTATTGACGAAATCGCCTTCCAGACCAACCTTCTGGCGCTGAATGCGGGCGTCGAGGCGGCGCGGGCGGGCGATGCGGGCAAGGGTTTTGCAGTCGTTGCACAGGAAGTGCGCGAACTGGCCCAGCGTTCCGCCAAGGCCGCCAAGGAAATCAAGCAGCTCATCAACACGTCAGCCGTTGCGGTGGGTGAAGGCGTGAAGCTTGTCGCCGATACTGGCGTCGGGCTTTCCGAGATCGAGCAGCTCGTACTGTCCGTCAACACCCATATGGACGCCATCGCCACCGCGGCGCAGGAACAGTCCGCCGGTCTTTCTGAAGTCAACACCGCCGTCAACCACATGGATCAGGCCACGCAGCAGAACGCCGCGATGGTTGAGGAAATGAATGCGGCCGGTGCGGGTCTTGCGCAGGAATGTGCCAATCTCCAGGCTTTGTTGGCGCAGTTCCAGCTCGGTCAGCAGACTTCCGCATTGCGCGAGACGGCAAGGCACATGCGAGAGGCAAGCCCCGCACGTGCAACCGTCGCCCAGCCGTCCAGATCCCGCCCGGTCACTGCTTCGCGTGGCAATGCCGCGCTGGCCGTGAAGGGTGATGACTGGACCGAGTTCTGAGGACGAGATTGCCTTTGGCTTCGGGGTCCGTCACCCCGGTCTGAAGAGTGATTGCCGGGGCCGAATCGCGGCTCCGGGCCAGAATATTGATGATCACCGAGGCCGAGCAGACGCCATGATGGACGCTCTTCAGCCGCTGGCGCACTTTCTCCGTCGCTGCGGGTAGACCCATTCCCGGAACGGCGCGCCGTTACGCAACGCAATTGTGTAGAAGCAAGGGGCATCGAATACGCTGGGCATTAAATCCGTCAACACTGCCAAGTGCAATTGCGGTTGCGGTAGATAAACTGCCTTGCACCATAGACAGACGCCAAGAGCGGCCTAGTTCCACATTCGGTTAGCGTCGAATTGGATCCCTGCAGCTTTTAGCTCTTTGACCAGAGCGGACTTCCAGCCTTCAGCCGGGTCCATATCGGTATATACAACGCCAAAAAGGTCGGACGGGATTTCTACATTTCCTTTGCGAAGGAGACAGACACGGCCGCGACCGAGCTTTCCAGCAAAGTAACCCAGTTCGAAGATCACATTCTGTCGGGCACGTTGGTTCTGCCCGTCGGAGGAGATGGCCGCTCCCATGTCATCAGGAGTCATGAGAACTACCGCGAATCCAACTTCTTCCGCGCTCTGCTCATATTTCTCAATGATAGTACGCCCCTGGTTAGGCTGTTCGCGGAGAATGATGACCTGTAGGTTTAATTTTTCAAGGAAGCGCGCCAGGCTCTGAAGGGCACCCTCATCGTGACCATGGACTATGAATATCTTGTTGGAGTTTGGCACGATCAGCTGCGGCTTCTTCTTCCCACGGGATAGGACAAAGGTTTTGTAGTCTCTGACGAAAGGAATGACCACTTGCCCCGTCATAACTGCCAACGCGGCATTAAACTTCGGGCTCGATGTAAAGTTGTGCCCGAAGTGTATCATGAAGTCAGGATTATCCGCGAACTTCAGCACGAGCAGCAGCATCAAACCAAGCGTTTGCTCTGGATCATCCGGCCATTCGAGACCATCACCCCCCATGCCGGAATGGTAGTCATGATCGGCAAGATAGGTCTCAATATCCAACCCTCCGGTAAGCCCAGCATTTATCGATTGAAGATCTTCATGCTGCAATAGGCGACCCAGCGCTTTGATGGGTCTCTGAAAGGTCTGATAGCTCGCCGACTGCAAATCAAGAACGGCATTGTTAATTTCGTGAAAAAGGTCAGGCGCTTTACTCATCCGTATCATCCTTGAGGCGGGCCGCAGCCGCTTTCTTGAATATAGCCTCGCGGTAAGCCTCTTTCGACGCTTCGATTAACGGTGCCACAATAGGATTAGATGCATATTGCCCAACCTTCTCGTCGATCATATTTTCCATCTGCTGAATCGCGGCCTGAATGCTTGAAGGGTCGTCCGGCGTAAAAGACACCTTCCCAATTTCACCATCAATCGCATCAAGGGCTCGCTGAGCTTCAGCAAGGTTTTTCTGTAATTTGTCTAACCCCGTGATCTTCAATTTAATATCCCTTTGTCTTCTACAGCGGATTCTAACGTATATATCTACGGTCGCAAGCAATAGACATCAGACAACTTTGGATTTGCCGAGGCAATGTTCTGTCGTGGAAATCAAAGTCCCAGCGACTGCTGACTGAAAGGCCGTAGGCGTCCAGGAAGCCCTCATCCATAAAGACCTGTAAAGCATCAGCGATCGGGAACGCTAATACGCGTGCGCGGCCCCGGCGCTCAACATGGCGTCCGATCAACGCACGGAGCGGCACCCAGTAGAAGCGCCTCGGCTCATCCAGATCCAGACAGGAAAAGCTCACGGTCATGTGGAAGAACGCCTCGGAACAAGCCAGCTTGTCCACCTCACCCACCCCGAACAGCAGGTGGTCGCCATAGGCGGAGTTGGCCTTCACATCGAAGGCCAACATTCCGGCATGTGGAATGCCGACCAGAAATCCGGCCACTTGATTTTCCCCCGCAGGGGGGCGGCACGTTCAATGGTGATTGCTCGACGTAGAGGAACGAGACTCCCGACTGGTTCAGCCAAGCGCGAAACGAGGCTTCGGCCTCTTCGCCCTTGGCCTTGAGATGAGCGGATAGTCGGAACATGTAGAAAGCGTGCCCCTGCGGCTCATCCTTAGCGAGCAGGCGGCACGCGTTCCCGTCTTCCACTGTGGCGGATGTGCATATGCAGCTTTACTTTTGATGGCGAAGCACCGACCTTTCCTGAACCGGAAAGGAATTTCACATGGCGACCACCGATACACAGCCTCTCGTAGTTTCCCATACGCCCGGGGCATTGCAGCGGAACTGGAAAGTTCCCGCCCTGTACCCTCGCTGCCCTTCGACGTCGGCGGAGGCACCGCTCCAGGCGTATTTTGAGGCGCTGTATATTGGCGATGTGGCGGTCAGCAACATATACGGAGAAACCGTGATCGACGATGTCGCCATGACTCCGGACAACTCCAGCATCCTCGTCCTCGGAGACCACGGCGAACGTTCGATAAAGCGGTGGTCGTTGATGCGGATTACGTTCGAAGACGGCTATTTCGTTCACGAGAGCCATGGGATGTTTTTCGAACGGGAGGGCGCCGACAAACAGTTCATATTGGCACAGGGTCTGCCCTGGGAGGGCGGAGAGTCGATCGATGACTACTGCTAGGCCCGCCCTTGGGCGGGCGGGGCTTACCGCTTGTCCCCGTGGCGAGGACCGGAGCAATCTGGTGAACGTTGATGACCGCACCCTTGATCTGGTCGTCGTAACCATATCCGAGGGCGTCGCGCACATCGGCTTCCGAGATCGAATTCTGCTCCCATGGCCTAGACATGTAATCGGCCGTGGTGTTCAGCAGTATTTCGAATCCTTCTGACGTCTCGCCCACGATCGAGCCGACGACAAGTAGCGTTAGGTAGGTACGCGTCTCCGCGTGCCCCATGGACGGGATTCGGAACGGTACCAAGATTAGCTTTTCGAGGTATGCTCGGGGGTACTCGGCGGCGACTTCTCCTTCCGGGAGATTAGGAAAATGCTTGGTGACCGCATTGATCATGTTCTCATCCGCACCGATGACGAATGCCGTGTTCGGTAACATGACGAAGAGGCGAATGGCTTCCAGTGTTTCGATGGCGGTTCCGGGTGGGCAGCGATCTAGGTCGTCAACATGGACTACTAGCTTCCTGATACCGGCTGCCGTCATCAGATCCTTGAACGCCCACGGAAGGCGCGGATCTCAGACGGTACGGAGGGTGACTCTCCTTTTTCCTTCCAGTATTCCTTGGCCTCTTCGACTACGGCCTCTGCATTCTCCTTGGTGAGCATTTCGACCGGCGAGCCGAGCTTGGATCCGACGAAGCCGATGATGTCGGAAATCTGGTCAGGTGAGGGCATGCCGGTTAGCAGGTTGAATGCGAGGCCGCCCGTGCGCTTCGCCACCTTCAGCCACTCGATCCGCTTCAGGATGTTGCGAACTTGCTCAGCCGCTTTCGTAACAAGCGAACGATTCTCGATAAGGTCGTGAACAATACCCTCGATCAGGGCGATCTTGGCATCCTCAAAGCCTTGGAATTACCATCCGTTATAAGGGATAATAAGCGTGTCCTCCCCTTGGTCTGGGAAACGGGCCGCGATCATTTCCAAGACTGACGATTTGCCAGCGCCCCAGTAGCCGTGAACACCGATTGTGATCGGTCGATCATCACTGCGGGTAATGAGATTTATGACTGTCTTGGCGATCGCCTCGTTGCGGAGAAGGTCGACTTTTGTTTCATGATCCGGAATGTATCCCAGATGTCTTTCATGCGCTGCTTTGCTCATGCAACCTTCGGCCGAGCCGTCGTAAAAATCCCAATTTTAGTTTCGATTTTGCATGGATGATGTCCTAAGGAGTGGTGTAGCAGGGGATCGGCGGTCACCAGTGTTTTTCCGTTAGGGTCGGGTTGTTGGAGACCAACCTGAAGGACACCACCGATGACCGACGACACGATGAAACTGCGCTCGCTTGTTGAGAAGAGCGCCGACGCCGATTTGCTGCGTGAGATGATCGGCTTTGCCGCCGTGAAGCTGATGGAGCTGGAGGTCAGCGCGAAGACCGGCGCAGGCTATGGGGAGAAGAACGTCTTTCGATATGCGGCCGGGGTCGAACCGGACCACTTCAAGAACGCGCGATGGAAAGCGCTCGGCTCGGCATAGCCCAAGCGGCTGGCAATTGATGCAATCGCTTCGTTGCCCGAGGCGAGAATGTCTCGCGCCGCGGCATATCTCAGCTCGTCCTTGATCGAGTTGAAACTCTGACCTTCGCCCTGCAATTTACGCCGAAGTGTTGCAGGCGACAGCTTGAACCGCGTCGCGATTTCGTCGAAACCCGGCCACTCGTGCGGTGTGCTTTGCCGCAACAAGCTGCGCAGTCTTGCAGACACACCCTGGTCGTGCCGATACCGAACGAGGATGTTGGCAGGAGCATTTTTGAGAAACAGCCGCAAAGATCCAGCCTCGCGGATCACGGGAAGCTGCAGGTAGCTTGCGTCAAATGCCAAGCGACTAACTCGCATGTCGAATTGAACCGGAGCGCCGAAAAATTGACCGTAGTCCGATCGGCTTTGAGGCGCGGCTGATGAAAAGTCCACCCGCCGCAGCGCGATACGGCGCCCGATAAGCCAACAGGCGATCCCCAGCACGATCAGCCAAAATGTTCGATGCGCAAATGCGCTGCGAGTGCCGTCCTTGTCGTCGAGGTGGACTTCGGCGAGCCCGTCTTTCTGCGACAGGCGCCCCCTTGGATCGTCCAGGACGATCGCAAGAAAACGCAGCGATCGTCTCAAAGCGACCTCCAACGTCTCCGAACCCATGACACACCGACACAGCATTTCGAAGCTGCCGGGTCGCATTGGGCGACGTGCCAGACCAAAAAACTCGTCCTGGATCAGGTCGACGATTTCCAGCCATAAAACGCCATATTGGTTGTTGGTGACGCTTCCGTCGCCCTCTGCTGTGACCGGTATTCCGGCCTTGGCCAGCGCGCTGGCAGGGTCGATTCCTCGCTGGTGGAGGCTCTGCAAAGCGTCTTCGACAAAGCCTCGGGAAATCATTCCTCGATCCATCTATCCTCCATTGTCGCAAATTCGCTCAAAAAACATGACGTTCCTAGTCATTGTTTGCAACATAGATTTTGTTAAGTTTTCGCACAACCCGGAGGAGACGCGCTAGCGTCGGGTTTGAATGGAGGAACATCATGCTTGACGCAGCCGATCGGGGGTCGCAGCCCGCTTACGAGAGCGTGTACGCACAATTTTCAGTGGAAGCAGAAGTAGAGCGGCTGTCCGGCGATCTGACGAACGGCATCAATGCCTGCATCGAATGCTGCGATAGACATGTCGGAGCAAACCGCGTTGCCCTGCGATGTCTCGCGCAAGATTCCACCTACACCGAATACACGTTTGAGCAACTACAGGAGCTGTCGGCCAGGACAGCCAATTTCCTCGCTTCTCATGGCGTCGAGCCGGGCGATGTCGTTGCAGGATTGCTTCCAAGGACGGTTGACGTTGTTGCTACAATCCTCGGTGCCTGGAGGCTTGGAGCCGTCTATCAGCCGCTCTTCACCGCGTTCGGGCCGAAGGCTATCGACCATCGGCTGGCAATGAGCGGAGCCAAGCTCATCGTTACCAATACTGTGAACCGCGTCAAGCTCGACGACCTGGCCTACCGCCCAAAAATTGCAGTGGTGCTCAAGCCAGGCGACGTGCGCGCGAAGGGCGATCTTGATTTTCTGACCGAGATCTACAGTGCTCTGCCCAGGTTCTCTCCGATACTCAGGGGTGGGGACGATTTGTTCCTGATGATGTCCACATCTGGTACCACCGGGCTTTCCAAAGGCGTCCCTGTGCCACTGCGCGCACTTCTGGCTTTTTCGGTCTATATGCGGTTTGCGGTGGATCTGCGCGACGACGATGTCTTCTGGAACCTTGCCGATCCGGGCTGGGCCTACGGCCTCTACTACGGCATCACCGGTCCGCTTCTGCTCGGCCATGCGACGATATTCAACGAGGCTGGCTTCACCGCAGAATCGACCTACGATGTAATCGACAAACTGGGCGTGACCAGCCTTGCCGGATCGCCTACTGCATTTCGCATGCTTCTGGCAGCAGGCCCCAAGGCGGCCGAAGTTGTAACAGGTCGCTTACGTCGCGTCAGCAGTGCCGGGGAACCGTTAAATCCCGAGGTTATCCGGGCGTTTGATGTTCATCTTGCCGCGCCGATCTACGACCATTACGGCCAGACGGAACTGGGTATGGTTGTCAACAACCACCACGGCCTCGATCACGTCGTCCATCATGGATCCGCTGGCTTTCCGATGCCTGGCTATTCCGTTGCTGTTCTCGATGACGAAGGGCGTGATGTCGGGATAAACGAGCCAGGATGCTTGGCAATCGATGTCAAAAACTCCCCGCTCCTGTGGTTCTACGGATACCTGAACGAGGAGTCGCCCAGCATTCGCGACGGATACTACCGGACCGGGGACACTGTGGAGCGAGAACCCGACGGAACGATCTCCTTCGTCGGCCGCTCCGATGATGTGATCACCTCGTCGGGATACAGGATCGGGCCGTTCGACGTGGAAAGTGCTCTGGTCGAGCACCCCGCAGTCGTCGAGGCCGCGGTGGTCGGCGTGCCGGATCCGGAAAGGACTGAGATCGTCAAGGCTTTCGTTGTTCTGGCGTCTGATGTGGTGCCAAGCGATGAGCTCGCACAGGAACTGGCTCAACATGTGAAAAGGCGGCTGGCGGCGCATTCCTATCCGCGTGCCGTCGATTTCGTTGATGAGTTGCCCAAGACGCCAAGCGGGAAAATCCAGCGCTTCATCTTGCGCAAGGCAGAAATCGAGAAATTGCAACAGCAGGAAAGCGGGCAGGCATGAACGTCAACGGGTTGACCTTCGTCATCACAGGCGCGGCATCGGGTCTGGGTGCAGGTGTCGCGCGCACTGTTGTCGCCGCCGGCGCGAATGTCATGCTGATCGATATGAATGAAGCGGCTGTGAGCGCAGTCTCAAATGAAATTGGCGCTCAAGCGGACTTCCGGGTTGCAGATGTCGCCGACGAAGGTGCGGTAGCTGAGGCCATCCGCGCCACCGTCGATCGGTTCGGGCGGATCGATGTTCTGGTAAATTGTGCAGGCGTGGCGCCGAGCGAAAAAATCGTTGGCCGGGACGCCTTGCACAAGCTCGATAGTTTTTCGCGGACAATCTCGATCAATCTGATTGGAACGTTCAACACGATGCGTCTCGCTGCAGACGTGATGGCAAAGCAGGACCCGGGGCCAACAGGTGAGCGGGGCATCGTCATCAACACGGCGTCCGTGGCGGCCTTCGAGGGGCAGATCGGACAGGTTGCCTACGCGGCCTCGAAAGGTGGCGTTGCCGCCATGACACTGCCCGCAGCCCGCGAGCTCGCCCGCCACGCGATCAGAGTAGTGGCGATCGCTCCAGGCGTCTTCGAGACGCCGATGATGGCGGGAATGTCGCAAGAGGTGCAGGACGCACTGGGCGCTTCTGTTCCATATCCACCGCGGCTGGGCCGCCCGTCGGAATATGCCAGCCTTGTGCGCCATATCGTCGAAAACGAGATGCTGAACGGCGAAGTTATCCGCATCGACGGCGCCTTGAGGATGCCGCCGAAATAATCGCGCAAAGCGTTTCACAGCATTCACATCTGTCCGCACGGGCATCACAGAGGTCAGCTTTATGAGCGAACTGCAAGATCCTATTGTCATCGTTTCCGCCGCGCGAACACCCATGGGCGGCTTTCAGGGCGAATTGTCCAATCAGACGGGTGCCGAATTGGGCGCGGCTGCGATCAGCGCCGCCCTCTCCTTCGGTGGCATCGACGCAAACATAGTCGATGAAGTCATCATGGGGTGCGTTTTATCGGCCGGGCAGGGGCAGGCACCGGCAAGACAGGCTTCGATCAAGGCCGGCGTACCAATTGCGGCTGCGGCCTCCACGATCAACAAGATGTGTGGTTCCGGCATGAAGGCGGCCATGCTTGCGCATGATCTCATCCTGGCCGGATCGGCATCCGTCGTTGTAGCAGGCGGCATGGAGAGCATGTCGAATGCGCCCTACCTGCTTCCGAAGGCCCGATCTGGCCTGCGAATGGGCCATGGACAGCTTATTGACCACATGTTTCTGGATGGCCTCGAGGATGCCTACGAACAAGGTAGGCTCATGGGCACGTTTGCAGAGGATTGCGCTGAAGCCTATCAATTCAGCCGGGAAGCGCAGGACGCCTTTGCAATCGAATCCCTGACCCGAGCCCAAGCCGCGATCAGGGACGGCCATTTCGACAAGGAAATCACTGCCGTTGACGTCGTCGCGGGCAAGATCCGAAGGCGTGTCGATACCGATGAGCAACCGGGCAAGGCCCGCCTTGAGAAAATCCCCACGCTCCGTCCGGCCTTTCGCGAAGGAGGGACTGTCACAGCGGCAAACTCCTCGTCGATATCGGATGGCGCTGCGGCACTGGTCATCATGCGTCAGTCAGAAGCGGAGCGGCTTGGACTTTCTCCACGCGGGCGGATCGTTGGACACTCCACTTTTTCGAATCGGCCGGAACGATTTGCAACGGCCCCGATCGGTGCAATGAAAAAGCTCTCCGACCGAACCGGTTGGTCTTTCGATGATGTCGATCTGTTCGAAATCAACGAGGCATTCGCGGTGGTTCCTATGGCCGCCATGCAAACACTGGGTCTTCCTCATGACAAGGTCAATGTGAACGGCGGTGCATGTGCTCTGGGGCACCCGATCGGTGCGTCCGGCGCGCGCATCCTGGTGACCCTTCTGTCGGCGCTGGAAGAACACGGCCTCACTAAAGGCGTGGCATCGGTCTGCATCGGTGGCGGCGAGGCAACGGCCATAGCAATGGAACGGATTCAATAATGCAATTGACTGAAGAGCAGCAGCAAATCCGCGAAATGGCCCGGTCTTTCGCGCGTGAAAGACTGGCACCCGGTGCCGGTGCCCGCGATCGGGAGAGCGCCTTTCCACGGGATGAACTCAAGGAAATGAGCGATCTCGGCTTCCTCGGCATGCTGGTGCCCGAGGCCTATGAAGGTTCAGACCTCGGCATGGTGGCCTACGCACTGGCCCTGGAAGAAATCGCGGCGAGTGACGGGTCTTGCTCGACGATCGTCTCCGTTCACTCCTCGGTCGCATGTGTGCCCATCCTCCGCTTCGGAAACGAGGAACAGAAAAAGCGATTTCTGCCCGATCTGGCATCTGGACGATCCATTGGCGGTTTTGCTCTTACCGAACCCCAAGCTGGGTCGGACGCATCAGCCCTGCGCACCCGCGCCCAGCGCGATGGCGACAGCTACATCATCGACGGAACCAAGCAATTCATTACCTCCGGCAAGAACGGCAATGTCGTGATTGCATTCGCCGTCACAGATCCAAGTGCAGGCAAGAAAGGCATCACGGCTTTCATAGTGCCGACCGACACGCCCGGATACAATGTCGTGTCGGTCGAACATAAAATGGGTCTGCGTTCTTCGGACACCTGCGCCCTGGCGTTTGAGAACATGCGCATTCCGGTCGAAAACAGGCTCGGTGAAGAGGGCGAAGGGTACCGTATCGCACTTGCCAATCTCGAAGGCGGACGTATCGGGATTGCCGCCCAGGCAGTTGGTATGGCCCGTGCCGCGATGCAAGCCTCGATCGAGTACGCCAAAGAGCGGACCAGCTTCGGCACATCGATCATCAATCATCAGGCAATCGCGTTCAGCCTGGCGGATATGGCAACGAAAATCGAAGCTGCACGGCTCCTCGTTCTCAATGCGGCAAGCCTGCGCGAGCGAGGTCTGCCGTGTCTGACCGAAGCTTCGATGGCCAAATTGTTTGCTTCGGAAATGGCCGAGCAGGTGTGTTCTGCGGCGATCCAGATCCATGGCGGCTACGGCTATCTCGCCGATTATCCGGTTGAGCGTATCTACCGCGATGTTCGCGTCTGCCAGATCTACGAGGGTACGAGCGAAGTGCAGCGTCTCGTCATTGCTCGTGAACTGAAAGGTTGACCGATGGCTGAAGCGATTACTCTGGAGCGTCGTGACAACGTTTTATTGATCGCATTGTCCCGGCCAGCACAGCTCAATGCCCTCAATTCGGTGCTCGCCAGCGAACTGGTCGAAGCCGTTGAACTTGCCGATTCCGACAAATCGATCGGCGCCATCGTTATTACCGGGAGCGAGCGAGCTTTTGCCGCAGGCGCCGACATCGTAGAAATGGCGTCAAAGACATCTCAGGAGATGATCGAGGCAGATTACTTTGGCATCTGGGACCGGTTCGTGGCGTGCCGAACGCCAAAGGTGGCAGCAGTCAACGGTTTTGCGCTGGGCGGCGGCTGCGAACTGATGATGATGTGTGATTTCGCGATCGCCGGCACCAGCGCGCGTTTTGGCCAACCCGAAGTGAAGCTCGGTGTCATCGCCGGCATGGGCGGTACGCAACGGATGACGAAACTGATCGGACGCTCGATGGCGATGGATCTCCATTTGACCGGACGGCTCATCAGCGCTGATGAAGCTTTGAGGTGCGGGTTGGTTGCGCGCGTGGTGCCTGATTCAGACGTCGTCGACATCGCTCTTCGGGCCGCGTCCGAAATCGCAGCCTTCTCGCGTCCAGCCGTTCGTGCCGCGAGGCAAGCGGTCCGGCGTGCAGAGGAATTGTCGCTTGCCGAGGGCTTGATCTACGAACGCACGGTGTTTCACCGCCTCTTTGGAACAGCCGATCAACAGGAAGGCATGACAGCCTTCCTGGAAAAACGTCCCCCCAATTTTCAAAAGGGCTGAAGGCATGATCAATCTGAGCGAACATTCCGGCCCTTCAAACTTCGTCCTTGCTGAAGTCGATGGTGCTCTTGGCCGGATTCACCTCAATAGACCGGATGCGCTCAACAGCCTCAATCACGATATGGTTCTCCAAATCGCGGACGATATCGAGACCCTGGAAAGCAACCCGTCGGTCAAAACTCTGGTGGTTACAGGCGAAGGTCGCGGCCTTTGTGCCGGCGGCGACATCAAGTGGGTTTGGAGGCAGGGTCAGGACAATTCGCAGTCCGCTCTTGCCTTCTGGCGGGATGAGTACACGCTAAACGCGCGCATTGCTGCAGCCCGCAAGCCTTGGGTCGCCATCATGGACGGCATTTGTATGGGTGGAGGTGCTGGGCTTTCCGTGCATGGGTCCCATCGTGTGGTCACCGAGCGAACCCGCTTCGCGATGCCGGAGACGGGGATTGGCTTTTTCCCCGACGTTGGAATGACATGGGCGCTGTCGCAGTCAAAGAACCGCCTTGGCTACTGGATTGGATTGACCGGTTCCACCATCTCAGCCTCTGACACAATCGCTGCCGGACTTGCGGACGTCATGGTTGCCTCGGAAACCATCCCGCAGATGCTCGAAGAGCTTGCGGCAGGTAGGAATGCGGACAGTGTCCTGAGCGACCTTTCGGTCGAACCGGGGCCATCCCGTCTTGGCCAGCAGTCTGAATTCATCGCTGAGATTTTCGCAGCGGCAACGATCGACGAGGTCCTGCGAAAGCTTGAGGCCTCGGGTTCCCAGTTCGCCAACGAGACGCTCGAACAACTGCTGAGGCAATCTCCGACAAGTCTTGTCATGACGTGGGACCTGCTCAACGCCGCGGCGATGTCTTCCGGTCTGGAAGAATGCCTAGCCCGTGAGTATGCCGGTTGCGGCCTCATCGTCAGGCTGCCGGATTTCTATGAGGGGGTTCGTGCCGCGGTCATCGACAAGGACAAAAGTCCGCGATGGAAACCGGCGCGCCTGATTGACGTAGATAGGCATGCTCTCGAGAATGCGGTCAAATCAGGGGCAAGCCAGCTTTCTCTTGCAGGTGTCCTATGAGCGATCAGCACGGATCTGCGGAAGCTATCGATCGGGAATCCATGGAATTCGACGTCGTGATCGTGGGTGCAGGTCCGGCTGGTCTGTCGGCTGCGATCCGGCTGAAGCAGGTCAATCCGGACCTGACGGTAGTTGTTCTCGAAAAGGGTGCGGAAGTCGGCGCGCATATTCTCTCCGGCGCTGTGGTCGACCCCGTCGGCATCGACGCGCTTCTACCCGGCTGGCGGGAAGAGGAGGGCCATCCCTTCAAGACAGAAGTCACCGACGACCACTTCCTGTTATTGGGCCCCGCCGGCTCCATACGCCTACCCAATTTCGCCATGCCGAAGCTCCTGAACAATCACGGCAACTACATCGTCTCTCTCGGCAACGTTTGTCGTTGGCTCGCGACCAAGGCGGAGGAACTCGGCGTTGAGATCTATCCGGGCTTTGCCGCGAGCGAAGTGCTCTGCAACGAGGACGGTGCCGTCATCGGCGTCGTCACCGGCGACATGGGTATCGAGAAGGACGGCGAGCCCGGGCCGAACTTTACCCGCGGCATGGCGCTTCTTGGCAAGTACACACTGATCGGCGAGGGCGTTCGCGGATCGCTTGCAAAACAATTGATCGCAAAATTCGATCTCTCGAGCGATCGCGAGCCCCAGAAATTCGGCATCGGCATCAAGGAGCTCTGGCAGGTCAGGCCGCAGAACCACAAGCCGGGTCTCGTGCAGCATTCCTTCGGCTGGCCGCTCGACATGAAGACCGGCGGCGGTTCCTTCCTCTATCACCTGGAAGACAATCAGGTGGCAGTCGGCTTTGTCGTGCACCTCAATTACAAGAACCCCTATCTCTATCCGTTCGAGGAATTCCAGCGGTTCAAGACGCATCCGGCGATCCGCGACACTTTCGAGGGCGGCAAGCGCCTCTCCTATGGCGCGCGCGCGATCACCGAGGGCGGTTACCAGTCAGTGCCGAAGCTGACCTTTCCCGGCGGCGCGCTGATCGGTTGTTCGGCCGGCTTCGTCAACGTGCCGCGCATCAAGGGTTCGCACAACGCAGTTCTCTCCGGCATTCTGGCCGCCGACAAGCTGGCGGAAGCGATCGCCGCCGGCCGCGCCAATGACGAAGTGACTGACATCGAGACCGAATGGCGCGATGGCCCGATCGGCCAGGACCTGAAGAAGGTGAGGAACGTCAAGCCGCTCTGGTCGAAATTCGGCACTATCCTGGGTATCGGGCTTGGCGGCCTCGACATGTGGACGAATGAGCTCTTCGGCTTTTCGTTGTTCGGCACGCAGAAACACGGCAGGACGGATGCGGCCTCGCTGGAACCAGCGGCACAGCACAAGCCGATCAACTACCCGAAGCCGGACGGCGTCCTGACCTTCGACCGTTTGTCCTCCGTCTTCCTGTCCAATACCAACCACGAAGAGAACCAGCCGGTCCATCTCAAGGTCAAGGATATGGAGCTTCAGAAGCGTTCCGAACACGACATCTATGCCGGTCCGTCCACCCGTTACTGTCCCGCCGGGGTCTACGAATGGCGCGAGCAAGGCAACGACGAGGGCTTTGTCATCAACGCGCAGAACTGCGTGCACTGCAAGACCTGCGACATCAAGGACCCCAACCAGAACATCAACTGGGTGCCGCCACAGGGTGGCGAAGGGCCGGTCTACGGAAACCTATGAGCATCGAAATGAACGGGGATAATGTGACAGAAGTTATCATCGACCTTGAGCGCCGCCGATCCGAAGCCCGGTTGGGTGGCGGACAAAAGCGGATCGACGCGCAGCATGCCAAGGGCAAACTGACCGCGCGCGAGCGGATCGAGGTCCTGCTCGATGAGGGCTCTTTCGAAGAGTTCGACATGTATGTCACCCATCGCTCGACTGATTTCGGCATGGCCGACAGCAAGATTGCCGGCGACGGCGTGGTGACGGGTTGGGGCACGATCAACGGCCGGCAAGTCTATTTGTTCAGCCAGGATTTTACCGTGCTCGGCGGCTCCTTGTCGGAGACGCACGCGCAGAAAATCTGCAAGATCATGGACATGGCCATGAAAGTCGGGGCCCCTGTGATCGGCCTCAACGATTCCGGTGGCGCCCGCATCCAGGAAGGTGTTGCCTCGCTGGCTGGTTACGCTGACGTGTTCCGCCGCAATGCCGAAGCGTCCGGCGTCATTCCGCAGATTTCCGTCATCATGGGGCCTTGCGCGGGTGGTGCAGTCTATTCTCCGGCTATGACCGACTTCATCTTCATGGTTCGCGACACATCCTACATGTTCGTCACCGGCCCGGATGTGGTGAAGACCGTCACGAACGAGATCGTCACGGCTGAAGAGCTTGGTGGGGCGACGACCCATACGCAGAAGTCGTCCGTGGCCGATGCTGCGTTTGAAAACGATATTGATGCACTCGAGGCCGTACGCCAGCTGTTTGACTTCCTGCCGGTGAACAATCGCGCAGGGGCGCCGGCGCGGCCGTTCCATGATGATCCGAACCGGCTTGAAATGCGGCTCGACACCCTTATCCCCGACAGTGCGACGAAGCCCTACGATATGAAGGAACTGATCACGGCCATTGCCGATGAAGGTGACTTCTTCGAGATCCAGGAAGCCTTCGCTCGCAACATGATTACCGGCTATATCCGCATCGAAGGCCAGACGGTGGGCGTCGTCGCCAACCAGCCGATGGTCCTAGCCGGTTGCCTCGACATCGACTCTTCCCGCAAAGCGGCCCGTTTCGTCCGTTTCTGCGATGCCTTCTCTATCCCGATCCTGACGCTTGTCGATGTGCCCGGCTTCCTGCCCGGCACCGCACAGGAATATGGCGGCGTCATCAAGCATGGCGCGAAACTGCTCTTCGCTTATTCTGAGGCGACCGTGCCGATGGTGACGCTGATCACCCGAAAGGCCTATGGCGGCGCCTATGACGTGATGGCGTCGAAACATATCGGCGCAGACATCAACTATGCTTGGCCGACGGCCGAGATCGCCGTGATGGGCGCCAAGGGCGCGACCGAAATCCTCTATCGCTCAGAGCTTTCCGATCCGGAAAAGATCGCCGCACGGACGAAGGAATACGAAGAGCGTTTCGCCAATCCCTTCGTCGCCGCCGAGCGCGGTTTCATCGACGAAGTGATTATGCCGCATTCGTCACGCCGCCGGATTGCCCGTGCGTTCGCCTCACTGCGCAACAAGAAGGTGGCGACCCATTGGAAAAAACACGACACGATCCCGCTTTGATGTGATCCGCTTGAAGGGCTAGATGACATGTTCAAGAAAATACTGATTGCCAATCGCGGTGAGATCGCCTGCAGGGTCATCAAAACCGCGAGGAGAATGGGCATCGCGACGGTCGCCGTTTACTCGGATGCCGATGCCAATGCTCTCCACGTCGCGATGGCCGATGAAGCCGTTCATATCGGTCCTGCACCATCAAGCCAGTCCTATATCGTGATCGACAGGATCATCGAGGCTATCCGGAAAACCGGTGCCGATGCGGTGCATCCCGGCTATGGTTTCCTGTCCGAAAATGCTGCTTTCGCGGCGGCGCTCGAGAGTGAAGGCGTTGGTTTCATTGGCCCCCCGGTCGGCGCGATCGAGGCGATGGGCGATAAAATCACCTCCAAGAAAATCGCTGCGGATGCCGGCGTTTCCACTGTTCCGGGCCATATGGATCTGATCGAGGACGCGGACGAAGCCGTCCGGATTGCCTCTGCCATCGGCTATCCCGTGATGATCAAGGCCTCTGCCGGTGGAGGCGGCAAGGGCATGCGTATTGCTTGGAACGATACGGAAGCGCGCGAAGGCTTCCAGTCTTCCCGCAACGAGGCGAAAAGCTCTTTTGGCGATGACCGGATCTTCATTGAAAAATTCGTCGACCAGCCTCGTCATATCGAGATCCAGGTGCTGGGCGACCAGCACGGGAACACTCTGTATCTCGGCGAACGGGAATGCTCGATCCAGCGTCGAAATCAGAAGGTCATCGAGGAGGCGCCTTCACCTTTCCTCGACGAAGCGACGCGCAAGGCAATGGGTGAACAGGCCGTCGCGCTCGCGAAGGCCGTGGGCTATTTCTCCGCAGGGACTGTGGAATTTATCGTCGATGGAGATCGGAACTTCTATTTTCTCGAAATGAATACCCGCCTGCAGGTCGAGCACCCGGTGACGGAGCTGGTCACCGGGATCGATCTTGTCGAGCAGATGATCCGTATTGCGGCCGGAGATCCGCTTTCCTTCGGGCAGAACGATATAAGACGAGATGGCTGGGCCATCGAAAGCCGGCTCTATGCCGAGGATCCCTATCGCAATTTTCTACCCTCTATCGGTCGGCTTTCCCGCTATCGTCCGCCGGTGGAGGGCCGACAGGACAGCGGGGCTATAATTCGCAACGATACAGGTGTTTTCGAGGGTGGCGAAATCTCGATTCACTACGATCCGATGATCGCCAAGCTCTGCAGTTGGGCTGACGATCGCACGACGGCCATCGATGCTATGGGCGAAGCGCTTGATGCGTTCGAGCTCGAAGGTATCGGCCACAACCTGCCATTCCTGTCCGCCGTCATGGGCCAGGAGCGGTTCCGTGCAGGGACATTGACGACCGCCTATATTGTCGAAGAGTTTCCAGACGGCTTTTCAGGCGTGCAGCCGGATGAGGCGGCGGCAACGAAACTCGCCGCCGTTGCCGCTCTTATCAACCAGATAGTCCAGCAGCGTGCCGGAGAGATCTCGGGCGCGATTGGAAATCACCGCCGTGTTGTCGGTCAGGATTGGATCGTGACGCTCGCCGGAAGAGAGCAGGCCGTAAAGATTGAGCCCGGCGCGGATGCCGCCTTCGTCATTTTTCCACGCGGCGATCGCGTCGCTGTTGCAAGTGGCTGGGTGCCCGGTCAGAGCCTTTCCACGTTTCGTGTCGACGATGAGGCCATGGCCGTCAAGGTCAATCTCATCGGGTCGGTCATCCGTTTGCGATGGCGGGGCATGGATGTCTCGGCGCGGGTGCGCAGCCCGCGTATTGCGGAACTTGGCCGTCTGATGCCACTGAAACTGCCGCCCGACACTTCAAAAATGATGCTTTGCCCGATGCCTGGCGTCATCACCTTCATCGCGGTCAAGGCGGGTGACGCGGTGCAGGCGGGACAAACGCTGGCAATCGTCGAAGCGATGAAAATGGAGAACGTCCTGAAGGCGGAGAAGCAGGGCGTGGTGAAAAACGTCGCGGCTTCAGCAGGCCAGAGTCTCGCGGTAGACGGTTTGATCATGGAGTTCGAGTGATGGCCAACCGGACCGTCCAAGACTGGCAGGCGCTCGCCGCAAAAGAGTTGAAGGGTGCTGTGGAAACGCTGACCTGGCATACTGCCGAAGGCATCGCCATCAAACCGCTCTACACGGTCGACGATCTTGAAGGAGTTTCCCATCTCGATACCCTGCCGGGTATGAAGCCCTTCGTTCGCGGCCCGCGCGCGACGATGTATGCCGGCCGGCCGTGGACGATCCGCCAATATGCCGGTTTCTCAACCGCCGAGGCATCGAATGCCTTTTATCGCCGCAATCTCGCGGCCGGGCAGAAGGGCCTTTCCGTCGCCTTCGACCTTGCCACCCACCGGGGCTATGATAGTGATCATCCCCGCGTCGAGGGCGACGTCGGCAAGGCCGGCGTGGCGATCGACAGCGTCGAGGATATGAAGATCCTGTTCGATGGCATTCCGCTGAAGGACATGTCTGTCTCCATGACCATGAACGGCGCGGTGATCCCGATCCTCGCCTCGTTCATCGTTGCCGGCGAGGAGCAAGGCTGCTCGCGGGCCGAGCTGTCCGGCACCATTCAGAACGACATCCTAAAGGAGTTCATGGTCCGTAACACCTATATCTATCCACCGGAGCCATCGATGCGGATCGTCGCCGACATCATTGAGTACACGTCGAAGGAAATGCCGCGTTTCAACTCCATCTCGATCTCGGGCTACCACATGCAGGAGGCCGGGGCAACGCTGGTCCAGGAGCTCGCTTTCACGCTGGCCGACGGGCGCGAATATGTGCGCGCCGCACACGCCAAGGGCCTGAATGTCGATGATTTCGCCGGCCGCCTGTCGTTCTTCTTTGCCATTGGCATGAATTTCTTCATGGAAGCGGCCAAGCTGCGCGCCGCGCGTCTTCTGTGGTCACACATCATGGAGGAATTCGAGCCGAAGAAGCCGGGCTCGCTGATGCTTCGGACACACTGCCAGACATCAGGTGTCTCGCTACAGGAACAGGATCCTTACAACAACGTCATCCGGACAGCTTACGAAGCGATGTCGGCCGTGCTCGGCGGCACCCAGTCGCTGCATACCAACGCTCTCGATGAAGCCATCGCGCTACCGACGGAGTTCTCGGCCCGCATCGCCCGCAACACCCAGCTCATCCTGCAGCACGAGACGGGCGTCACCAAGGTGGTAGATCCATTGGCGGGCTCCTATTACGTCGAGAGCCTGACCGACGAACTCGCTACCAAGGCATGGGCGCTGATCGAAGAAGTTGAGGCCCTTGGCGGGATGACGAAGGCGGTGGCTGACGGTCTGCCGAAGCGGCTGATCGAGGAGGCCGCGACGCTACGCCAGGCCAAGGTCGACCGTGGTGACGAGATCATCGTCGGGGTCAACAAATATCGGCTTGAGAACGAAGATCCGATCGACATTCTGGCAATCGACAATACGGCGGTTCGCAAATCGCAGGTCAAGCGGCTGGAAGACATTCGCAACCGGCGTGATCCGAAGGCCGCAAGGGAGGCTCTCGACCGGTTGACAGAGGTCGCCCGGAGCGGTCAGGGCAATTTGCTGGAAACGGCGGTGGAGGCGGCGCGCGCCCGCGCGAGCGTCGGCGAAATCTCGGATGCCATGCGCAAGGTGTTCGGCGATCACTCCGCCGTGCCGGAAGTGGTGGGCGATATCTATGGACCGGCCTATGATGACGACCCGGAGTACCGGACGATCGTCACCCGGCTTGCCGATTACGGAAAGTCCGCGGGCAAGACGCCGCGGATCATGGTCGCAAAACTCGGCCAGGACGGCCATGATCGTGGCGCCAAGGTGATTGCGTCCGCATTCGGCGATATCGGTTTCGACGTGTTGGCCGGTCCGCTTTTCCAGACACCGGAAGAAGCCGCGACGCTTGCGGTCAAGGAAAAGGTGCAGGTGGTCGGCATGTCTTCGCTCGCCGCCGGACACAAGACGCTGGCGCCGCAGCTGGTCGAAGCCCTGAAGCAGAAGGGAGCCGACAATGTCGTCGTCGTGGTCGGCGGGGTCATCCCCCGTCAGGACTATGATTTCCTCCTGGAC
Source organism: Agrobacterium arsenijevicii (assembly GCA_000949895.1). Lineage (GTDB taxonomy): Bacteria > Pseudomonadota > Alphaproteobacteria > Rhizobiales > Rhizobiaceae > Agrobacterium > Agrobacterium arsenijevicii. Next base: position 8,076 of record JWIT01000039.1, on the reverse strand, counting down.
AACGGGGTAGCCGCCGTCTTTGGGCCGGGTACCAACGTGCTGGACGCGGCAAACTCCATCATCGACATTCTCGAAGGTAAGCGGAGGAACGCGTGATGCTCGGCCGGCTCAATCACGTTGCTATCGCGGTACCCGATCTCGCCCAGGCGTCGGCGCAATATCGTGATCTCGGGGCGACGGTTTCCGAACGTCAGGATTTGCCCGAACATGGCGTGACCGTGGTTTTCGTGGAATTGCCGAACATCAAGATCGAACTCCTCTATCCGCTCGGTGAAGGCTCGCCGATTGCAGGCTTTCTGGAAAAGAACCCGGCCGGCGGGGTGCATCACCTTTGCTTCGAGACCAGCGATATCGATGCCGCTTCGGGCAGGATCATCGAAATCGGTGCCCGCGTTCTGGGCGATGGCAAGCCGAAGATCGGCGCGCATGGGAAACCCGTCATCTTCGCCCACCCCAAGGATTTTCAGGGGACGCTGGTGGAGTTCGAGCAAGCATGATGCGCGGCATTCCGTGCAACAACAGCACCAAGTTGAAGGGGGAGAGCATGAGATTTGATGACGGCCCCTCCCGGGCCTAGCGCGTAACCATCGAAAATCACCTGCCGGAGAGGACGGTCAGCGGATGCTGCACCGAATGGACAGGTGCGTTTAATCAAAACAGAGGAGGAATGGCTTTGACACAGATCGATGTAGCACAGGTGGTTGGCGCATCGCGCTTCAACCGTTTTCATGGGAGCGTTTTGTTCTGGTGTGTGCTTGTCCTGGTCCTGGACGGGTACGATCTTGCAATCGTCGGCGCGGCGCTGCCATCAATCATGGCGGATCTGTCGTTGACCCCGACGCAGGCCGGTTTCATGGCAAGCTCGGCACTTTTCGGAATGATGTTTGGGGCAATTTTCCTGGGCGCGCTGGCCGACAGGGTCGGGCGCCGGCCCATGATGGCTTTCTGCGTCGGCCTTTTCAGCATTTTTACAGCCGCCGCCGGGCTTACCAGTGATCCGCTGTCATTCAGCATCACCCGGTTCATTGCCGGATTGGGAATTGGTGGAGTGGTCCCGATCGCCACGGCACAGATGGCTGAATTTTCGCCTTCCAAATATCGAGGGCGGCTGATTACGCTTGTTTTCGCCGGATATTCGATCGGCGGGATCCTGGTCGCGCTCACCAGCAAGCAGTTGCTGGAGGGATATGACTGGCGTGCTGTCTTTTTCACGGCCGCAGTTCCGGTTGTGATCATCCCGGTTCTGCTCGCGACCTTCCCCGAATCCATGGCATTTCTCATTCGCAAGGGCCGCAAGGATGAAATCGCCAGGATCCTTGCCAAGGCGGCCCCCCAGGCCCGTTTGGCGACAGATGCTCACTTCGTCCTGCCGCGCGAGACCATCAACGAAACGACGTCGGTTCGTGACCTGTTCCAGGGCGACAGGGCATTCAGCACCTTGATGATCTGGGTTGCTTTCATCACCTGCCTGTTCATGGTCTATGCCTTGAGTTCATGGCTGACAAAGCTCATGGCCATGGCAGGGTACAGCTTGGGGTCCGCGCTCAATTTCGTGCTTGTTTATAACATCGGTGCGATGATCGGCGGCGTGATCGGCGGACTGCTCGTTGATCGGCATAACCCTAAGATCGTACTGGTCGGCTTCTATCTTGCGGGGGCGGCGTCACTCATTTCCATGGCGCACTCGTCCTCGATCCTGTCTCTCTATATCGCTGTCTTCGCCGTCGGCGCCTCTACGTTAGGAACGCAACTCGTCGCCTATGCCTATGCCGGCGGGTTCTATCCAGCGTCAATCCGGGCAACCGGTGTCGGGTTCGCTTCGGGATTGGGCAGACTGGGCGCGATATGCGCTCCTTTGCTCATCGGGACCCTCGTGGCGATGAACCTGCCGTTGGCGCAGAATTTCTACGCAATCGCTTTGGCGGGTTTGATTGGCGCCGGCGCGGTCATGCTGATCGACCAGCGCCGATCGGCTGCCAATCTGGACCGACACCGTTTGCCCGCGACCGGTACCGTCGAGTGATCGGCAACTGCCGCGATCAGTGATGATCGCGGCAGTCATTGTCCAACCGGGAGGCAAGATATGCGCGGGTGACGTCACAGCCATCATTTTTGTGCGAATGTTGACAAAAAGCTCACATTGTCATTTTGATATTGTTTGTGCGGCGGCATCGTCATGTCTGGATGGCGCCCGTTTGGCAATGTAATTTGGGCGATGTTTGAGCTTTGCGGGTCGGGTGCAGTCATGTCTCCGGCCGTGCTCATCCAGTGTTCCCGGCATAGCTCCGGCACAGGAACGCCGCCTTCTGCCTGGCGCAGGATGGCAAGGATTTGTGGTTCGCTAAATCTGCTCGTCTTCATCAAAAATCTCCTCGATCATAAAGCCCGAGAAAATTCTACTTTTGAAGCCCGTTAATTGGCGGGAGGATTACCCCCCGGTCTCGGCAACGGCGCAGCAGACGCGGCAGGAAAACGCAAACGATTGGAGCCGTTCCGCAAGCCTCTGCGCTCGCTCTCACCGTTTCTGACGATGGCAATCCGCCTTGATGACGAGATCAGGCTGCTGCGCGAGCAATTGGCGCGCAAGCTTCGGCTGCAAAGTGCACAACGGTAGAGAATGCTGGAACGGTTTGAATCGAGTGGGAATTGACTTCTACCAGGGCGGTCTTTTGCGCGAGTTAAAAACTGTCCCTCGTTCTCCTCGTAGCCAAGCGCCAAAGTGACGGTGATACCCGCGATAATGAGATCGTCGGGGGATAGCTTTCCGGCCTCCACATCATCAAAACGTTTTTTAGAACGATGTCCGGATCTGATACCTAAACGCCGTCACGGAGATTGTAAAAGGCAATGCCGGAATCGTCGTAGACGGCTGTCGCCAGACCGGAGGGAAAAGGATCGCCAGTGCCATTCGCTCTACGACGCAAATAAAGCATCAAATTGCCGCTTATGGTCGCGGCGTTGGGCACGATACGGCCAGCGGTCGGTTTCAACATTTGCATGAGAGGATCGGCGAGAGCGTCATCGGACCCGCCGGCCGCGTCATAGATTGCTTGAATTGCGTCAACAGCCTCACTGTATGTCGCCCCGGCAGGTAACTGCCGCGGAACTCAGGCGCGACTTAGTTCCGCGGCAGAAAATCCCGTTGGGTTTTCAACGCCACCGATTTGACGCGAATGTTATGAGCAAACTGAAAGAACAAGAAGAAACAAGGAGGAGAAACCTTTCTCGCAGACCGGCCGTCTCGTCGCCGCTGTCGCTCAACCGCTCCCTCCTCAACCCTGTCCGTCGTTCTCGCAAGACTTCGCCCCGCTCGCCCTGACGGACAGGGCCGCTCGGGCGCAGTTGCGCCGTTCCGTCCGCTCCGCGGTCCGAAAGATGTCTTTGCAAAGAAGTGAAGGCAGGAAGGGGTGGCGATCCGCTTGCCCCCGAAATCTGGAAGGAGCAAATACCATGCATATCGTCAAGCTCGATCCCCGTGCGCTGAAGAACAATCCTGACGACGCGCGCCGTTCGAAATCTTCACCGCAGGCCGATGCGCTGTTGCTGGCGACGGTCAAGGCCGTTGGCATTATCCAGCCGCCGATCGTCGCGCCGGAAACCGACGGCGGAAACGGCTACATCATTCAGGCCGGGCATCGGCGTGTCGCCCAGGCGATTGCCGCAGGTCTTGAGGTAATCGACGTGATCGTCCGTGAGGCGGCTAACGACAACGGTGCCATGCGCTCGATGGTCGAGAACATTGCCCGTGAGCCGCTCAATCCTATCGATCAATGGCGCGGCATCGAACGGCTCGTTGCCCTTGGCTGGACCGAGGAAGCGATTGGCGTGGCGCTCGCCCTGTCGGTCCGCCAGATTCGCAAACTCCGGCTTCTGGCCAACGTTTTGCCAGCCATGCTTGACCATATGGCGCTGGGCGACATGCCGAACGAGCAGCAGCTTCGCACCATCGCCGCCGCATCGATCGAGGAACAGAAGGAGGTCTGGAAGGCCAACAAGCCCAAAAAAGCTGAGCGCGCCGACTGGTACAACATCTCGCGCGCGCTTTCGAAGACGCGGATGTTCGCGAAGGATGCGAGCTTCGGCGACGAACTGGCTCAGGCCTACGGTATCGAATGGGTCGAGGACCTGTTCGCGCCGGCCGATCAGGACAGCCGCTACACCACCAATATCGAGGCCTTCCTCGGCGCCCAGCAGGAATGGATGACCGGCAACCTCCCCAAAAAGGGAGCGATCGTCGAGGTCAACAACTGGGGCCAGCCGGAACTGCCGAAGAAGGCCGAGCGCATTTACGGCAAGCCGTCGAAGTCCGACCATGTCGCCATGTATCTCGACCGCGATGGCAAGGTGCAGTCCGTTGCCTTCCGCATGCCCGAAGACAAAAAGACGGGTAAAGGCAGCGCTTCCGCCAGCAGCGATGGAATGGAAACGATCAATGATCCGATCATCGACGCAACGAAGCCTCGCCCGGACGTCACCCAGAAGGGACAGGACATGATCGGCGATTTCCGCACCGATGCCCTGCACGATGCGCTCGGCCGCGCGCCGATCGAGGATGACATGCTGATCGCACTGCTCGTCCTTGCCTTCGCAGGACAGAACGTCCGCGTCGACTCCGGTGCCAGCGACGGCGCTTACGGGCCGAAGCGCTTCCGGCGCCATGCCGCCGGGCTGCTCTCCGAAGATGGCAAGCTCGCCTTTAACATGGAGACGGTGCGTGTCGCCGCGCGTTCGATGCTGATCGACGTGCTGTCATGCCGTCGTGGTATGTCCAACAGCGGCGTGGTTTCGCGCATCGCCGGCGACGCCATCGGCGCCGACAGCTTCCTCCCCAACATGGGCTCGGAAGATTTTCTGTTGTGCCTCTCTCGGCAGGCGCTCGAGGCGGCTGCGAAGGAGACGAATGTGTTGCCACGCCAGAAAGTACGGGAGACCCGTGCGGCTCTGGTCGATCACTTCAGCCAGGAACGCTTCATCCACGCTTCCGCGCTCTTTACTCCCGACCGCCAGGACGTCGTCGATCTGATCAAACACGGCGAGGCTGTGGACGATGAGGAAGAGGCTGACGCCGAGACGGCAGACGTCGAGGAACAGCCCCTCGAGGAAGAGGGTGCCGATCCCTTCGAAGGTGACGACGATCTTCACACGTTCGACGAGGAAGCCGAAGCCGGTGAGCCGGACGAGGACCAGGACGCTTACGGGATCGCGGCAGAATAGCCCGGTCCTCATTTTCTTCCGATTGAATTTCCGCCGCTGATGGTCTCCATCGGCGGCGGTTTCGTTTCCAAACCATCAAAAATCACGGAGACTTAACATGTCTGCACATCTCGCGTTTCTGTCGCCGATCGGGTCCGCCCTTAAATGGTCCGACGGAACGCCGCGCCCGCCCCAGCGCCATCGCAAAAAGCTGTCCGCCTGGAAGACCAGCAACAGCTCCGGCCGGCCGATCTGCAAGCAGGACGAGCGCGCCGCCGGCAACATCATCCTGACGGCAAACGTCACGCTGCATGAAGGTGACTATGGCGGCGACGGTGTCATCACCATTCGCATCCACCGCACGTTCTCGCTGGAAACCAGCCTGACCTTCAGCCTTGTCGAACGCCCTGGCATCGGCAGTTGCCGCGTCTTCGATCGCCCCAGCGATCATGCCGAACTCGTCCATCTCGCAGCGTACCGCGAGGCCGCGGAGGAATGGCTGTCGCGACACGGTTACCCGTCCGCTGTCCTTGAGGACGTAACGGCTGACGAGATCGCCGACGACGTCGTCGAAGGGAGGGCCGCAGCATGAAGGACTCCATTCCTGAAACGGCCGCTCCGTCCACCCCTGACAGTTCAGGGGTGGAATTTGGAAGAAGTGCAGACGGCCTGACCGTGGCGCGCATCGGAGACCTTGTCTTCGCCATGGTGCCAGCGCGCAACGGTCAGTTTTTTCTGGCCTCCGCCTGGCGCGTCACGCGACCACTTGCCAATCTCACGCGGTACGATTTCTATTCTCATCACGGAAGGATCGAGAATGAGCTGGCATTTCATGCACGGATGCTCGAACAGATCGAGCATAGCCGCGAACTGGTTCGCCTTGCGCGCAGACCGGCGCGGATCCACTGCAATACTCCCTGGGGTCCCTCGCAAGGCGCCACCATCTATGCCGAAGGTATGGTTGCTCACGCCACGGCGGCTTCAAGCTCTCCGGAGACCGAAATGCGCAAGTCCATTCGATGTTGCGGTCGCAGGACGGTTGGTACGAGGAGGATTCCGCCTGGGCGGCGGTAGCGGTCGCCTTTCCCGACCTGTTCACCGGGTTCGAGCAGCGTTGCGCGGCACGGACGCTCAAGGATTGGGAGCCCGACGCGTGGGAGACGATCTCCGGGACGCGCCTTGCACCCGGTGAATCCCACACAAAGGATCGACGCGCCTTCGAGCATCAACATGCCAACGACTGGATCGTGATCTCCGCGCTTCGCTCGGACCATCACCCCGGCATGACGGAGGTTATCGCCACGCGGGGGTGCAGGCGCGATCACAGCGTCGAGGAGCGGCGCTTTCTGGTGCCGTCGGCGGACTATAAGGCGGGCTGCTTCGGCTTCGTCATCGATGAGGCCCGGCACGCGGTTTACGAAGGCCCATCGAGCTTCGCGTCATGGACCGGGAGGGCTGTGGCATGATCTCCTCGATCGACCATCACGTGGAGTTGCGGCGCATGGAAGATGCCTGCCGGCAGACCGGCACCAGATCGACATGATCGAGCGTCAGATCATCCGCAAGATGACCGCGCTGATACCGTCGCTCGGCCGGCGCAAGCCCAGGTATCGCCGTGGAAGTCCGCCTGAGCGGCACGCGTTCCTCAATCGCTATCGTACCAATCTTACCGCCATCACCGCCGAGCGCCAGCCGGAGATCGATGCACTGTCGCGAAAGCTCGCGCGGCAGGAGGCGGCGATCGCGTCATTGCGTGCCCGTGTACCTCTGCCCGGCAGCGTTTGGTCAAACGGGGCCGCGAGCCAGCGGTGACGTCCGGCGCCTGTGATGGCTGGGAACAGCTACGGCAGGATAGGCGGACCCGGCGGGGCCGGCGCAGGCGCTGCCAGATTTCCTCTCCGCTTCGGCATCCGGGATATGACCCCCTGGCCGTTCTGTCCTTCGGTTTCGTGACGGTCTGAACCGGCGCCCGTTCGGTTCAAGGCCGCTGTCGCGCCGCGGCGCGGCCGGTCATGCCGCTCTCGACAAAGCAGGCACGCGGGCTTCGCAAGGGCTTGTCACCCCTGCTTGACCGCATGCCTGCTTCGCTCGATCTGGCCTGCCCGGACCCTGAACCGTCCGGTTTGCGCCGGTTCCTTTCGACCGCACCGAAGGACAGAACGGCCAGGGGGCCGACGCTTCGGCGAAGCAAAAAGGAAACCAATCATGGCAAAGCCCGCAACCCAGTCCCGCCAATCAACCCGCCCATCCGCCCGCGTCGTGCCGCTGCGCAAAGGCGCCACTCTCGAAATGGTCCGCCTCACATGCCCCGACGAAACCCAGGCGCTCCGGATCGCTGAGAGCTTCGGGACCGCCATTCTCGACAGCGACGGCATCCGTGACATGCACGAGCGCCTGATCGTCGATACCGCCACTGCACTTTCCGAGGGGCTTGGCGAACGGGCAATGCAGATCCATCTGCAGCGCATCGTCGGCGCCTATGTCGGATCGGCCCATGGCGCCGGCCAGTTCTACTCCCGCGCCGTCACCGAGGCGCGGGACGCCACCGCCAAGAGTGCAGCGGATGCCCGCGACGAGGATCTCGATGGCCCGGTCGGCTATGAGAGCGCCGCCCAGCGCAAGCGCGAATTCGCAGCCGACATGGGCATCCAGGCACATGCGCTCAGAATGGCGGCCGTCGGCGCTGTCGCAGCCTATGAGCAGGTGGTCGGCGAAACATGGAAGCCCTTCGACCGGCCGGTCGAAAATCCCGGCCAGACGCTCGATCGCAAGGCGGCCGCAGCCCAGCTGTCAGCCTTCGAATAACAGCCATCACGGCGGGGCTTCGGCCCCGCCAATCCTTCACGTAGACGGGGTGTCCTGTTCTCGTCAGCACTGCATGCT
>JWIT01000038.1 GCA_000949895.1 Agrobacterium arsenijevicii | reverse complement strand
CGGTTACGGTTGAGACCCCGTCGGGTCCAAAATCCGCGTCCAGCGTGATGACGGCCAGTTTGGAGCACAGAAAGGGTGGGCCGTTTATACCTCGGGAAGCAACTGGCGCGTTTTTCAAGCTTCAAGGTGAAGCAGTTGTTTTGGAGGTCGTGCCGGGTAAGTATTTATTTGTCCTGCTGACGGATCTGCGGAGACCCTATGGGCTTTTTTTCCCAGGAGAAGCTCCTCTCGACGTTGCTCCGAAATTGGAACGCATGTCAAAACCGGCAACGGCCACGCTCACTAGATCCGACTACCCGTTGTTGGTGACCTTCACTGATATCAACGATCCGAAGACGGTGAAGAAAGTAGATCCCGACGATCTCGAAGAATTCTTCGGTTCAGGCACTTCGCTTGTCTCGATCACCTTATCGATTACCAGGGAACAGGTGACGGAAGGGAAAATCGAAGATGTGCTCGGGTGGTTAAAAGAAGAGGGTGAAAAGAATCCCACCCTACTTCCAAATCCTCCGTATCTAAGAAAAGACGCGACCGATCCCGACATGCAGTATTTGACAGTAAGTTCATTTTCGACGGAGCTATATAAATGAGCATTTCTCAAGAGATTATGCTCGCAATACTCTCCATGGATTCCTAAAATCGTGACTATGCCGCCGGTATGTTAGAGCTCGTCCGCTTTAATCCGGGTCATAACCTGCAGCCGCGAAGTAGTTTGCACATTCCTGTGGTTTGATGAGCGGAACGATTTTGCCGACTGTATCCCACAACGCATCAACTGAGCGCTCGGCTTTAGCCCGCAGAAGCGCTTTCAGTTTGGAAAAGGCCATCTCGATTGGGTTAAAATCGGGGCTGTAGGGCGGGAGATAGAGCAGCCTGCAACCAGCAACTTCGATGGCTTGCCGAACACCTTCAGCTTTGTGAGCAGGCAAATTGTCCATGATAACGGTGTCGCCGGGCCTGAGTGTTGGAACGAGAACCTGCTCGATATAGGCCAAGAATGCCACGCCGTTCATCGGGCCATCGAGTACCATCGGTGCGATCATTCCGGAAAGCTTGAGCGCCCCTGTAAAGGTCGTGGTTTTCCAGTGACCATGGGGAACCGCCGACCGGCAGCGTTCGCCGCATTGGGATCGCCAGCGTAGTCGAGACATCTTCGTGGAGAGGCCAGTCTCATCGATAAAAACAAGCTTGGCAGGATCGAGATCAAGCTGGCCATCGAACCATGCCTGCCGCCGTTTCAAAAGGTCGTCTCGCTCCTGCTCCAATGCATGTGCGGTCTTTTTTTAAACGTCCAGCCCCGCTTGCGTAGCCACACGTCAAGAGCACTGCGACCGATCACGACAGACCGTTCCTCACTCAACCGCAGGACCATTTCGTTAAGCGTGATGTCTTTCTCATCATCGATAAGGCCGACGATAAAGGCCTCATGCTCATCCAGTCTTGAGCCTGAGCGCCGACCCTGTTTGCCTGCGGTCAGTTGACCCTGCCGCGCGTTGGCGATCCAGGCAATGGCCGTCGAAATCCCGATGCCAAACCGCGCAGCAGCCGAACGCGCAGACATCCCGTCTGAAGACGCAGCCAGAACTCGAATGCGAAGATCATCGCTTAACGCTCGTGACATTCATACCTCCTGATTCGAAGGTAGGGAATCACACCAAACAAAGCATGTCACCTCAATTGCGATTCCGCGTTCAATGGACACGCTCTAGGTCGGGCGGCGTGGCGATACCCTCCCGGTTGAGTTCGGCGAAGGCCGGTTCGAGATAGAGAGTGTTCCAGTAGACGATGGCATTGATCAGCAGGTTCAGCCCGGACGCCCGGTAGAACTGACTCTCGAAGGTCCTGTCTCGCAGTTCCCCGAGCCGGTTGAAGAACAGCGCACGGGCCAAGGTGTTCTGGGATTCGCTTTTGTTGAGGTCGGCCGTCGCGTTCCTGCGCATTTCTGGGTTCTGCCACCACTGGGGCAGAAAGATGGACCGATTGATGCGAGCGCCGGCCGCGCTGGCAAGAGAATTCTCCTGCGTCGTAGTTCTTCCACCACCATATCCGCCAATACATCGGCCTGGCGCAGGGTTTGCGCGGCAGGTGTCAGCCAGCCTGTGAGTGCCCGCACGTCCGAAGGCACAAACGGACGCATTTTCATTCTGTCGAAAAGCAGGGCCAGATGCTCGCGCCGCGTCTGCGGGCGCTCGAAATAACGATCGACCTCATGGTGATCGACGCCGATCTGCCGCGCCAGAAATCGTAAGACGCCAGCCGGCAGGACCTCGCCATCCGCAAGCGGTCGGCCCGGATATCGCAGCGTGGCCAGAACACAGGCGAGGCCCAGCCTATTCGAGGCCTTGTTCTGTCGCATGATCAGGTCGAGATCCGATCGATCCAGCGTGTAATGTTTGGCGATCTCCCTTTCGTCATCCGGGATGATCGTCGCCTGTTGCCACCATGCCTCGCTCAGTAGTGCTCTTCGCGCCATTCTCTAATCTTCCCGTTTCGTTGCGGAGAGTGCAGCGAACCGGAAAAGGCGCGTCCGACAAACGAACGTTTCGCGGCATCCACAAGTTTTGTCCGCAAACCTTGTCATGAAACGGCAAATCGGACAATGTCCGAATTCAACGGAAAAACGGGCAAACCACGTCTCATGACCTCTATCGGCTATGCAAGGGTCTCCACCGGCGAGCATGACACCGCCCTGCAACTCGACGCTTTGCGCAAAGCAGGTTGTGAAAGGCTGTTCGAGGATAAGGCATCCGGCGTGAAGACTGACCGGCCCGGATTGGCTGAGGCGATCCGCTACGTTCGCGACGGCGATACGCTCACAGTCTGGAAGCTCGACCGCCTCGGCCGGTCGATGAAGCACCTCATCGAGATCATCACCGAACTGGAGGCCAAAGGCGTCGGCTTCCGATCCATCACCGAAAACATCGACACCACGACATCCGGCGGTCGCCTGGTATTCCACCTGTTCGGCGCGCTGGCACAGTTCGAGCGCGATCTGATCCGGGAACGAACACGTGCCGGTCTGCAAGCCGCAGAGGAACGCGGCCGACGCGGTGGCCGACAAGTCGTCGTAACCCCGGAGAAACTTGCCAAAGCCCGCCAGCATCTGGCGGCCGGTTTGAACGTCCGGGAAGCCGCCGCCCGCGTGAAAATCGGGAAAACCGCCCTCTACGAAGCTCTCAGGGCCGAAAAAGCAACGACATCCACGGTTAAACCAACCTGAGTTCCGGATACGTTCTTAAAAGTCGGACAGATTCGCCACTTTCGTGTCGTGACGCCAAGCAGGGTCTCGTGCAGCACTCCTTCGGCTGGCCGCTCGGTTTCAAGACCGGCGGCGGCTCGTTCCTCTATCATCTGGAAGACAATCTCGTCGCCGTCGGCTTCGTCGTGCACCTCAACTACAAGAACCCCTATCTTTATCCGTTTGAGGACATAAAGCGCTCAGCAAAAGAGTGCATAGGGAAACGAGGGCAAACGGGCCGCGTGATGAAGGGATGGTCGCAGCGAACGGCTCCAGACATCATAGCCTCCCGGGGGCACGCGCGGAGGGTGCATTGTCCACAGCCATGCACGGATTAACTTTCATTATCAGACTTTGCTGTCTATATTTGTTCGCAACGCAACCATTTTCCCAGGTTCTAGTCCGTGAATGACGTAACAACCGTAAAGATTGAAAATATCAGCCTGGCTTTGTCGGATAAGCCCCTGTCTATGCAGCGGCAATCGTCCGTGCGTCGGACCATGGAGATCGTCCTCGACACCTGGAACTTCCTGATTCTTCGGGAAGCATATTTTGGCGTGCGCCGGTTCGATAAGTTTCAGCAGCGGTTGGGAATTCCGCGGCAGACCCTTTCTTCCAGACTCTCTGCACTGGTCGCAAATGAGATCCTCAGCACCGGGAAACGACCAAACGAACCCGGGCAGCAGTATTTTTTGACGGTGCGCGGCAAGGATCTTTTCCCGACTATGCTTTCTCTCATGGAGTTTGGCGACAAGTGGCTGGCCGGCCCTAACGAGCCGCCACTTCAACTCATCCACAAGACCTGCGGCTGCAATTGCCATCCTGTAACCGTCTGCGGTGAATGTCTCGAGCCGTTTACCGCCAAGGAGGTGGCACCGAGGGACGGGCCTGGCGCAGGCTATGCTCCGGTTGAAAATCGCCCCACATCGCGACGGAGCTCCGATCCGAGCCTTTTGGAGAGGGTTCGACCATGCTCGGTGGCACGCACGTTGGGCATCATTGGAGACCGCTGGAGTTTTCTGATCCTCCGCGAAGGATGGAACGGTGTGCGGCGTTACGAGGAAATGCGGGAAAATCTCGGGATCGCGACGAATATCCTGTCCGACCGCCTGGCGCGGCTTGTCCAGGCCGACGTGTTTAGGAAGGTTCCATACAATTCCGGCGAGCGGTTCGAATATCGGTTCACCGAAATGGGTCTCGATCTCTACAAGCCGATGCTGGTGATGATGGCCTGGGGAGATCGCTGGCTGGCCGACGGCAAGCCGCCCATGCGGCTGCGCCACAAGACCTGCGGCCAGGATTTCTCAGCGATTGTTGTGTGCTCGGAATGCCGCAAGCCGATCGCGGCCAAGGATACCGACTATCTGCTCCGATACCAGTTCAACCTATAGCCGGTTGATCATCGACTTACGTGGCCCCTCTTGCTTCTGTGGATGGTCTCTCGCGGATCATCTGGAAGATTCGTTCGGGCGTCACCGGGAGCGTCTCCACGGACACGCCGAGATGCGCCAATGCGTCGGACACGGCGTTCGCGATGGTCGCCGGAGCGCCGATCGTGCCGCCTTCACCCATACCGCGGAAACCACCAATATTGTTGGGTAGATCGGCCTCGATATGGACGATGCCGATTTCGGGCACACTGCTCGCCACCGGAACGAGATAATCCGCCAGGCTGGCCGCCACTGCCTGTCCCTGATCGTCATGGACGATTTCTTCGAGCAAGGCTGCGCCGATTCCTTGTACCACCGCGCCATGAACCTGTCCGTCCACGATCATCGGGTTGATAATCTTGCCGCAATCCTCCGCCACCACATAGCGGAGGATCTTCACAGCGTAGGTTTCCGGATCGACCTCGACCATGGCCAGATGCGTCGACGAGCTGGCTGTTCCGAGATAAGGGTCATAGGTCTCCGATGCCGCCAGGTCCTCGCGCTGGTCGCGCGGAATGCGGCCCATCTGGGTGTAAACGGCGGAGGCGACCTCTTTCAACGTCATCGACAAATTGGAGTTTCGGCTACTGATGATGCCGTCATGAATGTCTAGCTCCTCGACACTTTGCTCCATCAGATAGGCTGCCGCGCGCAGCACCTTCGCCTTGACAACGCGAGCGGCAAGCGTCGCGGCACCGCCGCCGAGTACGGCCGAACGACTGGCATAGGTGCCGCTTGCCATTGGCACAAGAGCGCTGTCGCCGTGCTTGACCTCGATGTCCTCTAGCTTGCAACCAAGCTCGTCAACGATGACCTGCGCCAGCGTCGTCTCCAGCCCTTGACCATGAGACGAAATGCCGAAGGCGGCGGTGATCGCGCCGGTCGCGTCGATCTCGATCTTGGAGGTCTCGGTCCCGGTATTGATCGGCATACCAGGGGCGACCGAAATCCGTGATCCTATGCCGGTGAGTTCCGCATAGCTGGCAAGCCCGATACCAACCCAGCGACTGGCCTTTCTCGCCTCGTCACGCTCGCGAAGCAGCATTGGATAATCGACATGCCTGCAGGCGCCTTCGAGGCATTCCTGAAAGGCCGACTTGTCCCAGATGATACCGGAGGCAGTGCGATAGGGAAATTCGTCATCCCTCACAAGGTTCTTTCGGCGAAACGCGACCGGGTCCATGCCCAGTTTACGCGCCGCCATTTCGATCAGCCGCTCCATTGCGAAGGTCGACGAAGGACGGCCGACGCCGCGATAGGGGCCGGTGGGTGGCTTCGGGGTCAGCACGCCGCGAATGCGGCCTCGGTAATGCTCCATCCGGTAAGGGCCAGGCAGGAAGCTCACAACCTGCACCGTCTCGAGCGCCGCCGTCCACGGATAGATCGAATACGCGCCGACATCGCCGATCACATCGGCCCGAAGGCCGATCAGCATGCCGTCCTTTGTAACCGCCAGTTCCGCCTCGATCAGTTCGTCGAAAGCCTGGCTGGTGGCCGAGAGATCCTCTAGGCGGTCGCTGATGAATTTGACGGGCCGCTTCAGCTTCCGCGCCAGCGCGCAGACGAGAATTTCCTCGCCATAAAGAGAACCCTTACCGCCGAAGCTGCCACCGACGTCCGGCGCAACGACGCGCATCCTGGTACCGGGAAGATCGAGACAGCCGGAGAGCACGTCGCGTATGACGCCCGGGATGTTCGAGGAGGTGTACAGCGTTAGCGATTGCCGGCGACTTTCCCATTCGGCGAGATAGGATCGGTTCTCCATGGCCACGGCGGTCTTGCGGGTCATTCGGAACCGGCCCCTTACGGTCACCGCCGCGTCCTTGAAGGCTTCGTCTACATCGCCGCGCTTGAATTCGCGGCGGATGATCGTATTCGTTCCTGCCTCTTCATGCAGGAGCGGCGCGTCGTCCTTGACCGCATCGACCTGCCGGATCGCGAAGGGCAGTGGCTCGTATTCGATGGTGATGTGTTCCAGCGCGTCCTCGGCCGCATAGCGGCTCTCCGCCACGACGGCAACGACCGGTTCGCCGACATAGCGAACCTTGCCTCGTGCTAGCGGCCAGATCGGCGTAGCGTAATAGCCCGGCATCCGTGAGGTCGGAATGGCAGGCTTTATCTCTCCCTCGAGATCGCTTGCATCATAGATCGCGATGACGCCTGGGACCGAGAACGCGTCGCCGATATCAATGTTGAGGATTTTCGCATGAGGCTGGTCGGAGCGGCGCAACGCGACATGAACCATGCCGGCAGGCGCCATGTCGTCGACATATTGTCCAACCCCGGTGAGAAGACGAGGATCTTCCGTGCGCTTGACGCGCTTGCCAACCAGCTTGGGGCGAAGCTCGACGGAATGGTCAGAGTGTTTCATTCATAGAACTCCCGGCCTTTTCTCAGGCCCTGCCACTGGACGTCGTCATGGCCTGAGATGATCGTGTCGCCGCTGTCGCGCAAGGCCTTGAGCCGCGCGAGCGAGGCAGCCGCCAGATCCATGTTACAAGTGTTTTTCGGTGCGATGCCGGTGTCGATATTGGCCTGGAGGGGGGCGGCATCCGACGCGAGGACGAAAGCACCGTCCTTTTCCAGTTCGACGCGCGCCACACTCATGCCGGTTGTATGCCCGGGCATGGGCATGACGACGATACGGCCGTCGCCGAACACGTCATGGTCTGCATCAAACGTCTGGAAGCCTTGGGGCTGATCCCATTCCCTAGGCAGGTAGCCGAGGTTTTCGGCACCCTCGGCCCTGGCTGCCGCGGCCTCAGCTTCGTGGCACAGAATGGTCGCCTTGCGGAAATAGCAATTGCATCCGCAATGGTCGGGATGAAGATGGGAGCAAATGACGACGTCGATGTCGTCGGGCTGCAGGCCGATGGCTGCGAGCTGGCGGATGACGGTCTGCTCCGGTGAAAAGATTGGCGTCATGACCTTGCTCAGGCCGCCCCAACGTGCCTGGGCATCGATCGCCGCATCCGGATTGCATCCGCTGTCGAAGAGCACATTGCCCCGGGTATGGCGCATCAGCGTGGCGTGGACGGGCAGTTCGATGGTTTCTTCCTTTGTAGCTCCGACCACAAAGATCGAGCGGCGCATCCGCAGCCGGCCGCCTTCGAGAAAATGCATCTTCATGTCAGGGGTCCTCTTTCACGTGCGAGCTCGCGGACGGCATTGACGATGTGCTCATAGCCCGTGCAGCGACAGATGTTCCCGGAGAGCGCTTCCCGGATCTCGTCGTCACTCTCCAACGGGTGGTGGCGCAGAAGATCGGTGATCGCCATGATGAAGCCTGGGGTACAGAAGCCGCACTGAAGGCCGTGGTGCTGGCGAAACGCTTCTTGGACGCGCCCGAGTCGGTCGATGCTTCCCTGGCCCTCGATCGTTTCGATCACCATCCCCTGCGCCTGCACGGCGAGTGTGAGGCAAGAGCGAGCGCTACGTCCGTCAAGCAGGACAGTGCACGCTCCGCATACACCGTGCTCGCAACCGACATGAGTACCTGTGAGGCCCAACTCGTGACGAAGAAAATCGCTGAGGAGCATACGGGGCTCGATGGTGCGCGTGTAAGATAGGCCGTTGACGCTTAAGGTGATCTGCTTTTCAGCCATGGTGTTGTATCTCCCCATTGGCTCGACCCCATGCTGTGCGAAGCCCACGTTTCGCCAATACGCCAGCCAGATGCCTGCGATAATCGGCTGATGCATGGATATCGGAGTTGGGGGTCAGGATGTTTGCCAGTCTCTCTGCCACCGTATCGAGAATAGGTTCGGATAGATCGGTGCCCTCGACGATCTCTTCGATTTCGGGCAGGCGCAGCGGGGTTTCGCCCACGCCCATCATGCCAATGCGAACGCCGCTCGCTATTCCATTTTCAATGCGAAACGTTGTCGCGAAGCAGGCAAGCGCAAAGTCGCCATGGCGGCGGGCGAATTCTTCGAAGGCCCAGCCGGCATCCTCAGGCATGGCGTCGATCTCCACCGCCGTGACCAGTTCGTCCTCTTCAAGAGCATTCATCAATGAACCCGTGAAGAAGTCCGCGGCAGTGATGCGGCGCTCGCCTCGCTCTGAGAAGGCGATGATCGTGCCGTCGAGGAAGCGCGTCATCAGCGGCATTTCGGCTGCCGGGTCTGCATGCGCGACACTGCCACAGAATGTGCCACGGTTGCGCACAGTCATGTGTGCGACGTGATGCATAGCGTCGTGAATGATTGGCAAGTGCCGGGCGACAAGCGTATCGGTGGCAGTCATGCGATGACGGACGGTTGCCCCGATCTTCAGCCGGCTGCCGTCGAACTCTATCTTATCCAATCCCTCGATCCGATTGATATCGATGAGGATGGAGGGCTTTACCAGTCGGAAATTGATCATCGGCATCAGGCTCTGCCCACCGGCGATGATCTTGCCGTCACCGGCCGATGCGGCGAGCGCCGCCGCTGCTTCTTCGACCGTTGCCGGTGCGTTGTATTCGAACTGCGCGGGCTTCATAGTTTCGCCCGTGCCGCCAGCGCGGCCGCCGCTCTGACTAAAGATCGTGCCATAAATGTTCCTCCGGCATCATCTCCCCACAATGATGCTTTATCGCAAATATTACTTGCATTATTAGACTTAAAGGAAGAATGTCAAGCACGCAGATCGTGCCGTGCGGAGCGTTTTCGTTCCGATGACAGTTGAGGAGGATTATCCATGGAAATGTCTGGCCAACAATTGATCCCGGCCACTAAGAAAGAGGTGTGGGCTGCGCTCAACGATCCTGATGTGCTCAAGGTCTGTATTCCCGGCTGTCAGGAACTGACGAAATCTTCGGATACAGAAATGGCAGCCGTCGCGGTCATGAAGGTCGGTCCAGTCAAGGCGCGGTTCCAGGGGGCGGTAACACTGTCGGATCTGGATCCTCCGAATGGCTACAAGATCACCGGTGAAGGGCAGGGGGGCATGGCAGGCTTTGCCAAGGGGATTGCTGTCGTCAAACTTTCTGCGACGGATGGCGGGACCGTGCTCGACTATACGGTGGACGCGCAGATTGGCGGCAAGCTTTCACAACTCGGTGGCCGGTTGATCGACGTGACCGCGAAGCAGATGGCGGGCCAATTCTTCAAGCGATTTGCCGAGGAAATTCAGGCGCGGCAGAACCCGCAGGAAGCAACCGGGTCGGTTGAGCCGGTGGAATCTGGGCCTGGGCCGGTACAAGCAAAGGGCGTTTCGCCGCAGCGGGAGGCGCCGACAATGGCAGCGGCCCAGCCTTCGGCAAAGGCTGGGGTGGCTGCTGGTTCCAGCGTTCCTTTGCCGGTGCTTGCGCTGGTGGTCTTTGCTTCCGTCCTCGTAGCCCTGTGGGCGGTCTATGGCGGGCTGTTGCCGGGCCTTGCGCCGGCAACCGATGTGCCCTCGCACATCTCGCCCGATCTTGCGAGCATCGCCCAGTTGGTCATGGCGGCCGCTATCGGCTACCTGTTTGGAGCGCGCGGCAACAATCAATGACAGGGACAGGCGTAAGAATGTGGGCGTAGCGCCCGCCGCTCAAACTGACTTGCAAAACAAGACTTAGCGCGTCTCTGCAAGGTGCCAACTATGAACGGGCGCAGTCGAGAAAGTGGTGTCGGCGACCGGCAGCAATCAGCGGCGCCGAACCTGCAAACTAAACCAGGGTGCGCATGTCGATAACGAAGCGATATCGAACCTCTTTATTGACAACGCGGTTCATGGCTTCGTTGACTTGGCTGATCGGGATCATCTCGATATCAGCCTGGATGGTTCGCTCAGCGCAATAGTTGATAACCTGCTGTGTTTCGGCGATACCACCGATCATCGAACTGTTGATACTTCTGCGACCAAGCATCAACAGGACATTGTTGACCGGCTGGGTGAAGGAACCGATAAGGCCGACGTTGATCATGGTGCCATCGACTTTCAGCAGCCCGAGGAAAAGGTTGGGGTCGAAGGGATAGGGTAGTGTCGTCAGAATGCTGTCAAAACGCGTTGCTAACGGCTTGAGAGCGTCCGCATCCGACCAGACGACAACATCGGTGGCACCCATAGCCATGGCATCGTCACGCTTGGCAGGAGTCGTGGTCAAAACGGTGACGTCTGCCCCTCGCGAGACGGCGAGTTTGAGGGCTATGTGCCCGAGCCCTCCCAGGCCGACGATGGCAACCTTGCTACCTTCGCCGATGCTCCAATGTTGCATCGGAGAAAAGGTCGTAATCCCGGCACACAGGAGAGGTGCTGCGCGCGCAAGATCCAGAGACGTCGGAATGCTGATGACGAAGTTTTCCTTCACCACGATTTTGTTGGCGTATCCGCCCAGAAAGTTTGTCCCGCGCGCCCGGCTGAAACCGTAAGTCTGGACGTTGCCGGCCGTGCAGAATTGTTCCAGGCCTGACATGCAGAATTCGCAGGTTCCGCAGGAATCCACCATGCACCCGACACCAACCGCATCTCCAACCTTGAATCTGGTGACCGCACTGCCGATGGCCGAGACTCTGCCGACTATTTCATGGCCAGGCATGAGAGGAAATACCGTGTTGCCGAAGTCATTTCTGGCGGCATGGACGTCGGTATGGCAAATGCCGCAATACAGGATGTCGATCAGTACGTCGTCGCGACCAACGGCGCGGCGGCTGAAGCTATATCGCTCGAGCGGCTGCTCACTGGCTGTGACGGCATAACCGAGAGCCGGTATCTCGGTTCCTCTTTCCTGGGCAATTGCCGATCCGGAGAGGGCGGAGCCTCCCAGTAACGTCGTACCGACCCCCATTCCGATCAATGCTTCCCGTCTGGTTAGAAGGCCCGGCGTGCCGGATACGTGTGGACCAACTCCGCTGACACAATGCTCGCACATGTCATCTTCCTCTTGCTCTACGAGTAAAACGGATCATCGGGCGCGACCACAACGTGGAGAGCGCCCGTTTGGTTTAGTGGCCTGTCGTCAATTTGAGAGAAGGTCGTCACGTCTCGCCTTGATCATCGGGCCAAGTGGACCGGCTTGGGGAGCGTCAAGATTGGCGATCGGAAGGCGATCGGAGGAGGCGGGGCGCCGGAATCGGATGTAATCGACCCTTGCTATGAAATCCGCGTGCTGTTCGACCGTGCCGTCAACATTATAGTTCGGTGAACGCGCAATAGAAGTCCAGTCAGAGTATGCCGTCAGCCCGACATTCAGCGTTTCGGGGAGGTCAGGACGGATCATTTGGTCCAGGACAGTCCAGTCGTGTACGCCTTCAGGACGGTGAAGGAGTGTGAAGAGTTCGCCGGTTCGGGCAATACGCAATTCCACCCAACCCTCTTGCGCCTGCAAAATTTTCAGAACGGAGCGCGAGTTGATCGTCGACTTGATCTCGTAGTGCGGTTCTCCGGCCGGCTCCGCCGTTCCAACCGAGAAGAAAAGCCAGTTCTCCTTGCCCGGTGTCCAGCTCAAAGCGGCCGGAATATCTCGAGGAGCGCGGATGAACAGGCCCGCTAGCGAGAAGTCGGTCTTTGGATAGGTACTTTGGGTGCCTTCCGCTTTCACGCGGGTGGAGACAATGAAATCACCTGTGACCGTGCGATAGAGATGACCGGCATGATTGTCGTCGAACCATCCCGACGAACGGGGTTGCAGAACGAGATGACCGTTTTCGATTCGCGGCGGCTGCCACTTGGGAGCCCATCCACTGACATTATGTTCGGACCAGTCCGTTAGGACTTGCTGGTTTTCAAACTCGGTTGAGAATTCGGCCACGGGTTCGCTCCCCGTTGCGCGTGCTTCACCGGCTGCCGGAACAGCGGTTGCCAGTGCGGCGATAACGGCAGCCGCACGCGGAGATGGAATTTGAGGCATGATCGGGTTCCTTTTGGCGCGTTGTTGCTCTGCTGATTGAAAGAGCGCCTGGAAACTGATACTCAAGCTAAAAATCGGATATTCCCATAATGAAAATGACGGAAAACATTACGGATCGTACAAAAATGGATGCCCTTTCCGATATTCTCTCCGTGCTGAATGTGGAGGGAATGCTGTCTGCGCGTATAGAGGCATCCGGGGATTGGTCCTTTGAATTTCCGTTGGAAGGCTTCATCAAGTTCGGTGCCGTCACTGGAAGCGAATGCTGGATCCAGTGCGCCGATAGCACCGGGCCGACGCATTTGTGTCCGGGCGACTTCTATCTGCTGTTTGGAGCGGCCTTCTATCATATCTCTACAAAACCGGATCTCGATGCGATCGATGGTATGAGCATGGTCGAACAGTGTCTTGGCGATGATGGCGTTATCCGATACGGAGACGGCTCAAATCCGGCGGTCTTGATCGGGGCGCGCTTCGATGTCGATCCCGATAGTCGCCAGACATTGCGAAAACTCTTGCCATCGATCATCCACGTCCCTCACGATTGTCCAGGCATAGGCGCGCTCAAGTCGGTTCTGGGGCTTATCGGCGAGGAGACGAACTCCACTTTGCTTGGCAGTGCCGTCGTCAGCAGTAGCCTGTCGCGTATTGCGCTTGTCAACGTATTGCGCTCGGCCAGTCATCGCGATGCCCTGCTGGACGGTGGGTGGTTGAAAGCCATCTCCGATCCGAAAATCGGCGTCGCGCTCTCGTTGATCCATAACGATGTGAGCCGAAACTGGACGTTGGCGAACCTGGCCTCTGCCGCCGGCATGTCCCGGACCAGTTTCTCCCAGCGTTTCAAGAGCTATGTGGATATGACACCGATGGAATATTTCATGTTCTGGCGCATGGAACAGGCCAAAAATGCGTTGAAGAAGACCGAAAGAAATCTATCGTCGATAGCAGTCGACATCGGTTATGAATCTGAAAGTGCTTTCAGCAGTGCATTCAAGCGTGCAGTAGGGCTAAGCCCGCGCGAGTACCGCCGGCGCAATCAACCGTAAATCCTTAGGATCCTGGCCGGTTTGCGAGCAAGGATAAATCAAAGCTGCTGTGTTGGGCTTTTCATCACAAGACTTTGGCCTAGATGAACGCCTGGATCATTTGGCCGTCCCTGCAAACTTAGCTGACGCTATACGAATCTCCGCTTCAATTGCCGTTGGTCTCCAAACCGTGACCTGGCCCTCTCGGCTATCGGTTCAGCGAGCTTCGCAATAGACCCTTCCGGTTCCCAGCAAAACGGCCGAAGCACGTGCTTCAGCCGTTTCATGTTCGCTTGCGCCGGAAGACTTCCTATTCGCTCTTGCGTCGCTCGAGGAGAAGCTTCAATTCGCCGAAAACACCGCGTCTGAACATCATCACACAGACCACGAAGAACAGGCCGATGATGAAGGTGATAGGCAGCCCACTGGTTGACAGAAAATGTTCGAGCCCGACGACGATGGTCGCGCCGACGATTGGGCCGATCAGTGTTCCCATGCCCCCGAGAAGGGTCATCAGAATGACTTCCCCAGACATGTGCCATGTAACGTCGACCAACGAGGCGAGTTGGAAGGAGATCGCCTTGAGCGACCCGGCAAAGCCCGAGAGTGCTGCTGAGAGCGTGAATGCGATCAGCTTGTAACGTTCGGGCTTCAGGCCTAGCGAGATAACACGCGTTTCGTTTTCGCGAATAGCGGACAGCATATGCCCGAAAGGCGAGTTGACCGCGCGCCAGATGATGACGAGGCCAACGACCGTGCAGCCGAGCACGGTGTAGTACATTGTAGTGATGTTCCTGAGATCAATCATGCCAAGCAGGTAACCTCGGGGCACGGCCTGAATGCCGTCTTCACCGCCTGTGAACGGCATCTGGACCGCCATGAAATAGACCATCTGAGCAAGTGCCAGCGTGATCATGGCGAAGTAGATGCCGTGACGGCGGATGGCGAGCACTCCAAAGGCCAACCCCAGCAGGGTCGCAAACAGCGTCCCCGCCAATACCGACAGCTCGAATGGCCATTGCCATACCTTCGCGGCCTGGGCCGCGATGTAGGCGCCGCCGCCGAAGAAGGCGGCGTGTCCGAAGGACAGCAGACCCGCGTAGCCGAGCACAAGGTTGAAAGCCGCTGCGAACAACACGAAGCAGAGGATCTTGATGAGGAAGAGTGGATAGACCGCGAGCGGGGCGATCAGCATGATAGCTACAATGGCGAACATCAGGATGCGGCCGATCATCTGACCATGTCCGGAGGTGGCGGCCGCGTTGGAAAGGGTTACGCTTTTCATGTCATGCCTCCCGGCTGAACAGGCCGGCCGGCCGGATGAGGATCACGAGCACCATCACGACGAAGACCGCGATCGAGGAGGCTGCCGGATAGAATGTCTTGGTGAGGCCTTCGATAATACCAAGACCGAGCGCGGTGACGATCGCACCGCCGATCGACCCCATGCCGCCGATCACGACGACCGCGAAGACGGTGATGATGATGCTCGACCCCATGCCGGGGCTGACCTGATAGAGAGGTGCCGCGAGCGCGCCGGCAAAGCCGGAGAGCCCGACGCAGAAAGCATAGGTCAGCGTCAGCATGAGCGGCACGTTGATACCGAAAGCCTGGACCAGAGATGGGTTTTCGGTCGCCGCCCGCAGATAGGCGCCCAGCTTGGTCCTCTCGATCGCAATCCAGGTGAGCACGCAGATAATGAGCGAGATCACGATCACCCATGCGCGGTACATGGGCAGAAACATGAAGCCGAGATTGATGCCTCCCGTTAGTGCCGCTGGAACCGGATAGGGCTTTCCAGCGGCGCCGAAGACGTGTCGGAACAGCCCTTCCAGCATCAATGCGATGCCGAATGTCAGGAGGAGACTGTAGAGATGGTCCATGCGATAAAGCCGCCTCAGGAACAGCTTTTCAACCACAACGCCGGCGAGCCCGACCAGTATGGGGGCTGCGACGAGCGTTCCCCAATACCCAAGGCCCAGCGTCGACAGCAAGTACCAGGCGACGAAGCCGCCCAGCATGTAGAAGGCGCCATGCGCGAAATTAATGACGTTGAGCATGCCGAAGATGATCGCCAGCCCGAGGCTGAGCAGAGCGTAGAATGAGCCGTTGATCAGTCCGAGCAGCAATTGGCCGAGGAGAACGGGTATCGGCACCCCGAGAAAATCTGTCATCTGATTTTGACCTGTTGAAGTGCGCGCATGGCAATCAAACCCCCAGATACCGGTTCAGCCGGTCCATGTTGGCGTCGAGCGCATCATTGGAGATTTCGTCGACAACCTTTCCCTGGTCGAGGACGAAGTGCCGGTCGGCGACAGAGGCTGCAAAGCGCAGGTTCTGCTCGACGAGAATGATGGTCATGCCGCGATCTTTCAGGATGCGGAGTGCTGCCCCGATCTCTTCGACGATGACGGGAGCGATGCCTTCGGTCGGCTCATCGAGCAGGATGAAATCGGCGCCAGTGCGCAGGATGCGGCCGATCGCCAACATCTGCTGTTCGCCGCCGGAAAGCCGCGTGCCGGGCGTGGTGTCGCGGCCCTTGAGGTTCGGGAAGAGGCTGTAGATTTCCTCGACACTCATCCCGCCAGATTGCCAGGCTGGCGGAAACATCAGGTTTTCGATGACGTTCAACGTCGAGAAGATGCCGCGTTCCTCTGGAACATAGCCGATGCCGAGCCGGGCGACCTTGTGCGCCGGTGTCCGCAAGAGATCGACGCCTTTATAGGTGCTGCTGCCAGCCCGCTTGCTGACGACGCCGATCAAGCTGCGCAGAGTGGTGGTTTTACCGGCGCCGTTTCGGCCGATCAGAGTGACGACCTCGCCCTTCCTGACGTTGAATTCCACTCCGTGAAGGACGTGGCTTTCGCCATACCAGGCCTGAAGATTACTGACGTTTAAAAGAGTTTCAGCCATGGGCTCCTCCCATATAGGCCTTGCGAACCTCGCTGTTCGTGGAGACGTCAGCATAGGTGCCCTCGGCAATCACTTCCCCGCGGCGCAGCACTGTGATCGTGTCCGAAAGATCCGCGACGACGCCAAGATTGTGCTCGACCATTAGCACTGTGCGACCTGTGCCGACGCGGCGGATTAAAGCCGCCGTCCTGCCAATGTCTTCCGTGCCCATGCCGGCCATAGGCTCGTCGAGCAGCAGCACGTCCGGTTCGAGCGCCAGCGTCGTCGCCAGTTCCAACGCACGCTTGCGTCCGTAGGAAAGCTCGCTGGCTTTTGTTCGGGCCTTTTCGGCGAGGCCGACGCTTTCAAGGAGCGCCATTGCCTCCTCGTCGAAGCGTTTCAGGCACTGGTTGGACTTCCAGAACGAAAAGATTTCCCGCTCGCGGGCCTGCAGCGCCACTCGTACGTTTTCATGTGCGCTCAGATACGGAAAGACCGATGAGATCTGGAATGAGCGGACGAGGCCGAGCCGCGCGATGTCGGCAGGCGCCATTTGCGTAATGTCGCGACCCTTGAAGAAAATCTGGCCGGAACTTGGTGAAAGAAACTTGGTCAGCAGGTTAAACAGCGTGCTTTTGCCGGCGCCGTTCGGGCCGATCAGCGCGTGGATCGTTCCCGGCCGAATCTGGATGTCGACATTGTTGACAGCGATGAAGCCGCCAAACGAACGCGTCAAGTTGCGCGCTTCGATGATCGGTGCGTTCTCCGGCACGAGTCCTCCCTACCGGCTTGATTTTCTCCTCCGGTGGCGTCGGGTGATGATCGCCACATGCCTCTCCTCACAAAAGGCAGTTTCAGAAAAACACACAAAGTCTAATAATGCAAGCTTGCATGATGACAAAAACTCTGCTTATCTTATTCAAGCATCTTGGTGCAGCGCATCATATGTTGGTTCTTAGCCAGCGGTAAGTATGATAGCGCAAGTTTAACATCGGCGCTGGAGGAGGAGCTTCAGTGCCGCATCTGGGAGGATGGATTGATGAAGCATCTGCGAATTTTGCTGTCCTGCACGGCCGCTTTCGCCGCTATGGGTATGGGTGCCCAAGCCCAGGATTCGGGGCCGATCCGGATCGGCGTCCTGACCGATGTCAGCGGTCAGTTCTCGCATGAGGCGGGCGAGGGGGCGATCGCTGCGGTGAAGATGGCCGTTGAGGATTTCGGCGGCAAGGTCCTCGACCGTCCGCTGGAGGTGGTCGTGGCCGACCACCAGAACAAACCTGAGGTCGCGGTCTCTACCGCCCGTGAGTGGTATGAGTCTCAGGGCGTGACCATGATCAACAACCTGATCAATTCCGGCATCGCGCTGGCTGTCACACAGGTTGCAAAGGACGAGGACAAGATTGCGATCGTCAATGGCTCCGGTTCGTCACGTCTGACGAACGACGGCTGCACGCAAAACAGCATCCATTACTCCTACGATACCTATGCGCTGGCAAATGGTACCGCCAACGAACTGATCCGGGAAGGCAAAAAGAACTGGTACTTCCTGACCGCCGACTACGCGTTCGGCCATGCGCTGGAAGCGGATGCGAGCCAGATCCTCAAAAAGAACGGGGGGACTGTTTCCGGCGCTGTCCGCTACCCCATCGAGACCTCCGACCACAGCGCTTTCATGCTGCAGGCGCAGGCTTCTCCCGCCGATGTCGTTGCAATGGCAGGATCCGGCACGACCTTTGTCAACGCGGTGAAATCTGCCTCCGAGTTCGGTCTCGCGTCCTCGGGAAAAACCGTTGCCGGCTTGCTCGTCTGGGATACGGACGTCCATTCGCTCGGGCTTGAAACCGCGCAAGGCATGATCCTGACCAACGCCTTTTACTGGGATCGCGACGAAGAGACCCGGGCCTTCGCCAAGAAGTTCGAAGCGCGCGTCGGCCGTCCTCCGCATATGGGCGATGCGGGCGACTATTCCTCGACCGTGCATTACCTGCAGGCCGTCAAGGCCGCCGGCACGACTGACACGAAGCAGGTGATGGCGAAGATGAAAGAAACACCCGTCAATGACTTCTTCGCCAAGGGCGGCAAGATCCGCGAGGACGGCCGCATGGTGCACGACATGTATGTCTACCAGGTCAAGACGCCGGCTGAATCGAAGGGCGAATGGGACCTTCTGAAGCTCGTCACCACCATTCCAGGCGACCAGGCCTTCCGTCCCCTCTCCGAAAGCCAGTGCCCGCTTGTCAAGAAGTGATCCAGATAAAAGCGCCTGGCTCTCCTGCGCCGGGCGCACCCAAGCGCTGACGCGGTTGCGTCGGCAGGAAGAGATGAGCAGGCATGACTGACATTAAGTTCGAGAAAATTGATGGTGTCGCCATCGTTACACTGAACAGGCCCAACCAACGCAATGCCGTGACCTATGCGATGTGGTGCGAGCTTGCCGAGCGGTTCCGCGCATTCGACTCGGATGCGGATGTCCGCGCCATTCTTCTGACCGGGACAGGCGCGGATTTCTCCGCCGGGGCCGACATCAGCGAGTTCGATGCGGTAAGGGGCGGGGCGGAGGAAAGCACGCGTTACGAGGTCGCCGTCGACGCTGCGGGCGATGCCATCTACGACGTTTCAAAGCCCACGATCGCGGTGTTGCGTGGCTATTGCCTTGGTGGCGCCGCACATCTGGCCATGTCCTGCGATTTCCGGATTGCGGAAGAAAGCGCCGTGTTCGGCATTCCCGCCGCCCGGTTGTCTATCGTCTATGGCGTCTCCGCGACACGCAAGCTGTTGTCACTCGTTGGGGTCACAGAGGCGAAACGTATTCTCTATTCGGCCAACCGTTTTACCGCTGGTCAGGCGCTTGACAACGGCTTCATCGATGAGCTGGCGAATGATGCCCTGGCGGCGGCCTTGCAGCGCGCCAATGCCATGGTCGCGAATGCGCCGCTGACGATCAAGGGCGCGAAGTTCATCCTCAATGGCTGCGCCCGAGGTGATCTCGACCGCTCCGAAGCTGACAGGCTAATCGACCAGGCGAGTTCCAGCGAGGACTATGCCGAAGGCCGCAAAGCTTTCGCCGAGAAGCGGTCGCCACGATTTATGGGCCGCTGACGGCCAGGTTTCAAGCAACCCATCAATCCGCTGCGCAGGCAGCATCTCATCCCAAGGAGACATTCAATGGAAACCAATCTCAAGGGCAAGGTAGCGCTCGTCACGGGCGGCGGCCGCGATGTCGGCGGCGATATCGCGCGCGCTCTTGCGGCCGAAGGCGCCATCGTTGCGGTAAACTATGCCCGGTCGAAGGACGAAGCCCAAGCGGTCGCGCAATCAATCGAGGCAGGCGGCGGCAAGGCGAAGGCGTATCAGGCCGACATCAGCGATAATGCTCAGGTCAAGACGATGGTCGCCGCGATCAAGTCGGATTTCGGAACGGTTGACATTCTCGTCAACAATGCCGGTTACGTCAAATACCAGCGCTTTGTGGATTCGACGCCGGACGAATGGAAGAAGCAGATCGACGTCTGCCTCTACGGCGCGATCAATTGCTGCCACGAGGTGGCACCGTTGATGATCGCCCAAAACTCGGGCAGGATCATCAATCTCGTCGGTGATAGTTCCCGCATCGGCGAAGCCAACCTTGCGCTCGCCGCAGCCGCGCGTGGTGGCACGATCGCGCTCGGTAAGTCGCTCGCTCGTGAATTCGGCCGCAACAACATTACAGTCAATACAGTCTCGCTGGGTCTTATCGAGACCTCCCACTCCGATCCAGAATTCCTCGAGAAGAACCGGGAGAAGATCGTCAAGGCCTATCCGCTGCGCCGCATTGGCAAGCCGGATGACGTGGCGCCCATGGTTACGTTCCTTGCCGCCAGCACATCGTCCTGGGTGACGGGGCAGGTGATCAGTGTCAACGGCGGCTTTTGCATGGTCTAACAGGAGGATAGGGAGGATCCAACATGATACACTTCGATCTGATCGCACCCGTCGGAGAGATACTTCGACGGAACACGCGCCTCTACCCGGAAAAAATGGCCTTCGAAGATCGGAGGCGAGCGGTTACCTATCCTGAACTCGACGAGGAGACGGAGGCTCTTGCCTCGCACATTGTTGCTTCGGGGTTCCAAAAGGGGGAGGCCGTCGCGATCTTCCTGCCGAACTCGGTCAACTGGGTGATCGCCTGCCTTGCCGTTGTGCGTGCCGGCGGTATCTCCGTCCCGGTCAGTACCGAATCCACCGAAGCCGAGCTTGCCTATCGCATCACTGATGCCGGATGCACGATGATCGTTAGCCTCGCCGAAAAGCGGTCGATGGTAGACGCGGTGCTGTCGCGCCTTGATCGCCCTGTCACAGTGATAGAGGCCGATCCCGCTTCGGGATTTGAAACGGTGACGCAGACGCGACAAGCCGGTTTCGAAGACGATGCGGATGTCGATCGTGCCGCCTACATTGTCTATACATCGGGAACGACGGGGCAGCCGAAGGGGGTGCTTCTTTCGACAAGATCGATGCTCTGGGTCACCGCCGCCTGCTGGGCGCCCATTGCGGGCATGAACGAGGACGATGTCGTCCTCAATACGTTGCCCCTCTACCATTCCTACGCGTTGAACATTGCAGTGCTGTCGATCATCGCGACCGGCGCCAGCGAATACATCATGGAAAAATTCTCCACGACGCAAGCAACAGAACTCCTTCGCACAGGCCGATTTACGTTCATGCCCGGCGTGCCGACGGTCTTCCACTATTTTCTTTCCGCCTGCCAGGCGAGCGGCGAGAAGCTGCTGTCATCGGTGCGGCTCTGCGTATCCGCCGGTGCCATCCTACCTGGCACACTAAACAATGACTTCGAGCAGTTTTTCGGCGTTTCCCTGCTAGACGGTTACGGGATCACAGAGACTTCGACCATGGTGACCATGAACTGGCCCGGCCGCTGGCGTTTGCCCGGTTCCTGCGGTCTGCCTGTCCCAGGGCTGGCGGTCCGGCTTGTCGATCCGAAGACCGGCCTCGACGTTCCGGCCGGTATGGAAGGCGAACTGATCTGCAAGGGGCCGAACCTGATGCATGGTTATCGCAACAAGCCGCAGGAGACGCAGAAGGCGATCGTTGACGGCTGGTACCGCACCGGCGATCTCGCCAGGTCCGATCCCAACGGCTTCCTGACAATCACCGGCCGCCTGAAGGAACTGATTATCCGCGGCGGACAGAATATAGCACCGGCCGAGGTCGAGGAAACGATCCTGCTTGACCACGCGGTGATGGATTGCGCCGTCATCGGCATGCCGCACACGATGCTGGGCGAGGTTCCGGTCGCCTGCGTGGTTCTCAGGGACGCCGATGCTTTCGACCAGGCGGCGCTTCTCAATCACTGCAAGGAGCGGCTGTCCGCCTACAAGGTACCCGACCGCATCTATGTCGTCCAGGAGATACCCCGAACGGGATCGGGCAAGATCCTGCGCGTGAAGCTGCGCGAGAGCCTGCCCGCCTGAAGGACATGACTAAGGAGAATTGCAATGAACCCGTTCATCTTCAACACGACCGCACAGATCGTTTTCAGGCCAGGCGCGGTAGCTGAAATCGGCGATATCGTCAAGGCGAAGCTCGGACAGCGCATCCTCTTCGTGACCGATCCGGGGTTGCGGAAACTTGGACTGTGCGATTCGGCGCTCGCCTCGCTTGCCACCTCGGGGATCGAGGCAACCGTGTTCGACAGCGTCGAGGCTGATCCGTCACTTGCCACCGTGATGGCGGCGGTGGGTGCGGCCAAGACGGCGGGCGCGACCGGCATCATAGGCTTCGGTGGCGGGTCGTCTCTCGATGTCGCCAAGGTCGTGGCGCTGCTGTGCGGCTCTGGTGAAGATCTCGACGGAGCATGGGGCGTCGGCAACGCCAAGGGGCCGCGCTTGCCGCTCGTGCTCGTGCCGACCACGGCCGGAACCGGGTCGGAAGTCACTTCCGTCTCGATCATCACCGTCGGCGGCGACGAGAAACGTGGCGTGTCGTCGCCGATCATCCTGCCCGATATCGCCATTCTCGACGCGGACCTGACCCTCGGCCTTCCCGCTCATATCACCGCGGCCACCGGTATCGACGCCATGGTGCACGCGATCGAGGCCTACGCGTCGAAAAGCGCAAACAACAACCCACTATCGAAGGTGCTTGCGAGGCAGGCACTCCAGCTTCTGGGTGCGAACATCGAGAAGGCTGTTTTCGATGGGAAGGATCTCAAGGCACGCGGGGCCATGCTGCTCGGATCGATGCTCGCGGGCCAAGCCTTCGCGAATTCTCCGGTTGCTGCCGTCCACGCGCTGGCTTACCCGATCGGTGGCACGTTCCATATCCCGCACGGCCTGTCCAACGCTCTCGTTTTGCCCCATGTCCTACGGTTCAACGCCCCGGACGCGGCTTCTGTCTACGCGGAAATCGCGGCCGATGCGTTTCCCGAGCTTGCCGCGGAGCAGGGGACACAGGGACGCTGCACCGCCTTCATTGAGAAGCTTGCCGGTCTGTCCGCAAAACTCGGCCTCCCGCCAAGACTTCGTGATGTCGGCATCGGTGAAGAGCATCTGGCAGGCATGGCGAGCGACGCGATGAAGCAGACGCGCCTCCTCGTGAACAATCCGCGTGAAGTGAACGAAGCGGACGCACTGTCGATTTACAGGGCGGCCTGGTAATGGCGGAACGTGCAACCCCATCGAGCCGCGCTGTATACAAGGTTTTCCGGGAGATCGGTCTGCGGTGGTCAGACAACGACACCTTCGGTCACATGAACAACGTCGTGCATTACAGTCTGTTCGACACAGCAGTGAACGCCTACCTGATCGAGCATGATGTGCTCGACATCAAAGGTGGCGCAGAAGTGTTTCTAGTGGTTGAAACGGGCTGCCGCTACCACGCCGAAATGTCCTTCCCTGATCGAGTGACGGCGGGCATCCGAGTTGCGAGGCTTGGCAGTTCCTCTGTGCGTTACGAGATCGGACTGTTCCGCAATGACGAGGACGTGGCAGCTGCCGAAGGCTTTTTCATTCACGTAAACGTGGATCGGCTATCGCGTCGGCCCATTGCTTTTGGTGCGAAGGCAAGACGGCTGCTGGAGCTACTTGTCTTTCAAGCCTGATAAGAAAAGAAAAGGAAACACCGTGGCAGTTCTCACTCTCAAGGATCCGTCGCTCCTGCGCGGCAAGTGCTTCATTGGCGGCGAATGGCATGATGCGGACGATAACCGGGTGATCGACGTCACCAACCCTGCCGACGGTTCCGTCGTCGCGACGGTCCCGCGGATGGGTGCCAGTGAAACGCGCCGCGCGATTGAAAGCGCCCAGGAGGCGCAGGTGGGATGGAAGGCGCTTTCTGGAAAGCAGCGTGCGGCCATCCTACGGAAATGGTTTGATCTCCTGATCGAGAACCAGGACGACCTGGCCGCCATCATGACAGCGGAACAGGGCAAGCCGCTTGCCGAAGCCAAAGGCGAGATCACCTATGCGGCATCGTATATTGAATGGTTCGGCGAAGAGGCGAAGCGGGTCTATGGCGACACCATTCCTGCTCCCACGTCCGACAAGCGCATCGTCGTCATTAAGCAACCGATCGGCGTATGCGCCGCAATCACGCCGTGGAACTTTCCGGCCGCGATGATCACCCGGAAGGTTGGGCCGGCGCTCGCCGCGGGTTGCACCACGGTCATAAAACCAGCCAGCCAAACTCCACTCTCGGCGCTGGCTCTTTGTGTGTTGGCGGAGCGCGCCGGCGTGCCGAAGGGCGTGCTTTCCTGCGTGACAGGTTCGGCGAGCGAGATCGGCGGAGAACTGACATCCAACCCGATCGTGCGCAAGCTCAGCTTCACCGGCTCGACGGAAATCGGCAAGGTTCTGATGGCGCAATGCGCGCAGACGGTGAAGCGGACGTCGATGGAGCTTGGCGGCAACGCGCCGTTCATCGTCTTCGACGATGCAGATGTTGAGGCCGCGGTCAAAGGTGCGATCGCCTCAAAATACCGAAATGCCGGACAGACCTGCGTTTGCGCCAACCGTTTCCTGGTCCAGTCCGGGATCCACGACGCTTTCGTCAAGCGGCTGGCCGAAGTCGTGTCCGCTCTCAAGGTCGGGAACGGTTTTGATGAAGGCGTCCAGATCGGCCCTTTGATCGACGACAATGCCGTCGCCAAAGTCGAGGAGCTGGTGTCGGATGCTGTTAGTCGCGGTGGACGCATCCTGACAGGCGGTCACCGACACGCCCTCGGTCACAGTTTCTTCGAGCCGACCGTCGTTGCCGACGCGTCGCCTGATGCTCAGATCTTCGCTGAAGAGATCTTCGGGCCTGTTGCGCCAGTTTTCCGCTTCGACACAGAGGACGAAGCGATCCGGCTTGCCAACAACACGCAGTTCGGGCTGGCGGCCTATTTTTACGGCCGCGATATCGCGCGTGTCTGGCGTGTCGCCGAGGCGCTCGAATACGGTATCGTCGGCATCAACGAGGGCCTTATCTCGACCGAGGTCGCCCCCTTCGGCGGCGTAAAGGAAAGCGGCAATGGTCGCGAGGGATCGAAGTACGGCATGGATGATTACCTCGAGATCAAATATATGTGCATGGGGATTGCATGATGGTCAATCTGGTCCTCATTGGCCCACCCGGAGCGGGGAAAGGAACGCAGGCCGAGCGTCTCGTGCGGGATTATGGGCTCATGCATATCTCTACTGGCGACCTGCTGCGCGAGGCGATCAAGGCGGAGACGCCTCTCGGCCGTGCGGCCAGGACGGCTGTCGACAGCGGGGCGCTTGTCCCGGATGAAGTTGTGGTAGGCCTCGTCGAGGAACGGTTGTCTACCAAAAGGCCTGAACAGGGCTTCATCCTGGACGGTTTTCCGAGAACGGTCGCTCAGGCCGAGGCGCTCGAGCGGCTGCTCGATAATTTGGACAGCCCGCTCGATCACGTGATCATATTCGATATCCCGATCGACTTTCTCGAAGAGCGGATTGCGAAAAGAGCCGAACAGTCGCGGGCCACCGGGACCCCAACGCGGACTGATGATAATGTGAACGTGTTGAAGAAAAGGGTCGAGGAATTTGCTCGTGCAACAGCGGCGCTAACGTCGTTTTATGATCATCGCCAGTTGCTCCGCCGTATTGACGCTGCGGCTGGCGTTACTGACGTCGCCGTTGAAATCAGCAGTTTAATGAGAGGGTGATTGAGGTCAGGTCCAGAACTCTGATCTGTGTCAACGGAAGGTGACGATGAGCCTGTCTGATTTTGGTGAGGAGGAAGCGGTTTTGCCGACGGTTGCGTTCGCAACGGATGAACCAAGCGAAATCCTCCGTTACGCCTACGACTCTTTTCGTTCAGGCATTCCCGTTGCCTTGGTAACTCTGGTTGAGGTTCGTGGCGGCGCGGCACGCGCGATCGGAGCACAGATGGCAGTGCGAGGAGACGGTCGCTACTGCGGCGTCGTTTCCGGCGGCTGTACTGAGGCGGCTGTGGCAGCGGAAGCGGTTCAGGCTTTGCGTAAGGGGCATGATCGTTTTTTGCAGCTTGGAGAAGGTTCGCCGTTCTTCGATATAGTGCTCCCATGCGGGGGAGGGATAACCCTTTCAATTCACATCCTCAAGAAGGCCGACCCGGTGGGTCAGGTTTTGTCAAACCTGGCCTCTCGACGCCCCGCCACGCTTAGGTATACGCCTGGATCGGAATCGATGGAGTTCGGTGGAGAGAGCAGTCGCAGCCAAATCGGCTGGTTCGACGGAACGTTCATGACACGCTACCAACCGGTCACCCGTGTTCTCCTGTGTGGCCGATCGGTCGAGTTGACGACCGCCGCTGCGGTGGCGAGGGCGGCCGGCTATGAGGTCGAACAGATAGACCCGGCCATTGACAGCAACGCGTTCGCTTCGAAGATTGACGCGTTTTCCGCTGTCGCGCTGTTGTTTCACGACCTGGACCGGGAATTGCCTTTGCTCCAGGGTGCGTTGCGCTCCGACCCGTTTTACATCGGGGCCCTAGGTAGCAAGCGGACCCACGAGAAGCGGACAGCGTTGCTCCGCAGGCATGGCTTTGAAAATACGGATATCGCGAGGATCAAGGCGCCGATTGGCATCTTCGACAAGGCGCGGGACGCTTCGTCGATAGCGCTTTCCGTTGTCGCCGATATCGCAGCGGCCAAAACTCTCGCTGCGCAACAGGAGTCCGCCCTCGGATAGATAGTCGTCGCGTCGGCCTCGGCCATGCGAGGTTCCAGCGTGTGTTGGAAGCAACGTGCATCGTCGAAATGGGTTTGGGGGTGGGCACCTTCGCGGGCACGCGAAAAATCGACCAAGCTACGCTTTCAGCGTCCCCCCCGCAGCGCGTACCGCTTCGGGCGTGTCAACATCCAGGAGTGCTGCTTGCCCGATTTCCACCTGAACGACCGGAAGGCCAGACGCTTCGATGACACGGCGAGCCCCGGCGTCGCCCTCCAACTGTGCTACCGCTTCGAAGAGCGATTTTGGGATGATCACCGGATTTCCTGGCCTGCCAGCCCCCATCGCACGCACTACCACTTCGCCATCGGTAGAGCGGAAGGCGGCAATGAGTTGATCCAGATCGTCACTTATCAATCCCGGCATATCGGCGAGCATGACCAAGATGGCGTCCGCCACTCGATCGCGGCAGCGGGAGACCCCGGCAGCAAGCGAGGTTGCCATTCCGGATTCGTATAGCGGGTTATCGACAGACTCGATCCCCATGCCTTCGAGTGCAGCTTCAATCTCAAGCCTGCGATGGCCGGTTACGACGACCACGGCGTCGGCGGTTGAGCCGAGCGCGACCTGGGCGGAACGTCGCACGAGCGCGATGCCGTCGAATTCCGCAAGCAACTTGGATGCACCAGTCTTTCCCATTCGACTGGAACGTCCTGCCGCGAGCAAGACAACGAAGACGCGAGAAGCACAAGGGCGTCCGTCGGGCAGCTGACAACTATCGCCTGGGTCGGGCATTGCATCTTCCTAATGTGATCTATGGGTCACCCGAGCACTTCTATGGCGTCCGGCGTTGTTTTTTCGACCTAGCAACACCTGTGCCGGTATCCTCGCCTAAATCTGCCCAATACGTGTCCATTCGCTATTCCGAACGGCTGGCGGAGGCGGGCATCGTGCCGTCTGTCGGGAGTGTCGGCGACAGTTACGACTCTCGCCGAAACGATCAACGGCCTTTACAAGGCTGAGGTCATCCATCGAAGGGGACCATGGTGCAACTTCGAAGCCGTGGAGTTCGCCACGCTCGAATGGGTCGACTGGTTCAACCACCGCCGTCTTCTGGAACCCATCGGGAATATCCCGCCAGCCGAGGCCGAAGAACGATACTACGCCACGCTGGACGCACCAGCCATGGCCGCATAACTTAAACCAAACGGTCTCCGGTAAAGCCGGGGCGGTTCAATCATCGAGATAAATGATATCAGAAACAAACCGCTTAGACCAACCCATTACCGGTACAAAGTGATCATTTTTACTTACGACTCTTAAATAGAGTCGCATGTATTGTGGTGCTGACCAGGAGCAACTGATGAAGTCGAGAGAGGCATCCGCATACACTAGACTGATTGTAAGGCTTGCTATCCCGGTAGCAGGTCTCATTGCCATGCTGCTTGCCCTGATCTTGGGGTGCCTCCTCTTCGTCGCATCGTCCCAAAGCAATGCAGCTTGGAATGAACAGACGAAGTTGGCCGAGGGTGCGATTGTCGTCAAAACGGAGCATGTGAAACGACGGGCGATGGACTACGGGGCTTGGGACGAGGCCGTCGAACGTCTCGTGACTCATCCAGATGCCGACTGGGCCGACCAAAATGTGGGAAAGACCGTATTTTTAAATCTCGATATGGAGATGACGGTGGTGGTCGCACCTGACGACTCGGTGACATACGCATCCATTAACGGAGTCCGAACGGCGACACGGCTGGATGACATATTGTCAGGAGGCATCCACGACCTCATCGCGAACCAGCGAAAAGGGCTCCGCAACGAGGCTGTCGGCGGGACGGTTTTCGCAAAAGGCGTTCCGGCGGTCGCCGCTGTCATGCCTATTCGGCCGCTGGAGCCAGATCCGCTGGCAAGAGAGCCACAGCACCTCATAATCCTGGTTGATATGGTGGACAGCGAAATGCTTGCCGAGTTCGCCAGAGTCTATCTCCTTCCTGATCTTCATCTCTTAAAAAGCGGAGGACTGTCGGAAAGATCTGTGCCTCTGATCCTGAGCGACGGTCACAAAGCCGGTGAACTTGCCTGGACGGGTGCCGATCCCGGTTCAGACCTCCTTCGCTTTTCGGTTCCGGTCTGGATCAGTGTGGCGGTGGGGTTTGCGGGACTGACGGCAATTCTATTTGGAAAAGCGCTGAGTGCGGCGAGGAAATTTGATGACAGCGAACGCCGGGCAAAGCACGATGTACTGACCGGGTTGCCGAACCGCTTCTATCTGCTTCAGGCCATAGAAAGGTTCACCTCGAGTGCGGCAAACAGATGCTTTACGGTCGCATACATGGATTTGGACGGCTTTAAACCGGTCAATGATCAGTTTGGGCACGCCGTTGGTGACCGGGTCCTTCGCGTCGTGGCGGATCGCCTCAGGACTATCGCACCGTCAGGAGCATTCGTTGCTCGCATGGGCGGCGACGAGTTTGTTGGAATATTTCCCTACGTTGCCACGACTCACGAGGCTTCAGCTATTTGTCAGTCCATCATTTTTAGCGTGCAGGAACCTATTGTCATTGATGATCGATCACACCGTGTCGGGCTCACAATTGGTGTAGCCATCAGTCCCGATGATGGGACCGACCCCTTAGTTCTGATGAGGAAGGCAGATCAAGCTCTTTACGCCGGTAAGCGCCTTGGAAAAGGCGGTGTGCGTTTCTACAACAATGATCAGACCCCATCGGCTTCCGGGTTGTGCGAGTTTGAGTCCGTAGCTGGGTCACTCTCTGTCTCGACGGACATGTGGTCGCGTGATGAAACGCCCACGTCACGACATTGTCGGCGGCGCAGTCGAGCCAGTGGAGATTTGCTAGATTAAATGAAGACTATTCCTCTGGAGCGCTCCCGTTGCCTCACCGGAACTCACGAAAGTCGCCGCCACGCTATCGAGTGGTATCGGCGCCGATGTTCTTCGTCAGGATTGACCTGCCACTGAAGTTTCATCCGGCAGCGATTAGAGCCTCGGCGTTGAGTGCTGAAGTGGCCTCAACCCAATCCGAGGTCGCTCATGCTACTGTCAGTGGACGCGCAGACCGCACGGTTATTCTTTCGATGAACGATCCAGAAGCTTAACGAAGCTGATCTTGGATTCTTTTTTTGTTCGCTGGAGGGCACCCAAGATGGCTCGTTCTGATTTCAGTAAATATGATTCAAGAAGGGCCAACGCAGCAGAATTGTCTTGAGCCTCAATGAGAGACGTAATTCGAGCGTTAAGAGGCAAGAAGGGGTCGTGAAAACATGTAATGTCATCCAGCTGACCAAATACGAGACTCAATTCAGCCAATGCGAGATCGAACGCGCTATCGATTCGAGGGCTGTCGCATATTGTGACCATTGCGCGATGAAATTCAAGGTTGAGTTTCGCCGCTGTCTTCCAATCTGAATGGCTCGCCGCCAACTCTCCGGCTTCCGCCGCTGCGCGCATACGGATCACACCGGGATGTGTTTTGTAAGCAAGCTGTAACGCGCGCGTTTGGAGGGCGGACCGTACTCTGAAAATGTCAATGATTGCTGCTTCGTCCGGTGCTGCAACATATACACCACGGTTGGGGATGTGTGTAAGCAACCCTTGTGCGGTCAGTAGTCGAAATGCTTCGCGCAAGGTATTGCGTGAAACTGCCAATCGAGTTGCAACGATATGTTCCAACAGCTTTTCGCCGGCACGAAACTCCCCGTCTACTATCAAGCTGCGCATGCGAGCAACGATAGCACCAACGAGGAAGGCTTCATCATAACTTTCTGAGCGGTCTTTCATTGTAGCCTTAAGGGAAAACGACGACCAAGAAAAATTAAATGCAATGTTAACGATTACATTCGAATATAAACCAAGGTTCGTCAACGTCTAGATACCGTTTTCCCTTTTCGGCGCGCTGGCGCATAAAAATTGAATTTGAAGCCGTGTATTGTGTTTATGCCGAACCCCGAAAGTTAAGTTTGAATGGGACCAGTATATTCTGGCTTGCGAAAGGCGCATTAGGGGGATGGACGACCAAGCGGGCGATAGCAGGCCCAAAGTCAGTCGCCGGTACAGATACTGTTGATAACCATGGAGCTAGCCACTCATTCAGGCGGTTATCATCAAATCCCATTAATATGAGATCCTCCGGCACTCTCAGCCCTAGCTCCAACGCGGCGCGGTAAACACCGTAAGCGATCATGTCGTTGCCGCAAAAGATGGATCGCTTGGCGTTTGAAGACGTCAAAAGCTCCCGGCCACGTTCGTAGCCAGATTCCATGGTGTAGTTGCCTTCAATTTGCTGGACCCCGCGAGAGTTGCCCAAACCCGCGATGAATCCGTCTAGCCGCTCGGTACTGCCCGAATAGTTTTTTGGTCCGTGAAGCGCGACGCAATTTTGGTACCCGCGTTCAGCGAAGTGTTTCCCTACGGCGAACCCGGCCGCATAATTGTCAACGCCAACATAAGGAGCGACGATACCATCCGCAGGGCGACGATTGACAAAAATAACATTGTTCTGTCGAGCGCAAATTTCCCGAAGGCGCGGCGTATCGATCGCGCCCTGCAATACGATTGCTCTCGCACGCAAACCCTGCGCATCGACGAGGAGGCGGTCCTGTTGTTCGGCGTCTTCCGATGCATTTGCCAAAACCATCGAGAGGCCGACTTCCTTCAGGGCGTTCTCTACCGAGGCGGCGACGTCCGCAGTAAAGTGGTTGGTCG
The DNA here is from genome assembly GCA_000949895.1 of Agrobacterium arsenijevicii. GTDB lineage: Bacteria > Pseudomonadota > Alphaproteobacteria > Rhizobiales > Rhizobiaceae > Agrobacterium > Agrobacterium arsenijevicii. The sequence continues at coordinate 3,963 of JWIT01000038.1, read as the reverse complement.
CGTCGGGAACCATCATCACAACTACTCTGCTTCGCGCAAGGCGAAGCGAACGACCAATTTCTGAGGGTGTGTACCCTAGAGCTTCCGCTGCTTTTTTTACTTTCTCAATTGTCTCAGGAGCGATTGCATCGGCCTTGCCTCCGAAATATCGAGAAACGGTCGCAGTGGACAATCCAGAGAGACGGGCCACATCGTGAACTGTTGGGGGCTTGGTCATGTTGCAAAAACTCGAATACGAATCCTAAGGTGCCCAAAAAATATATCGTGGGACTCAAGCATAGCGGACAAGATGGTTGGCCGATAGGTGCGGAGTAAGGGCCATGTGGCTCTTGATGTCCTGGGCCGGAATGCTTCCACATGCTGTGAGAATTCACCGCAGGGACCTTTCTGCATAAGGGCACAGTGTGTGGGGGTGGAAGCCACCGATAGTCGGGCCAGGAAGCCGCCGCAGTGTTTTTCAGAGCTGTCCAGACCCTTCTTCCTGCATCTTACTCCCTTATGCCGGTCCATCAGATAATACAATTTCACTTTGCCGCAGCCAACGGCTCCTATCCTGTCCATCGACAGGGACACTTAACGATTTTGCCTGCAATGGATATTGGCCAATGCCCTTCAGTGGACTGATGAAACACTGTGAAAATTTGAGATGTAATCGTTGACATTATGATTTTTGTATTGTTGTATACGTTAACATCAAAAATTTGACGGTCTGATGACCGCGGGAACTTTCGAACGCGGGCACGATGTGTGCTGCCCAATGGAGGCCTACCAGTGAAGAAGTTGAATGTTGCGCTTATTGGCACGGGGTTCATGGGCAAGGCCCATTCGATAGCGACGGCGGTTGTGCCGATCCTGTTTGGCGCGCCGATCGAGATTGAGCGCAAGGTGGTCGTCGATATTGACGAGGAGTTGGCGCAGAACGCTGCCAAACAATATGGTTTTACGGAATATGCAACTGACTGGCGGGAGGTCGTTTCACGGCCCGATATCGACATCGTTGATATCTGCACGCCCAACAGTACCCATGCCGAGATTGCGATAGCCGCCGCCAAGGCTGGCAAGCACATCATGTGCGAGAAGCCGATGTCGATGACGGTGGCAGAGGCGGAAGCCATGCTTGCGGCTGCGGAAGAGACCGGCGTTGTGACGATGGTATCTTATAACTACCGCCATACGCCGGCCCTGCAGATGGCCAAGAAGCTGATCGAGGAGGGTCGCATTGGCGACATCCTGACCTTCCGCGGTTATTACCTGCAGGACTGGGGCGCTGACCCGGAAAAGCCACTCTCCTGGCGCTTCAACAAGGCTCTGGCGGGCTCTGGTACGCTCGGTGATATCGGGACGCATGTGATTGACGCCGCGCGCCTTCTGGTCGGTGAGTTCGCTTCGGTCAACGCAATCGTCAAGACCTTCATCCCGGAGCGTCCGCTGCCGGCGGGCCGCTTCTTTGGTCCGAGCGGAGCTGCGTCGACGGAGAAGGGCAAGGTCGATGTCGATGATACCGCGCTGACGATGATCAAATTCTCGAACGGCGCGCATGGCGCGATTGAAGTGACGCGCAATTCCTGGGGTCATCATAACCAGCTCGGCTTCGAGATCCACGGCTCGAAGGGCTCGATCGCCTTCGATTATCAGCGCCTCAACGAGCTGCGCGTCGCCTTTGCCGATGATCCGGCCGATGCCTTCGGCTTCCGCACGATCTATTCCGGTCCGAACCAGCCGTTCGGCGACAAGCTCTGGCCGGTTGCCGGCATGGGGCAGGGCTACATCGATATCAAGTCGATCGAATGGTACAATTTCCTGAAGGCCATCGCCGACAAGACGTCGGCTTCGCCGGACTTCAAGGATGGTGTGCAGATCGAGCGCATCGCAGAGGCAATCCTCATCTCAGGACAAAGCGGTGCCTGGGAAAATATCGAACAATCTGCCGTCTGAGGAATGTTCCATGACCATTAAACTTGCAATGCATACATGGCCTTATGCCAGCAATCCGACATGGCTGCCGGCCTACACGCTCGAAGAGACCATTCGGCGTGTAAAAAAGATCGGCTATGACGCAATCGAAATCGGCTTGGCCAGCCCGCACGTCTTTCCCCAGACTTTGAGCGCTCAGCGCAGGAAGGACCTGGGTCAAATGTTAAAGGATTATCAGCTGGAACTGGCGGCAACCTTGCCGGCTCATGGTGGTGGTCCAGGCAATAACGTCGCTTCGCCCATTCCTGAAGAGCGACGTTGGGCCATCGACAATTACAAGGACACGGTGCGGCTTACGTCTGACTGGGGCGGCAATCGCGTGATCTGCCTGCCTGGCTGGTACATCTTTGGCACCACGTACCGGCAGGCGTGGGATTGGGCGAGGGATGCGATCAGCGAGATCGCCCAATTTGCACAGGACTTCGGCGTCGAGATCGTCATTGAGCCCACGCCGGAAGACAGCAACATCGTGAATACATGCGACAACACCATCGACATGATGAAGGACGTTGGCGAAGCAAATGTAAAGCTGATGTTCGATGCGCACCATGTTCTGGCTGAGAAGGAAGTGATGAGCGACTACGCCTATACAATGGGCAAGGACCTCGTCCACATTCACGCCTCCGACAACGACCGACTTCCACCAGGTATGGGGCGAGGCGACTGGCCGGCCCTTATCGATGCTCTCTGGGAAACAGGGTTTGACGGTTATCTGTCGATGGAATGCGGCTTTCACAAGCGGGGCATCGAGCCGGATTGGGTTGCCCGCGTGTCGCTGGAGTATCTCAAGCCGCTTGTCGACGCTGCAAATGCTCGCAAACCGAGGTGAATGACTAACTGGCAACATTTTGGCCGCCCCCGGGAGTGGGCGGTCCGGCTAAATCTTGGTGCCGCCGGACACCAGATATAAAAAGGGGAATATGATATGAAACAATGGATTCTTGGTGCAACTCTGGCGACCTTCACTGCGTCGGTTGCTCATGCAGGCGACATCGGGGTCACTATTTCTCACAGTGACTCCAACCTTGCGGTTCTGGTTCAGGGCATGAAGGATGAAGCCGCAAAGGTGAAACAGCCGCTTCAGATCGAATTTGCAGAAGGCGATGTGAACAAGCAGCTCTCGCAGGTGCAGAACTTTATCGCAGCTGGCGTGGACGCAATTATTGTAAATACCGTCGAGACGTCAGCGACCCCGGCTATGACGAAGATGGCTGCCGACGCAGGCATCCCGCTGGTTTACGTGAATAATACCCCCAGCGATGTGAAAGAACTCGGCCCCAAAGCTGCATTTGTTGGATCCGATGAATATGTTGCGGGAACACTCCAGGCAAAGGAAGTGTGCCGTGTTCTCAAGGAGTCTGGCAAGACGAAGGATGCAGGTATCCTGATCATTCAGGGCATCCTTGCGAATGAGACGGCCGTTCTGCGAAGCAAGGCCATTCACGATGTCGCCGCTGCCCCCGATTGCAATTTCATGAAGATCATCGATGAGCAATCTGCGAATTGGGACCCGGTCAAGGCGCAGGACCTGATGACCAATTGGATAACCGCAGGCTACAAGCCCGCTGCCGTTCTCGCCAACAACGACGAAATGGCGCTTGGCGCCGTCAATTCGCTGAAGGCGGCTGGCTGGGACACGAAAGATGTCGTCATCGCCGGCGTCGACGCGACACAGGAAGCGTTGCATTACATGCAGAACGGTGACCTTGCCGTGACCGTATTCCAGGACGCTCTTGGACAGGGCGCCGGGTCCGTTGACGCAGCTATCAAGCTTGCGAAGGGCGAAAAGGTCGAGTCGCCGATGTGGATTCCCTATGAACTGGTCAATCCGGCAAACGTTGCACAGTACCTGAAAAAGAACTGATCACGGTGAACCCGGCAGATGTATCCGTTGCGGATACATCTGCCCCTGCTGAGATTATGCTAGAACAGAGAGAGTACAGACGATGACGACTTCATCGGAAGCCACTGCTGTGGCGGAAAAGCGTG
>JWIT01000037.1 GCA_000949895.1 Agrobacterium arsenijevicii | reverse complement strand
TAACCGAGAATTAGCTTAACTCTACGACTGATTTGGGGCCGGGTGCGGACGGGCGGAATAGGGCGGACGATCAAACGAAGCGGACATGGAAGCTCGCATCATGGAATGGCTGCTTAGAGCCCTGTCAGGGATGTCCGACTTAGCTTCCTTGAATAGGTTCACAACTGAGGAAGCCGCTGCGTGCCCTGTGGAAAAAAACGCCCTAGAATTGTAGTTCCGCAAGTCCCATAGTTGAATTATCAGCGAGTTTGGGGGAGCGGCGTGTGATTTCGGAAGCACAGATTCGGGCAGTAGCCCTCATTCTATACGTTGCCGTCCTGGTGGCCGTTCAAAGCCTGTTTGTTGACAGCGGATTGAAGCCAAATGAGAACGCCGTCTGGCTGTACGGCGGAATTGCCAGTCTGCTATTCGGGAGCCTCATTCTCAACCCATATTTCACGCCCCCGTCCGGGGCGCTTATAAACGGCGTGACAGCGATGCTCGCCTTGGTGCCAGCGCTTCCCGTGGTCGTCCCTTGGACGGCGGACGCATATGTGCTCGGCGCGACTATCGGCTTCAGCTCCGTTGTCGCAGTAGTCTCCATCTTGTTGCTAGTCTTTCGTCCGCCCTTGGGGGAGGAGCCCTCGACATCTTGGCGTGTTTTCGAGCGCGCGGTCGTCGGGCTAGGCAGTCCCAATATCATCTTCGGTGTGTTGATTACGGCCGCCGCCTGGCTGTTCCACCGCGACGCACCGACTGAGATGTTCGCTATCCTAGCTACGTTCATCGTGATTTCTGTGTTCCGGCCTCTTGAGGCGCTGACGAAGTATGGTTTGTGGTTCCTCGAAAGGCCGACGCCAATAAATCGCGCAGACTTGATTGGCTCAGTCGCCGCACACCAATCGCCGGGCATTGTTCTTGTCCGACAGGCGCAGGCGCAGACAATCGCCCAAGGCACCCCAATGGTGATCTCTGACCAGCACGGACCGCCACAGCTCGGTGTCGCGCTCAACTATGTGGGGCGAGACGAGGGCAACCTGCTTCGCGTTCTGACAACGTCACTGCCGATGCGGCTGGCAGCGCTCCACAATGGAAGTGCTAGGGCTACTAGCGGAATAGCCGTCTCCATTGCTGTGACAGACGAGGACAAGACAGACATTCGAGCGCTCCAGTGGATCGACCGCCTATGCGGCATTGTGGACACAGAGACCAGCCCCGAGTACCTGCAATTCGAAGTCATCAACGAGGTTGGACTGGCCGAGGGCTCGCTCGTCTTGGTGCGGATCGGTAACAACCAACGTGTCATCTATCAAGTGGTTGACGGCGTGACCCGTGACGACGTCGTCCAACAAAAAAACAAGTACGGCTACGCCAGAGCTAAGGCACGCAAGATCGGCACATGGGACGATGACGACCGCCGGTTCCGCCCTGTGCCCTGGATGCCGCGGATGAATGCCCCCGTTTTCCTGCTCGAAGAGATCGACGGCGGCCCGGAGGACGACTGCATTGGGCATTTTCCGGCTACCCCCTATGGCGTCCGCCTCGATCCCTCCGAATGCGTCACGCATAACACTGCGATCCTCGGCATTCTCGGAGTCGGTAAGAGCTATCTTGCGATTGAGCTGGTCGAGCGGATGATCTCGCAGGGTATCAAGGTTCTGTGTCTCGACCTCACAGATCAATATGAAACTCTATTGAATGACTTCCTCGATCCCGCGTTCGAGACGGAAAGGAAGGCTGAGTTGGTTGCCGCCGGTGCCGGTGGAGTTGCTAACCAAAACAAGGAGCTCGGCGGCTCTCGAAACACGTTTGTAGCCGCTGTGGTCCAGCAGATGAGGGCGTTTCTTAGCCAAGGTGATGACCATTACCTGAGGATATATAATCCAGCTCAATTTCGCGTGACGAAGCAGGTGTCCGGCTGGAACGCTGACAATGCAGCATTTGTAAGACTTACTCCCTCCGAGATAACGGCTATCTTTTCGGACGCGGCTCTACTCGTCTGCCAAGAGCTCGGGATGACTAACCACGCTCGCCTTTGTCTTGTGTATGAGGAAGCGCACACGCTCGTTCCAGAGTGGAACAGCGTAGCCGCCGAGGGGGACAAGGTGGCCACGGCAAAAAGCGCCCGAGCGATCCTGCAGGGCCGGAAATACGGCCTCGGCTGCCTACTCATTACGCAGCGGACCGCCAATGTGACAAAGACCATCCTCAATCAGTGTAATACCATCTTTGCCATGCGCACCTTTGACGACACCGGCAAGGAATTCCTGGGTAACTACATCGGATCGGACTACGCTGCAGTCCTCCCTTCGATGCAGCCCCGCCATGCTGTGGTCTTCGGGAAGGCTTCGTCTTGCGAGAACCCCGTTCTGGTTCGGCTGAACGACCAAGACACATTCCGCGCCCGGTTCCGACCCGACAATCCGCCCAGGCGACCGGAGCCAATGGCCGTCCCCGAAGCGGGAGACATGGATGAAGAAGTCGAAGTTGCGCCAGGAGGCGAGGCATAGTGTGACGAATTTCGCTTCCCTAAAATATCAAGGTACGGAATGATGGGGCCATCTTCCCGACTACGCGATTGAGGAGAAGGTGGACGTAACAGGGTTTGAGCTTGTGAAAACCCGTATGAACCGTGAGCCCGAACACGGTTGGAAATGAATGGCGGCTTTCGGCAGAGAAAGAAGAGCCCACGAACGACAGCCTTGAAGGCGCAAAGCCGTCGTAGGGCCTGACCCGCAGTGGGCTCGAGCAAGATGCCTTGCCAGTGTCTTCGCCTTGAAAGGACTCGAACCGCCAAGATCTCAAAATCGCGATCACCGCGAAGCCAAAGGCGCAAGCGGCGGCAGCTTGCTAGCCGACCCCGATAGTGGGTTGATCGACGGAGATCCGGACATGGTCCAAGACGCCATCCATAAAGAGCGGGATTGGTTTGCTTCGGCGGGAATTGAGGTATCCGGCGGAGATGGTTCACAGAAGCCAGCTCAGCATTTGTTGCCGAGCATCTGTTTGACCAGCCCACGAGTCAGCGACGGCCGGCTTTCTCCTGATCGGACAAGGCTTTGAGAACAGCGAAGTCCATCTCAGCGCATGGCTCTATCAGGGCTATCTCGCTGGCGACTTTCGATCAGTGCCAGAACGTCGATGTCACCACTGGACCGGCTATGGAACGCGCGGCGCTGTGCTTCGTAGTAGGATCCGGCTGGGTCCGAAATTGCGAGAAGCCTGCCATCGCCGCCGTATTGCCCGGCGATGTGCGAGCCATCGTGTGAGGAAGCGGATCATCAATCTCTCGAGACCGGTGGCGACAGGGGCAAGTTGCCACAAAATCCGAATGATAGGGATATGATATTATCTTTTGTATTTCAATAGCATAGAGAAACTCGCATAAGCATATTTATGGAACTTTTATTGGTCCGCCTGTAGAATCCTATGTGGGCGGATAAAAGTAACAACGCGGCATCCTTTAAGAAATCCGGTCGCGACGCGGCCGGATTTCCTTGAACCTGATGAGAAGAAGGCCACCGGCAAGCAGAATAGCAACCGCCGATTCAAGTTTTGCTGGCGCATCCAGGACATTGCAACTTCTCATAACACTACAAGCGGCGTTAGCCGGTGCTGGCACCGTGAAACTGCGGGCTGGCCGATGAACCGGCCAGCCGGCGCGTGGTCAGGCAATACGTCTGTACTTGTCCAGGACGACAGACTTGAACAAGTGACCATTCATGGCGCCGAACGCCTTCATGGCCTCAGTATTGTTGTGCACATCGAGCGCATTTTCATCCTCCCAAATCTCGTAGAACAAAAATTCTTCGGGTCGATCGTTCGACTGGTGGAGGTCATATCGGACGTATCCGGGTTCCGTTTTTGCGAGTGGGACAAGTGTCGACAAAGCCTCGCGAACCGCGTCCCCTTTTCCTTCATGGGCGACAATGGTCGCCACAACTACGAGCTTTTCAGTCATCTTTTTCTCCTTAGATCCGAGATGTGCATGGATAGAATTTGATCGGAGTTGCGATGAAGCATTCCTTGGGACTTGTGTCAGACTCCCCGCCTAAAGTTACCGCTAAATTGATCCGTCGGCCGCAGACGGGGCCAGAGTCAAGCAGGGCTCTGAAACCATTCTCCAAGAGCGCTGCTCTCAAGGCTCGTCCGTTCCACTTGCTCGACCGACGCCGATAGGAGCAAGCCGCCCTCCTTTTCGCCAGCTTCGGCTTCCGCTCCGGCAATTCGACTACTGCGTTAAGTTTGATTCGATAATCCCGCAACGGCGAACCCCCCGCTGGTCAGAGGCCTTGCTAAATGTTGTGGCGATTGCCGACACGAGGACCTCATCGCTCTTGCCATCACAGCATTCCCATCGAAAAAAGAGAGGAAAAGGTTCTGCGGCCTCCTCCACCTGTCTCATGGCAGTGATTAGGGGTGCGCTGATAAAGGTGAGCCGCTTCACGTCAATACTTCCTACATGTTCGGATATACCGGCCCCTCGCCACCCTGAGGCGGCACCCAGTTGATGTTCTGGTTGGGATCCTTGATGTCGCAGGTCTTGCAGTGCACGCAGTTCTGGGCGTTGATGACGAAGACGTCTTCACCGTCCTTCTCGACCCACTCGTAGACACCGGCGGGACAGTAGCGGGTCGAAGGACCGGCATAGACATCCAGTTCCGATGTCTTCTGCAGCGCCATGTCCTTGACCTTGAGGTGAACCGGCTGGTCTTCCTCGTGGTTGGTGTTCGACAGGAACACCGAGGAGAGACGGTCGAAGGTGAGCACGCCGTCGGGCTTCGGATAATCGATCTTCTTGTGCTTCGCCGCCGGTTCGAGCGACTGCGCGTCGGTTTTGCCGTGCTTCAGCGTGCCGAAAAACGAGAAGCCGAAGAGCTGGTTGGTCCACATGTCGAGACCGCCAAGTGCGACGCCGGCCGCCGTGCCGAACTTCGACCAGAGCGGCTTGACGTTGCGCACCCGCTTCAGGTCCTGGCCGATGGCGCTGTCGCGCCAGCTGTTCTCGATCTCGACCGGATCGTCGTTGGCGCGGCCGGCTGCAGTCGCATCGGCGAGCTTCTCGGCCGCGAGGATGCCCGACAGGACCGCATTGTGGCTTCCCTTGATGCGCGGCACGTTGACGAGGCCGGCGGAACAGCCGAGCAGCGCGCCGCCTGGGAACGAAAGCTTCGGCACCGACTGGTAGCCGCCCTCAGTGATGGCGCGCGCGCCATAGGACAGCCGCTTGCCGCCCTCGAAGGTACCCCTGATCGCCGGATGCGTCTTGAAGCGCTGGAATTCCTCGAAGGGGTAGAGATAGGGGTTCTTGTAGTTCAGGTGCACGACGAAGCCGACGGCGACCATGTTGTCTTCGAGGTGATAAAGAAACGAGCCGCCACCGGTCTTCATACCGAGCGGCCAGCCGAACGAGTGCTGCACGAGGCCCGGCCTGTGGTTCTCCGGCTTGACCTGCCAGAGCTCCTTGAGGCCGATGCCGAATTTCTGCGGCTCGCGATCCTTGGAAAGCTCATATTTGGCGATCAACTGCTTGGCGATCGAGCCGCGCACGCCCTCGCCGATCAGCGTGTACTTGCCGAGAAGCTCCACGCCGCTGGCAAAGGCCGGGCCCGGCTCGCCGTTCTTCTCAATGCCCATGTCGCCGGTGGCGACGCCGATGACGGCGCCTTCGTCATTGTAGAGCACTTCAACGGCGGCAAAGCCCGGATATATCTCGACGCCGAGCGCCTCGGCCTTCTCCGCCAGCCAGCGGCAGACGTTGCCGAGGGAGACGATGTAGTTGCCGTGATTGTTCATCAGGGGCGGCATGGCGAAGTTCGGCAGACGGATGGAGCCCGCAGGGCCCAAAAGCAGGAAATGATCGTCCTTGACTTCGGTCTTGAACGGATGGCCCTCCTCCTCGCGCCAGCCGGGCAAGAGCCGGTCGATGCCGATCGGATCGACCACGGCGCCCGAGAGAATATGCGCGCCGACCTCGGCACCCTTTTCCAGAACCACGACCGACAGCTCCGGATTGACCTGCTTCAGACGGATCGCGGCGGCAAGCCCGGCCGGCCCGGCACCGACGATCACAACGTCGAATTCCATGCTCTCGCGTTCGGGGAGTTCCTCAACCGGGGCCATGCTGCTCACAGCGCCTTCTGGAGTTCCGGCAGGGCTTCAAAGAGGTCTGCGACGAGGCCGTAGTCGGCCATCTGGAAGATCGGTGCCTCCTCGTCCTTGTTGATCGCGACGATCACCTTCGAGTCCTTCATGCCGGCCAGATGCTGGATCGCACCCGAGATGCCACAGGCGATATAGAGCTGCGGGGCAACCACCTTGCCCGTCTGACCCACCTGCCAGTCGTTCGGAGCATAGCCGGCGTCCACGGCTGCGCGGCTTGCGCCGACAGCGGCACCGAGCTTGTCGGCGACCGGGAGGATCACTTCCTGGAACTTCTCGGAAGAACCGAGCGCACGGCCGCCTGAGATGATGATCTTGGCAGACGTCAGCTCCGGACGGTCGGAGGACGACAGCGCATCCTTGACATGGGTCGAAAGGCCCGGGTTCGCTGCAGCCGGGATGGTCTCGACCGAAGCGCTGCCGCCCTCGCCGGCTGCGGCGAAGGAGGCCGTGCGCACCGTGATCACTTTCTTGGCGTCGGTGGACTGAACCGTCTGGATGGCATTGCCCGCATAGATCGGGCGCTTGAACGTGTCGGGGCTAACGACCTCGACGATCTCCGAGACCTGCGCCACGTCGAGAAGCGCGGCAACGCGCGGCAGCACGTTCTTGCCACCAGAAGTCGCGGCCGAGACGATGGCGTCATAGCTGCCGGCCAGCGACACGATGAGGGCTGCCAGCGGTTCGGCGAGATTGTTGGCAAGGCTTGCGTCTTCGGTAAGCAGCACCTTCGAAACGCCCGAGAGTTTTGCGGCCTGTTCGGCAGCGGCCTTGGCACCGGAACCGGCGACGAGCACATGCACGTCCGCGCCGATCTGTCCTGCCGCCGTCAGCGCCTTGGCGGTCCGGTCGGAAAGGTGGGTGTTGTCGTGATCTGCCAGAAGAAGAATGGCCATTGTCGTGTTCTCCCTTTCCTGCTTAGAGCACGCCGGCTTCGGTCTTGAGCTTTTCTACCAGCTCGGCGACCGACTTGACCTTGACGCCCGCCTTGCGGCCGGACGGTTCCTCGGTCTTCAGCACCTTGAGGCGCGGGCTCGTGTCGACGCCGAAATCGGCCGGCGACTTCTTGTCGAGCGGCTTCTTCTTCGCCTTCATGATGTTCGGTAGCGAGGCATAGCGCGGCTCGTTGAGGCGAAGGTCGGTCGTCACGACGGCCGGCAGCTTGACTTCGATCGTCTGGAGACCGCCGTCAACTTCGCGCGTCACCTGGGCGGAACCGGAACCGATGTCGACCTTCGAGGCGAACGTCGCCTGCGCCCAGCCGAGCAGCGCCGACAGCATCTGGCCTGTCTGGTTGCTGTCATCGTCGATCGCCTGCTTGCCGACGATGACGAGGCCCGGAGCCTCAGCCTCGGTGACGCCCTTCAGGATCTTGGCGACGGCGAGCGGCTCGACGGGGTCGTCCGTCTCGACCAGCACGGCCCGGTCGGCACCCATCGCGAGCGCGGTGCGCAGCGTCTCCTCGGCCTTCGCCGGGCCAATCGACACGACAACCACTTCTTCCGCTTCACCCGCTTCTTTCAGGCGAAGAGCTTCCTCGATCGAGATCTCGTCGAACGGGTTCATCGACATCTTGACGTTGGCAAGGTCGACGCCCGATCCATCAGGCTTGACGCGGATCTTCACGTTGTAGTCAACCACCCGCTTGACTGGGACGAGAATTTTCATGGAACTTGTCTCCTCATTAGCAGCATAGCGGTGGTCAACCGAGGGAGCCGACAGCGTCGTTTCAGATCAACCGCTTGATGAATCTACCTTGCTCCGCGGAAGATGGAGGCGATCGACCCTTTCGCCTACGAGACCATAAACTGCATGTGATCCAACAAATTGTCAAGAGGATCATATGATCCAAAGACTCGATTGTAACGGCGCCTCTTCCGCCGACTACACGCGGGAACACCAACGATGACCAGCCTTTCTTGGCTTCCATCGTTGTCGAGGTCAAAAGGATCAGGATAGCTCGCAGCCGGCGAGCCTCTTAAGCCTCGGCAACCTTCGTGCGCCGTGAAGCCCTAGCGGTTCCCGAAAGCAGATACTCGCCGGAATTAACTAGAAAGCGTTCGTTGTCGCGGATTCGGCGTTCCGCAACCCCCCCTAGCTTGCTGATTGTCAACGCCGCCAGGATATTGACGATTGCTATCGCCCCCAGCGCAGATTCGGGAAATGCCCGTCCAGACGATTGGGCTACAAAGTGCAAAGAACCCGCCATCTTGCTGATGGGCGCAGCAAAGCTATCCGTGATCGCTACCAGCGTCGCTCCGGAAAGCGCTGCTTTTTCGGCCATTCTGTGAACAAGGCGGTTAAATGGCGCAAAGGTCACAGCAACGAAGGCGTCGCCGGGTCTGATGTCATCCAGCGCACCTTCCGGAGCTCCGCCGGGACCATCCAGGAGGACAACGTTGGGTCGAGCCTTCTGGAGCGTGTAAGCGAGAGTGTAGGCAGGGCTAAAGGCCGTCCGCCGGCCCATCACAAAAATTTTCGGAGCACGCGCCAGCAGTTCAACGGCTTTCTCAAGCTGTTCCTCCGACAGATGCGCCCTTGCTTGTGTGACGATGGCCTGTTCCGTCTCGAAAAACGAGTCGACGAAGCCCTTCAGGCCTGAACTTTTACCCATTTCCGCGATAAGCGTGCGGGCACTCGCCTCATTGCGATGCAATGCCAGGCGATCGCGCTGGGGCCTTTCCGGTGTCGTATTGATGAACTGCTGTCGCAGATCCTTATAGCCGCTCAGGCCCAGCTTCTGAGCAAGGCGAACAAGATTGACGGGCTGTACATTGGCTCGTCGCGCGATTTCTCGCATTGAGTAGAACGGAATTTCGTCGGCATTGTTGATGACATAATGGGCTCCGTCTACCATTTGCCCGGAGAGGTCAACGCAAATCGATTTAATCTGCTCAATCAATTCTAGCCTTGTCATGGATCCTCTCTCGAACATCGGTGGTTGCGGCGCCTTCAGCGGGTACTTCCTATCTCGCGCCCCGTTGCGAGAAGTTAGATACTTCGCGAATTGCGAAGATCACCTCAGGTACGTTGCCTGCCCGCGAATATATGGATCAGGCGTTAACTCACCGCAACCAGATGTTCGCTAGCGCACTACGTTACGCAAAACTCCGACGTTCTCAAGTTCAACTTCGACCGTATCACCAGGCTTCAGCCACATTGGCGGCTGCCGCTTGGCCCCGATGCCTTGCGGTGTACCGGTCGTAATGATGTCCCCGGGAGAAAGCGAGAGAAAATATGAGATGTAGCTGACCAACTGTCGGATCGGGAATATCATCAGATGCGTATTGGAGGATTGAACCTGCTGCCCATTAACCCTGGTGCGGATATCAAGATTTTGGATATCTCCGATTTCGTCCAGGGTCACAATTGCCGGCCCTACGGGCGTGGAACCGTCAACGGCCTTGCCTGCAAGCCATTGCGTTCCACGATATTGGAGGTCGCGCGCCGTGATGTCATTGAGGACGGTGACACCGGCGACGAAATCAAGGGCTTGCTCGGCTGGGACCGAGCGGCACTCCTTGCCGATCACAATTGCGAGCTCGCCTTCAAAGTCGAGATTGTCTGTAATCGTGGAGCAGGAGATCTCGTCAAACGGTCCGATGAGCGAGCTTGCGAACTTCGCAAAAATGTCAGGATGCGTAGGTAGCGCCCTGCCCGTTTCAGCAACATGGTCGTTGTAGTTGAGGCCAATGCAAAGGATCTTCGCGGGGTCGGTAATGGGCGGACCAAGCCGCAGTTCGTCGAGAGAACCAGCGCGAGCGCCGGGATTGCTTTTGACTGCCCCCGTTAGCCGTGTTGCCAGTTCCGGCAGCTTGTCGCCATAATCGGCCAGCAACTGACGAACTGACAGCACCTGCTTTGAACCGCTACCGTGCAGAAGCGCGCTGACGTCGAAGATCGACGTGTCTATCAACAGGCCCGCGTTCCAAGAACCGGCCGATTCAAAACTAACGAGTTTCATTGTTCCTCCCGCACCACGTTGGTGCTTTAGTGTGTGAAGTTGATGGCGTCCGGGCGGCTGGAATAAGGGTTATGTCCATCGCCGAGGAACCAGACCCGAGACTCAGATCCTGTTTCCTTTGATGAAGTCGGCTGCGCGCTCCCCAATCATGATCGCTGGAGCGTTCAGGTTGCTCGATGACACAAATGGCATGACGGATGTATCCGCCACCCGAAGACCATCGATGCCATGAACGCGCAACTGCGGATCGACCACTGCCATCGGATCCGTGCCGATCTTGCAGGCGCCACTGAGATGGTATGCTCCCTGAGTGTATGTTCTCACGAATGTCTCGAGTTCGGCGCGTGTCCGAAGCGGCTTCGAGGGCAAATGGGACCCTGCGACGAATTTCTTCATCGCCGGCTGCTCCATGATCTCCTGCCCAAGTTTTATGCCATCGATAATGCGATCAACGTCGTATGGATCACTGAGATAGTTGGGGTCGACGAGCGGTGGCACATTCGGGTCCGCGGAGCGCAGAGCGATCCGCCCACGTGATTTTGGCCGGCAGGCATAAACGTTCAGGGTACATCCATTGCCGCTTTCCGTCGATTCGACACCTTCTTCGATGCCCGCACCGGCGAGAAAATGATACTGAAGGTCCGGCGTCGGATCTGATTTGTCGCCCCACCAGAATGCGCCACCCTCGCAGATGTTCGACGTAATGGGTCCGGATCCGAAGAGCGCGTATTGAGCCGCGGCCGCGATCTGCCACCTCAGCTTTTTATATTTGTCGTAGCTCGTGTCCGATTTCAGATTATAGATCAGGAAACAATCGGTGTGGTCCTGCAGGTTTTGTCCAACGCCTGGCAGGTCGTGGACAACCTGAACGCCGGCCTTGTGCAGTTCCGCGGCAGGTCCAATCCCAGACAGCATGAGAAGTCTGGGAGACCCGACTGCACCAGATGAGATCACGACCTCACGGTCGGCGCGCATTGTCTGGAGCCGACCATTTTCAACATATTGAACGCCGACCGCGCGACCATTCTCAATAATGATCTTCGTAACCTGCTTGTCGGTCACGATAGTGAGGTTGCGACGCTTACGCGCCGGACGGAGATAAGCGTCAGCAGAGCTGCATCGGCGGCCATTCTTCGTCGTCAACTGATAAAGTCCGGCTCCCTGCAATTGGCCGGAATTGAAGTCGGGGTTATAGGGAATCCCCGCCTCTTGGCAGGCTTTCACCCAAGCCTTGGTCAGCGGCAGCGTATACTGTTGGTTCGAGACGCTGAGTGGACCGTCCTGACCATGGACTTCATTGGAGTAGACTTCGTTGTTCTCGGCCTTTCGGAAGTAAGGCAGGACATCCTTATAGCCCCATCCATCCGCACCGTGGTCGACCCAGCGGTCGAAATCGGAAGGCGCACCACGCATGTAAATCATCGCATTCAGCGAGCTTCCTCCGCCAAGAACGCGCGCCTGCCCGACTTTTGGCTCCGTGTCATTCTGGTGTTTGAGCTTCTCGACCTTGTACCAATTGAGAAGATTGCTTTTGAACGACTTGTAGAATGTGACAGGAAAACGGATCCATATGTTGCTGTCGCGAGGGCCTGCCTCAAACAGCGTTACGGTCACATCGGGATCCTCGCTCAGCCGACCCGCGATGGCGCATCCAGCTGAGCCTCCTCCCACCACGACAAAATCGGGCATAGCACAATCCTAATCTGCTTGAGCTGCATAAAGACCGCTCTGGACGTCGCCAGCGCGCCCTCAATCCTGTCCTAAAGTCATTGAATGCCTGAAAAGAAGGCGTCGACTTCCGCCTGGCGCATGTCACAGAACCAGCATTCGACGATCTGTTCGTTTTCAAAACGGTAGGCCGCTATGCGGTCAGTGCGGACTTCTTTATCACTGCGGGTCCAAATCTCGTGCACCATGATGACAATGGCGTCATCAGATTCGCAGATCAGCTCGTCATGGCCCGCCTCGCCTCCAACGATCCACTTGTCGGTATAGGCGGCAACCTTGTTGACCCAACCCTCGATGAAGCCTTTCGCACCATGGAAATCACGGGACAAAACAGGGTGCTTGCCTCCCATGTGGACGACAAGATTGTCGCCGTAATAGCTGCATCCCTTGTCCACATCGCCGCTTGACCAAGCGTCATGATACTCCCGCAGAATATCCTTCGCGCGTTTCTTAGCCATATTGGTTCTCCTTGCTGATGGTACGGCAGTTCGTTTTAGGCCTCGGTCGATCACGCTGACTGTTGTCTGGCCTCGGTCGAAAGAATAGTTTTTCCATCGGCAGATATTTCGACACCGTAGATATCTTTTGCCGACTGACGTGAAACAACACCATCGCGCACATCGCGGAGCACAGATGCGGGATCGCGGCGATGCGGATGGCCCCAACCGCCGCCGGCAGTCGCCTCGATCACCAAATGGAAGGGCTTGACCGCCTCGACGCCATAGGGAGGGCAGTAAAGTTCATCGCCCGTTTCCAGATCGAAGGCCCTGATGGATCCCTTTTCACCCCAATGCCCGCCATTCACACCTGCTGCAGTCTTCTTGCGCGCGCCTTCTCCTCGCAGCAAATGCTCGCCGCCCGCCAGGACGTCAACAACGTAGTCGACGCCAGTTCCGCCGCGATATTCGCCGGCGCCGCCGGTATCGCTCCGCATTTCGTAACGATGAACGCGGATCGGATAGGTTTGTTCGTAGGTCTCAACGTTCGGGATGAACATCCCGCCGAGCGTCATCTGATGGCTGGAAGTGGGGAAACCGTCTCGGCCCTTAACCGCGCCACCCCCGGAACTGCCGTGCCAGTGGTAGAGGACAAAGACGTTTCCATCCGGCTTCTTGCCGGACGAGATACCGAACACCGACTTGCCCCAACCGGCACAGGCGCGCTCGGGATCGGCTTGGGCCAAAGCGCCCCAACAAGCATTCATAATGTCGATGGCTGGAAAGACCGTGTTCATCGTCATCGGCGCCGGCGGCAATGCATTCACGACCGATCCCTCCGGCGCAATGATCTTGACGCAGCGATAAGTGCCTTCGTTGTGGGGAATGGCAGGGTCGAGGAAGGCCGACAGGGCGCAGTAGACAGCGGAATGGGTGTTAGCGATACCGCTGTTCTTGAAGCCTTTGATCTGCGGCGACGTCCCTGTGAAATCGAACGTGATTGTGTCATCGTCGATCGTCATCGTGATCCGGGTTTCGATATCGACGAGGTCGAAGCAGTCGGTATCACTGAAGTCAGACGCGTGCCAGACACCGTTTGGAAGTTCCGCGATCGCCTGACGCATACGGCGCTCGCCATAGTCGAGAAGTGCGTCGAGATAGGCGCGGCCCTTCTTCACGCCGAGTTGGGCAATGACGTCAGCCAAACGTTGTCCGCCGATGCGTGTTGAGCCGATCATCGCGCCAAGGTCGCCTTCCAGAAGGTCTGGGCAGCGCGAGTTGAGGAGTAACATTCGCCACAGGTCGTCTCTCAGATGCCCTTTCTCGATCAGTTTGAGAACCGGCAGGCGAATCCCCTCATGGAAGATCTCCGTTGCCTTGGCATTGTAAGTCCCCGCAGCGCCGCCGCCGATATCGGACTGATGGGCGCGGTTGCTACAAAAGCCGACCATCTCCCCATCCACGAAAACCGGGCGAATAAGCGTCCAATCCGGCAGGTGGTTGCCGCCAGCGGCATATGGATCACTCAAAATGAAAACGTCTTCGGGATCGATGCGCCCGGAAAAGTCCCGCAAGACAGCGCGAACGGCAAATCCACCGCTCCCGGAATGGATCGGCAGGCCATCCGCCTGAGCGATCGTCTCTCCATCCGCATTGCTGAGAAAGCAAGAGAAATCATGGCTCTGGCTGAAGATCGGACTGCGTGCGGTGCGGGTCATGATGGTGCCCATCTGCAGGCTGATGTGGTCCAACTGCCGTTGCAGAATTGCGATGAGAACCGGATCGTACTCGGAAGACATGACTGTGCTCATGGTTTGACCTCGTCAACTCTTGCAAAATGCAGCCCGCTGCGCTGAGCGACCGGTCTGCGGCCAATAATATCCCGCGACGGGCAAGGTGAACTCGGGAAGGCTGTGCTTTTCATGCAGCCTCATCCTCCAGAATATCAACGTGGTAATTGCCCGCATCGGTCATCGTCAGCTTGTCCCCAGACCCCAGGATGAGAGTGGTGGTTGCTTCCTCGATGATGGCAGGACCGACCAGTCGCTGGCCTGCCGTCAAGACTGTTCCATCGTAAACGGGTGTGTCGACGAATCCCAAATGCTTGTCGATCCATACAGGCCGGCGCGAGATCGGGACTGGATCCGATACAACGGCCCCCGCCACGGCAATTTGCAACGCGTCCAGCTTGCCGATCGCAGCCAGTCGAAGATTTACAATCTCGATTGAACCCGCTGGCTGCACATAGCCGAAAAGCCGCTGGTAAACCTGCTCGAATGCCGCCCGGATGGTTGCCGCATCTGTTGCCGAGCATTCGACCGGAATAGTCCATTGCTGACCAATATAGCGAAGGTCGTAACCCCGCTTTAGGACCGCTCTATCTCCGGTGAACCCTTCACGCGTCAGAACCTCGAACGCCTTGCCCTGCATTTTGACGAAGGCTTCTTCGAGGATATCTGGCCCGGAGCTCTCGGGAACGTCGAGATCGTTGAGCCAGCTTTTCACGTAGTCGTGGCGCAGGTCTGAGTTGCACATTCCGAATGCACAGAACACACCCGCCAGTCGCGGAATATAGAGGCTAGAACAACCAAGCAGACGCGCAGTCGACGGACCATGCAGAGGTCCCGCACCGCCACAGGCGACGAGAGTGAATGCTCGCGGATTATATCCCTTCTCGAGCGAAGCCTGCTCGACCGCATGAAGGATATGCTGTTCGACGAGTTGGATGATACCGGCCGCGGCATCGGGGACACTGAGGCCGAGAGGCTCCGCGACATGCTTCTCGATGGCCTCGACGGCTTTTTCCAGGCTTAGTGTGATAACCCCGCCAGCATAGGGGCCGGGTTTCAGCCTTCCGAGCACGAGCTGAGCATCGGTCACCGTCGGCCGGCTACCGCCGCGACCATAGGCGGCGGGCCCTGGAGTTGAGCCCGCGCCTTCCGGCCCGGCTTTCAACAGGCCCGCGCCATCGACCGACGCAATCGTGCCGCCTCCTGCGCCGACAGTGTGAATATCGACGGATGGGATGTTCAGGTGATAGCCGTCGACCACGATCTGGTCGGTCATTGACACCGTTCCATGTTCCATAAGCGTGACATCGCAGCTCGTTCCACCGATCTCGATCGACATCAGCCGTTCCGATCCGGTGTCCTGGCCGAAGAACTTGAGCGAGCCAACGCCAGCAGCGGGCCCGGACAACACCAGGCTAGCGGGCGCATGGCCTATTTCGTCGATGGAAATCGCTCCGCCATTCGACTGGATCATCAAAAGCTTGCGTTTTAGCCCCAGCGACGACAGGCGATTTGAAAGGCTCTCAAGATAGGGAACAACCCGCCGCGCGACGTAAGCGTTGACGACGGTCGTGGACGTACGCTCATATTCGCCGATCGTCGGTGCAATCTCAGACGATGCTGTCACCCAAACGTCGGGGAGCAGCTTCTTGAGCTCAGATTTCGCGGCCCTCTCATGAGCGGGATTGGCATAGGAATGGAGGAAACAAATCGCAATCGCCTCCACCCCTTCTTCCTTGAAGACACGCGCTGCAGCTGCGACCGAGCTTGGATCAAAAGGTATCCTGACGGATCCATCCTGCTCCAGGCGTTCAACGACCGGAAACCGAAGGTAACGGGGGACCAGCACTTCGGGAAACGGTTTCCGATGATCCCAGACGAACTCACGCATCGATCGGCGGATTTCCAGCGAATCGCGAAAGCCGTCGGTTACCAGGAGGCCGACTTTAGCCCCCTTTTTTTCCAGCAGCGTATTGGTTGCGATGGTCGAACCGTGCACAAAGAGTTCCGTGTTCGACAGGAACGTTTCGACGTCGGTCGATAAGGCCGATGCCGCCAGCCGAATCGCGGAAAGAGCGCCTTCGGTCGGATCGGATGGAACCGAGGGAGCCTTGAATGCGCGCACGGCCCCCACGGAATCGACCACGACGAGGTCGGTAAATGTACCGCCGATATCAACTCCGACGCGGTAAGGTGCAATTAACATCGGCTGTCCACTCATCCTTGATTCACCCTCAGTTATATTTGTTGTCCGAGACTGTTGCACAGTTCATAGAGTCCGGTTGTCCTACTGAGCACCTAGTTCCCGACTGACGACGTTGACCAGCTTATCGGAGATGAGGGACACCTCGACCTCCGTCATAGGCGTCGACAGTGCGCCGGAGCAGTTGGGAGTTAGAAGGATGTTCTCTTCCAGCATTGCCAGTTGGATCTTGCGGATAAGCTTCGCAGCTTCGGGGCTCGGAAATGCGCTTCTATAGCCGGTAACGGGACCCGGGCCGACGTGGAGGCGGAAAAGTGAGCCCATTCCGGTCACCGTTGCAGCAACGCCAGCGTCTGCGATGCCTTTGCGAATCTTCTGGCGCAATGTCTCGCCGAGTGCGTTGAGCCGCTCCACCTCTTGCCTTGAATAGTGCTCGAGCGATACGAGCCCGGCAGCCATGCTCAGTGGATTTGCACTAAACGTACCGCCCATGGACACCTTTGGCTTGCCGCTCGAATGATCAAAGACCGCCATCAGATCTGCCCGTCCGGATACCGCCCCAATTGGCATGCCACCGCCGATGATCTTCGCCGTGGTGATCAAGTCCGGCTCAAGACCGAACAGCGGAGACGCCCCCTCATAGGTGAGGCGAAAGCTGATCACTTCGTCAGCGATGAGGATGATACCGTCGCGACGGCACGCTTCCTGAATTACTGACGTCGTCTCTCGCGACATTGGAACTGCGCCGGCGCGCGAGGCATGCGGGTCGACGATGACAGCAGCAAGTGTTGGCCCCTCCCGGCGCAGGATTTCGGCGCAGCGCTGAGGATCATCATAAGGAAGCACGACGACCTCGCCCAATACGCTGTCGGGCGTGCCTGCATTACAGCGGATGGAGGCAGGATTACCATGCTCGTCATCCCAGTTGGCAGGAACCGGATCAAGGCTTACTTCGACCCAATCATAGGCACCATGGTAGCAACCCTCAAACTTGGCAATTCTCTGGCGCCCCGTCAGACCCCGAGCTCCCTTGATCGCGGCAAGCACTGCCTCAGTGCCCGAATTGCAGAAGCGGGTTTGCTCCATTCGCGGGCTCCGTGCCGCGAGAGCTTCCGCAAGAACGATTTCGCTCTCTGTCGGCATTCCGAAAGCTGTCCCCTTTGTCATGGCCTGACGGACCGCATCCAGAACGGGTTCATAGGCGTGGCCATGGATGAGCGAGAAGAAGTTGTTTGCGCAATCGAGCAGGCGGCGCTCGTCTAGGTCGATTACCCAGCACCCTTCACCACGAGCGGCGTATGGCGGATGAGGTTGAAACCATGACGCCGCGCGCATCGAGCCGCCCGGAACGACTTTGCATTCACGCAGAAAGGCGGCCTTGGACCCGTTGCCGACGGCCAAAGCCGGATCGGCGCTGCGTTCCTGTTCGAGTTTCATATTGTTCTCCCACACTTGAGCTTGCTGCACTAAACACTATGATCCAAACGTATGTCAACAGGATCATGTGATCCACGCTCGTTTTGTTCATGCCAACCCCGTGCGTTGCCAATCATTTAAATTGGAAACGAGCGAAATCTCGTTTGCAGGAAGACAGCAGATCAGAATCTTACGGTGGATCAGTTGATCCACTTGACATGTCATTGGATCATGATGTTGACTAAGTGCGAGGAGAACGAACTGAGGATAGCTCTTCGACGCTAGACTAGCCATCAGAGAGGTGCGCAGGCCCAATAGGCATAATCCCCGAAAGGATGGCCTTGCGGTGAACATCTCCAATCGCCGCTCGAACACCAACCGAAAGCTTTACCAGGAGTGGATAAGATGACCAATGAAAGCCAAGCGGCGGTTTATGACGTTGTGATTGTGGGCGCTGGCCCGTCTGGCGCCGTCGCCGCAAAACGACTGGCCGAAGAAGGCATGTCGGTTGTCTGTCTGGAGCAGGGCAGTTACCCCGACTACACCAAACTCCGCCACTCTGGACTCGAATTCGAGCTTACGAAAAATCAGCACTTCGCGACGAACCCAAATCGCCGCAAGGACCCTTCCGATTATCCGATCGATGTGAAGGATTCAGACATTGAGCCGCTGATGTGGAACGGCGTTGGGGGAAGTTCGGTTCTTTATGCGGCTGCTTGGCATCGATTGAAGCCCAGTGACTTCCGGGTCCGAACAGTTGACGGAATTGCAGACGATTGGCCTCTAAGCTATGCTGAACTCGAACCTTTCTATGCCCGCGTTGAAAACGATTTTGCGGTCTCCGGCGTCGGTGGCGACCCTGCCTACCCGGCAGGCTTTGACATTCCCCTGCCCCCATTTCCGATGACTGCAATGGATCGTAAGTTTTCCGCGGCGCACGATCGCTTGGGCTGGCATTGGTGGCCCGGCAGCAATTCGATTGCGACAGTCAAACACAACGGCCTGCATCCTTGCGTTCGCCGCGGTGCATGCACATGGGGTTGTTTCGACGGCGCCAAGGCATCGGTGGACCGCACGCACTGGCCCGCATCTATCAAGCTCGGTGTGAAGCTTGTTCAAAACGCACGCGTGCTGCGCGTCGAAACGGGGTCCGATGGGCTCGCGACCGGCGTTACCTATATCGATCGCGAGAGCGGAATCACACATTTTCAGCCAGGTCGTCTGGTGATCGTCTCCGCAAACGGAATAGGCACGCCGAGGCTTCTGTTGAACTCTGCGTCCGCTCAACACCCGCACGGTCTGGGCAACTCGTCTGGCATGGTCGGAAAGAGGCTCATGATGCATCCCTATGGGACGGTCACGGGACTTTTTGACGACTTCTTCGAGAATTGGCAGGGCCCATACGGTCAACGCGCATATTCACTGGAATTCGCCGAAACGCGCAAGGATACCAATTTCTACCGCGGCGCAAAGTGGCAGCTTATGGGAATGGGCGGTCCGCTGGCGACGGTTGGCAGTTGGCCGTGGGGAAGCGGTGGGAATGTCTGGGGCGAAAATTTCCACGAAACGGTCAGAAAACGGTTCGGCCGCTCCGCATATTGGGGAATCATGGCCGAGGATCTGCCAAGTGAGGATAACATGGTGGTGCTTGATCCGGACGTCACCGACGCCCAGGGCATGCCAGCGGTCAAGGTGAAATACAAAGCGTCGCAGAACACATTGGACCTTTTGGATTACAACGTGCTGCGCGCGACAGAATCGATGAAGGAAGCAGGCGCCTACGAAGTCTCGGGGACGCCTCTTATGCGGGAAACAGGCTGGCATATTCTCGGGACGGCGCGCATGGGCAATGACGCGACCACTTCCGTCGTCGACGGGTTCGGCCGGTCGCACGACGTTGCCAACCTCTTCGTCATGGACGGCAGCGTCATGCCGACCTCTGGTGCGGTCAATCCGACGGGAACCGTCACTGCACTTGCATTGCGAAACGCGGAGGCCATCATTGCAAATCGGCGTTCCCAACCGGTGAGCCAAACTGTTGAAGTACGAAAGGTTGGATATTGAGCCATGACAACCAATGACATCCATCTCTTGCAATCCAAGATCGAATGGGTTGCCGATGCGCTGATCCCTAAGGATCATGATCATGCAATGCCGTCGGCAACCGAAGCGGGCATCTTCGAGCGCTTGTTGCCCCGAGCTTTGAAAGAACGCGACGACATGGCCCCCTCCTTCTTCAAGGCGCTGGCGCGGTTGCCGGAAAGCGCGCCACCGAACCCTTTGGAGGCGATCCGCGCGCTTGGCAGTGACGACTTTTATGTCATCAGCTTTCTGATTGCCGGTGCCTATTTTCTCGACGAGGCAGTCACTGGAAAGCTACGATATCCGGGCCAGGAAGCTCTTTACGACACGCCGGACTACGACGAGATCATGGAAACAGTCGAGCGAGTTCAAGAAAGAGGAGCCGTCTATCTGCACGTGCCGGAGCCGCTGTAGACTCGCTGCTGTCGATCCGTCTGCCTACCTCATCGCCACGCTCACTGCATGTACCGGCTCCATCGCAAGTCACGGCGCCGCGGAATTTGGCGAGCAGTTCCGCTGAAAGCGTCTGAGCGGTACGCCTCCGAGGAGGGCCGCCTTGCTGAGAAGTGAGGCGAGCTGGATCTTCTGTCTATATGGACGTCAATATAGACAGTGTGAGAACCGTGGATTTAACGATAGAGAAGGGGCCACAAGTTAGCCGCATGGAGATTGTCGATAGCGGGCGGCGTCACCGTTTCAGCAACGAGGCCAAACTTGCGATCCTGGCGGAGAGTTATACCGCCCCGCTTCAGGTTACGGCAACAGCACGTTGCCATGGGATCACACGCTTTCAGTTGAAGGATTGGCGTAAAGCAGCTCGCGAGGGACAGTTCGGCAATGGCCGGGGGATTGAAGGGTTTATTCCTGCACTGTTGGTCCCGGAAGCAGGCATGCCGGTTGTCGCGCCGACCAATTCTTCGACGGCACCAAGTGGACTTATGGAGGTTGTCAGCGCCAATGGTCGCCGTGGCCGGAGGATATCGAGCGTGAGCGCGTGGTGATTGATCCAGCGGTCACCTGTGCCTGCTGCGGCGGGCGCGCCTGTCAAAACTGGGCGAGGACGTCACCGAGACGCTTGAGGAGATCCGCGCCGGTTCAAAGTGATCGAGACGGTGCGGGAGAAGTTTACCTGCCGAGACTGCGAGGCGATCAGCCAGCCGCAGGTGCCTTTCCATGCCACGCCGCGCGGCTTCATCGGTCCTCATCTGCTGGCGACGATCCTGTTTGACAAGTTTGGAATGCATAGCCCTCTCAACTGCCAGAGCACCCGGTTCAAGTGCGAGGGCCTTGAGCTTTCGGCCTCGACGCTGGCCGACCAGGTCGGGTATGGAACGGCCGCGCTGCTGCCGATCTTTGAATTGATCGAGGCGCATGTCTTTGCGGACGAGCGGCTTTTTGGCGACGACACCACCATTCCCATCCAGGCCAAAGACAAATGCACGACCGGGCGAATATGGACGTACGTGTGCGATGACCGGCCTTACGGCGGCGCCGCGGCGCCGGCGGCCATATACTATGCGTCGAGCGACCGCCGCGGCGAGCATCCGCAGAAGCACCTGGCCTATATGGCGGCATTCTGCAGAGTGATTACTACAATGGCTTCGAGCCGCTCAGTGTCACCGAAAAGAAAGCGGTACCGATCACCTTCGCCTTTTGTCATGCGCACATCCAACGGTACGACGCGCTGTTTGAGATCGAGCGCGACATCAATGGATTGAGCGCCGCAGAACGGTCGGCCGCACGGCAGGAAGAGAGCAAGCCGCTGTTCGACGACATGCACGCGTGGCTGAAACGGGAGAGCGCCACGCTCAGCAAATCGTCCGAGGTGATCGAGCCGATCGATTACATGCTGAAGCGTTGGGATGGCTTTGCCCGTTTCCTCGAAGATGGCCGGATTTGTCTCACGAACAATGCCGCCGAGCGCGCGCTGAGAGGAATTGCACTCGGGCGTCGAAACTGGACCTTCGCCGGTTCCCAGCGTGGGGCCGATCGAGCCGCCATCATGCTCTCCGTTATCACGACCTGCCGTCTCAACGACGTCGGCCCAAAGGCGTGGCTCGCGATGTGTTCGCCCGCATCGCCGATCTTCCCATCTCCCGCCTGCGCGAACTACTGCCGTGGCAATGGAAGGCACCGCAAGGGACGGCTATTGCGGCGGCCGCGTAAACAACTTCCAGAACAACGCTTCTGAATGCTCCAGGCCTTCAGCGGTCAGGATCAAAGACTTCGACTTGTTGACCGGGTCGCCGATCATGTCCTTCTTGTGAAGCCGATCCGTTGCTGCCCAGTCGAATCCCTTCCAGGCGCAACGCTCGTTATGCAGCGTCAGCCATAACAGCGCCAAAACGGCATCGTCGATCTTGTCCTCGTCGATCTCCATGAGCCCACGTTACCACGCGCGGCGCTCAAAATCCTGCGGCCCTGCTCGGATGGATACTCTGAGCGCGAAGGTCTGGTGCGTTCTTGTCACTCAAGGAATGACTTTTCCAGGATTGAAAAGTCCCTGTGGATCGATCGAAGATTTGATGCGCCTCATGACATCAAGCTTGCCTTCAGCACCGTAGCGGAGAAGAAGCCCGAGTTTCACGCGCCCAATGCCATACTCAGCGCTGAATGTTCCGCCCATCTCAAATACCAGACGGTAGATTTCGGGAGAGATGTCTTCTTCAACCCTTCGCCGGAAATCAGCCTTATCCACCCCACGCGGTTCGACAATATTGAAATGGACGTTGCCGTCACCGACGTGACCGTAGACCGACAAGATGGCGCCGGGCCACCTGTCCTGAACGAGGCGGGATGCGGACTCAACGAAATCCGACACTCTGGAAGTTCGTATCGCGATGTCGTGTTTGATGGAACCGCCATGATGAACCTCCGCCTCAGGTATGTTCTCACGCAGATACCACAGGGCGGCCCGTTGCTGCTGGCTGGCCGCGATTGTCGCATCAACGATCAATCCGGCCTCATAGAGTTCGCCGAGGAGCGCGCTCATACATTCCTCAAAATTCAGGACCGGCGATACGGTTGTCGCCTCCAGAATGACGTAGTGCTCGCTTTCTTGCTGCAGAGGATAGCGCAGATTTTTCTTGGCGTTGAAAAGGAGGTTCAGTGACGTGCGTGAAATGTATTCGAACGAGGTGATCGCTTCCCCGGTTTGAATTTGAGCAGCACTCAGAATTGACGCAAGGGAGCCGATATCCCTGATTGCCAGGAACGCTGTGACTAACTGGTGCGGCTTTCTCATGAGCTTGAGACTAACCCCCGTAATGATGCCCAGCGTTCCCTCCGCACCGATAAAGAGCTGTTTGACATCGTAACCCGAGTTATTTTTGCGCAGCGGAGCCAACTCACTGTAGAGCGAGCCATCGGGCAATACCGCTTCCAGTCCAAGGACCAGCTCTCGCGTCATTCCATATCGCAAAACATCGATCCCACCCGCGTTGGTCGACAAGTTGCCACCAATACGACACGATTGCTGTGAACCGAGGGCAAGCGGCAACAACAGGCCGGCTTCGTCAGCGGCGCGCTGCAAGTCTACAAGTATCATTCCCGCGTCGACGGTCACGGAGAGGTTTCCAGGGTCGAGATCACGCAACCTGCCCATTCTCTCCAAACTGACCAGCAACTCGTTGCCATCGACGCTTGGTGTGGCGGCCGCACAGTAGCTGGTATTTCCGCCCTGCGGTACGATCGCGACGCCATGCTTTGCACAAACGCGGACGATCGTCTGGACATCGGTCGTATTGCGCGGGCGCAGCAAAGCGGGGGTTCGTCCCGTGTACTGCCGGCGAAAGTCGGTGAGGTAGGACGACAGGATATCCTGATCCCGAGTTACCAGGTCCTGTGGCAGTTCGACAAGCGCGCGTTCGAGATTGTGCATCATCTTCCTATCCTTGCCAGTGGTCTGATTCATGCACGTAGATGCGCTGATTAAGTGCAGCGAACAGCCATGACTTACGCTCGGCTCGCACCTGCGCAGGTCATGGCACGCAACTCTTGTCCGCAGGCCGTGCGCGTTTTCAGCCCGTCAACGGGTAACAAGATCTGGAAGAGGCTCTCCTTGCAGCGCGCGACGCGCCCTCTCGACTGCCTGCTCCTGGAGCGCACTCAGTGACGTCGTGGAACGCCAAGCGACATGGGGGGTAAACAAAGTATTGGGTGCATCGCGTAGCGGATGGTCCGACGGAAGTGGTTCCTGCGCAAAAGTGTCGAGACCTGCACCGGCAATCGTTCCGGCGCAAAGAGCCGCGGCCAATGCCTCTTCGTCGATCAATCCACCTCGCGAGACATTCACGATCACCGCGTTGCGCCGCATGCGCTTGAGGACTTCGTCGGAAATCAAGTAACGCGTCTCATCCGTCAGCGGCAAATGCAACGAGACGACATCCGACTCTTCAAGCACCTGCTTCAGCGAGGCGGCTGTGACGCCCTCGAATGTCGAGATTGGGTCGAAGGCATGCACTTTGGCGCCGATCGCCGCCCACCACGTCGCAACCAACCGCCCGATCCGGCCAGTACCGACGATACCAATCCGGAGGTTCGAAAGTTTCGGCGTATCAAGACCGATAGTCCCGGCCCACTGACACGCGTCGATCGCCGCGTGCCCTTGGGGAATTCTCCGCGCGAGTGCCAACCCCATGGCAAGAGCGTGGGAGGCAACTTCTTCGGAAGCCGTGTCCGGCACGATCGTCACGGGTACCCCGACTTTATTGGCGGCCGCGACATCGATATTGTCGTAGCCGACACCATATCGCACGACTACCTTGCAGCGCCGCAGCATTCCAAATTCCTCTGCCGTCATCTTGGCATAAGGCGTGACCATGACGACTTCGGCGTCAGCCATGCGACTGCGGAATGACTCTTGATCATCTGCGACGACAATCTCACGCCCCATTCGTTCGGCAAGCGCGCGTTCGCGGTCGACGTTTGGGAAACGATGGGGGGCAACGAGGATAATTCCCGTCTCATTGTTCGTAGTCATGCCACTATTCCTCCTCACTCAGCGATTGTATCTTGATGCCAGGTTTTTGCTTTGTCGCGCCGACCAATGTCAGCTCAATGTGTCGAGATCGATCAGCTCAATCTTGTAACCATCGGGATCTTCCACAAAGGCGAGCACGGTCGTTCCGTGCTTCATTGGGCCAGCCGGTCGCGGAATCTTGGCGCCATTTGCAGCAAGCTCGTTACAGACGTCATAAATGTTCCTGACGCCGACCGCGATGTGGCCATAGCCGTTGCCAAGCTCGTAGGCGGCCTCTTGCTCCCAGTTATAAGTGAGTTCTAGGACCGCGTGGGTGTCCTCAGGACCGTAGCCGACAAAGGCGATAGTGAACTTTCCATCGGGATATTCCAGACGGCGCAGCAGCTTCATTCCGAGCAGCCGTGTGTAAAAGTCTATGGATTTATCGAGGTCTTTGACGCGCACCATCGTGTGCAATACGCGAAATTTCGGCTCGCTCATTTCACTTCCCTTTTGCTATCTGGCATATCACAAGGTGACGTTTCGTCGGTCGCATAAGGCGTTGAACTGTGGCGAGCAGCGCCCGTCGAGAAATCGATGTAGCTTCCCCAAACGTGCCGCCGACTGCTAGTCCGCCTTTGCTTCTTCTCTGACCGCTATGATCAATCGCCTCTGCCCCGTGCTGGAGGACGCATCCAACTCAAGGGCTCTCACCCGATCTTCGTACCCAAAGAACACTTGATCCACGATTATGTCAATAGGATCATGTGATCCGTGTCATCTTTCGCTGATGCCCGCCATGCAGGCCGCTTCGGCTTTGGACGCGAGACCTACGCAACTGATGGAAAATTGAAAACGAAGAATCCCAGACCGGCTATCTGCTTCACCAACAATCGCGATTCAATGAAGTGGATCACATGATCCTCTTGACATAATCGTGGATCATAGTGTTCACTTGGCTTAACCACAAAGGGGAACAAGGGCGAGAAAAGCTGGGTCCTGCGCTTTACGCGATGTTGTGGGGCAATGGCCTCAAGCGCAACGGAGGCGATGATGCCTGGGGTAGGCAGGATTGCCAGCAAATCGACCCTCTGAAGGAGAGCTCATGACTTCTGTCACATTCGCAAATGTCTGGAAGCAATTCGGTACGCACGTCGCAATTGAAGACCTCAACCTTGAGATCAAAGATGGCGAGTTCATGGTCTTCGTCGGCCCATCCGGATGCGGCAAGACGACGACACTAAGGATGTTGGCCGGGCTGGATACGCCAAGCTACGGGAAGATTCTGCTTGGTCATGATGATGTCACGCTGACACCGCCTGGGCGCCGTAACATTTCGATGGTGTTTCAAAGCTACGCGCTCTACCCGCACATGACGGTCCGCCAGAATCTTGCGTTTGGCCCGCAGATCAGGCACGAGAAAAAAGCCGAAATTGCCGCCAGTGTTGAAGGAGTGGCAAAGCTCGTCGGACTTGAACCACTCCTGAACCGCTTTCCAAGTGAGCTGTCGGGAGGGCAGCGCCAGCGTGTCGCCCTTGCGCGCTCGATGATCCGCCGACCACGCATTTTCCTGCTCGATGAGCCGCTCTCGAATCTCGATGCAAGCCTAAGAACCCATATGCGGACCGAAATCGCCGACTTGCAGCGTCAGCTGGGTGTGACGACCGTCTATGTCACCCATGATCAGGTAGAGGCGATGACGATGGGCCATCGCATCGCCGTCTTCGATCACGGGCGCATTCTCCAGGTGGCGACGCCAGCCGAGCTTTACCGTGCGCCGGCCAATAAGGTTGTCGGCATGTTCATCGGATCACCGCGGATGAACATCCTGCCGGCGACGGTGTACGCCGAAGGCGACCGGGTAAACGTGCAGTGCTTCGGTACGTCCTTTTCGATGCCGAGCGGCCATTTCGGTACGGAGCGATTGTCGGAAAAGATCGAGCTGGGCATCCGGCCGGACGAAATTCAATGGGTGAAGGATGCTCCTTCACGATGCACTGAAAAAATCACGGGAATTGTGACGTCCCTCGAAACAACTGGGTCCGACACGTTCGTCCTCGTTGACGTCGAGGGAACGGAAGTGAATTCCAAATTTCCTAGCTTTGCTCCTGTAAAGCGAGGGGACGCGGTCGAGTTGGTCTTTGATCCTTCAGACCTGCATTTTTTCGATGAGGGAACAGGCAGGAGCCTGAAAGGCGACGTCGTCCAATATAATAACTGAGTGGAACGCAATCTAAACTGGGAGTTAAAGTTAATGCCCAATAATCGAAATGAAAGCAAATCCCGCAGGAAAGAAAATGAACAACCCGGTCATCTCGCGACGCCGTGTCGGTCGGGTATCCTCAGGTCACTTGACCGAGCACTTCGCGGTGTTGCACTGCCAACGGTACTCGCGCTAACCGGTCTCGCAACCGCATCTGTCGAAGACGTCCAGGCTGCTACGGTGAAGGTCGCTTTCAGTTTGAACTGGACGTTCGCTGATCCCAAGCTTGCTCAAAAGTGGTTCGGCAACGTCAAGACAGAATTCGAGAAGAAGCATCCCGGCGATACAATGGAGTTGATCCCCGTCCCGGGAACCTATGATGACTACATCACGAAACTGAGCCTCCTTTACAATTCGCCCGACACAAAGCCGGATGTCGTCCAATATTTCGATATCAACGTTGGCCAGTTTGCAGCCAGCGACCTTCTCTCACCGCTTGACGATAAGGTCGCGGACGCGCCTTGGTGGAAGGATACACCCGCCCCCGTACAGGCGTCTGGAAAATACGACGGCAAGATCTACTCGGTGGCCCAAGGGATAAACACCTATGGCATCCTGTTTGATCGGACTCTAACGAAGAAGGCCGGGCTGCCAAAGGATTGGAAGCCCAAATCATGGAACGATATTCTGGATGGTGCCCGTGCCATCAAGAAAACATCGCCGGATGTGTCTCCCCTCTACGTGATTACTGGGACGGCGCAGGGAACGTTCGGCGTCGTCGCGGGACCTGGTCTGCTTCTTTCGGCTTCCAGCAATCCGACGATCTACGATCCGGAAACGAAAAAATGGGTTGTCGACAGCAAGGGCATCCGCGAAGTTCTGGACTTCTATAAAACGGCTGCCTCTGAAAACCTTCTTGCGCCTACTTCGCAGATCATGGACCCGAACGGCACGACACATCCAGCCCAGGCTCTCCATGACCACAAATTCGGGATCACCTTCACCGGCAACTGGATTCCGCTTTTTTGGGGCAAGGACATTTGTGCGCCTTGCTGGGACGACAAGGAAGGGACGATCGGTTTTAGCGAGATCCCGACGGCTGAAGGCCAAGAGCCCGGCATCGGCGCGAGTTTCAATGGCGTCGTTTTGTCGATGTCCAAGAACCCTTCGGACCCCGAGCTAGTCTGGTCCGCAATCGAGATTATGCAGGCCAAGAAGAATCTGCTGGATATCGCGGCTTGGGTTGCCGTAGTTCCCGCGACAGCATCGCTTAAGACCGACACGTCTTATCTCTCGCTGACACGAGAACCCTTCCAGAAAGCGTTCGCTGAATTGAGCGCGACCTCGCGGAGCATGCCGTCGCAGGCTGAATTCCCGATTTGGGGCAACGCATTCCAGCAGGCCACCCAGGCAATGGTGCTGAAGCCGGAAACCACGATCGACGAAGGTGTCAACATTCTTCGATCCTACATGGCAACCCAGGTAGGCGAAGAGAACCTGGAGACCCTACCTTGACGTTAAAACGCGCCTCAAGCGCCGTCGGAGGGCCAGTCTATCAAACTGGCCCTCAGAACGACGCAAACCCGGATGCAGCCAGACATACGCGACTGGATCAGCCACGTGTGAATCCGATCTCTTTCGTCCTACTTTCGCCCGCGGCAGCGCTTCTCGGCGCGCTTTTCCTCGGCCCGGTGACCTACGCTGTCTATCTCGGCTTCACGAATCTTCAGTTGATTGGCATCCATGCCATCAACTATCGTTTTACTGGCTTCACCAATGTTGCATTTCTGCTGGGCGATGCGGTCTTTTACCAGTCTCTGTGGCTGACGGTCGTTTTTGTTGTCGGTTCCGGTGCCGTTGCGACGACCTTATTGGGGCTTATTCTGGCTCTTGCCCTGCGGAATTGCATCGCACCGGTTCGTTGGGTCGCTAGCGCTACCGCGATCCTAGCCTGGACACTACCGCCCACGACGATCGCTTTCTTGTGGCTGGCGACAAGCACGCAATCAGGCTTGATCGCCATCATGGTAAGCAATCCTCGGCTCGATATTCTCTATCAAAATGCCATGCTGGTCGTTTCGACTGCCAACGCGTGGTCATTAGCCGGACTTGCGATGACAATGTTCTCGGCTGCGCTTCGCAACATACCGGGAGACTTGATGGAGGCAGCACAACTGGAAGGCTGCACGCCGCTCCAGTCGCTCACACGAATAACGCTCCCATTACTGAAGCCGACGCTCATTACCTGCGCGCTGTTGATGATGCTGATGACCTTCGGCAACTTCACTCTGGTCTATCTCATGACCGGGGGCGGACCAGGGAACGATACAAACATCCTTCCGGTCTATACATATCAACAAGGCTTCAAATTTCATAACCTTGGCTACGCCGCCCTACTGGGCAATGTCACGGTGCTTCTTTCGGCCTTGCTTGGAGGCATGTTCTTCTGGGCGACCAAAACCCGCCGGCAAGACGAGCCCGTATCCATTGAGGCAAAATAAAAAGGCGACTTCGATGCAGACAGTTTACGTTGATCCGATGCCAACGCCGCCGCTGGGGTTGAAGCCGAACCGACCCAGCAAGATGACTAGCGAGAGGATTGTAAGCAATTTCACAGCACTCGTGCTGGCGGCGTTCTTTTTCTTGCCAATGCTGTGGATGGTTCTTGCCTCGGTCGATCACGGCGCGACAAACCAGCTGAGGATGCCTGACCTGACTGCGGAGCACTACTGGGTCGCAGTGCAGGTCGAAAATCTCTTGGCGTTCGGGAATAGCTTGCTGCTTTCGGCGATCGCAACGGTCATCGGGACGGCAGCGGCCTTCATTGCTGCTTACGTTTTCTCCAAGCAAAACATACCGTTCAAGAACCCGATCTTGCTCACCATTCTTTTTCTGTCCGGGGTACCGATTTCGATATTGATCGTGCCGGTCTACAAGATGTTCGCAACACTGGGTTGGCTGTCCATCATACCGACCGGGGTGTTGCTAGGCGTGACAGCCATCCCTTTCCAGATCTATCAATTGAAGAATTTTATTGACGCCGTCCCCCCCGAACTGGAAGAAGCGGCAGCACTTGAGCAAGCCAACACCCTGCAGATCCTGTTCCGAGTGATTTTGCCATTGACGACGCCCGGCTTGGCGTCGGCGGCAATCTTTGGCTTTGTGAACGCCTGGGGGAACTTCCTTTTGCCAGTGGTCCTCATCAACAGTCTCGCAGACCAACCCGCGCCTGTTCATCTTTTTGGTTTCATGGGTTCGAACTCGATCGATTACGGCGTTATTGCCGCTTATTCCATCATCTATTCGTTGCCTGTCATCATTCTGTTCCTGGGGATGTCGCGCCAATTCAAAGCGGGCTTTGCTCTAGGAGGTGCGGTAAAGTGACTGCGCAACATTTAGGAGATGCGCCGCCGTTAAATCTCGTGTCACAAGATGCGCTCGCTCATTTGCGCTTCAAGGGTCGCAATGCGAGTGTCTGCCTTCGCACAAGATAGCATCGTCTATCTTAACGGTTTGTGGGGCGGCCTCGATTATCCGCCGTCGAATACCAACGAGCGTAAGTGATGGGGTTGTCTAATCGCAGCCGGGGCGTCAACAGAAGGTTGTTTTCTTGAAGCATCGCTCTGCCGGGTGCATGGTTGTCTTCGCGGTCGACATCAGGCGCCTCATGATGGACCTATACGAGCGGACCTCGATCATCGTCACGACGACCTGGCCTTCGGCGAGTGGCCGGCCGTATTCGGCGACGCCAAGATGACCATCGTCCTGCTCGACAGGCTCACCCACCATTGCGAAATCGTTGAGACCGGGAATGAATCCTGGCGCTTCAAAAACTGCTCTCAAAGCTAAATCCGAAAATACAAACAACCCGCGCCAGCAGACCCCTGCGCTAAATGGAGAGCTCCAGGCCCACGCGCGCTAATCCTATGCAACCAGAGGCAGGGGCCCCGTTAAGATGTCGATAGACAAGCAGCCTGGTAAAGGTCGCAGTCAGAGACCGGAGACACGTCAGCATCCGACCATTTTGTTCATACCGGCGAGAAACGTCCCTCCTCCCGGTTAGCCTTGCCCTGTTGAAGAGGGCTTCGCTGGGTCGGTGCTTATCTGACGAATGCTGTCCCAGCTTTCGCTCCACCGAAATCACTTCGTAGCCGGGGATGTTCGTCGGCACGATGAAAGCCGAGACTCTCTTCTTGCCTGCAGCCGGGTCGGTCAGTGTAAAGACGATCATCACCTGGCCGTTCTTGCCTTAGGTGATGGACTGCTTCATCCCGTCGATCACATAGAAATCCCGGGTTGTCCCCGCCCCGGCCATCCGACATTCAAGACATGATGCTGGAGGCCGCCGAGAAGCGCTTCGGCATAACCAGCGCCCCGCATGCCATCGAACATCTGTCTGACAACGTCCTATATTCGGAATGAAACGCCGATTTGACAGCAGATCGTTGTCGCATCGTCTTTTACCGATGCGGTTGAATTATGATGTAGGTCACGCCGGACGTCAACGAACGGTCTCTCCCATAACTAACACAGAGTACGCATAATCGCGGCTCTCATCGTCCTTAAGACGAGATCCTTTTGCCGTTGAGCGGCAAATCCCTTGCTTCCGCCAGGATCGTCAAAGCGTTGACAGGTCCGATTCCGGGAATAGTCCATAGCAGCTGGTAATCGGGACTATCCTTCAACATCTCCACCGCCCGGGCCTCGATTTGATTGCGTTGGGCGATGAGGCTTCTGCCCTCGGCCAGAACCATACGGAACATTGTGATTGCGTCGGACCACCTCCCATGCGGCTTCAATGAAAGCTTCCTTGGTCACAGCTGCGATGAAATGCGGGGACGGAAATAGTTCAAGGAATGCGAAGAACCAATCGCTGCGTGAGCTACGGTGAAAGCGATCCGCCTCCGGAAAGTATAATGGCAGACAGTGTGTCAGGATCCGATGCCACAGTTCGGTTTTCGATTTTGAGACCATGTCGTGGGTCTTGGACAGTTCCTGAATATCGTTTGTGCCGTGCATCAATGGGTCGTGGTAAAACTGCTCGGCACCAATGGTCATCATATGCAGAATGACCTGGGCGTCCTTCGGCTCATTTTTGTCCGAGGAATTGTGCAACGCTTCTCTGGTGCAGCGCGACGATCGTGGCGACGAGTGTCGAGTGCACCGGTGTGGCGCTGGAGAAGCATATCGTGAACCTTCATCACCCGGTAGACCCGCTTTGCATTTGGCCATGGACGGTTTTCGCTGCGGGCTTTACGGCGCAAGATCGCGTGAACGCGCCGATATCCGTAGGTGGGCATGTCGTCGATGATCGTCTTGATCTCATCCAGCAGTTCCTGATCGGCGAGCGGCGGCCGCCCTCTGGCTCTGGAAGGACGTTGCTTCACACGTTCCACAATGTTGGATCGGGCGACACCCAGGGTCTCGCAAACCGCCGTCATCGCGAACTGTCCTTCGGCAACGAGAGCGAGCGCAACAGGTGTTTTTTTGACCCTGATGCTATCTCAAGCGCTTCTTTGAGGATTTCGCCTTCCATCGTCTTTTTGCCGAGGAGGCGCTGCAGTTCCTTTACCTGGTTCTGAAGCGCTCTGTATTCGGATGCCGGGACAACCTCTTCCTGCGATGCCGTCGCCGTCAGTGCGCCCTGCGCTGCGAGTTTGCGCCAGGCGAATAACTGGTTTGGTTGAATGCCATGCCGTCGGGCTACGATGCTGACCGTGACATCAGGCTCGTAGGTCTCCTGGACTATGGCCAGCTTCTCCGCTGCCGACCAGCGACGGCGGCGCTCAGGGCCGGACAGCACTTCTATCTTAGGTATGTGACTGGTCATAATGGGCACATTACTCCTAACACTTAACAAGTGTGAGATCGTGTCCGGAGATTTTGGGGGCCACTACATGACGTCAGAAGTCTCGAAGACCGGCGCAAGCTCGGCGCATCCCCTTCTGCGCCAGGCGCAGGCACAGCGCCAGGGTAACAGCCACACACTCGGCCTTTCCCTCAAGTGAGAAATTCTGACCGTCAGGTGTTCCCTCGCCCCCTTGCAACCACTACAAGATTGTGGAGTAGCAATGGCCTGTTGATCGCGGCTAAGGTGCGAGCTCAGAGGAATCGATGGTGAAGGCGATGAGATCGGATATCGGACATCTTCCGCAGGCAAAGCAGCTCGAACTGGAAAAGGTCGTCCGGATCATCCACGAGGAGTTTGCTGGCGTGGTCGAGCGCTCGAACTCCGAGGCCAAGAAGGACGGGCGGATTTATAAAATCATCCTGTTCGGTTCTTATGCCCGTGGCACCTTTGTCGACGAGCCGCATACGTCAAAAGGCTATCGTTCGGATTTCGATATTCTCGTCATCGTCAGCAACAAGGAACTGGCCGACCCGAAATACTGGGACAAGGCGACAGACCGGCTGATGTGGGACAAGGAGATCGAAACACCCGTCGGTCTCATCGTGCATGGTGCGCGCGAGATCAGCAATTTTCTGCATGATGGGCAGTACTTCTTTGTCGATCTCGCCCGTGAAGGCATCGTCCTCCATGAGTTCGATGACAGGCCATTGGCCGAACCGAAACCGCTCAGCCCTGCCGATGCGCTCAGAGTGGCCGAGGAGCATTTTGAAAAGCAGTTCAATGGTGCGAAATATTTCCTCCAACTCGCACGTTATTCAATTGCTGATGCTCAACCCAATCATGCGGCGTTCACGCTGCATCAGGCAGTCGAAACAGCCTATTCCTGTTATCTGCTGACGCTGACCAACTACAGCCCGCCCTCGCACAATCTCAAATTCCTGCGTGGGCTTTCCGAGGATCGTGACCGCCGTCTGGTCGATATCTGGCCGCGCGATCACCAGCGTTTCACCGCATGGTACAACATTCTCAACGAAGCCTACGTCAAGGCGCGCTATTCAAAACAGTTCGAGATCAGCGAAGAGGCGCTTGCATGGCTTCAGGAGCGGACGGCCGAACTGCATACCTTGATCGAAACGCTTTGCAGGGAGCATATCGAGAAGCTGTCGCAGGCGGTAAATATCTGATGATGATATCCAAACATGTGCCTGCCCTGCCAACGGCTCGAACTACAATAGTCCCACCGGTTCTGGCCCAGCCGCCACATAACGTAGCGCTACTTCACTCGACAGCCCCAGGATGGGGGATAGGCGTCCTCCAGCGAGAAAAAGTTCAATTACGAACCGGCCAAAGATCATGCCCGTTATCGCTTCGTATAGAGCAAACTCAGCCCATTCTTACGCTGGCGGATAGCTAGTATCGCTCTTATATGTCAATCGCATATTGCAAGGCCCACCTTGCACGATTATGAATCCTATCACGAAGAGACAGTCTTTCCTCTGCGGGGCGAGTCACATATTTACGGGTTGATAGGCCTCGTTTTTGTTGAAATGAGTGGGATGTCGTAGCCTTTCATGCTAAAGCGCCGTCAATTTCTCGGAGATTTTATAGGGGGTGCGACGCTCATGTTGAGCGCAAGATCGTCGTTGCCTTTTACTGAGCAGAACGTCGACGACATCATTTTCCAAAAGATAATAGCCCAACGAGGCGTCGTCTCCCTCGAGGCCCGTACTTACGAGTTAACAGAAAGATTTTATGTCCCTCCCTCCGTAATAATTCATTTTCCTCTTGGTGCCAAATTATCGATGAAGAATGACGCATCGATTGTTTGGGATGGCGGCATTCAGGCGCATTCTCGGCAGCACATTTTTGATGGGAATCTGGTCAACGGATCATATGCTCGCATTGGCCTATCCCCGTACAAATTTTCTGTAATTGGAAAGCCTCAAATTGACTGGGCTTCCCCATATTGGTTTGGGGCTCGCGGAGATGGCGTTTCAGACGACACAATTGCACTATTCTGTGCACAGTACCTCGGCGGCCGCCAATATTTACCTTCTGGCCAATACGCGATCAGTCGATCACTACACCTTCGGCAAGCCAACCAAGTCCTCTTCGGCGATGGCCCAGCGAGTGTGATAAGAGCAATGGCGAACAATATAGGTCAGGTAATTGGCTTGAGGGGAGATCCACCCACGGACGCAAGCGCCCAACCTATGCGTTATCTAGCTGGCGCGACAGTGATGGATCTAGCGATTGACGGCAAAAACGCAGAAAACACCAATGGCATCGGTGGCTCATTTTGCAGAAACTGTAACATACAGAACGTTGCCATGCAGAACATAGGCCGAAAAGGCATCACGCTGCAATACTGGTGCAAAGGCAATACCGTGAGTGACATTCGCATAACAAGCGCGTTGCAAGAGCAAGGAGGAACAACAGCAGCCCTTTCAATCGAAGGTCAACGAAGCAACCTCAACTTCTCACTTGACGGAGGCACATCAAGAACTGCAGACATTATGGGGTGGGATTGTGTTGACAACGAACTCACACGCATCGAAATTCTTAGAACAACGTACAGATATTTACTTATCACCCGAGCCAGAGAAAACGACTTCTCTGAGATTTCGTTTGGGCCAATTCCTGGTACAAGATCAGATATTCTTTTAGGGCCATTTGCCGAGAATAATTCATTAAGCAACATCGCTCGACATGGGTCCATCAGCGTATGCACCCCGCCACCGAGCAATCACATTACCCCTGCACCAGGGGCTAGCTTAGCTGTCATACCTTGCTAAGAAATATCGTAAGCGGCAAGCAGACCCCATCTGGTAGGGCTAATGGCGATCAAGCTATGGCATTAGGCATCTGATTTTCTCTGATTGTGAGAATCTATGTCTACGCCTACGGCTAGCCCTAGAATGATCCATATGATTGAGGCCGTGACGGATCGGCTCGAGGGGTCTCCCCGGCAGTTGCGTCGTTTCTGGTCCGACGAGTTCAAGCTCGAGGCCGTTGACGAGGCTTGCCGATCTGGAGTGAATATCTCGGCGATCGCACGACGGATCGGCATAACTCCCTCGCAACTCTATAGGTGGCGGCGAGATCTTTGATCTGAACCCTTCAAACTGGACCATTTTTGGTTAGAGTTT
>JWIT01000036.1 GCA_000949895.1 Agrobacterium arsenijevicii | reverse complement strand
GTTCTTCCGGCTCGGGTGGCGGCGGCGGTGGTGGCGGCGGCTGGTAACGCCCGCCGGCGGTAATTTAACCGATAGCTGGTGACTTTTGCCGCTGGTCTTGCTAAGTCCGCGACACTCTTTTGCAACAGATTAAAGTCCTTATCCCATGCCCGATCTTCTGCTTGAACTCCGCTCCGAGGAAATCCCCGCCCGCATGCAGCGCAAGGCGGCGGGCGATCTGAAGAAACTCGTCACCGACGCGCTTGTGGAGAGAGGGCTGACCTATGAGGGTGCGCGCGAATATTGGACGCCGCGCCGCCTGACGCTGGATATTCGCGGCCTCAACGCGCGCTCCGCCGATGTGCGCGAAGAAAAAAAGGGTCCGCGCACCGATGCCAATGAAAAGGCC
Source organism: Agrobacterium arsenijevicii (assembly GCA_000949895.1). Taxonomy (GTDB): domain Bacteria; phylum Pseudomonadota; class Alphaproteobacteria; order Rhizobiales; family Rhizobiaceae; genus Agrobacterium; species Agrobacterium arsenijevicii. The sequence continues at coordinate 54,832 of JWIT01000036.1, read as the reverse complement.
ATCGAGGGCTTTCTGCGCGGCGCGGGCCTCAATGATATCTCAGAAGCGCAGGTCGTTTCCGATCCGAAGAAGGGCGATTTCTACATCGCCATCATCAACAAACCCGGCCGTCCGGCGGAAGAGATCATCGCGGAAGTGATGCCCGGCATCATCCGCTCTTTCCCCTGGCCGAAATCCATGCGCTCCGGCCCGGCCTCCATGCCGAAGGGCTCGAGCTATGCCGGCATCGAAGGCAAGGGTTCGGAAAGCCTGCGCTGGGTGCGCCCGTTGCAATCCATCGTCTGCCTGTTCGGCCCCGAACATGATGAAACGCAGGTCATTCCTTTCGTGATTGACGGCATCGTCGCCGGTAACGTCACCTATGGCCACCGTTTCCATGCGCCGGGCCCGATCACCGTGCGTCGTTTCGAGGATTATGTCTCGAGCCTTGAAAAGGCGAAGGTCATGCTCGATGCCGACCGCCGCAAGGATGTCATCCTGCACGACGCCAAGGATCTGGCTTTCGCAAACGGTCTCGAACTGGTGGAAGACGAAGGTCTTCTCGAAGAAGTCTCTGGCCTCGTCGAATGGCCGCAGGTGCTGATGGGCACCTTCGAGGAAGATTATCTGCAGATCCCGGCGGAAATCATCCGGCTTACCATCAAGACCAACCAGAAGTGTTTCGTCACCCGCAATCAGGGTGCGGAAGAGGGCCTCTCCAACCGCTTCATCCTGATCTCGAACATCGAGGCAAGCGATGGCGGCAAGGAAATCATCCATGGCAACGGCAAGGTCGTGCGCGCCCGCCTGTCGGATGCCCGCCATTTCTGGAACCGTGATCAGGGCGACCTGCCCGATCTGGAAACACTGCAGGATTCGGCTGCGAAATTCGGCCTCGACCTTAAAAAGCCGCTCGACCAGCGCATGGCGAAGCTCGATGCGCTCAACGTCACCTTCCATGCCAAACTCGGATCGCAGGGCGAGCGTGTAACGCGTATTCGCGAACTGGCGAAGGCGCTGGCTCCCGTTGTCGGTGCCGATGCTAGCCTCGTAGACCGCGCCGTGGTGCTGGCGAAAGCCGACCTGCGCACTGAAGCCGTCGGCGAATTCCCCGAGCTTCAGGGCCTGATGGGCCGCAAATATGCGGCTTTGCAGGGCGAAAACGAGAGCGTCGCGGCGGCCATCGAAGACCATTACAAGCCACAAGGCCCCTCCGACCGCCTGCCGGCAGACAAGGTGGCGATCACGGTTGCTCTGGCCGATAAACTCGACACCCTCGTCGGCTTCTGGGCTATCGATGAAAAGCCGACTGGCTCGAAGGATCCGTTTGCGTTGCGCCGCGCGGCGCTGGGCGTGGTACGCATCTTGCTGGAGCGGAATGTGCGTCTGCCGCTTCTGAGCGTCGTGAAGGACCCGGATCTTCTCTCCTTCTTCCACGATCGCCTCAAGGTCTACCTCCGCGACCTCGGCGCTCGTTACGACCTGATCGACGCCGTTCTGACGCCGGAGTCGGACGATCTGCTGATGATCGCCCGCCGTGTCGAGGCGCTCACCGCCTTCATCACCGGCGAAGATGGCAAGAACCTTCTGGCTGGCACCAAGCGCGCGACCCAGCTTCTGGCCGCCGAGGAAAAGAAGGGCACTGTGGTGGCGAACAGCGTTTCGGAAGAGCTGCTGAAGCTCGATGCCGAAAAGGCGCTTTACGCGGCGATCAAGACCGCTTCCGCCGACGCGGCAAAGGCAGTCGAGGCGGAAGATTTCCGCTCTGCCATGCAGGCGCTTTCGACGCTGCGCGCCCCGGTCGACAAATTCTTCGAAGATGTGCTTGTGAACGACGAGGACGCGGCCATTCGCGCCAACCGTCTGGCGTTGCTGAAGGCCATCCGTGAAGTTACGGGAACGGTTGCGGACTTCTCGAAGATCACGGGGTGAGAAAGTAACTGGGACGGTGGTGTGCTTGGCTCCCCCCCTCTGCCCTGCCGGACATCTCCCCCACAAGGGGGGGAGATCAACCAGCGGCGGCCTACCAACTACATTGAACGTCGCGGGAAGAGCGGGGAGCATGCCTCTTGCCGATCTCCCTCCTTGTGGGGGAGATGCCCGGCAGGGCAGAGGGGGGTACTCAGGCCTCCACTCTTGCAGGATGATTTCCCATTGACCAACACGCCCCCCAAAATCCTCATCAGCGCCTGTCTTCTCGGTCAACCCGTCAGATATGACGGCAAGGGCAAACCCCTGTCCCACCCGGCGATAGACCGCTGGCGACAGGAGGGCAGGCTGGTGACGATCTGTCCGGAAATGGCGGGCGGCATGCCCGTTCCGCGCCCACCGGCGGAAATCGAGAATGGCGCCTCCGGCCTTGATGTGCTCGAAGGCCGCGCCCGTGTGCTGGAAGTGACCGGCGGCGATGTCACGGCGGAATTTATCGCCGGTGCGGAAAAGGCGCTCGCCTTTGCCAAAGCCAACGGCTGCACGCGCGCGCTTCTGATCGACGGCAGCCCGTCCTGCGGATCGGTTGCGATCTATGACGGCTCATTCTCCGGCACCAAACATGCGGGCAACGGCGTGACGGCGGCGCTGCTGGAGAGAGCGGGCATCGCGGTTTTTTCACCTGCCGATATCGACCGGCTGGATGTTTTGACGCGGTGAGGCGAGGCGGCGCAGACGCGGCACTATTGGCTCTCAACGCAACAAACACTCTCCGCCGTCATCCTCGCCCTTGAGGCGAGGATCCATTGACCGCTCTAGGGGTGAATCCTCGGGTCGAGCCCGAGGATGACGTCCAATGTGTGGAGAGCGTATTGCAAAGCAAAATGCCGGGTCTGTGCCCGGCATTTTTTATGTCATCTGTACGATGGTCACCCGTCGTCACCCGGCCATGCGCATCTCGTGCGCCATGCTGTGAAGCTGGTGGCCGGAGGAGACGCGGAAGCCGCGGATGAGGTTCAGGAGTTCCTCGGTATCCACGGCCAGCGCTTCCGCCGAAGCCGTGGTCTCTTCCGCCATCGCCGCATTGTGTTGGGTGGCGACGTCGAGCTGGTTCAGCGACGTGGAGATCGAGCGCAGCGTCGTGTCCTGTTCGGCCGCCGAATGGGCGATCTTGCTGACGATCTCGTTGGCGGATTTGATCTGGTCCGAGATGCGTTTCAGCGCGTCGCCAGCCTCGCCAACAAGGCGCACTCCGTTTTCCACCTGGTTGGAGGAGCGGGCGATCTGGGCCTTGATTTCCTTGGCGGCGGCGGCGGATTTCTGCGCCAGTTCGCGCACTTCCTGAGCCACCACGGCAAAGCCTTTGCCAGCTTCACCGGCACGCGCAGCTTCCACACCCGCATTCAGCGCCAGAAGATTGGTCTGGAAAGCGATGTCGTCGATCACGCCGATGATGTTCGAAATCTGGTCGGAGGACTGTTCGATACCGCTCATCGCCGCAATCGCCTCTTCCACCACCCGGTCGCTACGCATCGCTTCCGAACTGACGGTGGTGACGCGCTTGGCGGCATCCGCTGCACCTTCCGCCGTCTGGCGTACCGCAACCGTCAATTCATCGAGCGCCGCGGAGGTTTCTTCCAGATTTGCGGCCTGTCGTTCGGTACGCTGCGAAAGCTCGTTGGAGGCCTTGCGGATTTCTTCCTTGGAACCGCCAATATCGATGCTCTTGGAGTTCACCTTGGCCATGGCGGCATCGAGATGCAGCAGCGCCTCGTTGAAATTGTCGCGTAGTGCGGCGTAACGGTTGCCGAGGTCGCCGCAACGTACCGTCAGATCGCCACCGGCGAGCTTTTCCAGCGCCTCGCCGATGGTGGCAACGACACGCGCCTGCAATGCGGCCTCGTCGCGCTGCATGTCGAGATTGTTCTGGCGCTCACTATTGAGCTGCTGCTGCTGTTCTTCCTCACGGCGCTGCATGGCGTGGCGCTCGCGCACCTTGTCCTGAAGCGAGGCCGTGGCCTTCGCCATCATGCCCACTTCGTTGGTCAGGCCGGTATGGGGAATGGTGAGCGAGACATTTTCATTGGCCACTTCGCCGAGCGCATGGTGAATATCGCCGAGCGGCTTCGAGATGCCGCGGATGACATAGAAGGCGGCGGCAAGCGCGAGCACGAAGATGGCCGCACCGATCGACAGCGCCTTCATTACCTCGCCGCGCACCTGCGCATTCAGATCGTCGATGTAAACGCCGGTCACGACCACGACCTGCCAGGGCTCAAAAGCAAGGGCATAGGAGCTTTTGGCGTAGTCGTTGCCTTCCATGCCCGGCTTCGGGCCGTAGAAATCCGTCTGGCCGCCACCGTTGCGGCCAAGCCGCACCAGTTCGTCGCGATACTGGAAGCCGTTGCTGTCCGGTTTGCCCTTGAAATTCTCGCCGACACGTTTTGCATCGGGATGGAACTTCATCGTCACGTCGTAGTCGTAACCGAACAGATAACCGTCAGGGGTGAACTTCATGGCGCTAACGGTGGCGAAGGCCTGCTTCATGGCTTCGTCCCGGGTCAGCGTTCCGGCCTTTTCCTTGTCGTTGAAGGATTGCAGGATGGAGATGGCCGATTGCACCTGCGTGCGCAACATGCCGTAACGTTCCTCATAGATCGCGTCGGTGGCGGATTTCAGCTGGTAAAACGTTGCCACGGAAAAGGCGGCCATGAGGGCCACCACGAGAACGATCAGCTGACGGGAAATGGAAAGATTCTTCATGGGCGCTCACAAGCTTTTGCGTCGCGAGCCGGAAAAAGCCGCGCGCTGCCGAAGTTTCGGAAATGGGAAGGGCGCCTGATGCGCGGTGAACAGCCTGAAAAGCGAACGTCCGCTTCAAGGCCTCATATTGTGCTGCATCGCACTATGAGGTCACTTAACGGCGAAAAATTTGAATAAATATTTAATTAGCAAAGGCTTTATCAGCTTGCCTGGCGGAATAATGGACGAAGAATTTATTATTCACCGGATGGTTGCCGTGCATTTCGAAAAATGCAGCGATGACGCGATTATTTGACTTTTGTCATCGATACGTCGCGGATGCTACGGCTCAATTGCCGCGCAATTTGAAGTCCGGGAATTCGGGCGCAGCAATTACCGAGGCGCTTGCCGGTGCGGCAGCATTATCAGCAGAGATTTCCTTGACGGCTGCCGTCGTCGTCGTCACGTCGATGCCGGCAGGCGTTGAGGCCGTTTCTTCCGGATGCGCCACGGCTTCACCCTCGCCATAGGTCGCAATTGCGGTGCTGGGGGTCTCTGCCTGCATCCATGCGGGATTGGTGCTGACGAAGGTAACGGGTGCGCCGCCCAGCCAGGCTTCGGTGCGCACCAGCGTGCGTTTGCCCTCGACTTCGCGCATCTCCGTGTGCTGGGTGCCCGGCTCGATGGAGGGAATGGCATAACCCTCCGGGGCGGCCTTGTCCTTCACCGGCTGGCAGCCCGCGCAATCGAGACGAACGAAGCTGCCGTTGCTGGTGTGAGCGCCGTTTACATATTCGATGGAAGACGCCATCGCCGACCCACCGGCCAGCACGACAACAGCTGTCAAAAGAAGACGACGCATCGAAAAACCCCCGAAATGAAGGTGCGGCCTCTTGATCGAGGCACAAAGCACCATTCAATGTTGGGCAAATATTACTGGTCTTTCGTTTCCATCAGGTCAGCAAACTTGGTAAAAATTGAACGAAATATTCGCTCGGGACCCCTGTTTGCTTTAAAAGGTCAGGCCTTTTCGCGGGCCACCGCCTGCCAGCCGATATCGCGGCGGCAGAAGCCGTTTTGCCATTCCACTTTGTCAGCCAGTGCATAGGCGCGCGCCTGCGCTTCCGTCACATTCTTTCCAAAGGCGGTAACATTCAGCACGCGGCCGCCCGTCGCTACCAGCTTGCCATCCTTCAGCGCGGTGCCGGCGTGGAACACCTTCGCTTCTGCGCTGGCGTCGGGAATATGGTCAATCGGCGTATTCTTGTCGTAAGCGCCGGGATAACCCTTGGAGGCGAGAACGACGGTCAGCGCCGCATCGTCGCGCCATTCCGCTTCAACCTTGTCCAGCGTGCCGGTTGCGGTGGCGTAGAGGATCGGCAGCAGGTCGCTTTTCAGGCGCATCATCAGCACCTGGCATTCCGGATCGCCGAAACGCACATTGTATTCGATCAGCTCGGGGCCTTTTGCGGTGATCATCAGACCGGCAAAAAACACGCCGGAGAAGGGATTGCCGTCTTTCGCCATGCCTGAAATCGTCGGTTCGATGATTTCCTTCATGGTGCGTTCCACCATGGCCGGCGTCATGACCGGGGCGGGCGAATAAGCGCCCATGCCGCCGGTGTTCGGGCCGGTGTCGCCATCGCCCACACGCTTGTGATCCTGCGCGGTGGCAAGCGCCAGCGCTGTCTTGCCGTCCGAAAGGCAGAAGAAGCTGGCTTCCTCACCGTCGAGGAAAGCTTCCACCACCACTTCGGCGCCAGCAGCACCAAATGCGCCGTCGAAACATTCGTCGATGGCGGCAAGCGCTTCGGCTTCCGTCATGGCAACGGTCACGCCCTTGCCGGCGGCAAGACCGTCGGCCTTGATGACGATGGGTGCGCCCTGTTCACGGACATATTGTTTGGCCGGTTCGGCGGTCTTGAAACGCTGGTACGCGCCGGTCGGAATATCGTAACGGGCGCAGAGATCCTTGGTGAAGCCCTTGGAACCCTCAAGCTGGGCAGCCGCTTTCGAGGGGCCGAAAGTGGCAATACCGACTGTACGCAGATCATCCGCCAGACCCGCAACCAGCGGTGCTTCCGGACCGATGACGATGAAGTCGATCGCCTTTTCCCTGGCAAAAGCGATGACGGCGGCGTGGTCTTCCACGTCAAGCGAAACGAGGGTCGCGTGGTCGGCGATGCCGGGATTGCCGGGGGCGGCGTAAAATTCTTCAAGCAGGGGAGACTGGGCGATTTTCCATGCCAGCGCATGTTCGCGTCCACCGGAACCGATCAACAGAACTTTCATGGTCAATATCCCTGCAATCTCGCCTGTAACCTTGTTTGTCGGGCGTTAAGGGCAGGGGGGCGAAAGGTCAAGGAGAAAGCGCCGCAAACGTCCGTCTTTCCGTTGAACTCCGCCTTTCCTGTGGAATCGTTGCCGCCTCTTGTTGTCACGCCACAATCAGACATTATGTTCGCCGCTCCAGATGTGACATCAGAGAACCCCATGACCGCAGATAATGCCCGCCTCACCACGCTCATCGCCACCGAAATCAACGCCCGCGCCGATCAGGTGAAGGCGGCGGTGGCCTTGCTGGACGAGGGAGCGACCGTGCCCTTCATCGCCCGCTACCGCAAGGAAGCGACGGGAGGACTGGATGACACCCAGCTTCGAACGCTGGCGGAACGCCTCGTTTATCTGCGCGAACTCAATTCACGCCGCGCCTCCATCGTCGAAACCATCACCGGTCAGGGCAAGATGACGGACACCCTGATGGTCAAGATCATGCAGGCAGGCACCAAGGCGGAGCTGGAAGACCTCTATCTGCCCTACAAACCGAAGCGCCGCACCCGCGCCGAAATTGCCCGCGAGCGGGGTCTCGGTCCGCTTGCCGAGGCGATCTGGGAAAACCGCGCCGCCGATCCGACAAAGCTTGCAGAAGCTTATGTTCAGGGCGAGGTCGCCGATGTGAAGGCAGCGCTTGAAGGCGCGCGCGACATCGTGGCGGAAACCATGACCGAAAACGCCGATCTTCTCGGACGCCTGCGCGATTACATGCGCCAGAATGCCACCTTCCGCGCCAAGGTGGTGGACGGCAAGCAGGCGGCGGGTGAAAAATTCTCCGACTATTTCGATCATTTCGAGCGTTGGGCGACGGTGCCGGGCCACCGCGCGCTGGCCATGTTGCGCGGCTGGAACGAGGAAGTGCTGACATTGACCATCGATGTCGATGCGGATGATCCCTCGCCGGTCAAGCCTGCACAGCGCACCGTCGCGGCCGCTTTCGATATCCGCAATGCCGGCCCCGCCGATCAATGGCTGATGGAAGTGGCGGGCTGGACCTGGCGGGTGAAGCTCTCCATGTCGCTGTCGCTCGATCTGATGCGCGAATTGCGTGAGCGTGCGGAAGAAGAGGCTATCAATGTCTTCGCCCGCAATCTCAAGGATCTGTTGCTGGCCGCACCTGCCGGATCGCGCGCCACCATGGGTCTCGATCCGGGCATCCGCACCGGCGTCAAGGTGGCCGTGGTGGATGGCACCGGCAAGCTGCTCGACACGAGCACGGTCTATCCTTTCCAGCCGAGGAACGATGTGCGCGGTGCGCAGGCGGAACTCGCCTTGCTCATCCGCAAGCATAATGTCGAGCTGATCGCCATCGGCAACGGCACCGGCAGCCGCGAGACGGAAAAGCTGGTCGCCGATCTTCTGGCGCAGATGCCCGCTTCGGCTTCCGGCGCAAAGCCCACCAAGGTCATCGTTTCAGAGGCGGGCGCATCGGTCTATTCCGCTTCGGAACGGGCGGCGGCGGAATTCCCCAATCTCGATGTTTCGCTACGTGGAGCGGTGTCCATCGCGCGGCGCCTTCAAGATCCGCTGGCGGAACTGGTGAAGATCGAGCCGAAATCCATCGGCGTCGGCCAGTACCAGCACGATGTCGATCAGGGCCGTCTCAGCCGTTCGCTTGATGCCGTGGTGGAAGACGCGGTGAATGCCGTCGGCGTCGATCTCAATACGGCGTCCTCGCCACTTCTGGCGCGGGTTTCCGGCCTCGGTACCTCGATTGCCGATGCCATCGTCGCCCATCGCGACCAGACCGGTCCCTTTGCCAGCCGCAAGGAATTGCTGAAAGTGCCTCGCCTTGGCCAGCGCACCTTCGAACAATGCGCAGGCTTCCTGCGCATTCCGAACGGCAAGGAGCCGCTGGATTCGTCTTCCGTGCACCCGGAAGCCTATGGCGTGGCGAAAAAGATCGTTGCCGCCTGCGGCCGCGACCTGCGCACGCTGATGGGTGACAGCGCCACGCTGAAGGGGCTCGATCCGAAGCGGTTCATTGATGAGCAGTTCGGTCTGCCGACCGTCAAGGACATCATCGCCGAGCTGGAAAAGCCCGGCCGTGACCCGCGCCCGAGCTTCAAGACGGCGACCTTTGCCGACGGCGTGGACGAGATCACCGATCTGAAACCGGGCATGCTTCTGGAAGGCACCGTCACCAATGTTGCCGCGTTTGGCGCTTTCGTTGACATCGGCGTGCATCAGGACGGGCTTGTGCATGTGTCACAGCTTGCCGACCGTTTCGTGAAGGATCCGCATGAGGTGGTAAAGGCTGGCGACGTCGTGAAGGTGCGGGTCGTGGAGGTGGATGTGAAGCGCAAGCGCATCGCCTTGACCATGCGCAAGGACGGTGGCGAGGCGGCACCCCAGCCGATGCGCGAGAAGGGCAATGCGGGCGCCATGCGCCATGCGAATTCCAAACCGCAGGGACACAACGAGGGGGCGCAATCCGGTGGTGCTCTTGCCGCGGCTCTGGCCGAGGCGATGAAGCGACGCTGACCCCCGGTTGAAATGATTTTTATGGAAAAGCCCTGCCGAAAACCCCGGTGGGGCTTTTTGCTTGATGAAATCGTTCAATTTTTTTGAAATGAGACCATCTTGAAACTTGCACGGAAAGGAATACGGTCAGAGAAATTGATAAGCGAGACTTAGCAATTGGGGGTGCCATGGCGTCGTCTCTGCATGTTCTTTTCGGAAAGATAATCAAGACCGGTAATCTTGTCGTCAATAGCCCGGGTGGCAGCCGTACATTTGGTGACGGCACGGGTAAAAGGGTGGTTCTGAATTTCACCGACGAAGCCGCCATGGAAGAGATCGCCGCCGATCCGGCGCTCAAACTCGCCGAAATTTATATGGAAGGCCGTATGCAGGTCGCAGAGGGCGATATCTACGACTTTCTGGCGCTGGTCAAAGGCAATACGCTGAGCGAGGCTCTATCCTTCGGTATGATCTGGCGCGGCATGGTCCGCATCATCGCCGCCCGCATCAAGATGCATCTGCCGGTCAACCACAACAAGAGCAACGTCGCCCATCACTACGACCTGAGCGCCAAGCTGTTCGACATCTTCCTCGATGAAGACTGGCAATATTCCTGCGCCTATTTCAATCCGCCTGGTATCAGCCTCTATGAGGCGCAGGTCGCCAAAAAACGCCATATCGCCGCAAAGCTGATGACCGAGCCGGGCCAGAGCGTACTGGAGATCGGCTCCGGCTGGGGCGGCATGGCGATGTATATTGCCGAAAGTGCCGGTGCCGACGTGACCGGCATCACGCTCAGCGAAGAACAGCTGCGCGTTTCCCGCGACCGGGCGGCAAAACGCGGGCTTGCCGGCAATGTCCGTTTCGAATTGCAGGACTACCGTTACCTGCCGGCCTCGAAGAAATTCGACCGCATCGTCTCCGTCGGCATGTTCGAACATGTCGGGCCGACCCATTATCGCGACTATTTCGACAAGGCGTCGGAGGTGCTGGACGACAAGGGCGTGATGGTGCTTCACTCCATTGGCCAGCCCCACCCGGCACTGGCGACCAATCCCTTCATCGAAAAATATATTTTCCCTGGAGGTTATATTCCATCGCTCGGCGAGGTGCTGCCGGCAATCCAGAAGTCCGGGCTGCTGGTGAAGGATATCGAAATCCTGCCCATGCATTATGCGCACACGCTCAGGCACTGGCGCGAACGTTTCGTGGCGCGCAAGGCGGAGGCTGTCGCACTTTATGACGAGCGTTTCTTCCGCATGTGGGAGTTTTATCTGGCGGGGTCGGAAATGGCCTTTACCCACGAAAATTTCCACATTTTCCAGATCCAGCTCGCCAAGGACCGCGATGCCGTGCCGCATAATCGCGACTACATTGCCCGCAACGAGGAAAGGCTCGCCGAATTCGAAAAGACGCGCTCGCCGCTGGAGAAGGTGGCATTCTGACGCTGGCGCGAGCGGAGCTACTGCAGATTTTGGACAAACTTCTCCGCAAGACTCGACGTCATCCTCGGGCTTGTCCCGAGGATCTATCCACGTTGCGTGAAATCGGTTGGTTGCAGATGCCCAGGACAAGCCCGAGCATGACGTAGGGCAGTTTTTCGGACGTCGTCATCACCCTCGCGGCAGTCGCGCGTCTTCATCGCGTGCTGGTTAATGGAATGGAAACGGAATCCCTCTAATTCTACGCGCACCTGTTTGTATTGCGTTTCTGGGGTCCTTTTCATGTTCAAGCCATCAGCGGCCGTCGCCGCTTGCGTTCTATCGCTTTTTGCTGTCGGCAGCGCCCACGCCGATGGCTGGTTTTCCGGCGACTGGTATCTGAAGCTCGGCGGTTCGGGTTTCTCCGCGCCGAAATATCAGGGCGACAACAAGAACGAATTCGGCTTTTCGCCCATCATTTCGCTCGGTCGTCAGGGGCAGGGTGCGCGTTTCACTTCGCGCAACGACAGCGCCTCGATCTCGCTGCTGGACAATGGTCCGATCAGCATGGGTCTTGCCGGAAAGCTGGTATCCCCGCGTAACCAGAAAGATTCCGACGATCTGAAAGGCATGACCCGCATCAAGCGTGGCGGCGAGCTTGGCGGTTTCGCAGAGGCCTATCCGACCGACTGGCTGCGTATTCGTGGTGAGGCCCGTCAGGGCATCCGCAGCCATAGCGGTGTGGTCGGCGATCTCTCCGCCGACGTCTTCACTGATATCGCGCCCGGCATCCAGATTTCTGCCGGTCCGCGCGCCACATGGGTGAGCAGCAAATATAATGAACGTTATTACGGCGTAAGCGCCGCGCAGACGGCAGCCGGCGCTCCGTCGCCCTATAACCCCGGCGGTGGTTTGCATTCCGCCGGTGTTGGCGCTGCCATCACCTGGAAGGTCACAGAAGCCGCAGAAGTCGGCTCCTTCGCCGAATATCGCCGCCTGATGGGTGATGCCGCCGACAGTTCGCTGGTGCGTGAGCGCGGCTCGAAAAACCAGTTCGTCGTCGGCGTTCAGGCAAGCTACAAATTCGGTTTCTCGCTGCCCTGAGGCGGGAAATTAATGTCTGAAGTTGAAGGCCCTTAACACACTGTTGCGGGTCTTGGCGTTTGCGCCCCTCCGCATTCGACGTCATCCTCGGGCTTGCCCCGAGGATCCATTGATTTCAACGGGTTGTGGATCCTCGGGGCAAGCCCGAGGATGACGGCGGAGAGGTTTTCGCTTTGCTGGCGGCGTGTTGTAACTCGCCAAAGGCCGCGCACTTTGCGCTTTGAAAACCGTTCCGATTTTCCCGCCGATGCTGTAGAACCGTCTCCATGGTTCACCACAGCGATTTGTCAGACCGCGTTTCGGACGCGCCATCCAACAACTGGGTCTATCGGATTTTGCCGAGGCCCCTCTGGCCCTATGCGCAGCTTGCAAGATGGGATCGCCCCATCGGCTGGCAATTGCTGATGTGGCCGTGTTTCTGGTCCGCCGCACTTGCGGCCAATGCCGCGGCGGCAAGTGGCGGTTTTTCCTGGGCCATGCTCATTTGGCACCTGGTGCTGTTTTTCATCGGATCGGTAGCGATGCGCGGCGCGGGCTGCACCTATAATGATCTGGCCGACCACAAGATCGACATGGCCGTGGCGCGCACCCGCTCTCGGCCCCTGCCGTCCGGCCGGGTCAGCCGGTTGCAGGCCAAGGTCTTCATCGTGCTGCAGGCGCTTGCCGGTCTTGTGGTGCTTCTGCAATTCAACGGTTTCGCCATTGCCACTGGTATCTTCTCGCTGGTTTTCGTGGCGATCTATCCCTTCGCCAAACGCTTCACCAACTGGCCGCAGTTTTTCCTCGGCCTTGCCTTTTCCTGGGGTGCGCTGATGGGCTGGGCTGGACAGTTCGAATCGATCGCCTGGCCGGCTGTCCTGCTTTATGTCGGCTCCATCGCCTGGACGATCGGTTATGACACAATCTACGCCCATCAGGACAAGGAAGACGACACTGCCGTGGGCATCGGTTCGACCGCCCTGCTGTTTGGAGAGAACACACATCGCTGGCTGGTTTTTCTTTATGGCACAGCCCTTGTCATGATCGCCCTGTCGTTCTGGGGAGCAGGTGTTAACGTGATCGCCTATAGCGGCCTTGCCGCCGCCGCCATCATGCTTTTCCGGCAGGTCTGGGTGCTCGATATCGATGATGTGGCGCAATGCCTTGTGCTGTTCAAATCCAACAACCGTGTCGGCGTGATGATTTTCGCGGGCCTCATTCTGCCACTTCTGCTGGCCTAAGGTTGCCGGAAGGCAAGATGCAAAAAAGCCCGGCCGCGTTATCCGCGCCGGGCTTTTGATTGTTTTGGCTGAGGATTATCAGCGGCGGGCGATGATTTCCTTGCCCTCGATCTTCATGCTCATGCCGAGCGAACCGGTGGTGCGGCGAACGAGGAAGCGCGGGCGGCGCTCTGCAAAATAGGAGTGGCGGCGGCGCGGACGGGTATTCTGGGTGCGCACCTTGCCGAGATGTTCTTCGAGCGGACGGGCAACGCCATCGGCCTCAACCATCAGCATCGGAATGCGGTAGGCTTCGGACCAGCTGCGCCAGTCGGCGGCGATGTCGCAAAGATCGTGAGCGACCAGAAGCGGAACGCACAGTTCCGGATCGTCATGGTGAAGCTCCAGCGTCACCGTGACCTGTCCATCACCATGGTCGATGGCGCGGGCGGCAACGCCCTTGAAGGCGCGGGCTGGCAGGGCGAAGGACAAAGGCAGGCCGGAAGAGGCGAGGACCTTTCTCAGAACGGCACCCCGTTCATCGAGCGTGACGGCGACGTCGGTTGCGCCATTGCCTCTGCCATAGGTGACCTGTTGCGGAAAACGTGCCGGGTCGAGTCTGAGTGTGGCGACGGCCCAGTCGGGCTTCAGAACGGTCTTGGTCATGTTTATTCTACCCTTGTTTTACCTGAGAGCCGGTTTCCGGTCTTCTCATCGGGACTTTTCGTCCTCTGATGTCAGGAGAATATCCGCCGCATGTTCGAGACTGCTTAAAAATCGCGGTTAAGAAAACTTTGCATTCCCAAATGGTTAGCAAAACCCACTGTGGCATGGTTTCGCTGAGGTAAAGCAGATTGAGACAATGCGATTTTTATTGGTGCCGGAATTGTGCTCTTTCAAGCTCCGGGCAAGGCGCACCATGCACAGTCGCGCCAAGGCTTGCCGTGCGTCCGGATGGAGGTGCGGGGGCGGATTCAAAAACCGGAGCGCGCAGTGTCCAGAGGGATGCGCGCTGTTCCAGGGGGCATTCGGATGGTATCGACTTTTCTCAGCTACGACCTCATCAACCGCGATATGAAGGCAAGCATTTCACGCGTGTCGCAGCAGGCAATCACCGAGCGTCAGACGAAATATTACAAGGAAAACATCGGCAATGTGAAAAGCGTCGATGAGTTCCTCAATAACTACCAGCTCTATTCCTACGCCATGGATGCCTTCGGTCTCGGCGAGATGACCTATGCCAAGGCCTTCATGAAAAAGGTGCTGGAAAGCGATCTGAACGACCAGAACAGCTTCGCCAACAAGCTGACGGATGAACGTTACCGCGATTTTGCCGCATCTTTCAATTTCACGAAGTCCACTGCCTCCGTGCAAACGGAGGCGCAGCTCGACAAGATGATCGGGCTTTACGATACATCGATCACCAACCTCGATAACAGCCTGTCCGAGGAAACCCGTTATTACAAGGCGATTATTGGAACAGTCACGAATGTGGACCAGCTTCTGCACAATGACAGAGCCCGTGCCTACATTTTCGAAGTCTTCGACATTGACGAGAAGACCTACAGCTATGCCCACATCAAGGGACTGATGACGAGCGACGTCAATGACCCGAACAGCTATCTGAACCAGAAGTTCGGCGCCGCCTATTCCGCGGCCGTGGAAAAGCTCACGATCAAGGGCAATATCGAATTGCACGGGCAGGTGACGGACCGGATCGCGGAGATCGACACCGCGCTGGCAGGGACTACGCTGACTGCCGAGCAACGGACCGCCCTTGAGACCGAAAAAACGACGCGGCAGGGTCAGCTCACCCAGCTTGAAGGCGTATTGCCGCCAAAGGATCAATGGGAGGCGACCCTTGCCTCCATCAAGGCCGAGCAGACCAAACTCACGACCACGGTTACGCAATATAATGCGATGGCCCAGATGGCCCAGGCTTTTGAATTCGCCAATGATGGTACCGTAACGGCGGGCCAGGCGCAGACCGCCGACAATATCAAGATCCTTACCCAGGCCTATGTCGGTAGCGCCCCGCGCGTGACGCCGACCGTTGCCACGTTGAACAGGGATTATTTCGAATCGAAGATCGGTTCGATCAAGACTATCGATGAGTTGATGGCGGATCCGCGATTGGTGAATTACATCAAGGTCGCATTCGACCTGAATGGGGTGACGATTGTCGATGCCACGATCGAGAACATCTTGACCAGTGATCTCAGCGATCCGGACAACTATATCGTCAAGTTCGGCAACGGCAACAAAAGCTACATCGCATTGCGTGAAGCGTTCAATTTCAAATCGGACGGAACGCTGCCGGATGGCGTGTTACCCCAGACGACAACCCAGACCGCCACCACGACAAATGGCTATATGATCCATTACAACGACAAGGACGATGCCGCTGACGAAAAGGCTTTGAAGCTGTTCAAGAGCGATATCGCCAACGTGAAATCCGTCGGGGACTTCCTGGAAAGCAGTGCGGTCTACACCTATGCGCTGAAGGCTGTAGGTCTCGATCCGGCGAAGGTGAATATTGCGGACGTTCGAAAAGCCCTGACCAGCGATCTGCAGGACAAGAAGAGCTACGTCTATGCGCTGAATGATGACCGCTACGTCAAACTTGCGGAACTTTTCAACTTCAAGGCTGACGGATCGCCGGGTTCTCCCGTTCTCCCCCAGTCCGAACTTGAAATTCAGACCATGTCGGTCGACTACATCAAGAAAAAATCAGCTTTCGGCACCGACAAGGATAAAGACGCTGCCAAGAAGGAGGCGGAATATTATCGCTTAGAGATACAGAAGGTCAAAACGCTCAAGGACTTTCTGGGGAATGATCGCCTGACGAAATTCGCGATGGAATCGCTTGGCATCGATCCGACGAAGGTCACCAAGGACCAGCTGCAAAAGATGTTCGCGTCCAAGCTGGACGATAAGGACAGCTATCTCAACAAGGAGATGGATCCGGTCTTCCGTCGTCTTGTCACCGCCTTCAACTTCGATACCGATGGCAATATTTTGCATGATGATCGCAGCTCCATCCAGACGCGGCGCGGCCTTTACGAGACGCTGGACAATTATCTGACGCAGACGCTGGAGACGCAGGCGGGCGAAGAAAATGCGGGCGTGCGTCTGGCACTTTATTTCAAGCGGATGGCGGCGGGAACGACGTCCTATTATTCTATCCTCGCCGACACCGCGATCCAGAACTTCATCAAGACCACCTTCGGCATTCCCGACGAACTCGGCAATGCCGCAGTCGATACGCAGGTGGGAATGATGAAGAAATATTTCGACATCAAGGACTTTCAGGATCCCGATAAGGTCAAGAAACTGATCGCCCGTTTCACCATCATGTATGACGACAAGCAGAACACCACCAACCCGATCATGATGCTGTTCAACGGCAGCGGCTCGGTGGGCATCAGCGGCGACACGCTTCTGGCGGTTGCGTCGCTGCGTGCGCGGTAGGCGGGAATTCGTAAACGCGCAATTGAAAGGCCGGGACTTGCCCCGGCCTTTGTTTTTTGTGCTGTTCGCCTACCAGCCCGGCAGCATATGCCCGGCACGCAGACGCGGCATCTTCGGGTAGGTCTTCACATCATTGTCCAGCTCGTCTGTGACGCTCATCGGCGAGATGTTGTCGAGGCAGGCGGTGATGTGGTCGGTGATGGCGTTCACCAGCGAGGGCGACAGGCCCGGCCGTTTCATCAGGCCGATCTGGACCGGCGGCAGGGGCGGAAAACCGTCTGAGGCGGTCAAAACCTTCATGCCGGTGCGCAGCGCCGATTCCGGCAGCACGGAGACCGCCATGCCCGCCAGTACGGCGGCGGCGACCACGGTGGAAGACCAGCTGGTGAACAGCACCTGATATTCCCGCCCGTCGGCATCGAGCGCCGAGCAGGCAAGCTGGCGCCAGTGGCAGTCACGCCGCCCGACGGCGAGCGGCACGGGCGCATCGTCCTTCAGCGGATGATTGGCGGAGGCGACCCAGCAGAGCGGTTCGGTGCGCACGACATCGGAGGAGCGGGCACGGGGATTGTGGGTAACGAGCGCGATGTCCAGCTCGCCGCGCGCCATTTTTTCGGCAAGGCTCACCGAAGGTTCGCAGACGATGTAAAGCTCGACGTTCGGATGGGTCTTGGCGAAACGCCCGATGATTTCAGGCATGTAGCGGTCGGCATAATCATCAGGGGTGCCGATGCGCAACGTGCCTTCCAGCCTGTTGTCGTCGAAGGCGGCAATCGCCTCATTGTTGAGGCGAATGATGCGGCGGGCATAATTCATCAGTTTTTCGCCCTCCGCCGTCAGGCGGTTGCCACGTCCGTCTTTTGCAAAGAGCTGTTTGCCGATCCGTTCCTCAAGCCGCCGCATCTGCATGGATACGGCGGATTGCGTCTTGAAAACGCGATCTGCGGCCTTGGTGAAGCTGCCGGTATCGACAATGGCGATGAAGGTGTGCAGCTGGTCTATGTCGAGAGGTGCGGACATGGATACTCATCCATCAGAATGATTGATGTCTCACATTAGAAACATTCGTTGGACTGATCAATAGTCTTGCGACATTTTGACATCCAGCAAATCAATCTCAACCCCCGGGGCGGACGCATCGTCTGGCCCCCAACCCAAGGCAGCTTCTCGCGCGTGGTGCGTCGGGAGCGGTGCCGCATCGTGCCGTTACGGAAGGATAAGTATCATGCGCACGGCAGAACGGAAAATGGAACTGGAACTCGCAACCGGCAGGCAGGATGACACCCTGCGTCGCATCGCCGTCGTAGTTGCTTCCACCGTGAAAACGTTTGTGCAGCGCATCTACAATCGTATCGTCGCCAATGGTCTCACGGAGCTTGACGATCGCCTGCTCGCCGATATCGGGCTGGTGCGCTCGGATGTGACGAACGCGCTCAATACCGGATTGCTTGAAGATCCGACCGCTCATCTGACCCGTGCCGCACGTTCGCGCTCGGTCATGCGGTTCAAAACGCTCTAGGCTTTGTTCGCGCAATTCCGGCGGAACCTCCAGACGCCGGAATTGCTCGCGAACCTATAAGATTTTCCCCGCAGGGTGATTTGCCAATAACCCTGCCTTTGCCCGGTGTCAGGCCCCTCGGCCGCACCGGGTTTTTTTATCGCATTGCTTTGCTTGCGCGCAGTTTTACCGGAAATGCGTCAATACTGATATTCCTCGAAGACCGGCAGGACCGATCCGCCCCAGCGCCCGTTATAAAGCGCGAGCAGGTCTTCGGCGAGTGTGGTCTTCTTGGCCAGAACCTCGTCCAGCGATGACAGGAACACGGTCTCGTCCTGGCCGTCGCCGTTCAGCCGCTTGCGGTTCTTGAGGCCGGTGCGGGAAATGTCGAGCACTTCGCGGGCAATGCCGAGAAGCGGCTTGCCGGCAATCTCCGCTGCCAAACCCTTGGCCGGCACGGTGTTGCGAAGCGCAATCACCTCATCGAAGCTCCAGCCGGCAGTCAGTGCGTCGGCCGCGTCAAGCGCTTCCTGATTGTAGAGAAGGCCGACCCAGAAAGCCGGCAGGGCGCAGATGCGTCTCCACGGGCCGCCATCGGCGCCGCGCATTTCCAGAAAACGCTTCAGGCGCACATCAGGGAAGAGCGTGGAGAGATGGTTCGTCCAGTCGCCCATGGTCGGTTCCCATGCGGCGATTTCGCCCTTCAGCGCGCCGTTCATGAACTGGCGGAAGGTGACATGGGTGCAATCATGATATTTGCCGTCGCGCACGATGAAATACATCGGCACATCAAGCGCCCATTCGACATAGTCCTTGAAGCCGAAATCATCATTGAAAGTGAAGGGAAGCACGCCGGAGCGACGATTGTCGGTATCGCGCCAGATATCGCCGCGCCAGGACAGAAGGCCGTTCGGCTTTCCCTCGGTAAAGGGCGAAGAGGCGAACAGGGCGGTTGCCAGCGACTGCAGCTTCATGGAAACGCGCATCTTCTGGCGCATATCCGCTTCCGAGGAGAAGTCGAGATTAACCTGGATGGTGCAGGTGCGGTACATCATGTCGAGACCCTTGGTCCCGACCTTCGGCATATAACGCGTCATGATCGCATAGCGCGATTTCGGCATATGCGGCGTTTCGTCATAGCTCCACAGCGGGCTGCCGCCGATGCCGAGAAAACGGATGCCCATCGGCTCCGCCACTTCGCGCAGGGTCGCCAGATGCTGGTTGGATTCCTTGCAGGTCTGATGCAGGTTTTCGAGCGGCGCGCCTGACAGTTCGAACTGACCGCCGGGTTCGATGGAGATGGCCCCCATGCCGTGCTGTTCGCCGAGCCCGATGATGTTTTCACCATCCATGATCGGCTCCCAGCCGAGCTTTTCCTGCATGCCTTTCAGCAAAGCGGAAATGCTGGCCTCGCCGAAATAGGGAACGGGGCTATTATCCTCGCGGAAGAAGGCGAATTTTTCGTGCTCGGTGCCGATGCGGAAATCGGCTTCAGCTCTGCAACCGCCCGCCAGATAATCTGTAAGCTCCGTGACGGAGGAGAGGGGGGTCTGGTCGGTCGTGTCGCGTGCCATGGCTTACCTTGTTGTGACGTCTCTGTTGTGGCGAGGCATATGATTGGCAGATAGAGCCGGATCGCATCCGGAGGCAAATGAATTTCTTTTAAAGATGCATGAAGCGCAACGGGCTTGCTCAATTCCAGTCGCCGACAGCTGCCTGGATGACAGCAAGCGCTGCAACGGCGGCCGTATCGGCTCTTAAGATACGAGGTCCGAGTGGAATGGGAGTGACGAAAGCGAGGCTGCGCAGCAGCTCCCTTTCCTCTTCGGAAAACCCGCCTTCCGGACCAACCAGCAGAGCGAGCTTGCGTTCCCTGATGGATTGCAGGACGGGCAGCGGATTTTGCCCGGCCTCGCTCTCGTCGCAATAGATGATGCGACGGTCATGGGGCCAGGTCTCCAGCATGTCTTTCAGTTTCACCGGCTCGGCCAGGTCGGGCAGGGACAGGATGCCGCATTGTTCGGCGGCCTCGATGGCATTGGCGCGCAGCTTCTCGGTATTGTGGATCTTGCCCTGAACATGCTGCGTCATTACCGGCTGCAGCACGCCCGCGCCCATCTCGACTGCCTTCTGCACCAGATAATCCATCCGCCCGACTTTCAGCGGCGCAAACAGATAGTGCAGATCCGATGCGTCCGGCTGGGGACGCGTCTGTTCCAGGGGAACGAGGACGATCTTCTTGCGGCTCGGAAAGGAGAGCTTTGCCTTCCATTCGCCGTCGCGGCCGTTGAACAGCAGGATTTCCGCGCCGTCGGTCATGCGCAGCACATTGGCGAGATAATTGAACTGTTCGGTCGTTGCCTCCTGCGCGACCCCGGCATCAAGCGAGGTTTCGACGAACAGGCGTTGCATCCGGAAATTTGCGCGCATGGGACTTTTCGGTTTCAGCGTCAGAGAAAGAGGAAGGACATAAGCCAATAGAGCAGCGCCGCAAGTGTCGCACTTGCGGGAACTGTTACCAGCCAGGCGGCGATGATCGTCATGAAGTGGGAGCGGCGGACGAGATAACGGCGACGCACCTCGGACGGATTGTCCACATGTCTGTTGGCGCGGCGGGGTGCGCCGGCGCCGGCCTGGACAAGTTCCTGCCGTCGTCGCGACGACTGCGTGTACCATTCGCGGAAGAAGCCGACGCCGAACACCGCGCCGATCGCCGTATGGGTGGTGCTGACCGGTAGGCCGAAGCGCGAGGCGACGAGAACGGTCAGCGCTGTCGCTACGGAAACGCAGAAGGCGCGCATCGGGTTGAGCTTGGTGATCTGCTCGCCGACCAAGCGAATGAGGCGTGGGCCGTAAAGAAGAATACCGCAGGAAAGTCCGAAAGCGCCGACCAGCATCACCCACAGCGGCGCGCGGGCGGAAGTCTCCACCGCCTCGTCGTGCAACGCCCGCACGATGGCCACGACAGGGCCGATGGCGTTTGAAACGTCATTTGCCCCATGCGCGAAGGACATGAGACCTGCGGCGAGTACGAGCGGCCACTGGAACAGGGTTCGGAGCGACTGGTTGCGGTTCTCCAGCCCCACAGATTGTTTGCGGATGATCGGCACGCAGAGCCGCCAGGATAGGAGGCCCGTTGCAAGTCCGATGGCGCTTGCCTGGCCAAGCGAGACATGCACAAGCTGCCTCAGCCCCACCCAGATGAGATAGGCGGTAAAAACTCCCGCCATGATGCCGATGAGAACCGGCACCCACCGTTTCGCGGAACTGATCTTGTCCTCGCGGTAGATGATGAATTCCTTGATGAAAGCAAGCAGGAGAATGGCGATGGCCGCACTGATGAAGGGTGCAAGCACCCATGCGAACGCGATGCTGCCGAGCGACAACCAGTCGACCGCCCCGATGCCATAGGCCGCCATTCCCGCACCCGCAACGCCGCCGACCACCGTATGGGTGGTGGAAATCGGCGCTTTCGTCCAGGTCGAGATATTGACGAGAAGGCCGGCGGCAAGAAGTGCTGATAACATCGCCCAGGAAAACGCGGTCCTGTCGGGAATGGTCTGAATGTTGATGATACCGCTGGAAATGGTCTCGACGACATTGCCACCGGTGATCAGCGCGCCCGCGATCTCGCAGATGGCAGCGATGATGAGCGCTGCAACAAGTGGCATGGCCTTGGCGCCGACCGCGGGGCCGACATTGTTCGTCACATCGTTCGCGCCGATATTGATCGCCATATAGGCGCCGATGGCGACGGCCGCGATGATGATGACGGCGCCCGCCGTGCCGGTCACGAAAGCACCCGCAAATACGGCTGCCAGAACAACGAACATGAACCCCGCGCCAAGGCCGGCAAGCTGCTGGGTGACGTGCAGCGTCGCCTCTTCGACACGAGTGATCTTTTCGAGATCCTTGTCGAGCGTCGACTTCATGTTCGATGGCGGCTTTATTGCCATTCAGACCTCGTTCGCCAGCATTCCTTTTCGTCCGGCAATGTCGCGGGCTGAAGGCAATTTACAGAAAGACTGTTACATCTCGCACATCTTTCCAAAATGAAAGACGGTAAAAGCCAAGTTGGAAAAACAAACCGCAAATTGCCACCATCAGGGCATTTGCGCTATTTCGAAAGCGCCATCCGCTTGTCGAAAGCGTGCATGAGCTCTTTTAGTTCCGGCTCGTTGACCCGTTTGGCCGCCTCTTCGGGGCTCACCCATTCCAGCCGTCTGGATTCCTTTTCGGGAAAGCTGTCCTGCAGCTCCGCCACTTCGAGCAGATGCACCTGAACCTTGCACAGCACATTGATGCCGCTGTTCAACTTTTTCTCGTATTCATAAAAGCCGAAGGGGGCCTTATCCACCCTGCCTTTGACACCGGCTTCCTCATAGGCTTCCTGTTCGGCAACGGCATGGGCCTTCTTGTTGGCCATGGGCCAGCCTTTGGGAATGACCCAGCGTCCCGTGTCGCGGCTTGTCAGCAACAGTACTTCCGGCTCATGATTTTTTTTGGACGATCGATAGCACAGCGCCGCATATTGCTGTCGCGGCGGTCTGCGCAACATCAAGCCAACATCTGTCGCCAATCGATTCAAAATCTTCAATCCGGATCAGTCCTTTTTTTCTGTGAGTGATTATTGCTAATATAGATATTCCATATGTTCCGCCAATCCCCCTTCAACCATAACCCACTATTGTCTTCATGCTGATGAAGCCCGTAGGTTGCAGTGGATGAGCAGGGATGCGAATGGAGGCTTTGCCCGGCGCATTGCCGGTCAGCAGCCGATCGCGAAATACTGCATTTTTTCTGTTTTTACGTCATTTAGAACGCAAGGCCGCTATGAATTATTGCCGGAACTGCGTTGGCCAGCGTGCAGTCCCCAATGCTGGAGACCTTCCATCACACCATCTGCTTCGGTCTTGCTCGAGAGGAAAAAGCGGCTGTTGTCATGTGCCAGAGAGAGAAGCTCCGGCAAGGCATTGCCCACAATCACGCCGCGAACGCCATTCAACTCGAACATCGCCCGATCATTGCCAGTATCACCCGCAACGACTGATTCGTCGAGGCCGATGTGCAGTTGTCCACATAACCATGCCAATGCCGCGCCCTTGTCGGCGGCCTTCGGCAATATGTCGAGGTCACGATTGCTGGAATAGACGATCCGGGCATCGATATCCGCTGCAACAAGCAAAGCTTCGATATCGCCGATTGTCTTTTCATCCGCGTTATGCAGGAACCAGCTGGATTTGAGGCCATGCTGGTACTGTTCCGCCTGCATCGTCACGCCCGGCAGGCCGGCCATGATGTCGGCGATCTTCTGCCGGTCGAAACCGGTGCCGAGCGAACGGGTATAGGCGCTTTCCAGCGCGCGCCGCTCTTTTGCGTGCAGCATGGTGCCGACGCCGCCGATAATGTAATCGGGCTTGGGCAGGGGCACCTCTTCCAAAAGCGCTAGTTGATCGTCGATCAGCCTGCCGCTGTTGAAGACGAGAACCGGGCGAAGATCGTCCGGCAGCGATTGCCAGAAATCGCGGAACCGGCGCGTGGCGTCATTATCGCCAACGACGGTTCCGTCGAGATCGGTTGAGAACAGACGAAGTGGTTTCAATCGCCGTCGTTCCATGGCTCTGCCCAGTCGGATTCTTCCAGAACCGGCATCAGGGGCCTGCCTTCCACCAGTGCCAGCAATTGCTGGGCAATGCCCGTCCAGGTGAACAGGCTACGCGCCTTGTGCGCACCCATGCGGGAAAGCCGTCCGTAAAGCCGCTCGTGCTTGAACGGCTTCATCATGGTAATGCCGAGGTCTTCCTTGTCGAAGGGATCTGCAAACAGCGCGTGTCTGCCGTAGCTGACGGCACGGAACAGCCCGCCATGGATCGTAACCACGGTCGGCGTGCCGCTCGCCATCGCCTCGATCGCGGTCATGCCGAAGGGTTCGTAACGGCTCGACAGGACGAAAAGATCGGCTGCCCGGTATATATCCGGCAAATCCTCATCCTCGACATAACCGGAGAACGCCACCTTGTCCTCCAGCCCCAGCGATTTCACCCGGTCCTTAAGCTGGTTAAGGATCGTCGTTTCCTGCTCGTCCATGTTTTCGCCGCCGACCGCCAGATGCAGCCGGGCTTCCGGTTCCCGCTCTACCAGTACGGAGAAACCGTCGATCAGCAGATCGTAGCCCTTGTTGGTGGCGAGGCGTCCGAGCGCCAGCACCGTCTTGCCTTCAAAGCCGAAACGCTGCCGGATCATCTGCCGCGTCGCATCCGAGACGGGGAAGAAACGGTTGTCGTCGTAGCCCGGCGGGATCATGTGGATGTGTTTGCGCTTGAGGCCGTAATCCTCGATCAGAACGTCAAGCTGCACCGGCGTGGTCGCAATCACCATATCGCAGCTGCGATAGATGATGAGTTCATGCTGGATGCGTTCCTTGAAATTAAACTCCAGATCGAACGTATCCGCCTTTTCCGGATAGTCGGTTTCCATCTGGCGTTTTTTCCAGAGGCCGAGCGAATGCGGCGTGTGCAGATGCGGAATTTTCAGCGCCTCGGAAAGCCGCTGCCCGGCCACGCCTGCATCCCAGTAATGGCTGTTGATGAACGAGTAGTTGAGGTCATTTTTCTTGATGAAACGCAGCGCGTTTTCGCACCATTCCATCAGGTGGCGGTGCAGATATTCCTTGGGAATGAAATCGCGCCCGCCGCAGGGAATGCGCACCACGCGCACGCGCTCGTCCACCTCGTCGAATTCCGGCTGGTCTTCGAAGCGGCGGGTATAAAGATCGACAGTGTAACCGAGCTGGCCGAGTTTGCGTGCAAGCTCAAGCACATAAACCACCTGTCCCCCGGTATCTGCCGCGCCCAGCGGCGGGTGTGCGGCGACATAGCCATGCGTCGATATGAGAGCTATCCGCGGATAGCGTTCAGTTTCGCTCGTGGTTGTCATGGGTCCCATCTTGGTAAATTTTTCCAATTAACCAGATAAAAAGACCAAAACGAACAAAAGGTTCCATGAAAATGTGAATAAAAGCGTTACCGTATTTCGCCTGGTGGCGATTTCAGGCGTTTCGCTGCTGTTGCCGGAGGCGCGAAATCCGGTCCCATTCCCGCGCCTGATGCGCTTTGGAGGTGGTGTCCACGATGAAGTCGATATGGGCTTCCGCCGCAGCCCGTGCCGCCGCCGGATCACCGGCCGCAATCGCGTCGTGAATGGCGATATGTTGCCTCAGCACCTCGTCATGCGCACCCGCAACGGTGAAGATGAGGTGACGGTTATAGAAGATGTCGTCGCTCAAAAGCCGGTAGCAGGACCGCAAAGTGTGCATCAGCACGATGTTGTGCGCCGCTTCACCGATGGCGTTGTGAAACTCTACATCGCCCGTCAGCTCGTCTTCGAATTGGCCCGCTTCATGAGCCTCCCGCATTTTTTCGACGATGGCTGCAAGGTTGCGCCTGTCGTGTTCGGTCGCGCGCTGCGCCGCCAGTTCGGCTGTCATGCCTTCGATGTAACGGCGATATTCGAGATAATCCCGCGTTGCCCGGCTGTGGCGGGTAATCAGCGCGCTCAAGGGATCGGAAAAGACCGGGCCGACAATATCCGCGACATAGGTGCCGCCGCCATGCCGGCTGGTGAGAAGGCCACGCGTTTCGAGTTCCTTCAGCGCTTCCCGCAGGATCGGTCGCGAAACATCGAGTTTCTGCGCCAGTTCCCGCTCGCCGGGCAGCCGGTCGCCATCCCGCAATATACCGTCGAGGATCAGTTCCTCGAAACGCAGGACGACCTCCTGCGATGTGCGGCTGTGCTCAATTCGGGCGAATAAGGTTTCGTCCATCGCAGCATTCTCCGGCGAAATCCCGCCCGCTAGGTGTGCCTGTCCGTGTAATTGAGCGCAAATTATCAGCGAAGCGTCGCACTGGTCAAATATTCTGTCCAGTTTGTGCCGACGCTTCATGTGGGATTGCCTGCGGCAACACGGCATCTGCCTTTTTAAACTGGCTTTTGTTAAAGCTGCAGCCGGACAGGGTGATGGTGGCGGTTTTTTGCCGTCAGGTGCATCAAAACAATTACATCGGCCTCGATTGCGGTGTCGTCATCGCCTTTGATGCTTTAAAAAACCGGCGGAACAGGCGGGGGACGATATCGCAATGGCCAAGGGTAGATTTGCTTTCGCAAGCGCGCCGGAAAGGTCGCTCGCTCTAGGCGAGGTTCATGCGCGGCCGACGGTGCTTCTGGCGCCGTCGCGCATCATCGTCCAGCTCGCCTTCATGATGGATGGCGGCTCGGCCGTGCATCACTCGGTCATCGCGGAAATGTCGCGCAGCCGCGGTGTCGCGCCGCCGGAACGCGATGCCCGCCACCACGCCATGCCCTGGGGGCAGGGGACGCTGCGCTGGGAACGGCACACGGAATTTTCGACATGGTTCTGGGATGGCCCCGCGCCGGAAAAATTCGGCGGCGATATTGCCGGCGATCCTTTCGGTGACGGTTTCTCGCCACCCGGCTCGCTGATATCGGGCGTGCGGCTGGAAATCCGCCCCGAAAGCGGAACGCCCGCCAATGCGGAGACGATGTTCGAGCCGACGAGCCTCTGTTACAGCGACGTGCGTGACGGTCAGGCGGCGATCCTCACCGATTTCCGTCAGGATCGCGACGGGCTGACGCAGATACTGGTGATCGACCGGGGCTTGAGCGATTACAGCCGCGGTGCGCTGGTGCAGCGGCTGCTGGATATCGAAACCTATCGCACGCTCGCCATGCTCGGCCTGCCGATGGCGCAGACGCTGTCGCCGGAAATCCGCCGCATCGAGGATGGCCTGACGGGCATTACGCAACGCATGAAGAACGGCGCACGCGACGAGGCGGATGCGCTGCTGGCGGAGATGACCCGGCTTGCGGCTGAACTGGAAGCCAACGCGGCGCTCAGCCTCTACCGCTTCGGCGCCAGCCGCGCCTATGACGGCATCGTGCGTGAGCGCATTCGTGCCTTGGCCGAAACGTCGGTTCAGGGGCATGAGACCATGGGCAGCTTTCTGGAAAGGCGTCTTGCGCCCGCCATGCGCACCTGCCAGTCGGTCGAGGAGCGGCAGGCGAACCTGTCGCGCAAGCTCTATCGTGCTACTGCGTTGGTCAGAAGCTGGATCGATGTGGAGCTGGAGCGGCAGAACACCGTGCTCCTGGATACCATGAACAAACGTGCCGCCATGCAGCTTCGCCTGCAACAGACGGTGGAAGGCCTCTCGGTTGCCGCCATCTCCTATTATGTCGTTGGCCTTATCGGTTATCTCACCAAGGCGATCAGCCACGACGTGCTGCCGGTCGATCCCGCCGTGGTTACAGGTCTTTCCGTTCCAGTCGCCGTGCTTGGCGTCTGGTGGGTCGTGCGCCGTGTCCGCCGCTCCCATGCCGAGGGTGGGCACTGAAGCCGGTCTTCAGCCCTGTTCCCAATAGGGTGAAGGCCCATAAAGCCCGGCCAGATAATCGATGAACAGCCGCACCTTGGCCGGCAAGAACTGCCGGCTCGGATAAACCGCCGAGAGGGTGACGTTTCGCGACCCCTCATAGGCGGGCAGAACCTGCACCAGTTTGCCAGCGCGCAACTCATGCCCGATATCCCAGGTGGAGCGCAGCGCAATGCCGAGTCCTGATATCACCGCCTCGCGGATGACCTCGCTGGAATTGGTGACCAGCATGCCTTCGGGGCGAATGCTCAGCGCGCCGCCCGGTCCTTCCAGTCGCCAGATATCGTTATTATGGGCCGGCAGGCAGCGGTGCTTCTTTAAGTCCTCGATCGTTGCCGGCATGCCGTGGGCAGCCACATACTCCGCGGAAGCGCACAGCACGCGCCGCACCGGCGCCAGACGACGGGCGACGAGGCTGGAGGAGTTGAGATCGGCGATACGGATCGCCAGATCGTAACCGCCTTCAATGATATCGATGAATTCGTCGCTGAGCACCAGATTGACCGACAGGTCGGGGTGCCGCTCCATGAATGTCTTCAGATGCGGCGCGATATGCATGCGCCCGAAGGAGGTGGGGGCGGAAATCTTCAGCGTACCATTGACGGTGTTGGCGCGGCCGGACACGAAATCCTCGGCGTCCTCCAGCCCTTCCAGCACGGCAAGCACCCGCTCGTAAAAGCCCTGGCCCGCTTCGGTCAGTGAAATTCGCCTTGTGGTGCGCTGGAACAGCCGCGCACCGAGCTTTTCCTCCAGCCGCTTGATGCGCTTGGAAATGACGGCGGGCGAATAACCAAGCTCCTTGGCGGCAAGCGACATGCTGCCGGAGGCGGCAACGCTTGCGAAGACTTCCAGATCGCCCAGATTTGTCACAGTTGCCCCCTGATTATTTCCGGAATGGAAAAAATCCTTAGCATTTGATTGCGCTCCTTCAAAGTGGTAAAGAAACAATACCACTTGATAAGACGTGCATGGAGGAGGGAAGCGGTGACGCAGCCGATCAAGTTTCTGGAGCCGCGTGCGGCGGTTTTATCAAACCGTGACCGCATCATATCCGATCTGAAGGATATTCTGCCGGAGGACTGTCTCGTGCACGAGCCGCGCGAACTCGTGCCCTTCGAAACCGATGCTTTCGTCTCCTACCGTCGGCTGCCGCTGGCTGTTGCCCTGCCGAAGACAACCGAGCAGGTCGCAGCGGTGCTGAAATATTGTCACCGTTACGGCATTCCGGTCGTGCCGCGCGGCGCTGGCACCTCGCTTTCCGGCGGGGCGATCCCGCAGGAGGATGCGGTGGTGATCGGCCTTTCGAAGATGTCCTCGATCCTCGAACTCGATTTTTATAACCGCACGGCAAGGGTACAGGCGGGCGTCACCAATCTCTCCATTTCCGATGCCGCCGGTGCGGAAGGCTTCTTTTATGCGCCGGACCCCAGCTCGCAGCTTGCCTGCACCATCGGCGGTAATGTCGGCATGAATTCTGGCGGCGCGCATTGCCTGAAATACGGTGTCACCACCAATAATCTGCTCGGTGTCAAAATGGTGCTGGTGGATGGCACGGTGCTGGAACTGGGCGGCAAACATCTCGATGCCGCCGGTTACGATCTGCTCGCCCTCGTCTGCGGTTCGGAAGGCCAGCTCGGTATTGTCACCGAGGCCACGGTGCGGCTGATCGCCAAGCCGGAGGGAGCGCGCCCGGTGCTGTTCGGGTTCGAAACCTCCGAAGACGCAGGCTCCTGCGTCGCCGATATCATCGGCGCGGGCATCATTCCCGTGGCAATAGAGTTCATGGACAAGCCGGCAATCGAGATTTGCGAGGCCTTCGCCAAGGCGGGATATCCGCTGGATGCGGGCGCGCTTCTGATCGTCGAGGTCGAAGGCTCCGAAGCGGAAATGGACGCCATGCTGGCGGATATCGTCACCATTGCCCGAAAACACGGGGTGAAGACGGTGAAGGAATGCCAGTCGGCGATGGAGGCGGCTGCTATCTGGAAAGGCCGCAAATCTGCCTTCGGCGCGACAGGCCGCATCGCGGATTATATCTGCATGGATGGCACGGTGCCGCTCTCCCAGCTTTCCTATGTGCTGAAAAAGACGAGCGAAATTACCGACCGGCTCGGTCTACGTGTCGCCAATGTCTTCCATGCGGGCGATGGCAACATGCATCCGCTGATCCTGTTCAACGCCAACGATCCGGATGATGCCGCCCGTGCCGAAGAGGCGGGCAACGAGATATTGAAACTCTGCGTCGATGCCGGCGGCTGCCTCACCGGCGAACACGGTGTCGGCATCGAAAAACGCGACCTGATGCGCCACCAATATGGCGAGGCCGATCTTGCCCAGCAGATGGCGGTGCGCGCCGCTTTTGATGAGGGCTGGTTGATGAACCCTTCCAAGGTGTTCCCGTTGGAGGGGAGGAATTGATGTACTTTAGCTTTGTAGCCTTGGTGGGTGCGGCTCACCCCCCTCTGCCCTGCCGGGCATCTCCCCCTCAAGGGGGGAGATCAGATGCCGCTCCCACTCGCCCAACAATTCCGCAAATGTTCCTTAGGCGGGATGTCTTCCGCTTGCCGATCTCCCCCCTTGAGGGGGAGATGCCCGGCAGGGTAGAGGGGGGTATTTCTTGCTCGGAGCGTGCCACCTCTTGCTCAAGGGCTGCCACCCCATGCTGACGCCATACGCAGAAACCCAGGTCGCCGACATCATCCGCGACCACGCGGCCCGAAAGACCCCGCTAAAAATCTTCGGCGGCAATAGCCGCGCCGGTTTCGGCAACGCGGTGGCGGCAGAAACCATCCTCACCTCCCGCGCCATCACCGGTATCGTCTCCTACGTCCCTGCCGAGATGGTCATGACGGTCAAGGCAGGCACGCCGCTTGCCGTCGTCGAAGCCGCCCTTGCACAAAACCGGCAGATGATGGCGTTCGAGCCGATGGATCACCGCCCGATCATGGGAACCACAGGCGAGCCGACCATCGGCGGCGTTTTTGCCGCCAATGTTTCCGGCCCGCGCCGTTATGTGGCGGGTGCCGCGCGTGATAGCCTGCTCGGCATCCGTTTCGTCAACGGTCGGGGAGAGAGCATCAAGGCTGGCGGCCGGGTGATGAAGAATGTCACCGGACTAGATCTTTCGAAGCTTCTGGCGGGCTCGCACGGCACGCTCGGTTTTCTCACTGAAGTCACCTTCCGTGTGCTGCCCAAACCGCCCGTGGAAAAAACCGTGGTCGTGTCCGGTCTGGATGACGAGGCGGCGACGCGGATCATGGCGGCGGCGATGGCGATGAGCGTCGAGGTTTCCGGCGCTGCCCATCTGCCGGAAAATGTCAGTTCCCGTTTCATCGATGGCTCTCTGCCGGAAGGTCCGGCGACCATTCTCCGGCTGGAGGGTCTCGCGGCTTCTGTCGAAGCGCGCGCGGCAAAACTCCTCTCGGTCATGGATCGGGTTGGGCCTTGGGCGCTGCTGGAAGACGAGCAAAGCGCGATGTTATGGCGGCAGGTGCGGGATGTCGCGCCCTATGCCGGGCAAGGTGCCAAGCCGCTCTGGAAAGTTTCTGTTGCTCCAAGCGAAGGCCACAAGCTGGTTTCCGCCCTGCGCATGGAAGCGGGCATCGATGCCTTTTACGACTGGCAGGGCGGCCTCGTCTGGATGCAGATGGAGGCGGACCCGGAAGCGGAACTACTGCGCGGTGCCATCCGGGCGCTCGGCGGCGGCCATGCCACGTTGATGCGGGCGAGTGACGCGGCGCGCCCCACCGTGCCGGCATTCGAACCACGCCCGGCGGCGGAAGCCATGCTGTCTGCGCGCATCAGGGAAAAGCTCGATCCGGCGGGCATCTTTAATCCCGGCAAGATGGGAAGGGCCGTCTGAACCATGCAAACATCCTTCACGCCCGAACAGCTGGCCGATCCGCATGTGGCAGAATCCGAAAAGATCCTGCGCAAATGTGTGCATTGCGGCTTCTGCACCGCCACCTGTCCCACCTATGTCACGCTTGGCAACGAGCTGGATAGTCCGCGCGGTCGCATCTACCTCATCAAGGACATGCTGGAAAACAGCCGCCCGGCAGACCGCGAAGTCGTCACCCACATCGACCGCTGCCTGTCGTGCCTTGCCTGCACGACCACCTGTCCGTCCGGCGTGGATTACATGCATCTGGTCGATCACGCCCGCGCCCATATTGAGCAGACCTATAAGCGTCCTTTCATGGATCGGCTGATCCGCAATCTTCTGGCTGCGGTTCTGCCCTATCCCGGCCGCTTCCGGCTGGCCCTGCATCTGGCAAGGATAACGCGGCCGTTTGCCGGGCTGCTTGCGAAGTTTCCAGCGCTTAGACCCCTGCAATCCATGCTCGATCTTGCTCCCGCTGCCGTCCCTCCGGCCTCCGCTTCAGCCCGCCCGGGTGAACGGGCGGCGGAAGGCGAAAAGCGTGGGCGTGTCGCTCTTTTGAGCGGCTGCGCCCAGCCGGTACTTGATCCCGGTATCAACGAAGCGACGCTACGCCTTCTGGCGCGGCTTGGCGTCGAGGTTGTCGTGCCGAAGGGAGAAGGTTGTTGCGGGTCGCTTGTGCACCATATGGGACGGGAGGCTGAGGCGCTGGCCTCGGCTCGCCGCAATGTCGATGTCTGGACACGGGAAATTGAGAAGGGCGGGCTCGACGCCATCATCATCACCGCATCCGGCTGCGGCACCACCATCAAGGATTATGGTCATATGCTGCGGCTCGACCCGGCCTATGCCGAGAAGGCCGCGCGGGTCTCGGCGCTTGCCAAGGACATCACCGAATATCTCGCCACCCTCGATTTGCCGCAAATGGAAAGCCGGGGCCTGACGGTTGCCTATCATTCGGCCTGCTCCATGCAGCATGGTCAGAAGATCACCATGGCGCCGAAGCAATTGCTGAAAGCGGCGGGTTTCACCGTCCGTGATCCGGCGGAAGGGCACCTCTGCTGCGGCTCGGCCGGAACCTACAACATCATGCAGCCGGAGATTTCCGGAAAGCTGAAGGCACGCAAGGTCAAGAATATCGAAGCCACCCGCGCGGATGTCATCGCCACCGGCAATATCGGCTGCATCACGCAGATCGCCACCGGCACGGAAATGCCGATCCTGCACACGGTCGAGCTGCTGGACTGGGCTTATGGCGGACCGAAACCGGCGAAGCTTTCGGCGTAGAGCGCCGTTCGCTCTCCTCATCCCTGTGCTTGTCACAGGGATCCAGCAAGCCCAAGTCCTTGGGCTTAAAGGCCTCTTCTCGCCGCGCAGACGCGCGTCGACTGGATTCCTGTGACAAGCACAGGAATGAGGTTTGAGGATGCCTTGGCAGCTGCCGGAAAGCACCCTCTATTTCAAGGCCAGCCTCAGAACTTGTAGGCGACGCCGAAGTTCACCGCATTGGTCATGACATCGGTCTTGAGCTTGCCGCCATTGTCGATATCCACGTCGATAAAGGAATAGGTGCCTTTATATTCCACGAAGGTCGACCAGTTGTCGGTGATGCGGTAGCTGAGACCGGCCTGCGCCTGCAGCGTTGCGCCGCCGAGCTGGTACTCGAAGGTCTTGCCCGAGGGGCGGGTCACTTCCACATGCGGCACGTTGATGCCGACGCCGGCGCCGACATAGGGGGTCAGGCGCCAGGTCTCCAGCGGAAAGCGGTAGAGCGCGTTCAGCGTCAGAAGGTTCAGGCCATCGGTGAATTCGAAATGCGACCAGCCGGAGCGGGCAAGCGTCTGGTCGTCGGCATAGACCTTGTCATGGGTGTAATCGAGCGAGAGGCCGAAATTGTTGAGCTGGCCTTCCTCGAACCAGTAGGTGCCGCGCACCCCCCAATAGGCCGGGCTGGTAAACGACTTGCCTTCCCATCCAGCCCGGAAGTCCGATCCGTCCGAAACAGTCACGTCGCTGTGCGGGGCGCTTTGCCAGCCGCCGTAACCGGAAATTTCAAATTCTCCCGCCATGGCGGCCGAGAAGGAAATGCTGCTGAACAGCAGGGTGCAGAGAAAGGAGGCGTGGCGCGACATGAAACGAATCCAGTTTAGCTTTGAAGAAACACAAAACCGCTTTTCAGTAACATTTAGATGACAGAAACGAAAAACGGGCGGTCATTTGACCACCCGTTTCAAGGCCGTTCCATCATCCCCCTGAGAGAGGTCCGGCTCCTGGCGTCCCCCGCCAAGTCTCGTTTAATCAATCTAGTAACGATTGTACCGCTCTGGGACATCAATTCAAGCGCGACGCGCCGCCACGCCGGCTGTGAGCCTGCGTATTAGCGGCACCGTTGCCGTCATATCACAATGACTGTGGTTCCGACGTTTACGCGCTCGTAAAGATCGGTGACATCCTCATTGCGCATGCGGATGCAGCCGGAGGAATTGTTGCTGCCGATCGTCCAGGGCTGGTTGGTGCCGTGGATGCGGTAAAGCGTGGAGCCGAGATACATCGCGCGCGCGCCCATCGGATTGGCGGGACCGCCTTCCATGAAGGCCGGCAGGTAATGTCCCTTCGTCGCCTCGCGGCTGATCATTTCCTTCGGCGGCGTCCAGCTCGGCCATTCCGCCTTGCGGGTTACCTTGTGCGTTCCGGCCCATTCGAAACCGGGTTTGCCGACGCCAACGCCGTAACGCCGGGCCTTGCCATCCGCCATGACGAGATAGAGGAAGCGGTTCGGCGTATCGATGACGATGGTGCCGGGCTTCTGGGTGGTCTGGTAGCTCACGATCTGAGGCAGGAATTGCGGGGCGATCTGCGTGCGGACCGGCGCGTTCGGGCGAACGGCGGCGTTCTGCACCCGGGCCGGGCGCTGCGAGGTGACGCCCGCGCTGGGGCGCTGCGGCATTGCGGCCTGGCGCTGCTGGAAGAAAGGCTGGCGTGCCGCGGGCGCGCGTGGATAAACCACCGGCCGCACATTGCCGCCACCAAGCTGCGTTACCCAGGGAGCGGAAAGGTCCGGACTGACGACGACGGGCGGGCGTTCGCGATAACGCTCACCGGCGGCCATGGCAGCCGGGGCGGCGAAGGTGGAAACGAGGCTCAGCGCCAGAAAAACGGACTTCATCGTCATCGGGTGGACTCTCTCTGCGGGATGTCGCAACAATAGCAATTGCGGGTTCATTCACCCGCCTTGCCGGACACGTTCGCACCTTGACGCCAGCGAATCGTAAATGGCCGTTCATTAAAAAGCGCTTGATTAGGAAAAGCTGGATTTAAGGTTAGCGACCCGTTTTGAAACGTGGTGAATGAGTGGTAAGTGCGCGCATCACGCGGGTGATGGGTAGCGGCGAAAAGGGTGTTGCGGGATGAACGAGGCGGGACTTGAAACGGGCGCGGATGGCCGCGTGCGGTGTTTCTGGCAACAGGGACTTGAGGATTACAGCCGTTACCACGATGAGGAATGGGGTTATCCCGTCACCGACGACCGCCGCCTGTTCGAGAAGATCTGTCTGGAAGGCTTCCAGTCCGGCCTCTCCTGGTTGACGGTCCTGCGCAAGCGCGAGGCTTTCCGTCTCGCCTTTGCCAATTTCGAATTCGAAAAGGTGGCGGAGTTTGGTGAAGCCGACATTGAGCGCTGCGTTGCGGACAAGGGCATCATCCGCCATCGCGGCAAGATCGTGTCGACCATCAACAATGCCCACCGCGCCATAGCGCTCCGGGACGAATTCGGTTCGCTCGCCCGTTATTTCTGGGGGTTCGAGCCTTCCGCCGCAGAAAGGCCGCAAAGGCTGGACTATGCGACACTAAGGGCCAACCCCACCAGCGACGCGTCCATTCGTCTTTCCAAGGATCTGAAAAAGCGCGGCTGGACCTTCGTCGGCCCGACGACCGTCTATGCATTCATGCAGGCCATGGGTATGGTCAACGACCATATCGAAGGCTGTCATTGCCGCGAGCCCATCGAGGCCATGCGGCGGGAGTTTGTACGTCCATGAAGGCAACGTCCCTTCTTCTGGCTCTTACCATGGCCGTGGCGGCCGTGCCGCATGCATCCTTCGCGGAAAGCCGCAATGTCGACGGCATCTGGCTGGACGACGGCGAAAGGCTCAAGGAAGTCGCCCTGCCGCCGGCCGGGCCGCTGAAGCTTGATGGCTGGACCCGGCGTGGGCGCGGCGATGTCTACCGCCTGAAAGTGAAGGCCGGGCAGACGGTGAAGATCGAGCTTGCCGCCTCCAGCGAATTCGTCCTGATGGCGGTGTTCGATTTTTCAACGCCGGACCAGGACGCGATCTTTTTCAGTGACAGCGAAGGAAAAATCGCAACGTTGACGCCGAAGACGGATACGGAATGGCTGATCCGCCCGACGCTTATCCTGGGATCACCGCGCCGCGGGCTGGGCGCACATTATGTCCTGACGGTCAGCAGCCAGAAATAACGGCTCGCCATATCTTCTTCAGACGGATTGCGTCAGCACGATCAGGCCGAAGCTCAAAATTCCAAGCAGCACGAGCGAGAGGCTGGCGGCGACGATGACCTTGCCGCCGGCATGGCGAAGGCTGCGAATATCGACGGACAAGCCTAATGCCGCCATCGACATGATGGTGAGGATGTTGGAGAGCGAGGCGACGGGGCCGAGCAGAACCTCGGGAATGAGGCCGAAGGACCGGGCCATGATCATCAGCACGAAGCAGATGATGAACCACGGAACCATCTGCTGCAGTTTCAGACGTCCCTTGCCGGACTGGCCATGGATGACGGAAAGGGCGGCAATCACCGGTCCGAGCATCAGGACGCGGATGAGCTTGACGATGGTGCCGGTCTGCACGGCCACGGCTCCAAGCGGGGCGGTGGCGGCAAGCACCTGCGGCACGGCATAGACGGTCAGGCCCGCGAAGATGCCGTATTGGGTGGCATCAAGACCGAGAAGCTGCGGCAGAAACGGCATCAGCAGAACGGCGACGACACCGAGAACGGCTGTAAAAGCAATCGAGGCGGCGACATCTTCGGGCTTGGCGCCGATGGCGGGCGCTGCTGCCGCGATGGCCGAATTGCCGCAGATGGAATTGCCGCAGGCGATAAGGGTTGCCAGTTTGGGTGGCAGGCCCAGCATCCGCCCGGCGGCATAGCTGAAGATCAGCGACAGGGCGACGATGACAGCGATGCCGCCGATCAGCAGGCCGCCGGCGCCTTTGAGAATGGCAAGGCTCAAGGAGGCGCCAAGAAGTGCCACAGCAATTTCAAGCAGGGTCTTGGCACTGAACTTGATGCCGGCCGAAGCAACCGCCGGCAGCGACACCAGCGAACGCAAAAGCGTGCCGATCAGAATGGCAAGCACGAGATCGCCGAGCCATGCGTGCCCGGCAAGCCGCACCTGAAAGCGTTCCGCCAGAATGGCGGCGCAACTGACTGCCGCCGAGAGCAGAATGCCCGGCAGAAGCGGGGTGAGCCAGCGCAGGGAAAACTGCAGGGGATGGGGGAGGGTGCGATGCTGTGCCATGACCAGACAATGCCGGAATGGCCTGTTTTATTCTATCAAATAATATGGCATATATTATTCGGTAAAATCGAATGAAAAAGCCATGACCTTCGAACAACTCCGCATTTTCATCGCCGTCGCCGAGCGTGAACATCTGACCAGGGCGGCGCAGGCGATCGGTCTGACCGCTTCCGCCGTCAGTTCCGCGATCAAGAATCTCGAGGCCTTTTATAATGTCGAGCTGTTTCATCGTGTCGGCCGCAATATCGAGCTGACCGAAAGCGGCCGGGTGTTTCTGGGCGAAGCGAAAGCGACGCTGGCGCGTGTCCGCAATGCGGAACTGATCCTCTCCGAAATGGGTGGTCTGACGCGCGGCGAAATCACCGTTTGCGCCAGCCAGACGATCGCCAGCTACTGGCTGCCGCCGATCCTGATGCAGTTCAAGAAGCTTTATCCCGGTGTGACCGTGCGGCTCGATATCGGCAATACGAAAACCGTCACACAGGCCGTGCTCGACGGTCTGGCGGAAGTCGGTTTCATCGAAGGCAGGATCGATGAGCCTGCGCTGATGGTGCAGCCCGTCGTGTCCGACAAACTTCTGGTCGTCACCGGTTCGGCCCATCCCTTCGCCGACGGCCGATATCTCACTGCCCTCGATATACTTTACGGAACGTCCTGGGTCCTGCGCGAGCAGGGCTCCGGCACCCGTTCCGCCTTCGAAGCGGCGGTGCGGCAGATGGGCGTCGAGCCAGGCGAGCTTTCCGTCATGCTGGAATTGCCGTCCAACGAAGCGGTGGTGATGGCGGCGCGCTCCGGCGGTGCTGCGACGGCGGTTTCCGCCTCCGTTGCTTCCCTTTTCCTGCGACAGGGATTGCTGGTCCGTTCAGGTATCGATCTGCCCGCCCGCAACTTTGCCCTGTTGCGTCACAAGGAACGCCACACCAGCCGCGCTGCCATGGAACTGGAGCGCCTCAGCCGGGCGGCCTCGGAGGACTATAAGGCCGGTCTTGCCGGTCTGTAAGCTGTAAGACGGCGTCGCGCGGGCGGGGCGATCACGTCAATTCACGCGCAACGACGTGATGAACGATGCGATAATCCCGGCTTTCTTCCCCAAACGGCGCGAGCGGCCATTCCCATGCGGCGGCGGGCGCGGGAATCTCAACACCATGCAGCAGGTCTTCGTGCTGATGAACGCTGCCATCCTTGCCGATGACGTCGAATGATGTGTCCGTCACGAGGCAGACCTTGCAGGGAAGGCCGGCCAGCGCGTCCAGATGGGTCTGAATGAGCTTCGGCAACAGGTCATCAGGCGCGCTGGCAATCTTCTCCCGCTCCAGCCGGTGTCGTGCGCCGGTGCCGATCTGCGACAGGAGGTTGGCCGAGACGACGAAATCGAGATAGGGCACCCGCCGCAGAAATTCGAGCGGTTCCGGCTCTCTACCGGCAACGATATCGTCAAAACCGGAAAGATCGCGGTTGACGATGCGCACGTTCTTTTTGGAGTTGAAGCGCAGCTTCGCCTGAACACTGGCGAGATGCACCAGATCGACCAAGACGACTGTGTCGAACATCGCCACCAGCGCATCAAAGGGCACGTCGCGCAGCAGGCCCGATCCCAGCACCACCGCCGTTCGCCTCTGTTTCAGCTTTCTGGCCGATTCCAGCACGAATTGCCGGCTGTGGTTTTCATGTTCCGCCCATGCCTTGGTGCAGCGGTTGGCGCGCGCCCAAAGGTTCACGGAATAGCGGATATGCGGCCGGAATGGCTTCGGCGTGGCCGCCCGCGTGGCGGCATATTGCAGGGCTTCGAGGATCATGGATGCCTAACGGTAAATTTCGCGGCGATGGCCGATTTCAACCACCAGCACGACAAGCTTGTGGTCCTGTATATCGCAGATGATGCGGTAATCGCCTACCCGGTAACGCCAGAAGCTGCCGAGTTCGGAGCCTTGCAAGGCGGCACCCGTCTGGCGGGGATTGTCATCTTGGACGATCCGGTCTGCGAGAAAAGAGACGATGCGGTTCGCATCGCTCTTCGTCAGCTTTTCAAGCTGCTTGACGGCGCGGTGCTGGAATTCAATTTTCCAGGTCAAGATCGCGCTTCACTTCTTCCAGAGTAAAGGTGCGCTCATTGTTTGCGATACGCCGCCGCGTCGCCTCTTCGGCGAGATAGAGATCTTCCATATCCTCGATATGTTTCTCGATCGCCTCGCGGATGTAATAGGCGGATGTGCGGCCGGTGCGCGCTGACAGCGCTTTCAGCCGTTCATAGGTCTCGTCCGGCAGGCGGATGGCCGTCTGTTTACTCATGGTCACGTTCTTTCCAGGCCGAAATGGGATACATGCATCCCATATAGCATCACTCACCTCGCGGGGCCAGCATAACTGGAGCCTTTGCGGCTTGCCGCACAGGGCTTCATCCTCTAATACACCGGCATAATTTCAGGAAAATATCGGATCGGCATCATGAGCGAAAAAGCAAAAAAGCCTCAGAAACTGAAAGCCCGCCTGCCGCGCGGCTTCGTGGATCGCTCGGTCACCGATATTCATGCCGTGAATGAGATGATCGAGAAGATCCGCAAGGTCTACGAGCTTTACGGCTTCGATCCTGTCGAAACCCCACTGTTCGAATATACCGATGCACTCGGCAAGTTCCTGCCCGATAGCGACCGCCCGAACGAGGGTGTGTTCTCGCTGCAGGACGACGACGACCAGTGGATGAGCCTGCGTTACGATCTGACCGCGCCGCTTGCCCGCCATGTCGCTGAGAACTTCAACGAGATCCAGCTGCCCTACCGCACCTATCGCGCCGGTTACGTTTTCCGTAATGAAAAGCCCGGCCCCGGCCGCTTCCGCCAGTTCATGCAGTTCGATGCCGATACGGTTGGTGCTGCTGGTGTGCAGGCGGATGCCGAAATGTGCATGATGATGGCCGATACGCTGGAAGCGCTCGGCATTCAGCGCGGCGACTACATCATCCGCGTCAACAACCGCAAGGTGCTTGATGGCGTCATGGAAGCCATCGGCCTCGGCGGCGAGGAAAATGCCGGTCGTCGCCTGAACGTGCTGCGCGCCATCGACAAGCTCGACAAGTTCGGCCCGGAAGGCGTGAGACTGTTGCTCGGCCCCGGCCGCAAGGATGAGTCTGGCGATTTTACCAAGGGTGCCGGTCTCGGGGACGAGCAGATCGAAAAGGTCCTGTTTTTCGTCGGTATCAAGGACTATGCGGAAAGCGCCGATGATCTTGCAAAACTGGTTGCGGGCACGTCGAAAGGCGCGGAAGGCGTTGATGAGCTGAATATCATCGGCGCTCTGGTCTCCAGTGCCGGTTACGATGCGACGCGCATCAAGATCGATCCCTCCGTCGTGCGCGGCCTCGAATATTACACCGGCCCGGTCTATGAGGCCGAGTTGTCTTTCGACGTCACCAACGAAAAGGGCGAAAAAGTCGTATTCGGCTCGGTCGGCGGCGGTGGGCGTTACGATGGTCTCGTCTCGCGCTTCATGGGCCAGCCGGTTCCAGCCACGGGTTTTTCCATCGGCGTCTCGCGTCTGATGACCGCCTTGAAGAACCTTGGTAAGCTCGGACAGGTTAAGCCGCTTGCACCCGTCCTGATCACCGTCATGGATGGCGACGTGGAAAGCATGGGCCGTTACCAGCGCTTCACGCAGGCGCTGCGGGCCGAGGGCATTCGCGCTGAAATGTATCAGGGCAACTGGAAGAAATTCGGCAACCAGCTGAAATATGCCGACCGCCTCGGCTCCCCCATCGCCATCATCCAGGGTGGTGACGAGCGTGCCGAAGGCGTGGTCCAGATCAAGGATCTGATCGAAGGCAAGCGCCTGTCCGGTGAAATTGAGGACAATGCCAGCTGGCGCGAGGCGCGCGTGGCGCAGATCACCGCGCCGGAAGCCGAACTGGTGGCGAAGGTCCGCGAGATTCTCGCACATCAGGCAGAGGACGTTCGCCGCGCCAACGAAGGGCGCTAGCCATGGCGGTCCTCGGGCTCGATCACGTTCAACTGGCGATGCCCGCGGGCCGGGAAGATGAAGCGCGCGCCTTTTATGGCGGTCTGCTCGGCTTTGCGGAACAGGCGAAACCCGCCAATCTGGCTGCGCGTGGTGGATGCTGGTTCACATGCGGGCCGATAAAACTCCATCTCGGCGTCGAGCAGGATTTCAGGCCGGCAAGGAAAGCCCATCCGGCCTTTCTGGTCGATGATCTCGCGAACTTGCGAAAAACACTTGAAACTGCGGGCTGCCATGTGGTTGAGGATGAGCCGCTTGAAGGATATCACCGGTTTTATGTCCATGATCCCTTCGGAAACCGCATCGAAATGATGCAGCCGCTCGAACCGTGACGAAAAGTACCGTTTCATGCCCCTGATCGACATGCCGGAATTTTCCGGAGAGCTACTGGAAGAGTTTGCCGCGCGCCGCACAACGCGTGTGAACACGCCTGTCATCCAGCCCGCCGAACCGTTTCTGGATATGGCCGGCGAGGATTTGCGCCGACGTATTTTCATGACGGAAAGCGAGACGGGCGAGAGCCTGTGTCTGCGCCCCGAATTCACCATTCCCGTTTGCCTGCGTCATATCGAGACGGCGACGGGTACGCCGAAGCGTTATTCCTATCTGGGCGAAGTTTTCCGCCAGCGCCGCGAAGGATCGAACGAGTTTTATCAGGCCGGCATCGAGGATCTTGGCGATACCGATATCGCTGCTGCCGATGCTCGCGCCGTGATCGACGCAACCGCTATTCTGAAACGCCTGCTGCCCGGCCGTTCGCTCTCCGTCACGCTGGGCGACCAGCAGGTATTCGAGGCGGTGGTCGCAGCTCTCGGCCTGCCACTCGGCTGGCAGAAGCGGCTGGTGCAGGCCTTTGGCGATATGGCGCAGCTGGAAGCGTTGCTCGAAAGCCTCGTGCATCCCAAGCCGATGACCGGCCTCGACGCGCGGGTCGCTGGCCTTCTGGCGACGGGCGATGAGGCGGTGCTGGTCGAGTATCTCGACACGGTAATGCAGGAAACCGGCTATTCCACCAATGCCAGCCGCTCACCGCAGGAAATTGCCCGCCGTCTGCGGGAAAAGCTGGCCTTGGCGGCCACGCGCCTGCCGGATGACAGCTTCGAGTTGCTCAAGCAGTTTCTGGCCCTGCAGGCACCCTTGCCGCAGGCTTCGCAAGTCCTTGGCGATTTTGCCGCAAAGGCCAAGTTGAAACTGGATGGCGCGCTTTCCGCTTTCGACAACCGCGTTGCGGCGCTTGCCAATGCCGGCGTCGATCTCGAAACCGTCACCTATGGCGCAGCCTTTGGCCGTCCGCTCGATTATTACACCGGCCTCGTTTTCGAGGTCGTGGAAACGGGTGGCGATAGCGTGCTGGCCGGTGGCGGCCGTTTCGACCGGTTGCTGACGCTGCTCGGCGCACAGGAAAAAATACCTGCCGTGGGCTTTTCGCTCTGGCTGGATCGCATCGAAGCGGTGCGTGGGAGCAAGCCATGATCACCATCGCATTGCCCTCCAAGGGCCGGATGAAGGAAGATGCCTCCGCTGTTCTGGAGCGCGCCGGACTGAAGGTTGCGGCTGTCGGCAACGACCGTTCCTATCGCGGCCGCATCGAAGGGCGCGACGATATCGAGATCGCCTATCTGTCGGCCTCCGAAATTGCCCGTGAGATCGGTGCCGGAAGCGTGGATTTCGGCGTGACTGGGGAGGACCTGGTGCGCGAAGGGCTGACCAATGCCGATGCGCAGGTCGAATTCTGCGCCCGCCTCGGTTTCGGCCATGCCGATGTCGTTGTCGCCGTGCCGGAAATCTGGCTGGATGTGGACAGCATGGCCGATCTCGGCGACGTGGCTTCGGAATTCCGCGCCCGTCATGGCCGCCGGCTGGCTATCGCCACCAAATACTGGCGGCTGACGCAGCAGTTCTTTTCGCGCCAGCACGGCATCCAGCTTTATCGCATCGTCGAAAGCCTTGGCGCTACCGAAGGCGCGCCGGCTGCGGGGCAGGCGGATATCATCGTCGATATCACCTCCACCGGCTCGACGCTGAAGGCCAACCACCTGAAGATCCTGTCAGACGGTATTATCGTCCGTTCGGAAGCCTGCTTTGTCCGCGCTCGCAAGCCGGAACATGAAGGCGATGTTGCGGTTCACGAGATCGCGGCGCGCATAAAAGCAGCCGTCTGAAACTGCATAAAAAGAAAAAAGCCGCCGGATCGCTCCGGCGGCTTTTTTTTGGTCAGTCTGTTGGCTCAGGCGCGGGCAGCAACCAGGCCGCGCTTTGCATCGAGCGAGTAGGCGCCGGCGCCGAAGGCGGCGAGCAGGATGTAGGCGCCGGCAAGGGTGATGTTCTTCATCAGCATGATGCCGTTCAGCGCATTGATCCAGCCGAGAGCCGGGTCAGGCCAGCCAGGAACGGCAACCGTGCCGCTGTGGAAGACGAGGCCGGTGAATACGCAGAAGACGGCAAGCGCCCATGCGGCAACCTTGGTCTGGAAACCGGCGAGAATGGCAAGACCGGCGACGAGTTCGAACAGACCTGCAAGATAGGCAAGCGCGGTTGCGGCGGGCATGCCGGCGCCCGTGATCATACCGGCGGTGCCAGCCGGATCGGTAAGCTTGCCGAAGCCGGAATAGATGAAGATGAAGGAAAGCAGAATGCGGGCGATGAGAACGAGGACGTTCTGGCTGCTGGACATGGATATCTCCGGTAAATGATCGGCGTGTCGCCGGTTGAACTGCAAGGCAATGTCTGGAGATATCAATGCCCGAAAATCATCTATCCATAAAGATGAACAACAGGAGACAAATTGTCTTCATTTTGTGAACGATACCGGTCGTCTGTTCAATGATGTTCAGGCGGCGAAGCGAATATCCTCGAAACGCGGAAACAGGAACAGGCCAGAGATACGCCCTTGCTGGCCGGCCTCGAAACCGGAGGATTCGCCCATGCAGATAAGCGGCTGCCGCATTGCGGGCAGGGTAAGCAGGCCGGTAGAAAAACAGAAGCGCGAGGGCGCGGCGGAAGCCTGTTCGAAAAGTTCGAGCACGCGGGCATGATGGCCACGGTCATAACAACGGATCAGGCTGAGCAGGCCGCATTCACCCTGCGGCAGGCCATGCATGAAAGATGCGTGTTCACCAAGCTTGATGACGCCACTCGAAAGATCGCCGATCCATTCTTCCGAAATAAAGAAATGAGACAGGGTCTGAGCATCCGGCATGGTCGTTGCGGCCGCAGGCAGAGCATCGTTGCGTCTTGATATTTCGAACAAATCGCGCCCCCGCATGAACATCGTACCAGCGCCCGCAATTTCAAGCGTCGCTGCCAAGTTGATCTTTCATCCCCATCCGCAGTCGAGCATGATTGCCAAGCATCGAACCCCTTCAATGCTTGCGTCCCGTCGCGGCACCCTTACGGGGGCTGACTTATAGTTTATTTTCTCCTACCCACAACAACCAGTCAGAGAGAAAATCAAAAATAATATGTATTCCTGCATCGCAATCGCGAAATATACGAAAAAAGACAACTAGATGTCGCACTTATAAACTGGAGAAGGCGGAAATCCGTCCCATCGGCGATCGTGATTCGCCTTTCGTGGCATCCGATTATTGCACGCGCTGCCTAAAACAAGCCGGCTAAAGTTGCCGCTGTTTCAAAAAGAGACAATATTTTTTAAGCCCGCTCCCGGCAAGGGGAGATATTCCACAGACCCCAAAAAGAACATGGGCGGCAAAGTAAAAGGGCGATCCGAAGACCACCCTTTCGTATTCCTGAGGCAGGACCGATTGGAAGTCCATGCCGCCCGTGTGGTGCGCTTGCGACGCCAGACCGCTAAAACGGCATGGGCTGCAACGAAAAAGGGCGATCCGAAGACCGCCCTTTCGTATTCCAGAGACAGGACTGATTAGAAGTCCATGCCGCCCATGCCGCCGCCAGGCATCTGGGGCATTGCCGATTCCTTCTTCGGAAGT
This sequence comes from Agrobacterium arsenijevicii, assembly GCA_000949895.1. Classification (GTDB taxonomy): domain Bacteria; phylum Pseudomonadota; class Alphaproteobacteria; order Rhizobiales; family Rhizobiaceae; genus Agrobacterium; species Agrobacterium arsenijevicii. Next base: position 9,866 of record JWIT01000036.1, on the reverse strand, counting down.
TCGGCGATCATGGCTTCGGTGGTGATCAGCAGCGAAGCAACCGAAGCTGCGTTCTGCAGAGCCGTGCGAACAACCTTGACCGGGTCGACGATGCCGAGCTGGATCAGGTCGCCATATTCGCCGGTCTGAGCGTTGTAGCCGTAGTTGTCTTCGTTCTTGTCGAGGATCTTGCCGACAACGATGGAAGCTTCGTCACCTGCGTTTTCTGCGATCTGGCGAACCAGAGACTGCAGAGCCTTACGCACGATGTTGATGCCGGCTTCCTGGTCGTCGTTCACACCCTTGACGGTGATCTTCGTGGAAGAACGCAGCAGGGCAACGCCGCCGCCCGGTACGATGCCTTCCTGAACAGCAGCGCGCGTCGCGTTGAGAGCGTCGTCGATGCGGTCCTTCTTTTCCTTCACTTCAACTTCCGTCGAACCGCCAACGCGGATCACGGCAACGCCGCCAGCGAGCTTGGCAAGACGTTCCTGCAGCTTTTCGCGGTCGTAGTCGGAAGTGGTTTCTTCGATCTGCGCCTTGATCTGGGCAACGCGGCCTTCGATGTCGGACTTCTGGCCTGCGCCGTCAACGATCGTGGTGTTTTCCTTGGAGATCGAAACCTTCTTCGACTTGCCGAGCATGTCGAGAGTTACGGTTTCGAGCTTGATGCCGAGGTCTTCGGAAATGACGGTACCACCGGTCAGGATGGCGATGTCTTCCAGCATGGCCTTGCGGCGGTCGCCGAAGCCAGGAGCCTTGACGGCAGCGATCTTGAGGCCGCCACGCAGCTTGTTGACGACGAGCGTTGCAAGAGCTTCACCTTCTACGTCTTCAGCGATGATGACGAGCGGCTTGCCGGTCTGAACGACAGCTTCGAGAACCGGCAGCATGGCCTGGAGGTTCGAAAGCTTCTTTTCGTGCAGAAGGATGTAAGCGTCTTCGAGGTCCGCAACCATCTTTTCCGGGTTGGTCACGAAGTAAGGCGACAGGTAGCCGCGGTCGAACTGCATACCTTCGACGACTTCGAGTTCGGTTTCAGCGGTCTTGGCTTCTTCAACAGTGATGACGCCTTCGTTGCCGACGCGCTGCATTGCTTCAGCGATGTCGAGACCGATCTGACGCTCGCCGTTTGCAGAGATCGTGCCGACCTGAGCAACTTCTTCCGAAGTGTTGATCTTCTTGGCCTTAGCCTGAAGGTCCTTGACGACTTCTGCAACAGCAAGATCGATGCCGCGCTTCAGGTCCATCGGGTTCATGCCGGCAGCAACTGCCTTTGCACCTTCGCGAACGATGGCCTGAGCCAGAACGGTCGCGGTGGTGGTGCCGTCACCGGCGATGTCGTTGGTCTTGGAAGCGACTTCGCGAACGAGCTGTGCGCCCATGTTCTCGAACTTGTCTTCCAGTTCGATTTCCTTGGCGACGGAAACGCCGTCCTTGGTGATGCGCGGTGCGCCGAAGGACTTGTCGATAACGACGTTACGACCCTTCGGGCCGAGGGTTACCTTCACTGCATCAGCAAGAATGTCGACGCCCTTGAGCATCTTTTCGCGCGCTGAGCGGCCGAATTTGACTTCTTTGGCTGCCATTTTCAAAACTCCTGGTTTCGAACGGCCGGAATGGATCCGGCTTGAAATTTAAGGAAACGATGGGTTCGGCGAAATCAGCCGATGATACCCATGATGTCGGCTTCCTTCATGATCAGAAGGTCTTCGCCGTTGAGCTTGACTTCGGTGCCCGACCACTTGCCGAACAGGACGCGATCGCCAACCTTGACGTCGAGAGCGACGACCTTGCCGGCCTCATCGCGAGCGCCGGAGCCGACGGCGACGATTTCGCCTTCCTGCGGCTTTTCCTTGGCGGTATCGGGAATGATGATGCCGCCCTTGGTCTTTGCTTCGGATTCAACGCGACGAACGACGACGCGATCGTGAAGCGGGCGGAAATTGGTGCTTGTCATTGCCTAATCCCTCGATCAAATGACTTCACGAGCCTTTTGAGGCCCGCGTGATGGGTGTTAGCACTCCCCTTGTTGGAGTGCCAGCGAAGCGGAGATAAGGAGGCGCTCCCCCGGAGTCAAGAACGCGCTGTCGGAAAAATTTCACGCCCTATGGTTATCAGCGTTCCATGACAGAAATTTCCCATGCGCCGGCGGGCGCGGGCAAACGGCTCCTTTTGCAAGTCGCCATCGTTTAAGGCGTAGCGGGGTTTTATGTTCGGATGGTGGCGGGTGGGCCGAAGGCAGGTCCGGCACCGCTTTTTTCCTTGCCATCGGCGTCCTGCTTTGCCATGTGACGCACACCCTTTTCTCGCATCCGGAAAGCATATCATGGCCCATCGCATTCTCACCCTCGGCGAAATCACTGATGGCTTCGACGTTGTTCTTTCCGATGTCTGGGGCGTGCTGCACAATGGTGTCAGCGCCTTCCCGGATGCGGCGGTTGCGCTGCACGAAGCTCGCAAGGCCGGCAAGACGGTGGTGCTCATCACCAATTCGCCGCGCCCGGCCCCCGGCGTCATCGCCCAGCTTCGCGTTCTCGGTGTGCCTGACGAGGCCTATGACCGTATCATCACCTCCGGCGACGTTACCCGTGGCCTGATCGCGGAAGGCCCGAAAAAAGTCTTCCTGCTGGGCCCGGAGCGGGACATGCCGCTGCTGGAAGGTCTCGATGTCGAACGGGTCGGCGAGGCGGAGGCGCAATCCGTGGTCTGCACCGGTTTCTTCGATGACGAGACGGAGACACCAGAGGATTATACGGAAATGCTGAAAGGCTTCATCGCCCGCAAGGCGCCGATGATCTGCGCCAACCCCGATCTGGTGGTGGAGCGCGGCGAGCGCATCATCCCCTGCGCCGGCGCCATGGCCGCCTATTACGAACAGCTCGGCGGCGAAGTCCGCATCGCCGGCAAACCGCATGCGCCGATCTACGAAGCCTGCCTTGCGGCTGCGAAAGAAGTGCGCGGCGCCTTTGCCAAGGATCGCGTGCTCGCTATCGGCGACGGCATGCCGACGGATGTAAAGGGCGCGATTGCGAGCGGCCTCAACCTTCTTTATATCAGCGGCGGCATTCACGCGGCCGAATATACGCTGAACGGCCAGACAGATGAGGCGCTTCTGAATGCCTATCTGAAGGGGCAGGGTGCTGCTCCCGGCTGGTGGATGCCCCGTCTGGCCTGAGAACGGCTCGCTTGTGGAATAGCTGGCGTAAAAAATGGATCGACTGCCATGACCGTCTTTCATCGCAATGAAAAAAAAGAGCCGCTGCCGGAAGCTCTTCGCGGTGGCGTCATCGCGATCGGCAATTTCGATGGCGTGCATCGCGGCCATCGCGCGGTTCTGGACCGTGCGCTGGAATTGGCAGAAGCGCGCGGCGTTCCGGCACTGGTGCTGACTTTCGAGCCGCATCCTCGGTCCATATTTCGTCCTGACACGCCGGTCTTCCGGCTGACGCCTGCGCCGTTGAAAGCGCGCATTCTCGAGGCCATCGGTTTCCGCTCCGTCATCGAATACCCCTTCGACCGGGAGTTTTCGCAGCGCTCGGCGGAAGAATTCGTCCAGTCCATTCTGGTTGACTGGCTTCACGCCAGCGCGGTCGTTACCGGTTTCGATTTCCATTTCGGCAAGGGCCGCGAAGGTGGTCCGGCATTTCTGATGGCGGCCGGCAAACGCCATGGCTTCGACGTGACGTTGGTGGATGCCTTTCGCGACGAGGGCGCGGATGTCGTCTCCTCGAGCCGTATCCGCTCGCTTTTGTGCGAGGGCGATGTGGCGGGTGCCGCAGGCCTGCTCGGGTATCGTTTCACGGTCGAGAGCGAAGTCATCGGCGGCCAGAAGCTTGGGCGCACACTTGGTTATCCGACAGCCAACATGGCGCTCGCTCCGGAAACAGAGCTGAAAGCGGGCATCTATGCCGTGCGGTTCCGCCGTCCCGATGGTACGATCTACGACGGCGTCGCAAGCTTCGGTTATCGCCCGACGGTCACCGAAAACGGTGCCGCGCTTCTGGAAACCTATGTCTTCGATTTCTCCGGCGATCTTTACGGCGAGGTCTGTTCGGTGTCCTTCTTCGGGCACCTGCGCGACGAGCTGAAATTTGACGGTTTGGAACCGCTGGTCGCCCAGATCAGGCGTGATGAGGAAGAGGCGAGGGCGATGCTGTCAGGCGTGCGGCCGCTCAGCGAATTGGACGCGAAGATCGCATTTTGAGCGGGCAGGTAACCCTGTCCCCTATTGCTGTCGCTTTTCACTTCCTTTTTGCCGGAAAACCGCATAAACAACCGGCCATGTCCCAATACCGGTTGCTGTTTACAGTTCAGATTGGCCGAATTATTGGCCCGGCCTTCCGCCCGCTCTGAAGAGCCGGAAGGTCCGGGATTTTGGCGCTCGTCATGGCATTTGACCTGGCGCTTTCCGTATTTGCCCTCTTTGAAATTGAGACGGCGCGACCGAAACGGCGCGCAACAACGGTACAATTATGAGCGACACCGCAGAAAAACTTGACTATTCCGCCACCCTCTACCTGCCGCAGACGGATTTCCCGATGCGCGCCGGCCTGCCGCAGAAAGAGCCGGAAACGGTGAAACGTTGGCAGGAAATGGGCCTTTACAAGAAGCTCCGCGCTTCCGCCGCTGGCCGCGAGAAATTCGTGCTGCATGACGGCCCACCCTATGCCAACGGCAACATCCACATCGGCCATGCGCTGAACAAGATCCTGAAGGACGTCATCACCCGCTCGTTCCAGATGCGCGGTTATGATGCCAATTACGTTCCGGGCTGGGATTGCCACGGCCTGCCGATCGAATGGAAGATCGAGGAAGCCTATCGCGCCAGGGGCAAGAACAAGGACGAGGTTCCGGTCAACGAATTCCGCAAGGAATGCCGTGACTTCGCGGCCGGCTGGATCAAGGTTCAGTCGGAAGAGTTCCAGCGCCTCGGCATCGAGGGCGACTTCGACAATCCTTACACGACGATGAACTTCCACGCCGAAGCCCGCATCGCCGGCGAACTCCTGAAGATCGCCCGGACCGGCCAGCTTTATCGCGGTTCCAAGCCGATCATGTGGTCGGTGGTCGAGCGCACGGCGCTGGCGGAAGCCGAAGTCGAATATGCCGATGTCGAGAGCGACATGATCTGGGTGAAGTTCCCGGTGAAGAACGCTGCTCCCGCTCTTTCCGGTGTCTCCGTCGTCATCTGGACGACCACGCCGTGGACCATCCCCGGCAACCGCGCCATCGCATTCTCATCGCGGGTCGAATATGGCCTGTTCGAAGTTGAAAGCGCACAGAACGATTTCGGCCCGCAGCCGGGTGAAAAGCTGATCTTCGCCAAGAAGCTCGCCGATGAGGCCGCAGCCAAGGCGAAGCTGACCTTCAAGCTCGTTCGTGACGTGAAAACCGAAGAACTGGCCGCCATCACCTGTGCCCATCCTTTGGCATCGCTCGGCTACGATTTCGTGGTTCCGCTTCTCGAAGGCGATCACGTCACCGACGATGCCGGTACGGGCTTCGTGCACACCGCGCCGAGCCATGGCCGCGAGGACTTTGACGTCTGGACCGCGCATCAGCGTGAGCTGGAAGCGCGCGGCATCTCGTCTGCCATCCCGTTCCCGGTTGGTGATGACGGTTTCTATACCGAGGACGCTCCGGGCTTCGGCCCAGCCGCCGAAGGCGGTGCTGCCCGCGTCATGGATGATAACGGTAAGAAGGGCGATGCCAACGACCGCGTCATCAAGGCGCTGATCGCTGCCCATAACCTGTTTGCCCGCGGACGTCTGAAGCACAGCTATCCGCATAGCTGGCGCTCCAAGAAGCCGGTCATCTTCCGCAACACGCCGCAATGGTTCGTCTATATGGACAAGGACCTCGGCGACGGCACGACGCTGCGTTCGCGCTCGCTGAATGCCATCGACGACACCCGTTTCGTGCCGGCCTCCGGCCAGAACCGCCTGCGCGCCATGATCGAAGGCCGGCCCGACTGGGTTCTGTCGCGCCAGCGCAGCTGGGGCGTGCCGATCGCCGTCTTCGCCGACGAGAAGGGCGAAGTTCTGGTCGACGAGACCGTCAACGCCCGCATCCTCGAAGCCTTCGAGGCCGAAGGGGCGGATGCCTGGTTTGCCGAAGGCGCCAAGGAGCGTTTCCTCGGTAACGACCACGATCACACCAAATGGCTGCAGGTCATGGATATCCTCGACGTGTGGTTCGACAGCGGCTGCACCCACACCTTCACGCTGGAAGACCGCCCGGACATGAAATGGCCGGCGGACGTCTATCTCGAAGGTTCGGACCAGCATCGCGGCTGGTTCCATTCGTCGCTCTTGGAAAGCTGCGCGACGCGTGGCCGCGCGCCCTATAACGCCGTTGTTACCCATGGTTTCACCATGGACGAGCAGGGCCGCAAGCAGTCCAAGTCTCTCGGTAACGTTGTTGCGCCACAGGACGTGATGAAGGAATCCGGCGCGGATATCCTGCGTCTGTGGGTCATGACCACCGATTACTGGGAAGACCAGCGTCTGGGCAAGGCCATTATCCAGACTAACATCGACGCCTATCGCAAGCTGCGTAACACCATCCGCTGGATGCTTGGCACGCTCGCCCACGACAACGGCGAAGAGATCGCCTATGCCGATCTGCCGGAACTGGAAAAGCTGGTGCTGCACCGCCTGTCCGAGCTGGATAAGGTCGTGCGCGACGGGTACGACGCCTTCGACTTCAAGAAGATCACCCGCGCGCTGATCGATTTCGCCAATGTCGAGCTTTCGGCTTTCTATTTCGACATCCGCAAGGACACGCTTTATTGTGACGCGCCGTCGTCGCTGAAGCGCCGCGCATCGCTGTCGGTCATCGCCAAGCTGTTCGATTGCCTCGTCACATGGCTTGCGCCCATGCTGCCCTTCACCACCGAAGAGGCGTGGCTTTCGCGCTATCCGGATGCGGAATCGGTGCACCTTGCCCAGTTCCCGGCAATCCCGGCGGAATGGAAGAACGACGCGCTCGAAGCGAAGTGGGAAAAGATCCGCAAGGTCCGTACGGTCGTGACAGGTGCTCTGGAAGTGGAACGCCGTGAAAAGCGTATCGGCTCCTCGCTCGAGGCCGCTCCCGTCGTGCACATCGCCGACGCTGAACTTCTGGCGGCTCTGGCAGGGCAGGACTTTGCTGAAATCTGCATCACCTCGGCCATTTCGGTGGTTGGCGATGAAGGCCCCGCTGATGGCTTCCGTTTGCCGGAAGTCGCCAGGGTGGTGGTTGAGCAGAAGCTGGCGGAAGGCGCAAAATGCGCCCGCTCCTGGCGCATCACCACCGATGTCGGTTCTGACCCGGATTATCCGGAGGTTTCGGCCCGTGATGCGGCAGCACTACGCGAGCTTGCCGCGCTCGGTTGATTTGAATTTGCGCATCGGCCCGAAAGTCGGAAACGAGTTTCGGGCCGATGCGTGACGAAAATGGCCGGATGAATTGCGCTTTAGCTCTTCATCCGGTACACCTGCCTGAAAATGGCCGGATTTGCACGGCAATGCGGGCTACCGCCTGCCGAAAGACGATGTCTGGCGAAATGGGACGGACGGCTGGAAGGGTTTTTATGAAGACGATGAAGGCTTTTGGGCAGGCTAATGCGCAGGGTTTGAGCATGTTTCGCACGGTTGCAGGTATCACGGCGATTGGCGTGCTGCTCAGCGCCTGCACGAGCCCGACCTACGGCACGGGCAAGTCGGCGGCCGAACAGCTTGTCGACGATCTCGGCAGCGCGACCTCGATCACCGGCAACCAGGATAAGCGCAACCTGAAATACAGCCCGCGCCCCGGTCTTGTCGTTCCCGCCCAGTCCCGCGCCGAACAACTGGCAACGCCGCAGCAGAACATGGCGAACCGCGAAAACAACCCGCAATGGGTTGAATCACCGGAAGAGACCCGTGAACGTCTGCGCGATGAGGCGGATGCCAACAAGAACAATCCGCATTACCGCTCGCCGCTGCTCGCCGGTAACGGCACGGCTGGCCAGATGACCGAAAGCCAGAAATGGGAAGCCTTCCGCAAGGCGAAGGCCGAGTCCCAGGGTGGCTCCGTTGTCAACGCCCAGCGCAAGTTCCTCACCGATCCGCCGGCTGAATATCGCAGCGTTCCGCAGGATCAGCTGACTGATCTGGGTGAGCCTGAGCAGAAGAAGGAAAAGCGCCGCAAGAAAGAAGCGGCCGTCGCCAACACCGGCAAGCCCTGGTGGAACCCCTTCTGATAAAATGAATGGCTGATGGCCTGCGGGAAAGCCTGTGCCTCCCGCCGGCCGCTTATTCGTCGAGACGTTTCTCGCGAAAGAATTTCCGCAGAATTTCAGCGCTTTCGCTTTCCGCCAGTCCCGAATAGACATCCGGCGCATGGTGGCATGTCGGCTGGCTGAAGAAGCGCACGCCACTATGCACCGCGCCGCCCTTGGGGTCTTCCGCGCCGTAATAGAGACGACGGATGCGGGCAAACGAGATCGCCGCCGCGCACATGGTGCAGGGCTCCAGCGTTACATAAAGATCGGCGCCGGGCAGGCGTTCCTGTTCCAGCGCCTCGCAGGCCATGCGGATCACGGCGATTTCGGCGTGCGCCGTCACGTCGTTCAATTCACGGGTGCGGTTGCCGGAACTGGCAATGACGCGGCCGTCCAGAACCAGTACGGCGCCGATTGGAACCTCCTGCCGCTCGCCGGCGGCACGGGCTTCCGCCAGCGCCAGTTCCATGAAATGCGTCCTTTCGGCCATTGCGTTTCAATTTCCTCTTAACCCTTGTGCTTGGACCTGATAGGACAGCCCAAACAACAGGCAAACAGCAAATGACTTTTAAAGACAAGCCGAAGCGTGACGGTGGCAAGACTTTTAGCCGCGACAAGAAGCCGAAAGGCCCCGGCAAGCCCACCACCGAGCGTGAAAACAAACCGGTAGAAGCCAAGGCGGCTCCGGTGCAGGACGCCGTCGTCGGCACCAAGCCCGAGCGTATCTCCAAGATCATGGCGCGCGCAGGCGTCGCCTCACGCCGCGATATCGAGCGCATGATCATGGAAGGCCGCGTGTCGCTGAACGGCGTCAAGCTGGACACTCCGGTGATGAATGCGACGCTTTCGGACAAGATCGAAGTGGACGGCATGCCCATTCGCGGTGCTGAACGCACGCGCCTGTGGCTTTACCACAAGCCCGCCGGTCTGGTGACGACCAACTCTGACCCGGAAGGCCGCCCGACCGTTTTCGACAATCTGCCGGGTGAATTGCCGCGCGTCCTGTCCATCGGCCGCCTCGATATCAATACCGAAGGCCTGCTGCTGCTCACCAACGATGGCGGTCTCTCCCGCGTGCTGGAACTGCCGACGACCGGCTGGCTGCGCCGCTACCGCGTGCGCGCCCACGGTGAGGTCGATCAGGCAGCGCTCGACAAGTTGAAGGACGGCATTGCCGTCGACGGCGTGCTTTATGGCGCGATCGACGCGACGCTCGACCGCACCCAGGGCCACAACGTCTGGATCACCATGGGTCTGCGCGAAGGCAAGAACCGCGAGATCAAGAACGTGCTCGGCGCGCTCGGTCTTGAGGTCAACCGCCTGATCCGTATCTCCTACGGTCCGTTCCAGCTCGGTGATCTGGGTGAAGGCAAGGTGCTTGAAGTGCGTGGCCGCATGCTGCGCGACCAGCTTGGTCCTCGCCTTATCGAACAGGCCGGCGCCAATTTCGATGCGCCGATCTATGATGCGCCCGTCGCCGACGACGAGGAAGAAAACACGCCCAAGCGCGCTGTCCGGTCCGAATGGGCAAAGGGCGACGCGCCGGAAGGCAGGCCGCGTTTCGACAGGGCTGCCGGCAAACCGGAAGACCGCCGCGAAAAGGCGCTCGGCCGTCTCGACACCAAGCGTGGTGACAAGC